>JAFQRW010000002.1 GCA_017409875.1 Clostridia bacterium
ATGAAAAATGAGTAAACGTACCGCAAAACTCTATCTGTTTATTTTTTAAATCATTAATCCAGGAAATGTTTTCCCAGTCAAAGCCGCATCTTCCCATGCCCGTATTAATTTCAATATGGGCTTTAGGCGTTTTTTCAAGCTTTTTGCCCGCTTCATCAAGAACCTGTGCCGCAAGTAAAGAGCCAACTGTTGCAGTAATGTTGTTTTCTACAATTATTTCATTATCTTCATTAACTGCATTGGAAGAGAGCAAAATAATTTCATTTAAAATTCCGGCTTTTCTTAAAGTTAATGCCTCATCTAAGGTTGATACCGCAAAAATTTCAATCCCGCGATACATTAAAAACTTGGCGTAGTTTACAAGCCCCAAGCCGTAGCCGTTACACTTTAAAACCGCAATAACAGGGGTTGAGCCTGCAAGCGATTTTATAATGCTTATATTATCTCTTAATATATCCTTATCAACAACATACTTTATCATTTCTTTAACAGCATTACCTTTCTTCTTACTTTCCTGAAAATCGGTTCTCCTTTTTCAACCATAAGCTTCATAAACGGTTTAAAGGTATAGTCAATATCGCCTACAAATTCAGTAAATTCGCCTGAAAAACCTTTTTTAAATCTGTAAAGTCCGTAAAGTGGATTATCCTCGCTTAAATCGCCCGATACCCCTCTGAAATCGTAAATTCTGCATTTTTCCTCTATTGCCCATTTAATCATTTCCCACTGCAAAAGATAATTCGGCATAACATTTCTGTAGCTGTTGGAGCTTGCACCGTAAAGATACCACACCTTGTCGCCGTATTTTATGGCGATAGTTCCTGAAATGATTTTGCCCTCGTAATGCGCTAAATAAAGTCTTAAATTCCCGCTTGGTGCCATTACATCATACATTTTTTCAAAGTATTCTAAGGGTCTTATAACAAACTCATCACGTGCGCCTGTTTCTATCATAATCTCGTGAAATCTTTTTAAGTCCTCTCTTGTTCCAATAGAGGTTGTTACTCCATTTTTTAATGCAACTCTCACGTTATAACGGGTTTTGTTGTGAAAGGCGGAAAAGATTTCATCTTCGGTTTTGTCTTTAACATCAAGACGGAACACAAATTTAGGCTGAATTCCCTCAAAATTTTTGCCTGCGCTCTTTACTTTAAAGCCAAGCTCTTTTACAATATCCAAAAACTCAGCGTCGGAATTTTTTATATCAGGGTCAAGCTTTAAAACGTAAGCATTATATTTTTTAGCTAAGTCTTTTGCACCATCTAAAAGAGTTTTAAGCACCTTTTTATCGTGGACATCACACACAGGGCCGCGAGGGCTATACATAAGGCTTGCTTTAAAAATAGGAACTTTTCTTATAAGCACGCTCATTGCCCCGTTAATTTTTCCCTCTTTATCATAGCTTACAACAATTTCATTTATCCAGTTGTCTTTTATTTTTGCCCACATAGTAGTTTGAGCAAAATGCCCTTTAGGACAGTTTTTTATGAAGTCTTCATATTCTTTTAAATTTTTCTCGGTTTTTTCTAAAATCATAATTTCCCCTACTTGTTTTTTTCATATATAATGCGAAGCCCCTCTAAAGTAAGTGAGCGTTCTACAACATCAATAACATCCGTTTCATTTGCAATCATGCCCGCAAGACCGCCTGTTGCAATAACTTTTGTTTTTACGCCAAGCTCCTCATTGATTTTTCTTATAATATTTTCAACTTGTCCGACATAGCCGTAAACCGCACCCGATTGCATTGATGAAACGGTGGTTTTTCCTATTACTGACTGCGGCTTTAAGATTTCAACTCTCGGAAGCTTGGAGGTTTTAGAAACCAAAGCGTCCATAGAGACTTTAATTCCCGCACAGATAACGCCGCCTAAGTAATCCCCTGTTTCATTTACCACGCAAAAAGTGGTCGCCGTTCCAAAGTCAACTATAATAATAGGTCCGCCGTATTTGTTATATGCTGCAACGGCATTAACAATTCTATCAGCTCCTACTTCTCTTGGGTTGTCATATTTTATATTAATGCCTGTTTTTGTTCCCGGTCCTACCACCATTGGAGTTATTCCTAAATATTTTCTAATGGCGTGTTCTAACGAATACATAACAGGAGGCACAACTGATGCTATTATAACATCTGTAATATCCTTTTTATCAACACCGCAGCTTGCAAAATACTGCAAAAAAAGCATACCCGTTTCGTCTGAAGTTCTTGTGATGTTTGTAGTAATTCTAAAATGCGAAATTTCTTTTTCACCATCAAAAATCCCAAGCACGGTGTTTGTATTTCCAACGTCTATTGCAAGAAGCATATTTTTTCCTCCGTAAAACATAGCTTTTTGTATAGTATATACCATTTTGTGTATTTTTTCAAGGCAAATACTAATAATCGCCCAAATTTTTAATATAATTTGATAAGGAGGGAATTATGAAACGCCTTTTAAAAATTATGCTTATTGTATTACTTATTCTTGCAGCACTTACAACAATCAGAAATGTATTTATGTGACAAAAAAAAGGAATACTTTTCCATTTGTTAATATGTGAAAATTATGGTATACTTAAATCAAAGGAGGATTGGTATGAAAAAAATTACAGTTTTACTTTTACTAATGATAACAATGATAAGTTTTATCGGTTGCGATAGTACAAACACACAAATATCACTAAACCGACCGATACATAGTTTGCAAACGATAAATAAAAAAAGAGCAACAGATAAAATGGTTTACACAGCGAAAGGAAGCAACCAGTACCACAGAAGCAGTTGCAGACATATGTACTACACAAGAGCAATAAAAACATCTGATGCAATCAAAGCGGGCTTTACCCCTTGCACCGTTTGCAAGCCATAATAAAATTACTGCAAAGCATTACTAAAAAGTATAAAATCATAAAATTCCAGGACATGTGCCTGGAATTTTATTCCTATAAATTTGAAAGTCCCCAATATACATTGGGGACTTTGTGCGAACGGACAAATTTGTAACCAAAGTGAAATGATAATTTCACTTTGAGGAATGCAGAGCATTCCTTATGATAAGTCTTTTACATAAAGTGTTCTTACTTCATCTTCTGGCTTTTTATCTCTTGTTTCAAAGAATTTTGATGCTACCTGTGGGAAGAGTGCATAAGAAAGCACGTCTTCTTCTGATTTTGCAATGCCTTCAGTTTCCTTGCGATATTTTTCAAGCTCAGGCTCGATATTATCAGCAGGACGGCAGGTAATAGGTGTTTCGTCACCGATTGCAAGCTTTCTAACTTCTTCGTTAACCTTGCCGGGTAACGCACCATACTCACCGCGAAGCACACCTTTTGATTCTTTTGAAATCATTTTGTATCTGCCCATAAGCACGTTTAAAACTGCCTGAGTTCCTACAATCTGGCTTGTAGGTGTAACGAGCGGAGGATAACCAAAGTCTTCTCTTACTCTTGGGATTTCAGCTAACACCTCATAGTATTTATCTTCAGCGTTTTGCTGCTTTAACTGTGAAATAAGGTTTGAAAGCATTCCGCCAGGAACCTGATATAAAAGCGCGTTGGGGTCAACATTTAACACTTTAGGGTCGAGTGTTCCTTCTTGTTTCATTTTTGTAGCAACACTTCTGAAATGTGCTGCCGCTTCGCTTAATTTCTTAAGGTCAAGACCTGTATCCCTTTCAGTTCCCTTTAAGGTTGCAACCATTGCCTCAGTTGATGGCTGTGCAGTACCGTTAGCAAGCGGCGAAAGTGCGCAGTCAACAATATCAACACCGGCTTGCGCTGCCATTAAGTTTGTCATATCGCCTGTGCCTGCTGTGTTGTGAGTGTGTAGATGAATCGGAACAGAAACATTTTCTTTTAATTTCTTAACAAGGCTGTAAGCATCGTAAGGTAAAAGAAGGTTTGCCATATCTTTAATACAGATAACATCTGCGCCCATTTTTTCAAGCTGCATAGCAAGCTTTACAAAATAGTCCTCGTTATGAACAGGGCTTGTTGTGTAGCTTATTGCAGTTTCGCAGATTCCGCCGTAATGCTTTACAAATTTAACGGCAGATTCTAAGTTTCTGGGGTCGTTTAAAGCATCAAAAATTCTTACAACGTCAATACCGTTTTCGATTGACTTTTTGCAAAATGCTTCAACAACATCATCAGCATAGTGCTTGTATCCCAAAATGTTCTGACCGCGGAAAAGCATCTGCAGTTTTGTTTTAGGCATAGCCTTTTTAAGCTCGCGAAGTCTTTCCCATGGGTCTTCGTTTAAAAATCTCATACAAGCATCAAACGTAGCGCCACCCCAGCACTCTAATGACCAATACCCGATATCGTCAAGTATTTTGCAAGCCGGAAGCATATCTTCAAGCTTCATTCTTGTAGCCGCCTGAGATTGGTGAGCATCACGTAAGATTGTATCAGTAATATATAATTTTGCCATTTAAAACACCCTTTCTTAACCGAATAATGCGATTAACACGCCTGCTGCGATTGCAGAACCGATAACACCTGCAACGTTTGGTCCCATAGCGTGCATAAGAAGGAAGTTTTTCGGGTTTTCCTTCTGACCAACAGTCTGTGAAACACGAGCTGCCATAGGAACGGCAGAAACGCCCGCAGAACCGATTAAAGGATTAATTTTGTTCTTTAAGAACAAGTTCATAAATTTAGCGAGTAGTACACCGCCTGCAGTACCAAAACCGAATGCCACTACACCCATAACGATAATCTGAATGGTTTTTAAGTTTAAAAATGCATCAGCGGTAGCAGTAGCGCCAACAGAAATTCCAAGGAATATTGTAACAATATTCATAAGCTCGTTTTGAGCAGTTTTTGAAATTCTGTCAACAACTCCGCATTCTCTTGCAAGGTTACCAAGCATTAAGCATCCTACCAAAGGACCTGCAGATGGTACTAAAAGTGTAACAAACACTGTAACTGCAACAGGGAATAAAATTTTCTCTGTTTTTGAAACCTTTCTAAGCGGTCTCATAACAATTTGTCTTTCTGCTTTTGTTGTAAGAGCCTTCATAATAGGCGGCTGAATTACAGGAACAAGCGCCATATATGAGTATGCTGCAACAGCGATAGGTCCTAAAAGATGTGGAGCAAGCTTTGATGTTACAAAAATAGCTGTCGGACCGTCAGCACCACCGATAATACCTGTTGATGCCGCTTCTGTAGAAGAAAATCCAAACAATGTGCTTGCACCGATAAATGTTATAAAAATACCAAGCTGAGCTGCTGCACCCAATAAAAGACTCTTTGGATTTGCAATTAAGGGCTCAAAGTCTGTCATAGCGCCAACGCCAAGGAAAATAAGGCAAGGATAAATGCCAAGCTTTACACCAAGGTATAAAATATCGATTAAACCAACAGAAAATGTATTGCTCGCCGAGAAAAGCTCCCAGTGAATATGACCGTCTGCAAACAATTCTTCGTGGAACATTTCAGCACCAGGAAGATTTGTAAGCATCATACCAAATGCGATTGGAAGAAGAAGCAACGGCTCAAACTTTTTAACAATAGCAAGGTACATAAGCACAAATGAAATGAGTAGCATAATGATAAGCTTGTAGTTTTGTGCCAAAGCCATAAAGCCTGTTTGGTTTAAAAAGTTAATAACTGCCTGCATAGGAGTTGTGCTTTCAGGAAAGATATTTTTAATATCCTGAGCTTTTATAGCCTGCTGAGTGGTTGTGTCAATCTTTCCAACTTCTTCTATGTACTGGAATGTAAGACCGATTTGTGGCGGATTTTTTTCATCAAAGTTATTAATATTAACAGCAGTAACTACTTCTTTTTCTGTGCCTGCTTTAATCTCACCTGTGAGAATTCCGCCCATATAGTTTTCGAATGTAACTTCATTTTCGTCAAAAGTGAATGCAATCATTGACTCTGAAATATTTATCTGTGTAGTATTTGCGATTGAAAAAGTTAAAAGACCTGTTGCATCATCATACTTGGTGTTTTTAACTGTTATAACGCCATCTTCTGCAAAACACACCATAACACTTGAAAATACAAGGAGGCATGCGAGAAGACAAATTAAAAATCTTTTCATAAAAATTCGCCTCGTTTATTATTTGATTGTAAGAAGTGTAGTTCCTGCTTCTACAGTAGAACCTTTTGTTACGACAATTGATGTAACTGTTCCGTCCACGCCTGCCATGATTTCATTTTCCATTTTCATAGCTTCTAAAATAACCAAAACCTGACCCTTTTTAACGCTGTCGCCAACTGCTACTTTAATGTCTAAGATGTTGCCCGGCATAGGAGCTTCAACTTTTTCGCCTTCGCCATTTGCTACGGGTGCAGGTGCTGCCTTTGGCGCTTCCTGAGCAGGAGCTGTTTTAGCTTCTGCCTCACCAATAAGTTCTACAGCTATTTCGTAATCTGTTCCATTAACATTAACCTTATACTTTTTCATTTTAATAACCTCCAAAATTAAACTCTTTTAAATGATACTACTTTAAGTGCCTGAACTTCTGTGCCAAGTTCTTCGGCAATAACTGCTGCAACTGCTGCTACAATTTCCTGTTTGTTTTGCGGCATAGGCAAACCACTTGAAACTGCAGACGATACTGCCTCTTTTTTCGTTTCAGGCTCTTGCTTTACAAATGATTTGCACAAAATTCCTAAGACCGAACAAAGAAGAATTATGCAGATAAGACCGATAAAAACAGTTCCTAAGCCCATAACCACAACAAACCAGTTGGATATTCCAGCCATTTAAAAGCCTCCTTTTAGTAAAATAGTATTATGTATTTTAAGCGCTTATCAAAAAGCACTTTCACAACCTAACCCATCATATATTATACCACCAAGTATTATAAAAATCAACAATTTTAACCAAAATTTTGAAATATTGTTAATCAAAAAAATAATAAAATTCAAAAAAAACGGCAACAATAACTAACGGTTATATGACCTTTATATATATAATTTTTCAAGGAAAGAAGGCTTAAAAAATGGAAAAGAACAAAGAACTCAAAAATCAGAACAAGCAGAACAACCAGAACAACCAGCAAAAAAACAACCAGAAAAATAACGAAAATCAGAATAACAGATAATTTTTTGTTTAAACTATAAAAAGTCAGGCAAAAGCCTGACTTTTTATACATATATAACTTTTCTCAGTCAATAAAGTCATCCATAAGTTTGTAGCCGTTTTCATAGTAAATTCCACTTTTTTTGCAATTTTCTTCTGTGTAAACTTTTGTATTTTCATCCATTTGCTTGCTTTTCTGGAAAACAATAAATGGTACGGGGTCTGCAACGTGGGTCATCAGCTCAAGCGGTGTTGGATGGTCCGGCATAACCAAAGCCTTATAATCCTCGTTTAAGCTATTAAGATAGTTCAAAACAGGCCCAACTATTTTTTGGTCAATTATTTCAATAGACTTAACCTTGTTTTCCACTTCTCCTCTGTGTCCGCACTCATCGGGAGCTTCAACATGAATGTAAACAAAGTCGTGATCTTTTAACAAATTAATTGCAGCCTCAGCTTTGCCCTCAAAATTTGTATGAATGTTACCTGTTGCACCTTCTACTTCAGCGCAAGTCATTTTTGCGCTAATCCCAATACCCTTTATAAGGTCAACGGCAGAAACTACTGCCCCCTTCACGCCACGCATTTTTTCAAACTCGGGAAGAACTGCTTTTTTGCCCTCGCCCCACACCCATATACTCGATGCAGGTCTTAAACCTCTTTCAATTCTTTTTTTGTTTACAGGATGGTCTTTTAAAATTTCACAGCTCTTTTTCATAAAATCAAGCAAAACGTGACTATCTTTGCCTTTTGGAAGATATTCAGCAACTTTTTTGCCTGTAATATCATGCGGAGGAGTTAGCTGAAAATCTGTATGCCCGCCATTCCATACCAGCACATGGCGATATGAAAAACCGGGGTAAAATTTATAGATATCTGTATCAAGCTGTTTTGCAATATCATTTATAAGCTCAGCTGCCTCTTCTGTAGTAATTTCGTCAGAGCTGTAGTCAATCATTGTTTTATCTTCATAATTTTCATCGTCTGAAAGTGTAACAAGATTAACTCTAAAAGTAATGTCGCTGTCATCTAAATCAATTCCTACGCTGACCGCCTCTAATGGTGAACGGCCTGTGTAATATTCTTGCGGGTCAAAACCCATTGCACCTAAATTTGCAACATCACTTCCCGGTTTCATACCATCAGGGACAGTTTTAATCATTCCCATTGTTCCCTTTGATGCCAAAAAGTCTATATTTGGTTTTTTTGCAACCTCAAGCGGTGTTTTATTGCCAAGTTCTTTTACGGCAAAGTCTGCCATACCGTCGCCTAAAAACACAACATATTTCATTTTAAGTTCTCCTTTACGCAAAAATTTTGTTGCCTATTCTTACCATAGTGCTTCCGCAATCAACTGCACTTTTATAATCCAAACTCATACCCATTGAAAGAATATCGCCGTTTAAAATGCCAAGCGATTTACACTCATCAAACAGCTTTTTCAAATTTTCAAAATATGGTCTTGGATTATCACAAATAGGCGCCATACCCATAAGACCTTTTATATTTAAGTTTTTAAACTTTAAAATCTCTTTTATAAATTCTACTGTTTTTTCAGGCTCTACCCCAAATCTTGACTCAATTCCTGTTGAGTTTACCTGTACCAGAATATCGGTTGTTACTCCCGCATCAAAAGATTTTTTGTTTATAAGGTCGGCAAGCTCTACTTTATCAACCGACTGAATAAGATGGGTTTTTCCTATTAAATATTTTACTTTGTTAGTCTGAAGATGCCCTATTAAATGCCATCTTATATCTTTGGGAAGATTTTCCTGCTTTTTAATTAAATCCTGCACCTTGTTTTCGCCAAAATCCCGCAGGCCCAAATTATAAGCCTCCATAATCTCATCTTCGGTGTGATATTTGCTCACGCAGATAAGCTGAGCCGAGCCGATTTCTGATTTAATTTTTTCTATGTTTTGTTGTATCGACATTTTATCACCCCTGTTTTTTAATATATTGTACCACGATAGCCAGTTTTTTGCAAGAAAAAACCGAGCAAAATGCTCGGTTTTTTTAATTATCTCACATAGAATCTCAAATCTGAATCTGTATCTTTAAGAAGCTTTGCAATCCAGCGTGCCATATTATCAGCACCTTTTACGTTAGGATGGAAGTTTCTGTAGTTTAAGTCCGCACTGGCAAATGATCCTGCCTGTTCATGATATTTAAGGTCTTCTTCCGTCAAACCAAAGCCACCATCTTCAATAGATTTTAACATTTCATCTCTTACAAGATGATATTCTCTATATACTTTGTCGTTAATTTCAGCCTTTTGAGCTGCTGTCATTTCTTCGCTGTAGTCAAAGTCTTTCTTGTAGTCTTCTTTCATGTTAGTTACCATATCCAAATAAGGTACGCCATATTTCTCCGCAACTTCTTTTGCTTTAGCACTAAATTTTTTCTCATCGTCACTTATGTCAACTCCACTGTTCGGGTTTGGCATTGGTGAGCAAAGAATAATATTTAATCCATCTGCCTTAGCACTTTTAACCATATCTTCAAGTCCAAGACCGAACCAATCAACTGAATTTATTTTGTTACCATTTTCATCTACACCGGTTTCGTCGGTATCGTTAATGCCGAGAGATACTATAATATAGTCGCCTTCGCCATAACCATTTTTTGCTTTCTCTGTCACTGACATTCTTTCCCATGTACCCCAACCGTGCATACCCTTTGTAAGACTATACTCAGGATCTTCTTTCTTTTTCTCAATATTGGCCAGGTATTTAGAATCGTTTTCATTACTCATAATAGTCTGTGCCCAAGCGCCTGATACGCAGTAGTTGTGAACTGTTGCATATTCTGAGTTGAAATAGTTTTGAAGATGCTCACCCCAACCTGACTGAGGCCACTGCAATCTCCACCAGTCAGCACCAAATGAGTCGCCGATTGTGAAGATATCTACAGTGTCAAGCTTGCCATCTGCCTGCTCGCCGAGTGCGATAAGGTTAGATGTGCTGCTCCAGCAAAATGCCTTTGCTTTGGCTGTACCGTCAGGAACAGAAATTACAGCTGTTTCGCCGCTCTGAATCCCGCCATTCTCAGCATATTCTGTTTCTACTGTTTCAATTTCGCAAGCCAAAAGCTTGTTGTTTTCATCATAAGCTGCTACCATAATTGAAACTTCTTCTTCATAAGCATATTTGTTTTTAATATTTACAACTGCTTTTAAGCCTGTACGTTCTTCCAACAGATATTTGCTTTTATATTCTACATTACCCTCAAATGTATGTACAACCGTTTCAACGTCGTCAATTTTAACCTTTACCTCCAGCGGGCCATACCCTAACGTCGCCATTGTCTGATCAATGTCGGTTGCGTAGCTGCGGTCATTTTCATCTGTAACATAAACATCAGCTTCCATAATCTGGCTTGTTGCAGTAGCCTTAACTGCTGAATCTGTAACCCATTCTTCTCCGTAAGCAAGGTTTAATTTAAGACCTTCCATATTGCCTTGATATTTGAATTTTATTGCATATTTTCCGCTGTTGTCAACATCATATTCAGCAATATACACAGGCTTACCTTCACTGTCTTCAAGTGTAAGTCTTAAAATTTCACCATCAATAACCTTATCAACTTTACCTTCAATGTAAACATTGTTCTGCAGTTCATGAACTTTAGCTTCAGGTGCTGCTGCAAAACATGAAACTGATGAAAGTACTAAAACTACCGCAAGCATTAAAGAAACCATTTTTTTCATTATTTTCATCTCCTTGATAATTTATCTTCTTATATTCTACCACAACCTTTTTTAAAAAGCAATACAAATTTGCAAGAAAAATTGTTGCTTTTTTATAAAAATAAGGTATAATATAAATTACAAAGCAACTAAAAGGAGCAAATTTATGTTTGATTTTTTTAAAAACCTGTTCGGCGTTGGAACAGATATAGGCATTGACCTTGGAACTGCCACTGTTTTGGTGTATGTTAAAGATAAAGGCATTGTAATAAGAGAGCCTTCTGTTGTTGCTCTTGACGGCAATACCAAAAAGGTTTTAAAAGTGGGAATTGAAGCCCAGGAAATGATAGGAAGAACACCAGGCAACATTATTGCCATCCGTCCGCTTCGTGATGGTGTTATTTCAGATTACGAAACGACCGAAAAAATGCTTAAATATTTTCTGGAAAAGGTAAATGCGTCAAAGCTTTTTAAACCCCGTGTTGTTGTGTGCGTTCCAAGCGGCGTGACAGAGGTTGAACAGCGTGCAGTTATTGATGCTTGTATGCACGCAGGTGCAAGAGATGTGCATTTAATAGAAGAGCCCATTGCCGCTGCAATCGGTGCAGGAATTGATATAACAAAGCCTTACGGCTCAATGGTTGTAGATATCGGTGGCGGAACAACAGATGTTGCTGTTATTTCTTTGGGCGGAATTGTTACAAGCACTTCAATTAAATGTGCGGGCGATAAATTTGACGATGCTATCATTAAATATATTAGAAAGAAATACTCTGTTGCAATCGGCGAAAGAACTGCCGAGGATATAAAAATGCAAATAGGAAGTGTGTATTTCAGGGACGAGCCTGTAAGCTGCACATTTAAAGGAAGAAGTTTAGTTTCAGGGCTGCCTGAAACTATCACAATCACTTCTGAAGAAACATTTGAGGCGTTAGAAGAACCTGTACTTCAGATTTGCGATGCAATTCACACCGTTTTAGAAGACACCCCTCCCGAGCTCATTGGCGACATTAGCACAAGAGGTATTGTTTTAACAGGCGGTGGAAGCCTTATTTATGGTCTTGATAAGCTGTTGCAAAGAGAAACAGGCATCAAAGTTGAAGTTGCCCAAGACGCAGTTTCATGTGTTGCAACAGGAACAGGTGCATCACTTGATAATTTAGCATTTTTCGACAATATGTATCGCTCACGCGAACATAAAAATCAAATTCAATTATAGGAATGTTCCACATTCCTCAATGTGCAATTACCATTGCACATTGGCTTTACAAATTTGTTCGTTCGCACCTTGTGCCTCGCACACGTGCTCGACACAATCAAATTTATATGAATAAAAACTCAGGCACAGGTCCTGAGTTTTTATGATTTTATAATGTTTAGAGAAGCTTCGCAGCTTTTAATATTGGTTAAACATTTAGAAATGCAAAAATGTTTTGATTTTTTGTTGACAAATGTCAAAAAAGGTGTTATACTACCCTTAATTTAATATTCCCTTTGAGGCAAAGCGGGATTTTCAAGACCGTTTGCGTAGGGACCTCTGGAGAATCTCTTAAATGAGTGCCGAAGGTGCAAGGCTTTTTTAAAAAGCTGAATCTCTCAGGCAAAAGGACAGAGCGGGTATATTTAATCCCGAATTTTTCCGGAGTTGCTGATTAATAAATCGGCAATTTTTTATTTTATTATTTTTTAGGAGGATTAGTATTATGGAACAAATGCTACTCAAAATCATGAACACAATCAATACGTATATGGCAGACTATGTGCTTATCATATTGCTTGTGGCAGTAGGTCTCTTTTTCTCGTTTAAAACACGTTTTGTTCAGGTGCGTTGCTTTGGTGAGGGAATGAAAAAAGTTTTTGGAAACTTTTCTTTAAAAGGCGGAAAGCAAAAAAGCGGTATGAGCTCATTTCAGGCACTTGCAACCGCTGTTGCAGGTCAGGTCGGTACTGGTAATATTGTTGGTGCTTCAGGTGCGATTTTAACCGGCGGTCCCGGTGCTATTTTCTGGATGTGGATTATCGCATTTTTAGGAATGTCAACAATTTACGCAGAAGCAGTACTCGCTCAGGAAACAAGAATTATAGATGCAGACGGTACAGTTCACGGCGGACCAATCTATTACATAAAGAACGCATTTAAAGGCGGCTTTGGCAAATTCCTTGCAGGATTTTTTGCAATCGCTACCGTAATTTCACTTGGTTTTACCGGTGGCATGGTTCAGTCAAACTCAATCGGTGCTACAATTAACACCGCTTTTGGCATTCCTACATGGATTACAGGTGTAGTTCTTGCTATTATAGTTGCATTCATCGTCATTGGCGGTGCTCAGAGAATTGCAGCAACTGCAGAAAAAATCGTTCCGATTATGGCAATTTTATACATAATCGGCAGTCTTACAGTCCTTGCTGTTAACATAACAAGAGTACCCGAGGCTATCGGCATGATTTTCAAATATGCATTTCAGCCTCAGGCTTTAATCGGCGGCGGAATTGGTATTGCTCTTAAAACTGCAATCAGTCAGGGTGCAAAACGCGGTCTTTTCTCAAACGAAGCTGGTATGGGTTCAACCCCCCATGCTCACGCAATGGCAAACGTTAAAAAGCCTCACGATCAGGGCGTTGCTGCTATGATTGGTGTATTCTTAGATACATTCGTAGTTCTTACTATGACAGCTTTAGTTGTTATAACTTGCACTTATACTACAAATGGCGCTCTTGCTGGTGCTAACGGTGCGACTTATGAGCAGTTAATTGCTGCTGCAAGCATCAACAAAACAAATATTGCGCAGATGGCATTCGGCAGTGTGTTTGGCACATGGCTTGGCAATGCTTACGTTGCAATTTGCCTTATGTTCTTTGCATTTACAACAATTATCAGCTGGAATATGTTTGGTGAAATCAACTTTAACTACCTTTTCGGTAAAAAAGCAAAAATCATTTATTCAATAATTTCAGTTGTATTTGTATTTGTTGGTACCATTGTTCAAGAAAACGAACTTGTTTGGCTTACACAGGATACCTTTAATCAGTTTATGGTACTCCCCAACGCCATTGCACTCTTTGCATTAGCTCCGCTTGTTTCAAAAGCTGCTAAGAGCAATAAGCTTTAATTCAAAGTTAAAATCCCGCTTGCAGGCGGGATTTTTTTATGGTAAAATCTAATCAAAAGGAGAGATTTTATGATTTTACAAAAAGGACGACCTTTAGACCAATCAGGCAGGCTTGAAAAAGAAATAATGGTTTATGACCTTTTGGATAAACTAAATATAGAATATGAAAGAATTGACCACAAGGAAGCAAATACAATGGCGCTTTGCCTTGAAATCGATAAAGCACTTGGCACCCAGATTTGCAAAAATCTGTTTTTGTGCAACCGCCAGAAAACTGAATTTTATCTTTTGATGATGCCAGGCGATAAACCCTTTAAAACAAAAGATTTGTCGGCACAAATAAATTCTTCAAGACTTTCTTTTGCAGGTGCTGAAGATATGGAAGAATATTTGGGTTTAACTCCCGGCTCGGTGAGTGTAACAGGGCTTATGAATGATACTCAAAACAAAGTAAAGCTTTTGGTTGACAAAGATTTAATGGACAGTGAATATATCGGATGCCATCCTAATATAAACACCTCGAGCCTGAAAATTAAAACAAAAGATATTTTTGAAGTTTTTCTGCCCGCCGTAAACCATGAGTTTAAAATAGTTGAGCTTATTCGCTACGAATAATTTAAAAAATTTTTCGTACTATACTAATAGGAGGGAATTTTATGAAAAAAAGAGTTCCATTATGGATAGTAATTATTTTAGCATTTACCTGTTTAGCTGTCGGTGCTGTGGCTATGCGTATTGCAGATAACTCTATGCAAAACGCACCAATGGGCGGTACGCCAAGTGTTAACGATGCAAACCAGATAAGCGAGCAAGAAGCTAAAAATATTGCACTTAAAAAGGCAGGCCTTACAGAGCAGGATGTTATTTTTGACCGCACTGAAAAAGACTACGAAAACGGAATTTTGGTGTACGAAATAGAATTCCGCAAAGGGAAAACTGAATATAAAGCAGAAATCTCGGTATCAGACGGCAAGATAATCTCCTGGGAAGTCGATAACGATTAACGGCTTACACCTCTCAATTTGAAATTACCATTTCAAATTGGTGCTGCAAATTTGTACGCTTCGTCGCAACACGCTATATAGTTAATGGCAATGGATTAAATCCATTGCCATTATTTATTCGCGGTTTCTCCTCTCAAAATGAAAACATCTGTTTTCATTTTGCAATGGTCGAAAAATAAATTTTTCGACCAAAAAGGAAGAGTCGTGCAAAATTGTAGGGCACAGCGTTTACGGTGTGCCAAAATAAAAGCACGAACTCTGACGCGGTACACGCCCTGACTTTTTATGATTTAATGCCTTTTTAGTAACGCCTCGAAGTGTTATCTAAAACTAACACCTTCACTCTCTTAATACCCTCTTATTGGTCTTGAGTCATCTTCTGTTCCTTTTTCAATCTTTTTAATCACGCAGTAGTAAGAATAGTCATCTGAAACTTTAACTTTTACTCTGTCGCCCTCTTTTTTCCCTAAAATCGCCTTTGCAACGGGTGATTCATAGCTTATATAGTTACCTTTAATATCTACTCTTATATTAGTAACTACGGTATATGTTTCATCAACATCATCTTCTTCTATATAAAGAGTTACAGTATCTGAAAGTCCAACCTCGTCATCTTTTGAATTATCCTCAATAATAATTGCGGTTTTTATCATATTTTTAAGATGCCTTATTCTGCTTTCGTTTCTGTTTTTCTCCTGCTTTGCTATTTTGTATTCCGCATTTTCAGAAAGGTCGCCATAGCCTCTTGCAGTATTTACATCTTCTAAGATTTTTGGTCTTAAAACAACCTCTCTGTATTCAATTTCTTCCTGCATTTTGTTAATATCAGCTTTTGTCAGTTTGTTGTGCATAATTATCTCCGTTTTTTGTTTTAGTATATCAAAATTTAAGATTTTGGTCAAGTAAAGGACAGATTTTATTAATAACTATTCATTATTAATTTTTATACAAAAAAGAACCGAGGAAAATCCTCGGTTCTTTTAAAATCCGACTATTGTCGAAGATTATCTGTTAATAAATCCTTTGAAGATTACAACGTCGATAACTTCGTCATTGCTATACTTCATGTATACAGCGTAGTCATATTCAGGAATAAGAGCACCAGCACCATCTTCTTCGTATGCGAGAATTTCTGCATAGTCAGAAACTGTGATGAAGTTCTTAGCGCCGTTCTTCTTCTTGGTTAAGTCAACCATGTAGAAGTTAGCATCTTCTGAAACTGCATGAACTTTAGTAGTTGTCTTATCAGGACCAATCTTAAGAACTCTGTTATCAGATGCACCATAAACAACACCAAATACATAGTCCTGTTTCTGTGTATCATCATAGATATAACTTACATTCTTAATAGCTTCGATACCACCGTTGTTGTAAGAAGCGTTCTTTGTGCCTTCCAAACCAATAGCATTGATTGCGCCTTCAGCGTCTAATGCATATTCAAATACATCACCAACTGCAATACCATTTGTCTGGAGATCGTTGTAAAGTTCAGCTGTTGTAGCTAATGTTTTAGCTTCGCCATTCTGGAAGAATGAAATGTTGTAAACATTTTCAAAGTTAGCATCCTGTGATGTTGAAACTTTTGTAACAACAGCAAGGTTAGAATCTTTACCAACTGTTGCAGCGTTGTTAGTAACAACGATTGCACCAGCAACACCGTTTTCGTCAACTGAGAAGAATGCTACTTTGTATGTTTCATCATGTGCTAATGAAGCAATTGTACCAACTTCAAAGTTGTCTTTATCAGCATTTGTATCGATAGGAAGATTGAATACTACTGTATCTTCTGATACGAAAATACCATTGATAGAATTTGTTTTAGCATTGAATTTGCCGTTAGTGCCTGTTACAACGTCAGCTACGTTGTATGTGAGCCATGAACCTGCAGTACCTGTTGTTGAACCAAGAACGATTTCAGAAACTTTACCAGCTGAGTTTACTCTGAAGGTAACAATTCTCTTAGCGTAGTTCTTAGTATTATCATCACCAGCTATTTCTTTAATTGTCCAGTTATCTGTTGCTGTTGTAAATGCACCTGCACCCATGTAGGTGTTGATGTAATCATAAGCTTCTGCAGCATTGTCTACAATAGCGTCATCATTATCTACAGTAGCTGTTGTTGATTTTTCAGCTGTAGTACCTGTTTTACCATCAGCTGATTCACCAGCAAATTTAACATTGTCAGCAAGCTCATAAACTTCCATTTTGCCTTCTTTGTCTAAGATTCTGATCTGGTATGTTGTACCATCGATTGAACCTGAATCTTCATTTGTACCAGCAACGAAACCGTAGTTCTTAGCTGTTGTTGATGTAATGTCTGTGTATGCAACATTACCAAATGCATCAAGATAGAATGTAACTTCTTTACCAGCGCCTACTTCATGAAGTTTTGAAGTTGAAGGATCAGCTAAGTTAGAAATTGTGTAAGCTTTGCCATCGATTGAGAATTCCCAATCAGCAGCATTGTTGTAGTTGTTTGTTGTAGCGTAGTCAGTAACTGCTTCTGTAACTAAACCAGAAACTGTGTTTCTTGTAGCTTTGATGTCATATTTTGCAGCAGGATTTGATCCAGCTTTTGTTGACATTGCAACAGCAATAACATCGTCTTTTTCAAGATCGCCAATTTCTGCTTTTTTGCCATCTAATTCGATAGAATATGCATAACCTTTTTCGCCTTTAATGTGGTTTGTAAGGTCAATGCTACCACCGCTGATGAAGATTTTCTTTGCAGATTCTGTGTTAACAACGTTTGTAACACGAGCTACAACGTATGATTCTACAAATACAACATCATAGAAACCATCATTGCCGTTGTCAAGCAATGTAACTTTGCCGTACTTAGGAGCAATTTTCTTGCCAAGGTCAGCATCGTTAATGCCTGAAAGATTGTACATGTTTTCTAAACCTTTGCCAACTACTGAACCAATGTAGTCGCCGTTAACGATTAACTTAGCGTATACTGATTCTGCAACTGTAAGGTTGTATTTTGTGTTAATTGTGTCAACTTCGTTGTCATAAACAGAAATGAAGTCTTCACCTAAACCATCGATATCAGAAGCAAATGTGCCTGATGTCTGGATTTTTGAAGGATCTTCGATAGCAACTGTCTTATTCTTAGCATTGTTTAATGCATAAGAAACAATTTCATAGTCGCCATCAGCATTTTCTTTAACATAGATATCTACTGTGTAACCGAGAGTTTCAGCTACATCTGTTTTTGTAGAAATAAATGTGATAGGAGCTGTTACGATACCACCGTCTTCTGTCCACCAGCCATCCATTTCTTTACCAACTTTAACAGAGTTAATAACAAAGTTAACTTTGTCGTTATCTGTTTTGTTTCCTACTAAAGCTGTAACAGAGTTAGCAGCGATATAACCTGTCAATTTGCTTACCTTGAGGTTTTCTTCAAGTGTAATTTTTGAAGGATCTGGTCTATATGAAACTTCTCCAGAAACATTACCATATGCACTCACAACAAATCTTGGAGCTGTCAAAGCGTTGTAAGCAAGTTTTGCAACAATGCCTCTGTAAGCAGGTTCGCCTGCACCAGCTGACAAGCCTTTTGTAACGCCAGATTCTGTAGCGATTACGAGATAGCCTGTTGGCCATCCGCCTCTTTTTAATACATAATTCTGGTCATAACCGAGAGCTGCAACTACCATTTTAACAGCTTCTTCATACTTAACCTGGTCATTTGGTCTGAATAAACCATTGCCGTCACCTGAGATAATACCCATCTGTGTAGCGAGGTTTACGTCACCAGCGTACCATTCTGTAGAAGGAACGTCTGTGTACTGAGTTGCACCACCAGCTGCTTTAGCAGCATCTGATAAACCCTGCAGTCTGTTAACAACTGCAACTACTTCAGCTCTTGTGATAACTTTGTCTGCACCAAATGTACCATCTTCGTAACCGTTGAGGATACCGAGGTCACCAAGAACTGCTGTAGCTTCTGCATAAGTAGAACCAGCTTCGATATCAGTAAATGTAGCTGCGAAAGCAACAGAACTGATCATCATAGCAAAAGTTAATACTAATGCAAGAACTCTTGTAAGATTTTTCATAGTAAAAAATCCCCTTTCATAATAATTTTTTGCTACACGGATATGTAGCTTACTTTACGCTGAAATTATACAACATATACCAATTATTTGTCAATAACAAAACGCACTTTGTAACACAATTGTAAAATAACTGCAAATTTAACAAGTTTTATGTAATATTACGACAGGTTTGTAACAAAAATTATCCGTGTTTGTACTATATATTATGTATAAATTCCCGTTGCGCTTATATATGACGAAAGATTTACCAAAAAAGTTTCATAAAGTACCGGCATTATACAAAAATGACAAATAATATGGCATAGCATGCAGGCCGCTCTTTGGGCGGTTAGCATAACAATTCTGCGAAGCGTTGCTGAAATAAATTAAATCATAAAATCCCAGGACATGTGCCGCGTCAGAGTTCGTGCTTTTATTTCGGCACATCGTAAACGCTGTGCCCTACAATTTTGCACGACTCTTCCTTTTTAAAATCGAAAAGTACTTTTCGATTTTGCCTGCTTTGAAGTTTTACTCCGCAGCCTCCCATCAAATCATAAAAAGTCAGGGTGTGTACCTGACTTTTTACACCTATAAATTTGATTGTGTCAAGCGAAGTGAGACACAAGGCGAATGCGAACAAATTTGTAAAACCAATGGCGAATGTATATTCGCCATTGAGAAGAATAAAAAAAGACGCCCGAAAGCGTCTTTTATGTTTCTTAAAGTTCTGCGAAGTATTTGATTGTTCTAACCATCTGGCTTGTGTATGAGTTTTCGTTGTCATACCATGAAACAACCTGTACCTGATAGAGGTCTTCGCCGATTTGTGCTACCATTGTCTGTGTAGCATCGAACAATGAACCGTAACGGATACCGATAATATCTGAAGATACGATCTGGTCTTCGTTGTAGCCAAAGCTTTCTGAAGCTGCAGCTTTCATTGCAGCGTTGATGCCTTCTTTTGTTACATCTTTACCTTTAACAACAGCTGTTAAAATTGTTGTTGAGCCTGTTGGAACAGGAACACGCTGAGCAGCACCGATAAGTTTGCCGTTAAGTTCAGGAATAACCAAACCGATAGCTTTAGCAGCACCTGTTGAGTTAGGAACGATGTTAACAGCGCCTGCTCTTGCTCTTCTTAAATCGCCTTTTCTGTGCGGACCGTCTAAAATCATCTGGTCGCCTGTGTAAGCATGGATTGTAGCCATGATACCACTCTGGATAGGAGCATAATCGTTAAGAGCTTTAGCCATAGGAGCTAAGCAGTTTGTTGTGCATGATGCAGCTGAAATGATTGTATCTTCTTTTGTAAGTGTATTTTCATTTACGCTGAATACAACAGTTTTAAGGTCATTGCCTGCTGGAGCTGAAATAACAACTTTTTTAGCGCCTGCATCGATGTGAGCCTGGCTCTTTTCTTTTGAGCAATAAAAACCTGTGCACTCTAAAACTACGTCAACGTCTAAAGCACCCCATGGGCATTCTTTAGCGTCTTTAATAGCATAAATTTTGATTGTTTTTCCGTCAACAACGATGTTGTCTTCGCCTGCTTCTACAGTATGACCGTCATATCTACCCTGTGATGAATCATACTTTAAAAGGTGAGCAAGCATTTTAGGATCTGTTAAATCGTTGATTGCAACGATCTCATAACCTTCTGCACCAAACATCTGTCTGAATGCAAGACGACCGATACGGCCGAAACCATTAATAGCAACTTTTACTGACATATTAATTTCCTCCTTAATATTTATCAAAAGTATTATAATACTTTAAATTACAAATTTCAAGTTTTTGCTATAATTAAACCAATTTTACTCTTGTTCGCTTGGTGCGAGTGCATCTTTTCTTGAAAGATTCATTCTGCCCTGACGATCAATTTCAACGAGTTTAACCATAATTTCATCGCCTTCTGTTACTATATCTGTAACTTTTTCAACACGTTTGTTATCAAGCTTTGAAATGTGAACAAGACCTTCTTTACCTGGTAAAAATTCAACAAAAGCGCCAAAGTCCATAATCTTTGTAACTTTACCTTTGTAAATCATACCAACCTCAGGCTCTGCAACAATGCCCTTGATAATATCAAGTGCAGCCTTGCCCGCTTCATCATCAGGTGTTGAAATAAATACGCTACCGTCTTCTTCAATGTCGATTTTAACGCCTGTGTCTGCGATAATCTTCTGGATAACCTTTCCGCCGGGTCCGATAACCTCACGGATTTTTTCAACATCAATCTTAAACTGAATGATTTTAGGAGCATATTTTGAAACGCTTGGTCTTACCTCAGGAATTGCTTTGAGCATTACTTCGTCTAAAATGTAATGACGAGCCTGCTTTGTTTTTTCAAAAGCTTCTTTGATGATTTCAGGAGTTAAACCGTCAATTTTTATATCAACCTGAATAGCTGTAATACCATTTTTAGTACCGCCAACTTTAAAGTCCATATCGCCGAAGAAGTCCTCTAAACCCTGAATGTCGAGCATTGTAACAAATCTGTCTTCTTCTGTAACTAAACCAACCGAAATACCTGCAACAGGTTCTTTAATCGGAACACCTGCATCCATTAAAGCAAGAGTTGAACCACAGATACTTCCCTGTGAAGTTGAGCCGTTTGATGACAAAACTTCTGAAACAAGTCTTATAGCATAAGGGAACTCTTCAACTGATGGGATAACTGGAACGAGTGCTCTTTCAGCCAAAGCTCCGTGACCGATTTCACGTCTTCCGGGACCTCTTGAAGGTCTTGTTTCGCCAACTGAATATGACGGAAAGTTGTAGTGATGCATATATCTTTTTGATTCTTCAACATCAATACCGTCTAAAATCTGAGTTTCGCTGATTGAACCTAAGGTTGCAACAGTTAAAACCTGTGTCTGACCTCTGGTAAACATACCTGAGCCATGAGTTCTTGGGAGTATTCCTACTTCAGCAGCGAGCGGTCTTATCTGGTTTAAGTTTCTTCCGTCAACACGTTTTCCTTCGTCTAAAATCCAACGACGTACAACATATTTCTGGAGCTTATAGATAGCATCGTCAATTTCAGTTTCTCTGCCCTCGAACTGTTCGTCCAATTTTGCGTGAGCTTCTTCAATAACAACAGCAAGCTGCTCATCACGAACATTTTTATCGTCTGTATCAAGTGCCCATTTAATTCTGTCAATAACAGCTTCTTTTGTAGCTTCATAAACATCCTCAGCAACAACCACGGGAGTATACTGAATTTTTTCTTTTTTGCCGATTTCGTCAGCAATACTTTGAATAAATTTGCAAAGCTCTTTACAAGCCTCATGACCTGCAAAAATTGCTTTTAACATTAAATCTTCGGGAACTTCTTTAGCGCCCGCTTCAATCATAACAACCTTGTCCATTGTAGCAGAAAGAGTAAGCTCTAATGTGCTCTGTTCTCTTTGTGCAACTGTTGGATTGATAACAGGCTCGCCGTCAATCAAGCCAACAAACACGCTTGCAACAGGACCGTTAAAAGGAATATCAGAAATTGCAACAGCAGTAGCTGCACCAACCATAGCAGCGATTTCAGGAGAGTTGTCCTGCTCAACGCTCATTACGGTTGTAACTATAGAAACATCATTTCTCAAATCTTTAGGAAAAAGCGGTCTCATAGGACGGTCAATACATCTTGATGCGAGTATTGCAGCCTCAGAGGGTTTTCCTTCTCTTTTAATAAAGCTTCCGGGGATTTTACCAACCGAATAAAGCTTTTCTTCATAGTCTACGCTAAGTGGGAAAAAGTCAACGCCTTCTCTTGGCTTTGCCGATGCTGTAGCTGCTGCCATAACAACGGTATCGCCGTATCTTACAAGGCATGACCCGTTAGCAAGCTGAGCCATTTTGCCGGTTTCAACGACAAGTGGTCTACCTGCTAAGGTGGTTTCAAAAACCTTAAACATAAAAATACCAACCTTTCTGCACAAGCCTCTGCTCATGCCTTTTGCGCTCACAGGCGCACATTTATATAATTTTATTTTGAAAACACAGTTACGGGAAAAACACACTCTTTTTTCCGTTAAAACCCCAAAAATATCAAAAATTTTTCAGGACTTTTAACGCAAAAAAGAGGGAGCTGAAAAATCTCCCTCCGTTTTTACTACTTTCTAAGACCGAGCTTAGCAATGATAGCTCTGTATCTTTCAATATCTTTTTTCTGCAAATACAAAAGAAGACCTCTTCTTTTACCTACCATCTTTAAAAGACCTCTTCTTGAGTGAAAGTCTTTTTTGTTCACTTTTAAGTGTTCGTTCAAATGATTGATTCTGTTTGTTAAAATTGCAATCTGAACTTCAGGTGAACCTGTGTCTGTATCGTGGATTTTGTTATCCGCGATAATTTGCTGTTTTAATTCTTTTTCCATTTTGAAATACCTCCAAATATAATATAAAATCGCCATTTCACAACGATTCGGGTCGGAGATTCCCGAACCATAGCAAAAGGTTTACAAGATATAATAACATACATTTTCAAAAAAGTAAAGGCTTTTTTTAATTTTTCTTTACAAGCACTAAAACAGGCTTGCTCAGAAGCATTATATCTTCTTATGTATTCAAAAACTTAAACTGCGAATTATACAGGTCTGTATACTTTCCACCAAGTTTTAAAAGCTCATCGTGAGTTCCCTGCTCCTGAATTTTGTGGTCAGAAATATACATAATTTTAGAACAGTTTTTAATAGTAGAAAGTCGGTGTGCTACAATAAACGAAGTTCTTCCTTTTAGCAACTGTTGTATGCCCTTTTGCAGTGCAAGCTCTGTTTCGGTGTCAATGCTTGACGTTGCCTCGTCTAAAATGAGTATATCGGGGTCTGCCAAAATCGCTCTTGCAAATGCAATTAATTGCCTTTGCCCTTGCGAAAGCGTTGCACCGCGCTCTTCTACCATTGTGTTATATCCATCAGGCAACTTTTCAATAAACTCATGTGCGCAGACAGTCTTTGCTGCCTCTATTACTTCCTGGTCTGTTGCGTCAAGCTTGCTGTAACGGATATTTTCCATAACTGTACCGGTAAATAAGAAACTGTCTTGTAGCATAATTCCCATTTTGCTTCTTAAAGACTCAAGCGTAACTTTCATAATATCATTTCCGTCAATCAGCACCTTGCCCTCTTGTATGTTATAAAACCTTGACAAAAGATTTATTATAGTAGATTTTCCCGCACCGGTAGGCCCTACTATTGCAATACTTTGTCCTGCTTTTACTTCAAATGATACATTATTTAAAACATAAGGTTCATTTTCTTCATATTTAAAACTTACGTTTTGAAATTCCACGTCTCCTTTAATTGTCTTCAGCTCAGTTGCACCCGGAAGGTTTTTAACAGTAACAGGCTCTTCCATAAGGTCAAAAATTCTTTCAATATAAACTGCGCATGTTACAAGCTGATTATAGTAATTAGTAAGCTGTCCGATAGGCGACCAAAATCTTGAGGTGTATGCCGCAAATGCTAAAAGCTCACCCATTCCAAGCGTACCGTTTGCTACACGAGAAGCGCCATAAACGTAAATAATGATTGTTGCAACAACCGATAAAAAGTTAACACCCGCCGGTATACAAAGCTCAATTTTCTTTGCTTTCATCCAAAAATATTTATTTTCACGGCACAGCTTGTCAAAAATATTCTTGTTAACCTCTTCTCTGGCAAAAGACTGTGTAACCTTCATGCCCTCAATATTTTCATGAATATAGGCATTTAAGTTACTTTGTTTTGCAGAATAACCCTGCCACGCCCCTTTATGTGCTCTCTTTAAAATTGTAAGAAATACAGAAAACAAAGGAATGCCCACAAGACATATTATTGTAAATTGAACGTCCATGGAAAGCATAAAGCCAACAATTACAATTATGGTAAAAACGTTTGTTATAACATCAACAATCCCATTTGACAAAACATTTGCAATGGAGTTTACATAGTTTACAACACGCACTAAAATCTTACCGTGTGGACGCGAATCAAAATACGCAAACTGCAATTCCTGAAGATGCTTAAAAAGGTCAAGCCTTATATCGTGTATAACCTGCTGACCGACTTTGTGAATTAATTTAGCTCTTAAAACAGAATTATTCCACACCAAAAGCTCAACTACTACCAATATGGCAAGTATAATCCAAAGTGCACTATAGTTTTTTGCAGGAATAACATCATCAATAACAACGCTCATAAAATACGGGGACAAAAGTCCTAAAAATGCACTTATAAGCATTAAAACAATAGTATAAATTATTGCCCTTACATGGCATTTCATATACTTTGACAGTTTTTTAATGTAAGAAATGTCTATCTTCTTTTTAATTACTTCGTCGGCGGTAGCTGTATTTTTTGACATTATATTCCACCTCCAAAGTCTACATTAAATCTTGGGTAATTGCCCTTATAGCCGGGCGCCTTATTAAAGTCGCCAAGCTGGTCAAAGCAAACACTCTTATAATACCCGTTTTCTTTGATAAGCTGCTCGTGATTTCCCCATTCAATAATATAACCGTTATTCAAAACCAGAATAAGGTCGGCATTTTTAACAGAAGAAATGCGATGCGCAATAATAATTTTTGTTTTATCCGAATATTCATCGTTTAAAGTATTCTGAATAAAAAACTCTGTTTCCATATCAACAGCTGAGGTAGTGTCGTCTAAAATAAGTATAGACGGATTTTTAAGAAGCGCCCTTGCTAATGACAATCTCTGGCGCTGACCGCCTGAAAGCCCCACGCCTCTTTCGCCGATTATGGTATCGTACCCGTCGCTTAAGTTCATAATAAACTCATGAGCATCTGCCGCCTTTGCAACACGTACAACATCTTCGTGAGATGCACCCGGAACCCCATAAGCAATATTTGCTTCAATGGTGTCAGAAAACAGGAAAATGTCCTGCATAGCAAACGCAATATGTTTTCTCATTGTGGTAATATCGATATTTTTTATATTGACATCGTCTATGTAAACTGCACCTTCTGTAACATCATAAAATCTTGAAATAAGATTTACAACAGTAGTTTTCCCCGACCCCGTAGGGCCGATAATTCCAATGGTCTGTCCCGGTTTTACACTAAAGTTTATTGTTTTTAATACTTTTTTATCCTCATACGCAAACGAAACATTTTTAAATTCAATTTTTCCGTCAATAAACGTATCTTTTATTAAAACTTTGTGATTTTTAATTTTAGGCTCAGCATCTTCCAATTTTCTGATTTTGATACTGGAGGCAACAAATCTGTGGTACTGCATTACAATATTAACAAATGCTGCCATGGGCTGCACAATACACCACAAGATACCCTCAACTGTAGTAAACTGTCCCATAGTAAGCGCGCCCTTCATAAGCATATATCCGCCGTAACCTATAAAAATAACATTTGTCATACTAACACAAAAGTTCATAGGCGGTCCGATTTTCATCCACGCAAAACAATAATCCATACTTTTATCAAAATACTTTTTGTTTGCTTTTTCAAACTTTTCAAGTTCGTAATTCTCTCTGCCGTACGCCTTAACAACACGGTTTCCGCTTATATTTTCCTGCGTAACCGAATTGATTTCACTTGAAGCCTCACGTATTAACATAAAGCTTTTTCTTACACTTTGCCATTTAAATGACAAAACCGCAACAAACGGCGCAATTACAAAAAGGCTTAATGTAAGCTTAATACTTACTGAAAACATAACAGTAAATCCAACAATAATATAACAAATCTGCAAAACAAAGCTTGGAATTGAACCTGAAATAAACATTCTTACAGCTTCTGTGTCTTCTGTAAGTCGCGCCATAATGTCACCTGTTCTTGAATGGTCAAAAAATTCTGCATCCAGTTTTGACAGCTTGTCAAAAAGAGTGTTTCTCAAATTAAGAATTGCCCCTTGGGACATTCGCTCGCAACAAAGCTGCTTTATATAGGTCGATGCTTCTTTCAATACGAGCGTACAAATCAGAAAAGACGCATACCTCCACAGCAAATTGAATTTTCCACCCTTTATAACGTGGTCAACAAAGCTTCCTAAAAGCAGAGGCTGGGCAAACACAAACAAAACCTGCAACAGTGTAAAAATCAGCGCTAAGGCTGCCGCCCACTTATACTTTTTTAAGTATTTAAAAAGCCACTTCAGCGAACTCATAAAACCTTCCTCCAAACTTAAGATGTCCTTGTATAGAAGTATTATAAAAGGTTTGGCAACCTAAATCAAGTTAAAACGCAAACTTTTTTTGGTTTTTTTGACCAAAATGTTTAGTTAATATTTTTTAATAAATCTGTTGCCAAACCTTTTATGGTTTTGTATAATGACTTTTTAACTTCCCTTTATAATATTTG
This sequence comes from Clostridia bacterium, assembly GCA_017409875.1. Taxonomy (GTDB): domain Bacteria; phylum Bacillota; class Clostridia; order RGIG6154; family RGIG6154; genus RGIG2094. The sequence continues at coordinate 27,189 of JAFQRW010000002.1, forward strand.
AAAGATTCTCCAGTGCAGTTGTTATGTCGGCTAATTTTTCTGTCTGAATGTTTAAAAGTTCCATAAGCTGATTTTTGTCATCTTTAGACTCTTTTCTTACACTGTAAAAAAGGTAGCAAAAAAGCGCACACCATATTCCCTGATTCATTACCATATCTGTAATTTGCCCTATATCCATTATGCCCCCTCCTTGTTTGCAATTTTATAAAGTATCCAATAAAAACTTGAATTTTTTTGTTTTTCCTGGGAAAGTAAATAAACCGCACTTTTTTTATCATTAATTTCAATTATCTCAGATATTTTTTCAATTATTTCATTTGGCTCTGTTAAAATTTTCGTTTCACCAATTTCTAAAAACTCACAAATCCCCTCAAAAATTGCCTTTGCAAAGTCATTTATGTTCTCTTTTAAAAGCTTTGCATCCTTTTGATTGTCAATAAATGCAGTTTCCACCAAAATAGCCGGCATATCGGTAAGCCTTAAAACTCCTAAGTCGGCGCGCACCTTTACTCCACGGTCAAAAAGTGCTAAATTTTTAACAATTTTGCTCTGCACCTTTTTGGCAAGCTTTTCGGCTTTGCCTCCCAAACCGCAAATAAGCGTTTCAGCGCCTGTGCCTCCACCTGCATTGCAGTGGATTGATACAAAATAATCGCATTTTGTAGAGTTTGCAAGCCTTGCCCTTTGATTTATGCTATCCTTGGCATTTATGCCAACATTATCAGTTATATTCGACCTTGTCATTGTAACGCTAATGCCTGAATTTATAAGCAAATTTTTTAACTTATCCGCAATCTTAAAGGTAACATCCTGTTCCATTAAGCCGTTGCCTGTCGCTCCTGTGTCAAACCCACTGTAATTATGCCCAGCGTCAATGCAA
>JAFQRW010000003.1 GCA_017409875.1 Clostridia bacterium
AATCAGAACTCTTACGGCTTGAATTATCAAAAGCTCGGAAAGGAGTTGATGAGTCAAGACGAATTGGCGGTAATGGACGGCGGAAAATGTATTTTACAGCTTCGCGGTGTTCGGCCTTTTCTTTCAGATAAGTACGATATAACAAAGCACCCGAACTATAAATATACCTCCGACGCCAAAAAGGAAAATGCGTTTGATATTGAAAAATATATGAAACGCAAACAGCGGAGGGCAAAAATCAAACCTGATGAAGCTTTTGAGCTCTACAAGGTAGATATGCCCGAAGAAAAACAAGAATCGGTTGAGAATTAAAGGAGGATTTATTTATGGCATTTTTTCAACAGGCAATCACAGTATTGCAGACACTTGTAATTGCACTCGGAGCCGGTCTGTGTGTATGGGGCGGCATAAATCTTATGGAGGGTTACGGAAACGATAACCCCGGTGCAAAATCACAGGGTATCAAGCAGCTTATGGCGGGCGGCGGCGTCGTAGTTATTGGTACAACCCTTGTACCCTTGCTGTCAGGACTGTTTTAATAGTTGGATAGCATTTTTGATAAAATCACGCAGGCGATAAATGATTTTCTAATCTCTCTTATCGAGGGTAGTTTATCGACTATGTTCAATGACGTAAACCAAAAAGTCGGGACGATAGCAACAGAGGTTGGCAAGACGCCGCAGCAATGGAACAGCAGCGTCTTTTCAATTATCGAAAACCTTTCAAACTCTGTTATTGTCCCGATTGCGGGGCTTATTATAACCTTTGTCTTATGCTATGAGCTAATCAGTATGATTATAGACAAAAACAATATGCACGACGTTGACACGTTTATGTTCTTCAAATACTTTTTCAAGGCGTGTGTTGCTGTACTTATTGTCAGCAACACATTTAACCTTATTATGGCGGTATTTGATGTCGGACAGCATATTGTTTCAAACAGCGCCGGAGTTATTGCGGGAAATACCAATATTAACATTTCCTCTGCTCTTACGAACTTACGGCCAACACTTGAAGCAATGGGAACGGGCGAACTGTTCTTACTTATGCTGGAAACTGCTCTCGTCAGCCTGTGTATGAAAATTCTGTCTGTATGTATCACCGTCGTTATATTCGGCAGAATGATTGAAATTTATTTATATAGCTCTGTCGGAGCTATCCCGTTTGCGACAATGGCAAATCGTGAATGGGGCCAAGTCGGAAGCAACTATTTGAGGGGGCTTGTTGCTCTCGCATTTCAGGGCTTCTTTATTATGGTATGCGTTGGAATATACGCGGCACTTGTCAACAGCTTTACGGCAACAAGTGACATTCATTCAACCATATTTTCTATTGCGGCATATACCGTTGTACTTTGCTTTACTCTCTTTAAGACAGGAAGCATATCAAAATCAATATTCAATGCTCATTAAGGAAAGGAGGATTTTTAACAATGCCTTATGTACCCGTACCCAAAGACTTAACTACGGTAAAATCAAAGGTTGCGTTTAACCTTACGAAACGGCAGCTTATATGCTTTTCACTTGCGGCAGTAGCCGGTGTCGGAGTTTACTTTCTCACAAGAAATATTCTCGGCACCAGCGGCGCGTGTATGCTCTTAATTGTAGCAGCGCTTCCGTTCTTCCTCTTTGCTATGTATGAGAAAAACGGGCAGCCGCTTGAAAAGGTATTGAAGCAGTATATAAACGCACGATTTATAAGGCCGAAAGTCAGACCGTACCGAACGGAAAATATATATTCGGCTATGATGAAACAAAGTATTTTAGATAAGGAGGTAGAAAAGATTGCAGGACGCAAAGACAAAATCAAAAAAGCAAAAACGAAAAATTCCGGCAGATAAACCACTTTCCCGAAGCCAGAAAAAGCAGATTGCGGAAGCTGTGAAAAAAGCGAAAATGCAAGGCAAAATTGCTATGAGCGCGCAACAGACAATTTGCTATAAGGCAATGTACCCGGACGGTGTTTGTCGTGTTACGGATAAGTTTTTCACAAAGACATTGCAATTCTTTGACATAAATTATCAGCTTGCAAGGAACGAGGACAAAAACGAAATTTTTGAAAATTACTGCGATTTTCTTAACTATTTCGACCATTCAATTTCCGTTCAGCTATCTTTCCTCAATCAGAATGTAGATATGGAAGAATATCAGAAAATGATTGAGATACCTAAACAGGAGGACGAATTTGACGCTATCCGTACAGAGTATATGCAGATGTTGAAAGAACAGATTGCAAAAGGCAATAACGGACTTATCAAGCGCAAGTTTATTACCTTTGGTATTGAAGCAGACGACATTAAGGCTGCAAAGCAAAAGTTGGAACGTATTGAAGCGGATATTTTGGGAAATTTCAAAGCGCTCGGAGTTTCCGCAAAACCTCTTTCCGGGCTGGAACGTTTGGAGCTTCTTCACGGCTCTTTCAATGAGGGCACAAATGAGAAATTCCGCTTTAATTGGGATTTGGTGCATAAGACGGGACTTTCTACAAAAGACTTTATTGCGCCGACTTCCTTTGATTTCAGAGACAGCAGAACGTTTAAGTGCGGCAGCAATTTAGGGCAGGTTTCTTTTGTTCAGATAATTGCGCCGGAGCTTACCGACAGTATGTTAAAGGATTTTCTTGACCTCGATACACCGATTGCGGTAAATCTTCACATCAAGAGTATAGACCAGTCGGAAGCTATCAAAATGGTAAAGCGTAAGATTACCGACCTCGACAAAATGAAGATTGAGGAACAGAAAAAAGCTGTACGCAGCGGTTACGATATGGATATTATTCCGTCAGACCTTGCTACATTCGGTGTTGACGCTAAAAACCTTTTGGAGCAGTTACAGGGCCGTAATGAAAGAATGTTTTTAATTACTGTCCTTGTTATGAATACTGCCAAAAACAAAAGAGCACTTGCTAATGCAGTATTTGCAGCACAGGGTATTGCACAGAAATATAACTGTGCATTAAAACCTCTTGATTTTCAGCAGGAACAGGGCTTAATGTCCTCTGTTCCCATTGGTATAAATCAGATTGAAATTCAGCGAGGTATGACGACATCATCAACGGCAATTTTTGTTCCGTTTACCACACAGGAGCTTTTTCAGACAGGAAACGAAGCTCTCTATTATGGGCTTAATGCTCTTTCAAATAATATGATAATGGTTGACCGAAAGAAGCTCAAAAATCCAAACGGGCTTATACTCGGCACACCGGGCTGTCTTGCCTATGATACCGAACTTATTTTGAAAGACGGTGTTATAGAGAAAATAGGCAGCCTTTTTGATAAGGGTGTTAAGGAGATAGACACATATTCCTATGACGAGGTACAGAAAAAGTTAGTACATTCAAAGGCGAAAGATATTCGCATTGAAAAGCAGACTGACGAACTATACAAGATTGATTTTTCAGACGGGACTTCTGTTTCTCTCACCGATACACACCTTTTGTTGTGTGCTGATGAAAACTATGTTGCAGCAGCAGAGATAAAACCGGGTGCTGTTCTTTATGGCGGAAACACCGTAACAAAGGTTGAGCTTGTAAAGCTGGAGGAAAAAATCAATGTTTATGATATGACCGTTCCAAAGTATTATAACTTTCTTTTGGCAAACGGTGTTGTTGTTCATAACAGCGGTAAATCTTTCAGCGCAAAGCGTGAGATTACAAACTGCTTTTTAGTTACGCATGATGATATTATCATCTGCGATCCGGAAGCAGAATATTATCCGCTTGTATCAAAGTTAAACGGACAGGTAATTAAGATTGCGCCAAACTCCCGTAATTACATCAATCCTATGGATATAAACCTTAACTACTCGGAGGAAGAAAACCCTGTAATGTTAAAGTCGGATTTCATTCTTTCCCTCTGTGAGCTTATAGTCGGCGGCAAGAACGGATTGGAGCCGATTGAAAAAAGCGTAATTGACAAAGCGGTACGAAATGTTTACAGACCGTACTTACTTAACCCGGAGCCTTCCAATATGCCTATTTTGGAAGATTTATTCAATGAGCTTAATTCAATGCCGGAGCTTGAAGCAAAGCGTATTGCCTCTG
>JAFQRW010000004.1 GCA_017409875.1 Clostridia bacterium
TATGAAAGAATGATAGAAAAGCGGAACAGAGAAATCGAAGGGTTCAAAAATGAGATTGCAAAAATAGAGAATATTGATAAAACCATCAAAGAGAGAAAAAAGGCAATGCTCGAAAATGCAAGCCTACTTGATAAGATATTAAGCGAAAAGGAACTGAGCCACACGAACTTGTGTCTGCTGTTAGAAAAAATAATAATCCATGAGGATGAATACGGACTCCGCCTTGAAATACGAATGAAGGCACCATTCCTTGAAAAGAGTTATATGGATGAAATTGGTATGATATACGAAGACGATTTCGAAGAAGTATCTGCCTGACAAATAACAGGCACGAAAAAAGCTTACAGTCAAATCCTGTAAGCTTTTTGTCGGTGGTGCGGATGAAGGGACTTGAACCCCCACGATAAAATCACTAGATCCTAAGTCTAGCGCGTCTGCCAATTCCGCCACATCCGCATATTAAGTTTTACCTCTTGATTTTTACACGGTAGAGGTAAACCGAGGAGGAGCATATCGCTTAATCCTCATCTATGAAAACGGGAAAACCGTAATCAACAATAAAATCACATACAGGACGGAACCTAAGTCTAGCGCGTCTGCCAATTCCGCCACGCCCGCATATTCAATTGTATTTCTTGTCTGACTTACTTGTCAGACGCGCCCGCGAGACAGTTTGCGGTTCCCGAAATCACAGATTTCGACCGCTTCACCTTCTCATGTTCGTTTCTTCTGCCACAGGCAGCACTCACATTCAAAGCTACCAATTCCGCCACGCCCGCAAGTTACCTGAATATGATACCACACGAAACTGTTTTTGTCAAGACATTAGTCCTTTAAAAAAGTTTCATAACATTTGAAACCAAAAAGCAAATTATAAAACCTGTCACGCTTGGGAGCAAAAAAGACCAAAATGTCCATTTTAAACTTTTTGTTTCTTTATGCACCGTCATTAAAGTTGTGGCACACGGCCAGTGAAACAGTGAAAAAAGCATTGTGCAAATAGCTGTAACATTAGTCCAACCGTTATCAATCAGCAAAGTTTTAATTATATTCAAATCGTCAATTTTTGTTAAACTTCCCTGTGCCATATAAGACATTATTATAATTGGCAAAACAATTTCATTAGCAGGGAGTCCCAAAACAAACGCAAAAAGTATTACTCCATCTAAACCGATAAGCTTGCCTAATGGGTCCAAAAACCGATTTATATGCCCCAAAAGTGTGATATCCCCCACTGTTATGTTTGCTAAAATCCATATAATTAATCCGGCGGGCGCTGCAGCAGTAATTGCACGCCCTAAAACAAACACTGTTCTGTCTAAAACAGATTTTACTACAATCTGTCCTATTTTAGGTTTTCTGTATGGCGGAAGTTCTAAAGTAAATGACGAAGGTGTGCCTTTTAAAATAGTTTTTGATAACACTTTAGACATAACAAATGTCATAAGTATCCCCAAAAGTACAAAGCCTGTAAGCAACAATGCTCCGTAAAGTGAATTAAGTTTTCCATTTATTGAGAAAATTAAAAACATAGAAATTATTGACACCAGAAACGGGAATCTGCCATTGCAAGGCACAAAACTGTTGGTTAAAATTGCAATAAGCCTCTCTCTCGGAGAATCAATAATTCTCGCTCCGGTAACTCCCACGGCGTTACAACCAAAGCCCATACACATAGTCAGTGCTTGTTTTCCGCAGGCACAGCACTTTTTAAAAGTTTTATCCAAGTTAAAAGCAATTCTCGGCAAGTATCCCAAATCTTCTAACAGCGTAAATAACGGAAAAAATATAGCCATTGGCGGCAACATTACCGAAACTACCCACGAAAGCACACGATACATTCCAAAAATTAAAGGCTCATATATAACACCTGGGACACCTAAGGTAAAACAAATTTTAAGCAAAACATCTTCAAAAGCAAAAAGTATATTGCCCAAAAACTCTGATGGAATATTTGCACCAAAAATGGTTATCCAGAAAACTACCGCTAAAAGCAAAGCCATAGCAGGAATCCCTGTGAATTTCCCCGTTAATATTTTATCAATTTTTCTGTCACGCTGAAGACATTTTTGGTTTTTATAGTTTGTTACGTCTTTAACTGCCTCATTAGAAGCATCTGCTATGCTAAATGCAATCGAATCTTTTATCTTTTCTATTGTTAATCCTGATTTTTCTAATTCTTTTTTTGATTTTTCCACCGTTTCTTTTATATTTTGGTTTCCAAGCAAATCAAATGATACATATTCTTTAATACTTTCATTTATTGACCGGTCTGATTCTATAAGTTTTAAAGCCAACCATCTTGTATTTATATTAATATCCGCTTCTTTTTCAATCGCTTCCTTAATTCTTTCAATTTCTTTTTCAATTGGATCTATGTATCTTATTTGCCTTGCTTTTTTATTTAGGTGTTCTTGTGACAAACTGTAAAGCAGGTCATTTAGTCCCTCTTTTTTTGAGGCGTTAGTGCCCACAACCGGTACGCCTAAATTTTGTGAAAGTTTCTTTAAATCAACCTCTATTTCTTTTCTTTTTGCTTCATCTAATAGATTTACACAAACTATAACATTGTTTGTTATTTCAAGTGTTTGAAGTACCAGGTTCATATTTCTTTCAAGACATGTTGCATCACACACAACAATAATTTTATCAGGTTTTTCAAAACAAATATAATCGCGGGCTACCTCTTCCTCTTTGGAATGCGCAAGAAGTGAATATGTGCCGGGCAAATCTACAAAAACGTATTTTTGCCCCTTATATTCCCTCTCCCCCTTTGCATTGCTAACCGTTTTCCCTGCCCAATTTCCGGTATGTTGTTTCATCCCGGTAAGGGCGTTGAAAACTGTGCTTTTTCCAACATTTGGATTTCCTGCAAGAGCCACCGTGACTTGATTATTCATATCCACACCTCACAAATATTTTTTTACTGTCATCTTCTCTTATTGCAATAACAGCGCCTTTTATTAAAAAAGCTGTAGGATCACCACCAGGTGCTTTTAAAACACACCTGATTTTTGTTCCCTCAACAACTCCTATATCCTGAAGCCTTCTCCTGATACTTCCCGAATTTTCCAAATGCAAAACTTTGGCACAATCGCCTATATTAAGGGCATTTAAGCCACATTTTCTATTCATACTTAATTACTCCTTCTATTTTTATACTATGAAATGCACTTGCAAACGTGATGAATTTATGTTATTGTGTAAATGGTGATTGTTTATGGATATAACTAAAAAGCTATTTGAGTTTAAAGATATAAAATATAAGAGTTTTCAAGAAAAACTTATACCTACCGTGCTTTGTGATAAGGTTATCGGTATACGCACTCCTACTTTAAGAAAATTCGCCAAAGAATTATATAGCAAAAATGAATATGCGGATTTTTTAAACATTCTTCCGCATCGATATTATGAAGAGAATAATTTACACGCATTTTTGATAGAAAATATAAAAGATTTTGACATAGCATTAGAAGAAACTCGAAAGTTTTTACCTTACATAGACAACTGGGCAACATGCGACTCTTTTCTTCCCCCTGTTTTTAAGAAAAACACTGACAAACTGTTTACTGATATTTTAAAATGGATTAAATCGGACAAGACGTACACAGTCCGTTTTGGGATAGGTTTATTACTAAAACTCTACGCAGACGAAAATTTTGATGCAAAATTCTTAAAGTTAGTATCCTCGGTAAAGTCAGATGAATACTATATAAAAATGATGGTTGCGTGGTATTTTGCAACACTTTTAGCAAAGCAATACGACAAAACAATTCCTTATATTAAAAACCACACACTTGACAGATGGACTCACAATAAAGCAATACAAAAGGCTTTAGAAAGCTATAGGATAGACTTAAAAACAAAAGAATACTTAAAAACACTAAAAATCACACAAAAAAAGCAACCTTAAAAGGTTGCTTTTTTTAATCATTTGCTTTTGCTTCGCAGTATATACAGCGATAAACTCTGTTTTCTCTGTCTGTTAGTTTAAAGATATGCTGAATATCTTGCTCTGTAGTTGTAATACATCTTGGGTTTTTGCACTTTATAACATCTGTTACTGTTTCAGGAAGTTCTAAGTGTTTCTTTTCAACAATTTCACCATTTTTTACAACATTTACCGTTGCATCATGGTTGATGTAGCCTAAAACTTCCAGATTCAGTTCAATATTTCCGTCAATTTTTATAATGTCTTTCTTGCCCATTTTTTTGCTGGTTGCATTTTTTATAATTGCAACTGGGCAAACAAGCTCTCCTAAATTTAAATACTTATATACCTGCATACTGTTACCAGCTTTAATGTGGTCAATAACAAATCCGTTTTTAATTGAATCAATATTCATACCATCCGCTCCCCCTTAATCGATTTCCAACAACTTTAATATAAGCGCCATTCTGATATATTTACCGTTTAAAGCCTGCTCAAAATAGCACGCCCTTGGGTCTTCATCTATTTTAGTGGAAATTTCATTTACTCTTGGAAGTGGATGCAAAATAGATAGATCTGCCTTTGCAGTATCCAGTTTTTCGGGAGTTAATATATAGCTGTCACGAAGTCTTATATAATCAGCCTCATTAAAAAATCTTTCTCTTTGAACTCTGGTCATATAAAGCACATCAAGCTGCCCGATAACCTCCTGCAAATCTGACGTTTCGACAAATTCGCATTTTTCTTTTTTAAGTACATCTTTTCTTATATATCCCGGCACTTTAAGTTCATCCGGTGATATAAGCACAAATTTAACATTTTCATATCTTGAAAGTGCTGCAATAAGCGAGTGAACAGTTCTTCCAAATTTAAGGTCTCCGCAAAAGCCTACTGTGATGTCGCTGAGCTTACCTTTTTTACGTTTGATTGTAAGAAGGTCAGTAAGTGTTTGTGTAGGATGATTGTGTCCGCCGTCTCCTGCATTTATAATAGGAGCATCCGATTTAAATGACGCAACCATAGGTGCGCCCTCTTTAGGATGACGCATTGCGATAATGTCTGCATAACAAGAGACAACTTTTACAGTATCGCTTACACTCTCGCCTTTTGATGCAGAGCTGCTTTGTGCTTCTGAAAATCCCAAAACATTTCCACCAAGCTCCATCATAGCCGCTTCAAAAGAAAGTCTTGTTCTTGTCGAAGGTTCAAAAAACAATGTCGCAAGCTTTTTATATTTGCACTTTTCTCTGTATTTTTCAGGATTTTTTATTATATCGTTTGCTTTTTCAATAAGCTGTTCTATTTCATCTGTAGTAATATCTCTAATATCAATCAGATGCTTCATTTTGTCCCTCCTATCCAGCTTTCATCAGATGGATTATTGCGGAAAGCGATAAGCTTTTGGATATCTTCAGGTTTTATATAACCAGTCTCTGCAGCAACCTCTGCAATCACATCAAAATTTGTAAGACTGACATTTTTAACATTTGCTTCTCTTAATCTGTCAATTCCTTTTTGCATACCGTAAGTAAAGATGCTGGCAACACCAAGAACCTCGGCACCTGCTTCTCTTAAGGCATCGACAACATCGATTACGCTGCCTCCTGTTGAAATAAGGTCTTCAATTACAACAACTTTCTGACCTTTTTCAAGTTTTCCTTCAATTCTGTTGGTTCTTCCATGATCCTTTGCGCCTGAACGAACATATCCCATTGGCATATTCATAATATGACCTGTGATAGCGGCATGCGCAATACCTGCAGTTGATGTTCCCATCAAAACTTCACATTCAGGATATTCTCTTTTTACAATCTCGGCTAAACCTTCTTCGATCATTGTTCTGACATTGGGTGCAGTAAGTGTTAATCTGTTATCGCAATACACAGGGCTTTTAATACCGCTTGCCCATGTAAACGGGTCCTCTGGTCTTAAAAACACTGCACCTATTGAAAGTAATCCTTCAGCAATTCTTCTTTCCATTATTTAATCCTCCTTATTATTCCCCACAAAATTCTCTTATACATCTTTCGTAAGCCGCAACCGGATCTTCTGCCTGAGTTATGGGTCTACCCACAACTATGTAGTCAGAACCGATTTTGTTCGCATCTTCAGGTGTAGTAACACGAACCTGATCGCCTTTTTCGCCATCTGCAAATCTAACGCCCGGTGTTACTGTTAAAAACTCATTGCCGCATACAGCCTTTACATCTGACGCCTCAAGAGGTGAGCAAACAACACCGTCAAGTCCTGCAACTTTTGCATTTTTTGCATAGTGTGCAACTACCTCTTTTAAAGGTTTATCAATCAAAATGTCGTTTTTCATTCTTTCTTCGCTTGTTGATGTAAGCTGAGTTACTGCAATTAAAAGCGGTCTTGTGCCGTCTTCTCTTGTTAATCCTTCGATAGCCGCCTTCATCATTTCTATTGTTCCTGATGCGTGAAGATTTGTCATATCTACATCAAGATTTGATAAAACTTTCATTGATTTTTTTACCGTGTTTGGAATATCACAAAGCTTTAAATCAAGGAAAATTTTATGACCTCTTTTTTTAATCTCGCGCACAATTTCAGGACCCTCTGCATAAAAAAGCTCCATGCCAATTTTTACATAGGGCTTTTTACCTGTAAACTTGTCCAAAAAGCTTAAAACCTGCTCCTTTCCATCAAAGTCACAAGCGATAATAACATCTTTACCCATTATGTGCCACCCCTATTATTTCTTTTAAATTTTTAATATTGTACTTTTCCATTCTTTCAGGAAGTTTTTCTATAATTTCCTTACAAACATAAGGATTTACAAGGTTTGCAGCTCCTACCTGAACCGCAGTTGCTCCTGCCATCATCATTTCTATAACATCGTCAGCAGAAGATACTCCGCCCATACCGATAATAGGTATTTTAACGGCATCTGCCACTTTGTATACCATTGAAAGTGCTACAGGGAAAATGGCATCCCCTGAAAACCCACCTGCTTTTTGTGCAATAACAGGTTTTTTTCTGTTTAAATCTATTCTCATACCCACTAATGTATTTATAAGGCTGATACCGTCTGCACCTGCGTCTTCACATGCTTTTGCTATTGAAACAATATCAGTAACATTAGGGCTTAATTTAATATACACAGGCTTTGTTGTAACCTTTTTAACCGCCCTTGTAACATCAGATACATTTTTCTCGCTTGTACCAAAACTCATACCGCCGTTATGAACATTCGGACAGCTTACATTAACTTCAATAATCCCAACCTGTTCTTGTTTATCGATTTTCTCACAACAATATACATATTCATCAACAGAAAATCCGCTGATATTTGCAATAACTTTTTTATTAAAGCATTTTTTCAGCTTTGGAAGTTCTTCTGATATAACTTTTTCAATGCCGGGATTTTGAAGTCCTACCGAGTTAATCATTCCGCTTTTACATTCTGCAATTCTTGGAGTTGGGTTGCCAAAACGGGCATCTTTTGTTGTGCCTTTAAACGAAAATGAACCAAGGCAGTTAATGTCATAAAGCTCAGCAAACTCATAACCAAACCCAAAAGTTCCGCTTGCAGGAATAACAGGATTGTCAAGTGTAATACCGCTTAATATGACTTTTGTATCTACCATATTATTTCCTCCTTACATAAAACCGGGCCTTCTTTACATATACGTTTGTTTCCATATTTGGTTTTGCAGCTGCATCCCATACAAGCTCCGAATCCGCATCCCATTCTTTCTTCAAAACTAAACTCCCCGTCAGTTTTTGAAACATCATAAATTGCTTTAAGCATCGGTTCAGGTCCGCACGAATAAGTATATGTGTAATTAAGATTTTCAAGTGCTGCAGTTACAAACCCTTTTGTGCCAAAGCTTCCGTCTGCAGTTGTAACTATGGTATCACAAACTGCATTAAACTCATCTAAGTAGTATATTTCATCTTTTGTGTTAAAACCCATTATAACAGTTGGGGTTTTACCCTGATCCTTTAATACTTTTGCAAGGTTATACATCGGAGGAACACCTGCACCCCCGCCGATTAAAACTGGGAACTGTCCGCTTTTTGAAGTATCAAAACCGTTACCTAAGCCTGTTAAAATATCAAGCTTTCCTTCTTTCATCTCACTCATTTTTTCTGTGCCCGCACCTACTACTTTGTAGAGTATTGTAAAATCATTTTCAGAATAATCGCACACAGAAATCGGTCTTCTCAAGAAAAATCCGTCAAGCTTGATATTAACAAACTGTCCGGGTGCTGAAATCGCACTCGCATCGCCTGCAAGCACCATTTTATACATACTTTTATTAAGTTTAATGTTTTCTTTAATATCAAATAAACCTTGTTTTAACATTCTTCTCTCCTTACGCATCTATTGTTGAGATTGTAAGTGTTATTTCTTCCAACACATCAAGCAAAACTCTTACGGTGTCGAGTGAAGTAAAGAGTGTTACATTGTTCTCACTTGCAGTATGTCTTATTTCAACACCATCTTCATAGTGAACACCCGAAAGAATTGCGCGGGTATTAATTACATAACTTACATATCCTGCTCTGATAGCCTCTAAAATCTCGGTGCTTCCTTCCGAAAGCTTTCTTAAAACTTTTGTTCTGATGCCATGTTCTTTAAGGAAGTCTGCTGTCCCGATTGTAGCTTCAATGTTAAAGCCCATATCGTAGAATCGTTTAATGAGCGGAAGTGCTTCTTCTTTGTCTTCGTCCGCAAGTGTTACTAAAACAGTTCCGTAGTTCTGAAGCTTCATACCTGATGCCTGAAGCGCTTTATAAAGTGCACGGTTTAATTTGTCATCATAACCGATTGCTTCACCTGTTGATTTCATTTCAGGTGAAAGGTATGCGTCAAGACCTCTGATTTTGCTGAATGAAAATACCGGAACTTTTACATACCAACGTTTTTTCTCTTCAGGATAAATATCAAATATGCCCTGTTCTTTTAAAGATTTGCCCATAATAACTTCTGTCGCAATATCAGCTAAGCTATATCCTGTTGCTTTTGATAAAAACGGTACTGTTCTTGAAGAACGTGGGTTAACCTCAATTATATACACGTTATCGTCTTTATCAACGATAAACTGAATATTGAAAAGTCCCACAATTCCAATACCAAGACCTAATTTTTTAGCATACTGAAGGATTATACCCTTAACTTTATCAGAAATGCTGAATGTAGGATAAACACTGATTGAATCGCCTGAATGAACACCTGTACGTTCAACAAGTTCCATAATTCCCGGAACAAACACATCTCTGCCATCGCAGATAGCATCAATTTCAACTTCTTTACCCTGAATGTATTTATCTACAAGTACCGGTTTATCTTCATCAATTTCAACTGCTGTTTTAAGATAATGTCTTAAATGCTCTTCCTTTGCAACAATTTGCATTGCTCTGCCACCAAGAACGAAGCTTGGACGAACAAGAACCGGATATCCGATTTCTTCTGCAGCTTTGATGCCATCTTCAATATTTGTTACTGCTCTACCTTTAGGTTGCGGAATGTTAAGTTCTTCAAGAATTTTCTCAAAACTGTCACGGTTTTCTGCTCGCTCTATTGCTTCACAATCTGTACCTACAATTTTAACTCCTCGCTTCATTAAAGGCTCAGCAAGGTTGATTGCAGTTTGTCCGCCGAGTGATGCAATAACTCCCTCAGGTTTTTCAAACTCAATAATATTCATAACGTCTTCTGTTGTAAGTGGCTCAAAATAGAGTTTATCTGCCGTTGTATAATCAGTTGAAACAGTTTCAGGGTTATTGTTGATAATAATAGCTTCATATCCTGATTTTTTAATGGTTGCAACTGCATGAACTGTTGAATAGTCAAACTCAACGCCCTGACCAATTCTTATTGGTCCTGCACCTAAAACTATAAGCTTCTTTTTATCGGAAAGTTCTGATTTGTTTTCGCCCTGATATGAAGAATAAAAATATGGAATATACGCTCCCGTATGGCATGTATCTACCATCTTGTAAACAGGGAAAATATTATTTTCTTTTCTTAAATTGAAAACTTCAAGTTCGGTAAGATTCCAGAGTTTTGCTATAAATTTATCGGAAAATCCCATTTTCTTCGCAGAAATCAAAGTTTCAATGTTATTGGGATTTGCCTTAATTTCTTTTTCTTTTTCAACTATTGTTTTTAATGCTTCCAAGAAATAAGGAGTAATTCTTGTCACATCATACAGTTTTTCGATTGTTGTATTAAGTCTTAAAAGTTGCGCTATGGCAAAGATATTGTCATCTTTAAAGTCTTTAATATAATCAAAAAGTTCATCTTGTGACATATTATCAAACTTTGGAAGGTGGAAATGATTTGCTCCTACCTCAAGGCTTCGTACAGATTTGAGCAAGCATTCTTCAAGACATGAACCAATTCCCATAACCTCACCTGTTGCCTTCATCTGTGTGCCTAATGTGTTTGGTGCAGATGTAAACTTATCAAACGGAAATCTCGGAAGCTTTGCAATTACATAATCAAGCTGTGGTTCAAATCTTGCTGTTGTGTTTGCAATTTTAATTTCCTCAAGTGCCATACCAACTGCAATTTTTGCTGTCACTCTTGCAATAGGATATCCGCTTGCCTTTGATGCTAAGGCCGAAGAACGTGAAACTCTTGGGTTTACTTCAATCAGATAGTACTCGCTGGAATTTGGGTTAAGTGCAAACTGAACGTTACATCCGCCCTCAATTTTAAGCTCGCGGATAAGTTTAATTGCGCTGTCATTTAACATTTTATAGTCGTGGTCATTTAAAGTCATAATTGGTGCTACAACTATTGAGTCGCCTGTATGAACTCCAACAGGATCAATGTTTTCCATACCGCAGATGGTAATCGCTGTATCGTTTGAGTCACGCATTACCTCAAATTCAATTTCTTTATATCCTTTAACGCTTTTTTCTATAAGCACCTGATGTACGGGCGATAATTTAAACGCATTAGTACCTATTTCAACCAATTCTTCTTCATTGTTAGCAAATCCGCCGCCTGTTCCGCCAAGAGTAAAAGCAGGACGAAGTACAACAGGATAGCCAATATCTTTTGCCGCTTTTTTAGCTTCATCCAATGAATATGTAATTTCAGAAGGAATAGTTGGTTCTCCTATTGACTGACAAAGCTCTTTGAAAAGCTCTCTGTCTTCTGCACGTTCAATACTTTCACTGCTTGTTCCCAAAAGCTTGACACCGCATTCTTTTAATATTCCTTTTTTCTCAAGCTGCATTGCAAGATTAAGTCCTGTCTGTCCGCCAATTCCAGGAACGATTGCATCAGGACGTTCATATCTTAAAATTTTTGCAATATATTCTAAAGTTAAAGGCTCCATATAAACTTTATCTGCAATAGTTGTATCTGTCATAATTGTAGCAGGGTTTGAGTTGCAAAGCACAACCTCATATCCTTCTTCTTTAAGTGCCAAACACGCCTGTGTTCCTGCATAGTCAAATTCTGCAGCCTGCCCAATTACAATAGGACCTGAGCCTATAATCAGAACTTTTTTAATGTCTGTTCTTTTTGCCATTTCAAATTCCTCCCGTATATTTAAACCAATTTTCCATTAATTACTGTAAACAAATGTTTTCCAAAAAGCTTTTCACCCTCAAATGGTGTAGCCTTTCCCATTGAAACAAATTCATTGGGATTTACAATAAATTCTTTCTCCAAATCCCATACGCAATAATCATCACCTGTTGGTATATTAAAGCGTTTTTTAGGATTGACAGACATAAGCTGAATAAGTTTTTCCAGCGTTATGATGCCCGTTTTAACAAAATGCGTATACATAAGCTGGAAAGCTATCTCAATTCCTGTTATTCCAAATGCACTTTTTTCAAGCCCCTTTGATTTTTCTTCTTCAGAATGTGGGGCATGATCGGTTGCAATCATATCTATCGTTCCGTCTTTAATTCCCTCGATTAAAGCTTTTTTATCTTCAATACTTCTAAGTGGCGGGTTCATTTTGAATTTTCCGTCCTCTTTTAAATCACTGTCAGTTAAAATAAGGTAATGAGGTGCTGTTTCGCATGTGACATCTATTCCTCTTTTTTTTGCCTTCCTTATAAGCTCTACACTCTCTTTAGTGGAAATGTGGCACACATGATATTTAACTCCTGTTTTTTCAGCCAGTATTAAATCTCTTTCTATTTGTTTCCATTCACTTTCTGAGCAAATTCCCTTATGGTTATGTTTTTTTGCGTACTCACCGTCATGAATATATCCACCTTTTAAAAGCGAATTCACTTCACAATGAGCAACAATCATTTTATTAAGGGACTTGGCTTTTCGCATTGCCGCCTCCATCATTTCATCACTTTGAACGCCCCTGCCGTCATCCGAAAATGCTATGCAGTAATCACTCATCTGCTCCATATCTGAAAGCTCATCCCCAAGCTGCCCCTTTGTTATAGATGCGTAAGGATACACATTTATCACCGCATCATTTTTTATAATATCGAGTTGCTTTTTTAAATTTTCCAAATTGTCAGGCACAGGATTTAAATTCGGCATACTGCAAACTGCAGTATATCCGCCTTTTAAAGACGCTTTGCTTCCACTTTTAATTGTTTCTTTATAAGAAAAACCCGGCTCACGCAAATGAACATGTACATCGCAAAAGCCGGGGAAAATATGAACTTTTGAAAAATCGAAAATAGTGCCGCCTTGGGTTAAAGACAGCTTTTCACAACCGTTTGGAGCAGTAACATCTTTAATTTCAAATTTGTTATCGGTATATACCGACGCATTCTTCAGCACTAAAGCCATTTATCATTCTCCTGTTTTCAAAAAAAATCTTGCCGTGCGACAAGATTTTAAAATGGACATAGCTTATCCATACAAACATAAAATTTGAAAATCTTGTCGGCATCAAGGTACCGCACTTAAAGATTGATTTTTATCTTTATATATTATAGCAAAGCAAAGTATAATTGTCAATATAAATTCACAAAAAATCAGTTGTTTTGCTGGATATATTTTTGTGTCATTAAAGCCGCCTCATAAACAAGCTCACTGCAAGGCCTTTTTTTATAAAACTCTTCTGTTCTTTTTGTTGGAACAGGAGAATTTTCTGCCTCTTTTAATCCCAAAAGTTCTCTGCAGATATAAGAACCGTTGTTTAAAGCAAACTCTTTGGCAAACTGCTGTATTCTTGAATAATGGTCTTTTTTTGCAGCATCATCTTTTGGGCTAGTATAACCATAAAGACATCCAAGTACCATAAAAGCTCCGCTTACCGCACCGCACACCTCTCTTAATCTTCCCATTCCCCCTCCAAACGAAGAGGATAATTTAAGGGCGGTTTCTTCATCTATACCCATCACATCAGAAAAAGCACAAAATACCGCTTGTGCACAATTATACCCATTATTAAATAAATCTTTTGCTTTTTGTGCGTACATTTTTACAGCTCCTTATTTAAACCTTTTAAAAAAGGTTTTAGCTTGCTTGAAATTACTGCAGCCGAAATGATTTTTAATATATCTGCAATCACAAACGGCAGCACACATATCAAAACAGCATCAAAAAATTCAAGGTTTGTAAACATAGCAAACCATAAAGTTCCAATAAGATAACATACTAAAGCGGCACACGACATCGCAAAAATATAGCCACGTATCTTAATAGCATCTTTAGTAAAATAAGCTACTGTCAAAACGCATGGAATATAGCTTATTATAAACCCGCCCAGAGGCGATATAATTCTCTGCAATCCGCCTGAAAAGCCTGAAAAAACGGGCAATCCTGCTATCCCGAGCAATATATAAACAAGTATTGATAAAGATGCCTTTTTTGCTCCTAAAACCGCACCCGATACAAAAACAACAAAAGTTGTCAGCGAAAGCGGAACCGGTCCTACCGGTATACAGATAGGAGCAGCAATACATAAAAGTGATGTGAAAATTGCCGCAAAGACTAAATCTTTAATTTTCATTATATATATCTTCAGCTGTAGAAAGGGCAATTTCTATCATTTTAGTAAACCCTGTTTCTCTCTCCTGTGAAGACAAATACTGCTCTTTAATAAGCTGGTCTGAAACAGTGAAAATTCCAAGAGCTTTTTTGCCTGTAATTGCGGCATTCATATAAAGTGCTGCACTTTCCATCTCTATAGCTAAAACACCCATAGCTGCCCACGCATATTTATCCTTAGGGTCAAAATCATAAAAACTGTCAGACGAAAGAACATTTCCTACATGATACTTAGCACCTGATTTTTCGGCATTCATCGCAGCTTTTTGTGCAAGTGAAAAATCACAAATCGGCGCAAATGTTCCGGGAAGTTTAAATTTTTTATCATATCTTGAATCAGTTGATGCGCCAAGACCAATAACAATATCCATAACTTCAACATTATTGTTTATAGCTCCGCACGAACCGACCCTAATTATATTATCTACATCATAAAACTTAAAAAGCTCATAGCTGTAGATACCCATTGACGGCATTCCCATACCGCTCGCCATAACTGTTACTGGTGTGTTTTTATATTCACCTGTATACCCTTGCACACCCCTTATATTGTTAACAAGCTTTATGTTGCTCAAAAAATTCTCTGCAATAAACTTAGAACGATTTGGGTCGCCCGGCATAAGAACGGTTTTTGCTATTTCATCTTCTTTTGCCGCAATATGCGGTGTAGGACAGTTTGACATATAATCCTCCTTATCTGATTCTGCTCTCAAGCGACTTAACCAACTGTTTTAAAAACTCGCTTTTTTCTCCAAAGATTTCAAGTGCATCAACTGCTTTTTGCGTGTACTCTGATGCTAATTCTTTGCATTTTTCACTGCCATAAATTGAAAGATATGTACTCTTTTCGTTTTCAATATCGCTTCCTTTGGTTTTTCCTGTATCAATGTCAGGATTGTTATCCATAAGGTCATCGATAAGCTGGAACGCAAGCCCTAAATAGTCACCATACTCAGAAACTGCCTCAAGCTGCTTTTTATCAGCACCTGCGATAACAGCTCCGCAAACAACAGACGCTTTAAAAAGTGCGCCTGTTTTTAGTCTGTTAAGCTCGCTTATAACCTCTTTGCTTGCCTTTTTTCCCTCGTAAGATAAATCGATTTGCTGACCGCCCATCATGCCATGAACGCCGGAAGCCTCTGCCATAATAGAAATTGCATCTATTTGATTTTGATTTTTAGCAGCCTTTGACATTATTTCAAAAGGTCTTACCATAAGCACACAGCCTGCTAAAATTGCAGTGGCTTCGCCAAATACTTTGTGATTGGTAGGCACACCTCGCCTCAAATCATCATTATCCATTGCAGGAAGGTCATCAAAAATAAGTGAGCTTGCATGTATCATCTCGATAGCTGCTGCAAATGGCATTGCATCTTTTATATTCCCGCCTGCCATTTCGCACGCTGCGAGCAGCATAACAGGTCTTATTCTTTTCCCATTTGCTCCATAGCTGTAGTTAACGGCATCCATTAGTTTTTTGTACTCAGTATCACCGCTTAATTTATATTGCTCTACTATATCCTGTGCAATATCATAATATCTTTTAAACTCTGCATTAAAGTCCATATTTTACTCCTCTTCGGGCACAAAATTCTGTTCCCCTGATTTACTTAATATTGTAATTTTTTGTTCTGCTTCATCAATATATTTATTACAAATCGCAGCAAGTTTTACGCCTTCTTCGTACAATTTAACTGCATTGTCAAGTTCTTCAGCCGGATTTTCTAATTTTTCTGCTATTTCCTCAAGACGTTTTAAGGCATTTTCAAAAGTTACTTTTTCTGCCATTGTTTTCTCTCCTTTTTTGTTACATTGGTATACAAAGCACCATCTTTTAAATAAAGTTTTATATTATCGCCTTCGTTAATATCATCTATACTCTTTACTATTTTTTCGTCCTTGAATATTGCAGCATATCCTCTTGCCATAACGGCAATCGGGCTTAATGCATGGAGCTTAGCTAACGAAACTGACAAATTTTCTCTTAAGCCCAGAAGTTTTTCTGAAACCAAACCTTCAATATCCTTTAAAACAGAATCAATATACATTCTTTTTTGATTATATCCGTTTAAAACTCCCTGAACAGAAATTTTGCCGCAAACAGATTTAAGTGCCATTATTTTGTCGTCAATCATCTTTTTGCATCCAAAATTTATGCGCCTTTGAACACCTGATATATACCCTTTAAGGTCTAAAACTGAAATAACTGCAAGTTCTGCTGCAGCAGACGGTGTCGGTGCTCTTAAATCTGCCACAAAGTCTGCAATTGTATAGTCCGTTTCATGACCTACCGCAGAAATCACAGGGATATCAGAATTATAAATTGCCTTAGCTACAACTTCTTCATTAAATGCCCAAAGGTCTTCTAATGAGCCTCCGCCTCTGCCGCATATTATTGTATCGCAGTCGCCTATTTTGTTTACTTCACTAATTGCTCTTGCGATATCTTGTGCCGCACCGCTTCCCTGAACAAGTGCAGGATACACGCATATATCGCAAAGAGGGTATCTCCTTGAAATTACATTTATAATATCACGTACTGCCGCACCTGTCGGCGATGTAACAACAGCTATCTTTTTAGGAAGTTGCGGAATTTCTTTTTTATGCTCTAAAGAAAAATACCCTTCTGCCTCCAACCTGTTTTTAAGCTGCTCATAGGCAATGTACAGTGCACCCACTCCGTCAGGTTCTAAACCATCAATATAAAGCTGATATTGTCCGCCCTGCTCGTAAACTGAAATTCTTCCATGAGCTAAAACAACCATTCCGTCTTCAGGCATAAACCTCAACTTAAATGTGTTGCCTTTAAACATAACAGCTTTTAAGACAGAGTCAGAATCCTTAAGTGTCATATACATATGCCCTGAGCTGTGGTGCTTAAAGTTTGATATCTCACCCTTTACCCAGACAGAAGACATAATTACATCGTCTTCAATTAAACCTTTAAGATAAGTATTAACTTGTGAAACTGTTAAGGTATTAGTCTTCACTTTTCTCTCCGCTTGAGTCCTTCTGGCGTGCTATTGCTCTTAAAGTGCCATTTACAAAACCGCCTGCCGACTCGGTATTATATTTTTTAACAAGCTCTACTGCCTCATAAATTGCAATACTGTCAGGCACATCGTCTTTGTACATTATTTCATAAAGTGCCAAGCGAAGTGCTGCCTTGTCAATCTTTGAAATTCTGTTTAAAGTCCAGCTCTTAAGGCTCTTTGACAAGCATTTGTCAATTACTTCAATGTTTGAGTCTACACCTGAAATAACCTCTTTAATATATAATTTGTCATTTTGCGGGATTGTGTTTTGTTCAAAAAAATTATCAACCAGTTCAGAAGCGTTACATTTTTGAATGTCTGCCTGGTATAAAATTTTAAACGCATTTTCTCTTGAGTCTCTTCTTCCCATCATATACTCCGTTTCCGTTTCTTTAATTGAAACCAAAATTATATCAAGATAATTATACAACAAAATTTTATAAAAATAAAGGTTTTTAAGAAATTTTATCTAATTATATAATATTAACAAGATGCAAATACTATAAAAAAGATTGAAAAGAGGTTTTTTAAATGAATTTATGGCATGATATGCCGCAAGAGCGTATTGACCCCTGGGAGTTTGATGCTGTAATAGAAATTTCAAAGTACAGCAAATCTAAATATGAGCTTGACAAACAGACAGGCGTTTTAAAATTAGACCGTGTTTTACACACTTCAACACATTACCCTGCCAATTACGGATTTATTCCAAAAACGTACGCCGATGACGATGACCCTTTGGATGTGCTTGTTCTTTGTTCTGAAACAATACTTCCAATGTCACTGGTAACCTGCAAACCTATAGGCGTAATTTCAATGATTGACAATGATTCATCTGATGAAAAAATCATTGCTGTTGCATCAGGTGACCCGACATATAACGGATACACCGATATTTCGCAGCTCCCTAAACACATTTTTGATGAAATGGCACATTTTTTCTCGGTGTATAAGGCATTAGAGCACACAACTACAACAGTTGACAATATCGCTGACAAAGAAACTGCAGTTAAAATAATTGAAAAATCTATTTATAACTACAAACAAAAGTTTTCAAGTTAAAAAATCGGGCTTAATGCCCGATTTTTATACTTATCTCACCAAAAGACAATACCCTTTTAGTTCCATCTTGATATTTAACTTCTAATTTGCAGTTTTCATCAATCCCCGTACAAAATGCATCTTTTTCAGTTCCACTCTCAATTATCTTTATATCTTTACCCACAACACATGAACGGCAAATGTACTCACTAACGAACTCTTTTTTTGAAAGGTTTTTATAAATTTCGCAAAAATTATCAAGTATTTTAGCGCAAAGTCTGTTTCTTATCCCAAAATCAAAACTGTCAAAAACTGCTCCTGCTATGTCTTTTATTTCATCATTAAATCCGCATTTTGGTTCAAATACATTAATTCCTATCCCTAAAACTGCGTAATCAAGTTTTTTATCTTTTGCTGACAAACCTGACTCAACTAAAATTCCGCATACTTTTTTACCATTTAAATAAACGTCATTAACCCACTTAATATCAGCTTTTTTATCAGATATGTCTTCGATTGCACGAGCTACAGCAACTGATGCTGCTGTTGTTATTAAAACTGCGTCTTCGGGGTTTAAATCAGGTCTTAAAATTATGCTGAAATAAAGTCCTGATTCGTCCTCAGAATAAAATTTTCTGCCAAGTCTGCCCCTTCCTGCTGACTGTGAAAGTGCAATTAAAGTCACTCCTTCACTTGCACCTTTTTTGGCCTTTTCTTTAAGTATATCGTTTGTAGAAGTTACTTTGTCTATAACCTCAATATTATAAAACTTTTTATTCTTAAGTTCACTTAAAACACCGGTTAGGCACAAATCCATTTAAATCACCATTAATTATTTTACCATCTGCTAAAAAAAGTGTCAATCACAAAGTGAAGAAATAAGAATTTTAAAATTGTCCCATATTGTTGGTATATACAAAACTTCTATATCATTATTTGCAATAAGCGGTATCTCTGAAATTTTTTTATCGTTTAAATATATTTCAGCAAAACCAAGTGTCTGTCCTTTTAATACAGGCGCTTTAACATCTCTTGCAATGTTTACATTAATTT
Source organism: Clostridia bacterium (assembly GCA_017409875.1). GTDB lineage: Bacteria > Bacillota > Clostridia > RGIG6154 > RGIG6154 > RGIG2094. The sequence goes on from JAFQRW010000004.1 coordinate 19,022, forward strand.
TCGTTTTATCACTTTTCAAAACAGGAAACCAAAAGCCTGCTTGCGCTTTTATTTCCACAACGGTCTCAGTGCCGTTTTCTATGCTACACTTCCCAAGTATTTCATCTTTTTTTACAATGCATTTGCTTTCTAAAAGTGAAAACCCTAAATCAAGCATTTTGGTATGATCATCCCAATCATTCGGCGCATTAAGAGTTACCGCAATCAACCGTGTGCCATTTTTAAAAGCAGAAGACACAAGGCATCTGCCGCATTTTTTTGTAAATCCTGTTTTTACCCCATCTGCTCCTTCGTACAAAGAAAGCATTTTGTTGTGATTTTTAAGGCTTCTGTCCCACTTATGGCCTTGCCATGGAATTGTTTTTTGCTTTGTTGAAACTATTTCTTTAAATTTCTCATTTTCCATTGCATACGCAGTTATTTTTGCAAGGTCAAGCGCTGTTGTATAGTGCCCCTCCTCATCAAGTCCATTAGGATTTTTAAACGAAGAATTATTTGCTCCTGCTTTTTTTGCCGTTTCATTCATCAAGAGAGCAAACTTTTCTGTTGTACCTGAAATATGCTCAGCAATTGCAATAGCTGCATCATTTCCTGAAGAAAGCATAAGTCCGTACAACAGGTTTTCAAGAGTTTGTTTTTCACCTGCTTCAAGCCACACAGATGATCCTTCCACATCGGCAGCTTTTTTACTCACAGTAACCACATCGGTTAAATTACTGTTTTCAAGTGCGGTAATGGCTGTTACAATTTTTGTTGTGCTTGCCATTCCTCTTTTTTCATCTTGGTTTTTTTCAAAAATAATTCTTTGGCTTTGAGGCTCGTATAACACAGCATTTCGTGCCGAAACTTCGATTGCATGAACATTTTCAGGCACAATCACGACAAGTATCAAAATAAGCATTTTAACAAATTTCATATAAACAACTCCTAAAATTCATATATGAAATTGTATGCTTAAAATCTTATATTGAATACAACTCTTCAGCAAATTCCTCGCAAAGCTGTTTTAAATGTACACATGTTACCTGATTTTTAATAAGAATGTTTATAAAATCCATAATGCTTTGCTTATCATCCCAAATATCATAAACTGCATCAAGCTGATGAGTATGTACATCTTTTATTGCAACTCCGTATGTAGTTATAGTTTTATCAGATGTTTTGTTCTTTGTTTCTGTAAGATAGTACTCAAAATCACCTGCGCCCTTTATATGACATGTTTTAACATACTCCATAACAATTCCCTTTCTTAAAAAAATATTAAATTTTGTAACACATTTTTAGTATAGTGCATATCCAAAAAAACACAAAATCTGTTTTCAGGGGAATTTATGGTAAATTTATTCTATTATTTAAAATTATAGGTATTTTTTGGCATTTTTCTTTTATTTTTCACTATTTTTATATATTTATAAAATTTAAGGAAATTTTTCGACATTGAAAATTCGCTTTAAATCAATATTTAATCGCGTTTTTATACAACAAAATAGTTTTTTCGATATTTTTAAAATTTTTTATACATTTTTTAAATTTTAACACTTTTTTAATATTTTTAAAAAAAGATGCGGCTGTTAGCCGCATCTTTAACCTAAAAAACTATTTATTTCTTTTTGTTTTTACTCTTTCTATCTGAATTTCAACTGACTCAGGAGATGGTCCCCCTTCTGACGTTCTCTTTGAAACACAAGTTTCAAGACTTATTGCTTCCAAAACATCTTGCTCAAAATTCTCATTAAATTCTTTAAATGTTTCAAGCGATAAATCTTCCAAAACTGTATTGTTCTTAATGCAATATGCAACCAAAGTTCCCGACACCTTATATGCATCACGGAACGGAACACCCTTTTTAGTCAGATAATCTGCAACATCTGTTGCGTTAATAAAGCCCTTTGATGCCGCTTTTCTCATATTATCTTCTAAAACCTTAACTGTATCTAACATAGGTATAAATGTAACAAGGCACTCTTTGAGTGTATCTACTGCATCAAAAATTGCTTCTTTATCTTCTTGCATATCCTTATTATATGCAAGCGGCAGCCCCTTCATCATTGTAAGAAGTGTTATCAAATCGCCGTAAACTCTTCCTGTTTTTCCACGTATAAGTTCAGTAACGTCCGGATTTTTCTTTTGAGGCATTATAGAAGAACCTGTTGAAAAGGCGTCGTCAAGCTCGATAAACTTAAATTCTGAACTGCACCAAAGAATAATCTCTTCAGAAAACCTTGAAAGATGCATCATAATAATTGAAATTGTGGACGCAAGCTCAATACAAAAATCTCTGTCAGACACACCGTCTAAACTATTTTGACACACGCCATTAAAACCAAGGATTTCGTTTACCATTAGCCTGTCAATAGGATAAGTTGTACCTGCAAGCGCACAGCTGCCAAGAGGCAGATACTTAATCCTTTGATTGCACTGAGACAGCCTTTCAACATCTCTTAAAAGCATCTGAACATAAGCCATTAAATGATGCCCGAAAGTAATAGGCTGTGCTCTTTGCAAGTGGGTATACCCCGGCATTACTACTTTTTTGTATTTTTCAGCTTTTTCTAACAATGTATCTATAAGCTCGTTAACAAGCACCAAAAGTTCTTCAGTTTGTTCTGCTAAGTAGAGCCTTATATCAAGTGCTACCTGATCATTTCTGCTTCTTGCCGTATGAAGTCTTTTTCCTGCGTCTCCTATTCTTTGTGTAAGCTCAGACTCTATAAACATGTGTATGTCTTCTGCATCGCTATTAAAGCTCAGCACTCCGTTTTCAATGTCAGCTAATATTTCACTTAATCCTTTTATTATTTTTTCAACATCTTCACCGCTTATAATTCCTGTTGCGCCAAGCATTTTGGCATGCGCTATGCTGCCCTCGATATCGTTTTTGTACATTCTCGAATCAAAGCTTAAAGAGGAATTAAAGCTGTTTACTCTGTTATCAGTATCTTTAGAAAAACGGCCCGCCCATAACTTCATAATTAAATCTCCTTTAAAAGTTGATTGCACTGCCCTTTAAAAGAGCAGTGCCTGAAAATTATTATAATTTACCTAGTTTCTGTTCAAGTTTTGCCTGAACCTTAATCGGCAATCCAAACAAGTTGATAAAGCCTTGTGAATCCATCTGATTGTAGTCTTCATCTTCACCGAATGATGCAGTAACTTCATCATAAAGTGAGTATGGACTTTCCATAGATGCGTTAATAATATTGCCTTTGTAAAGCTTTAACTTAACCTCGCCTGTAACTGTTTGCTGAGTTGAATCAACAAAAGCGCAAATTGCTTTGCAAAGCGGTGTAAACCACTGACCGTTGTATACGATATCTGCCATCTTCTGTGAAACGATTTCTTTAAAATGCATTGTTTCTTTGTCAAGGCAAAGGGTTTCCAAAACAGAATGTGCGTGATAAAGAATTGTTCCGCCGGGAGTTTCGTATACACCTCTTGACTTCATACCAACCAAACGGTTTTCAACAATGTCTATAATACCAATTCCGTTTCTTCCGCCGATTCTATTAAGCTCTTTAATTAATGAAACACCATCCAACTCTTTTCCGTTAAGTTTAACAGGTATACCTTTTTCAAATGAAATGGTTACATACTCAGGTGAGTCGGGTGCGGCTTCAGGTGAAACTCCGAGTTCAAGGATTTTATCATACATTGGCTCATTTTTTGGATCCTCCAAATCAAGACCTTCGTGTGATAAATGCCAGAGGTTTTTATCCTTTGAATAATTTGTTTCTCTTGTTATTTTAAGAGGAATGTTTCTCTCTTCAGCATATTTAATCTCATCTTCACGTGATTTTAAATCCCATGTTCTCCAGGGAGCGATGATATCCATATCGGGAGCAAACGCTTTAATTGTAAGTTCAAAACGAACCTGGTCATTACCTTTGCCTGTGCAACCATGAGCAATAGCTTCACAACCCTCTTTCTTTGCAATTTCAACTAATCTTTTTGCAATAATAGGACGTGCAAATGAAGTGCCCAAAAGATAAGTACCTTCGTATTTAGCACCTGCTTTAAGTGTAGGCCAGATAAAATCTTCAACAAATTCTTTTGTTAAATCTTCTATGTAAAGTTTGCTTGCGCCTGTTTTTATTGCTTTTTCTTCCAAGCCCTCAAGCTCTGATTCCTGACCAACATCTGCTGCAACTGCAATAACTTCGCATCCATAGTTTTCTTTAAGCCATGGAATGATGATAGATGTATCCAATCCGCCTGAATACGCAAGCAATACCTTTTTATACTGTTTCATTTTATAATTCCTGCTTTCTCTTTATAATTTTAGTAAAGTATACACCTGTTTTGCATAAAAGTCAAGGGTATTTTAGAAAAATATGCAAATTTTTTTGAAAAAAATGTATATTTTATCATTTTTTGTACATTTTTATGCATTTTAGTGCTATATACACACAACAATGAATAAAATTATACAAAAATTATTAAGGAGAAATTAAATGTTAAAGCTTTTTATCCCTGTATTTATTTACATTGGTGCAATAGTTGGTGCAGGATTTGCGTCAGGACAGGAAATTGCTGTATTTTTCGGAATGGACTCATCAGGATTTGGAATTCCAATAGCAGGGTTTTTATTTACTCTTTGTGCATTCAGAATCTTTTGTGATATTGAAAAATACAGCATCACTACCTATCAACAATATCTGAAAGAAAAAACTTACTTTTTTTCACCTTTTTTCAATGTGATTTCTGCTCTGTTTTGTTGTGCATCCTACGGGATAATGGTCTCAGGGGTTAATACCGTTTTGGAAAATTTCAATATAAGATACGGAGGAATTATTTTTGCGGGTTTTTGCTTTGTCATTTTCGCCTTCAGCCTTAAAGGCATAGAAATTGTAAATCTTATTTCCACTCCCCTTATCATTTCAGGAATGCTTACCGTAGGAATACGTTCTGTTCCCGTTTTTGCTGACCAGACTTTAAAAACGACTTACTATGTTGCCTACAATATGCTTGGTTGTTTGCCCGTATTGTGTGGTTTTAGAATATATATCAAAAATAAAAAACAGGCAGTTTTAGTTTCGGTAATAAGCGGCATTATACTTACGCTTTTAATGCTTATAGTCAACATCTTAACGCCAATGGATTACAGCGAAATGCCGATGCTTGTTCAAGCCAAAAATTTAAATTTGGGCGTTTTATATTCAGCGGTATTGGTTTTAGCAATGCTCACAACTGCTGTTTCAAACGGGTTTGGCTTTATACAATCTGTAAAAACAAAACCACTTTTTTCAAACATAATTCTCTTTATCACCGCGCTTATAATGCTGTCATTCGGCTTTGCCCCGCTGGTTGAAAAAGTATTTGTTTTCTTTGGCGTTTTAAGCACAGCACTGCTGTTTTTTGTGATTTTTTAAGCATCAGTTTATACCATCTCTTTCGAGATGGTTTTTTGTTTTTTAAAAAACTATTGACAAACTTTACTTTTTGATATATACTCAAGGTGTACTACTATGATATAGTACACTATAGAAAGGAGGCGTTTTAATGTTTGGAATTACTATTGATGGTATTGATGCTATTCACGAACAGCTTTCAAAAAGCATTAAAAAGCTGGTAATCACAGGCGTTTTAAAAAAAGGCTCTCCTCTTCCATCGGTAAGAGAGCTTGCCTTAGACCTTGCCATTAATCCAAACACCGTTCAAAAAGCTTATGCCTTTTTAGAACAACAAGGTATAACGCACTCAGTAAGCGGAAAAGGCAGATTTGTTGCAGTGGATGCTAGCGACTTGAAAAAAATTTCGCAGCAGGAAATCTTAAATGTGACTGCCCTTCAAATTAAAGAACTCAAAAATCTTGGAATGAGTCTTACTGACATTAAAGCTGAAATTGAAAAAATTTACGAGGAGGGAAACAAATGATATCAATTAAAAATGTAACGCACACTTATGAAAAAGAAACTGTCTTAGAAAACCTTTGTTCTGAAATAAAACTTGGCAGCATATACGGACTTATTGGTTCTAATGGTGCAGGAAAATCTACTCTTTTAAATGTTATTGACGGTATTTTCAAACCGCTTTCAGGTGAAGTTTTAATAGATGGAATAAATACATACGAAAATCCTGTTTTAAAAGATAAGATTGCCTACGTCCCTGACGACCCATTTTTCTTTAATTCTTATTCAATGGATGAAATGGCTAAATACTTAAATCAGGTTTTTGAGTCATTTACTATGGAAAAATATAAAGAAATCAAAGCACATTTTCCACTTGAATCAAGCAAAAAGATGAACACGTTTTCTAAAGGTATGAAACGTCAGGCTGCAATAATCTTTGCATTATCACAAAGCCCTAAACTTTTGCTTTGCGATGAGTGTTTTGACGGTCTTGACCCTGTTATCAAGCAGCTGGTTAAAAGAAATATTATTGCAGAGGTTGAAAAAAACAACATGACTGTTATCATTTCTTCCCACAACCTGCGTGAAATTGAAAACCTTTGCGATGTTATCGGCATACTTCATAACAAACAAATAATTTTAGAAAGAAGCATTGACGACATAAAAGAGGTTGTTAATAAATTTCAGGTTGCTTTTGAAAATCCGCTTCCGGATGACGCTTTTTCTGAAATTGATATTATTTCAAAGCAAAGCAAAGGTAGCGTTACCGAACTTGTAACAAGAGGTAACAAGGATTTGGTAAAAGCCAAACTTAATGACTTAAAACCTGTTATTTTAGATACACTTCCTTTAAGTTTAGAGGATATATTTATTTACGAAATGGAGGCAAACGGATATGACTTCTCTAAAATTCTCGTATAGCTTAAAACTTTTTAAAGAGAGCTTAAAGCAAAGCAGACATATTATGATTATGCACACAATCCTTCTTCTGCTGGCAACAATCCTGCCGGCGCAGATTGCAATAGCAGACCTTGCTGAAAGGATAAAGGAGTATTATCCTACAATTTTAAATATGCGTGCAGATTATACATACCTTATATCAGGCTTTTCGTTTTTTGCAATGGTTGTTATGCACCTTGCATCATTTTCAACTATGAGTTTTTCATATCTTTATAACTCGCGCTCTGCAATATTTTATGGTACACTACCATACAAAAAAAGCACAATGTTTTTTGCACGATACCTTTCAGGGATAGTCTCGCTTTTAATTCCTGTTATTATTTGCTACATAGTAAACGCATTTGTATTTTTAGGACATAATGAATTATTAGGCGGAGTCGATTTTATATGGTACACTAAAAACTGGATGTTTGTAGCACTTACCTACCTCTTAATTTACTCACTTTGCACGTTTGCGGCAAATCTTTCATGCAACACATTTGCCCAGCTTATTATAATGGGTGCTATGATTTTACTATACCCATCTGTTGTATTCATCTTAGCGGAAACTGTAAATGTAATGATGAATACCTATATGATTGACTATTCACTAAACGCATTTTACATCTTCCCGCCATTTGCAGCTGTATTTCGCGCAAGCGATATAAACTACACAATTACCTCTATTATTGCAATAATTGAATCTATTGCTTTAACAGGGCTTGGTTATGTTGGCTATATTAAAAGAAGAACCGAAAAGGTAAACAACTTTTTTGCTTTTTCCTCAGTAAATTCAGTTTTAAAATACTTTATTACTTTTCTTTGTTCTGCAGGTTTTGGACTTTTGCTTGCTGCTGTTAACAGAAGTAACAAAGAAATCGCATACATAGGTTATATTGTTTTTGGTTTTGTGGGATATGCAATAATTCAGATGATATTTGAAAAAACTCCAAAAGCTATGTTTAAAAACATGAAAGGTCTTATAATCTTTCTGGTTATAATTTCTCTTCTTGCATCAATTCCTGTGTTTGACATTTTAAAACTTGAAGAAAAAATGCCAAACCCTGAAAAATTTGAAAAAGTTGCAATTACAAAAATTGATTCTGTAAGTTCTTATTGGAACGGAGATACTGAAATAGTTTTAACTCAGCCTGAAAGTATAAAAGCAGCATGTAAACTTTATGCTAAAGGCGAACAAAAACTACAAAACTACGGAAGACGTTTCAGATTAACCCCAAACAATTCTATTTTCACAAGACGCACATATGCCCTAAGCATTGAAGATATCACTGAATTTTTAAAATCTGTTTACAATAATAATGACTACAAAAATGCAATCAAAATCCAAGATGATGCTTTCGATAGGTTTGGCACTGATTTACGTTATCGCTACTATATCAACAAAAATGCTTTCTACGGAAGAAAAGAAGTTGCCGACAAGGAGATTATAAACAAGCTCGTCGAAACCTTTAATTCAGACCTTATTAATACAAAAGCCGAAGATATTGATTTTACCGAAGCCTATGCATTTATTAATATTCCTGGTGGCGATGTAGCGGTATTTAAAGAATATAAAAACACCGTAGAGCTTTTGGAAAAAGAGTTTGTTGTAAAGCCTGACTATGCAAGCTTCAAGAAAATTGAGCTTAAAAGCTCTACCAAAGATGAAGTGGAACATACAATCACGGATCCTGAAAAAATCAAGTTCGTTCTTGACAATGTAACTGATTATTACCACGATGCCAGTTATTCAAAGGGATATCATATATGTTATGAAACCATAGATGGACAGAAGGTTAATCATATCGCATGGGTAACTGAAAGCTTTCTTAAAAAACATAACATCCTTTAATTGAGTTGTTTTTTTATTAGTTTTTTGATATACTTATATGAGGAGGTTTTTTAATATGGATTTTATTAAAGCAGTCCTGCTTGGAATAATCGAAGGTATAACAGAGTGGCTTCCTATTTCAAGCACAGGGCACATGATTTTATTCAATGAGCTTACAAATACTTCAGAAGGCTTTTTAACCACCGATGTGTTTTTATATGTTATCCAGCTTGGCGCAATACTTGCCATTGCAACACTTTATTTTAAAAAGCTTAATCCATTTTCGCCATCAAAGTCAAAACAGGAAAAAGCTGATACCTGGCAGATGTGGTTTAAGGTAATAATCTCTTGCATTCCTGCTGCTGTAATAGGGCTTCTTTTAAACGATTTTATGGAAAACTTTGAAACGCCTTTCGTTATAAGTGCAGCACTTATTATTTATGGTATTTTATTTATTGTTATAGAAAATCATAACAAAAAAGCATCTGTCACCCAGCTTAATCAGTTAAGCTACAAAACCGCAATTTTAATAGGTATGTTTCAGGTGTTATCAATTATACCGGGGACGTCAAGGTCAGGCTCTACAATTTTAGGTGCAATGCTGTTGGGATGCTCAAGAGAATTATCCGCAGAATTTTCATTCTTTTTGGCTATCCCTGTTATGTTTGGCGTAAGCTTTTTAAAGCTTGTAACAAACGATTATATTATGACTGGCAGCGAATGGTTGATATTGCTTGTAGCTATGGCTGTAGCATACATAGTTTCAATCATTTCTGTTAAATTCTTAACAAATTATGTTAAAAAACACGATTTTAAAGTGTTTGGTAAGTACAGAATTATTTTAGGTATAATTATCGTTTTATATTTCTCAATCTTCAGATAAAAATGTTATTACTTTAACTATACTAAAAAAACCTCCTGTTAATAGGTTCTTAACAGGAGGTTTTAATATTATTTTATTCATTAACTAAATCTTTCATTGAGTAAAAACCAACAGGTTTTTTGTAAAGAAATTTAGCTGCTGCAACTGCACCGACAGCAAAAACTTCTCTTGAAGTTGCAGTATGCTTAAGTTCAATTAATTCGTTATTGCCAGCAAAAATCACTTCGTGTTCGCCAACAATTGTGCCGCCTCTTAATGTATGAATACCGAGTTCGGTGTTGGCTCTTTTCTTTCTTACGCTATGGCGGTCATAAATGTATTCTTTCTTTTTAAGCAAAACATCGTTTATTGCATCTGCAATGGCAAGCGCAGTACCGCTTGGAGCATCGATTTTCTGATTATGATGTTTTTCAATAATTTCTATATCAAAATTTTCTTCCAACACCTTTGCGGCTTGTGTAACAAGCTCAATTAACAAGTTGATGCCTATTGACATATTTGCTGAGAAAAATATTGCAGTTTCTAAAGATGCTTTTTCCATTAAATCCTTTTGTTCTTCAGAAAGACCTGTTGTTGCTACAACAACAGCAGTTTTTGTTCGGGTTGCATACTCTAACACACCTTCTAAGCAAGCCGGATGTGAAAAATCTATAATTACATCAGCCTCACCTGAAAATTGTGACGGGTCAGAAAAAACAGGATATCCGTTTTCTGAAGTTGTATTTATATCAAACCCTGCAACCACTTCGATGTTTTCATCGTTTTTAACAAGATTTGATATTACGCTGCCCATTTTACCATTGCAACCTGAAATAATAAGCTTAATCACTTAAAAATCATCCTTTGTGTAGAGTGTTATGCGATAATTCCGCACTTTTGCATTTCAGCTTTTAAAACTGAGAGGTTTTTGTCTTCAATTTCAGTAAGCGGCATTCTTAAAAGACCTGTATCAAAGCCCATAAGTTTTAATGCAGCTTTTACAGGAATTGGATTAACCTCACAAAACAGTGCTTTAATAAGATTTAAATATTTAAGCTGAAGTTTAGCAGCTTCTTTGAAATTGCCGTCTAAACAATACTTGCACATATCGTGAGTTTCTTTTGGTGCAACATTAGCAAGAACAGAAATTGCACCAACAGCGCCTACAGACATAAGTGGAACATTAATATCATCATTACCTGAATAAATAGCAAAATCTTCACCGCAAAGATTCTTAATTTCCATTGCCTGAACAATATCACCGCTTGCTTCTTTAATACCAACTATGTTATCTATTTTAGAAAGTTCATAAGCGGTTTGAGGCAATATGTTAACACCTGTTCTTGACGGAACTGAGTATGGAATAATAGGAACATCAACAGCATTTGCTATCATTTCATAGTGCTTTATAAGACCTTTTTGGGTAGCCTTGTTGTAGTACGGGGTAACGCACAAAAGAGCGTCAACACCTGTAGCTGCAGCCATTTTGGAAAGTTCAATGCCATGGGCAGTATCGTTACTTCCGGTGCCGCCGATAACAGGAATTCTTCCGTTAACTCTTTTTACAGTGTGTTCAATAACTGATACGTGTTCTTTATCAGGCATTGTAGCAGATTCGCCTGTTGTGCCGCATACAATGATTGCATCTGTGGAATTTTCAATATTAAACTCTATCAAACGGTCAAGTTCGGCAAAATTAACACCATTTTCATTAAAAGGAGTAACAATAGCAACGCCTGAGCCTTCAAAAATTCTTTTCTTCATTTTTAAACACCATTCCTTTAATTAGTCAAGATAACCTTTTGCTGCTAAAAGTTCTGCCATTAAAACAGCACCACCTGCAGCACCTCTTAAAGTGTTGTGTGAAAGGCAAACAAACTTATAATCATACTGAGTATCTTCTCTTAATCTTCCGATTGAAACAGCCATACCGCCCTCTAATTCGCGATCTAATTTGGTTTGCGGTCTGTTGTCATCTTCAAAATAATTTAAAAACTGCTTAGGAGCAGACGGAAGATCGAGTTCCTGGGGAACGCCTTTAAATTCTTTCCATGCAGTAAGTATTTCCTCTTTAGTAGGTTTTTTATCAAATGATGCAAAAACCGCAGCCAAGTGGCCATCAGAAACAGGCACTCTTATGCACTGAGCAGTAATTGAAGGAGATGTAGCATTTTTGATTTCGCCATCTTCAATTTTACCCCAGATTTTAAGTGGTTCCTGCTCACTTTTTTCTTCTTCGCCACCGATATACGGAATAACGTTGTCTATAATCTCAGGCCATCTTTCAAAAGTTTTACCTGCACCTGAAATTGCCTGATATGTGCAAGTAAGAACATTTTTAGGGCCAAATTTCATAAGTGGATGAATTGCAGGAACATAGCTTTGAAGTGAGCAGTTAGATTTTACAGCAACAAAACCTTTTTTTGTTCCGAGTCTTTTTCTCTGTGCGTGTATAATTTCAGCGTGTTCCGGATTAATTTCAGGAACAATCATAGGAACATCTTTTGTTCCTCTGTGTGCAGAATTGTTAGAAATAACAGGACATTCTTTTTTAGCATAAGCTTCTTCCAATGCTCTGATTTCGTCTTTTTTCATATCAACTGCACAAAAAACAAAATCTACTTCTGATACAATTTTATCCATATCTTTTACGGCATCGTAAACATTCATTTTTTTAATTTTGTCAGAAAGAGGAGCTTTCATTGCCCATCTTTCCCCTAATGCTTCCTCATAGGTTTTGCCTGCGCTTCTTGATGATGCTGCGAGTACCTTTATTTCAAACCACGGGTGGTTTTCAAGCAGTGTAATAAATCTCTGACCAACCATACCGGTTGCGCCAATAATACCAACATTAAAATGCATAAAAACATTCCTTTCCTATGTTAAAAATTTGTAGTTCATTTAATACATTATAATACCATTTTAACAGCTATATGTCAATAGAAATTACAATCTTTGTGCCAATTTAACAGAATTTTCGCGGTAAAATTCACCAAATGTTCCGCTATCAAGTGAATGACGTATGTTTTCCATTAATTTATTGTAAAATGTAAGGTTGTGTATAACGCAAAGACGCAAAGCTAAAATCTCGTTTGCTTTAAACAAATGGCGTATATATGATTTTGAATAACTTTTGCATGCCTCACAATCACAATTTAGGTCAAACGGAGTGTCATCACGTTCATATTTTTCATTTTTAATATTTACAATTCCGTTTGATGTAAATATATGCCCATGTCTTGCGTTTCTGCTTGGCATTACACAGTCAAAAAAGTCTACGCCGCGGTAAACTGCCTCTAAAATATTTACCGGAGTTCCTACACCCATCAGATAACGGGGTTTATCTTCCGGCATAAATGGTTCAACGTGTTCAATTACGTCGTACATTTCCTCTGCTGTTTCGCCGACTGCAAGACCGCCTATAGCATAACCGGGAAGGTCAAGCTCTGCAATCCTTTTCATATGTTCAATTCTTAAATCGTTAAATGTACTTCCTTGATTAATACCAAACAACAGTTGATTTTTATTTATAGTGCCGTCAAGTGAATTTAGTTTGTCTAATTCAGTCTTGCAACACTCAAGCCAACGCGTTGTTCGTTCAATAGAGTTTTTGGTATAGCTATATGTTGCAGGATTTTCAATGCACTCGTCAAAAGCCATTGCAATGGTAGAAGCAAGATTTGATTGAATTTGCATACTAAGCTCAGGAGTCATAAAAATTTTCCTGCCGTCAATATGAGAAGAAAATTTAACCCCGTCTTCTGTAATATCTTTGGGTTTGGCAAGCGAAAATACCTGAAATCCGCCACTGTCTGTTAAAATAGGTCTGTCCCAGTTCATGAACTTATGAAGTCCGCCCATATCTTTTACTACATCATCACCAGGTCTTAAGTGGAGGTGATAGGTATTTGAAAGCTGAACCTGACACCCCATAACCTTAAGGTCGTTAGTTGAAATACCGCCTTTAATTGCAGCAGCTGTTCCAACATTCATAAATACGGGGGTCTGAATTGTCCCATGAACAGTTTTAAATTCACCTCGGCGTGCAGCGCCTTCTTTTAGTTTTAATTCAAACATAATATCTCCTAATTAATAAGCATTGCATCACCGAAAGAAAAGAAACGATAATTGTTGTTTACTGCTTCGGTATATGCTTTTAAAATGTGCTGTCTGTCATAAAGTGCACTTACAAGCATCAAAAGTGTTGATTCGGGCAAGTGAAAGTTAGTAATAAGATTGTCAACAATCTTAAATTTATAGCCGGGATAGATAAATATGTCAGTCCACCCACTTTTAGGGGTTAAAAATCCATTATCATCTGCTACAGACTCTAAAGTTCTGGTTGAAGTAGTTCCGACACAAAAAACTTTTTTGCCGCTTTTTTTTGTTTCATTTATTATATTGCAAGCCTCTTTGTCAATTTCAAAAAACTCAGAGTGCATCTTATGAGTGGTTATATCTTTTACTTTGACGGGGCGAAAAGTACCCAGTCCCACATGCAAAGTCAAAAATGCAATTTTTACACCTTTATCAGCAAGCTCTTTTAAAAGCTGGTCTGTAAAATGAAGTCCGGCAGTAGGAGCAGCCGCAGAGCCGATATTTTTTGAATAAACTGTCTGATATCTTTCTTTATCTTGGAGCTTCTCTGTTATATAAGGTGGAAGAGGCATCTCCCCTAACTTATCTAAAATCTCTTCAAAAATCCCATCAAAGTGAAACTCTGCAGTTTTAAGTCCGGATTCTGTATCTTCACTTAAAATTGTAGCACAAAGCAAACCGTCACCAAAAACAACTTCTGTGCCTATTTTTGCACGTTTTCCGGGTTTTACCATAATCTCCCAGACAGTGTCTGAAATACGCTTTAAGAGTAAAAACTCAATGTGCGCACCTGTACCTTTTTTGATGCCATAAAGTCTTGCAGGCAATACCCTTGTGTTATTAAGTACAAGGCAGTCACCCTCGTTTATATATTCAGTTATATCTTTGAAAGTCTTATGTGTAATGGTATTATCTTTTCTGTCTAATACCATAAGTTTTGAAGAAGACCTATCTGTAAGAGGTGTTTGTGCAATCAGCTCTTTAGGTAAATCATAGTAAAAGTCAGATAGTTGTAATTTCTGCATGTATTTCCTCCTGAATTTTTTCCACTGTGCATCCCGGGAAATAGTGAGTTAAAATCTGGTCAAATGTAAATCCTGATTTTGCCATACCTTTAGCACCGTTTTGGCTCATACCGATACCATGACCGTACCCAGAGCCATAAACTACATATTTGTCGGCAGCCTGCTCAGAAAAAGAAGGCGAAACCTTTGAAATTCCGGTTGAAGAAACAGCGTATTGTGCGTCAACTTTTTTAATACCATCTGAAGACATAACATAACCTGAATTATTAGAAGTTGTTACTCCATTTGAAGTCAAAAAGGTAGTTTTATATTCGTTTCTTGAATATTCCTTTGAAATTTTAAAAACCTGACTTTTGAGATTAAGTACAGTTCTTGTATTACCTAAGGTATATGTTTTTGAACCACGTTCTCCTACAAAAGTAAGAGATGTTACAGCGCCCTGAGGGGTGGTTTTATCAATGGTAATATCTTTAATTGTACCAAGAGAAAACCCTTTGTCGTTCATAAGCTTTGTAACTTCCGACTGGGTGTATGCAACTTCCCATGTATACCCGTTTGGATATATAACGCTTTGGTATGTGTCAGGAACTGATATCAGATAAGGATATGTTGTAGACCCCCACACATCTTTAACATCTAAGGTTTCACCGCTTGATGACGCATAGTAAAATGTTTCAGCCAACTTTCCGTTATATAAAACAACCATACCTTTTGTTTCGTCAACTGCACTTGTGCAATCCGGCGCCTCTGATTTTATCCCGCCATAAACCTGAGAAAGAGTATTGTCTGTGAGGTCAAACCCGTGCTCGGAAAAACGACCGATGTTATTTACAGCATAAGTTCTTGCACATACAGCCTGAGCTTTTAAAGCTTCATACGGGAATCCGGTTGACATCTCATGCGGAAGAACGCCATATAAATACTCTTCAATATTTACGTCATTTATAACGGTAATTTTACCATTCTTATCCACTTTGAGTGTGATTTGTCCCCTGTATTTTTTTGAATTAACCTGAATGAAGTCATCTACAGCGCATATTACGGCATCCCCTTGCAATATGTAAGAATTAACTCCGTCGTTTGCACATAAACTTCCTTCAGATACTGTAAAACTAAAATCATTTGCAGTTGCAACAACAAGTTCTGAAGAATCTGAAAGCGTTGCCCCCGCTAAGCACGAAATAACTACGTCACTTTTTGCAGTATTTCCGTAAAAAAGTCCTATTTTTATTGTTTCCGGTAGCTCGTATGCCTTAGATGTCATGCAAGATAAAATCATCAGCATAAAAGCTAATATAAATGCAAGTTTTTTCATAAAAAACCTCTGTTTGTACATTGATTTGTTTTTCTTTGTACAATTATATCAAATTTAAGCATATTTTGCAAGGCTTGACCGCTAAAAACAACTTATAAATTGTGTAAGGAATGTATTTTTATGCAAAAAACATTGGATTATTGACATTATTTACAATATATGTTATAATTTTTATTGTTTAATTTTTGTTTAATAGCCACTGTGGCATAAAGAGGTGTATATATGAATTTTTGGCAAAGTTTATATGATGGTTTTCATACAAATATCATTGTTAGCGATAGATGGTTTTTATTGTTAAAAGGTCTTGGAATTACTCTTGAAATTTCACTTTTTGCTGTGATAATCGGTGTTGTTTTAGGTGTTATTCTCGCGCTTGCCAAAATTTCAAAATCCAGAAATTTTATTATTGTATTTTTCAGATGGATTTCTAACGTATTTATAGATGTTATAAGAGGAACTCCGTCTTTTGTTCAGCTTCTTATTATCAATTTTGTTGTGTTTGCATCGGTAGACATTGACAAAACTATTGTAGCATCAATCGCATTTGGCTTAAACAGCGCTGCATATATTGCTGAAATTATCAGAGCAGGTATTCAGTCTATAAATAAAGGTCAGACAGAGGCGGGCAGGTCTTTAGGTTTAAGCGAAGGCCTTACTATGAGATATATTATCTTGCCGCAGGCGATTAAGAATATTTTACCCGCACTTGGCAACGAGTTTATTGTTTTGGTAAAAGAAACTTCTGTAGCAGGTTACATAGGAGCTTACGAGCTTACAAAAGCTTCACAGATTATTACCAGCAGAACATACAATTCCTTCTGGCCGCTCTTTGCAATAGCAGTTATTTATTTTGTTGTTGTAAAGTTGCTTTCGGTAGCCTTGGCTGCACTTGAGAATAAACTTGGAAAATCTGATGCAAGATAAAGAGGTTTGAATATGATTAAAGTAGATAATTTGCATAAAGACTTCGGTAACCTTAAAGTTTTAAAAGGCGTAAGCGAAGAAATAAAAAAAGGCGAAAAAGTTGTAATTATCGGACCATCAGGTTCAGGTAAAAGCACGTTTTTAAGATGCCTTAATCTTTTGGAAGAGCCTACCGGCGGAACAATAGAATTAAACGGTGAGATTATTAACCAAAAGGGTGTCGATATCAACAAAGTAAGGCAAAAGATGGGAATGGTTTTCCAGCAATTTAATCTTTTCCCTCACCTTAGCATTATGGAAAATATTACTTTGGCACCAATGAAAATTAAAAAAATGAGTAAGCAGGATGCAGACGAGCTTGCAATTAAACTTTTGAAAAAAGTAGGGCTTGAAGACAAGGCTGACAGTTATCCATCTCAGCTATCTGGCGGACAGCAACAGAGAATTGCCATTGCAAGAGCGCTTGCAATGGAGCCTGAAATTATGCTCTTTGATGAGCCTACATCAGCACTCGACCCCGAGATGGTAGGCGAAGTTTTAGATGTTATGAAAGATTTGGCAAATCAGGGAATGACAATGGTTATTGTTACTCATGAAATGGGATTTGCAAAAGAAGTAGGTTCAAGAGTTTTGTTTATGGATGACGGTGTGGTTGTTGAACAAGCAACGCCCAGCGAGCTTTTTTCCAATCCAAAAAATGAACGAACAAAAGCTTTTTTAAATTCAGTACTGTGAAAAACTCTTAAAAGGGTTTAAAATATTAAAGGAGAGATTGATATGAAAAAAATTATTGCATTACTTTTGGTAGCTGTTTTGGCAGTAGCATTAGTATCATGCGGTGGAGAAAATGCTGATGTTGTTACAATGGGAACAAACGCAGCATTTGAGCCTTTTGAATTTATCGAAGGCGACGAAATTGTTGGTATCGATGCTGAAATCGGTGCAACTATTGCTGAAAAGCTCGGCAAGGATCTCAAAATCAACGATATGGAATTTGAATCACTCTTGGGTGCTTTGAAAACTGACAAAGTTGATTTTGTTGCAGCAGGTATGACTGCTAATGACGAAAGAAGAAAAGAAGTAGACTTTTCTGACACATACTACACAGCAACTCAGGGTATCATTGTTGCAGAAGACAGCGATATCAAAGGTATTGATGATATCTTAGATAAAAGAGTTGGCGCTATTACAGGTTACACAGGTGAAGTTATCTGCACAGAAACATACAAAATTAAAGATATGCTTACATTCAAACGTGGTGTAGATGCTGTTATGGAACTTAAGAATGGTAAACTTGATGCTGTTGTTATCGACCTTCAGCCTGCAAAAATGTTTGTTGACAAAAACGAAGGACTTAAAGTAATTGAAGATCCTTCATTTGAAGCAGAAGAATATGCTATCGCAATTAAAAAAGGCAATACTGAGCTTTTAGAAAAAGTAAACGAGGTTATTGCTGAACTTAAAGAAACAGGCAAGCTTGATGAAATAATCAACAAATATCAGAATAAATAATTTGTTTAGCGGTGAAACGAGACGTTTCACCGCTAATTTTTTTTAAAAAACTAATAGCCAGCTATTGATAAATTTTCAATTTTATGGTATCATATTAACATTAAATAATTAAACGTAGGAGGAATCTGTATGGATAACAATAAACGTCCTGAAACAATGGCGCGTATTAACACACAGGAGTTAGCAAATGCATTTATTGATGAACAGGTAAAACAAGTCAGGGCACAGGTTGGAGATAAAAAAGTGCTTCTTGCTCTTTCAGGCGGTGTGGATTCTTCTGTTGTTGCTGCACTTTTAATAAAAGCTATAGGTAAGCAACTTGTATGCGTTCATGTTAATCACGGACTTATGCGCAAAGGCGAAAGTGAACAAGTTATTGATGTTTTTGGAAAAGAACTTGACGCAAACCTTATTTATATTGATGCAACCGATAGATTTTTGTCAAAATTAGAGGGAGTATCAGACCCTGAAACAAAGAGAAAAATTATTGGTGGAGAGTTTATTGTAGTATTCGACGAAGAAGCTCGTAAACTTAAAGATATCGACTTTCTTGCACAGGGAACAATCTATCCCGATATTTTAGAAAGCGACGGAGTTAAAGCACATCACAACGTGGGCGGACTTCCTGAAGATATGAAATTTGAGCTTGTTGAACCAATTAAGCTTTTATATAAAGATGAAGTAAGAGTTGTAGGAAAAGCTCTTGGTCTTCCTGCTGAAATGGTAGACCGTCAGCCATTCCCCGGTCCGGGACTTGGCGTAAGATGCCTGGGTGCAATTACCCGTGACCGCCTGCATGCTTTAAGAGAAGCAGACGCAATTTTGCGTGAAGAATTTGATAAATGCGGTCTTGCTAAAAAAGTTTGGCAGTATTTTATCGCAGTGCCTGATTTTAAAAGTGTAGGCGTAAGAAACGATAAAAGATATGAGGGTTGGCCGGCAATTATCCGTGCAGTTAATACAACTGACGCTATGAGTGCCACAATCGAAGAAATCCCTTACGAAGTTCTTCATAAGATTACAAACCGCATCACTAACGAAGTCGAGGGCATCAACAGAGTTTTAATGGACCTGACCCCCAAGCCGGTAGGCACAATAGAGTGGGAATAATAACAAATTTTGTTTCATATTGATTAATTTTGCAGACAGTTGTTTTAACTGTCTGCATTTTAATTTTATTATCTGTATTATTTGAAAAGTTTAGTATCACAGGTCAAAACGGTTCGACTGTTGTTTTTTGCTAAAATTTGTAGAAATAATTGGGAATTAGTGCTATAATATTTTTGAATATAAGAACATAAAAATTCTTTTTTGGAAGTGATAAATTATGCCAATTATTTTAGACCATCAACTTCGGGAACAAATGCCACACGATATCACAGCGTTTCCTATCACATATTTTCATGATGAACTTGCCACTATTCCTAATTGGGAGGGGCCACTACATTGGCATCCTGATTTTGAAATTGCTACTGCAATAAGTAATACTCTTGACTATCAAGTGGAAAGGCAACACATAACATTGAAACCGGGAGATAGTATTTTTGTAAATGGAAATATACTGCATGCAATAAAGCAAATATCCGGTAATACTCCCGAGCCGATGCCTAATATAGTTTTTTCGGGAGCTATTGTTGCACCTGAAACAAGCGAGATTTATCAAAAATATATTCTTCCCATTAAACAATGTAATGCTTTGCCGTTTGTTGTCTTTCGACACGAAGATATTTGTCATAAAGAAGTAAATTGCTTAATCAAAGATATTTATAATTGTTTGGGAGAGAAAAAACAATGCTATGAATTGACTGTGCAAAGAGATTTAAGCAATATATTTGAATATATCTTTTGTAACTTTGATGATTTACCAAAACATAATACTACACGCATACAAATCAACAATCAAATACGGATACAAAAAATGCTTTCATTTATTTACGATCATTATGCCGAAGCTATTACTCTTGAAGATATTGCTCATTCGGCTAATATCAGCAGGAGCGAAGCGGGGCGTTGTTTTAATTCTTATATGGGAATTTCTCCTGTAGATGCACTTATTAAGTATAGGCTTCAAATTGCATACAGAAAGTTGAATGAAAATATATATACGCTTCAGGAAATCAGTCAGGCATGTGGGTTTAACTCCGCAAATTATTTTAGTCGGCAGTTTAAGAAAAATTACGGATATGCTCCCAGCCAAAATGAGAAATTGGTTAAATAGTGCTTAAAATTGGTTATTCTGTGTCTTGTCGGTTTTCTTATGTGATGATATAATATCAATATTATTATCTACATATAAGGAGTTATTATGATAAAGCAGAAGAATTACAAAAAAACATTGATAGCGTGTTATCTTGGTTTCGTAACACAAGCTATATCGGCAAATTATGCACCATTGCTATTTCTAACTTTCAAAGGAACCTACGGAATTTCGCTCGAAAATATAGCTCTAATTCCTTTTGTCTTTTATTTTACACAATTATTGGTAGATTTTACAGCCACAAAATTTGCCGATAAAATAGGTTATCGTACTTGTGTAGTTGCATCACAGTTGTTGTCATCGCTAGGACTGATCCTAATGGCAATTTTGCCGGAGATTGTACCTGTTCCCTTTATAGGTATTTTGATTTCAGTAGTGCTCTATGCAATAGGCAGTGGTCTTATCGAGGTTTTGGTAAGTCCGATTGTTGAAGCATGCCCCTTTGAAAATAAGGACGGAATGATGAGCCTCTTACACTCGTTTTATTGTTGGGGTGCAATGGGTGTGATTTTGGGTTCAACTGTCTTTTTTGCTTTATTTGGTATAGAGAGCTGGAAATTACTTACATTTATTTGGGCATTGATTCCCCTATATAATACATTTAATTTTATAAACTGTCCTATTGAAAGATTGGTCGAAGATGGAAAGAGCATGAGTATCAGACAGTTACTTGGAGTGCCTGTGTTTTGGCTGATGATAATTCTTATGATATGTGTTGGTGCTTCAGAAGCAACTATGTCTCAATGGACATCCGCGTTTACAGAATCTGCACTTGGTGTTTCTAAAACAGTAGGCGATTTAGCAGGACTCTGTATGTTTGCTATGTTTATGGGGATATCTCGTATGTTGTACGGGAAAATGAGTAAAAAACTTGATCTTACAAAGACGATGCTTTTATGTGCAATGCTGTGTGTATTCTGCTACTTGTTGGCATCGTTGTCGGATTCTTCAATATTAGGGTTGACGGGGTGCGCCCTTTGCGGATTGGGTGTTGGAATAATGTGGCCGGGGACAATCAGTATTTCGTCACAGAAATGCCCCAGAGGCGGAACTGCTATGTTTGCTTTTTTAGCTTTAGCAGGTGATTTAGGTGCAGCAGTAAGCCCTACTATGGTGGGCAGATTTTCAGAAATGGCAGGCGGTAATCTTAAGGTAGGATTACTTGTTGCTACTGTTTTCCCGATAATTTTAACACTTGGTTTGATTTTTCTTAACAGAAAAGTTAATTTGAAAGTGGAGCGATAAAGCCCGTTTTGATGTTAATTGATATAAATCCTTACCTTACAAGTTTCAAACTTTAAAAACCATATAAATAGGCATTATTTATATCTATTGCGTGACAATCCGGTGGACTATATGCTGATTTGTAATCAACATAAAATATAATATGCTATTTTAGGCAAAGCACTTGAAATATTTACTTATTTATGGTAATATTATAGTACGCGTTAATAATATATAACTAACAGAAAGGTGATATTTATGAAAATTTTGATGATTGGCGCTCATCAGGACGATAATGAGTTCGAACGTGGAGGACTCGCAAGCAAATATGTAAAGGCGGGACACGATGTTCGCTTCTTAAGTATGTGCAATGGTTGTGGTGGACACCATATTTTAAGTCCTGAAGAAACTACTGCAACACGTGCAAAAGAATCTGCAAAAGTTGCAGAGCTTTTAGGTATTAGGTACGATGTATGGGATATTGATGATTGCAATATTGTTCCGGACCTTGCTACAAGAAAACGCTTAATAAGATATATCCGTGAGTATAATCCTGATATGATTATTTCTCACCGTTTAAATGACTATCACGCAGACCACCGAACAGTAGGACAGCTTGTTCAGGATGCTTCTTATCTTTTAACTGTTCCTCACGAATGTCCCGATGTTCCTGCAATGAGATATATGCCTGTTATTATGTATAGCGAAGATAGTTTTAAATATCCACCATTTAATGCTGACGTTGTGGTTGATATTGACGATGAAATAGATGTTAAATTTAAAATTGCAGATATCAACGTTTGTCAGGTATACGAATGGCTTCCTTATACATATGGTGAGGAAAACGAAGTTCCTACTGATCCGAAAGAGCGTTTTGAATGGCTCAAATTCAAAGGTAACAACATTACTTTAGAAACAACTGACGAAGAAATTAATGCACTCGAAGGCAGACAAGGATACGCTGTTCGTTTTGCAAGACCTGCTGCAAAATTCAGAAAAGAGCTTATTGAGAGATATGGTGAAGAAAGAGGCAGCAAAATTCGTTATGCAGAAGCATATGAACTTTGTGAATATGGAAAGCAGTTATCTAAGGAAGAAATGAAAGAATACTTCCCCTTTTAATTGAGGTGCACTATGAATAAAAAAGAACTGTTAAAAGTAGTGGGTTCTGTTGAGCAGATTGGCGGAGTGCGTGATTTTACATTTAACGATGGAAAATCAAAAGGCGTACGTGCCATTGAAGTAAACACAGGTGTTATCAGGTTTACAATTTTACCTGACAGATGTCTGGATATTGCACAAGCGTATTTTAAAGATGAGGCTGTAAGCTGGATTTCAAAAACAGGAATTACTGATTCACGTTATTATGAAAAAGACGGACTAGGTTTTCTGCGTGGATTCTACGGCGGACTCGTTACTACCTGCGGACTTAAGAACATTGGAAGTCCGACCGACAATCTTGGTCTGCACGACAGAATTGCCAATATACCTGCCGAAAAAATCAGTGTGTTTTCTGACTGGATTGATGATGAATATGTTATAAAGGTTTCAGGTCAGGTAAGACAAAGTGTTGTTTTTGGTGAAAATCTTGTTTTAAAAAGAACCATAACAACAAAGCTTTTCTCAGACTCATTTACTTTAGAAGATGTTTTTGTCAACGAAGGGTTTGAAGATGAAAACGTTGCAATAGCATATCATTGTAATTTTGGTTATCCATTAGTTTGTGATGGTGCAAAAATTGTAAACGTTCCTGAAGATATAGCGCATATCACAGGTCCTATTCACGGAAAAACTGAAGAGTGTATCGGTGTTGATTTAACAGGTGAGGTCGCAACTGTAGGAATTAAAAACGACCACATGGGTGCGTATATTACATACAAGCGTGACACAATGCCAGATTTTCTTATCTGGAAAATGCTTGGCGAAAGTGAGTATGTTGTAGGCCTTGAGCCAAGAACAACTAACTTTGGTGGCAAAAACATAGAAAAAAACAACAAATATGTGGCATTAAAACCATTTGAAGAATATAAATCATATTTGAAATTTGAATTTAAAAAGGAGAATTAGTATGGATTTTTTAAGCACTGTAAAAGGCAGCCTTTTAGAAGGTTTTTATCCTCAAGGGTGGGATATGGAGAAAATCGACAAATGCTGTGACAAAGGTGTAGCAAGAGAAGATTTCTGGCACAAGGATTTTAATCCTATTGAATGTGAAAGTCTTGCTGAATTTGACACACTTATGGGTCACGAAATTGCACTTCAGATTAAAAGGGCAAAAGACGAAGGTCAAAAACTTGCTATGATTTTACCTGTTGGTCCTATGGGTATGTATAAATGGGCAGTTTACTTCTTAAAAGAATGGAATGTAAAATGTGACCACGTTTACACATTCAATATGGATGAATGGTCAGATGCTGACGGAAACACACTTTCAAGCGATAATCCTGCATCATTTGAATATAGCATGAAGCAGGCATTCTTTGATAAACTTGGTGAAAACACAATTCCACCTCAGCAGCGTAATTTTGCAACTAAGGAAAATCTTCCTACATATCCCGAAAAAATTGCAAAATTAAAGGCAGAAGGTGCAAAACTCGTGTTGGTATTCGGTATAGGCAGAATGTGTCATATTGCTTTCTGGGAACCACAGTTCGGTGCTGAATTTGCAACAGTTGAAGAATGGAAACAGCAGTGCTACAGAATTGGTGCAAAACTTCATCCTTTAACAATCGAGCAAAATGCTATCACAAGCTTTAAGAGCCGCACAACACTTGTTCCTTGCAGAGCAAACACAATCGGTCCTGGCTTATTCTTGCAGGCTGACTATATTATCGGCGGTGCAGATGGTGCATTAGGACGCGGTATGCAGTGGCAGGGAATGAGTTTCTTAACAACTCTTCACTATGGTCCTGACAAGCATATTACATCTACATTTATTCCAACACTTCCTGGAAGACTCTTCTATCTTAAAGAACTTGCAGGTCCGTTAGAAGCTGAATGTAACTAAAATCACATACAAAAAGAAGGCAGAAACAAAAGTTTCTGCCTTCTTTTAATGCTCATATTTTAATCTGCATCTATACTCGCATCATAATCAAATAGATTTAAAATATCTTCTTCAGTTACTTCCGGAGGAATTTCAACTGTAAATTTGAAGTCGGTTGTTCCCTCTGCCTTATTCTTTTTAAGCGACACCTCTCCTACCGAAATATTAAGTTCTTTTAATACATCAACAGTTTTTCTTTGAAATCCTTTATCGTTAACACAATTCACTCTTAAAACGCTTAATTTTGGTGCTTTAAGCCATTTTCTGTCCATGTGGAGTATTATTTGTGCCAATAAAACAAAAATTGTTGCTACGATGCCTATAATATACATTCCTGCACCGACTGCCATACCAATTCCTGCTGTTGCCCAGATTCCTGCGGCTGTCGTTAAACCGTTAATTGTGTTTTTATGAACAAAAATCATACCGGCACCCAAAAAACCAACACCGCTAACAATCTGTGCAGCAATTCTTGTCGGGTCTGCTACACGTGTACCTTCCGGAAAAATCGGATCGTTAAAACCGTACATAGACACAATCATCATAAGTGCTGCAGCAGTGGATACCATGAAATGTGTTCTTAATCCGGCCTCTTTAGCTCGGTTTTTTCTTTCGATCCCGATTACAAGTCCGCAAAGGCCTGCAATCAGCATTCTTAAAATGTAGTGAATGCCATACTCATAAATTATATTCACATATATCCCCCTCTTTTAACAATATTTAAAGGTGCATTTAAATATGTTAAATATTAATTATAATTCGATATTATACAACCTTTTTCACTCTTTTTCAAGCAATTTAATAAAAAAAACATTTTAATATATACAAGAGGAACAGTTTTATGGTAAACTATATAAAGAGGTGAAATATATGGCAACAATTTTAAATAGTGATAAGCAATATCACATAAATGTTTCAACAGGTGATGTAGGTGAATATGTTATTCTGTGCGGAGATCCAGGCAGAGTTCCCAAAATAGCTGAGCATTTTGAAAATGCAAAGCAAATGTCTTATAACCGCGAATACAACGTTTACATAGGTTATTTAGATGGTGTTAAGGTTTCTGCTGTGTCTACGGGAATCGGCGGACCGTCTTCTGCTATAGCGGTAGAAGAACTGATAAAATGCAACTGCCACACCTTCATAAGAGTAGGAACAAGCGGTGGTATGAAAATAGATGTTGGTGGCGGCGACCTTGTTATTGCAAATGCTGCTATACGCTCTGAGGGCACGAGCAAAGAATATCTCCCCTATGAATACCCTGCTGTTTCTGATTTTGAAGTTACTTCGGCACTTAAAAATGCAGCGCAAAAGCTTTGCAGCGGCAAAGAATATGATAAGTACCATATAGGTGTTGTCCATTCCAAAGATTCTTTTTATGGTGAAACCAACCCAGAAGATATGCCTGTTGACTATATGCTCAAAAACAAATGGGATGCCTTTGTAAAAGCAGGTTGCTTAACCTCTGAAATGGAATGCGCCGCAATTTTTTCTGTAGCAAATTCACGCAAAGTGCGTGCAGGCGCAGTATTATCGGTATTATGGAATGTTGAGCGTTCAAAGCAAGGGCTTGCCGATAATATCAATAATTCAACCGAAAAAGCAATTAAATGTGCGGTTATGGCAATTAAAGAACTAATAAATAATGACAAAAAAATAAGCACCCTTTAACGGGTGCTTATTTTTTATGCTAAAACTTCGTCTTTATAATTCTTAGCTTTTTCAAATTCTTCCTCGATTTCGGCCGATGGTTTCTTAGTAAGAAGTGATGCTATCACTATTACGATAGAAGAAAGTACAAATGCGGGCAGAAGTTCATAAATACCCCAAAGTCCGCCCATAGGTTTTAAAAGAAGCTTCCAGATAAATACCATTGTACCACCTGAAATCATACCTGCAAGCGCACCTGCACGATTTGTTCTCTTCCAGAAAAGTGAGAACAGTATAACAGGACCAAATGTCGCACCAAAACCTGCCCATGCAAAAGACACAACATTGAAAATAACACTTTCTTCATCCCATGCAATAATTGCACCTACAACGGCAATTAAAATAAGTACTACACGTGAAACTGCCATTACCTGTTTATCTGTTGCATCTTTTTTAACAATGCCCTCAAAAATATTCTTAGATACTGCTGATGCTGCAATCAAAAGATATGAATCTGATGAGCTGATTGTAGCTGCCAAAATACCCGCCATAATAACGCCTGCAACGATTGGATGGAATAAAAGCTGTGAAAGCTCAGCAAACACATTTTCTGCACTGCTTGCGCTATTTAATGTAGCACTTGCAGGGAACACACTTCTTCCGATAATACCAATCATAACGGCAGCTGCCAAAGAAATTACGCACCAAACAGTTGCAATTCTTCTTGAAGATTTAAGTTCTGAAGATTTTCTTATTGCCATAAATCTTAAAAGAACCTGTGGAATACCAAAATATCCAAGTCCCCATGAGAGAGTTGAAAGAATTGTAAGCCAATCGTAACTACCCGGCTGTCCGAACTGAGCAATACCATTTAATGCAATTTGTGCACCGTTTTCGTCTAAAACAGGTGTTGCAGTTTTTGTAAGTGAAAGATATCCGGGAATATCTTTTGCATTTTGGATAACTTCAGCAAAGCCTCCTGCCTCAATCACACCAAAGATTAAAACGCCAACCAATGCAATTATCATTACTATAGCCTGCATAAGGTCTGAAACGCTTTCAGCCAAAAATCCGCCTAAAATAGTATACAAAATAACAAATGCAGCCCCGATTAACATCATTGTATGATAATCTGCATCAAACAGACCTGCAAAAAGTTTGCCGCATGTAACAAAGCAGCTTGACGCGTAAACTGTAAAGAAAATCAAAATAAAAATAGCTGAAACACCTAAGATTATTTTTTTCTTTTCTTGGAATCTGTTGCTCAAAAAGTCGGGAACTGTAATGGCATCACCTGAAACTATTGAATAACTTCTTAATCTTTTTGATACTATAAGCCAGTTAACGTATGTACCAACTGCAAGACCTATCGCCGTCCATATAGCTTCTGCCGGCGAATTAAAATATGCAAGTCCCGGAAGACCCATTAAAAGCCATCCGCTCATATCTGATGCCTCTGCACTCATTGCAGTAACCCAAGGGCCAAGAGAACGTCCCCCAAGGAAATAACTCTTTGAGCTTTCCTGTGAGCGCTTTGCAAAAAATACACCTATAAATACAACAATAAGCATATATCCTGCCATTGCCAATAAGATGTCAAGTTTATCTGTCATAATAACACTCCTTAATTTAAAATAACATTTATATTTTACCATACATTATAAAAAATGTAAATATATTTATATAAAATTAAACCGTCTGATTAACAGACGGTTTGGTTTTATTATAAACTTTTCTTAGCAGTTTCAACCAACGATGCAAAAGCAGCAGAGTCGTTAACCGCAAGGTCAGCCAATACTTTTCTGTTTAATGTAATACCGGCTTTTTTAAGACCGTTCATAAATTTTGAATATGAAATATCGTTCATTCTTGCAGCAGCATTGATTCTTGTAATCCAGAGATTTCTGAAGTTTCTCTTTTTCTGCTTTCTGCCGATATAAGCATACACCAATGATTTCATTACTGCTTCGTTAGCAGTTCTAAACTGCTTGCTTTTCGCACCTCTGTAGCCTTTAGCAAGCTTTAATATTTTCTTATGACGCTGTCTTGTAGTAACAGCACCTTTAACACGAGCCATTTATATTACCTCCTGATATTTTCTGATAAGTTTTATTTGTAAGGAATCAACTTTTTGATTACCTTTGCGTTTGCCGGTGAAGCATACGCCATTTTTCTTAATCCTCTTTTTCTCTTTGTTGACTTCTTTGTCAAAATGTGACTTCTGTAGGCACTGCCTCTTTTAACCTTGCCGTTTTTTGTAAGGCTAAATCTTTTAGCAGCTGCTCTGTGTGTTTTCAATTTAGGCATTTTCAAAACTCCTTTATAAAAATTTGATTAGTTCTTAGGTGTTATAAACATTGACATATTTCTGCCCTCAAGCTTTGGCTTTTTGTCTATGTTACCAACCTCTTCAAGAGCCTCGGCAAATCTGTCCAGCATAATTTCGCCGGCTTTTGAATACGCAACTTCTCTACCTCTGAAACGAATTGTAACCTTTACTTTATCTTTCTTACCGAGGAACTTTTTGGCCTGAGACACCTTAGTATTAAAGTCATGTTCATCGGTTGTCGGTGAAAGTCTTACTTCCTTAATGTTAACAACACTCTGGTTTTTCTTAGCTTCCTTTTCACGTTTTGCAATTTCGAAACGGTATTTACCATAGTCCATAATTTTGCAAACGGGCGGAACCGCGTGCGGAGCAATTTTTACTAAATCTAAGTTTTTCTGAGCTGCAAGACTAAGTGCCTCTTTTGATGACATTACGCCAAGCTGAGTGCCCTCAGAATCAATAACTCTTACTTCCTTATCTCTTATTTGCTCATTTAACATTACTTCTTGTTTACCGCTAATAACGATACACCTCCAAAAAAATATAAGCTGTTAATTACTTTTCGGTTCATAAAAAAAGAGAGAACCGCAATAAAACAGTTCTCAACCAAATTCAAGGTATTGACCCCTTCATAAAGTGAACTTGGGGTGAGAAGTAATCTTCTGCTTTATTAACTACCATATAATAACATACTTTACGATAGTTGTCAACCTTTTTTTAAAATTTTTTAATATTTGCCGTAAGCACTCGGTCATTCCCGCTCAAATCCTTGTAAAGCGTTATGTTTTCATAACCATTTGATTTTAAAATTTCAGTAACTTTGTCTGCTTGATTGTACCCTATTTCAAGTGCTATCAGTCCGCCTTTTTTAAGCACTTTTTTTGCATAGTCTGCAATTTTTATATAAAACTTAAGTCCGTCTTGTCCGCCATCTAATGCAATATAAGGCTCATAATCTTTTACAATACTATCCAACTTCAAAACAACATCTGTTTCAATGTATGGAGGATTTGACACAACAACATCATACTTAAAATTATATTTTTCAGATTTTAAAATATCATCCTGATAAAATTCAACATTCACGCCGTTATTACTTGCATTTTTTTCTGCAATTTCAAGGGCTTTTTCACTTATATCGCACGCTCTTACACATTTGCAGTTGATATATTTTGAAAGCGCTACCGCAACACAGCCGCTTCCGGTACAAATATCTAAAACTTCAGGATTTTTAAGCCCCATTTTCATTATAGTTTCAACCAAAAGTTCTGTATCCTGACGTGGTATAAGCACATCTTTTGACACTTCAAACTCAAGTGACATAAACTGAACATTTTTAGTAATATACTGACATGGAATTCCGCTTATTCTCGCATCAAGTGCGCTATCAAGTTCAGATATATCAACTTCTTTACTTGGTGTGATTATAATTGAGCTTAAATCGCCTTTTAAAAAGTCGCTCACCAAAAATCTGGCATCAGATTTATACTCTTTTATTCCGCCGTCTTTAAGCTTTTGTTCTGCGTATCTTAAAACTTCTCTTAATTTCATTGCCATTTATCCTCTTCGGGGTTATCAGTTAAAACTGCCTTCATAGATGCAATAGCTACCTCCAACTGGCTGTCATCAGGCTCATTTGTTGTGATTTTCTGCAGGCAGAGGCCCGGATAGCTTATTATCTTTGTAATTAAATTATCATACTTACCGGCAAGCTTGATTATTTCGTATGATATTCCCGCAACAACAGGAAGCAGTGCTATTCTTGTAATGCTTCTGATAAAAACATTATCCCATCTTAAAAATGAAAAGAATATTATACTAACTACCATAACTATTAACAAAAAGCTTGTTCCGCATCTTGGATGAAGTCTTGTCATTTTTTTTGCGTTTTCAGGTGTAAGTTCTAATCCCGCTTCATAACACGCGATTGTTTTATGCTCTGCACCATGATACTGAAAAACTCTCTTAATGTCATTCATTTTTGAAACAGCCCACAGATATACTAAAAATATTACTATTCTTGTTACGCCTTCCAAAAGACTTTTTAAAACTGAACTTTGTATAAAGCTCTTTGTAAATCCAACTATCCAAGTTGGAAGCAGAATAAATAAGCCTATAGATAAAAACAGTGACAACACAACTGAAACATAAATTACAACATCCTTTATTTTATCCCCAAGCTTATCTTCAAGCCATTTGTCAAATTTTGAAGGCTCATCTTCCTCTAAATCCACAAATTCAGCAGAATACATTAAAGTTTTTGTTCCTAAAACCAAAGACTGCACAAAATTTATGCATCCTCTCACAATAGGAAGCTTTGTAAACCAGTTTTTATTCTTATTGGGAAGCTGTTTCGTATCTATAATAATTTCACCGCCAGGCTTTCTTACCGCAACTGCATACGACTTTGGGCCGCGCATCATAACGCCTTCCATTACAGCCTGCCCCCCTATTGATGTTTTGTGAATATTTTTATTCATACAATCACCTCTTAATTTTAAAATCTTTTCCTGTTACCCACCCAACTGCTAATGTGTCTGCTACATATAAAAGTGACGCTAAAGCAACAGAAGCCAAAAGTGTAAGGTACACATAAATGTTACCGCTAAGCTTAAAATAGCTATTTAAAAGAGTTATTACAATTCCATGAACCATATAAAACTCAAATGAAATCTTTCCTAAATATTCTAAAATAAAATTGTGTATTCTTATTCTCTGCAAGCACAACATCATTAAAACCTGAAACAAAATTGCTGTAATATTAGATCCTGCAACATAAAAATATTTATTTTTAAAGGTCGCAACCAACAGCGTAATGGTTATACAAAGTATAACAAATATCTTTAAAAAACCTTGCTTTCTTGCAACTGAAGTTAATACATCGTAATAGTGGTGCCAGAAAACTCCGCCTGCAAAGCAAAATGCCGTTGTGTACCAATAATTATCAAATCCTGCCTTTTTCACAAGAAAAATATATAAAATACTCACAGGTATCATCAAAAAAACTGCTACATTTCTTTTAAATATGTTAAAGCAAGCATAAAACATAATATAAAAATATATTATTGAAACAATATACCAACTAAATGAAACATAAGGCTCGCCTGTTTTATATGAGTTTATAAACCCAACCACAGTTGTATCAACACCTATCGCCTGCCTTATCCCAAGATAAATCACATTAGCAAACAGATATGGTATTAGTATAGTCATAAGCCTTTTTTTTAAGAAATTCTTCAGGTAGCGTTTTTTATTTACCGTACTGTACATAAGTCCGTATCCTGACAAGAAAAAGAAAATACTTGTAGACAAAAAACCTATGTACATAAAAAAGGATGTCCACTCATCGTGATGGTAAGCCGTAATATGCTGCATTGTAACAATCAGTGCGCACATGCCTCTTAAGGCATTTGTGTTTTCCAAAGACAAATATTCGTCATTATACGTGCCATTCGGTGAGAGCTTAGCACCTAAAAAAATTATTAATAATATTACAAACGGTACTGATACCAAAATTCACACCTCAAATCAACGAAGTCAACACACTTTTATAAAGACAGTATAATCCGCATTACAACCTTTTTGAGTGATTGCGACACATAAGGTTTAGATGCAAGCCTTTTTGATGGCTGTTCATATCAAGTTATAACTAAAAACATATAAATAAATTGGAGTTTTACAGAACCATTACCATAGTTCCAATTCCAATAAGTATGCAACCTATCAAAGATTTTACTGTAAATTGCTCATGTAAAAATACAAATGCTAAAACCAATGTGATTACAACGCTTAATTTGTCAACAGGAACAACTTTTGATGCATCACCTAACTGTAACGCCTTGTAATAACATAACCACGAAGCACCCGTTGCTAACCCGGATAGAACCAAAAACAACCAACTCCGTCTGCTTATTTCAGCAATTCCATTTTGTGCATTCGTGAAAAACACCATTCCCCAAGCCATAACAACTACAACAACAGTTCTTATTGCTGTTGCAAGATTTGAGTTAACTCCTTCTATGCCGACCTTCGCCAGTATAGATGTAAGAGCCGCGAAAATCGCAGACAGTAATGCGAGTACAAACCACATACAATATTACCTCCACAAATTCTAATTTATTTCAACTTTTTTCGACAATCTTTATATGATTTTGTCAAGTTAGGGACAAAAAAATTTTTTATTTTTTTCAAACCACCTTGACACAATTATTCCATTTTAATATGAATAATTATATCACAAATGCTCTGAAGAATCAATATTTAGGACCAAATAAGTCAACTTATCAATGCTTTTTTGTTCTTTTGAACAATTAAAGTCTCTTTTTTTCTATCATCA
>JAFQRW010000005.1 GCA_017409875.1 Clostridia bacterium
GTGTCCCGAACGAAGCGCGCTACCAAACTGCGCTACATCCCGATATAAAATATTCGATTTTTTCTATCTCCCGTGTCTGTGGGATAACATGTGGTCAAAACTTGTTTGACCACATGTATTTTGTTTTTTAAGTCGCCATAAAGTGGCGGTGTTAAAAGGTTTGTGGGAGTTCGGCGGATTACTAATGAATTGGTTAGTATCGTGTCCCGAACGAAGCGCGCTACCAAACTGCGCTAATTCCCGAAATGCTGATTTTTATCGAACAAATAATATAATACCACAAAAAGTTGTTTTAGTAAAGAGTTTTTTTAAAAAATATAAACCAATGAACAGATTTTTAATCTGTCCATTTTAATCATTTACAGTCTGTTACTTTGTATCCTGCTTCTTCTACAGCATTTTTCAGATAATCACAAGAAACATCTGAGTTTAATTCAACAACTGCGGTTTTAGTCTGGTGATTTGGCTGTGCAGAAACAACTTCAGGAAGTAGCTCTAAACACTTTTTAACATTTGCCTCGCAATGAGGGCACATCATTCCCTCGATAGTTAATGTTTTTATCATATTTTTTGCCTCCTTGTTTTTATCGAATACTTTTATAAAGTTTAATCTAAGTGCGTTTGTAACAACACAAAAGCTTGACAGGCTCATTGCAGCTGCACCTATCATAGGATTGAGTTTAAGACCAAATGAAAGAATAAACACACCTGCTGCAAGCGGTATACCTATTATGTTATAAATAAATGCCCAGAACAAGTTTTGATGTATATTTTTTAAAGTTTTGCGGCTTAATTTAATGGCGGCAGGTACATTTTCAAGATTTCCGCTCATTAATACAATATCAGCAGAGTTGATAGCAATATCAGTGCCTGTGCCGATAGCAACGCCTACATCGGCTTGGGTTAAAGCGGGGGAGTCGTTAATTCCGTCTCCTACCATCATAACTTTAGCACTTTTTTGCAAATTTTTTATAGCCATTGCTTTTCCGTCGGGCAATACTCCGGCAATAATATGGTCTATGCCTGCGCTTTTTGCAATAGCTGATGCAGTTTTTTCGTTGTCGCCTGTCAGCATAACAACGCTTAATCCCATTTGCTTAAGTTTTTTTATCGCAGATTTGCTGTCTTTCTTGATAGTGTCTGCTACTGCGATAATACCAATACATTTATCACCAAAGCAAAAGAATATCGGTGTTTTGCCTTCCTCGGATAGAATTTCTGCGTTTGCAACAAGTTTTTCGGGAATATCGGTAAAACTACCTGCAAAGGCTAAATTTCCGCCATACACAAAATTTTCGCCAATTTTACCGCTTAAACCGCTGCCAGGAACATCAGAAAAGTTTTCAATAGAAAAAAGTTGCATTTTTTTTGATTTTGCCTCTTTTACTATTGCATAGCTTAAAGGGTGCTTACTATTGTTTTCAAGAGAATATGCTAATGTTAATAATTCATCTTCAGAACATTCATAAGGGATAATATCGGTAACACAAGGACTACCATTTGTTATAGTGCCTGTTTTATCGAGTACAACGGTAGAAATCTTTCCTGCATATTCAAGACTTGCAGCGTTTTTAAAAAGAATTCCGTTTTTAGCGCCCACACCGCTTCCAACCATAATGGCAACAGGTGTAGCAAGACCTAATGCACAAGGACAGCTAATTACCAAAACTGCAATACCTCTTGTAAGTGAAAATCCAAACGAATGTCCTGAAAGTAACCAGCAAATAATAGTTAAAGCGGAAATTAAAATGACAACAGGAACAAAAATTCCTGATACTGTGTCTGCAACTTTTGCAACAGGGGCTTTTGTACTTGAAGCATCGCTGACCATTTTTATTATCTGAGCTAAAAATGTGTCCTGACCGACTTTTTTGGTTTTAACCTTTATAAAGCCCGACCTGTTTACAGTTGCGGCAGAGACATTACTTCCGGGACGTTTGTCAACAGGAATACTTTCGCCTGTGAGCATAGATTCGTCTACAGCGCTGGTGCCTTCTATAACTTCTCCGTCTGCAGGTATACTTTCTCCGGGACGAACAACAAAAATATCTCCAATATTTAGATTTTTCACTGGAATAACAATTTCTTTATCGTCTTTTATAATAACAGCCGTTTGAGGTGCAAGCTTAATCAGAGAATTTATAGCATTTGTCGTTTTTCCTTTGGAATATGCTTCAAGCATTTTTCCTACGGTAATTAAGACTAAAATCATAGCTGCTGATTCAAAGTAAAGCTCATGCATAAGCTCGGGCATATCGTGGTGATTAGCTTTTGTCATTATAAAAAGCATAACAGAACTGTAAATAAACGAAGCACCCGAGCCAAGAGCAACCAAGGTGTCCATATTTGGAGATTTGTTAAAAAAACCTTTGAAACCATTTATAAAAAATCTTTGATTTATAACAAGTATAATGCCTGATAAAATAAGCTGCAAAATGGCTAAAGCAATATGATTGTTTTCAAAAAAGGAGGGCAGGGGAAAGCCCCACATTATATTGCCCATTGTAATATACATAAGAATAATCAAAAAAACAACAGATAAAATCAGCCTTGCTTTAAGGGAAGAAAAATCTTTATTTTCGGAGTTTTCATTCTTAGGGTCTGAATTTTTTTTATATGCACCATAACCTGCGTGAGTAACGGCAGCGATAATTTCATCTTGGGTAGCCGTGCCTTCAACAGACATTGTATTAGTTAAAAGATTAACACTGCATGTATCAACATTATAAAGAGCAGATACAGCTTTTTCAACACGGCTACTACATGCTGCACAGCTCATTCCGGTGATTGTATATTGCTCCATATTTACCTCCGATTCCTAAGTTATTCTAAACTAACCACTCTGTATTTTATCACTATTTTAACAAAAAATCAACAAAAAATGCAGATGTTGTTAAATTTAACATCTGCACAATAGCTTTTTAAAGTGTTGCTGCCATAACAGCTTTAATGGTATGCATACGGTTTTCAGCTTCGTCAAAAACAATTGACTGTTTGCTTTCAAAAACTTCATCGGTAACTTCCATACAATCAATTCCGAATTTATCGTAGATTTCTTTGCCGGTAGTAGTTTTTAAGTCGTGGAATGCAGGCAAGCAGTGCATAAATTTACACTTTTGACCCGCATTATCCATAAGCTTTTTGTTAACCTGGTAGGGAAGAAGGTCGTCTATACGTTCTTTCCACACCTCAGCAGGTTCGCCCATTGAAACCCATACATCAGTGTAAATAATGTCTGCATTTTTTGTAGCTTCAATCGGGTCTTCGATAAATTCAAGTACAGCACCTGTTTGCTTTGCAATTTCTACGCATTGTGAAACAAGCTCACTGGTGGGGAAATACTTTTTAGGGGCACATGCAACAAAATGCATACCCATTTTAGCGCAGCCAACCATTAAAGAATTACCCATATTATATCTCGCGTCACCCATATAAACAAGTTTGATACCTGAAAGAGAACCAAAATGTTCTTTGATAGTCAGAAAATCGGCAAGGATTTGTGTTGGATGAAATTCATTTGTAAGTCCGTTCCAAACAGGCACAGAAGCATATTTTGCAAGTTCTTCAACAACTTCCTGACCAAAACCACGGTACTCAATTCCGTCAAACATTCTGCCCAAAACTCTTGCAGTATCTGCAATACTTTCTTTTTTACCAATCTGAGAACCTGTTGGGTCTAAGTAAACAGGGGGCATTCCAAGATCAGAAGCTGCGACCTCAAAAGCACAACGTGTTCTCGTAGAAGTTTTTTCAAAGATTAAAGCAATATTTTTGTCAGGGAATATTTTATGTGAGATTTTTTCTTTTTTCTCCTTTTTTAATTGAGCCGCATATTCAATTAAGTACATTATTTCTTCAGGTGAAAAATCAAGCAGCTTTAAAAAGCTTTTTCCTTTAAGATTCATTTTTAATCCTCCTTGCAGGCGTCTTTAATAATTTTTATGGCACGCTCTAAAACATCCTGAGGTATATTAAGTGCCGGCAGGAGACGCACTTTATCCTTTGCAGTAAGGCACAAAACACCACCCTCAATACACTTATTAACTACGTCTTTAGCCGGTTTTGATGTTTTAATGCCAATCATCAATCCCATACCGCTTACGCTTTCAACACCGTCTGCATTTTCTAAAGCTTCAAAAATATATTTGCTTTTTTGTTTAACTTCGCATAAAAGCTTGTCGTCAATACGGTTAATTATGCTAATAGCACCTGCACAGGAAATGGGATTTCCGCCAAAAGTAGAACCGTGGTCTCCAAAGCCTAAAACGTCTTGAACCTTTTCGCCTAAAAGCGCAGCACCTAAAGGAAGCCCGCCACCAATTCCTTTTGCAGTAGTAACTATGTCGGGAGTAATGCCGAAATTCATATATGAATAAAGAGTGCCACACCTTCCATTTCCTGTCTGAACTTCGTCGACAATTAAAAGTATATCTTCTCTTTCAGCAATTAAAGCGCAAGCCTTGATAAACTCTTTTTGGAGTGCAACAACACCGCCTTCGCCTTGGATACACTCTATCATAATTGCTGCAGTTTTGTTTGATTTTACTGCATTTTCCAAAGCGTTAATATCATTTGCAGGAGTGTGTACAAATCCGGGAGTAAGTGGAGTAAAAAGCTTGTGAAAATTGTCTTGGCCTGTAGCTGCAAGAGTGGTTAATGTTCTTCCGTGAAAGCTTTTTTCCAATGTGATTATTGTATAGTAATCACTGCCTTTTTTTTCTTGAGCATATTTTCTTGCAACCTTGATTGCACATTCGTTTGCCTCAGCACCTGAATTTGCAAAAAAGACCTTTTTCATGTCTGTTCTTTTGCAGAGGATTTCAGCTAAAGTAGCACAAGGCTCTGTGTAATAAAGGTTTGACATGTGTTGCACCTTGCTAAGCTGATTTGTTACTGCGCCAATCCACTCGGTGTCAGCAATACCAAAAGAGGTTACGCCAATGCCTGAACCCATATCTATATATTCTTTTCCTTGTTCATCATAAACCACTGAGCCTTTTCCTGATACAATTTCGACAGGGAAACGAGCGTAAGTTGATGCAACATAGGTTTTGTCAATATTTTTAATGTTACTCATTTTCATGGTCTCCTATAACCATAGTTCCCGCACCCTCATCAGTTAGAATTTCCATCAAAATAGAGTGGGGGACTCTTCCGTCCATAATAATTACATTTTTAACACCCTCATTGATTGCCTCAATGCAACAGTCAATTTTAGGAATCATACCGCCTGAGATTATGCCGTTTTCACGAAGACTAACACATTCTTTTACAGTAACTTCAGGGATCAGTGTATCAGGGTTATCTTTATCTCTTAAAAGACCTGCAATGTCAGTCATCATAATAAGTCTTTTTGCGTTTAATGCCCCTGCAATGTATGCCGCAGCAGTATCGCCGTTAATGTTATATGTATTACCGTCTTTGTCACAGCCAAGAGTTGAAATAACGGGAATATAACCTTTTTCCAAGAGGTCAGTTACAGGCTTAATGTTAATGTTGGTAATAGAGCCAACATATCCAAGTTTTTCGTCTTTGATTTTAGCTTCAATAAGTCTGCCGTCCATACCGGAAATACCCATAGCCTTTCCGCCGTATCTTTCAATTAAATTAACTAAAGTTTTGTTTACCTTGCCGGCAAGCACCATCTGAACGATATCAACAGTTTCTTTGTCGGTAACTCTGAGTCCGTCAACAAATTCAGCTTTTTTTCCGAGTTTTTCCATTGTTTCGCTTATCTCAGGTCCGCCACCGTGAACAAGTACAATTTTAACACCAATAAGCCATAAAAGAACAATGTCTTCCATAACCTGTTGCTTTAATTGTTCGTTTATCATAGCGTTTCCGCCGTATTTTATAACTACAACTTCACCGTTGTAACGTTTAATATATGGCAGAGCCTGCGTTAAAACTTCTGCCCTTTGAGCATTTGAAAAATTTCCTAACATAATTTCCTCCTAATCATCAGGTGCGATAATCGCCGTTAATTTTAACATAATCGTAAGTTAAATCGCATCCCCATGCAGACGCTTTATAGTCACCTGCATTTAAGTTAATTATAATTTCGATTTCATTTTCCAAAAGTATTTCTTTAGCGATTTCTTCAGAAAAATCAACACCAGAGCCGTTTTTACAAACAATAATTGTACCTTTTGAAGATTTGAACGATACATCAATTTTAGTAACGTCAACTTTCGCACCGCTATAGCCTATTGCACAAAGCACACGTCCCCAGTTTGCATCAGCACCAAACATTGCTGCTTTTAAAAGACTTGAGCATATAACGCTTTTTGCAACAGTTTTTGCGTTTAATTCACTGTCGGCGCCTGATACGTTGCATTCTAAAAGTTTGGTAGCGCCCTCGCCGTCGCCTGCAATCATTCTGCAAAGTGTTACGGTTATAGTATTAAGAGCTTTCATAAACTCATCAAAATCTTTTCCGGTAGATACAATCTCATCATTTTCTGCCGTTCCGTTAGCAAGAACTGATACCATATCGTTTGTTGAGGTGTCACCGTCAATGCTAATCATATTAAAAGTGTTTTTAACATCACTTGAAAGAGCGGTTTTAAGCATTTCAGGCGATATTTTAACATCTGTTGTTATAAAAACAAGCATTGTAGCCATATTTGGATGAATCATACCGCTGCCTTTTGCGATACCGCCCATTTTGCAAACTTTTCCGCCAATTTCAAATTCAACTGCAACTTCTTTTTTTACAGTATCTGTTGTCATAATACCTTCGGCAGCGTCTGCTGAACCATTTTCAGAAAGTCCTGCGATTAACGCACCAAGTCCATTTTTAATAGGATTAATATCAAGAGGCTGGCCAATTACGCCGGTTGAAGCAACAATAACATCATCCGGATTTATATTTAAAGCTTCTGCAGTGATTTTAGACATATTTTCTGCAACTTCAATGCCATCAGCATTACAGGTATTGGCATTTCCACTGTTACATATAATTGCCTGAGCATATCCGTCAGACAGATGCTTTTTAGTAACAGTAATTGGAGCTCCTTTTACAAGGTTTGTAGTGTATACGCTAGCAGCAGCTGCTTTTGTCTTGCTTACAATAAGTGATAAGTCTCTTTTGGTTTTGTTTTTTCTGATGCCGCAGTGCACACCGTTTGCTTTAAATCCCTTTGCTGCAGTAACACCGCCATTAATGATTTTCATTTTATATTTCCTCCGTAATAAGTCCTGCCAATTCGTCTGAGCCAAGGACAATATTCATATTTTGAATAGCAGAACCCGATGCACCTTTGCCTAAGTTGTCGTAGCGGGCAGTAACAACAATTCTTTCGTCATTACCAAAAACTGCTATCTGCATATCATCACGACCTGAAAAAGCCAAAGCAGATAAAAATCCGTTTTCATCTGAAGCTTCATCATAGTGAACAATCTTTGAATTGTAGCACGACTTATATATTTTTTTAATTCCTTCAATGTCAGTACCCAAATCTTTCTTAAAGAGAGGAATACTAACCTCCATACCGCTATAAAAATCTGCTACGATAGGGCAGAACACAGCATCATTTATAAGACCTGTGACAGTTTTCATTTCTTTTAAATGCTTGTGTTGCTGAGATAAAGCGTACTGTCTTGGAGCACAAAGTAATTTATCTCTGTTTTCAGCCTGGTAGTCAGCAATCATCTTTTTCCCACCACCTGAGTATCCGGTAATAGAAAAACAAGATAGTAAAACATCTTTATTAAGCACACCCTGTTCAATTAAAGGCTTTACAAGCGCAATAAATCCGCTTGCGTGACAACCGGGATTTGCGATGAGCTTTGAATTCTTTATTCTTTCACGCATACCTGAAAGCTCCGGAAATCCGTATGTCCATTCGGGGTTTGTACGGTGAGCGGTTGATGTATCTATTATAACTGTGTTGTTGTTATCAAGTAAAGTTACGGCCTCTTTGGCTGCATCATCAGGAAGGCATAAAAAAACAATATCTGCACTGTTTATCGCCTCTTTGCGGGCAGCAACATCTTTTCTTAATTCATCAGGTAACGTAATAAGTGAAATATCTTTACGTGATGACAGTCTGTCGTAAATTCTAAGACCGGTTGTACCTGCACTTCCGTCTATAAATACTTTTGCCATTTTTGTTTTTCCTTTCGGTATGAATAAATATACAAAAAATTCTCATATATTTGCATATTATACACCTATTTTTACCATTTGTCAAGTGTTTTGGATAGAATATTTATGCATTTTTAACGTAATATATGTATAAAAATTAAAAAGCAGTGATATCAAATGTGGATATCACTGCTTTTTAAAAAAATCAGTTTTTTAAAATAACATATTCTTTATAAATATTTTTGATTTCTTTAAGTCTTCTTTTCGGGATAGAAATAACCTCGTTGTTGGTCATTACAAATAAATCATTTTCAATACATTTGACTTTGTCCATATTTACAAGACAGTTTTTGTAACTTCTTACAAAGTTTTTGTGTTTTAAAAATACATCTGCTGCGTCAGGAAATGAAATACTGAACATACTTATGCACTCATCAGCTTTATGAATCTGGACACAGTGATTGCCATATCCTATATATAAAATATCATTGATGTTGAAATTAACAGAACTTTTTTTAAGCTGAAAGGTTATAATGTTTTCAGTGTTATCAGTTTCGCGTACTGTAAAATATAGCCTGTTTTTTTCGCCGGACGGATAAATAACAGCGGTATATCTTCTAACAATTTTCGGACGTGTCTGAGCGCAAAAAAGAAATGTTTTTGCAGAATTAATAGCCGCAAAATCACTGTAAGTTAATTTTGAAATACCATTAAGGTCTGTTGTGATTTTATCCGAAAGCAATTCTTTTAAACCTTCAAGACTTAAAACCTCAGGTTTTAAGTCGCTTCTGGCATCATAAAAATGAATACTTGTATTACCTTCATTTAAAAAGATTTCTCCTGCTAAAAGAAATAATGATTTTACAAGCCGATCGTAAAAATTTTCAACGTTTTTCATAAATTACTCCGAAGTTTTTTCAGAATCTATATTTCTGATTTCTGCTCTTCTGATTTTACCGTTAAAGGTTTTTGGAAGTGCGTCTACATACTCAACAACTCTTGGATATTTATATGGAGCAGTGTTGTCTTTAACATATTTCTGAAGTTCTTTGGTAAGTTCTTCTGTGCCAACATATCCATTTGATAAAACGATTGTAGCTTTAACAGCAAAGCCTCTTATTTTATCAGGAACGCCTGTTACGGCAACCTCCATAACTGCAGGATGCTCTAAAAGCACACTTTCAATTTCAAAGGGACCGATTCTGTAGCCTGAAGATTTGATAACATCGTCATTTCTGCCAACATATCTGAACATTCCTTTTTCATCACGGTAAGCAGTATCACCCGTGTGATAAAAACCGTCGTGGAGCGACTTAAAGGTGTCTTCTTCGCTGAAGTTATATGAATCTAAAAGACCACATGATTTTCTTTGCTTGCTTAGTACACGGATGCTGATTTCACCCGTAGCACCGCGCGGAAGTGATTCACCGTCTTCACCTAATATATGAACATCGTAACCCGGAACAGGGTAGCCGATAGCACCGGGCACAGGCTCAGACCACGGGTAAATTGTAGCAACGCAAAGTGTGGTTTCTGTCTGACCAAAGCCTTCGTGAATCTTAAGACCTGTTGATTCAAACCATTTATTGTAGATTTCAGGATTTAATGCTTCACCCGCAGTACAACAATGAGAAAGTGAAGATAAATCGTATTTTGAAACATCATTCTGAAGAATCATACGATACATAGTAGGCGGAACACAAAACGTTGTAACCTTATATTTTTCAAGTTTTGATAAAATATCTGCACCGTCAAATTTTTCAAAATCGTAAACTAATACAGCAGATTCACCAAACCACTGACCATAAATTTTTCCCCAGAGAGATTTAAGCCAGCCTGTATCAGAAATTGTAAAGTGAAGACCACCGTCTACAACTCTATGCCAGAATACGCCTGTCATAATGTGACCGAGCGGGTACTTAAAGTTATGAGTGATGATTTTAGGATAGCCTGAAGTACCTGATGAAAATGCCATAAGCATCATATCGTCTGCCATAATAGCCTGATCTCCTGTGGGGCGTTGCCATTCATCACTTGCCAGTTCAAAGCCTGATTCAAAATCAATCCATCCGGGACCGGCATCTTTATGACCGGTTACAAATTTCAGTTCAACAGTTTCGTATTTATCGCCGCCTTCATCAAAATACTGGGTTTCAGGACCGTCACCTGTTATGATAACTGCTTTGATTTTACCTGCGTTGCAGCGGTAAACATAGTCTTTTGCTTTAAGCATATTGGTTGCCTGAACTGCAACAGCACCAATTTTGTGAAGTGCCAAAATAATAAACCAGAAATAATAACTTCTCTTAAGTGTAAGTAAAACCTTATCGCCTTTTCTTATACCCATATAGTGAAGGTAATTTGCAGCTTTGTTTGAGTATACCATCATGTCACGGAATGTAAAGTATTTTTCCTCACCATCTTTTGAAACCCAAATCATTGCAAGCTTATCAGGTTTAGTAGTTCCCAGCTCATCTATGACATCATAAGCGAAGTTAAAGTCATCAGTATATGTAAGTTTATAATTTTTCTGTGCGTCGGCTAAAGATATAAAGTCATCTCTGTGAGCGCCGACATATTTTTCATATATTGGCATAATAATTCTCCTTTGGATTAAGCGTTTAACTATTTAATGACTACGGCGATAAACTGAGCTTCCTTATCGCCGAGCGCAACCTCTGCATGAGGAACGCTTGAATCAAAATAAACACTATCTCCTTCAGAAAGCTCGTATGAAATATCACCGATGTAGAGCATCATTTTTCCCGAAATAACATAATTGAATTCCTGACCGTCATGACCATGCATAACAGGAGGCTCGCTATCAGGGGTAATTGTTACTAAGAAAGGTTCACCTTTTTTGCCACGGAATGTATAAGCTAAATGCTTATAATCATATTCGTGTTCACGTTTGACAGAGTAACCCTTTCCTTTTTGAACCATACAACACATAGAAAGTTTGGGCGCATCGCCACTTATTATATCTAA
Source organism: Clostridia bacterium (assembly GCA_017409875.1). Taxonomy (GTDB): domain Bacteria; phylum Bacillota; class Clostridia; order RGIG6154; family RGIG6154; genus RGIG2094. The sequence continues at coordinate 11,078 of JAFQRW010000005.1, forward strand.
AACATCAACGCCGAGGATTTCTGCTGCATTGTACATAAAGCTGAACGAAAAGTCTTTTTCGCCACTTTCGTAAGCCTTGTAAGTATCTTCATCAACGCCGAGTTTTTCTGCCATTTCAGAAACAGACATTTCCAAATCGTCGCGAAGACCTGCAAGACGCATACCGATATCTTTAATCTGGTCATTCATAAGAAAAACCTCCTTAAATTATTAGTAATCGTAACCAATTTGAAGAGCTTTTTTATTAAGCTCTAAAAGGTTTGCTTTTTTAGCAGATACAACCTTATTTAATGCCTTTTCAATGTTTTCATAAGGCATAATTCCTGATTTTTTAATCATCATTCCAAGAATAATCATATTTGCAAGACCTGGTAAATTCTCGTCTGATGCAATTTTTGTAGCAGGAATGTAATAAGCTTCAACATCAGTGCGCTCAACCTTTTGTTCAATTAAAGAACTGTCAACAAAAACCTGACCGCCAGAAACAACTGCATTGATATATTTATCAAAAGAGGGGGCGTTCATAGCAATCAACACGTCCGGCTTGTCAACGATAGGTGAGCCGATTTTTGTGTCGCTTACAATAATGCTGCAATTAGCAGTACCGCCTCTCATCTCAGGTCCATAAGAAGGAAGCCATGAAACTTCTTTGCCATCTATTAAACCTTCGTATGCAAGAAATTTACCGGAAAACAAAATTCCCTGACCGCCAAAACCTGCAATTAAAACTTGTTTATTCATTGCTTTTTCCTCCTTATTTCGCTGTTTTGTCCTTATATACGCCGAGCGGATAATAAGGCATCATATTTTCTTCAAGCCAATGGATAGCATTTTCAGGTGTCATGCCCCAGTTAGTAGGACAAGTAGAAAGAACTTCAACCAATGAGAAACCTTTGCCCTCAACCTGATTCTGGAATGCTTTTTTAATAGCAGCTTTAGCAACTTTGATGTTTTTAACGTTGTTAACAGCAACACGCTCTAAGTAGGTTGCACCGTCAACCTGTGAAAGCATTTCACATACCTTAAGAGGATAGCCTACTTTTTCAACATCTCTTCCGTAAGGAGAAGTCTGAGTAACCTGACCCGGAAGTGTGGTAGGAGCCATCTGACCGCCTGTCATACCATAGATTGCATTGTTAACAAAAATAATGGTAATGTTTTCACCGCGTGCAGCAGAGTGAACAGTTTCTGCAGTACCAATAGCAGCAAGGTCGCCATCACCCTGATAGGTAAATACAATGTTGTTGGAATCTGAACGCTTAACACCTGTTGCAACAGCAGGAGCTCTGCCGTGAGCAGCCTGTACCATATCACAGTTAAAATAATTATAGGTCATTACTGAACAGCCAACCGATGCAACACCGATAGTTCTGCCGCCAATACCAAGCTCATCAATAGCTTCAGCGACTAATCTGTGAATAATACCATGTGTACAACCCGGGCAATAATGTAAAACGGCATCAGTAAGTGCCTTTGGTTTTTCAAATACTACAGCCATTATTTTACACCTCCTAATTTAACAGCTTCATTAATCTTGTCTAAAACATTTTCAGTTGTTGGAATCATACCGCCTACACGATTGCAGAGCAAAACTTCTCTTGTGCATTTTGTTGCAAGCTGAATATCCTCAACCATCTGACCCATGTTAAGTTCTACAGAAATAAATGCTTTAACTTTTTTTGCTGCTTCGTACAAAGCATCTTTCGGGAATGGCCAGAGAGTAATAGGTCTGATCATACCAACTTTAATACCTTGCTGTCTTGCAATATCGATAGCATTTTGTGATACTCTTGCAGCAACACCGAAAGCTACGATACAAATTTCAGCATCATCCATTTTGTATTCTTCATACATAACTTCATTTTTTTCAATCTGTGCGTATCTTTCAAATCTTTCCATATTTTTTACTTCAAGCTCTTCAGGCTTTAAGTAAAGTGAGTTAACAATGTTCGGTTTTCTTTCGCCCTTTGTACCGGTAAGTGCCCATGATTTGTCATAATTGTTAATTACGCCGGCGTCTAAAGATACAGGTTCCATCATCTGACCCATAGTACCATCAGATAAAATCATAGCAGGAACTCTGTATTTTTCAGCAAGGTCAAAGCCTTTGAATACAAGGTCAACCATTTCCTGAACAGAAGCAGGTGCTAAAACCATTAAGTGGAAGTCACCGTGACCTAAGCCTCGAGTTGCCTGGAAATAGTCAGACTGTGAAGGCTGAATTCCGCCAAGACCAGGACCGCCACGCTGAACATTTACAATTAAAGCAGGGAGGTCACAGCCTGCTAAATATGAAATACCTTCACTTTTAAGAGAAATTCCGGGGCTTGATGAAGATGTCATAGCTCTTTTGCCTGTTGATGCAACACCAATAAGCATATTAACTGCTGCTACTTCACTTTCTGCCTGTAAGAATACTCCTCCGTCAATTTTTGGAAGTCTTTTTGACATATATGCCGCAATTTCTGTTTGCGGTGTAATAGGGTAACCCAAGTAATGCTTGCAACCTGCCATAATAGCAGCTTCTGCTAAAGCTTCGTTACCTTTCATTAATACTTTTTCACTCATTTTTATGCCTCCTTATCTTTCTACTGTAATTACGCAGTCAGGACACATTGTTGCGCAGAACGCACAACCAATGCAATCCTCCTGTTTTTCAACGCCAGCAGGGTGGTAACCCTTTGCGTTTAAAGTGTTTTTAAGTGCAACAATTTTCTTAGGGCAGGCAGTAACACAAAGTCCGCAACCCTTGCACAGGTTTTCGTTAAAAGTAACTTTTGCCATTATTTTTGCTCCTCTCTCAGCCAGGATTGTCTTACATACAAGTCAATCGGCTGTAAGTTTTTGATTTCATTATTCAGTGTGCCGAAAAGGCTTCTTTTTACAGTTGTCATTTTTATGTCAAGACCTGAAAGCTCTGACACTTCATTAGCATAGCTTACTGATGATAAAACGTCGTCTTCTTTGGTTTCTTCGCCGATATTTGAGTTGTTAACAATCGCAGTAAACTTAATTTTTGAAGCTTCTTCAATTTCTCTCATAACTTCAATGGTAGACTTGGCATCCTTGGTTAAAAATCTGTACTTGTTTATGACAAACAAAACTTCGTAATTGTTCTCTTCCAATATAAGGGGAACATATCTTCCAAGAGCGAGTGCTCCTCTGTCATCACCGCCGACATCCAAAACTGCATGCTGGCTTTTGTCTGCAAAAACCGAGTAAATTTCACCCGGAAGGGCAGGGGTGTCAACATTAGAGCCGGCAAATTCAGAAGAAATAAGTCTTATTTTATTATTCTCAAGCATTTTTTGTGAATCTTTTGTTCTGAAGTACGGATTTACAATGTCAAGGTCCGCAACTGAGACATATGATTCTTTTTCTTTGAGCCAAAGTGCATAATTTACTGCAACATTTGTCTTGCCACTACCATAGTGCCCGGCAAAAACAGTAATCCTTTTTGTGGTTAAATTTCTACTGTCCATTGATATTTGTCCTCTAATTTTCCCCATTGGATGCCTGTGAGTTTGTCATAAAGCTTTTGAGTAACTTCACCAATTTCGTTGTTATTTACAATGTATTCTTTTCCGTCATAGTATAGCTTTCCGATAGGAGATACAACAGCAGCAGTACCGCAACCCCAAGCTTCTTCAAGCTTTCCGTTTTCGAGTGCATCAACAAGTTCATCAATAGAAATAAGTTTTTCAGAAACTTTGTATCCCTCGTCTTTTAAAACTTCAATACAAGATTTTCTAGTAATACCAGGGAGAATTGAACCTGAAAGTTCAGGAGTAACAATTTCACCTTCAATTTTGAACATAACGTTCATAGCGCCAACTTCTTCAATGTACTTTCTGTGTACGCCGTCAAGCCAGAGAACCTGTGTATAACCCTTTTGTTCAGCATTTTCACCTGCTCTGATTGAAGCTGCATAGTTACCGCCGCATTTTGCATAACCTGTACCGCCTTTTACAGCACGAACGTCATCTTTTTCAATCATAATTTTAACAGGGTTAATTCCCTCAGGATAATAGCTTCCGCTTGGTGAAAGAATTATAACAAATGTTGCTCTTTTAATTGAATGAACACCTAAAGATTCATCGTTACCAAAAAGGAAAGGTCTGATGTAGAGTGATTCACCGAAATTCTTTGGAACCCACGCTTCATCAATTTTAACAAGCTCCTTAATTGCTTCAACAAAAATATCTTCATCAATTTCAGGAAGTCTTAATCTTTCAGCAGAAGAATTAATTCTTTTTGCGTTTTCATAAGGTCTGAAAAGCTGGATTTTTCCACTTTCAGTCCTGTATGCTTTAAGACCTTCAAAAACCTCAGAACCGTAATGGAAAACGGTTGCGGCAGGATGCATTGAAAGTCTGCCAAATGGGACAATTCTTGGATTTTCCCAACCTGTTTGTCTGTCATAGTCCATTAAGAACATATGATCTGTAAAATGTTTTCCAAATCCTAAGTTTTCTGTAGGAATAGCCTTTGGAGAAGTTGTTTTTTCAATAGAAATGTTCATATTTTTCTTCCTTTCTTTATTCAGCCGCAATACTTTTGATTGCATTGTAGCACATTATATATTTGAATTTTATATTTTTTATTTTTCAAGTTTTAGTATTTTTTTTGCATTTTTATTTAATATAAGTTCGTTTTCATCATCTGTTAAGTTTAAACTCATAAAGTCCTCTAAAGATTTTTGAGGATTCCACATAGGGAAGTCGGTGCCATATACAATTCTTTCAGCACCGTAAAGCCGTATAAGCTCCTTTGCTCTTTTGAGCCCAATCATAGGGAATGAGCTTGATGTGTCCAAGTAGCACTTTTCATCTTTTAAATACTCAATCGCAAGGTCAAATACAGACCATCCGCCAAAATGAGCACCTATAGCAATTAAATCAGGAAATTGCTTTAACAGGTTTTTGAGCCGCCTTGGGTGAGAATAATCATATCTGTAGTCGCCTGTGTGAATTAAAATAGGAGTTTTTGTTTGCTGAAGAAAATCATATAGCTCAAACATTCTTTCGTCATCCATATTAAAAAGCTGAGTATCCGGATGAATTTTAACACCTTTTAAGCCAAGTTTTAAAAAACGGTTAGTTTCTTCTATTTTATTATCATAATCTGCGTGCATTGTGCCAAATCCGTAAAACTCTTTGTGCTTTTCACATTCAGACGCTATATAGTCGTTGATTGTTTCAACTCTTGATGCACTAACTGCAACAGAATGAACAACACAGTTTGTAACGCCAATATTTTTGTCGCATTGCAAAACAGTTTCAGCAGTTCCGTTGCCATTCATTTTTAAATTGTAAAAATCCCCCACACTTTCAACCGCACGCTCTGCAATCTTGTCGGGATATATGTGTACGTGAAAATCAATTATGTCCATTTTTACCTCCATAATCTCCTACAAATTAAAAAGGCTTTGCCGAAAAAAGCAAAGCCGCAAATTATCAAACATAGATTACATAACATAACTTGCAAAATGCTTTTTTCGTTTTAAATTCTTGCATATAATAATTGGTAGAATGTATATCGGAATAATGCTAATAATACCAATAATAATATACAAAAAAACAGACACTGCAACAGCAATGCCTGCTAAAACAACAATATTTGAATGTTTGTCAGCAAAAGAACAAGAAGGTGCAAAATTGTTTGCATCTTTAGAAGTGTTGTTTGAAGTTGTGCTTTTAAAAAACAACATTTTCTTTCTCCTTGTTACATTTATAATATAAGTATGATAGCATAATGCGACATTTTTGTCAAGTTAACATACTTTTTTGTTAAACATATATACAAAAATGTTAAAAATGGAAGTAAATGCGACATTTTTGTATCTCAAAAAGACAAAAAAGTATATTTTCTTGACTCGTAGACAATTAGATGTTATACTATCATCAAATTGAATTAAAGGCATAGACGAAGAGTGCATTATAGTTAGTCCTTTAAAGAGAAGTGGCGGGTGGTGCAAGCCATAGGAAAGGCTATTTTGTTTGTAGCTTCTGAGCCGGGAGGAAGAAAGCCTTTATGGTAAGTAGAACCTCTCCGTGATTGCTGCGTTAAGGCATAGGAATTGTTGGATTCCGAGAGTGGCGTAATATGCGCAATTTGAGTGGTACCGCGGGTGAATAGAATTTGCACTCGTCTCAAAGAAAATTACTTTGGGACGAGTTTTTTTGTCCCTACGAGGAGGATTTTCATGGAAAACTTAAACGGGCTTGATATAAAAATCAAGGAAATAGGTGGACGTATCAGAGAACTTCGTGAAATTGAAAATTTCACAATCTCAGATATGGCAAAAAAGACAGGCCTTTCAGAACAAGAATATGCAGACTGTGAAAATGGTAATAAGGATTTAAACTTTGCTTTTATTTATCGTTGCGCACAAATACTTAAAGTCAATGTAACTGATATTATCGAAGGTTATAGCCCAAATCTTAAGTCGTACACTATTACACGTGCGGGTAACGGCCAGCAGATTGCCAAGGCACACGGTATGACATACTATAATATGGCGTATTCTTTCCAGGATCGTGTTGCAGAACCTCTTTTTGTAAGAAGTGTTTATGATGAGGCGGCACAGACAAAAGATATTGAGCTTACAACACATGCAGGGCAGGAATGTGATATTGTTATCGAAGGAAACTTAATGGTACAAGTAGGTAACCATAAAGAAGTATTAGGCCCTGGTGACAGTATTTATTATAAGAGTGATACCCCTCATGGTATGATTGCGGTAAATGGTAAAGATTGTTTGTTCTACGCTATTGTATTAAAAGGTGAGGAAACAATCGATGAGGCTATACAAACGGCTCCTGAGAAAATCATCGGAAGAACTCATACAGATGATAAGGTTAGAATTTATCATAACTATATCGATGTTGAAGAAAATGAAAAGGGAACGCCGCTTTCAATCAAATTTAAAAATGAAGATAAATTCAATTTTGCGTTTGATTTGGTTGATGCTTTAGCAGACCGTGAACCCGAAAAGCTTGCAATGCTTCATATTGCACAGGATAAAACTGAAAGAAGATTTACCTTTAAAGATATTAAAAAAGCATCTAATCAGTGTGCAAATTATTTTGCATCGCTTGGCATTAAAAAGGGCGACAGAGTTATGCTTATTTTAAAGCGCCATTATCAATTCTGGTTTGCAATGATTGCACTTAATAAACTTGGTGCTATTGCAATTCCTGCAGTTAATCAGCTTTTGGAAAAAGATATTGAGTACAGAATTAAATCAGCGGGAGTAAGTACAATAATTTGTACCGCTGATGGTGATGTGGCAAATCAGGTTGAACTTGCAGCCGAGAAGTGTCCTGAACTTGAAAACAAGCTTATTGTAAATGGTACTCGTGATGGCTGGAGAACTTTTGATGAGGAGTATAAAAGATTCAGCACACACTTTAATCGTACTGCGCAATCACCTTGCGGCGACGATTTAATGCTTATGTACTTTACATCAGGAACATCAGGCTATCCTAAAATTGCGGCACATAACTACAAGTATCCGCTTGGCCATTTCCATACAGCAAAATACTGGCACAATGTTGATCCTGACGGACTTCACTTTACTATTTCAGACACCGGATGGGCAAAAGCAATGTGGGGTAAACTGTACGGTCAGTGGCTTTGTGAAGGTGCACTTTTTATATATGATTTTGACAGATTTGATGCGGCAGACATTCTGCCTATGTTTGCAAAATACAAAATTACTACTTTCTGCGCACCACCTACTATGCTCAGAATGTTGATAAAAAAGGATATTTCAAAATATGATTTATCGTCCGTTCAGCATATGACCACAGCAGGAGAGGCGCTTAATCCTGAGGTATACCGTCAGTTTGAAAAAGCAACAGGACTTCAGATTGTTGAAGGCTTTGGGCAGACAGAAAGCACAATGATTATCGGTAATATGACAGGCGCACCCCATAAAATTGGTTCAATGGGTAAGCCTGCTCCAATATATGATGTTAAGCTTTTGGATGCAAACGGAAATGAAGTTAAAACTTCAGAATCAGGTGAAATTTGTATCAATGTATCTGATGGTGCTCCGTGCGGATTGTTCACCGGATACTACCGTGACAAAGAAAAAACCGATGAAGTTTGGTATGACGGATATTATCATACAGGTGACGTTGCTTGGCGCGATGAAGACGGATTCTTCTGGTATGTTGGTCGTGCGGATGACGTTATTAAATCTTCAGGTTACCGTATAGGACCTTTTGAGATTGAAAGCGTTATTATGGAGCTACCTTATGTGTTAGAATGTGGAGTTTCGGCAGTTCCGGATGAAGTTAGGGGACAGATTGTTAAAGCAAGTATTGTCCTTGTTGACGGCACAGAAAAAACAGAAGAACTTAAAAAAGAAATTCAAAACTATGTTAAAGAAAGAACTGCGCCATATAAGTATCCAAGAATTGTTGAATTCCGTGACAGTCTTCCAAAAACTGTAAGCGGAAAAATACAAAGAAATAAACTTTAATAAAAAATAAAAATATTGCCTTTTGCTATTGACTTTACCGCTTTAATGTGTTAATATGGTAGAGTAATAAAGCGAAAGGTGATTTTTTATGAATATATTTAATACTAAATCAGTTGAAAAATTGTTTGAGGCAATCTTACTTTTAAAATCAAAAGAAGATTGTGTAAAGTTTTTTGAGGACGTTTGCACAGTTAAAGAACTTCAGGATATGTCACAGCGCTTGGATGTTGCATATCAGCTTAAAGAAGGGAAAAGCTATCAGGATATTTCTAAAAACACAGGCGCAAGCACCACTACCATCAGCAGAGTTAACAGATGCTTAATGTATGGAAATGGTGGCTATAAAGACATTTTAGAAAGGCTCAAGGAGGCAAAGACAGATGCAAATTGACGCAAGTGTTTTGAAAAAAGAAGAAAAGGTTGTATTTACTCTAAGGTCGCTTTATGAAAAGTACGGTTTTAATCAGTACAAAATGAGCAAGTTTGAAGAATATGACCTTTATGTAAAAAACAAAGATTTTTTGGTGTCTGATAACATAATAACCTTTACTGATACAGACGGAAAGCTTTTGGCTCTTAAACCCGACGTTACTCTTTCAATTATAAAAAATACAAACGAGTCAAAAAGCACAGTTGAAAAAGTGTATTATAATGAGAATGTGTACAGAGTATCAAAGGGCACTGAATCTTATAAGGAAATAATGCAAGTGGGCTTAGAATGTATCGGAGATATTGATGATTTTAATATTTACGAAACTTTAATGCTCGCCTGTGAAAGTCTTAAAAGTATATCACAGGATTTTGTCTTGGATATTTCACATATGGGAATTGTGTCAGAAATTATTGAAAGCTTTGGAGTATCAAGGTCTGTTGAAAAAGCACTTTTAAAATGCATTGGTGAAAAAAATATTCACGGAATAAAAGAAATCTGTAAAAATGAGGGCATTGACGGAACTAAGCTTGAAAAACTTGTTTCACTTTACGGAAATCCGCAAAAAGTTATTACAGAGCTTAAAAGAATTTGTCAGGGAGAAAGCTTAAACCAGCTTACATATATTGTATCAGAGCTTTGCAAAAACGGATATCAAGACAGCGTAAGAATAGATTTTTCAGTTATTAACGATATGAGTTATTATAACGGCTTTGTTTTTAAAGGTTTTATCAATGGCATTTCTGCAGGTGTTTTATCGGGCGGGCAGTATGATAATCTGATGCTTAAAATGAGGAAAAAAGCCAAAGCCGTAGGATTTGCAGTTTATCTTGATATGTTAGAGCGTTTAGAGATAAATGACAAAGAGTATGACGTTGATGCATTAATTTTATATGATGAAAGCACAAATTTAAGTGCACTTAACGATGCAATAAAGCTTCTTGCAGAAAGCGGAAAAAGCGTTGCTGCACAAAAAAATGTGCCCGAAAAATTAAAGTACAGACAGCTGTTGAGACTTAAGGAAAGAGGGGTTGAAATCATTGAAAACAATGCTTAACATCGCGCTTCCTAAAGGCAGATTGGGCGAAAAAGTTTACACTATGTTTAAAGATGCAGGATTCCCATGCCCTTCAATAGAAGAAAACAGCAGAAAACTGATTTTTGAAAATGAAGAAAAGCAGGTAAGATATTTCTGGGTAAAACCGTCAGATGTTGCAATTTATGTTGAGCGTGGTGCAGCAGACATCGGCGTTGCAGGAAAAGATATATTGCTTGAATACCAGCCTGATGTTTACGAGCTTTTGGACCTTAACGTAGGCAAGTGCAAAATGGCAGTTGCAGCAAAAAAAGAATTTAGAGACGATGCAGGAAAAACACTGAGAGTTGCAACAAAATTTGCAAATATTACAAAGAATTATTATTCGTCTATGGGAAGAGAAATTGATATAATTCATTTAAACGGATCTATTGAAATTGCACCTATTTTAGGGCTTTCTGATGTAATTGTTGATATTGTAGAAACAGGAACAACTTTAAAGGAGAACAACTTGGAAGTTATTGAGAGTATTGTTCCGATAAGTGCAAGACTTATTGCAAACAAGGCAAGCTTTAAATTTAAAAACGACTTAATTGAACAGGTTTTATGCGGATTTAAAGTAAATACGGAGGATAATAATGATTAAAATTTTAAAATATGGTGAAGTGAAAAATGAAGAAGTTTTTTCACGTGTAGAGCCGACAGTTAATGTTAAAGAAATTGTTGCTGAAATAATAGCTGATGTTAAAAAGTGCGGCGATAAGGCACTTTACAAATACTGCGAAAAGTTCGATAAGGCAAAACTTCAAACGCTTTTGGTTACCAAAGAAGAAATTGATGAAGCATTTGAAAAAGTAGAGCCTGAGTTTATTGAAATTTTAAAAAAGGCGTCTGAAAACATAAAGAAATTTCATCAAAAGCAGGTAAGAAACAGTTTTATAATTAACGATGAAGACGGAATTGTTATGGGGCAAAAAGTAATTCCCGTTGACAGAGCAGGGCTTTATGTTCCGGGAGGGACTGCTGCATATCCGTCAACAGTTTTAATGGATTCAATTCCTGCAAAAATTGCAGGTGTTAAAGAAGTTGTTATGGTAACACCGCCATCTAAAGACGGTAAAATTAATCCTGTAATACTTGCTGCCGCAAAAATTGCAGGAGTTGATAAAATTTTTAAACTGGGCGGTGCTCAGGCTATTGCAGCACTGGCTTGTGGTACAGAGAGTGTTCCTAAAGTTGACAAAATTGTAGGTCCGGGAAATGCTTTTGTTGCAGAGGCTAAAAAACAGGTTTTTGGAGCCGTTTCGATAGATATGATTGCAGGGCCGAGCGAAATTCTAATTGTTGCGGATAAGACATCAAATCCTAAACACTTAGCAGCAGACCTTTTATCACAGGCAGAGCATGACAAGCTTGCAAGTGCAGTTTTGGTTACTGATTCAGCAGAGCTTGCTCAAAATGTTGCAAATGAATTGGAATTACAAATTCCAAAGCTTGAAAGAGCTGAAATCGCAAGAGCTTCAATTGATAATAACGGTAAAATTATTGTAGCAGATAGCCTTGATAATGCTATAGACATAGCAAATGAGATTGCCCCCGAGCATTTAGAGCTTTCGGTGGATAATCCGTTTGATTATTTAGATGCTATCCGCCATGCAGGTTCGATATTTATGGGCAAAAACTGTCCTGAGGCGCTTGGCGATTATTTTGCAGGACCAAATCATACACTTCCTACAAGCGGAACAGCAAAGTTTTCAAGTCCGCTTTCGGTAGATGATTTTGTTAAGAAAACCCAGTATACATATTATACAAAAAATGCACTTTCAAAAGTTGCAAAAGATGTAGAGTATTTTGCAAAAAAAGAGGGACTTACAGCACACGCAAAAAGTGCAGTTATACGCATCGAGGAGTGAAAAAGTTGAGCAGATTTTTCAGCGAAAAATTAAAAAGGCTTACACCATATACACCGGGTGAACAGCCTAAAGATATGAAATATATCAAACTAAATACTAATGAATCTCCGTTTAAGCCATCTGAAAATGCGATAAATTGTGCAAAAAAAGCAACTGAAAGTTTAAACCTTTATCCTGACCCTGAATGCAGACAGCTTACAGAAAAAATTGCAAGTTTGCTTGGGGTAGATTACGATGAAGTTCTTGTTACAAACGGCTCAGATGAAATTTTAAATTTTGCATTTATTGCTTTTTGTGATGCCGCTTGCGGCGCAGCTTTTCCTGATATTACTTACGGATTTTATCCCGTGTTTGCAGATTTAAATGGAGTAGAATATACAAAGATACCACTAAATGACGATTTTACTGTTGACATCAGCAAGTATTTTAATTTGAATAAGACTATTTTTATTGCTAATCCAAATGCACCGACAGGTATAGCATTAACGCAAAATGAAATAGAAGAAATCCTAAAGAACAATCCTTGCAATGTTGTGGTAATTGACGAGGCTTATGTGGACTTTGGTGGGCAAAGCTGTGTGCCTCTTATAAAAAAATATGATAATCTATTAGTAACTCAGACGTTTTCAAAATCACGCTCAATGGCTGGTGCAAGACTTGGCTTTGGAGTTGGCTCAAAAGAGATTATAAAGGATTTAAACACAGTTAAGTATTCAACAAATCCTTATAATATCAACAAAATGACTATGGCGGCAGGCATTGGAATATTAGAAGATAACGATTATGTTTTAAATAATTGTAAAGAAATTATAAAAAACAGGGAGTTTACTGTAAAAGAACTTGAAAAGTTAGGATTTGTTTTAACCAATTCAAAAACAAACTTTGTTTTTGCAAAACATTTAAAAATAAGTGGTAAACAGCTGTATTTGAAACTTAAAGAAAATGGTATTTTAGTACGACACTTTGACAAACCTAAGATTTCAGAATACAATCGCATTACAATAGGAACTTTAGATGAAATGAAGATATTGATAAGTACTACAAAAAAGATTTTGGAGGAAAATGAATGAGAATTTCAGAAATTAAAAGAAAAACCGCAGAAACTGATATTTTACTTAATCTTAATTTAGATGGAAGCGGAAAAAGTGAGATAAATTCAGGTTGTGGATTTTTAGATCATATGCTTACACTTTTTGCAAAGCATGCAAGATTTGATTTAATTTTAAGCTGCAAAGGGGATACCTGTGTTGATGACCACCACACGGTTGAGGATATAGGCATTGCGCTTGGACAGGCTTTTGATGAAGCAATCGGCGATAAAAAAGGTGTGGAAAGATATGCAAGTACAATTCTTCCTATGGATGAGGCTTTAATTCTTTCTGCTGTTGATTTGTCAGGCAGAGGATGGCTTGAGTATAGTCTTGAAATACCTGCTTTTAAGGTTGGAACATTTGATACCGAATTGGTGCAGGAGTTTTTTATTGCGTTTACAAGAAATGCAAAAATCACACTTCACATTAAAAGACTTTCGGGAACTAATTCTCACCACATTATTGAGGGTACTTTTAAATCTGTTGCAAGAACTTTAAAGCAAGCGGTTAAGGTTGATGAAAACTATAAAGACGAAATTCCATCAACTAAAGGAGTGCTTTAAATGGTAGCTATTGTTGATTATGGAGTAGGCAATCTTTTTTCATTAAAAAGTTCACTTGAAGCTATTGGAGTAGATGCGGTTGTAACAGGTGATGCAAAGGAAATTGAAAATGCTGAAAGAATAATTTTACCGGGAGTAGGGGCTTTTTCAGATGCTGCAAAAAAACTTAATGAAACTGGGCTTGGAACTGTAATTATTTCAGAGGCAAAAAAAGGAAAACCTGTTATGGGGATTTGTCTTGGTATGCAGCTTTTGTTGGAAAAAAGCTTTGAGTATGGAGAACATATTGGGCTTGGTCTTATCCCCGGTGAGATAAGGTATATCGGTGATGTGATACCAAAAGATTTGAAAATTCCCCACATAGGCTGGAATTCTCTTAAGTTTGTTGGTGAAAAAAGCAGAATTTTCAAGTATTTAAATGAAGGCGATTATGTTTACTTTGTACATTCCTATCATGCTCAAAACTGCCCTAATGTTACTGCTGTAAGCGAGTACGGAGGAAAGCTTGTTGCGGCAGTTGGAAAAAATAACGTGTACGGCTGTCAGTTTCATCCCGAAAAAAGCGGTGAAGTTGGGCTTAAGATATTAAAGGCTTTTTGTGAAACGGAGGAATAGAAATGCTGATATTTCCGGCAATAGATTTAGTTGACGGCAAGGCAGTGCGTCTTTTAAAAGGCGATTATGATAAAATGACGGTTTACAGCGAAAACCCGCTTGAAATTGCTCATGATTTTGAAAATCAGGGCGCAAAATGTATACATATTGTAGATTTAGAGGGTGCAAAAGACGGCACAACTCCAAATTTACAAACAATTAAAACTATTATCGAAGGAACAGACCTCTTTACCGAAGTTGGCGGTGGAATACGCAGTATACAAACGGTTGAAAAGTATATAGGGGCGGGAGTAGACAGAGTTATTTTAGGAACAAGCGCTGTTACTGATTCTGAGTTTTTACTTGAGGCTGTAAGCAAATATAAAGACAAAATTGCAGTAGGTGTTGATATAAAAGACGGCTTTGTTGCAGTTAAAGGATGGACGCAAAAGTCAGAATACTCATTTATGGATTTTTGTGAAAAAATGGTTTCTATAGGTGTTAAAACCCTTATTTGTACCGATATTTCAAAAGACGGAGCAATGCAAGGGACAAATCACGAACTTTATAAAATCCTTTCTGAAAAGTTTGATGTTAATATCACTGCATCTGGCGGAGTATCATCAATAGAGGATGTAAAACGCCTGCGTGAGCTTGATTTATACGGAGCAATTATTGGAAAAGCGTATTACACAAACGCTATTTCGTTAAAAGAGGCAATAGAGGTGGCAAAATGATAACAAAAAGAATAATTCCCTGTCTTGACGTTAAAGACGGAAGAGTTGTTAAGGGAGTGAACTTTGAAGGACTTTCTGATGTGTCGTCACCTGTACAGCTTGCCAAGATGTACAGCGACCTCGGAGCAGACGAACTTGTGTTTTATGATATTACAGCGTCTGTCGAAGGAAGAAAACTGTTTACTGATATTTTAACTGAGGTTGCAAAAACTATTTTTATTCCGCTTACAGTTGGCGGCGGAATTAATACGGTAGCCGATTTTGACAGAGTTTTAAAGTGTGGAGCAGATAAAGTAAGTGTCAATTCCGGTGCTATTAAAAACCCTGATTTGATATATGAGGCAGCAAAACTATACGGTAATCAGTGCGTTGTAATTTCTGCAGATGTTAAGCGTGTGGATGGCGTATTCAGAGTTTTTGCAAAAGGCGGAAGAGAAAATACCGGTATGGAAGCAATAGAGTGGATTAAAAGATGTGTAGATAATGGCGCAGGCGAGGTTGTTTTAAACTCTATTGATACAGACGGTGTAAAGCAAGGTTTTGACCTTCCTATGTTAGAGGCGGTTTTAAATGCAGTAAATGTTCCTGTTATTGCATCAGGAGGTGCAGGCAGTATTTCCGATTTTGTTAAGCTGTTTAAAACACTTCCGAGTGTTGATGCGGGCCTTGCGGCATCCATTTTCCATTTTGGTGAGATTAAAATTGCAGACCTTAAAAAAACATTGAAAGAGAATAATATTCCTGTAAGGATATAGCGGAGGAAATTATGGTAGATTTAAATCAGTTAAAATTTGACGAAAAGGGATTAATTCCTGCAATAGTTGTTGACGCAATTACTAAAAAGGTGCTCACTCTTGCGTATATGAACAAAGAAAGCCTTGAAATTTCAATAAATAAAGGACTAACTTGTTTTTTCAGCAGATCAAGAAATGAGCTTTGGCTTAAAGGCGAAACAAGTGGAAACTATCAGCACATTGTTTCAATAACTGCTGACTGCGACAATGATGCATTGGTAGTTATGGTTGAGAAAGACGGTCCTGCCTGCCACAAAGGCACCGACAGCTGCTTTGAAAATGTTTTGTGGGAAAGTGATAAACTTTCTGAGTTTTCATTAGAAGGGTTAATACAACTGATTAATGGCAGAAAAATTGATAAAAAAGAAGACTCTTACACAACATATCTTTTTGAAAAGGGACTTGACAAAATACTTAAAAAAGTAGGAGAAGAAAGCACAGAGGTTATTATTGCAGCAAAAGCAGATGATAAGAAAGAAACTGTCTATGAAATTGCTGACCTTGCATATCATGTTATGGTATTAATGATACAGATGGGAATTTCTTTGGAGGATATTCATAAAGAACTGGCGTCAAGACATGTTATTGATAAAAAGGTTAAACAGGAGAAAATGACAAACTAAGATTTAAGGAGTGGTTTTTTGAAATTTGAATGGAAAAATTGCTTTAAAGTTTGCCTTAGTGTGTTTGTTTTGTTTTTGTGCATAACATACTGGAGTTTGGTTGCAAACGTTATTTCAAAGGTGGCAGGGGCACTTATACCGATTTTAATTGGATTTATAATTGCTTATGTTATCAATATTCTTATGAGCTTTTATGAAAGAAAGGCTTTTTACAAGATAAAAAATCAAAGAATAAGAAAACTTAAAAGACCGTTGTGCTTAACAGGCGCTATCTTTACATTGATTGCAATTATTGCACTTATTATAAGTCTGGTACTGCCGCAGTTGATTTCTTGCATAAGACTTATTGCCTCTATGCTCCCCGGTGCGATTGAGGATTTGATTAATTATTTTGAAGTACTTCCCGTTATGCCAAAAGATATCACTGATTTTTTAAAGCAGATAGATATGCAAAAGCTTATGACCCAGGCTGCAGAAATTGTAACTACAGGCGTTGGCGGTGTGATGGATGTAGTAGTAAAAATGGCGTCTTCGGTATTTTCGGGGACAATAACTACATTTTTAAGCATAATTTTTGCAATTTATCTTTTGATTGGAAAAGACAGTCTTATCAGAAAAACGGATATGGTGTTTAAACATTATGTGCCTGAGAAAATCAGAAACAGAGTTTGTTATGTTTTAAATGTGTTTAATGAGTGCTTTCATAAATATATTGTAGGTCAGTGCATTGAAGCGGTTATTTTAGGAGGTTTATGCACAGTTGGAATGATTGTTTTAAGACTCCCTTATGCAACAATGATTGGTGCGCTTGTTGCGTTTACTGCTTTAATTCCGGTTGCAGGTGCATATATAGGAGCGTTGGTAGGCGCATTTATGATACTTACTGTATCGCCTTTAAAAGCACTTGTGTTTTTAATCTTTTTGGTAATACTGCAGCAACTTGAAGGAAATATAATTTATCCCAAGGTTGTTGGTAATTCAATAGGACTTCCAAGCATCTTGGTTTTAGCAGCGGTAACTGTTGGCGGAGGTGTTTTAGGTATAGCCGGTATGCTTCTGGGTGTGCCGATAACTGCCGCAGTTTACAAAATTATAAAAGATGATATGAATAAAGGTCGGGTTTAAACCTGACCTTTTATTGTTTTTAAAATATGCTCTGCTATGTAATCAGCAGGATTTATACCGGTAACTTTTGCGAGCGAGTTTATCATTACATTTGAGTTTACCTCTAACAGATATTGATTTTCACCTGAATTTATAATATCAATTCCGCAAAAGTCAAGTCCTAAAAGCTTGGAGGCGTTTTCTGCCATTAGAGCAGTTTTCTCATCAAGGGATACCTTTGTACAAACACCGCCAAGCTCTGCGTTACTCCTGAAATCGTTGCTGTTGTGACGTTTCATGGCACATTTTGCTTTACCTCCACACATAAATACGCGTGTATCAGAATTTCCGCACTCTATATATTCCTGAACTAAAAACTGTTCTTTCGGTAGGTTTTTTGCAATATTTAAAAGCTCTGATTTGTTTTTCGCAAGATATACCTGCTGACCCAATGAACCATAAGCCTGTTTTACAACTACAGGGAAGAAGTCGATTATATCTAAAAAGTCAAGGTTTGGATATCCGAAAGTGTTAAATGTAAATGGTGTAATATACGTTTTTGGCATATTTATTCCGCTGTTTGTCAGTATGCTATGGGTATATGCTTTATTATCACAAGATGCAATGGAAAGTGAAGAGTTAAAAACGCGCACACCTGAGTTTTCAAGCAGTTTTGCTAAGCAAATATCTTTGTCAAGGAAAAGTGCAAAATCAATATTGTCAAAAGCCGCACTACCGTTTTCAATTATTGGCATAATTTGAGCTGAAGAAACAGTTTTAAGGCTGTCACACACATTTAAAATTGCCTTGTAATACATATTGATATTATCAAGATATGACTGCATCTTGTTGTATGAATTATAGCAAATTATACCGTTCATTTCGATCCCCTTAAAGTTTGACTTTTAATTATTATAATATTATAATCAAAAAAAAGCAATGCTAATTTAGAAAATATGCAAATTGTACTTTAATTGACTTTTTTTCTTATATATGTTAAAATTAATTATTAATTACATTTGGAAGAAGGGCATAAAATGTTTTTGTCAGAATCATTAGGATTAAATGAAAAAGGAAATCTTACAATCGGCGGACTGGATACAGTAGATTTAGCCGAAAAATATAAGACCCCTCTTTATGTTATGGATGAAGAGCTGATAAGAAAAAATTGCAGACTTTATCTTGATTCGTTAAAAAAAGCGTACGGTGATAATGGGCTTGTTCTTTATGCATCTAAAGCATTTAGCTGCATTGGTGTTTTAAAAATTGCAGCACAGGAAGGAATGGGCTTGGATGTAGTCTCCGGCGGAGAGCTTTATACTGCAAAAAAAGCCGGATTCCCAATGGATAAAGTTTATTTTCACGGAAATAACAAAACTTATGATGAAATTGAATTTGCGGTTAGTGAAAATATTGGATGTTTTGTAGCCGATAACATTGGTGAGATTTGTGATATTGATGAAATTGCCTCAAAGAATAACAAAATTGTTAACATATTACTTCGCATAAAGCCTGGGGTTGATGCACATACCCACGATTTTATCAAAACAGGTCAGATTGACTCAAAATTTGGCTTTGCAATCGAAACAGGTGAGGCTTTTGATGCAGTAAAAAAAACACTTTCATGCAAAAGTATTAATCTTTTGGGAATTCACTGCCATATCGGTTCACAGATATTTG
Source organism: Clostridia bacterium (assembly GCA_017409875.1). Lineage (GTDB taxonomy): Bacteria > Bacillota > Clostridia > RGIG6154 > RGIG6154 > RGIG2094. Next base: position 30,134 of record JAFQRW010000005.1, read on the forward strand.
AAATTGAGCCGTTTGTTGAGGCTGCCAAAGTTATGCTAAGCTTTATGAAGGCGGTTAGGGATGAAACAGGTGTTGAACTTTCGCATCTTAATTTAGGCGGAGGCTACGGTGTTCAGTATACCAAAGATGATGATCCGATTGGTTATGACGAATATATTGGTGATATTGCAAAAGCAGTAAGAAAGCTTGCTGAAAAATATCAGCTTAAAATGCCTAAGATTATTATGGAACCAGGACGCTCAATAGTTGCATCAGCAGGAATAACTCTTTATAAAATTGGCGCGGTTAAAGAAATACCAGGCATAAGGACTTATGTTTCTGTAGACGGAGGCATGGCTGATAATCCAAGATATATTATGTATGGGGCACCTTATTCTGCTGTTGTTGCAAACAAGGCAGACCAAAAGGCAGACAGAATTGTTACTATTGCAGGTAAGTGCTGTGAATCAGGTGATTTAATACAGGAAAATATAGCTTTAGCAAACCCTGAAAAAGGTGATGTTTTAGCAGTTTTGGTAACAGGTGCTTATAATTATTCAATGTCAAGCAACTATAACAGAATTCCAAAACCTGCGGTTGTTATGATAAAAGACAAAAAAGACAGAATAATTGTAAAACGTGAAAGTTATGAAGATGTTATTAGAAACGATGTTTCGGAGGAATAAATGTCAGATATCTTTTACAGAATTTTAAATATAATACTTACTGTTTTAGCAGCTGTTATATCTATAACTGTTCACGAGGTTTCTCATGGACTTATGGCGTATAAATGCGGGGATAATACAGCTAAGGTTTACGGAAGACTTTCTTTTAATCCCTTAAAACATATTGATTGGATTGGCGCGATATGTCTTGTGCTTTTTAAGTTTGGATGGGCAAAGCCTGTTCCGGTTAATCAATATAATTTTAATAATCGTAAAAAGGGAATTATATTGGTAAGCTTAGCAGGCCCGTGTTCAAATTTTATCATGGCGTTTATTGCTATGCTGTTGGTAGCAATTATACCCGTTACAGGGATGGTTACAAGTATTGCCGCAACATTTTTTTGGATGCTTTTGTACCTCAATATCGGTCTTGGAATATTTAATCTTATTCCTATTCCGCCGCTAGACGGCTCTAAAATATTGGCAGAGTTTTTAAAAGGCGGAGCAAAATACCGATATTTAAGTATTGAAAGATATGGGTCAGTTATATTACTGCTCGTTTTTGCTATACGTCCGTTAAATAATATTTTTTCTTCATTTTTAGGCTTTTTTCAGGGACTTGTACTTAGCGGATTTAGTACTGTAATAGAGTTTATCTTAGGGGTGTTCTGATGGGAGAACTTTCTTTTAAACTGGAGGTTTTTGAAGGACCTTTAGATCTTTTGCTGTTTCTGATACAGAAAAATAAAGTTAATATTTATGACATTCCCATAAGTTTAATTACTGATCAGTACTTAAAGCATTTGGAGCAAATGGAAAAGCACGACCTTGAAATTTCGAGTGAATTTTTGATGATGGCGGCAAGACTTTTGTATATAAAGTCAAGAATGCTACTTCCGAAACATGAGGAGCTTGAAGGCGAAGAGGAAGAAGACCCAAGACAAGAGCTTATTCAAAATCTTGTGGAATATAAAAAATACAAAGAAGTTTCACACTTTTTTTCAGACAGAAAAAATATATGCGACTTTTTGTATTTTAAAAGTGCGATAAATACTGATGATTTTAAAATCAATGTTAATCCTGACCTTGAGGTTGATGTGTTAACCGGAGCTTTCGAACGTGTTATGAAGCGCTTTGAGGACAGGCTTCCTCCGTCAATAATGCTATTTTCCGGAATGGTGAGAAGAGAACCGGTTTCTGTTAAATCAAAAATGCAGTCAGTGAGCAGGACACTTAAAATTAAAGGACAGGTAACGTTTGACGATTTATTCCTGGAAGTACAGTCAAGAAGCGAAATTGTTGCAATTTTTTTAGCAGTATTAGAGCTTGTAAGAAACAATGAAGTTGGATTTGAAATGATAGATAATCAGATAGTTTTAAGCGGTGCAGGTGAGTAATATTGGATATAAAAACAATCGAAAATGCTGCTGAGGCAATATTGTTTGTCTCAGGTGAAAGTGTTGAAATTAAAAGGTTTGCTGAAGTGTTTGATATGCCGGAGGCAGAAATCGAAAAAATTCTTGTGAATTTTGCTGATAGGTATAATTATAACTCCGGCGGTCTTAAAATACTCCGTTTTGGTGATGATTTTCAGCTTGCAACAAGACCTGAATATAAGGAGTATCTTGAAATTTTTGCCGGAAGTAAAAAACCAAATAATCTTTCCAATGCGGCCTTGGAGGTTTTGTCAATAATTGCATACAATCAGCCGGTTACAAGAGCTACCATTGACAAAATCAGAGGTGTAGACAGTTTTGGCCCTTTGGAAAAACTTATTAACAGAGAAATTGTAGAAGAAGTTGGCAGGCTTGATGCTCCGGGCAGACCTATTTTGTACGGAACTACCAAAGAATTTTTAAAAATTTTCGGTCTCAAAAATTTAGCCGATATCCCGGATATGGAGTCAATTCAGCTAACCATTGATGATTTAGAGGAAGATTCGGAAGAAATCGAGGAATAATATGAAAATTGTTTTGTTAATTCTGGGTATAATAATTCTTGCCGTGCTTTTTGTTGTTTTTTTTCCGCTCAGAGTAGTTTTTGAATATACGGATAAAGCAAAATTCAAAGTGTATGCTTACGGTATAAAAATATACGACTCACAAAAACCGAGAACTGAAGAGCAGAAAAAACCGTTGCCGCAGAGTGAAGAATCCAATTCAGGCAATGATTTAGTGGAAAGACTAAAGAAAAATTTTGGCTTTCTAAAAGAAATTTTGAAACTTATAGTTGAAAAAGCAAAAAAATATGCTATAATTAAAAATATAGAAGTAAGGTATCGTTTTGGACTTTCAGATGCTGCAGTTACCGGTATTTATTCGGGTGTGGTTTATGGTGTTGTAAACGGGTTTGCGGCATTTTTGAGGAATTATTTTAGAATAAAGAATCAAAAAATTGATGTTATTCCTGATTTTGATAATAAGGTACAGGAATTTGAAGCTAAGATTGAACTTATTGTTAGGGTAGTGTTTTTTGTGCCCGTTATGCATAAAGTAATAAAATTAGTTCACGAGAAAAAGGAAGTGTAATTTATGTCAGACCATCCTATTAATGGAATTATGAACACGGCAATGGAAAATTTAAAAACAATGGTGGATGTCAATACTATTGTGGGAAACCCAATTACTGCGGATGACGGCAGCGTTATTGTGCCTGTTTCGAAAGTAAGCTTTGGACTAGCAGCAGGTGGCGGAGAGTATTCAGCAAAGTTTGCAGAAAATTCAAATCCTTTCGCAGGCGGTGTAGGTGCAGGCGTTACAATTACGCCTGTTGCATTTTTGGTAGCAACTAAGGATAACGTGAAGCTTCTTCCTATGGATGGTGACGATGCTGTTTCTAAGCTGGTTGATTACGTTCCCGCTGCTATAAATAAGATTTGCGATTTCTTCTCAAAGAAAACAGGTGCAAGTGAATAAAATTAATCTTTTTTATGCAAGTCTTGAACCAATATACAGTAATTTTGATAAGTACCTTAAAAAACTTTCTTCAAAAAGGCAGCGAAAAATTCTTTCGATGAAAGATTTTGATGCAAAGGTTCATTCGCTTGGAGGAGCACTTTTGCTTAATGAAGCAGCTCTTAGAATGGGGATAGATTTGCAGGAAGTGTTATATACAGATAAAGGAAAACCATATCTTGAGGATAATAGTTTTTATTTTAGCATATCACATTCAAAAGGGTTTGCTTTATGTTCATTTGGGAAAATTGAATCAGGGTGTGACATCCAGGTAAAAAGGTCTGTTAACTTAAAAATTGCTGAGAGATTTTTTTCAGAAGCTGAAAGAAAAGTGGTTTTTGAATCAAAAAACCAAAGTGATGAATTCTTGAAAACCTGGTGTTTAAAAGAAAGTGCATATAAACTTGTAGGAGTTAATGATTGCGTTATACAGAATAAATATGGTATAGTTTTTAAGGAGTATAATGTTTCTGAAGATTTTTATATTACAGTGTGTGCATTTGAAAATGCGTTTAATGAACCTGAGAAAATTGAATTTTAATACCGCTTGATAAAGCGGTATTTTTTTGTTTAACAGTCAAAAACTTCTTTAATAAGAATAAATTTAGTATTTATTTTTTGCTGCCCTGGCTGTATAATTTTTATATATAGCATTAGGAGGTAAGCAGCAAGTGAGGTACAGGGTTATAGATAACAAAAGGTTAAATGTTTATTTAACCAGACAGGATTTACAAAAAGAAAATGTAAGTATACAGGATATAGTAAACGGTACTCCGGAAAGTGTGGTAAAAATAAAGAAAATTTTTTCTGTTGTAAGCGGAATTGCTGAATTTGACATAACAAGTGCTGGAGTGAACATTGTACTTATGCCTATAGTAGACGGAGATTTGCTTATAAGTGCATGCGTTTCGGATGAATGCATTCTTACAGAAAAGGAATCCGAGCTTTTTGTGTATGATGACTTTGAGAATTTGGCTTATGCTTGTTTAAAAGCACAGGATAAATGTATTGTAATATCATCACTATATATATTGACAAAGAAATATTATCTTTCAGTCAAGGCAAAGAAATGTTTGGAGAGCAGTTATTATGATTTGGTTTCAGTGCTTTACGAATTCGGAGAAAAAAGCAAATATAGTGAGTTGTTTATAAAAGAGCATGGGAAAAATGTTATTAAAAATAGTGCAATAGAAACAATACTAGAATATTTTTCTAAGTAGGGTGCAATTTATTGACATAATTTTGAATTGCAAATAAAAAACAATGTTTAAAAATGTAATTTTTCCTTTAAAAAACACGAAAAATAGAAATTATTAACAAATTAGACACAATTTGTTAATAATTGTCATTTATAATAATAAATGTGGTAAGTAAATAACATAACTTTGCTAATATCTTTTTTATATATTCATCCCTATCTTTTTTTGATTGCTTCACGTAAAACGTGAAGCAATCTTTTTTTGTATAAATAAAACCGTCAATTTTTTTATTACTTTTGACACAAAAAAATCCTTCTATGACGTTTTTTTATCATAGAAGGAATATCCTTAGCAAATTTCAAGATGATTCAAAAATAAATTTGTATTGATAATTAATATGAACTTAGTGAATGATGTTTTAAGCATATATAACCCAGAAATAAATATATGCAGGGATTATTGCTGCAAGGGTAAACGGAATACCAATTCTAAAGAAGTCACTGTTTTTTACGTTATATCCTTCTTTTCTTAAAATGCCAATTCCTGTTATGTTTGCAGATGCACCGATTGGCGTACAATTTCCGCCCAGCGTTGCTCCTGAAAGCAAACCAAAATACAAAATTGTAGGATCTATTCCCAATGTGTTTGCAAGCCCGGTAACAACGGGCAATAATGTGGCAACATAAGGAATGTTGTCAATAAATGCGGAAATCAGAACGGATACCCAGACAATCACGGTGTACAGTAAAAATACATTGCCGCCACTAACCTTCGATAAAAGGCTTGCAACAGCATCAATGACGCCCATATTTGTGATTCCGCCAATGATAATAAACAAACCAAGCAAAAGCCCGATTGTTTCAAAATCTATTGATTTTATAGGAGCAATAGATGCGGATAATTTTTTGTTTTTAATACAAGTGTGTATTAATCCGATTATGAACAAGAAAACACATATCATACCGTTAGTAATAGCAGGTTTGTTGGGTATAAATGATGCAATAATCAAAAACACAATGGTTAATAAAAGCAAAACTGAGGGAACAAAATCGGTAACAACTGTTTTATCGCTGTTTTTTTCAATAGCTGCTTTGTCATGTCTGAATAAGTACGCAAGAATAAATACTGAAAATATCGCACCAAGCTCAACGGCAAAGAAAATACTTGGTTTGCCTTGATACCAAAAGAAATCCAAAAAGCTCATATTGGCATAAGAGCCAAGCATAATTGCTGTTGTGTCACCTACGAGAGTTGCAGCACCTTGCAGATTCGAAGAAACTGCAATTCCTATGATGAACGGAACAGGATTTGTTTTTAACTTTTTGCATATTTCTAAAGCAACGGGTGCTATCATAAGAACGGTTGCTACATTATCTATAAATGCGGATATGATTCCGGCAAACAAAGCAAGTGCCACTGCTGCCATTTGTACGTTTGGAACTTTAAACATAACAATATCTGCAAGTAGAGCAGGCGCCTTGCTGTCGATAAAAAGCGTAACGAGTCCCATTGTTCCGGCAATCATTAAAAGCACGTTAAAATCAATGGAAGCAAATATTTGTCCGGTTGGAAGCATTCCGCTTATGATAAACAGTAAAGCTGAAACAAGCGCTATCAACGTTCGGAATTTAGTAAATGTAAGCATTAATACATATGTTGCCGCAAATAAAATGATTGCGTATTCCATATAATATTCACCTTCCTATAATAATAAATTTCCTCAAATTATATCATTGTTTTTATGCTTAGTCAATAGATTTAAAGAATTCTGAATGAGAATTTTCGCCTTCTTTTTTGTGGATTGCAAATAATTATTTACAAAACTGATTCTATAACGTATTATAAATATTAAAAAGGGTAAATTAACAAGGGGTTAGCAACTTGAAGTTGCATTAAGTTCTAATTATAGTTGCTTGAGAAAAGTTGAGTTGTTTGATATCATAAAGTATATTTGAATTAAAGAGAGGAGTAAACTTTAATTATGAAAATTGGCGAAAAAATAGCAAAACTTCGTGTTGACAGAGGTATTTCCCAGGAACAACTGGCTGAAATAATGTATGTTTCAAGGCAATCGGTTTCAAAATGGGAAATGGATCAGTCTTTGCCGCAAATCGACAAAGTTTTGCAGCTGTGCGAGTTGTTTGAAATTTCAACTGACGAACTTTTACATGACGAAATTTCCATTAGTAGCAATCTTTCTAATAAAGACATACAAAATAAATACTTTGGTACCGATGGCTTCAGGGGCGAGGCAAATGTGGGGCTTACTTCTATGCAGGCGTACAAAGTCGGCAGATTTTTGGGGTGGTATTTTTCTTCTGAACTCTCTGGAAACAAATTACCGGGTTATAAGCCGAGAATTGTAATTGGCAAAGATACAAGACGTTCAAGCTATATGCTAGAATACTCTATTGTTGCCGGAATAACTGCATCGGGAGCAGATGCGTATATGCTGCACGTTACTACAACTCCAAGCGTTTCTTATGTAACAAGACAAGAAGAGTTTGATTGTGGAATTATGATCACAGCATCACATAATCCATACTATGACAATGGTATTAAAGTTATAAATAAATACGGAGAAAAGCTTGACGATAAAGCTACTTCATATATTGAGGCATATATTGACGGAAATTTGAAGAGTTTAGGGATTTCGGGGTCAGATTTGCCTCTTGCACATAAAGAACGAATTGGGTGCATTGTAGACCATTCTGCAGGAAGAAACAGATACGTAGGCTATTTGATTTCTTTAGCATCTCACTCGTATAAAAATCTGAAAATCGGTATTGACTGTGCAAACGGAGCTTCCTGGATGATTGCAAAGTCAGTATTCGGAGCTTTAGGAGCACAGACAGTTGTTATTGGTGCTGAACCAAATGGATTAAATGTAAATGAAAATTGCGGCTCAACTCATATCGAAAACCTGTGCCGTATGGTTAAAGAACAACATCTTGATGTAGGATTTGCATTTGACGGGGATGCTGACAGATGTATTGCAGTTGATGAATACGGGAATGTAATTGATGGAGATAAAATGCTTTATATTTTGGGCAGGAGACTTAAATCAAGGGGTATGCTTAACCACGATACAGTTGTTGCAACTATTATGTCAAACAGCGGGTTAATAAGCAGTTTGCAAAATATTGGAATTAAATGTGTGCAAACTAATGTAGGTGACCGGTTTGTTTATGAGTCAATGTTTAAAAATGATTATTGTTTAGGTGGGGAGCAATCAGGGCATATTATACTTAAAAAATATGCAACAACCGGAGATGGCATCTTAACTGCTATAATGCTTACAGAAGAAATATGTGATTCAAAACTACAGATTTCAAAGCTTACAGAAAACGTTGTGTTATATCCGCAGTTTGTAAAAAATGTAAGAGTTAAAGATAAGTTAAAGGTGCTGTCAGACGAGATTGTTTTAGAAGAACTTGCAAAAGTTGAAAAGCTTATCGGCGGTAAGGGGAGAGTATTGCTTCGTAAAAGCGGTACTGAGCCTGTAATTCGAGTAATGATAGAATGTGAAAATGAAGATAAATGCAAAGAGTTTTGTCAACAAATTGTTGACAAAATAGTTGAGAGGGGACATAGCGTTGATTAAGCAAGTAAAAACAAAAGAGTTGTTTGATTGTAAAACTCCATATATCCTTGAATTACTTAATATGTTTGAGTACCCATGGGAAATTTTGCCGCAAATTAAAATCTATATTAATGACTTAATAAAAAATGGATTATCAGGGTTTAAAGAAATATCAGACGGTGTATTTGTAGGGGAAAATGTTAAGATTTATCCAACTGCTGTGATACAGGCACCTGCAATAATAGGTGATGGAACTGAGGTGCGTCCGGGTGCTTTTATAAGAGGAAATGTTATTATCGGGAGAAATTGTGTAATTGGAAATTCAACAGAATTAAAAAATTGTGTCCTGCTTGATAACGTACAAGTACCGCATTATAATTATGTAGGTGACTCAGTACTTGGGAACTACGCGCACATGGGTGCAGGAACTATTTGCTCGAACTTAAAAGCTGATGGTAAACCTGTAGTAATTCATGGTGATAAAGAGTATGAAACGGGGTTAAGAAAAATAGGCGCAATATTAGGTGACAAAGCAGATGTTGGTTGCGGTTGTGTGTTAAATCCGGGTACAGTTGTGGGGAAAAATACTTCAGTATATCCGCTTACGTCACTTAGAGGAGTTTTTCCTGCAGACTGCATAGTAAAAGCAAATAATAATGTAGTAAAAAGACAATAATACTAATAGTAGAATAAAACCACCCATTTGGGTGGTTTTATTCTACATTTCCATCTTTATGCATTGTTCTGTATTGTTGGGCAGTATAACCGGTAATTTCTTTAAAAGTTTTATAAAAATGATTAAGACTGTTAAATCCGCACATTTTACATATTTCATTTACCTTGTAACGACTGCTAATTAACAACACCTTTGCACGTTGAATTCTGACATCTATAAGATAATCTATAAAATTGATATTATTGTCTTTTTTAAAGCGCTTGCTGAAATATGAGGGACTTAATGATACATGATTTGCTACTTCAATTAATGATATATCTTCGGCATAATGCTGCTGAACGTATTCTTTTGCACTGATTAAAGCGTCATAATTTCTGGCAAATATACCAGCGAAGTGTTCAGTAGCACGGGTAATCATTTTTTTGGAATAGTTTATCAATGTGTTTCTGTCATTAAGTGAGTTCATATATCTTGTGTTAATATCTAAGTCTTCAAGAGCTTTTTCATCTAAACTTTCTTTGATGGCATTTCGTACAGATTTTGAAAGCTCTTTTATATCGTTTAAATCGCGGTTAAGAACCAAAGAATTATAGTATTTGATTGATTCATATTTATCGCCTAACCTGATAAGGGAAATAAGAGAATCTATCTTGCTTTTTTCGATATAATGACTTATACGTACTTTGTTAACAAGGGTAATGTTGTGCCTTACTGCAATAACATTGGTTAAAACATTAAGATGCATTATTGTTTTACAGGTTTCACAAAGTGAAGATAAAACTTTTGAAAGCATATCTTTAAATTTGGCAAAAGGTATATCCTTTTCACCAAAAATAACACATACCATTGAATCAAAAAAATTAAAACAAGGAACAACAACAAAAGTATCTATATGCGGGAATTGCTTTAACATTGCATCATAAAGGGCTTCTTTGCCATATTTCCACGTGTTGGTTAAATACTGAGTAATGTTTGTAACAGAAATCCTTATAATCGCAGCAGGGGTATTATGGACATCTATGTCAATATTGTTCAGCGTAAAAAGCGATTGAAGATTTATAGGTTCATTTACGGAGTTTAAAAGATAATCAGAGAGAATTTGGGAAAATGTACCTGCTTCAATTATCTCACTTTTTTTAAGAGATTTATGCAAGGTGTTTAATTTTGCCAATATTCTGTAGCACGTATTTCTGAGACTATTAAAAGTAATGGGCTTTAAAAGATAATCGCACACACCTTCTATAATACCTTGTTGAGCATATTCAAAAGATGGGAATTTTGACATAAAAGCAACTATTGTTTTGTGATGATTTTTGTTTATGTATCTTGCAAGGTCAATACCGCTTTGCTTTGGAATGTTAACTTCAGTCAGGACGGCATCAACCTGATTTGACTTTAAATAGTCAATAGCAGATTCCACATCATAAAATACACCAACAGGCTCGATTCCCATTTCTTTCCAATCAAAAATGTTAGTTATAGTATCAATAACTGCACTTTCAGGGTCTACAAAAATTATTTTATACATAAAAGTCCTCTTTTTGACAAAATTCTAAGCATATTTTAGCATACACAGGACATAAAAGCAATACTATTTGATAAAAAATGATATATAATAAATCCCCGAAATATATATCGGGGATTTGGTTTAACCTAAAAAACACTGTGTCCAATAGTGCTTGTAACCGGAATTTGATTTGTAATAACCGACACCAAGTTTTGTAACAGTTTTGTTTAAAATGTTTGCTCTGTGACCTTCAGAATTCATCCATGACTTTACAACCTCTTGCGGAGTTGCCTGACCTGCTGCAATGTTTTCTGCTGCAGATTTGTATGATATTCCATAAGCCTTTAATCTGTCAAACGGCGATTTGCCGTCCGGGTTTGTGTGGCTGAAAAAGTTCCTGTCAGCCATATCTTTGCTGTGAGCTCTTGCGACTTCAGCAGCACGGTTATCCCACGAAAGTGAAGATAATCCATTTTTTTTGCGCTCTGCATTTACTAATTCCAAAACTTCCAGCTCATATTCTGATGCAGTTGATACATTGGTTTGAATATCCTGATTTTCATTTTCAATTTCACCTGAGTCATTTGAAGGGGGAGTTTCAATTTCCACCTTGTTGTTTTCTCCGTCCCAATGAACATCAAAATTTAACAATTCAAGAATTATTCGAAGAGGAATAAAAGTTTTTCCGTCAACTAGCTCGCAGGCAACATCTGAAATATGGTCTTTGCCATTTTGCGTAACAATGTTACTGCCAATTTTAAAGCAAATTGTTTTACCACCTAATGTTGCAGTCGTGCTGTTTGTGTTTTCGTCCCACGAAACTGTTGCACCTATGTTTTCAAATAAATCCCTCATTGGCACAAAAACCCTGTTTTGTGATATATAAGGATGGGTAGAAAGGTTTGCGTTTTTGCCATTAATAAAAACTTGTGTGCTATTTGGTGAAGCAGAAGCGGTTATTGCAAATGCAAGAATTCCGGTTAGTATTCCTGATATAAATTTTTTCATCAGTTTCCACCTCCGTACATTTATGCTAACATAAAAATTCGGAGCAAGTCAATGTAAATATTAACCTATAGCCAGCAAACTGAATTGTCATCAAGAAAATATATGCACGCATTTACAGGCTGGTCTTTATACATAGTTTTTAGCGCCAACGTATAAAATTCAAGTTGCTTTTTATAGTTTTCAATTTTTTGAGCACGGTTTTTATCAGTAAGTATATCCGATTTGAAGTCAATAATTGTGTAACCGGAGCTGTCTTTGAAATAACAATCAATAACACCTTGGAGTTGCACATTAAGTCCGCTTTCAAAATTTAAAGAGAATTTGTCTGATATGTGGATGTTAAAAGGAATTTCCTTTTTGATAAGCTCTGCAGATTTAAGCCTTTTTCCAACATCAGTGCTAAAGAATGCAAAAATTTTATTGTATGGTATAATCTCTGCTTCATTTTCACTCAAAATTTCTTTTTTTACAAGATTTTGTATGCATAATTTAATGTCATCTGACGAGTTGATATTTTTGAAATCTAAAAACTCAAATACTTTGTGAATTGCACTGCCACGCTGCGCAGAAGTTACTGCATTTGAAACAGTAATATCTGATATGGGAATGAGTTTTTCAAAATAATCTTTATAATCAGTTTCATTTTCAAGATATTTTTTAAGTTCGGAAACAGAATATTTTGAAAATACATCCTGACCTGCTTGAGGTACATTGTATTCAAGTTTTTGTCGGATTGAATCTGAAATTTCGCACACCGAAAATTCGTGTTGGTTATTTGCTTTTAACTGAGAAAACTCAATATTTTTCACAAAATTAATTTCAATATCAGACAAATCAGTAACATTGTTTGCATCATAACCTTGAGCTTTAAGTACAGAGTCAAAACATTTGTGCCTTATTACAGACAAAAGAATCCACGAAAGATAGTTTTTAACCGATTTTGCAACATGAGGCGGAAATTTGGGCGATTGTTCGTAAAGTGCATTTGAAAGATTTTCCAAAAGCTTTTCGCAGCTGTCAGTCGAACCGATTAATATAAGTTTTTCCTTTGCACGGGTAAGTGCAACATACAAAACCCTGAGTTCTTCAGAAAGGTGTTCGTCTGTTATTTTTCCGGAAATAGCACGCCGTATTGGAGATTTTATTTTCATGTGCTTGTCAGCATCAATATAGTCAAAACCTATACCAATATTCTTATGTATTAATATCTTTGACGAAAGGTCTAAATTCCTGATTGCCTTTCCAAGTCTTGGTATTATTACTATTGGATATTCAAGACCTTTACTTTTGTGCATTGTTGTGATTGTTACAACATCGCTTGTATCAGGTAAAATCTTAGGAGAAGTCATTGCTTGTGAATGTGATGAAAAACTGTCAATGTAAATAAGGAACCCAAAAAGACCGCCCGAAACGTTTTTTGAATAATTATCCGCAAGTCTTAAAAAGTACCTTAAATTCAGAATTCTTTGACTTCCTCCCGGCATTGTTGCAGAAAATTCCACCAGCATATTTTTTTGTATAACATAGTTACAAAGCTCATATACACTTAGAATTGCTGCCTGTTTTTGGTAATGTTTTAAGTCAGTAATAAATTTTTCAACCTGACTGTCATTAAAATTAACAAGCTTTTCATAAAATGAAAGACCTTTGTCACCACTTTTGCTTATTTGAAGCAATAAATCATCGCTGAATTTGTAAAATAAACTGCGCAAAACACTTATGAGCGCAACGTCGTTATAAGGATTGTCAATTACCTTTAAAAATGAGATAACCGTTTGTACTTCAATCGAAGACAGCAAAAGTTCTTTGCCACCGTCATTATAAACAGGAATTCCGGATTTAGTTAAGAATGCTGCCATCTCGTCAGAAACATTTTTAGAAGTTCTGAGCAGTATAACAAAATCCTTGTAGGTGACAGGACGTAGTTTCTTTGTTTTTTTATCTGTTACCAAAAAGCCTGATGCAATAAGTGAGTTTATTTTATCTGCAATAACTGCACTTTCCTGTTCAACAGCAGAAAAATCGGTATATTCATTTTTTTCAATAACGGTTATGTCAACAGGACTGTCAGCACCTTCATAGTCTGCGCCATAGTAAAGCTGCTCATTTTCACCATATTCAACTTCGCCGACATCTTTGCTCATAATCTGAGAAAAAACCAGGTTCGAAAAATCAAGAATATTTTTTCTGCTTCTGAAATTGCTGGACAGAAAAATTCTCTTTCCATTATCAGAGTCGCTATCTGAATAGTTTTCTGTTTTTGAAAGGAAAATTTCAGGAGCGGTGTTTCTGAAACGGTAAATACTCTGCTTTATATCGCCAACCATAAATATGTTTGATTTTCCGTTTGAAACAGCGTTTAAAATGGCTTCTTGCACGTCATTTGTATCCTGATATTCGTCCACAATTATTTCATCAAATTCTTCAGAAAGTAAAGCTGCACACTCGGTAGGATTACCGTTTTCGTCGGTAAGCAGTTTTATTGCAAGATGTTCTAAGTCGTTAAAGTCAAGTAAATTTGAAGAATTTTTTTTGGCAGTATAAACTTCACTTAATTTTTTTACAAGCCTTACTATTTCTTTAATGTGGGGAAGCTGAAGTTTTGCAAATTCTTCAAGTTCTTCTATTGAAGAGCTAAGATATTTGTCTTTAATTTCATTTATTAAAGCCTTTAAATTATCTCTTTTTGTGCGAAACGACGCAACAAAAGGCGAATTTTTGATTTTTTCATCACGTATTGTAGGAAAGTTTTTAAATTTGAGTGACGAAAAAGCATCAAAAGCACTATTGTAGTTGCTTGAAGAATTTTCACAAATGGATATTATGGCTAAATCATCAGCTGTTAGCGGTAAAAGATACTTTTGCGCAATTTCCTGCTCCTGCCCGGTAAGATTTGCTAAACTTTTAAACATTTCATTGCAAATGCTTTTTATATAGCTAAGCGAGGATTTTGCTTTTATATATAAGTGTTCAATCCAGTCGGCACTGCTAATATTTTCATAGCTTGTTACGATTTCATCAAGCCATTTTTCCGGATATGGCACACAGCGTGAAAAATTGTAAAGACTTAAGACCATGTCAAAAATTGACTGGTCATTTTTATAACTGCTGTAGTTTTGTGCAAAATTTAAAAAATCACTGTTTTGACTGTCGTATTCATCTTCAATCATCTCGTTTATTGATTCAGAAAGTAAAAGATTACTTCTGTCAGGTTCGGCAAGAGAATAATCAGCACCAAGACCTAATTTGTCAAAGTTTTCCTTAATAATTCTCGAACAAAACGAGTGAATGGTAGAGATGTTTGCACCCGGCAGCAACAAAAGTTGACGATGGAATAACTCTTTTTTTGAATCATCTGTTTCAAGGCGAATTCTTTCTTCTAAATTCTGTGCAATACTTTCACGCATCTGCGATGCTGCCGCCTGAGTAAATGTAACAACCAAAAGTCTGTCAATATCAGTGTTTTGGAGCATTTTGATAATTCTTTCAACCAATACAGCAGTTTTTCCCGAGCCTGCCGCAGCAGAAACAATCACCGAACTTTTATGGTAATCAATAGCGCTTTGCTGGGCGATTGTCCATTTGATTTCACTCATTTTTTTCACCTCCGTTTTGGTGATAAAGGCCTTCAAAAATTTCTTCTCTGGTCATACGGTCTGCGTACCTGAATGAATTATATTTAGAATCAAAACCGCATACCGATGTATAATCGCAGTAATCGCAGGCGGATATGTTTGATTCTGCCAGTGGAGAAACTTCAAAATCGCCATTTAAGATTTTGTCGGAAAACTCTCCGCATTTTCTTAAAACCTGCTTTGTGAGATAATCGTATTCAGAAGAATTTAAAAATCTTTGCGAAGTAAACGCATCCTTTGAAAAGCGGGCAGAAATAACATCGGAGTAACCTGAAAAAACGCTATGGTTTTGCTTGATGCTATCTTGTAAGTCGTCACCAACCATATATCCTTGCATTTTAAACTCTTTCATTATTTTTTCTTCCGCCTCGGCAGGGGTGATATTTCCACTATATTCTATTATGGGATTTGTAACAGCAAGATAAAACATCCCTCCGGGTTTGCCGAGTTTATCTTTCAGTGCAGCAGAGTATATAAAAAGCTGCAAAGAAAATCCTTGGTATACCTTTGATAAATCAATATCATGCGGACTTGATTTGTAGTCGACAATTCTGAAAACGCCTCTTCCAGAAGTGTCCACACGGTCAATTTTTCCGTAAAGCGTCATTTTTCTTCCCTCTGGTGTTTCGCAGACAAGGGGAGGGATTTTGTCATTCTTTGACAAATCAAGCTCTGACATATACGGGGTAAAGCTGCCACAGTTAATGTGATGAACAACTGCCCACATTGCGTCACAAGCGGCTTTTTTCAGCTTGGAAATTGCAAATTCGTACCTTTTACTTAAGACAGGCAGTTTTGTTAAAACCTCATCAAGTGCTGCTGATGACAGTTCGTTAGTTTTTAAGTAGCATTCCTGTTTTGTGATAGTCTTCCAATCAATGTTGTTGGAAGTTACATAACAACAATAATCTTCT
Organism: Clostridia bacterium; assembly: GCA_017409875.1. Lineage (GTDB taxonomy): Bacteria > Bacillota > Clostridia > RGIG6154 > RGIG6154 > RGIG2094. Next base: position 46,254 of record JAFQRW010000005.1, read on the forward strand.
AATATTTTATGAATAAATGTTCCTGCGTCAGGAGCATCAAAGCTATAAATCTTTTTAGGATAGATTTCAAGACCATATTTCATAAAATATGAAAATGGGCATCTTGCAAAGCTTTCAAGCCTTGAAACAGTGGTGTTTATTTTATCTCCCCACACCTTAGATACTAGTTCCTGAGAAAGTTTTGCAGATAAATCATACGTTTTCCCTGATAGAATATAATTGATTTTTTTGCGATTGTTTTCATCTTCCATAAACCATGAAATTACCTGCTTGTACTCACAAATATCGCTGTTTTGCACAGCAGTTAAAAGCGTTGCATCCGAAAGAGTAATAAATTCTTCAGGGGAGCAAAAAATAGAGTTCTTTTCATTTAAATTGGGGAAAAGATGTTTTATGTTATTTAAGACGTTTGAAGGTCTTAAAATGCTTCCGTCAGCAGAAGAAAGTGAATAGGAGAGTACCAGGCTTTCGCTTGGAATAGTAAATGTGCGATACATTGTATAGGGAAGCTCTAAAGCTTTTTGCTTGTTGTCAGGAGCAAGCTCTATGTTTTGTTTTTTTAGATAACGACGCTCGGCATCTGTTAAAATTCCTGTTCCTGAAATTGCAGGAGGAATAAGTCCGTCATTAACACCTAATACATAAAGAATTTTAATTTTTTTCAGCCTTGTTCTTGATATATCACCGCATATTACATTGTTTACACTTGGCGGAATAATCCCAACTTCACACTGACTGAGTCCGGATTTTAAATAGTCTTTAAAACGTTCAATTCCAAAAGTCACTCCGTCCATACAAACGAGCATTTCATTTAAGCAGTTAATCAGCATATTAAAAATCTGTCTGTATTCAACGGCTTTTGCTGAATTGCCGTTTTGAATAAGAGCTAAAGTTTCCTCTGAAATCTTTTGAGGAATTAAGAGGGTGGTTAGCAAATCTTTTATAGCAACAACGTAGCTGCTGCAGCCGGATTTGCCTTTTGTTGAATTTCTAAACGGCATTACAAGGTTTAAAAATTTAACCCTTGTTTCGTTTAGCCTATTTAAATCATCGTTACCTGTGTTAAAAGTCCAGGTCTTTTCCCAACGTTTGCCTTTAATTCCTGTTGCGAGAACATAGTTTTCCAATAAGCAAATGTCATCAAAAGAAATATCGGTAAGATATGTCTTTAAGAATGAAAATACGCTTTCACAAGAAAAATTATCGATGAATATATCACAAAGTGAAAGAAGCAGAATTGATAACGGATGATTAACTATTGAATGTTTTTTATCGGCAAAATATGTAATCTGGTGTTTTTCAAAAGAAGTTGAAATTAAAGGAAGATAGCTCTGTGTGTCACCAAAAACAACAGCCATTTCGTTGAACTTATATCCTTGCTTTGTTTTTTCAATAATATCCCTTGCACACATATCAACTTCGGCATACTGATTATCAGAAACAAACAAGGATATATTTTCAGTAGGCTTTTGGTACTGCTTTTTAGAATAAGTACCATAATTTTGCTCCAAAAATTTCAGTTCATCGTTTGCGTGAGTTATGTCGGCGTTTAAATTTATATCACGCAAAGGAGTAATAATTTCTGAAAGCATACTTTTTGTTTTTTGCGCAGGAGCAAAAACCGGAGAAGCGTTGTCCGTTGTAAGTGTAATATAAACGTGCTTTGAGTTATCACATAACGCTTTTATAACATTAATCTCCTGAGGAGTAAAACCCTCAAATCCGTCAATGAAAAATACGGTTTTTGAAAGCTCATTGCAATCAGGAATTATTCTTTCTAAAACGGTGAGATTGTCATCGTTATTAAAACCCATTTTTTCAAGATTTTCTTCAAAAGTTTTGTATGTTAAGGCAAGGTCTTGCATTTTTAGTTTGGTAAGGTTGTCATCTAAAGCGGAAATTTCATCTTCCAGCATTTGTGGAGAAAGCCCGTATCTTTTAAATTCTGTGATTGTAGCAAGTAAGAGGTTAGATAGGTCTGAATTCTTTGCAGATGCAGAATAAACCGAATAATCATTCCGGCATGAATATATAGTTTTAGAGAGCAACATGGATTTTCCTATTTTGCTTATCAGGACACGCTTTTTTCCAATATGTTTGTTATAAAGATAGTGAAAAAGGCGATTAAAACTTAAAACAGTTTTTGTGTCATCAAGATAAGAAAGGAATCCGATTGCTTCATGTTCTGAAGACAAGGAAAGTTGTTCCGGAACAAGCAAAACAGTATTAATTCCACTTTCAGAAAGCTGTTTCATTTGATTAAGGCAAAAAGCGGTTTTACCATATCCGCTTCTACCGGTTACAAATTGCAGTGGCATAACCAACCTCCATGATATTTACTGCTTTAAGTATATCATACTCCGAGAGATAAAACAAATAATTTTTAAAAAAATTCACTTTACCACTTTACAACAGTAAAGTTTTGTGTTATACTGTGTCCGTAACATAATTCTAAAGGAGAGAAAAATTATGAAAATGTTAAAAAAACTCGGAGTGTTAGCACTCGCTTTAATGATGGTTATCTGTCTTGTATCATGCGGTGAAAAAGCTGATGACAAATTGGTTATTGGTTACACAATTTATGAACCCATGAACTACATGGAAGATGGAAAACTTACAGGTTTTGATACTGAATTTGCTGAAGCTGTTTGTGGAAAACTCGGTGTTACACCTGAATTTGTTGAAATCAACTGGGATACAAAATTTGTTACTCTTGATGCAAACCAGATTGACTGTATCTGGAACGGTATGACAATTTCTGATGAAGTTAAAGCAAACTGTGATGTTTCAAAAGCTTATGTTAAAAATGCACAGGTTGTTGTAATGGCAGAAGATAAAATTGAAAACTACAAAGATGTTGAAAGCCTTAAAGGTCTCAAATTTGCTGCTGAAGCAGGTTCAGCAGGAGAAGCTGCAATCAAAGACAATGGACTTGATGCTAACTACTCTCCTGTAGCTGCACAGACCGATGCACTTTTGGCTGTAATCGGCGGTCAGGCTGATGCTTGCGTTATAGATATTACAATGGCTAAATCTATGACAGCAGACGGAACAAGCTATGATAAGCTTACATACTCTTTGGAACTTACATCTGAAGAATACGGTATTGGCTTCAGAAAAGGTTCAGACCTTACCGAAAAAGTTAATGCAATTATTGATGAGCTTAAAGCTGACGGTACATTAGATACCTTGGCTGAAAAATATGAGCTTAACCTCGCTCTTTAATCAACCAGTTTAAATTTGGTTATAATTTTAATAGTAAAAAGGCAGAATTAATTTCTGCCTTTTTAAACAGTTTATAAAAGTTAGGGTACTAAATTATGTCGATTTTCGCAACAGTAACATTAAGCCTTTTCGAGGGCTTATGGGTAACATTTAAAATATTTGGATTAACGCTTCTAATGGCACTTCCTTTGGGACTTATTATTTCTTTTGGCTCAATGAGTAAATTTGCAATCATAAAATGGCCTATAAAAACACTCATATGGATTATAAGAGGAACACCGCTTATGCTACAACTTATTGTATTTGGATTTGGACCGGGCCTTATAGGAATAAACGGTATGAATACTTTTGTAGCAGTAATGATTGCATTTGTGCTTAATTATGCGTGCTATTTTTCTGAAATTTTCCGAGGTGGAATTGAAGGAATCCCTAAAGGACAGTATGAGGCAGGCGCAGTACTTGGAATGACAAAGTCCCAGGTATTTTTTAAGATTATTCTCATGCAGGTAGTAAAGCGTATTATCCCGCCTATGAGCAATGAATTTTTAACATTGGTTAAAGATACTTCACTAGCAAACACCATTATGATTTATGAAATAACATGGAACGCAAAGCGATTTATGAACAGTGAACATATTTTGTGGCCACTATTTTATTCAGGAGTTTTCTATCTTGCTTTTTGCGGAATTCTTACTCTTATTTTTGGTTACATAGAAAAGAAACTGGATTATTATAAGGGGTAAGGTGAAAAAATGTCAATTTTAAAAGTAGAAAATTTAAAAAAGAGCTTTGGTAAAACTGAGGTTTTAAAAGATGTAAGCTTTGAAATGAATGAAGGCGAAGTTGTATCAATAATCGGTTCTTCAGGTAGCGGTAAAACAACTTTTTTAAGATGCATAAACTTTCTTGAAAAGGCAGATGCCGGAAAGATTACATTAGGTGATGAAATGATTTTTGACGGCAGTTGGCAAAAATCTCTTTCTGCAAAAGAAATTAGAGAGAAACAGTTAAAGTTTGGATTTGTTTTTCAGCAGTTTAATCTTTTTCCGCAATATAATGTTTTAGAAAACGTTACACTCGCTCCCAAGCTTTTGGCAAAAGAAAAACCGGATTTCAAACAGAATAAACACGAAATATATAATGAGATTGAAGATAATGCTTTAAGTCTCTTAAAACAATCAGGACTTTTGGATAAGGTTTCAAATTATCCGTGCGAGCTGTCTGGTGGTCAGCAGCAAAGGGTTGCTATTGCGAGAGCTTTAGCGCTTAATCCAAAAATTATGCTGTTTGATGAGCCAACATCTGCACTTGACCCTGAGCTTACCAATGAGGTTTTGCGTATTATTAAATCTTTGGCAGATAAAGATATGACAATGATAATTGTTACTCACGAAATGTCTTTTGCACGTCAGGTTTCAGACAGAATAATTTTTATGGATAATGGTGTGATTGCAGAGCAAGGTAAGCCTGAAGATATCTTTACAAGTCCTAAAACTGAAAGACTGCAATCTTTTTTAAGCAACATTATTAAAATGTAAAAAAATTTAAAGTCAACACGAATTTTGTGTTGACTTTTTCTTTAAAAATAACTTATACTTACTATATATGTATTTATAGTGCACAGGAGGGGGATTTTATGAAAAAAATTTTGTGTTTTTTTATTGGTTTAGTAATGATTTTATCAACGTTTGCAGCTTCAGCTGCTACAACAGAAGTGGGTGCTGCTATTGACAGCGACTGGTACAATGTGTACATAGCAGGTCAGGCAGATAAGAGTACTTTGGGTGTAACAGTTTTATTGCTTGATAAAGATGACAGCAATAATGTAGGTTACATTGCAGAACTTGATACTGACAGTTTTGGTAATTACGAAACTAAGTTTAAATTTGCAGGAAATATTAATAATTATACTGTAAAAGTTCGTGACAATGATACTGCTGAGGATTTAACTCATTCTCTTAATACTGCTTTTGCCAGACACGAAATTTATTGCATTGATATTTTATTGACAGAGGCGGGAAATGATGTTATAAGCTTCATATCAGAAGGCGGACTTACAAATGTTGTTGCTAAATTAAACAATAAGTATGGTAACAATGCAAGCGTTAGCGTTATGATTGCTGCTTATGATGAAAATAACAAACTTCTTGCTACCGATATTAAATCTTTAGCTGTTGGCTACAATGATTTAGGCGTTACAAAGTCTGTTGATTTTTCAGATGTTGCATTGCCTGATGAAACAAAAAAAGTAAAAGCTTTTGCTTGGGAAGATACAGTTGATCTTATTCCTTTAGCTGAGCAGGATGAAAAAGCTATTGGTACAAGCCTTGCTTTTTCAAATGAAAATTCTGACGAAACAAAAGTTATTGGTGTAATTGGTGACAGTATTACTCATTGGGGTCACTATTTTGCATTCTTAAATGAATACTATGCAACACGTTACCCAAATGCTAACATTGTTCTTTTAAACAAAGGTCTTTCCGGCGACTCGGCCAGCGGTGTTATTTCAAGACTTGATTGGGATGTTTTCAACGAAAGTAATTCTTTGTATGGTGCTTGTGATGAAATTACTCTTATGATAGGTATGAATGACAGCGGATATGGTTCTTATACATTTGGTAAGATGCCGGATGATGAGTATTACGATTTTTATAGTGGAGGTCCATATCCTGATGGCAAATACCATGGTAACATGCAATCAAGAGTAAACACTTGTGTAGATAATATTGAAACAATTATTGAATACTGTCAAGAAAACAATAAAGGCATTACTTTAGTAACTCCGTCACTTTATGATGAGAGCGACAGATTTGTTAACTCTTTGCCACCAATAAAATATGGAACAAACTATGCGTTAGGTAAAATTGCTGAAGGTATCATAGACCTTGGTGAAGAGTATAATGTTCCTGTTTTAGACCTTTATAAGGCATCTAATGAATACTCTGACAGAATCAGAGCAGAGTACCCTGAAGCCACAATTGTTATAACAAACGTAGATGGTATTCATCCGCTTGAAAAAGGTGGATATTTGTTCGGTTACCTCTTTGCAAGAGCACAAGAAACAAATGATACCGTAGCTTCTGTTGAAATCAACGCATCAAATGGTGCAAACAAAGTTGATAACGCAACAGTAAGTGATGTTACTGTTGACACATCAAATGTTTCTTATACATATCTTGCAAATGCAATTCCTCTTTATACAGGCTCATCCGGATATAAATATGTTAAAGGCTACGGCGTTGATATTACAAATACCATGAACCGTGAAATTATCAAGGTTACTAATCTTGATGATGGTGAATATACCATTTCATTTGATGGTGCTGCTATCGGTACTTTCACAGATGAGCAGCTTGCTGCAGGTGTAAATATTGCAGAGCTTGAAAACAATCCAGGTCAAAAGCAGGCAAAAGAAGTATTTGCTCTGAAAGATACAAGATTGAATACAGAACAAAACTTAAGAGGTGTTGTTAACACTCAAATGTCTATTAGAAATGGTGCTACTGACAGAAATAGTGCTACATATAAGTACTATCCGCATGAACTCGGATATGATTTTGATAGTTTCACAACCGAGAAGTGGATTGAAGTAGCTACACAGCTTAAAGCAAACTATATAAGTGACGGCATTAGCGAAAGCGATGCTAATAGCAAGAATTATAATATTGGAAATTATATTAAAACTCACAAAAATAAAGAAAATGATTATATAAATACAATTAAGGATTGCATTACGACAGTGAAATCAGCAGCAAAACCGGTTTCACATACAGTTGTTATTTCTAAATAATTATAGTAGGAGAAGATAGGTTATGAAAAAAATCTTATGTGTTGTGCTTTCGCTTTTAATGATTATGCCTATGGTTGCTTCAAATGTTATTGCAGGTGAAGTAGGATATTCACAAAGTGCACAAAACGTATACATTGCAGGCGATTTATCAAAAGCAGGCGTTAATTCTAGTGAATCTGTTACACTTACCATCGTTGAGGAAGGAACAGGTGACGTTAAGTACATAGCAGAAATTGATGTTAATTCTGACTTAAAGTACGAAACAAAGTTTAAGTTTACAGATGAGCTTAGTAACTGCAAAATCCGCATCAGCGAGGGAAAAAACGATGTAATACAAAGTGTTGAAGCTCTCTATGTTACACAGCCTACAACATATTCTCTTACTTTAAGAGATGAAAATGGTAGTCAGGTTATCGAGGCTGATGAAATAATAAAGACAACAGCTCAAATTACAAACAAGTACGGAAATGGTGGTACTTTCCAGATTATAGCAGCATTTTATGATGCAAATAATAAAATGATTGCCTGCGAAGAAATTACTGATGGCAGTTTTACATTTTATGAGTTAGAAAAAGAAATAAATGCTTTATCTGGCATAAAAGTTCCCGCAGAAGCAAAAAAAATCAAAGCATTTATGTGGAATGACACACAAACCATTATTCCTCTTTCTAAAGAACAGGTAAAATTAGTAGGTGATGAAACCTTTGGCGGCGATACTGAGCAGATTACCGTTGCATTTATTGGTGATAGCTTAACTGCTCAGACGCAATACCTCAAAGTTTTGGAACATTATTATCACACAAGATATCCTGATAAAGATATTGTTTTTATAAACAAAGGTATTGGCGGTAATAGTTATGGAGACGTTATAAGCAGATTTTATTGGGACATTACTGAAAATGAAGTAACTGGAGAAGTTGATGAAGCTACACTCTTGCTTGGATTTAACGATGTGCTTCTTGGAATGGCTTGGCCTAATGAAAACGAGCAAGAGGTTAAAGTTGCATTTGATGCAAACATTGAAAAGTATCTGAATAGATGCGAACAAGTAATTGAAATGTGCAGAGATAAAGGCATTTCTCTTACTTTAGTTTCGCCGGCTGTTTTCGATCATGGCGCATACTATGAATACGGGGGATGGGGACATAGACATTTCCCTGAAACTGTTAATTCATACGGACTTTATAAAATGAAAGAAGGGGTTGCACAAATTGCCAAAGATAATAATTTGCCTTTTATTGATGTGTGGACTCCGACAACTAATGTTACCAATGAAGTAAGAAAAAATGACGGCAATGATGAATGTACTAAAGTAATTACAGGCAGTGATGGTGTTCATCCTACTGAACAGGGTGGCTTTTATATGTCATATGAGATAATTAAGCAGCAAGACGGCAACCCAATAGTGGCAAAGGTTGAAATTGATGCCAAAACCGGCGCAAAAGCTACTGAAAGAGCTGATGTTGTTGTAACAGATAATAAATCCGACAGAGTTGTATATCAATATTTGGCACACGCAATTCCGGTTGCATATACTGATCATTACAAACAATTTGAAGATTGGGGCGTTCCTGTAACAGAAGACATAAATCAAGAAATAATTAAAGTTACAAACCTTGATGAAGGAACTTATTACGTTAAAATTGGAGAATATACTCTCAGCGAAAATTATTCAGCATCAGAACTTGCAAATGGCGTAAACATTGCAATTGATGATAATAACCCTGCACAGCTTCAGGCTCAAGATGCGTACGACCTTGCAGTATTAAAAGTTGCAAATGAAGGTACATATAGGTCTATTGCAAGTGCTGAACAGAAAATAAGAAAATATCCTGAAATAGATGTTTCTGCATTTAAAACTATGACTGATGCTGAGCTTTCTGAGGCAAAAACTATGCTTCAGACAAAGGTAGGTTTATCAACTTATTCGGCTACAGAATATCTTAGCACCAGTAGTTATAACTACAGTTCAAAACTTTATGAAGTTGAAAACTGGGCAAATTTGCGTGATTTAGAGCGACAGGCAAGAGAAAAAGCAAAACCTGTTGAGCGTACAGTTGTAATTGAAAAAATAGGTGATTAAACCAAATAAGAGCTAAACTCATAGTTTGGCTCTTATTTTTATTTTAATAGTAAAATTTAGATGAAATTTGCATAAAATAAATTAAATTTGACATTTTGCTTAGACAAGTGTATAATTTATACTACTTGTATTTAATTGAAAAGAGGGTTTGCTTTGAAAGCTAATAATTCAAAAACTAACAAGATTTCAAATCGCAAATTTATTTTAAAAATTTTTATTTTAAATTCACCTGTATCGAGAATTCAACTTTCCAAATACTCTGGACTTTCAAAAATGTCGCTTACAAATATCATTTCAGAGTTTACGGAAAAAGGATATATTAAAGAAACGGGCATTGATGTTAATGCAAGAGGTAAAAGAAAACCTATTTTGCTTGAACTTGAAGACGGTTGTATTTGTGCTATTGGTATCAATATCACAAGAACTTATGTTGAAGGTTGCCTTGCAGACATAAAAGGCAATATGCTCTTTACAAAAAGAGTTGAGCTTCCTTGTGATGCTGACAAAAATAAGCTTGTTGAAATTGTTGGTGAGTTAATAACAATAATAAGTAATATAAGCCAGAAAGAAGTAATTGGTGTAGGAATCAGCGCTATGGGTCCGGTTGATACTGAACATGGCAAGATTTTGGCTCCAACCAACTTCTATGGAATTAACAATTTTAGCATAGTTGAAGAGGTTAAAAAGTTTACCGAGCTTCCTGTATTTTTATATAAGAATACTAACTGTGCAGCACTTGCTGAAAGATATTACGGTGGAGGAAGAAAAAACCATAATTTCGTTTATATAGGTGTTTCAAAAGGCCTGGGAGCTGCCGCGGTTATTGATGATAACCTGGTTTTAGGCACTAACGGATGCTCTTGTGAGTTAGGTCATATTACTGTTAACCCCGATGGAGAGCTGTGTCAATGCGGAAACCGTGGTTGTCTTGAACTATACACAAATATAGAAAGAGTAATTGTAAATGCAGAAAAAGAAATCAAAAATGGAATTAAAACTTCATTAAAATTGCCGATTACTTTTGAAAGCATAGTTGACTGTGCCAAAAAAGGCGATGAATTGTGTGTTAAAACACTTGATAATCTTTGCAAGTATCTTTCAGTCGGCGTTGTAAATGCAATAAACATTTTTGACCCTTCTATTGTTATACTGGGCAATGATATTTCAACAGGCGGTGAAGAAATTATTTCACGCCTTAAGAAAAATGTTGGCAATTTACCTATAGGGTCAAAACAACATTACGTTGAAATAATAATGTCAAAATTCTATGATAAGGCATCGCTTCTTGGCGCTGCTACCGTAGTTTTTGATAAGCTTGTATTTGCTTGATTTAATATAAGAACTGACAGAAAGTGAGGACAAAATTATGCTTTGCACCAGGTGCAAAAAAAACAGAGCAGTTGTTTTTGTGAAAAAGTTAGAAAATGGAAAGCAATATGATGAGGGATATTGCCTTAGTTGTGCTAAAGAACTCGGAATTGCTCCCATTGATGATATGATGCAAAAAATGGGTTTAAGTGCAGAAAATATGGAAGATATAGAAGGTCAGATTGCAGATATGATGGATATGTTTGAAAGCGGAGATCTGCCTGAAGATTTTGGGCCTTTAGGCGCTATGGGTTTTTTCCCAATGGGCAATGATACACCAAAAAACAGTTTTGACAGCACTAAATCAAAAGATAAAAACAAATCTAAAAAGAAAAGCCTTTTGGATACTTATGGTGTCAATCTGAACAATAAAGCAAAAAAAGGCGAAATAGACAGAGTTATCGGTAGAGATAAAGAGCTTTATCGTGTTATTCAGATTTTAAACAGAAGAACAAAAAATAATCCTGCATTAATTGGTGAACCCGGTGTGGGAAAAACTGCTATTGCGGAAAGCTTGGCTCTTAGAATTGTAGAAAAAAAAGTTCCTGCTAAACTTCTCGAAAAAGAAGTATACCTTTTAGATTTTACATCTGTTGTAGCAGGTACTCAGTTCAGGGGACAGTTTGAAGCAAGGGTTAAAAGTATAATTTCTGAGACTATAGACCGCGGAAATGTTATTTTAGTGATTGATGAAATTCATAATATAGTAGGCAGTGGTTCTGCAAATGACGGAGCTTTAAGTGCAGCAAATATATTAAAACCGTCACTTTCACGCGGTGAAATCCAAGTGATTGGAGCTACAACTTTATCTGAATATAGAAAATATATTGAAAAAGATGCGGCTTTAGAGAGAAGATTCCAGCCTGTTATGGTCGAAGAACCAAGCGTTGAAGAAACCATTGATATAATAAAGGGCATAAAGGAATACTACGAAACCCACCATAAGATTATTGTAACTGACGATATTATTCGTCAGGCAGTTGTTTTGTCAAAAAGATTTATACAGGGAAGATTTTTACCTGATAAAGCTATAGATGTAATAGATGAGGCAGGCTCAAAAGCAAACCTCGAAAATGAAACACTTACTAAGCTTATTGTTTTAAGAAAAGAGCTCAAAGAAGTAGAAGCTCAAAAAGAAGATGCGGCATCGACAGATTCTATCGAGGACTACCAGAAAGCTGCTGATTTAAAGAGCAGAGAATGTAAATTAAAAGAAGAAATTGAAGCCTTGGAACAAGATTGCCAAAGTACTGTTTTAACTTCTGAGGATATAGCAAGAGTAATTGAAATGTGGACTAATGTTCCGGTTAAAAAAATTACAGAAATTGAAAGCGGAAAGCTAATGAACTTAGACGAAAACCTCAAAAAGAAGGTTATCGGTCAGGACGAAGCAATTAGTGTGTTAGCTAAAGCTATCAGAAGAAAAAGGGCAGGGGTTGACGGAAGATTAAGACCGGCATCATTTATTTTTGTTGGTCCTACAGGTGTTGGCAAAACCGAGCTTGTTAAGGTGCTTGCAGAGGAAATGTTTGGCTCTGTAGACGATCTTATAAGGCTTGATATGACAGAGTATCAGGAGCAACATAGTGTCTCAAAAATGATTGGTTCACCTCCTGGGTACGTTGGTTACGAGGAAGCAGGACAGCTTACCGAAAAGGTAAGACGGCATCCGTACAGCGTTGTGCTTTTTGACGAAATCGAAAAAGCACATCCGGGTGTGTATAACATTTTGTTGCAGATTTTAGATGAAGGACGTCTTACTGATGCTCAGGGAAGAGTAGTTAGCTTTGAAAATACAATAATAATATTAACTTCAAATGCCGGAATAGGTTTTGGAACAGAAACTCTTGGATTTGGTGCTAATTCTGTCGAAGAAGAAGTTGCCATGAACAAGCTTAAGCAGATATTTAAACCTGAGCTTTTGAACAGACTTGATGAAATTATTGTATTTAACAGATTAAAGACCGAAGATTTTGAAAAAATATGCAAAATAATCTTGTCAGAAATTGAAAATTCCTTGTTAGAAAAAGGAATTACACTTTCAGTAACAGAAAATGCAATAAAACAGCTTGCAAAAATTGGTTACAGCGAAAAATATGGTGCCAGAGAGTTGAGACGCATTATAAATCGCAATATTGGAAACCAGATTGCAGAAAAGGTTATAAGTGATGAAGCAAAATTCGGTAGCGTTTTGAAGGTTGACTTTAAAAATGAGTTTTTAATTAAAATTAAATAGAATTTAGGAGAATTCTATGGCAGAATTAAGATTTAATCCACTTACTAAAGATTGGGTGATGATAGCATCACACAGACAAAACAGGCCGCAAATGCCTAAGGATTGGTGCCCTTTTTGTCCGGGTTCAGGTAAAGTACCTGAAGAATTTGATGTTTACAAATATGACAATGATTTCCCGGCGCTTTCACAAAATCCGCCGGTTCCTGACGATGTTGAAACAAACATTTATAAAACTAAAGAGGCTTACGGAAAGTGCGAGGTGATTTTGTATTCGCCTGAGCATACGGTTACACTTCCCGAACTTTCAGTTGAGCACATTAAAAAACTTGTTGATTTATGGACAGAAAGATTTGTTGAAATTAAAAAAGATGAGAAAATCAAATACATTTTTATTTTTGAAAACAGGGGTAATGTTGTAGGTGTTACTATGCCTCACCCTCACGGACAGATTTATGGATATTCTGTTATTCCTAAAAAGCTGGAGCTTGAACTTGAATCTTCAAAAGAACATTTTGAAAAAACCGGTAATTGCCTGTTTTGTGATATGTTAAAAGATGAATATGAGGCAAAGAGCAGAATTATTTTTGAAAATGATGATTTTGTTGCATTTCTTCCGTTTTTTTCAGAGTATCCTTACGGAATATACGTTGCCATGAAAAATCATAAGCAGAATTTAGAGCAGTTTACAGAAAGTGAAAAAACAAATCTTGCTGATATCTTAAAAAAAGTTACAGGAACATTTGATTCGCTTTTTGATTACAATTTCCCATATATGATGTGTATGCATCAAAGTCCTGTAAATTCAGAAGACACATCAGATTATTATCATTTTCATATAGAATTTTTCCCTCCTATGCGTTTTAAAGATAAGCAAAAATTCAATGCGTCGAGTGAAACGGGTGCGTGGGCACATTGCAATCCTACTTCACCTGAAGAAAAAGCACAGGAATTAAGAGAAGCATATATAAAGTTTCTTAAAAACAATAAATAGGAGGACATTATGAACAAACAGCAACTGATTGATGAATTTGTTAATCTATATGGCGGAGATAAAGAAACAGTTAGAGTTTTTGCATCTCCCGGCAGAGTTAATTTAATAGGTGAGCATACCGATTATAACGGTGGATTTGTTTTTCCTGCCGCGCTTACTATGGGGACTACTATTGCCCTTCGTGTGCGTAATGACAGAGTTTTAAGAATGAAGGCTACAGACCTTGATGGAATTGTTGAAGCAGATCTTAATACTCCTGAAAAGTATAAAGACCTTTTTTGGGGGAATTATCAGGTAGGAGTTGCAGTTGAGCTTGAAAAAAATGGCTATGAAATATCAGGTTGTGATATGCTTTATGATGACACACTTCCTCATGGAGGAGGTCTTTCGTCATCTGCTGCTATTGAGGTAGCAACTGCCTTAGCACTTGCAACGATTTCAAACGAAAAAAAAGGTATCAATAAAGAAATTGATATGATTGAAATGGCCAAAATTGGTCAAAAGGCTGAAAATAATTATATCGGTGTAAATTGCGGTATTATGGATCAGTTTGCATCTGCAATGGGTAAGAAAAATCACGTTATATTTTTAGACTGTAAGGATTTAAGCTATAAGCTTATTCCTCTTAATATTACGGGGTATAAAATTGTTATTTCAAACACTAATAAAAAAAGAAGTCTTGCAGATTCAAAATATAACGAAAGACGCTGCGAGTGTGAAGATGCACTTTCAAAACTAAATACTGTTATTGATTATGACTATCTTGGTGTAATTCCCACACAGGTGTTTGAACAACATAAAAACGTAATCGGCGATGAAATAAAAATTAAAAGAGCTGAGCACGTGGTATATGAATGTGACAGGGTGTTAAAATCAATAGAAGCTCTTGAAAATAATGATATTTTAAAGTTTGGTGAGCTAATGAATAGTTCGCATAATTCCTTAAGAGATTTATATGAAGTTACCGGCATTGAACTTGATACATTGGTAGACGAAGCACGTAAAGTTGACGGCTGTATCGGCTCAAGAATGACTGGAGCAGGATTTGGAGGTTGCACTGTAAGCATCGTTAAAGATGAAGCGGTTGAACAGTTTAAAGAAATTGTTGGGAAAAACTATACAGAAAAAATAGGCTATGCACCATCATTTTATGTAAGCGATTTGGGTGACGGAGGCAGAGAGATATAGTTTTGGAGGAAATATGAAGATTAATGAAATTCTTCTTGCAACAAATAACCAAGGGAAAGTAAAGGAAATGAAATCCATAATGTCTGATCTTGGTATAAATGTTTACTCTTTGAAAGACAAAGGTATTGATGTTGAAGTCGAAGAAGACGGAAAAACTTTTGAGGAGAATGCCGTAAAAAAGGCAGAAGAAATAGCAAAAATCTCGGGTATGATTACTGTTTCAGATGATTCAGGGCTTGAAGTATATGCCTTAGACTTAAGGCCGGGAATATATTCTGCACGTTATGCAGGTGAAGGCGCAACAAGCGAGATGCTATGCAATAAACTTCTTGATGAACTTAAAAATGTTCCTCATGATAAAAGAGGTGCAAGATTTGTAAGTGTAGTGGTGGTGGTTTATCCAGACGGCACTAAACTTGCTTTAAGAGGCGAGTGTGAGGGAAGTATAACTATGGAGCCTAAAGGCAGCGGCGGATTTGGATATGACCCTGTTTTTTATGTAGACGATTATAGTATGACATTTGCCGAAATGCCATTGGAAGAAAAGAACAAAATTAGTCATCGTGCAAAGGCATTTTTTAAGCTGAAAGACCATTTAAAAGCAGAACTTAACAACTAAAATGCCTCTTGACATTAAAAGTTAAATATGATATCATATTTTAAGATTGTGAAGATGTGTAAGTAGTATCGTTTACTGCAAAAGAGAGCAGGTGTCATTGGGCTGTAAACACTTGTTGCAAAGAAACGATGTGAATTTCAGCATTGGAGTCTCTTGCGAAAGCTTTTTGGTATAAGCAAGGTGTTGTTGCCTCACACAATAGGCAGTTTAAGTGCAGAAAAGATTTGTTTTCTGAATTTGGGTGGTACCGCGGGTAATATGCTCGTCCCTTTTGGGACGGGCATTTTTTTTAGAAAGGAAAGAGAATATGTCAGAAAAAACTTTGGAATTAAAACAAGAGTTTTTAGAATCACTAAAGAATGTAAATTCAATGGATGAGCTTGAAAACATCAGAATTGCATATCTTGGCAAAAAAGGTAGTGTTACCGAGCTGTTAAAAGAGATGAAAAATCTCTCAAATGAAGAGAAAAAAACTTTTGGTCAGAAAGTCAACGAGCTCAAAAATGAAGTTTTAGATAAAATTTCACAAAAGACAGAAGAGCTTAAACAAAAAGAACTTGAAAAAGAATTTAGTCTTATGCCTGAGTTTGATATTTCTATACCGGCTGATTTAAAGCGTGGTTCGTATCATCCTATCACCCTTGCTCAGCGTCAGTGTGAGAATATATTCAAATCAATGGGGTTTGTTGTTGCAGATTATAGCGAAGTTGTCAGCGATTATGAGTGCTTTGAAGCTCTTAATATTCCAAAACATCATCCTGCACGTGATATGCAGGACACTTACTATCTTGAAAATGGTCAGCTATTAAAATCACATACATCTGCAGCACAGAATGCAATTTATAAAAAATACAAAGATGCTCTGATTAACGAGGGTAAGCCAATTAAAGCAATTTTCCCCGGAAGATGCTTTAGAAATGAAGCAACAGATGCAAACCATGAAAATACATTTTTCCAGATGGAAGGAATTATGGTTGACAAAAACATTTCAATATCAAACCTTATTTTCTTTATGAAAACAATGCTTTCTGAAGTTTTCCAAAAGGATGTTAAGGTTAGATTAAGACCAGGATTTTTCCCGTTTGTAGAACCGGGCTTTGAACTTGATATTAATTGCCTTATTTGCGGAGGAGAGGGATGCCCTTCCTGCAAGCACAGTGGTTGGCTTGAGCTTTGTCCTTGCGGAATGATACATCCGGAGGTTTTAAAAGCAGGAGGAATTGACCCTGAGGAGTATACAGGTTTTGCTTTTGGATTAGGTCTTACAAGATTAGTTATGATGAAATATGGCGTTAAAGATATCCGTGATTTAAATAGCGGTAGCTTAAAGACTTTATCGCAGTTTACTGAAGATAAATAAGAAAGGAGAGAGGCTTAATGTTTTTATCAATGAATTGGATTTCTGATTTTGTTGACCTGACAGGTCTTGATAAAATCGGACTAATAAATAAATTTTCACTTTCTACTGCAGAAGTTGAAAATGAAATATTTTTTAAAGGCAGCGATATTGAGGGAATAGTTGTTGCTGAGATTAAATCGGTTGAAGACCACCCTGAGTCTAAAAAGCTTCATCTTCTTAAGGTTGACGCAGGATTAGACGAACTTGTTGATGTAGTTTGTGGTGCACCTAATGTAAGAGTTGGAATGAAAACTGCTTTTGCAAAAATAGGCGCTAAAATTGGTGAAATTGAAATTACACCAAGAAAGCTCGCAGGATATACATCATACGGAATGTGCTGCTCTGAAAAAGAAATCGGAATTAGCGATAACAATGATGGTATTATGGAAATTACCGATGATTTACCATGCGGAACAGATTTGAAAACTGTTTATCAGATTGACGATATTGTTTTTGAAGTTGATAATAAATCGCTTACAAACAGACCTGACCTTTGGAGTCATTATGGTATTGCCCGTGAATTTGCTGCAATAGCAGGAAGAACGTTAAAACCTGTTGATACAGTCGATTTGTCAAAATATGATAGCTTGCCAAAAATTGATATGAAAATTGAGGATAAGCTATGCCAGAGATATTCATGTCTTTCTTTTGAAAATATAAGCGTTCACACAAGTCCTGTTAATGTGAGAATCAGGCTTTATTACTGTGGTATGAGGTCTTTGAATTTTCTTGCTGACCTTACAAACTATTTGATGTTAGAAGTCGGTCAGCCAATGCACGCGTTTGATTCAAGAAAAGTTGAAAAAATCAGAATTAAGCGTTTTGATAAGCCTTTTAAATTTGAAACCTTAGATGGAGTAACCCGTGATATAGACGAGAATACTTTAATGATTTGCAATGGCGATACACCTGTTGCAATAGCAGGTATTATGGGTGGACTTGATTCTGAAATAGTAGAGGATACCACAACTCTTACTTTAGAGTCTGCAACATTTGATGCAGTTTCTGTCAGAAAGTCAACCGTAAGGCTTGCTCACAGAACTGATGCTTCTATGCGATATGAAAAATGTTTAGACCCTGAGCTTACTGTACTTGCTGTTGCAAGATTTGTAAAACTCTTAACTGACTATGATAAAAATGCTGTAGTCGTTTCTGCACTTACTGATGAGTATGCGTATAAGTATGATAAAATCACTATAGATTTTGATAAAAACTTTGTTAATCGCTATACTGGCATTGAAATTGACAATCAGACTATTGTAAAGACTCTAAAGGCACTTGGCTTTGATGTTACATTGAATGGAGATGACTTTAAGGTTGTTGTTCCAAGCTGGAGAGCAACTAAAGATGTTACCATTAAAGCTGATATAATTGAAGAAATTACAAGAATTTACGGATACGATAATTTTGATATCAATACTGCTTTAGCACCGCTTTATCCTGTTCGTGAAATTGTAGAAAAGTCAGTAGAAGACGGAATTAAAGATATTTTGGTTAAGCGATACTCACTTCATGAGCTTCACTCTTATGTCTGGGCATATTATGATGAGTATAAGGCTCTCGGGATAGAAATTGAAGATAATATCAAGCTTGTTAATGCTACAAATCCAAATATTGAAACTATTAGAAAGTCTATAATACCTACACAGCTTTGTCAGGTTAAGTACAACACCTCGTATGCTGCTGATTTTGGCGTGTTTGAAATAGGAAGAGTAATAGACGGCGTAAACAGTGATAATCTTTGTAATGAACGCAAAAAACTTGCTGTTACACTCTTTTCAAAAACTGAGAGTATGGAAGATGTTTACTTTAAACTTCGTGATATTTTAGCTGTAATTACCGATGATATCAAGCACCAGAATCTTACCTTTAAAGCAAAAGAAAAATCACATTCTTATCAGCATCCTAAAAACTTAAACAGCATAATTCTAAATTGTGAAGAGATTGGTGAAATTGGAATAGTAAATCCATTGATTTCTAAGAAAATTGATAAAAAAGCTAATATAGTTTTTGCAGAAATTGATGTTGAAAAATTTGCAGCAACCCCAAATTTAAGCATCAAGTATGAAGAACCTTCAAAATTTCCGGGAATTGATATTGATATTACATTTGTTTCAGAAAAATTTGAACCGATTAAGAAATCTGTTGAAGACGCAAACAGCAGCTTGATAAAAGGCTTATCTGTTGCAGATATTTATTCAGATCAATCAGGCAAATCAATTACAGTAAGAATTGAGTTTTCACATCCTGAGCGTACACTAACCAAAGAAGAGGTTATGGAAGTTGTTGATGCTATTACAGCAGACCTTGAAAATAAAGGAATAATGCTTAAAAAATAATAATATTAAAACTACTGTTAAAAATAATGCTTAACAGTAGTTTTTTGTTATAAATTCTATTGATTTTTGTGGCAAAGTATGGTATCATTAACAGATAAGATAAATCATATACGGAGGAGTTATCATGAACAGAACGTATATAACAGATGTTAAAAATAATATCGGTGAAACCATTAAGGTTCAAGGCTTTATTGAAAACTTGCGAAACAGCAGAGCTATGGCTTTCATTGTTTTAAAAGATATCACAGGCAAAGTGCAGATAACTGTTGAAAAAGAAAAAGTGCCCCAGCTTTGTGATACTATTGACAGTTTAACAGGCGATTCTGTTATAACTGTAGTAGGTAAAGCTATAGAAAATGAATATGTAAAAATGGGTGGAATTGAAATCATCCCTGAAACTATTTTTGTAGAAAGCATTGCAGATGCACTTCCTATTGCAAGAAAAGAAATTCCTGCTACAAAGAAGAAGCAGGCTGTTGAGCGTTCAAGTATTGACCAGAGAATTGACTATCGTTGGGTTGATTTGAGAACTGATGAAAATCAGCTTATGTTTAAAGTGCAGACTGCATTTGTTGCTGCATTGCGTGAGTATGTGCTTGAGAACAATTTTTTGGAAATACACTCACCAAAATTGATTGCAACTGCGAGTGAAAGCGGTTCTGACGTATTTGAAGTTAAATATTTTGACAGAAATGCTTACCTTGCTCAGAGTCCGCAGTTTTATAAACAAATGGCAATGGCAAGTGGTTTTGAAAGAGTTTTTGAAGTAGGACCGGTATTCCGTGCTGAAAAATCTTTCACAAGCAAACACGCAACAGAATTTTCAGGATTTGACCTTGAGATGAGCTACATCGATTCATACAAGGATGTAATGGATTTTGAGGCAAACCTTTTAACTGCAGCTTTAGAAAAGGTATCAAAGCTTTACGGAAAGGAAATCGAAGAGCTTTTTGGTATTCCTGTTATCGTTCCTAAGAAACCTTTCCCTACAGTTACTCTTGCTGAACTTTATAAGGGATTGGAAGAAGATTTTGGCTATACAGTTGATGAATCTGAAAAAGGTGACCTTACTACCGAGGCAGAGCGCCTTAGCTATGAGTGGGTTAAAAAGCACTATGATCATGAATTTTTGTTTGTTACAGATTTTAGCCCTGAAAAGAGAGCCTTTTACCATATGAGAGATGAAAAGGGAACACCAATGGGCTACGACCTTATCTGGAGAGGTGTTGAAATTACAACGGGCGCTCAGCGTGAACACCGTTATGATGTTTTAAAGGCACAGGCAGCCGAAAAAGGTTTGGCAGAAGATGTTAAGTTTTATCTTGAATTCTTTAAATACGGATGTCCTCCGCATGGTGGATTTGGTATTGGTATTGACAGACTTACAATGCTTTTATTAGGACTTCATATCAAAGATTCAATGTTTATCTTCAGAGGACCTAACAGATTAAATCCGTAAATTTAAGAAGGGGGGACACTTGTTATGAATAAGATTTATATTCCGGATGGTTACAAACCGCCACTTGACAGATATGATTTGCAGCGTGCAATTTCATACATCAAAGAAACATTTCAGCATGAATTTGCATCGGCACTTAATTTAAAGCGAGTGTCAGCACCGCTTTTTGTTACAGAGGATTCAGGGCTTAATGATAATTTAAACGGTTACGAGCGTCCGGTTTCGTTTGATATTCCGGCAGTCGGAACAAATGCACAAATTGTTCATTCGCTTGCTAAATGGAAACGATTAGCACTTAAAAGATATGATTTTGAGGTTGGCAAAGGTTTATACACCGATATGAACGCTATCCGACGTGATGAGGATCTTGATAATGTTCATTCAATTTATGTCGACCAATGGGATTGGGAAAAAATCATCACTAAGGAAAAAAGAAATATTGATTATTTAAAAAGTGTGGTTCAAGAAATTGTTGATGCAATATGCGATACCAACGAGCGCTTGGCTATACGTTTTCCACAGCTTAATACAGTTTTAAAAAGAGAGGTTACATTTGTAACAACTCAGCAACTTGAGGATATGTATCCAGATTTAACTGCTTCACAACGTGAAAATGAATTTGTTAAACAACATAAAACTGCATTTATTATGCAAATAGGTGGAGCACTTAAATCCGGAAAGCCGCATGACGGACGTGCACCTGATTATGACGATTGGTCATTAAATGGTGATATTTTCTTCTGGAACGAGACTTTAGGCAGAGCTTTGGAAATTTCGTCTATGGGTATAAGAGTTGATGCTACCGCACTTGACAGGCAACTTAAAATATCAGGTTGTGATGACAGGCGCAATCTTTTATTCCATAAAATGCTTTTAAACGATGAATTGCCGCTTACTATCGGCGGAGGAATCGGTCAGTCAAGGCTTTGTATGCTTATTATCGGCAATGCTCATATAGGTGAGGTTCAGGTAAGCATTTGGGATGATGACACCGTTAAAACATGCACTGATGCAGGAATTATGCTTTTATAATTGGGGGAAGTTATTTTGAAAACTACTGTTAGAGAAATTTATAAAAATCAGGCGCAATTTCAAGATTGTGAAATTGAAATTTCCGGTTGGATAAGAACAATACGTTCATCTAACGTATTTGGGTTTATAGAAATTAACGACGGAACTTTCTTTAAAAATATTCAGGTTGTTTTTGAAAGTGAAAATATTTCAAACTATAAAGAAATTGCTTCTATGAATGTCGGAGCATCGCTTAACATTACAGGAACTTTAGTTTTAACACCTGAGGCAAAGCAGCCTTTTGAGATCAAAGCTAAAAGCATTGAAATTGAAGGGCTTTCAACACCTGAGTATCCTTTGCAGAAAAAACGTCATTCACTTGAGTTTTTGAGAACGATTGCATATTTAAGACCAAGAACAAATACGTTTTCAGCAGTTTTTCGTGTGAGAAGCTTAGCAGCTTATGCGATTCACAAATTCTTTAATGAAAGAGGATTTGTTTACACTCACACACCGATTATTACAGCAAGCGACTGCGAAGGCGCTGGCGAAATGTTCAAAGTTACAACGCTTGATATGGAAAATATTCCTATGACAGATGGAAACGTAGATTTTGCACAAGACTTTTTTGGAAAGAGTGCAAATCTTACTGTAAGCGGTCAGCTTAGTGCAGAAACTTATGCAATGGCGTTCAGAAATGTTTATACATTTGGGCCTACGTTCAGAGCAGAAAACTCTAATACAACAAGACATGCGGCAGAATTCTGGATGATTGAGCCTGAAATTGCCTTTGCAGATTTAAATGATGATATGCAGCTTGCTGAAGATATGTTGAAATACGTTATTAACTATGTTTTGGAAAATGCACCTGAAGAAATTGATTTCTTTAACAGCTTTGTAGATAAAGAGCTTAAAGAAAGATTAAACGGTGTTGTAAATTCAGATTTTGGCAGAGTAACATACACTGAAGCTATAGAAATATTAAAGAAAAATAATGATAATTTTGAATATCCGGTTGAGTGGGGAAGCGACCTCCAGACAGAACACGAAAGATATTTGACAGAAGTTGTATTTAAGCGTCCTGTTTTTGTTACAGATTACCCAAAAGAAATCAAAGCATTTTATATGCGACTCAATGACGATGGTAAAACAGTTGCGGCAATGGATTGCTTAGTGCCCGGAATAGGCGAAATTATCGGTGGAAGCCAGAGGGAAGAACGTCTGGATATCTTAGCAGCAAGAATGAAAGAATTAGGATTAAAAGAAGAAGATTACTGGTGGTACATGGATTTAAGAAAATACGGCGGAACAAAGCACGCAGGTTACGGGCTTGGCTTTGAGAGAGCTGTTATGTATTTAACCGGCATGTCAAATATAAGAGACGTAATTCCATTCCCAAGAACAGTTGGAAATGCCGAATTTTAGTAAGCTAAAAGCACCCTTTAAAGGGTGCTTTGATTTTTATTCTTTTCCTGTCCAACAGTAGGTACAAAGTTTGCACGGCTCTAAGCCGATAGCTTTAATTAAGCCATCAAGCGACTGAAATTCAATCGATTCAAAATTTAAGTTTTTAGCAATAGCTTTTCTTAAGTTTTTACCTCTTTCGGTTGAACTGTCACTGTATTCATCAAGATGATTCATACCTTCTTCGCCCTCTAATTCCATAATAGTTCTTCTTGTGATTAGTTCCATATCACTATTGGAATTGGAAAAATTCAAATACTTGCAGCTATGCATAATAGGCGGGCAAGCAGAACGCATGTGAACGGCTTTAGCACCGTTTGAATAAAGAAAGTCAACAGTTTCTTTAAGTTGGGTACCTCGAACAATAGAGTCGTCAACAAATAAGAGGTTTTTGCCAGAAATAAGTTCGTGAATGGGAATTTGTTTCATCTTAGCAACTTTTGTACGCTCAGATTGTCTTGTGGGCGTAAAGCTTCTTGCCCAAGTCGGAGTATATTTTATAAACGGACGAGAAAACGGAATTCCGCTTTTGTTTGAGTAACCGATAGCATGAGGAGTTCCCGAATCCGGTACACCGCTGACATAGTCTATATTTTCTGCGTTTTTAGAAACAGCATCATTTTGTGCTAAAATTTCACCGTTTCTATTTCTCATTACTTCAACGTTTACACCCTCATAAACAGACGTGGGATACCCGTAGTATGACCAAAGGAACGAACAAATGCGCATTTCGTTGCCAGGCTTTGAAAGCTGAGTGATACTGTCTTTTGTTATTTCAACGATTTCACCGGGACCAAGCTCTTTTTCAATTTCAAATCCAAGTTTGTTAAGTGCAAAAGATTCAAATGAAATAGCATAACCGTCATCACTTTTCCCAATTAACACGGGAAGTCTGCCAAGTCTGTCACGAGCAGTTATAATGTTTCCATCATCTTTTAAAATTAAAATAGAAGCAGTTCCTTCAATTTCTGCCTGGGCAAATTTAATTCCGTTAACATAGTCATCTTTTTGATTGATAAGCGATGCAACGAGCTCACAGGAATTAATTTTACCACCTGTCATTGCTTGAAAATGACCATTTCCATAATTGAGGTGCTTTTCAATTAAGGCGTTTGAATTGTTAATAATTCCCGTTACGCATATTGCATAAGTTCCAAAGTTAGAACGAATCAGCAAGGGCTGAGGGTCGTAATCACTAATACAACCAATCGCTGAGCTTCCTTGCATTTCTTCAAAAACCTTTTCAAATTTTGTTCTAAACGGTGAGTTTTGAATATTGTGTATTTCACGCTGCAAACCAAGCTCGGGGTCGTAAGCAGCCATACCAGCACGACGTGTTCCTAAATGTGAATGGTAGTCAGTGCCAAAAAATACTTCAGAAATTGCATCGTGAGAGCAAACTGCTCCAAAAAATCCACCCATTAAAAAAACCTCCGCTAAAAAATTAATTAAGAATTTTGAGTAACCAGCTCAAAATTCTTACACAATCTAATTTCAAAATTACTATTTAATTATACTTTAAGTTGCACAATTTGTCAATAAACGAGTAATATTTTTTGAATAAAATGCACTTACATTGAAAAATTTTAAAAAATGTGGTATACTAATAATAAATAATTATTTAGGAATGATAAAATGAAAAAAGGACTTGTTATGGAGGGCGGCGCAATGCGTGGTATGTTTACCGCCGGCGTTACCGATGTAATCATGGAAAACAAAATCGAGTTTGATGGTGCAGTCGGCGTTTCTGCAGGGGCTGCATTTGGATGTAATATAAAATCAAAACAAATAGGTAGGGCTATAAGGTACAACATGAGTTATTGTAATGACAAAAGATATTGTAGCCTTTATTCTCTTATTACGACCGGAGATTTGTTTGGTGCTGAATTTTGTTATCATACACTTCCTGACAAGCTGGATATATTTGATACAGAAACTTTCTATTCAAATCCTATGGAATTTTATGTTGTTTGTACAGATGTTGAAACAGGAAAGCCCGTATACAAAAAAATTGAAGAAAGTGACAAAGAGTTTTTTTGTGAATGGGTAAGAGCATCAGCATCACTTCCGCTTATTTCACGAATAGTAGAAATACAAGGACTAAAGCTTTTAGACGGGGGAATTGCCGATTCCATTCCAATAAAATTTATGGAAAGCATAGGCTATGATAAAAATGTTGTTATTTTAACAAGGCCTAAAGATTACGTCAAAGGGATAAGCAAATCTTTGAAGCTTATGAGACTGTTTCTTAAAAAATATCCAAACCTTGTTGATGCTATAGAAAAAAGAGTAGATATTTATAATGAAACCCTTGAATATATAAGTCAAAAGGAAAAAGAAGGCGAGTTGTTTGTTATAAGACCTAACGATGCACTTCCAATTGAAAGAATGGAAAGTGATCCTATGAAACTAAAGCTTGTTTATGACATGGGAAGAGAAAATATACAAAAAAGACTTTCCAAATTAAAAGAGTTTTTGAATTAAAAAGTGACCTTTAAGGTCACTTTTTATTGTATAACGAAAACCACGCGATAGTCGCGTGGTTCAATAAAGGTTAACCGGTGAACAAAAATCCTCCAATGTGTTATAATAAAGATGACCTGCCAGTCGAAATAAAAACACATTGGAGGATTTAATCTATGAAAAAAGAA
>JAFQRW010000006.1 GCA_017409875.1 Clostridia bacterium
CATTTTTCATTTTCATTTTCCAAAAAAGATGCCGATGTTTTAAATCAGCTGGATAAGTTTAAAAAGGCAATTAAAAAATTAAGAAGCTCAGGCTTTGAAACAGGTGTTATTCACTGTGCAAACTCGCATGCTTTTTTAAAGCATCCAAAAACTCATTTTGATGCGGTGCGTATTGGCTCTGCATTTTTAGGAAGAGTAGAAGGTGCAAAAAGCTTTGGATTAAAACCCGTAGGATATATCGAAAGCAAAGTTTTAGACGTAAATTATCTTAAAAAAGGCGAAAACATTGGCTATGGAAATACTTATAAAACGAAAAAAGATATTAAAACTGCCATTGTGCCGGTAGGGTACTACAACGGCTTTGCAACAGAAAAATCAAACGACACCTTCAGGCTTCGTGATATTTTAAGATATATTTTAAAAGATTTGTTCCCTAAAAAGCGATATGCTCAGATAAACGGTGAAAAATATGAGATAATAGGGCGGGTTGCAACGCTTAATATTATAGTTGATATTACAGGCTCAGATGTAAAACCCGGAGATGTTGTAAGGCTTAATGCAAATCCGATATTGCTGGATTCAGGCACAGAAAAAATATACAGAGGTATGGAATTATAAATTAAAAAACTCTCAGTGATGAGAGTTTTTTTATGTATTTAATTAATGCTTGCTTTAAACTTGCTTGGAGTTATACCAAAAGCTTTTTTGAAGCTTTGTGCGTAGTGGTTTTGCGAGGAGAATGATAAAAGTACAGCCACTTCACATATTGGGATTTCGCTTTTTAAAAGTTCTTTGGAATATTCAAGCTTAAGAGCGTTAAAGTGGTGAATTGCACCGTTGCCCGTAAACTTTTTAAATACTTTTTTTAAGTTTGCAACGCTTGTGTTTGAATAGCGTGCAATCTGGTCGATTGTGATATTTTCTTTTATATTTGAGTTCATAAAGTGGACTGCACGGTAAAAAATATCACCCGAGGTAGATGTAAATACAGATGCTTCGTGGCTTTGCCTTAACATTGAAATGATAAGACATTCAATCAGGTTTTTGAGCATGTGAGGGGTTGCAAGCGGGGTGCTTTTTGCTTCGCTGTTTATCCAGGGTAAGCCTTCCTGAAGAATTCTTCCTACATATGGTAAATCTGAATTTGAAATGCTGTAAACTGCATTATCAGGAATGGATACGCTGAAAGTCTGAATATCAAAGGTTATAACGAAAAGGCGCGCCTCTTCCTGACCTATAACCCAGTTTTTGTGAAAACAATCGGGCTTTATGATAAAAGCCTGCCCCTTTTTAAGTTCAAACAGCTTGTCATCAATGGTAAGTCCCACAGACCCGGATAACACTATATTAATTTCATAAAAATGATGTGTTTCTCCATAGAACATATAGTCTTTTTTTAAGTTAAGGTCATACAAGGTGTAAATTGAAGAAACGCTAATAACAGGGTCAAGTATTTTTTTTAAGCGCATAAAACCACCTCGAAAGTATCCGAATTTATAAATCTTATAGCTTATTAAATATAGATTTTTTTGCTAATGCTATTACAATAATGATAACAAGCAAATTTATCTTTGTCAAGACTTTTGTTTAAGGAGAGGTAATTTACGAAAAAAGTTAAAGTAATTCTCATTGGTGCCGGACTTCGCGGAATGGGCAAAGCGATTACCTCAATGCTTTCTTGTATACTTGGCGTCTGCGGCATAAGAATTGTGTGGGTGTTTACAGTGTTTAAAGCATTTAAAAGCCTACCTGTTTTGTATTCGTCTTACGCAGTCTCCTGGTTCGGCACCTGCATAATTTTACTTATCGCCCTTTTGATGACCTTAAAAAACTTAAGCAAAATGTTTATTCGGGAAAAATAACACCCTTATGGGTGTTATTTTTTTACTCAACATATTTTTGACCTTTAATAAAGTCCTTTATCTTTCTTGGGATGGTTGTAAGAAACCAGCCGAGTCTATAACTTGTTGAACTTCTTATTTCTTTTATTGTTGCCTCTAAAGACTCAGCGTAATGGGATTGGAGAAGCCAATCTTCATTGGGAACTTCCAAAGGTATTTGCTGATACTGAACTTGCGGGTGTGTATACATTCTTGCAAGTATTCCCTGACTGGTGTAATGAACAAGGGTATTTAGAGCTGATTGATCAGGTGTGAGTTTAATTTCTTTTGTGTCCGGATTAAGCGTTTTTTCAAATATGTAATCCCAATGCTTTGCAAGGTCAATGCTAAGCATTTCTTCTGCACTTTCTCGTGCTTCTTTACCCATCTGCTTTTTAAGCTTATCATCAGATAAAATTTTTATGATTTCTTCTGCTGCAGCATCAATATCGTTTTGCGGAACCACTGCCATTCCTTTTGCATCACGCACGGTGTCCACATTCAAAAGTTCATAAGTTACAAGAGGAAGACCGCAAATTTTACTTTCCATCAGTGATAGAGGAGCACCTTCAAATTTGCTGGTAAATAACATAATATCAGCTGATTGATAATATGGAACGACATTTTTCTTAAATCCTACTAATTTTACAACTTTGTCCAGTTTGTTGTCATTGATGTAGTTTGTTAATCGGTTTTTTTCGTATTCGTCGCCACTACCTACAATGGTAAGAACAACATCAGATATTTTTTCAGTAACTTTGTGGACAATTTTTATCGTGTCCATTATTTGTTTTTCATGTGAAATACGGCTGACAGTTACTATGTTTTTACCATTTAAAGGAGAAACGGTGGTTGATAAAGGCAAGGCAGTTGGATTTATGGTTTTTATGATGTTCAGTCCAAAACTGTTCCAATAAGCCTGATCTGTTTCGTTTAAAACAATAATTGAGTCCGAAATACTGAATACTTTATGTAGATTGGCGTTATAATATGCCGAGCCTCCGTCGATAGCAACAACATCTGAACAAAAAACACCGTGAGTGTGCACAATGAAAGGTATTCCAAGGCTTTTGGCTATGAGGGCATCAGCTGCGAGATGATCATATATCCATGCGTGATACACCATTATGTCTACATTGTGCTTTTTGAGCGCATTTCTGAAAAATTCAGTTCTTTTAAAGTATGTGGGGTATTTACCATATACATATTCAGGTAAAATTACGCGTTTAACTTTGGGATTGATATAGTAATCATCGTCATTTTTTTGCTGATCTGTAAACAATACTACATCATATCCTAATTTTGTCCATATATCTGTAAGTTGAGAGATTACATTTTCAACTCCGCCATTATAAGCTCTGAAATAATATGTTCCGATTGTTTTTTTCTCTTTTTTTGTTGTTTTGAAAATGTCAAGACCGGCACAATATTGCGCTAATTCGTGAGGCTTTACACAGTTTTCGTATAGTGTCATATAAGAAAGCATAGAAATAAAATCTTCTAAAGGACAGATTTCTGAAACTTTGTTTGCAAAATAGTTTCTCTTATCTGCAGATATTTGCACCAAGAATGCGTAACCAATAGCTTTTAATGCCTGCATTTTTAATGTGTTAAGTCTGTTTTTGCATATTTTAGTTGCGTTTTGCTTTTCTGTCCAATCGGACAGATATTTATAAACATAATAACATTTTACAACAGAATTCATTTTGAAATCTGACATTTTTTTTGTGGTAGATATACCATTACCGAATCTGTAATTGTAAAGTTTGGTATTTATACAGTTGTATGATTTTGCTAAAAAACAAGCAAGATAACTGAAAAGAACATCTTCGGACATTACTATATGCTCGTCAGGAATATATTGAGAAACCTTATCCACAAGCGATTTTTTATATATTTTATTCCAAATTGTAAGACCGAGTGCGTCTTTTGAATGTCTTGCACCCAGCAGTCCAGCTTTTCCAGGAGCAAATATTTTGGAGTTGAGTGAAACAAAATAAGACTGCATATTATTTAGTTCGACGGGGTTGGATTCTGTGTAGTTATCATCATAAAAAACTTGTGTACCAAACTGCAAGATATCAACGTTTGACTTTTTTATGGCATTATATGCTTTTTCACAAGCATTGAACGCTAAATAATCGTCGCCGTCTAAAAACATAATATATTCGCCAGTTGCGATGTCGTAGCCGGTTTTTCTTGCGAGCATAAGACCTTTGTTTTTTTCATGGGTTACAAGATTAATTCGTTTATCCATTTCTGCCCATTGTTTAATAATTTTACCGGTGTCGTCTGTTGAACCATCATCAACAACAATAAATTCTACATCTTCTAATGTCTGGTTAATAAGGCTGTGTAACGCCTCTTCGATGTAATCTTCTACATTGTATGCCGCGACAACAACGCTAACTTTTGGCATGATTTTATCTCCTTGCTTTTGTAATCTATTTTAGTATATGTCGTTTGATCTTGCGAAGAGTTAATAATAAACGATCATATTTTTGTTTGGTTTGGTAGTTATATATTTTTTTGGTGTTTGAATAGTATTGATTTTTAACACAACAAATAAGTTCAATGGTTATGATTTTTTTAATAATTTCAGGATTTAAGTTTATCCATGCGAAAACTCCGCAATTCGTGGGAGCACTCGGATAGAGACTTAAAACATCTGGACGGGGGGAATTTTGTGTATTAAACAAATATTCTTTATTTGATGTGTCTGTCAGGCGTATATAAATATCACTTTCCTGACCACTAAAAAATCCCCAACCGGTTAGAAGCAAAGTGTCATCTGTATAAAGATTTACCGAGTCAATAGTATACAAAAAGTCTGAATTTTCGCAAACATCTAAAAAAGTTTTTGTTTGCAAAACACTTTTTTGCATATATTTATTCCTGATTTCAGCTTCGTTGATTTTAAGGAGACTGCTTCTGTCTTTGGATATAGATTTATCTGCAGGGACGCGATAAACCGAGGTCGTTTTGTCAACAGCAATATAATCGGCAAATGTTGAGTATCTGAGCCACAAATCCCAATCTTCTAAATACTCATATTTTGTGTTAAATCCACCAAGGGATTCATATACTTCACGCTTAAAAAAAACGGATTGTATAGGGAATAAATTGTTGATTGTTAAATTTGCCTTAGTGTACGAAGGACGCTTAACATTAACATAATCTTTAACATCATATATGTATGGGGTTTTTGACCTGATTTCAACAGGTGTTTCAAAGCATTTTGCATAAAACAGTTTTTCTGAAGGATGCTTTAATGCTTCGTTTATCATTGTTTCTATATGGTCACAATAAAACATATCGTCATCATCAAGGAAATTAAAATATTCACCCTCTGCCATCGAAAGCGCAAGATTTCCCGCATAGCTTCTGCCCTTTTTTGCACCTGTTGAGGTGTATTTTATACGCAAATCAGAAAAATTTTTTCTTATAAAATTTTCAGAAATATTTTCGCCGTCTTCTGCAATACAAACCTCGATATTTTTGTACGTTTGATTCTTGATTGAATCAAGACACTCTTTTAGAACAAGAGGTCTTCCGCAAGTTCGAACAATGATTGAAACTAAAGGGGAACAATTTTTATCATATCGTTCGTTTTTGTAAAAAGCACCGAACCTTGCATATTCATATTCAAAATCATAAAAACTTGCAACGCTTTTGTTTAAACTTTTATATTTGTTTTTGAATTTTAATCCGATGGCAAGAGAATTTAAAATAATCTTTAAAACCTGGATTCTTGCACCGGGTAACGGATGGGGTTTTACAACATATCTTGCTAAATTAATATATCCGGTAAGAATATCTTTGAAATTTCCGTAGCGCCATCTAAGTAAAATGTTTGCTTTTAATGAGCCGAAATATTGCAATGGTTTTACTTCATTTGCCTTAGCGTATGAATAGTGATTTATACAACAATCGGGTAAATAAAGAAGTTTGTAGCCGAGATTTCGTATTCTCCATGAAAGTTCAACATCTTCGCCATACATAAATATATCTTCATCAAAACCGCCGGTTTTTTCAAAAATATCTCTTCGCAAAACAAAGCACGCACCGCTTATCCAGGAAGTTTCCAATGTAGCGGGATTGTATATTTTGGGGTGTTCGTAAGGAAGTTGGCGCATTTCCCATGCACCCACAGATCCTTTTGATTTTTCAATGGTACTTACAAGAATTTTTAAAGTGTCGTTTTCGATTTCTGTATCAATATTAACAAAAAATATAAAAGAGCTTTTGCCCGCTGAAGCGGCTCTGTTACTTCCAGCACCAAACCCAAGATTTTTTTTGCGACTTATAACTTCAAAAGCACCGAATGAATTTGACGCAGGATGATTTTTTAAAGCTTCAACAGTATTGTCGGTTGAACAGTTGTCTGTAAAATAAAAATGAAGTTTTGACAAATCAACCCCTTGGGAATTTTCAAAAGAAGTTAGAAACCCATCTATCCACTTTTCAGAGTTATATGTTACAACAGCAATATCGATATCTATCATAAAAAATCCTTAATTCCCATTCCTGTATGCGTTACATACCTCGTTTGTGTCACCAATCATTTTCATTTTGCCTTTTTCGAGCCAGAGAACCGTGTTGCACAATCGCTCGATTTGAGTTATTGAATGGGAAACAATTATAACGGTTGTTCCGCCTGCCATCATTTCTTTTATGCGTTTTTCGCATTTTTCTTGAAATTTATAGTCGCCGACTGAAAGTATTTCATCAACAATTAAAATATCGGGTTTTACAATAGTTGCGATTGAAAAACCAAGACGGGCCACCATGCCTGAGGAAAAGTTTTTGATAGGCACGTCTAAAAATTCTTCAAGCTCGGCAAATTCTACTATGCTGTCAAATTTTTCATCAATATATTTTTTGGTATGGCCAAGTACGTAGCCGTTTAAATATATGTTTTCTCTTGCGGTAAGGTCTGGGTCAAAGCCTGCGCCGAGTTCGATAAGCGGGGAAATGTTTCCGAAAACTTTAGCTTGTCCTGTTGATGGCTTTAAAATCCCAGAAACCACTTTTAAAAGGGTTGACTTCCCGGAACCGTTTAAACCAACAATACCAAAAACCTCTCCTTTTTTTACATCGAAGGAAACACTGTCAAGGGCAGTAAACTCGGTATAAAGCAGATTGCCTTTTACAAGCTTGACAAAATATTCTTTTATACTGTCTATTTTTTCTTTAGACATATTAAACTTCATTGTGACGTTTTTAACTTCAACTGCTGTGTTCAATTCAATCACCTCATCACACATACAAAATAAACTTATCTTGTTTTTTCTTGAAGAATATTAATCCGAGTATGAGCATTATAACTGAAAAACCTATGCATATCATGTTTGTGCGTAAATCAGGTATGTGGTTTCCCAAAACAAGCGCACGGAAGTACAAAATATAATGGTAAAGCGGATTAAATGTTACTACCTCTACCATAAATTCCGGCAACATCTCCATTGGATAAAATATTGGGGTAAGATACATCCATGCAGTTGTAAAAACGCTGTAAAGGTGAGCAACATCTCTGAAAAATACATTTGCAGCAGCAAGGAAAAAGGAAAGGCCTACCGAAAAAACAAATAAGTACAGCATCGGAATTGGAAACGCAAAAAAAGTTGGAGTAATCGGTACTTTAAGTACAAGCATTACAATAATTGTAGCAATAAATGAAAACAGCATATTTACAAAACTAAAAATACATTTTTCCAGAGGGAAAATATATTTCGGGATATAAACTTTTTTTATCAACGAAGCAGAGCCGATAATAGATGTCATTGCAAGGTTGGTAGACTCTGTCACAAATGAAAAGAAGAGATATCCTGTAAGATAGTAAATAGGAAAGTTTTCTATATTTGTACGAAACAAATTTTGAAAAACTGCGGTAATAACTATCATCATCAGAAGCGGGTTCAAAATGCTCCATGCAAAGCCCAGGACCGAACGACGGTATTTAATCTTCAAATCACGAACAACCAGATTCCATAATAAAGATTTGTATTTTAAAAAATTTGTTAAATATTGTTTCATATTATGATACCTTTCGATAAATATATTTATATTGTAACACAACACCGACAAAAAAGCAACAATATTGGCAGGTTTTTATACCATAAATTAAGCTTGCCAACAGACTTGATTTGTGGTAAAATTATATAAGAATATTTAAAAGAGGTGTTATGATGAGAAAAGCGACATGCGATTATCCATGGAACGAGAGTGTAAAGACTGATTCTTTATACGAAATGATTTGCATGGCAGAAGCCGAGGTACCTGACAGGGCAATATTTAAATTCAGACAGGGAAAAGACAATATAGTAGAAATTACAAATAAAGAACTCAAAATGAGTGTGGACGCTATGTATCTTGCATTTAATGAAATGGGTGCTGAAAGCACTCATATTGCAATAATAGGTCCTTCAAGCTATAAATGGTTACTCACATACGTTTCAGGACTTTGCTCTGAAAATGTTGTTGTTCCGGTAGACAAGGATTTGCCGGAAAGCGATTTAATTTATGTTATCAATCATTCGGATGCTGAGTATGTGTTCTGTGCTACAAAAAAACACGAAGACTTTTTCAAAGAACACAGGGCAGATTTTCCGAACATAAAGAAATTTGTTTCGTTTGAAAAAGAAGAAGACGAAGGCGACTTTTTGTCATTTGACAAGTTTTTTGAAAGCGGAAAAGCGGCTCTTGAAACAAACGAAAAAAGACCTTATATCCATACAGAAGTTGATAAGCTTAAGCTTTTGGTTTACACATCAGGAACAACAGGCAAAGCAAAGGGTGTTATGCTTTCTGAAAGAAACATTACATCTTGTTGCTGCTACGGACTTATGATTTCAGACATTGAAGGTGTTTGTCTTTCTGTACTGCCTTATCATCATACATACGAAGCGGTTATCGGAATTTGGGTTGCAATTCACAGACATAACACGATTTGTATAAACGAAAACTTAAAAACGGTAGTTGGAAACCTCAAGCTTTACAAGCCTGATTATCTGTTGCTTGTTCCTGCGTTTGTTGAAAGTTTTTATTCAAAAATATGGAGCACAATCAGAGAGCAGAAAAAAGAAAAGTTGTTTAAACTTTTAATCAAAATGAGTAACTTTATGTTAAAACTCGGAATTGACAGAAGAAAAGAACTTTTTGGCTCTGTTCATAAGGTGTTTGGCGGCAATCTTCAGAAGATTGTTTGTGGCGGCGCACCAATCAGAAAAGAAGTTGCAGACTTTTTCGAATCAATCGGTGTTGCACTTTTAAACGGATATGGTATTACCGAATGTTCTCCTCTTGTAAGTGTAAACCGTGATTATTTCAACGACCCTGCAACAGTTGGCGTTAAGCTTCCGTGCATTGATGTTAAGATCGACGATATTAACGAAGACGGAAATGGCGAGATTTGCGTTAAAGGTCCTACAGTTATGCTTGGCTACTATAAAAACGAAGAAGCAACTGCGGAAAGCATCATTGACGGTTGGTTCCACACTGGCGATTTTGGTATGATTAATGAGCATAAGCAAATTATCATAACAGGAAGAAAGAAAAACCTTATTGTTTTAAGCAATGGTAAAAATATTTATCCTGAGGAAATTGAAGATTATATCCAGGCAATAGATGAAGTTGCTGAAGTTGTTGTATACTCACCTAAAGATGAACACGGAATTCAGAAGACTTTGTGTGCAGAAGTTTTCTTGTTGGAAGAAATTTCGCATGAGGAACTTTGTAAAAAGATTAAAAATGCACTCTCCCAGCTTCCTGCATACAAACAGGTAAGTGAGGTTATAATTAGAAAAGAAGAGTTTGAAAAAACTACTTCCAGAAAAATCAAGAGAGCACAATATAATGCCTAAGAAGGGATTATTATGACAGATTTGATTATAATTGGAGCAGGCCCTGCGGGGCTTGCTTCTGCAATTTACGCATTAAGAGCAGGACTTTCGGTTAAAGTTTTTGAAGAATTAAGTCCTGGCGGGCAGGCGGCCGTTACGCCTGAAATTGAAAATTACCCCGGAATTAAAAGTGTAAGCGGAGCGGATTTTGCGCTCAGCCTTTTTGAACAGGCGATGAGCCTTGGTGCGCAAATTGAATTTGAAACAGTTCTTAGTATAACATGTGACGGAAATACCAAGATTGTTAAAACTGACGCCTTGGAGCATAAAGCCAAGGCGGTTATAATCGCAAACGGTGCTAAAAGGAGAAAACTTAATATAAAAGGCGAAGAAGAGTTTTCGGGAAGAGGAGTTTCGTATTGCGCAGTTTGTGACGGCTCGTTTTATAAAGGCGGAGTTGTGTTGGTGATAGGCGGAGGAAACACCGCTTTAGAAGATGCGCTTTATCTTGCCAACATTTGCAAAAAAGTTTATCTTGTTCACAGACGTGATGAGTTTCGTGCAACTAAAAATCTTATAGACAAGGTAAAACAAAACGAAAAAATAGAAATTCTGTTTTCTTTTGTGCTTGAAAAAATCACAGGCAGTGATAAAGTAGAGCAAGTCAGCCTGGTAAATACAAAAAGCGGAGAAACAATGAAAAAAGAGGTAAACGGCGTTTTTGTGGCAATAGGATTAGAACCTGACAACAGCCGTTTTGAAAATATCGTTGAGCTTGAAAACGGATATATTAAAGCAGGCGAAGACTGTAAAACATCAAAGGCAGGCATTTTTGCTGCAGGAGATACAAGAACAAAAGCCGTAAGGCAGGTTGTAACAGCAGCGTCAGACGGTGCTGTGGCGGCAACTTGTGCAGTTGAATATATCAACAATATTTTCTAGCGTGAAACAGGGCGGCACTTTGCCTCCCTGTTTTTTAGTAAAAAGGAGAGAGGATTTTGAATAAAAAATACTTGTTTACTGCCGCTTGGATGCTTATATCTGTTGTTGTTATATACTTTGTTTTGGACAAGCTGGTTTTAACACCTATAATCAATTGGATAACTGCATATTTTGGCTGGTAATATATTGACAATAAAACGCGTTAATGGTATAATAATTTTATCTATGAATGCTTTTAAGGAGATGTTAAATTATGGATATTTTAAAGCAAATTTCTAATATCGGTATTGTACCAGTTATTAAAATTAATGACGCTTCAAAAGCAGTTCCGCTTGCAAAGGCATTGATTGACGGCGGGCTCCCTGTTGCTGAAATCACATTCAGAACTGATGCTGCAGAAGAAGCAATAAAATTGGTTAGTAAGGCTTACCCTGAAATGATTGTAGGTGCAGGAACTGTTCTTACAATCGAACAGGCAGAGCGTGCTAAAAAAGCAGGTGCTAAATTTATTGTAAGCCCCGGATTTAACCCAAAAGTTGTAAAATGGTGTGTTGACAATGATATTTTGGCAACACCCGGATGTACTTCACCGTCTGAAATAGAACAGGCTTTGGAGCTTGGACTTAAAGTAGTTAAATTCTTCCCTGCTGAACAAAGCGGAGGGCTTGAAAAAATCAAGGCGCTTTCTGCTCCTTACGGCAATCTTAAATTTATGCCTACAGGCGGAATTAACCTTAAAAACTTAACAGAGTATATGTCAAACAAAAAAATTGTTGCCTGCGGCGGAAGTTTTATGGTTAAAGAAGACTACATAAATGACGGACAATGGGATAAAATTACACAGCTTACAAAAGATGCTGTTGATATTATGCTTGGCCTGGAGGTTGTTCACATTGGCATCAACTCAGCTGACGAAGATGCAGCAAAAGAAACAGGCTTAAAACTTTCAAATGTTATTGGTAAGCCAATCGAGAGAGATACTGAAAAAGGTATGTTTGTTGGCCCACAGTTTGAAGTTATGAAATCTATGGGCAGAGGAAAATGCGGTCATATTGCAGTTGGTACAACCAATGTTGAACGTGCAATTTATCACTTGTCACAAAGAGGCATTAAGTTTGACGAAGAAAGTGCAACATTTAACAGCGACGGCTCAAGAAAGTTTATCTATTTAGCAGAAGAAATCGGTGGATTTGCAATTCACTTGTTAGAAAAGAAATAATGGGAGGAAAAATGTTATGAAAATTGTTACTTTGGGTGAAATAATGCTTAGACTTAAATCTCCCGGTCTTGAGAGATTTATGCAGACTCCTGCTTTTGAAGCTACATTCGGAGGCGGTGAGGCAAATGTTGCAGTATCACTTGCAAACTACGGAATGGATGCTAAATTTGTTACAGCACTTCCCGAAAATGCTATTGCTGAGGCTTGCGTAAGAGAATTAAGAGGCTTTGGCGTTGATGTTTCAGACATTCAGTACACAAAGGGCAGAGTTGGCATTTATTATTTAGAATCAGGTACAAACCAAAGACCTTCAAAAGTTATTTATGACAGAGCAGATTCTTCAATCGCTCTTGCAACACCTGATGTTTTCGATTTCAAGAAAATTTTTGATGGCGCTGCCTGGCTTCATATTACAGGCATTACACCTGCACTTTCTCAGAATTCAGCTGACGTTTCACTTGCTGCTGTTAAAGCTGCAAAAGAAATGGGACTTACAGTTTCTTGCGACTTAAACTACAGAAAAAACCTCTGGAAGTACGGAAAAGAAGCAAAAGAAGTTATGAGAGAGCTTGTAAAGTACGTTGATGTTATCATTGCAAACGAAGAAGACTGCCAGAAATCGCTTGGCATGGAAAGCTCATCAAACGTTGAAAGCGGCGAGCTTGATACTAAAAAATATGAACAGCTTGCAAAAGATGTTTTAGACCTTTATCCTGATGCAAAAAGAATTGCCATCACACTCCGTGAAAGCAAGAGTGCCAACCACAACGACTGGGCAGCCTGCATTTATGACAGAAAAGAGTTTTACGTTTCTAAAAAATATGAAATTAAAAATATTTTAGACAGAGTTGGTGGCGGCGACAGTTTTGGCGGCGGACTTATTTACGGTTTACTTAATTATGACAACCAGCGTGATGCTTTGGAGTTTGCAGTAGCTGCAAGTTGCCTTAAACATTCAATTTCAGGCGACTATAACAGAGTAACTGTTAAAGAGGTTGAAGCATTAATGGGCGGCGACGGCTCAGGCAGAGTACAAAGATAATTTGTCAGGCGGGCCTTTAGGCTCGCCTGAATTTTTAGAGGTAAACATTATGACAATCGATTTTCATACACATATTTTCCCAGATAAATTGGCAGGAAGTACAGTTGAGTTTTTGAAAAAACAATCTGCACAAAATGGGCATCCAATAGAAAACAAGTTTGATGCAACACTTTCAGGGCTTGAATATTCTATGCAAAAGCAAAAAATTGATATTTCTGTTGTAATGCCGATTGCTACAAAGCCGTCGCATTTTGAGTCTATGAACAGGTTTGCACAAGAAATTAACAAAATACAAAATGTGATTTCTTTTGGTGCAATTCACCCTGAAGATGCCGATTATAAAGAGCATTTAAATCAAATTAAAAAAATGGGTTTTAAAGGCATTAAACTTCATCCATATTTTCAAAATGTGAGAATTGACGATATTAAATTTCTAAAAGTTGTTGAAGAAGCGGTAAAAAACAATTTGATTGTTGTAATACATTCAGGCCTTGACAGTGGTTTTAAAACAGACATGGCAAACCCGAAAGACACCTTAAAACTTGTAAAAAATATTGATTGCTCAAAGGTTGTGCTTGCACACATGGGCGGATGTATGCAGTGGGACTTGGTGGAAGAATATTTAGTTGGCGAAAACATTATGTTTGACACATGCTATTGCCTTGATGTGATTGAAGATAAAAAACAGTTTGAAAGGATTATTAAAAATCACGGCAGCGATAAAATTTTGTTTGGCTCGGACTTTCCCTGGACTGACGGAAAAAAAGACGCAGAAATAATAAATTCTTTAGAGCTTACGCAAAATGACAAAGAACTGATTTTTTATAAAAACGCAAAAAGACTGCTTGGGATATAAAAACCGGTTGCACCAAGGGCGGATTTATGGTATACTAAAGCGAACATATATTTTTGAAAGGAATGGTTAGATGTCAGGGCACAGTAAGTGGTCTAATATTAAACACAAAAAGGAAAAAAGTGATAGTCAGAAAGCAAAAATCTTTACCAAAATGGGAAGAGAAATTGCGGTTGCGGTAAAACTCGGCGGTCCTGACCCCGATGCCAATTCAAGACTTAAAGATATCATTGCAAAGGCAAAGTCAATGAACGTGCCTAACGATAACATTGAAAGAAGCATAAAAAAAGCAGTAGGTGACGGGGACACAAACAACTATGAAGACATCACATACGAAGGCTATGGCCCGTCAGGTGTTGCAGTTATTGTTGAAACTTTAACTGATAACCGTAACAGAACAGCATCTGATATGCGTCATTATTTTGATAAATTCGGCGGCAATTTGGGACAGATGGGCTGCGTTAGCTTTATGTTTGACAAAAAAGGCGTAATTATAATCGAAAATGAAGACGGCGATTTAGACGAAGAAGAAGTTATGATGGATGCTTTAGATGCAGGGGCTGCAGATTTTGTGGCAGGCGAAGGCTTTTTTGAAGTTCAGACCGAGCCTAACGATTTTTCGGCAGTAGTAAGCGCGTTGGAGGAAAAGGGATACAAGTTTGCTTCGGCTCAGGTTGAAAATATTCCCCAAACAACAGTAAAACTTGAAAAAGAAGAAGACATTATAAATATGAACAAGCTTATTGACATATTAGAAGACAATGACGACGTTCAAAATATTTATCACAACTGGGAAGAGGACGATGAGTAGTTTAAACATTGTTTTAATTGAGCCTCAGATTCCGCAAAACACAGGCAATATTGCAAGAACGTGTGCTGCAACAAATACTATTTTGCACCTTGTTGAGCCTATGGGTTTTAAAATAGATGATAAAAAGTTAAAACGTGCGGGACTTGATTACTGGCATTTTTTAGACATTCGTTATTATGATTCTATTTGCGACTTTTTTGAAAAAAATATGGGTGGTGAGTTTTTTTACTTTACCACCAAGGCTCAAAACAGGCATACTGATGTAAATTATCCGGACAACGCTTATCTTGTGTTCGGCAGGGAAGACAAAGGGCTTGATGAAAAACTGCTTTTTGACAACAAAGACCGTTGTGTAAGATTTCCCATGCAAAACGAGGCAAGAAGTTTAAACCTTTCAAATGCCGTTGCAATCGGCGTGTATGAGGTTTTAAGGCAGTGGGATTATCCAGAGCTTTTGACAAAGGGAAGCTTAACTAAATTTTCCTGGGATTAATTTGTAGGGAGGGATAAAATGCAAAGAGAAACAAGCTGTGAGGCGTGTAAAAACACCGTGATAGAGGTTGTATCTTTCGGATTTAAACATGGCATTCCACAAAACGCAGACCTTGTGTTCGACGTGCGTTTTTTACCAAACCCGTTTTATGTTGACGAGTTAAAACCACTTACAGGCCTTGATGAACGAGTAAGCGAATATGTTAAAAAATTTGATGAAACAAAAGAGTTTATACATAAACTTTTTGATATGATTGATTTTTTAGTTCCGCAATATATGAAAGGCTCAAGACTGAGGCTTGTGATAGCAATAGGATGTACAGGCGGAAAGCATCGCTCGGTAACAATAGCAGAAGAACTTTATAATCATCTGAAAGAATCAGAATATAAAGTGGTTAAACATCACTCAGATATACAAAAGCAATAATAGGAGGCAAATAATGTCTTTTACGCTTAAAATCAAAAGAGAAATTTGCAAAAAATCCCCTAAAGACAGGCAAGCGGCGGTTGCCGAACTTTTGGGGATTATTTGTTTTGGAGCATATATTAAAAACAATTCACTTAATGTTAAAACTGAAAATGCATTTGTTGCAAAACGCATTTTTTCGCTTGTAAAAGAGTGCTTTGCGTTGTCGCCTGTTATTATAGCAAGCGAAAACCAAAAGAAAAACATTTATTTTGTAGAAATTGCAAAAGGATTTGAGGCACTTGATATTTTAGCTGAACTTGGTTTGGTAAAAAATTCTCACGAGATGAAAAATTTTGTGTCATTTGGCATTTCGGAAAATTTTGTGCCTGATGAAGAAACAAAGCTTGCGCTTTTAAAGGGTGCATTTTTAATGGCAGGCTCATGCGGACTTCCTGAAAGAGGATATCATTTGGAGATTGATACAAATAAACTAAAACTGTGTCGTGAGCTTATCCGCATTTTAGAGGGCTTTGAAATTTATGCAAAGCAAATTTCACGCGGATCGAATTATGTTGTGTATGTCAAAGACTCTCAGCAGATTTCAGACTTTTTAGGCGGAATAGGCGCAACTTCTGCCATGGTTGAAATGCAGGATACCATGATTGTTAAACAAATTAAAAACAACATTAACAGAATTGCAAATTGTGAGTCAGCAAACTTAGAAAAAACAATGAATGTAGGCTTTAAACAGGCAGCTCAAATAGAAAAAATAAGAGATAATTTAGGACTTGATTCTTTGGAAAGCTCATTAAAAGAAATTGCAATTTTAAGGCTTGAAAACAAATATGCGTCATTAAAAGAGCTTGGCGAGATGCTTTCAAAGCCGCTTTCAAAATCGGGAGTAAACCACAAGTTTAAAAAATTAGAAGAAATCGCAGATAGTATCAAGGAGGTAAAATAATGGCGTTTGTTCATTTGCATGTTCATAGTCAGTACAGCCTTTTAGACGGCGCATGCCGCATTGAAGCGCTTGTTGACACAGCAAAAGCACTCGGGCAGACTGCTATTGCAATTACTGACCATGGTGCGATGTATGGAGCGGTTGATTTTTATAAATATGCAAAAAAGCAAGGAATAAAGCCAATTATCGGATGCGAGGTTTATACTGCTCAAAGAAATCTTGAAGATAAAACAGCAGAGCTTGACGCAGATTACGGGCATTTAGTGCTGCTTGCTAAAAATGAGACGGGATATAAAAATCTTATAAAGCTTGTATCAATCGGCTTTACCGATGGTTTTTACTACAAGCCAAGAATAGATTTGAATGTGCTGAAAAAATATTCTGACGGCCTGATTGCACTTTCTGCGTGTTTGGCAGGCGACGTGCCAAAAAGACTGGTAAGAGACGATTATGAGGGCGCTAAGAAGAAAGCAAAAGAGTATCTTAACATTTTCGGAAAAGAAAACTATTTTATTGAGCTTCAAAATCACGGGATTGAAGAACAGCTTAAACTCAATCCGCTTTTGCTTAAAATAGCAGACGAACTTGATATAGAAACGGTTGTAACAAATGACGTTCACTACATAGAGAAAAAAGATGCGTTTGCACAAGATGTTTTAATGTGCATTCAAATGAACAAGCTTGTGACCGATGAAACAAGATTAAAGCATGAAACGCAGGAATTTTATCTAAAATCGGAAGAGGAAATGAGACAGGTGTTTCCAAAGCTTACAAAAAGCTTTGATAACACCGAAAAAATTGCTCAAAGGTGCAATGTTGAATTTGACTTTTCTAAAAGATTTTTGCCTGAATTTCCTGTGCCAAAAGGCTACACCCCCGAAGAATATTTGAGAGAAAAGTGCAGCGAGGGGTTAAATGAGAGGTACGGCGAAAATAAAGAGGCAAAGGCACGCCTTGATTACGAGCTTGAAGTTATAAGCTCAATGGGATTTGTGGACTATTTTCTGATAGTGTGGGATGTTATAAAATATGCAAAAGACAACGGCATTCCTGTAGGCCCCGGAAGGGGATCGGCAGCAGGAAGCATTGTTTCATACTGCCTTAAAATTACAGATATCGACCCTATCAAATACAGCCTGTTCTTTGAAAGATTTTTAAACTCTGAGCGTGTAAGTATGCCTGATATTGACATGGACTTTTGCTACGAGCGCCGTCAGGAGGTTTTAGACTACGTTACTTCAAAATATGGCGCAGACCGTGTGGCTCAGATTATAACTTTCGGAACTATGAAGGCAAGAAATGCCGTGCGTGATGTGGGCAGAGCTTTAGGATACCCGTATGCCATGTGCGATGAAATCGCAAAAATGATACCACGTGAGCTTAATATTACAATACAAAGCTCGCTTGAGAAAAATAAAGAGCTTAAAATGCGTTATGATGCAGACCAAGATGTTAAAAAACTGATTGACACGGCAATGGCATTAGAGGGGATGCCGCGTCATGCGTCAACACACGCTGCAGGTGTTGTTATTACAAAAGACCCTGTATCAACTTATGTTCCGCTTTATCGTAACGGCGACCTTATTTCAACTCAGTATACTATGGTGACACTAGAAGAATTAGGGCTTCTTAAAATGGACTTTTTGGGCCTAAGGACGCTTACTGTTATCAAACAGGCGGCAGACCTTGCAGATAAAAATTTTAAAATAGATAATATCGACTATAACGACCCTAAAGTATACGAAATGATAGGAAATGGCGACACAGAGGGCGTTTT
The DNA here is from genome assembly GCA_017409875.1 of Clostridia bacterium. Classification (GTDB taxonomy): domain Bacteria; phylum Bacillota; class Clostridia; order RGIG6154; family RGIG6154; genus RGIG2094. The sequence continues at coordinate 18,228 of JAFQRW010000006.1, forward strand.
CCAGCTTGAAAGTGCCGGCATGAAGCGGTTTATGAGAGAGCTTAAACCCAAAAGCTTAGAAGATGTTATTGCGGGAATTTCTCTTTACCGTCCGGGACCTATGGATTCTATTCCTACTTATGTTGCAAATAAAAACAATCCCCAAAAGGTAACATATCTTCACCCGTCTTTAAAACCTATTTTAGATGTAACTTACGGCTGTATTGTGTATCAGGAACAGGTTATGGAGATAGTAAAACAGCTTGCAGGCTTTTCGATGGGCGGAGCCGATATGGTGCGCCGTGCAATGAGCAAGAAAAAGGCGGCTGAAATGGAACGCGCCAGAAATGAATTTTTATATGGAAAAAAAGACGAAAATGGCAAGTATGTTGTTGACGGTGCGGTAAAACGCGGAATTGATGAAAAGGTAGCAAGCGAGATAATTGACCATATTATGGACTTTGCAAAATATGCGTTTAACAAGTCGCATGCGGCAGCTTATGCTGTTGTTGCCTATCAGACTGCATATTTAAAATGCCATTATCCCGTTGCATTTATGGCGGCGTTAATGTCCAGCTTTTTGGAAGATACCGATAAAATTACAGAGTATATCGAGCTTTGCAAAAAGATGGGTATGGAGGTTAAAAAACCTGACGTAAACAAAAGCTTTTTGCAATTTTCAGTAGAAGACGGCAACATAAGATTTGGGCTTGCTGCCGTTAAAAATGTTGGCAGAAACTTTGTAAGATCGCTTATAGATGAACGCTTATCAGGCGGAGAGTTTAAAACATTCAATCAATTTACAGAGCGAATGATTAAATACGAAAGCTTTAACAAGCGTGCAGTTGAAAGCCTTATTTTGAGCGGGTCTATGGATTGCTTTGGACTAAATCGTTCCCAGCTTATGTTTATATATGAAAGACTGATTGATGCAAAAACAGATGATTTAAAAAGAGTGTCGGAAAATCAGATGTCGTTTTTTGCTGAGGACAAGCCACAAGAAGTTGAAATCCCCAAGCTTGACGAAATGGATTTGATGCTCAGACTTTCTTATGAAAAGCAAACACTTGGAATTTACATTTCAGGCCACCCTGTAGAGCGTTTTAAAACACAGTACACACCTTTGGTAAACTGCAATACTTTAGATATAAAAAGAACCGCCTTTGAAGAAGACACAGACCTTAAAGACGGTGATGTTATTGCGGTTGCAGGTATTGTTCAGTCGAGAAAAATCAAGTACACCAAGAAAAATGAAGAAATGGCATTTATCACTTTAGAGGATAAGTTAGGCTCGGTGGAACTTGTTGCCTTTCCAAAAGTGTTTGCAGAGTTTAAGAAAAACCTCGAGGAAGGCACTGTTATTGTTGCAAAAGGCAGACTTCAGGTTCGTGATGAGCAAGAAAGCACAGTGATTTTAAATCATGTTACAGAGCTTAATTCTGCCGTAAAACCCCGAAAGCTTTATATAAGATTTGAAAAGGGTATGGAGCGCTCAGAAGACGAGATTTTAGCAGTTTTAGATGAGTTTAAGGGAGAAGTTCCCGTATTGCTTTATTACGAGGAAACCAAAGTTACCAAAATGGCAAGAAGGGACCATTTTGTAAATATTTGCGACCCGCTTATCAATAAACTATCTGATATAGTTGGCGGAAGAAATGTAAAAATAACGGGAAATTCGTGATTTTTGGTGTGTTTTGCCCTTGACAGAGGGAAAAAGTTATTGTATAATAAGTAATAATACCCGAAATATGCACTTTTGCATATTTTTCGATGGCATAATAAATGGTTTTTAAATACTTATAAAAAAGATGTAATTTGTTAGGAGGAAACTAAATGGCAATCGATTTTGTTGCTGAGGGCATGAATGTCACTCAAATCAAAGTTGTAGGTTGCGGTGGCGGCGGAAATAATGCCGTAAACACAATGGTTCGTGCTAATTTAAAAGGCGTTGAATTCATCGCAATCAACACAGATAAGCAGGCTTTACTTACTTCTGAGGCAGACGTTAAAATACAGATTGGCGAAAAGATTACAAAGGGCTTGGGTGCAGGCGCTAACCCGGAAATCGGCGCAAAAGCTGCTGAAGAAAGTCTTGAAGAAATTTCCCAGGCATTAAAAGGTGCAGATATGGTGTTCGTTACTGCTGGTATGGGCGGTGGCACAGGTACAGGTTCTGCTCCTGTTGTAGCAAAACTTGCTAGAGAAATGGGAATTTTAACAGTTGGTGTTGTTACAAAACCATTCTCATTTGAAGGTCAGCTCAGAGCTAAAAATGCAGCATCAGGAATTGAGAACTTAAAAGACAGTGTTGATACACTTATCACAATTCCTAATGACAAGCTTTTTGAAATTGCTCAGAAAAACACACTTTTGACAGATGCTTTTGCTGTTGCAAATGATATTTTAAGACAGGGTGTTCAAAGTATTTCTGATATTATCACAGGTCATGGTTATATCAATCTTGACTTTGCTGACGTTAAGACAATTATGAAAGATTCAGGCTATGCTCACATGGGTATCGGCAGAGCAAGCGGCGACAACAGAGCAGAAGAAGCAGCACTTGCTGCTATCAACAGCCCTATTCTGGAAACTTCTATCGACGGCGCAAGAGGCGTACTTATCAAAATTACAGGTGCAAGCCTTGGTATTTTGGAAGTTCGTCAGGCAGCAGAGCTTATTCAGCAGTATGTTGACCCTGCAGCTAACATTATTTTTGGTGCTACCATTGATGAAAGTCTTGGTGAAGAAATCGAAATCACTGTTATTGCAACAGGTTTTGATACCAAAAAAGGTCCTACATTCGGAGGCTTTGGTGCTAAGAAAGAAGAAGGCCCTTATGTTCGTCCTTCAACAAGCTTGTTCGATGCAATAAAGCAGGAAAATGCTGAAAAAGAAGTAAAAAAAGAAGAACCTGCTGAAAAAGATGACGAATATGAAATTCCTAATTTTTTAAAGTGGAAGAAAGATAATTAAGATTTTAAGCGGTGTTAATTGCAGGCAAACAGTTTGCTTTAAAAATGCAGTTAATTGCCGATAATAAATAACTTTATAAAATTTTATCTGCTAAAAACACCACAAGGGTAAACCTTGCGGTGTTTTTATGTTTTCCTTAACGAAAGACAAAAAATAGAGTGCAAATAATTATTTGCACTCTATTGCCTTTATTTATTTTTCATTTTCAAAAAAATGTTCCAAAACACTAATAACAACGTTATTAAAACTTGTTTTATTATCTATTGCCATTTTATTAACTTTTTCTGCTAATTCGTCAGAAATATAAAGAGTTTTGTAACCTGCCTTAACTTTTTGTTTTGTTGGTTTTAGTTTAAAATCCATCTTACACACCTCTACATATATTATATTATAAATTGTAAATTTATAATATATTTTAAATTTCTGTTGTATATTTACCATTTATATGCTATAATATGCATGAGGTGATTATATGGATTTAAGATTAGAATTGATTTCAAAAGAAACAATGAAAACAATTTGTGAAGAAATTAAAGATATTAATATTGATATTAATAAAATTGCTCAAAGCAGTGCTATAACTATATTGGAAAAAATTAAAAAAGTTGTTACCGCCGACGACGATGTGTTAGATGACTGTGAAAAAATTGATAAAATACTTTGCATTTTTGAAGAATATAACATTGACACAGGCTCGTGTCACGATTATAAAATATCCGCTTTTTACCTTCCGCAAGGGAATAGGGAAAAATGTTCAGAACGGAAAAACTGAGCAAAAGCAAGGATATGTCCTTGCTTTTGGCTACCCGAAGGCGTACAGCGTCGGAGTTCGTGTTATTACTTCGTTTACACTTTCAGCGTAAACTTGTTTTTCGCACGACTCCTCCTTTACAAAACCGAAAAATATTTTTCGGTTTTGAGAGGAAAAACCGCGACAAAAGTGAGCAATGGTATAAATCATTGCGAACACATTAAAGCGTGTTTTGACGAAGAGGCGAAGTTTTTTCGTAGCAAAAAGGCTTTACAAAAAAAGAAAACTCTCAAGAAATTGAGAGTTTTCTACATTCAGTTTATAAATTATAAACTAAGACCACCTTTTTTAGAGGAATTTTAGCCTTTTTGCGATCTGGGCTTTTTTAACATTCCCTTTTATTTTACAACTACGTTTACAAGCTTGTTCGGAACTGCAATTACCTTTACAATCTGCTTACCCTCGGTAAGAGCTTTAATTTTTTCATTTTCTGCCCCTATTTTTTCAAGCTCGTCTTTTGAAGTGCCTTGAGGAACGGTGATTTTATCTTTAATCTTGCCGTTAATCTGAACAACAATTTCAATTTCTGCATCAACCGTTTTGCTTTCATCAAATTCAGGCCATGGAGTTTCTGCAATAGTCTTTTCAAAGCCCATAATTTCCCACATTTCTTCTGTAATGTGAGGAGCTGTAGGATTCAAAAGCTGCAAGAATGTTTTAAGCTCGCCTTTTGTGATTTCCTTTTTCTTATAAAAATCATTTATAAGCGACATTAAAGCTGCGATTGCAGTATTGAATTTCATTTTTTCAATATCGTCTGATACCTTTTTGATAGTTTTATGCATCAAACTTTCAAGGTCAGATGAATAATTATCGTCTTGTTTTACAAAATCCAAAAGTCCCCAGACTCTTTCCATAAACTTATGGCAACCTTTAACACCTTGTTCTGACCACGGTGTAGCAAGGTCGAATGCGCCAATAAACATTTCATAAGTTCTGAAAGTATCGGCACCGTAGTTTTCAACAATCTCGTCTGGGTTTACAACGTTGCCTCTTGACTTGGACATTTTTTCACCGTTAGCACCCAAAATCATACCATGACTTGTACGTTTTGCATAAGGCTCTTTGGTGTTTACTACACCAATGTCATACAAGAATTTATGCCAGAATCTTGAATATAAAAGGTGAAGTGTGGTATGCTCCATACCGCCGTTATACCAGTCAACCGGCATCCAGTAATCAATAAGCTCTTTTGATGCGATTGCGTCACTATTATCAGGGTCAATGTATCTTAAGAAGTACCAGCTTGAGCCTGCCCACTGTGGCATGGTGTCGGTTTCTCTTTTTGCTTTAGCTCCGCATTTTGGACAAGTAGTATTTACCCAGTCTGTCATTTTTGCAAGAGGGGACTGACCGTCATCTGTAGGCTCGTAGTTTTCAACATCAGGAAGTGTTAAAGGAAGCTCGCTTTCAGGAATAGGCACATATCCGCAATGCTCACAGTAAACAAGCGGGATAGGCTCGCCCCAATAACGTTGTCTTGAAAATACCCAGTCACGGAGCTTGTAATTAACCTTTTTCTTGCCAACACCTTTTTCTGACAAAAATTCAATCATTTTTGCGATTGCATCTTTTACCTGAAGACCGTCTAAAAATCCTGAATTCATTAAAACGCCTTCGCTTACGTTTGTAAATGCCTCTTTTTCCAAATCGCAGTTATCTCCTGCAACAACCTGAATTATAGGAAGATTGAACTTTTTGGCAAACTCAAAGTCACGTGTATCGTGAGCGGGAACTGCCATAATAGCACCTGTTCCATAAGTCATTAAAACGTAGTCTGAAATCCAGATTGGGATTTCTTTATCATTTACAGGGTTAATTGCACGTATTCCCTTTATCTCAACACCTGTCTTGTCTTTTGCAAGCTCAACACGTTCAAAATCTGATTTTTTGGAAGCCTCAAGCTGATAAGCTTTGATTTCGTCAAGATTTTCGATTTTATCTTTGTATTTTTCAATGATTGGATGCTCAGGTGAGATTACCATGTATGTAGCACCAAACAATGTATCTGCACGGGTGGTATATACTGTAAGACTTTCGCCTGTGGTAAGTGCAAAATCTATTTCAGCGCCCTCAGATCTGCCAATCCAGTTCTTTTGCTGAATTTTAACTTTTTCAATAAAGTCGATATCGTCTAAATCGTCAATAAGTCTTTGAGCATATTCTGTGATTTTAAGCATCCACTGGCTTTTAAGCTTCTGAACAACTTCGCCGCCGCAACGTTCACAAACACCGTTAACCACTTCTTCGTTTGCAAGACCGCATTTACAGCTTGTGCACCAGTTAACAGGCATTTCCTGCTTGTAAGCAAGACCTTTTTCAAAAAGCTTTAAGAAAATCCACTGAGTCCACTTAAAGTAATTGGGGTCTGTGGTGTTTACTTCTTTTGACCAGTCAAAAGAAAAGCCTATGCTTTTAAGCTGACGCTTAAAGTTTGCAATATTTTGCTCGGTAACATCTTTAGGATGAACCTTGTTTTTAATAGCAAAGTTTTCGGTAGGAAGACCAAATGCGTCCCAACCCATTGGATATAAAACGTTATATCCCTGCATACGTTTTTTTCTTGAAACGATATCAAGAGCAGTATAGCTTCTCGGATGACCTACGTGAAGTCCGTGGCCTGAAGGATAGGGAAATTCTACAAGTCCGTAGAATTTAGGCTTTGAAAGGTCAGTGCCTGCTTTGAATGTCTGGTTATCGTCCCAGTATTTTTGCCATTTTTTTTCAATTTCGCTAAATTTATAATCCATTATTTACAAATCCTTTCAGGAATTTTATTCTGTAATCAAGTGTGAAATATCTACTTGTTTTGCATCTGACCATAAACGTTCTAAGCTGTAAAACATTCTTGAGTCTTTCAAAAACAGATGAACTACTGCAAAACCATAGTCCAAAAGTATCCACGACCCACTGTCATAGCCTTCAATATGAGATGGCTTGATGCCGTCTTTTTGGAGCTCAAACTCAATTTCACCTGCAAGAGCTTTGAGCTGAGTTGTGTTAGACGCACTTGCAATGACAAAATAGTCAGACAAAACAGTAAGCTCGTCGATTTTAAGTAGCGTAATGTCGCTCGCTTTTTTAGAGTCTAAAGTTTTGATGATTTTTTCTACTGATGTCAAAATTTCCATGGTTTACCTCCATAGCTTTAATACTATTTATTTTAACACATAAAGACTGTTTAAGTCAACAAATAATTCCTTGTTTTTACAGAAGGATAGTGTATTTTTTTGCCTGTTTTAATAAGATGCATAAGTGTTGAGTTAAGACTTGTTAAAACTGCTTTGTCTAAGTCGGTTTTAGAAAGAGCTTTAATGCTATCAAGGCCTGAAAAATCTCTTGACGGCTCTATCATATCGGCAACAAACACAATTTTTTCAAGTGTTGTCATATTTTCTCTGCCTGCTGTGTGATACAAACAGGCATTAAAAACCTCCTCAGGGATATCAAACAGTTTTTTTGCAAGACACGCACCTGCTACAGCGTGCATTAATGCCTTTGAATTTAAGATAGTTTCATCAACTTTTAAATCTTTTGCAAGCTCTCGCATTTGCTCTAGAGTGTACTCTTTTGCGATATCGTGCAGGAAGCCCGCCATTTCGGCAAAAAGCGGATTTTCACCGTAATGCAAAGCTAAGTCTTTTGCAGTTTCGGCTACACCTACAGTATGAATAAACCTTTTTTCCGAAAGATTATTTTTTACATATTTAATAATTTCGCTTAAATCAGTCAATTCTATTCGCCTCCGAGATATAAACCGTGATTTTTAATATAGTCTGCAACTTTTTTTGGAACAAACTCTGTTATATCACGATTTTGCATAACCATTTTTCTTATCATTGTTGAAGAAATGTCAGGCGTTTTTATTTTAAGAATGTGCGCATTGGTTAAAGAGGATATTTCTTCAAAAAGCTTTTTGTTTTTTTCGTCTTCAAAAAAACCATCACGTTCAACTGCAATAAAGTTAAATTTTTTCATAAGCTCCTGACCGCGATACCAATTTTTTAAAGATAAAAACATATCGGCGCCTGTTATAAAATAAAAGTCATCTTTGGGATTTTGAGCAGATAAAAGGGTTAATGTATCAAAAGTATAATTTGTTTGTTTGTTTAGTTCAATATCTGATGGAAATGTTGTGATTTTATCGCACACTAATGATACCATATTAAACCTGTGGGAAGCATCGGTGTTAACACCTTCTTTGTGAGGCGGATTTTGTGCCACAACAAACAAAATTTTATCAACAATTTTACTTTCCAAAATTGCACGTGCCATTTCAATATGCCCGTTATGAACAGGATTGAAAGTGCCGCCCAAAATACCTGTTTTCATATTTTCACCTTAGTAAATAAACTCAAATTCAAGCTCATACATTCTAACCATATCGCCCTCTTTTATGCCTTTGTCTTCGAGTGCCTTAATAACGCCGTTTTTGCGAAGAGAGTTCTGGAAATAACTGAGTGATTCATAATCTTCGAAGTTGCAGCTGCCAAGAAGTTTTTTGATATAATCGCCCTCAACCACATAAACCCCGTTGTCGTTTGTAACAGTAAACGGAGTTTCTTTTTCATAAGTGTAAATCTTAGTTTCGGGCTTTTCAATTTCAAATTCGGGGATGGGAATATCTTTAAGACAGCTTCCTGCATAGCTTATAAGCTCTCTTACTCCGCTTTTGGTTGCTGCAGAAATTTCAAAAAGCTTATAGCCTCTGTTTTCAATTTCAGTCTTAAAATCATCGTACATTTTCTGATCGGTTATAATGTCAGTTTTGTTAGCCGCAACAATCTGAAGACGGCTCTCTAAATCGGCATTATAGCTTTTAAGCTCGTTGTTTATAGTATCAAAGTCTTCTATGGGGTTTCTGCCCTCAATGCCTGAAACATCTACAACGTGGATTAAAAGTCTTGTTCTTTCCACATGACGCAAAAACTCATGACCAAGTCCCAATCCTTGGCTCGCGCCTTCTATTAACCCTGGAATATCTGCAACAACAAAGCTTTCACCTTCACCTGCATTTACCACACCTAAGTTTGGAACAAGAGTTGTAAAATGGTAGTTTGCAATTTTGGGTTTAGCATCACTTATAACAGACAAAAGAGTTGATTTTCCTACATTTGGAAATCCTACTAGCCCTACATCTGCCAAAAGCTTTAACTCAAGCTCCAATTCTTTTTCTTCGCCCTCTAAGCCAAGCTTTGCAAATTTGGGTGCTTGGCGTGTTGCAGTTGCAAAATGACAGTTTCCCCAACCGCCGTTTCCGCCTTTTGCTGCGACAAATTCGCTGTCTTTGGAATTTAAATCGGCAATAACTTTGCCGTCTTGTTTAATTATTGTTCCCACCGGAACTTTAATATATAAATTTTCGCCGCTTTTCCCATTGCATCTTGCGCTACTACCGTCACGACCATTTTCTGCAACATATTTTTTCTTATATTTAAAATCAAGCAGGGTAGAAAGATTGTTGTCTGTAATAAAAATAACGCTGCCGCCCTTTCCACCGTCACCGCCGTCCGGCCCGCCGGCAGCAACATACTTTTCACGATGAAAAGACATACTGCCATGACCGCCGTTACCTGCTTTTATATATATTTTCGCTTTATCTGTAAACATCAAATCACACCTTCCTTTAAAGATGTTAAAAAAAACAAGCGCCGATATTATTATCGGCGCTGATTTCGTGTATTATTCTGCTGCGTAAACACTAACTTGCTTTCTTGTTTTGTCTTTTCTTTCAAATTTAACGTGTCCGTCAACAAGTGCAAAAAGTGTATCATCTCCGCCTTTTTTAACATTAAGACCGGGATGGATTTTTGTTCCTCTCTGTCTAACAAGAATGTTTCCTGCTAAAACAAACTGACCATCAGCTCTTTTAACACCAAGTCTCTTGGATTCGGAATCTCTGCCGTTTTTGGTACTTCCGACACCTTTCTTATGAGCCATTTATTGCACCTCCATTTTTCATGCAAATTTTTAACTTATTATAAGTTGATTTTTTCGATTTTTACCTTTGTATAAGGCTGTCTGTGACCCTGCTTTTTGTGGTAGCCTTTCTTTGGCTTGTACTTGTAAACGATAATTTTCTTATCTTTACCATGAGCAACAACTGTTGCATCAACAGAAGCGTTTGCAGGATTAACGCTGAAGTTTCCGTTATCATCTGATACTGCTAAAACTTCTTCAAATTTAACAGCTTCTCCGGTCGCTACATCTTTCTTTTCGATGAAAAGAGTGTCGCCTTCTGAAACCTTATACTGCTTGCCGCCTGTAACGATAATAGCGTACATAACGGTTCACCTCCTAAAACAATAGACTCGCTGATACCAAAGGTAGCAATACTTGCATTTAACACCTTTATCACGCGGTTACCGTAGTATAATATCACTTTTTAAAGGGTTTGTCAATAGTTTTTTTCTAAAATAAAGGTTGTTTGACAATTTTTTTAAGTTAATACATATTTTATATAGTAGAAAGCCAAACTTTTTTGTGCGGTTTTTGTTATTTTTTTATGAAAAAAGGAAATCGAAAGAAGATGTCGAATTAGTTTAAAGCATAAAAAGTTTGTTGAATTTCGGAGGTACGCTTTCGTTGGCAATTCCAAGTCAGATTATTCAGGAAATAACTGATAAATGTGACATAGTTGATCTTGTTTCAAAGTATGTTCGCCTTAAAAGAAGCTCTGGCGAATATGTGGGGCTTTGCCCGTTTCACGGGGAAAAGACCCCTTCTTTTCATGTTTCGGCGGATAAGCAGCTTTACCACTGCTTTGGCTGCGGTGAGGGCGGAACTGTAATCAACTTTGTTATGAAAATGGAAAACTTAAGCTTTTTGGAGGCTGTTAAGTTTTTAGGCGAAAGAGTTGGAGTTGCAGTACCCGAAAGCACTGATTACGACGATAAGATTGCTAAAAGAAAGCAACGGCTTTATGAAATAAACAAAGAAGCGGGCAGATTTTTTTATACGTCTTTAGGCTCTGATGAAGGAAAGGTAGCAAGAGAATATTTTGCTTCAAGAGGATTATCAAAAGAAACGGTAGTAAAATTTGGGTTGGGATTTGCTCCTTACAGTTGGGACAAGCTTTTAAAGCATTTAAAATCAAAGGGATTTTCGGAGTACGAAGCAATAGATGCCGGCCTTATTGTAAAAGGGCAGAAAGGCTCTGCTTATGACAGATTCAGAAACCGGGTAATGTTCCCGATTTTTGATATACGTGGGAATTTGATTGCGTTTGGCGGGCGAGTTTTAGACGATTCAAAACCCAAATATTTAAACACGTCTGATACTCCTGTGTTTGATAAAAGTTCAAATCTTTTTGCGCTTAACCTTGCGAAAAAGTCTGCAAATAAGACTTTTGTTGTTGTAGAAGGGTACATGGACGTTATAACACTTCACCAGTACGGAATTGACACTGCGGTTGCATCGCTTGGCACTTCGCTTACAGACGGACATGCACTTTTATTAAAAAGGTATGCAGACGAAGTGGTGCTTTGCTACGATTCCGATGAAGCGGGCATTAAAGCAGCAAACCGAGGAATGGAAATTTTATCAAGGCATGACATAAAAACAAAAATAATTACCTTACCCGGCTCAAAAGATCCTGACGAATTTTGTCGCAAAAACGGTGTGGATGCATTTAAAATGGCGGTAAGCGGCGCTAAAAACCCTGTTTTGTATAAAATAGGAAATTTAAAGGAAAAATATGACTTAAGCGAGCCTGACCAGAAGGTTGAATTTCTAAAGGCGGCAGCAGATGAGCTTGTTAAACTTAATTCCATTATGGAACAAGAGATTTATGCCAAAGAAATTTCTGTTTTATGCGATGTTTCTTATGAATCTGTTATGGCACAGATTAAGCAAAAGCGAAAAAGCTATGTAAGAAAAGAAGAAAAAAAAGAATTAGAAGCCACAATAAGGGACTTAAATCAAAAAACCATTGTAAAAGACGGGAAAAACAAGCTTTTAACCGAAACGGAAGAAAAACTTATAAACTTAATGTTTTACAGTCATCAGGCGTATGAGTATTTGTCGAAAAAATACAAAAGCGAAGATTTTTCAGAGCCGCTTTTAGGCGGGTTGTTTGAAAAAATATGTGAGCTTAAAACTGACAAATCAGATATTGCAGAAAGTGAGTTTATCTCAAACTTTCCCCTCGAAGACAGCAGCAGAATTGCAAAAATACTAAACATAAAAAATTCTTATCCTGACTTGGTTTTAGCAGCAACGCAAATATCACAGAGTCTTGATAAGCTTAAAAGAGATATAAGAATAAAAGACTTGGCAAAGTCACACGATATGCTAAAAGTGAAAGAAATGATTTCGGCAAGAAATCGCAAGGAGGATTAGCCGTTATGGCAGAAGACAAAAAGAATGTTATTAAAGGTCTCCTGGAAAAAGGAAAAAAACAGGGCAAAATTTCCTATCAGGAGATTGCTGACACTTTAGAGGAGATAGACCTTGACCACGAAAAAATCGAAAAGGTTTATGAGACATTAGAATCTATGGGTGTTGAGATTATCGGAGCAGATTTAGAGCCTGATAAAGATGACGATATTCCGATTGACGAAATTGAAGAGGTGGAGATCGACCTTACAATTCCTGAGGGTGTAAGTGTTGAAGACCATGTAAGAATGTACTTAAAAGAGATTGGTAAAGTGCCTCTGCTTACAACAGAAGAAGAAACAGAGCTTGCCGAAAAAATGTTAAACGGAGATGAAAACGCAAAGCAGCGTCTTGCAGAAGCAAACCTCAGATTGGTTGTAAGTATCGCAAAAAGATATGTAGGCCGCGGTATGCTGTTTTTAGACCTTATCCAGGAGGGTAACTTAGGTCTTATAAAGGCAGTAGAAAAATTTGACTATACAAAAGGATTTAAGTTTAGCACCTATGCTACCTGGTGGATAAGACAGGCGATTACCCGTGCTATTGCAGATCAGGCAAGAACCATAAGAATACCTGTTCACATGGTAGAAACCATCAACAAGCTTATGCGTATTCAGCGTCAGCTTATTCAGGAGTTTGGCAGAGAACCCCAGGTTGAAGAAATTGCTAAAGAAATGAATATGTCGGTAGATAAGGTTCGTGAGATTATGAAAGTTGCTCAAGAGCCTGTGTCTTTAGAAACACCTATCGGTGAGGAAGAAGACAGCCACCTCGGCGACTTTATTCCTGACGACGATGCTCCACCACCGGCAGATGCGGCATCATTTATTCTTTTAAAAGAACAGCTTTCAAGCGTTTTGGGGACATTAACACCAAGAGAAGAAAAAGTTTTAAGATTAAGATTTGGTCTTGATGACGGCAGAGCAAGAACATTAGAAGAAGTGGGTAAAGAGTTTGATGTTACCCGTGAAAGAATAAGACAGATTGAGGCAAAGGCTTTAAGAAAGCTGCGCCATCCGTCAAGAAGTAAAAAGCTTAAAGATTATCTCGATTAAAGGAAAGGCATATAAGATGAACAAATTTAAAGATATAGGATTTATTCCTTGTGATATTTTGCTTCCCAAGGCAGAAGATTTTTCAAAATGGAGCGTTGTGGCTTGTGACCAGTACACATCCCAGCCTGATTATTGGAATAAAGTTTCTTTCGTTGTGGGAAATGCTAAAAGCACTCTTAATATGATTTACCCCGAAATTTATTTAAATGAAAAAGACGGGGAAAAAAGAATTGAAAATATCAACAGCTCGATGAAAAGCTATTTAGAGGGCGGCGTTTTTGAAAAAATTGAAAATTCATTTGTTTATGTAAAAAGAACTGTTGCAGGCGGCAAAGTGCGTCACGGATTGATTGGTGCAATAGACCTTGAAAAGTATGATTATGAAAAAGGTTCTAAAGCGCATGTTCGTGCAACAGAGGGAACAGTTAAAGAAAGAATTCCGCCAAGAGTTAATATAAGAAGAAATGCAAGCTTAGAGCTTCCTCATATTATGCTTTTGATTGATGACCCGAAAGATTTGGTTTTCGGTGCAGTTGAAAAGGCACAAAAAAGTGAAGTTTATGATTTCGACCTTATGATGAATGCAGGAAATATTAAAGGCTATAAAGTAGAGCCTACTGATGAGATTGCAAACGCATTTTCAGAGCTTAAAAATGTACAGGATGAGAGCAACACACTTTTGTTTGCAGTAGGCGATGGTAACCACTCGCTTGCAACTGCAAAAGAATGCTGGAATCTTATTAAAGCCAATCTTTCAGAAGATGAAGCAAAAGTGCATCCTGCAAGATATGCATTGGTTGAGGTTGTAAACATTCATGACAAGTCTTTGGAATTTGAACCTATTCACAGAATTGTATTTAATGCAGATGCAGATTGTTTGTTAAAAGAGTTGTTTGACTTTTATCCGTCGGCAAGCTTTGAAAAATCAGAGAGTCAGAATTTTGATATAGTTTTAAACGGCGAAAAAAAGACAATATACATAAAACAGCCTGAATTTGAACTTGCAGTAGGCTCGCTTCAACACTTTTTAGATGAATATGTTAAAAAACATAATCAGGCAGAGGTTGATTATATTCATGGTGATGACGTTGTAATTGACCTTTCAAAAAAAGAAAAAACTGTTGGATTTATCCTAAGTTCAATGAAAAAAGGTGATTTGTTCAAGAGTGTAAAGGCTGATGGTGCACTCCCCAGAAAAACCTTTTCAATGGGAGAGGCATTTGAAAAAAGATTTTATTTGGAATGCAGAAAAATTACACTTTGATTGTTTGAAAGTGGCAGACCGCCGCTTTCTTTTTAAGAGGAAAGTATGAAAAACGGATTTTTACCTACAACTAAAGAAGAACTTGTTGAGCTTGGTATAGACAAGCTCGATTTTGTGCTTGTTTCAGCAGATGCGTACGTTGACCATCCGTCTTTCGGTCATGCAATTATTTCAAGAGTTTTGGAAGCGGCAGGATATACTGTTGGTATTATTGCTCAGCCTGACTGGCATTCTAAAGAAGCTTTTATGAGGCTTGGCAGACCTCGTCTTGCTTTTCTGATAAGCACGGGAAATATTGATTCTATGGTTTGTCACTATACAGCGTCAAAGAAAAAAAGAAATGACGACAGCTATTCACCCGGCGGGAAAGCAGGCTTCAGACCTGACCGTCCTGCTATTGTATATACAAACAGAGTTAAAGAGGCATATTCGGGTGTGCCGGTTATTATCGGCGGTCTTGAGGCATCGCTAAGGCGTTTTGCGCACTACGATTACTGGGACGATAAGGTGCGTCATTCTATTTTAATAGACTCAGGCGCTGACCTTGTTATCTATGGAATGGGCGAAAATCCTATTCTTGAGATTGCCGAAAAATTAAACAGTGGCATACCGGTTAGTGAAATTACTGATGTTTCAGGAACTTGTTATTTAAGCAAGAAAATCCCTGAGAAATGTTTTGCGTGTCATTCGTTTGCTGAGGTTAAAGCAGACAAGAAAAAGTATGCTGAAAGCTTTATGATTCAGTACAAAAACCAAGACCCTTTTTCAGGGAATGTGGTAATTCAGCAGCATGGGGATATGTATGTTGTTCAGAATAAGCCTGCAAAACCTCTTACAACCAAAGAAATGGACAGGGTGTACAGTCTTCCTTATGTTGGAACTTATCATCCAAGCTATGAGAAAGATGGTGGAGTTCCTGCAATTTCTGAGGTTAAGTTTTCACTGGTTTCGTCGAGAGGTTGTTTTGGAAACTGCTCGTTTTGCGCACTGGCTTTTCATCAGGGAAGAATTATTTCGTCAAGAAGCCAGAAGTCGCTTATTAAAGAGGCAGAAAAACTGGTGTGGGACCCTGATTTTAAAGGATATATTCACGATGTGGGAGGTCCAACTGCAAATTTTAGAAAACCGTCTTGCAAAAAGCAGGGTGAAAAGGGGAGTTGCCCCAAACGACAATGTTTGTTTCCAACCCCTTGCGAAAATCTTGAAATTGACCACAAAGAATATGCCGAGCTTTTAAGAAAGCTTGCTGATATACCAAAGGTGAAAAAGGTTTTTGTGCGTTCAGGAATAAGGTATGACTATCTTATTTATGATAAGGATGATACGTTTTTTAAACAGCTTTGCGAAAATCATATTAGCGGTCAGCTAAAGGTTGCACCGGAACACGTTTCGGATGATGTTTTATATTATATGGGCAAGCCTTCGTTTGAAGTGTATAAAAGGTTCGCACAAAAATTTAAAAGTATAAATGAAAATATAGGTAAAAAACAGTTTTTAGTACCATATTTAATGTCAAGCCATCCGGGAAGTACTTTGAATGATGCAATACAATTAGCAGAGTATTTGAGAGATATAGGTTACTCGCCTGAACAGGTTCAGGACTTTTATCCGACACCCGGAACGCTTTCAACCTGTATGTATTACACAGGTATTGACCCACGAGATATGTCGCAGGTTTATGTTCCTAAAAGCTATGAAGAAAAGAAAATGCAAAGGGCACTTTTACAGTATAGGCGTCCCGAAAACTATGAGATTGTAAAAAAAGCACTGCTTAAAGCAAAGCGTGCAGATTTAATAGGTTTTGAAAAGCATTGTCTTATAAAACCACGAGTAATCAAAGGAGGAAATAAAAATGAGCGCACAGATAATAGACGGAAAAAAAGTATCGGCAAGGATAAAAGAGGAATTAAAGACCGAGGTAGAAAAACTAAAACAAGAAGGTAAAAGCGTAGGCCTTGCAGTTATGATAGTAGGCAACAACTCAGCATCCAGAGTTTATGTTGACAACAAGAAAAAGGCTTGTGCTGAAATAGGAATTTATTCTGAAGAGTACGCACTTCCTGAAGAAACTACACAGGAAGAGATTTTAAAAATCATAGATGAATTAAACAAAAAAGAAGATATTAACGGAATATTAGTGCAATTGCCACTTCCTAAGCATATTGATGAAAAAGCAGTAATTAATGCAATCGACCCTAAAAAAGATGTTGATGCATTCCACCCTGTAAACGTAGGAAAAATAATGATTGGCGATTTTGATTTTGTGCCTTGCACACCTGCGGGAGTTATGGAGCTTATTAAAGAAAGCGGAATTGATGTTCAGGGCAAAGAATGTGTAGTTATCGGCAGAAGCAATATTGTAGGAAAACCTCAGGCGATGCTTTTACTTCATAGCAACGCAACGGTTACAATATGCCATTCAAAAACACGCGATTTAAAAGAAGTTACAAAACGTGCCGATATACTGGTTGCGGCAGTTGGAATTGCAAAGTTCGTTAAAGCAGATATGGTAAAAGAGGGAGCCGTTGTAATTGATGTCGGAATGGACAGAGACGAAAATGGCAAGCTTTGCGGCGATGTTGATTTTGAAGAAGTTAAAAATGTTGCTGCGGCAATTACTCCTGTCCCTGGCGGCGTAGGACCTATGACAATCGCAATGCTTATGAAAAATACTGTAAAATCAGCTTCAATTAAATAATAAATAATAAATGCGGGGGAAACCTTTCTTAAAAGAAAGTGTTTTCCTCCGCACCCTTTTTCCAAAGAATTTTATATATTAATGATTTTTTTACATTTCTATTAATATATACAAAATCCGTACTTTAAGAGGTAATGTTTGTTACTATAGCATTCTGAGTTTTTTGAAAGTAAAACATCATCAGGAATTAAATACGGCTCGACAGACAGGTTTAGCACGCAGGTTAGTTTGCCGCGGCAAAATTTTATAACATTATCCTTAGAGCAAAATTTGATATCGCCTGTTTTTAAGTCGATATGTTTATTTTTAATTTTTGCAAGCTGAGCATAAAAATCGGTTAAAAGGCTGGTTGTTTTTCCCCAGTCGAAAAATCTTCTGTTAAAAGGGTCTTCAAAGCCTTGCATACCTATTTCGTCGCCGTAATATATGCTTGGGCTACCAGGGAGAGTGAATTCTAAGAAAACTGCTGCATAAAGCCTTTCTAAGGCATTATGTAAATTTTGCTCAGGCAGTGTATATTCTGCTTTTTGCGATTTGGAAAGGCTAAAATCAGCCTCGCCTAAAATTGTCAGAATTCTTGGAGTATCGTGGGTTGACAAAAGGTTCATCACAGAGTCTAAAACGGGTTTTGGATAGTTTTCTGTGATTGTCATTACACGGTTTTCAAAATCCTGAGGCGAAATTTTATCTAAAAGCAAATTTATTATTGCGTTTTTAAACGGGTAATTCATCACAGAGTCAAGCTCTGTGCCTAAAAGATACTTTCTTCTTACGCCGTAGCTTACTTTGTTTGACGCATCCTCCCATACTTCGCCAATAACAATGGCGTCTTTTTTTATTTCCTTTACTTTTTTATTTAAAAGGTATATAAACTTATCGCCAAGCTCATCGGCAACATCTAAGCGATAACCGTCTGCACCTTTTTTAAGCCAATACTCTATTACACTGTTTTCTTCCTCAATTATGTAATTTATATAATCCGGGTTAGTTTTATCAATGGCAGGCAGTGTTTCAATACCCCACCAACAGTCATATTTTTCGGGGTAATTTTGGAATTTGTACCAATTTTTATACACAGATATTTCGTTTGTATAAGCACCTGTTCCAAAACGATTCTTTTTATCAAAATATATGCTGTCACTTCCGGTGTGAGAAAAAACACCGTCTAATATAATCCTGACGCCTTGTTTGTGAGCTGATTTACAAAGGTCTTCAAAATCTTCTTCGTTTCCTAACATCGGGTCAATTTTTTTATAGTCGCAGGTATCATAGCGATGGTTTGAATACGCTTTGAAAATAGGGTTTAAATATATAATATTTACACCCAGGGCTTTAAGATATGGGATTTTTTCTTCAATTCCTTTTAATGTTCCGCCATAAAAATCGTTATTTAAGATTTCGCCATTAACAGGCAAAAATTCAGGACATTCGTGTGTGGAATTATGAATGGTATAAGGAGTCAGTTTTTCAGACAAATCATACTTACCTGAAATGTTAAATCTATCGGGAAAAATCTGATAGTAAACTGCACCTTTTGACCAGTCAGGGGTATCAAAATTTTCGTCAAAGCAGATAAGCTGCCATTTTTCGCCCTCTTCAATGTTAGTATCATTTGTACCATATTTAAAAAGTTTGAATTTTGAGTTTAAAGTGCTTATTTCAAAATAATAAAAATAAAGACCGATATCATAAATGCTAATACTGCCGCCAAAAATTTCATATTGGTCTAAAATCTCTTTTTTTTCAAGTAAAAAAGATTTGTAAAAACCGTCATCTGTTTCAAATATTAAATTAACTGCGGTTGTTTGACAGGATGTTGGAATATGAATGCTAAATTCACATTTCTCGCCTTGCCTTACGCACCCGAAAGGTTTTTTGTATTTTTCATTTTTACTGTCAAATAAAATTCTCAAAATTAAATGCCCCTTAATTTAAAATCTTTCCGCAGCAGATTACCTGCTGCGGAAAACAAAAAATATTTTAATACTTAATATTCCAGATGTTATCTGCGTACTCTTTAACAGCACGGTCTGCAGAGAAAATTCCTGCTTTTGCAATGTTTACAAGTGACATATTAGTAAATTTTTCTCTGTCTTTATAAGTGTCAGACACTCTTTGCTGAGCTTTTACATAAGAGTCAAAGTCTGCTATTGTCATATAGGCGTCTGCTACACCAAATCCGTTGGTTAAGAGTGATTTTGCAATATCGTCAAATCTTGCACCTAATACATTTGATGTAAGCATATCAAGTACTGCTTTTAAATCGTGGTTTGATGTTATAAAGTCTGTAGGAGAGTAGCCTCTTTGCCAAAGTGCTTCAACTTCGTGTGCTTTAAGACCGAATAAAAAGATATTGTCCTCACCGACTGCTTGAGCGATTTCAACGTTTGCGCCGTCTAAAGTTCCAAGCGTTACTGCACCGTTAATCATAAGCTTCATATTTCCTGTACCTGATGCCTCTTTGCCTGCGATTGAAATCTGCTCTGAAATATCGGCAGCAGGGATGATGATTTCAGCTAAAGATACTTTGTAATCTTCAATAAATACAACCTTTATTTTGTCACGCACCTGCGGGTCTGCATTGATAGTGTTTGAAATTGCAACAATCAAGCGGATAATCTGCTTTGCCATAAAATAGCCTGATGATGCTTTGGCAGCAAATACAAATGTTCTCGGCGTTACATCAAGGTTCGGATTTTCCTTGATTTTTCTATAAAGATGCAAGATATGAAGAGCGTTCAAAAGCTGACGCTTGTATTCATGAAGTCTCTTAATCTGAATATCAAAAAGAGAATCAGGGTCAACGTTTATTCCGCCTGCTTTTGCAATGTAATCGGCAAGCTGAACCTTTTTAATTTTCTTGATTTTATTAAGATTTTCCAAAACGGTTTTGTCACCGTGGAACTTAATAAGCTTTTCAAGCTCTGTTGAATCATTTTTAAAGCCGTCACCGATAAGTGTTGATAAATATTCGGTAAGCTCGGGATTTGCCTGACAAAGCCATCTTCTGTAGGCAATACCGTTTGTTACATTTGTAAATTTTTCTTTGTCTACATTGTAGTAATCTCTAAAAATGCTGTTAACTAAAATGTCGCTGTGAAGTTTTGAGACGCCGTTGACCTTATGACAGCACGCTAAACACAGGTTTGCCATTTTTACTTCGCCGTTTGAAATTATTGACATATAGTCAATTTTTGCAACATCGCCGGGATAGATTTTGTTTAAATCAGCAATCAAACGGCGGTTGATTTCAGCAACAATCTGATGTATTCTGGGAAGCTGAGATTTAAACATATTTTCGTTCCAACGCTCTAAAGCTTCGCTCATAACAGTGTGATTTGTATAGGTAAGTGTTTTTTTGCAGATTTCCCATGCATCATCCCAACCGTAGCCGTAATCATCCATTAAAATTCTCATAAGCTCGGGAACGCAAAGCGATGGGTGAGTATCATTAATATGAACTGCAACCTTATCACCTAAATTATCAAGTGTTCCATATTTTTTTATGTGTTTTGAAATAATATTCTGAAGTGATGCGCAAACAAAGAAATACTGTTGTTTTACACGCAAAATTTTGCCGTCCATATGGTCATCGGCAGGATACAGGATTTTTGAAATAACTTCTGCTTTTGTGTTTTCTTCTAAGGCTTTTGCATAGTCGCCACGGGAAAATGCAGTCATATCAATGCTTTTTGGAGATTTTGCGCTCCACAAAACAAGCTTGTTTACGGCATTTGAATTGTAACCTGATATAAACATATCATAAGGCACTGCTAAAACTGTGCTGTAATCAACATGCTCGGCATGGTAGCCGTTTTCGTCAAAGTACTCGTTTACTCTTCCGCCAAATTTAACTTCAACAGATTCGTCGGGACGTGCCTGAAGCCATACGTCACCGCCGTCTAACCAGTTATCAGGAAATTCCATCTGCCAGCCGTCAATAATTTTTTGTTTAAAAATACCAAATTCATACCTTATTGAAAAACCTGTTGCGGGTATACCACAGGTGGTAAGTGAGTCCATATAGCAAGACGCAAGTCTGCCTAAGCCCCCGTTACCAAGACCTGCATCAGGCTCCATTTCATAAAGGTCTTTAATATCAGTTCCCACGCTTTTTAATGCTTCTTCAAAATAGTCGGTAAGACTTAAGTTGAACAAGTTGTTTTTAAGTGAAGTTCCTACTAAAAATTCCATTGACATATAGTATGCCTGCTTGCCTTCGCTATCACTTACCTGTTTGTTAAAAGCGATATTTTTTTCAATTAAAATATCCCTTATGCTAAGGCAAACAGTTTTGTAAATCTGTTTTTGGGTTGCGTTTTTAAGATTGCATCCAAATTCCAAAAGACACCTTTCGTCTAAAGTTTTAAGTATTGCTTTTGATTCTTTTTTCATTTATATTGTCCTTTCTAAATGCTGCTATAAATATCCATATATTTTTGAGCAGATGTTTTCCACCCAAGGTCATAGCTTGAAATTTTCTTCTTAATAGCTTTGAGCTTGTCTTTATCATATCTGTAAAAATCTACAGCACGGCTTACAGCGCCTAACATATCGTGGGCATTGTAGCCTTTAAATGTAAATCCTGCACCATCAACTGTTTCGGGATTGATTGGTGGTACGGTATCAACAAGCCCGCCCGTTTCCCTTACAATCGGAATGGAAGCATATCTCATTGCAATCAGCTGTGAAAGACCGCAAGGTTCGCTTTTTGATGGCATCAGGAAAAAGTCAGACCCTGAATAAATCTCCTTTGCAAGAGAAGATGAAAATGTGATGTTTGAAGAAACCTTGCCAGGGTATGAGTATGCCATAAAATTAAACAGGTCTTCATATTTTTTCTCACCTGTGCCCAAAACCACAAGCTCAATTCCGAGGTTTACAAGTTCGTGTGCTACATATTCAACTAAATCAAGACCTTTGTGTGACACAAGTCTTGAAATCATTGCAACCACAGGAATGTCAGGATTAACCTCAAGACCTAATTTTTCCTGCAAATGTTTTTTACAAGCATCTTTTCCGCTTAAGTCTGAAGGAGAAAACTTTTCTTTTATTACATTATCGGTTTTGGGATTGTAAAGCTTATCGTCAATACCATTTACAACACCGGTAAGCTTATAAGAGTTTTCTCTTAAAATATTTTCCAGACCGTGAGCAAAATAAGCATGGCAAATTTCGTGGGAATATGTCTTTGAAACTGTTGTGATTTTATCACAAAGAACAATTCCGGTTTTTAAAGCATTAACGCAACCATCAAAGGTTATAATGTTTGTCCACTCGTCTCCTACACCTAAAACTTCGTCTTTAAAATCGGGGTTTGCCTTGCCCTGATATTCTATATTGTGAATAGTAAGCATGGTTTTTGCGTTGCCATAAAGACCCTGAGACTGATAATGAGCTTTTAAAAACAGAGGTATAAAGCCTGTTTGCCAGTCATTGCAGTGAATAATATCAGGCGAAAAATCCATAAAAGGAATTGCCTCTAAAACTGCCTTTGAGAAAAACGCAAAACGCTCACCATCGTTATAATATCCGTATCCGCTTGCTGCAAAATAATAGTCATTATCTATAAAATAATAGATAAGGTCTTCACGTTTGTTTTTGCCGACACCAGTATTTTTGTGAACCGCCTTAAAAAGTCCGGCATACACATTTCTCCATGCAAGAGGTACTGAAAAGCTTGCAACATATTCAATGTTTAACTCGTTGTTGTTTTTTATATCACCGTAGTAGGGTAGTATAACGCAAACTTTATTACCTTTAATTTTTGTGAGTTCAAGAGGAAGGGAGCCGGCAACGTCTCCCAACCCACCTGATTTAACGTAGGGCATGGCCTCGCTTGCTGCATATAATATATTCATTTAAACACCTTAGCCTTTATTTGTCTTGAATTAAGAAACAATAGTTCCCTTTGGTATAATAAGAGGGATTTCGGGCGAACCCTTTAAAGCAACATTATCCTCTATAATTACATTTTTGTCAACTATAACATATTCAAGGCTTGCACCTTTTCCTATTTTAGCCCCTTGCATTACAATACTGTTTTTAACTAAAGAGCCTTTTTTAAGATGCACGTCTCTGAAAAAGATTGAGTCTTTGGCAGTTCCGATCATAGTACAACCGTCGGCGATGATGCAACCTTCAATAACCGAGTCTTTGTGATAAAATGACGGAGCTTCGTCACGTACTTTTGTATAAATGGGCGCGCCTTTTGAGAATATTTCATCACGCACTGTAAGGTCCATAAGCTTGAAATTGTTTTCAAAATATGACTTTATACTGTGATTTCTCAAAACAGTTTTTTCAAATTTATAGACATTCAGATTTAAATTTCCAAGGTTAAATTCGTCCTGGAGATAATCTCTTTCAAAGCTGAATCTTCCGCGCGAAACATAATCTTCTATAGTTTGTATCAGCCTTTTGCGTTCAATTACAAACATTCCCATTCCAACAAGCCAGCTTTGGTCGATAAGTTTTCCGATTGATATGTCGGTTACTTTGTTTCCCGCACACTTTACAAAAAGGTCAGAATCGGTAAACTGTTCGCCCTGTTGTGCAGGAGCGGCAATAACTGTAATGTCTGCACCTGATTTTTTATGATTTTCAATTACATCTTCAAAATTTATATTGCATATTACAGTAGTATCGCACATTATGACGTACTTTTCTTTGTTTGCATTTAAAAACGAAAGGGCGTTTTCCAATGCCTCTAAATTTCCTCTGTATACATTGGTAAAACCTGTTGAAAATGGGGGCAAGATATAAACTCCGGAATTTTTTCTGTTCAAATCCCATTCGCTGCAGCTTCCCAAATGGTCCATGAGTGACTGGTAATTGTATTTTGTAATAATTCCCACAGAGGTAAGGGAGGAGTTTGCCATATTTGAAAGAACAAAGTCGATAAATCTGTATCTTCCGCCAAAAGGCATTGAAGCAACAGTTCTGCGCTTTGTAAGCTCACCCATTGCAACATCATATATATTTGAAAAAATAATGCCTATTGAATTCATAATTTAACCTCCTGACCTGAAACGACTGCGCCGCTTGGCACAACTTTGTCATGACCGATAACGCTGATTTTTTTGTCGTCTGTTCCAACTGAAGCATTTTCTTCTATAACGCAGTCTTCGCCTATTATAGAATAGTTAACACAAGCGCCCTTTTTAATAACGGTGTTAGGCATTATAACGCTGTTTTCAACTACTGCGCCTTCTTCTATTTCACAGCCTACAGAAATAACTGAGTTTTTGGCTGTACCTTTAATAACACAGCCTTCTGAAACAAAAGAGTTTTCCAAAACGGCATCTTTTGAAATATAGCTTGAAGGTTTTGCATAGTTTCTTGCGTAAATTCTAAAGTCGGGGTCTTTGAGCTGAACAGGAATTTCGGGGTCTAAAAGGTCCATATTAGCTTCCCAAAGACTCTCAATAGTTCCCACATCTTTCCAGTAGCCTTCAAACAGATAAGCAAAAAGCTTTTTGTTATCATTTAAAAGCTTTGGAATAATATCTTTGCCAAAATCATTGGAAGATGACGGATTTTTTTCGTCTTCGATAAGATACTGTTTTAAAATCTGCCAGTTAAATATATAAATTCCCATAGATGCTTTTGTGCTTTTTGGCTGTTTTGGTTTTTCCTCGAATTCATAGATTGAACCGTCGTCGTTTAAATTCATAATGCCGAATCGTGATGCTTCTTCAAGCGGAACGTCTAAAACTGCTATTGTGCAATCCGAACCTTTTTCCTTGTGATAATCAAGCATTTTTGAATAATCCATTTTGTAAATATGGTCGCCCGACAAGACTATAACATAATCGGGATTGTAACGGTCTACAAAGTGTATGTTCTGATAAATAGCATTTGCGGTACCTTTGTACCATTCGCTTTTTTTGCTTTTTGCATAAGGAGGAAGAACATGAACGCCCCCAAAGCTGCGATTTAAACCCCACGGCCTACCGTTTCCTATATAATCGTTAAGTTCAAGAGGCTGATACTGAGTCATAATTCCGACAGTATCCAACCCTGAATTTACACAGTTTGATAAAGGAAAGTCGATAATTCTGTACTTTCCTCCAAAAGGAACTGCCGGTTTTGCGGTGTGCTTTGTGAGTACACCCAGTCTGCTTCCCTGACCGCCTGCTAAAAGCATAGCCACGCATTTTTTACGCCTTTCTTGCATATAAAATCCTCCTTAGCTTTTTAGTCGATTTTTTGATAATATACCGCACTCATAGGTGGGATAGTTAGGCTTATTGAGTGGTTTAGTCCGTGCATAGGTGCTTTTTTTGATTTTACTTTACTTAGTTTTGTTCCGGTGCCGCCGTAAGATAGCTTATCACTTGAGAAAACAGGCTTGTAAGTGCCTTCGTAAGGAACGCCTATCTTATATTTTTTGCGCATAACAGGGCAGAAATTAACAACCGCAATAATTTCATTACCTTTTTTGTCAATTCTCCTGAAGGCAAGTACACTTTGTGCGCTATCGTCAGGAACTATCCATGAAAAACCGTTCCAATCCGATTCGTTTTCCCAAAGAGGCGGGTTATTTAAATAAAACTCATTCAAGTCTTTAACAAACTCGTGCATCTTTTTGTGAGCATCATATTGTAGCAAAAGCCAATCAAGCTCTTTTTTGAAATCCCATTCGATAAACTGTGCAAATTCATTGCCCATAAAACTGATTTTTTTACCCGGATGCGCCATCATGTATCCGTAAAACGCACGCAAATTGTTGAATTTTTCCTGATAATCTCCCGGCATTTTGTTAATCATAGAGCATTTGCCGTGAACTACCTCGTCGTGCGACAGGGGGAGTATGAAGTTCTCTGAAAATGCATAAGTAAGAGAAAACGTTACATTGTTATGCATGCCTTTTCTAAAGAGCGGGTCTTTTGACATATAGCTTAGCATATCGTTCATCCAACCCATATTCCATTTGAAGTTAAATCCAAGACCTCCTGAAGAGGGTGGCTTTGTAATCATTGGAAATGCGGTGGATTCTTCGGCAATCATCAAAACCTCGGGTTTGTTCTTAAAAGAGGTTTCGTTGAGCTGCTTTAAAAAGTCGATAGCCTCTAAATTATAGTTTCCGCCAAAAGCATTAGGACGCCAAGCACCGTCTTTTTTTCCATAGTCTAAATAAAGCATTGAGGCAACTGCGTCAAGGCGGAATCCGTCAATATGATAAAAATTCTGCCAGAATATTACATTTGATATTAAAAACGACTTAACTTCATTTCTGCCGTAGTCAAAAATTCTGGTTCCCCAGTCAGGGTGGTCGCTTTTTAACGGGTCTTGATACTCATAGCACGCCGTACCGTCAAAATTCATAAGACCGTGCTCATCTTTCGGAAAGTGCGCACCTACCCAATCTAAAATAACGCCTATGTCAAGTTTATGGCAACAGTCAACAAAATATGCGAAGTCCTCCGGCGTGCCATAGCGCGAGGTGGGGCAGTAATACCCTGTTACCTGATATCCCCAGGATGGGTCAAACGGATATTCTGTTACAGGCATTATTTCAATATGGGTGTAACCCATTTTTTTGGCGTAAGCAGGAAGCTCCTTTGCCAAATCTTTATAGCTATAGGGATTACCGTCTTTGTGCATTTTCCACGAGCCTAAATGAACCTCGTAAATATTCATTGGCGAGCAAAAAACATTTTTTCTTTTATTTTTTTTGATAAACTCAGAGTCTGTCCATTTAAAATTTGAAATATCATAAATTTTAGATGCAGTATCAGGACGTGTTGCACAGTGAAAGGCATAAGGGTCAGCCTTTAAGACAGTTTTGCCGTTTTGGTCAGTAACTGCGTATTTATAATTATCGTAGATTTTTGCATTTTTAATAATGCCTTCCCAAATTCCGCTACCGATAGCAAACATATAATGCTTTTTATCGTCCCAGTCATTAAAGTCACCGACTACAGACACGGATTTTGCATTTGGTGCCCACACTCTGAATACAAAACCGTCTTTGTGCGGATGGCATCCTAAAAGATTATGCGCACTATGGCTTATGCCTGATGCAAAGTCGGCTATCTGATTTTGAATTTTTAAAATATTATTCATACAGGCTCATTCCTTAAATTGAATCAATTTATCTACCTTAATATTAACATATATTATACAAAAATTCAACGATTTTTATGTTTTAAAATTCGTGTAATTCCACAAAAAAACTGTTAATTTTGTAACTTGATAAGCACAAATAAAACCATATTTTTCAAAAAAATGTGAAAATATTATCTCTGAAAAGAAAAAAAATAAAAAAATTATTAAAAAAGTATTGAAATTTTTTTTAAAATAGTTTATTATATAGGTAAAAGTGGGGGGAAGTGTCACGAAGTAGTAACAAAGTGGGGCATTTTACCCGATATTTTAATGAAAGGAGCAGGTATATGCTTATAGGTGAATATAAACATAGTTTAGACCCAAAAGGCAGACTTATTATGCCTGCTAAGTTCAGGGAGGATATCGGCTCTCATTTTTATGTAACAATCGGAACAGATGCCTGCCTCAGAGCCTATTCATTTGAAGAATGGAATAAATACAAGGCAAAGATTGAAGCGCTGCCTGACAGTGACAACAAAGCACGTCAGTACAAAAGAGCTATTTTTTCAAACTCAAACGAGTGTGAAGTGGACAAACAGGGAAGAATACTTATTGCTTCAAATCTTAAGGCTTATGCAAGTCTTGAAAAAGATGTTGTTATAATCGGTCAGTCTTCATACATAGAGATATGGAGCATTGAAAACTGGAACCGTTATAACGAAAAAGAAGATATTAATCTTGACGAATTGGTTACAGGCCTTTCGACATACGGGTTATAATATGGAATTTTCACACGTTTCGGTTTTACTTGAAGAAAGCATTAACGCACTTTCTGTTAAGCAGGTTGGAATATATGTGGATGGTACGTTAGGAGGAGGAGGTCACTCCTCCCGACTGCTAACACATTCTGAAAATGCCAGATTAATAGGAATTGACAGAGATAAAGAGGCATTAGCTGCTGCAAGAAAGAGGCTTGAAAAATTTGGTGACAGGGTAACCTATTGCCATGCAAACTACTCACAGATAAAAGAAATTTTAAAAAACGAGGGTATCTCCCAAATAGACGGGGCAATTTTAGACCTTGGGGTTTCATCTTATCAGCTTGATAACGCAGGCAGAGGATTTTCATATAATCACGATGCTGCGCTTGATATGAGGATGGACAGGTCTCAAGGTAAAACTGCCTATGATGTAGTTAACGGATATGACAAAATCCGTCTTGCCAAAATCTTTCGTGATTACGGCGAAGAAAAATTTGCAGAAAGAATTGCAAATAAAATTGAAAACTTCAGACAAACAAAGCCTGTTGAAACCACCTTCGAGCTTGTTGAGCTTATAAAGGAAGGTATTCCTGCGGCAAAAAGGCGCGAAGGTGGACACCCTGCGAAAAGGGTATTTCAGGCTATAAGAATAGAGGTAAACGGCGAACTGGAAGTGTTAAAGCAGTCAATCCAAGACTTTTTTGACTGTTTAAAGCCGGGTGGAAGACTTGCCATAATAACATTCCACTCATTAGAAGACAGGATAGTCAAAAACTGTTTTAATGATTTTTGCAAAGGGTGTACCTGCCCGCCCGATTTTCCCATTTGTGTATGCGGGAATAAACCAAAAGGCAGATTAATATTTAAAAAGCCCGTAATTGCGGGAAAGCAAGAGCTTGAAAATAATTCGCGCGCATCGTGTGCAAAGCTCAGAGTTATTGAAAAATTGGGATAGGAGGATGATACCGTTGGCACAGACAAGCACTGCCTATAATGACGCTTTATATATGCCCAAGCCTGAGCCTGGGTTTGAGCAACCGAAAAAACAGGCAAAAAAGCAAAAGCTAAATACAAAGCTTGTAACAAGAGTTGCTATGGCGGTGTTTTTCCTTATGGTGTTTACCGTTGTATTAAGATATACAATGATAAACGAAATGACCGCCCAGATAAACACGCTTGAAAAACAGCTTCAGGAAATAACTGCGGCAAATGAACAGCAGACAGTATATTTAGACAGAAGTTCAGATTTGAAAAACGTTGAACAGACAGCACAAACTCAGCTTAATATGGGCATCCCTCAAAGCCATCAGGTTGTAAATGTGACTTTAAATATGAAGGACAAGACCGTAAAGCCTGCAAACGGCACTAACGGTTTTATCACCTCGGCAAAAAACATTATCTCCTACTGTCTGGAATATTTATATTAATCAAATACATAAGAATGTAAAAGGGATTTATAGCAATTAAATCCCTTTTTATGTCTTTTTAAAGCATAAAAAATCTCGCGGAAAGGATATTTAATAAAAGTATGAGCAAATTGGGAAAAGGCGTTCGCAAAAGAATAGTAATTTCGCTTTATCTGGTGTTTTTGGTATTTGCACTTTTAACTGTGCGTCTTGGATATATCCAGTTTGTTAAAGGCGAGGAATACACCCGAATGGCAATCGAACAGCAGACCAGAGACAGGGTTATAACCTCAAAGAGAGGAACAATTTACGACCGGAATATGAAACCGCTTGCTATTTCGGCGTCTGTTGAAACGGTTACTGCAAATCCAAGCGTTGTTAAAGATGATGGCAATGCTGAAGAAACTGCCAGATACTTAGCTGATATTTTAGAAGAAGAATATAACGACATTTACAAAAAACTTACCAAAAACAGCAGTTATGAATATATTAAACGAAAAATTGAATCAGCTCAGGCAGAGCAAATAAAAAAATTAATGGCAGACGGCAAGCTTAAAGGGGTAAGTCTTGATGAGGACTCAAAAAGATATTATCCATATTCGAATTTTGCGTCGCACATTATCGGGTTTACGGGAACAGATAATCAGGGGCTTTCGGGAATTGAGCTTTTGTATGACAGCTATTTGAAAGGCACCTCGGGCAGGGTTGTATCTGCAACCAACGCTATCGGGCGTGATATGCCGTATGAATATGAAAAGTATTACAGTTCGGAAGACGGACTTAATGTTGTGCTTACAATAGATGAGGTTGTTCAGCATTTTACTGAAAGAAATTTAGAGACCGCCATTTTGGATAATGACGTAAAAAATGGTGCGGCAGCCATTGTTATGGATATAAAAACCGGTGAAATTTTAGCAATGGCAACAAAACCGGATTACGATTTAAACCAGCCGTTTACTGTTACAAACAAGGCAGATGTCGAGGTGTTAGAAAGCCTTGATAAAAACAGTCAGGAGTATAAAGATACACTTTCTGCTGCACGTAACAAAATGTGGAGAAACAAAGCTGTTGTGGATTCGTATGAGCCTGGCTCTACCTTTAAGATTCTTACATCAGCAATAGCATTAGAAGAAGGTGCAGTGTCTTTAAACAGCACTTTTAACTGCAACGGTGCAAAAAAAGTAGCAAGTGAAACAATAAGATGCTGGAAAGCAGGCGGTCATGGTTTTCAGGATTTAGCAAAGGCAATCCAGAATTCATGCAACCCTGCATTTATGGACATTGGAGAAAAAATAGGAAAAGATAACTATTTTAAATATACAAAGGCATTCGGATTAAGGGATCCAACCGGTATTGACCTGCCGGGCGAAACCCAGGGGATATTCTTTTCTGAGTCAAATTACGGAGTTGTTGAAAATGCTACCACATCATTTGGTCAGGGGTTTCAGGTAACTCCGATTCAGCTTATAAGTGCGATTTCTGCTGTTGCAAATGACGGAAAATATATGAAGCCTCATGTTGTAAAACAGCTTACAGATTCAAGCGGAAAGGTAGTTCAAAAGTTCGACGGTGAATTTGTACGCCAGACAATTTCAAAAGAAACAAGCGACCAGCTTTGCTTGCTTTTAGAAGAGGCTGTACGTGTAGGTTCGGGTAAAAACGCATATATCCAAGGGTACAGAATAGCAGGAAAAACCGGAACAAGTGAAAAGCAACCAAGAAGTGCAGGCAAAAAAATTGCGTCTATGGTTGCATTTGCACCTGCTGACGACCCTCAGATTGCGGTACTTGTTATGCTTGATGAGCCTGAGGGCGGACAGTATTTCGGCGGTGTAATAGCAGCTCCTGTTGTGGGGAATATTATGAACGACGTTTTGCAGTACTTAGGGGTTGAGCGTACGCTTTCCAGCGAAGAAATAGAAAATGCAGACATTACTGTACCTGACCTTATTGAAAAATCAAGAGCAGAGGCTACTCAAAAATTGTCGGCAGAAGGATTTAAGGCAAACATTATAGGTGACGGTAATAGTATTGTTAAACAAGTACCAAAATCAGGAACAAGACTGCAAAAAGGTTCAACAGTTTTGCTTTATACAACAGAGGAAGAACCGCAGATGGTAACTGTTCCTGCTGTTACCGGGCAGACAGTTCTTCAGGCAAACTCGACGGTTGTAAGCTCTGGGCTGAACTTTAAGATTTCAGGTGCGGGACGAATGATTGACAGCGGTGGGCAGACGGCTGCTGTAAAACAAGACCCGGAAGCGGGAAGCACTGTAGAGCGTGGAAGTGTGGTTTATGTTGAGTTCAGGCACTTAGACGTGGAATAAGGGGAGTTTTTATGTTGTTAAAGGATTTGCTCGGCGGCGTCAATTATGAAGGAAATGCCGACATAGAAATTAAAGATATTGTGTGCGATTCCAGAAAAGTTGGTAGCGGCAGTGCATTTGTGTGCATTAAAGGCTACGAAACAGATGGGCATATCTATGCAGAAAAAGCAGCCCAAAACGGAGCAAAAGTAATTATTGCAGAGCATAAAACAGAGGCAGAATGCCCGACTGTAATAGTTAAAGATACAAGAAATATTATGGCACTTTTGTGTGCAAGATTTTATGGAAATCCATCAAAAAGATTTAAGCTTATCGGCATAACAGGTACTAACGGCAAAACAACAACAACATATTTAATTAAAAATATTCTTGAAAAAGCAGGCAAAAAGGTTGGGCTTATCGGCACCAATCACAATATGATTGCAGATGAGATAATCGAAACCAAAAGAACAACTCCCGACTCATTTGAACTTCAGGCTCTTTTTAAACAGATGGCGGATAAAAATGTTGACGCAGTTGTTATGGAAGTTTCATCACACGCACTGTTCTTAGACAGGGTGGCACACTGCGATTTTGATATAGGTGTGTTTACAAATCTTACCCAGGACCATCTTGACTTTCATAAAACAATGGAAAACTATGCAGATGCAAAAGCTATTTTGTTCAAGATGTGTAAATGCGGCATTGTTAATATTGATGATAAATATGCAGACAGAATTTTAAAAAATGCAACTGCAAACATTACCACATTCGGAATACAAAATCAAAGTGATCTTTTTGCACACGACATTGTGCTTAAAGAAAAGGGTGTAGAATTTAAAATCGGTGAGCAAGCTTACGAGCTTCATGTTCCGGGAAAATTCTCAGTGTATAATTCGCTTTGCGCAATAGGGGTTGCAAAGGCGCTTGAGATTGATGAAAAATATATTGTTGAAGGACTAAAGACTTCAGGCGGAGTAAAGGGAAGAGCGCAGGTTGTTGATTTGGGACTTAATGCAACATTTATAATTGATTATGCGCACACGCCCGACGGTGTTGAAAATATTTTAAACACAGTAAGAGGTTTTGCAAAGGGCAGAGTTGTTGTGCTTTTTGGGTGCGGCGGTGACAGAGATAATAAAAAACGACCTGTTATGGGTGAAATTGCAGACCGTCTTGCGGATTTTTGTATAGTAACGTCAGATAATCCAAGAACTGAAAATCCTGCTGAAATTATAAGTCAGATTGTAAAAGGCATGAAGGGCGCGCATCACGTGGTTATTGAAAACAGACGTGAAGCTATAAAATATGCAGTCGAAAATGCTAAAGATGGTGATGTTGTTGTTCTTGCGGGAAAGGGACATGAAACATACCAGACTATAGGCAAAGAAAATTTCCCGTTTGATGAGGAAAAAATACTGTTTGAAATAAAAAATGAACTGGGGGTGTAAAAAAGCAATGCTTAAAATTTCGGATATTTTAAAAGCAACAGGCGGTGAGCTTATTAAAGGCTCACAGGACACAGAAATTACTGCTATTAATACCGACACAAGAATAATAAAAGAAGGCATGCTTTTTGTTGCACTCATAGGAGATACTTTTGACGGAAATGACTATGTTAATCAGGCTGCAGGCGCAGGCGCTGCAGGCTGTGTGGTTTCAAGGCGTGTAGAGGCTGACACAAGCCTTATATTAGTAGATGACACAACAAAGGCACTTGGAAAAATTGCAAAGTATTATAAAGAAAAGTTTTGTGTGCCGTTTGTAGGCATTACAGGAAGTGTTGGAAAAACAACAACCAAAGATATGATTTCGTGTGCACTTTCTGCAAAATACAATGTACTTAAAACTCAGAAAAACTTTAATAACCATATAGGCTTGCCACTTACTTTGCTAAGACTTAACAGCGAGCATCAGGTAGGCGTTGTGGAAATGGGAATGAGCGGGTTTGGCGAGATTGACTATTTGGCAGGACTTGTAAACCCGAGCGTTGCAGTATTTACTAACATCGGACTTTCCCATGTTGAAAAGTTAGGCTCAAGAAAAAATATTTTGAAAGCAAAAACAGAGCTGCTTTCACATCTTCCTGATGACGGGTTTGTGGTTTTATGTGCAGACGATGATATGCTTTTATCATTAAAGGAAAGCTTAAAGCATAAACATATTTATTACGGAACAGAAAATAAAGATGCAGATTTAAGAGCAGAAAATATTTTTTCTGACGGCGTAAATACTGAGTTTGACATTATTGATAATGGAAACAGATACCACGCAGTAATTCCTGTGCTTGGTGACCACAATGTAAAAAATGCATTGGCCGCTTATGCTGTCGCAAGACATTTTAATACAGAGCCTGAGGACATAATATCCGCACTTAAAGATTTTGTTCCGGGTAAAATGCGCCAAAACATTCTGCATTCGGGCGGAATTACCGTTATTAACGATTGCTATAATGCAAGCCCATCGTCTGTGGAGGCAGGTCTTAAGATATTAAATCAGCTTAAAGGCGAAAGAAAAATTGCTGTTTTGGGTGATATGCTTGAGATGGGTGAGCTTTCTGAATACGCACACAGATTAGTTGGTAAATATGTTGTGGATTTTGGCGTGGATTTTTTAATTACGGTAGGAAATAAAAGCGGTGAAATTGCAACCGGCGCAGTAAACCATGGATTTAATCAAAAAAATGCAAAAAGCTTTAAAGATAACAAAAGCGCAATCGAATTTTTGGACAGTTTTATTAAATCCGGAGATATAGTTTTAGTTAAAGCATCACGCTCAATGAAACTTGAAGAAATTTCTGAGCATTTACTTGGTTTCTGATAAAGGAGATTAAAAATGGATAAAACGGTTTATATAAGCCTTATAGTTTCTTTCATACTTACTGCGGTGATAATGCCCATTTTAATTCCCGCACTTCATAAACTAAAATTCGGTCAGACAATAAGAGAAATAGGTCCTAAATGGCACGAAAATAAAAACGGAACCCCCACGATGGGCGGAATTTGTTTTTTAGTAGTTATTACTGTTGTATCTTTGGCGGTGTGTCGGACACCCGCTTTAAGACTTGGTATAATAGCAGCCTTTTTGTTTGGTGTAGTAGGATTTTTGGATGATTTTATCAAAATCTACTTCAAGAGAAATTTAGGGCTTAATGAAAAACAAAAGCTTTTAGGTCAGACGCTGGTTTCGGTGTTGTTTTTAGTTTTAGCAGTTAAGCTTGGATATGTAACAACAGAAATTACAATCCCGTTTGTTAATATATCTTTTGATCTTTCGTGGTTTTATATTATATTCATTTCGGTATTTATGATTGGCTTTACCAACGCAGTTAATCTAACTGACGGTTTAGACGGTCTTGCAGGTAGTGTTACAGCGGTTGTTTCACTCTTTTTTACCATCGCATCAATATTGCTCAGAAGCTATGATTCATCATACTTTGCAGCAAGCATAACAGGTGCATTAATCGGATTTTTAATTTATAATTATCACCCTGCAAAAGTGTTTATGGGGGATACAGGCTCTTTATATTTGGGCGGATGTGTTTGCGTACTTGCAATTTTACTTAAAATGGAGCTTATTTTGTTGCTTGTGGGCATAATATATGTAATAGAGGCTTTTTCAGTAATAATTCAGGTTGCTTACTTTAAAAAGACAAAGAAACGAATTTTTCTTATGGCTCCTATTCATCACCATTTTGAAATGAAAGGCTTAAAGGAAGTTCAGATTGTGTATATGTTTTCGCTTATAACGCTTTTGTGTACTGTTATTGCGTTGTTTGCGGTGATTTAAAAGTTTAAATGAAAAGAGGTGTCAGGCTTTGAGAAAAAAACCTGTAAGAAAATCTGCTGCAAAATCTGTCACAAAAGAATATATGGGTTTTACAAAGACTGATCCTGTTTTGTTTAATCTTGTTTTGGTTTTAGTTTGTTTTGGACTCATTATGTGCTTTTCTGCGTCAGCACCTACTGCACAGGTTCAAAACGGGGACAGTTATTATTTCTTAAAAAGACAGATGATTTGGGCGGTACTTGGCTTTATTGCTATGCTGTTTACGTCAAACTTTCATTATGCAAGATATAAAAAGTATTCATTTATGTTTTATGTGGCAACCATCGGGCTTTTGTTGATAGTTTTAGCTTTCCCCGGGATTAATGGTGCTAAAAGATGGATTGGAATAGGTGGGTTTAGCTTTCAGCCGTCTGAGGTTGCAAAATATTCGCTTATTATAATGCTTTCACATAAGATGTCGGTACAAAACTGGGAAAAATCCACGTTTTTCAAAGATTTTGTTCCTTATCTTATTCTGTATGGAGTGTTTGCACTTATGCTTATGCTTGAACCGCACTTCAGTTGTACACTTTTGTTATTTGGTGTTACGGTTGCAATGCTTTTTGTTTCAGGCGCAAAAATGAAATACTTTGCAATATGTCTTTTGGTTGCAATTCCTGCAATATACTTCCTTGCATTCAGCGGCTATCGTGGAGAAAGAATGGCGGTGTTTTTAGACCCTATGGGAAGTGACCCCAGCGGAGAAGGCTGGCAGATAAGACAGTCACTTTATGCTATTGGTTCAGGCGGAATGTTCGGACTTGGAATCGGGCAAAGCAGACAAAAGTTTTTATATCTTCCCGAACCGCAGAATGATTTTATATTTTCGGTTATTTGTGAAGAATTAGGTTTTTTGGGTGCGGCTGTTGTTATACTGCTTTTTGCAGCACTTATATGGCGCGGAATTTACATTGCAGTTAACGCACCTGATAAATTCAGTTGCTATCTGGCCACAGGAATTACGGCGCTTATTGCAATTCAGATAATTGTAAACATTGCGGTGGTAACATCGTCAATGCCGGTAACAGGTATGCCATTGCCGTTTTTCAGCGCAGGAGGCTCTTCTTTGGTGTTTTTAATGGCAGGCATGGGAATCCTTTTAAATATTTCTAAATCTATCAGGCAAAACAAATCAAAGTAACCAAACAAAAACAGTTTGCATAAGATAAAGCATAGCTTTATTGGAGGTGCAACTATTGAACTGCTTTGCTTTATCAGGTGGCAGGCGCCTTTTGGGTGAAATAACCGTTCAGGGTTCTAAAAATTCTGCATTGCCGCTTATAGCTGCCTGCCTTTTAAACAAAGGTAAATGTGTTATTCATGATTGCCCCGATTTGTCGGATGTTCGGGCGGCAGTTGATATTTTAAATTGCCTGGGTTGTGATGCTTCATTTTCCGACGGAACGGTTATCTGCAATTCTAGTTTTGCAGACAAACATATTATTCCCGA
Source organism: Clostridia bacterium (assembly GCA_017409875.1). GTDB lineage: Bacteria > Bacillota > Clostridia > RGIG6154 > RGIG6154 > RGIG2094. The sequence goes on from JAFQRW010000006.1 coordinate 55,188, forward strand.
ATACCTTATGCATAAAATGAGGTCTTCGGTAATCTTTCTTGGCAGTATGATTTCAACCCTTAAAAAAGCCATTTTATCATATCCGGGTGGATGCGAAATAGGTGCAAGACCTATAGATATACATATTGAAAGCCTTAAAAAATTAGGTGTGGATATTTTAGAATGTGAAAACCACTTAACATGTATTACCAATGGAATAATTCCTGAAAGAATTGTTTTGCCATTTCCAAGTGTGGGAGCCACAGAAAACATTATGCTGGTGGCTGCCGTGTCAAACGGACAGACAATTATAGAAAATGCGGCAAAAGAACCTGAAATTGTTGATTTACAAGGCTTTTTGAACTCTATGGGCGCAGATATAACAGGAGCCGAAACAGGCAGAATAATAATAAACGGAGTGGGAACTCTTAGAGATACAGAGTATAAAGTTATACCTGACAGAATTGCGGCGGCAACATTTATGTGTGCTGCACTTGCAACTGACGGTGAAATCGTTCTTAACAATGTAAGATGCGACCATTTAGACGCTGTTACAAATGCTTTAAGAAAATCAGGAGCTAAAATACAGGAAAACAAATCCTGGATGAGTATAAAACGTGGAAAATATTTTTCCGGAATAGGAAGCTTAGAGACAGAAGTTTATCCTGCATTTCCTACAGATGCTCAGCCGGCACTTACAGCTTGTCTTGCGGTTGCAGACGGGAAAACGGTCCTTCGTGAAAAAATATTTACAGACCGTTTCCGCCATGTGCCATATATGAACAATATGGGTGCAGATATTAAGGTTTTCGGCGATACTGCCGAGATAAACGGAGTGTCTGAGCTTAAAGGCGATATGCTGCTTGCTCATGAACTAAGGGGCGGTGCAGCGCTTGTAATTGCAGGGCTTTGTGCCAAAGGACAAAGTACAGTCGGAAACATAAATTTTATTGACAGAGGATATGAAAGCTTAGAAAAAACCTTTAGAAGTTTAGGTGCAGATATACAAAGAATTTAAGGGATAATTAAATGAAAAAACAACCAAAAAACAGCGGGAAAATTATTGATATTAACCGCCGTGAAATCAGAAAACGAAAAAAAAGAGCCGCCAGAAATCGCTTTATATGTTTTTTGGCGGTTATAGCTGTTATTACTTTTATGATGACACCGGTCTTTAACATCAAATGGATTGATGTAACAGGTAATGAAAAAACAAAGTTTGGCGAAATTGTAAAAGCATCAGGCGTTGATTATGAGCAAAATATATTCAGATTAAACATAAAAAAGAGCAAAGCCCAAGTTAAAAAAATTGCATATATTGATGAAGTGAGCATTGCAAGGCATCTTCCCGGCGGAGTGATGATAAAGGTTACAGAAAGAGTGCCCGTTGCCTGCATAAAATACGCAAACGGATATATGCTTATTGATAAAACAGGCAGACTTTTAGAAACAGTTAAAGAGCAACTTAATTTTCCTGAAATTGTTGGAATAAAACTTGCAAAACAAAAGGCGGGAGAGACATTAAAAACTACAGACGAGCAAAGAATTGTTGCAATGGGCGAGCTTTTGGATACATTAAAAGAGCATGAGCTTTTAGAAAGAACATCTTTAATAAACATTAAAAATGCAGATAATGTTACTTTTATTATAGACGGCAATAAAACAGTGAAAACAGGCGGAAACTACAGACTTGATTACAAGCTTAAAATGCTTGAAGCTACAGTTTCCGAGCTTTCAAGGTCAGAGGCAGGAGTAATTGATTTGTCCGTCGAGGGACAGGCACTTTTTACACCGGAGGAATAATAAATGAAATATGACGGAATTTTGATATGCTCAGATATGGACGTAACCTTCGAACCAACTGAGCAAAATATAAATTCCTTAAAAGAGTTTCAGGCAGAAGGCGGAAAGTTTTCTGTTGCAACAGGCAGGAATATAAAATATGTAAAAAAACACTTTGAAGAATAAGCAAAGGTTTTATGTCAAATGTGCCTATTGCAAAAATAATATCAGAGCTTTATAGCCTCTTGACATAAAAGAGATAAAATGTTAAAATTTAATAGAGCTTCGGGGCAGGGTGAAATTCCCTACCGGCGGTAAAGCCCGCGAGTGTTAAAAACACTGATTTGGTGAAATTCCAGAGCCGACGGTATAGTCCGGATGAAAGAAGTAAATATGTATATTTATGCCCCTTTGCATTAAAGGGGCATTTTTTTGCCTCTTAAAATGAAAGGAAGATTTTAATGGACAAAAAGAATTTGAGAATACTAACAGTTATGGGGATGCTTTGCGCAGTTTCGGTGATTTTGGTGTCAATCATTCATTTTCCGCTTTTTGCGGCTGCACCGTTTTTAGAATATGACCCTGCAGATGTTCCTATTTTTATTGCCACTTTTTCATTTGGCCCACTAGCCGGACTTTTACTTACTGTTGTAACCTCTGTAATTCAGGGAGTTACAGTTAGTGCGTCAAGCGGCTTATATGGTATTTTGATGCACATTATTTCAACAGGAAGCTTTTGCCTGGTTGCAGGAGTTATATATAAAAAGCTTCACACCAAAAAGGGTGCGGCGATATCACTTGTTATAGGCACGCTTACAATGACTTTAGTTATGATACCTGCCAATCTTTTTATTACACCTTATTTTATGGGCGCACCTGTTTCGGTGATAAAAGGATTGCTGCTTCCTGCTATAATTCCTTTTAATTTTGTTAAAGCTGCGGTAAATTCTGTTATAACATTTTTCCTTTATAAAAGAATTTCAAACCTTTGGGAAAATAAACAAAACAATTTATAAAGCTACAAAATGTCAGACAAACCAAATTGACAAATACTTGATTTGATGATATACTTAACAAAAAATTACAGGAGAACACAATGGAAAGAACGAAGCTTAAAGACAGAATACTTCCTCCATATACAAAAGGTGAGGAAATTATGAATATGGTAACACATATCGTAGGCGGTGCAATGGGAATTGTGGCGCTTGTTTTGTGCGTGGTTATGGCGGCAATAAACTCAAATGTATATGGTGTGGTAAGCGGTGCGATTTTTGGGGCAACAATGATTATACTTTACACAATGTCGAGCATTTATCACGGATTAAAACCGCATCTTACCGCCAAAAAGGTATTTCAGGTAATAGATCATTGCTCGATATTTATACTTATTGCAGGAACATACACACCTATTGTGCTTTGCACGGTAAGAGAGGCATCTTTGGCACTTGGCTGGGGATATTTTGGGGTTGTGTGGGCAGTTGCAATTTTGGGAATTGTTTTAAACGCCATTGACTTGAAAAAATATGACAGATTTTCTCTTATTTGCTATCTTGTGCTTGGCTGGTGCATTATTTTCAGCATAAAGACAGTAGCGACAGGCATTGGCTTTGGCGGAATGATGTTTTTGGTAAGCGGGGGGATAGCTTACACGTTGGGAGCTGTGTTTTATGTAATCGGCAAAAAGAAAAATACCAAATACATTCACAGTGTATTTCACCTGTTTGTAGATTTAGGAAGCTTTTTGCATTTCATGTGCATTCTTTTATATGTAATGTAATATAAAAAAGCAGTCATGCGACTGCTTTTTTCCTTGCCCATAAATAAAATATAAACCATATTATAATAATTCCGACAGCACTTCCTGCCGAGTCAATTAAAAGGTCAGAACCTTGAGCACTTCTTCCCGGAACAAAAATCTGGTGAACTTCATCGCTTATTGCGTACAACACACAAAACAAGAAAGTGTAAAGTGCATTTTTTTGTATATAATGCTTTCCCTTTTTAATAAATGTAAGCGATGCACTTGCAAAGCCTGATATGCCAAGCAATAAAAACAAAGAAAAATGAGCAAGCTTGCGCATAAAATTGTTCCATTTTTTTACAAGTTCGTTCTTTTTTTTCTGCGAAATATTTTTGTTTTTTGTAACGGCATCTACAATTTTTCTGGTTATGGCTTTGCTGGTTTTAGTAGACTCTTTTGCAGGTTGGGCGGAAAAAACAAAAATTGATGTCATAACCAAAAGCGTAAACAAGTATGCAATTATTCTTTTAAAGACTAATCTTGGATTTGTACCTGATATCATTTTTATTCCTCATCAAAAATCGGTTCAACAAAAATAAACATAAGCTGACCTATTTTAATAAGGTCGCCTGTTTTTACAGCGCAAGGCTCTGCACCTACACGGTCGCCGTTTACGAAAGTGCCGTTGGTGCTGTCGTTATCAACTATTGTCCATAAGTCGTGCGATTTTAAAAACTGAGCATGCACGGTAGACATAAATGGGTCGGCGATTATAATGTCGTTTTTAGATCCTCTGCCGACAGTATATTTATTTTTTATATTATAGCTTTCTTCAACTCTGAAAGGGACGGATTTGATTTTGTTCATAAGCTTGATATACGGGCTGTCATCTAAAACGGTACCCATACGCGAGTGCTTAATATCAAGATATATAAGTCTTATGATACTGAACATAAAAAAGTAAATGGCTGTAATAAACAAGTATTTTAAAAGACCTGAAATAAGCTCAAACAAAATTTTCCCTCACTTTCTTTTTAATTAGTATATTATAATTATTGAAAAAAAGCAAATTTTTTATTATAATAAAAAGGAAATGAAAAAAGAGGACAGAAATTATAACATTGTAACAATTTCGTAATAATTACATAATTTATCGGATATATTAAAAATGGGAGGTAAAAAGATGCGAAATATTATTTCAAATCAAGAAGACCCAAATATGGAAAACGGCGGCGAAAATTCCAGCGTTGCTCAAGAGGTTAAAGTAAAAAAAACCCCGCGTAAAATTACAGTTTTAGCAGAGCACGCAGTTAATTATATAAAAGCAAATTCGGTAGCGGCAAAAAGCACGGCAATCGGTTTTTTTGTGTTTGCTGTCATTTTGACAATTATAGCAAATGTTCAGGTTGGATATGCTGTTGTTTTTAACAACAAGACAATAGGGTATGTATCAGAAAAAGATGCAACGCTCGGCAAGATTGACGGTATTATAAAAGAACTTTCTGACAGTATTGAAGGAGAAAAAGACATTGATATATCTGCTGACCTTGTTCCGTCATTTGCACCTGATTCAAGGTTTGTAAAAGAAGATGACATAGAGCAGATAATCAAAAGCGAGCTTTCATTTTATGAAGATGCAGCAGCAGTTTATATAGACGGCAAGTTTGCTTTTGCGGCAAAAGATGCAGACAGCGCAAAAGATTTTATTAAAAAATATCAGGACAAGGTTTGCGGAGACGGAACTATCCTTTCGGTAGAAAGTGAAAATGAGGTTACTTACAGACAGGAAAAGGTAGTATATACTGAAGTGTTAGACCTAGATGCTGCAATGTCAAGGCTTTCAGGAACCGACTCAAAAGAAGGTCTTTATGTTGTTAAAGAGGGAGACACGTTGTGGAGCATTGGTATTGATAACGATATGCCTACAGATTATCTTATGACACTTAATAATTTAGACAGTGAGGTAATACAAATCGGAAGTGTTTTAAGAGTCAAATATCCCGAGCCTATTATGGACATAAAAGTAGTAAAAGATATAACTTATACAGAGTATCATCCGTATGAAACAGAAAAAAGATATGATAAAAGCCTAAATGTAGGAACATACAGAACATATCAGAAAGGTTCAAACGGAGAAACAAGGATAAGAGCTACTGTCACCTATGTTAATAATAGCGAAGTAGAACGTGAAATAACAGAAAAAACTGTCATAAGCGAGCCGGTTAATGAAATCCTTTTGGTAGGAACAAAACCCAAACCAAAAACTGCGGCAACAGGAAGGTTTGCAAAACCAATTTCGGGAGGTTATGTTTCATCTTCGTTTGGTAACCGCAGCCGCGGATATCACACAGGAGTTGACTGGGCAGTATCATACGGAACACCTATTTACGCATCAGACGGCGGAACAGTTACCGCATCGGGCTGGAGCGGAGGCTATGGAAGAATGATTAAGATTAATCACGGCAACGGTTACGAGACATTGTATGCACATTGTTCAAAACTTGTGGTAAGCACAGGCAAAAAGGTTGCAAAAGGCCAGCTTATTGCCTATGTAGGAAGTACCGGAAACAGTACCGGCCCGCACCTTCATTTTGAAATTAGAAAGAACGGCGCATATTTAAATCCTACTAAATATTGTGGTGAATAAATTTAAATGCAGCCTCTCTTGTGTAGAGAGGTTGTATGTGCTTTTTTGTCGATTTTTTTTAGAAAAAAACACTTGATTTTGAGAAATATGTGTGATATAATTACCGTACATAGGTATAACTATGCACTTTTTTGCTTGCAAAATTATGTTTGGAAGGTGAACTGATGCGTCTTAAAGATGGGTTTTTATTAAGAAAAGTAGCCGGCGAATATATTGTTGTTCCAACGGGGGACAGTATGGTTGACTTTAAGGCGATGATTTCTCTTAATGAAACCGGTGCATTCCTTTGGGAGCAGCTTACTCAGGACAAAACAGAGCAGCAACTTTTACAGTTGCTTTTAAGTGAATATGACGTTGACGAAGAAACAGCAACTTTGGATATTACAGAGTTCTTAAATCTGCTGAAGGACAAGAATTTGTTGGTATGAGTATAAAAAAAGTTTTAAGCACAAAAGAACTTATGCCTCTTATAAGCGACATTTTGAAAACGGCTGAGCGTGTGCGTTTTACCGTCAAGGGAAACAGTATGTATCCCTTGCTCAGAGGCAGTCGTGATGAGGTTGAAGTTGTAAAGTGCGACAGTATCGGTAAATATGACATTGTTCTTTACAAAAGAAAAGACGGGTCGTATGTTCTCCACAGAGTATTAAAAAAAGATAACGATACATTGTCAATCGCCGGTGACTTTGAACAGGAGCTTGAACATCCGGTTTATGAAAGTCAGGTAATTGCAAAGGTTGATAATATAATCAGAGACGGCATGAAAGTTATTTCCTGCAAAAGCAGTATGTATAAGCTGTATTGCGTTGTATGGTCTGCCGTAATCAAAAACAGACGTAAAATACTTAGAATACTTAGGAAACTGAGGAAATGGTGAATTTGAAAAATAAAGATATCGCTAAGAAATGGTTTTTTAAGAATGTTAAAAGCTCTTTAAGCGGGGTATTTGTTCTTACTGTCATTTCAATTCTTATTAATGTATTTGGCGTCGGCTTTGCAGTTTCTTCCCAGCGCGTTTTGGATGTTGCATCCAAAACTATTGGCGGAAGCTTAATCAAAGAAACAACCATATTGTTTTTATTGATTGTTTTGCAACTTGTTTTGCAAATTATCCTCTCAAAATGCTATGTTAATGTGCAGGCAAAGGCGAGAATTAAAATAAAAACGGATTTATTCCACAGTGTTGTAAACAAAGACCTTACCGAAGTGAATTTTTATCACTCAGGCGAATTGGTCAACAGGCTTTCAAGCGATGTAAATGTTGTATCAAGTGCCGTGGTAGACATTATACCTACAGCACTTGCACTCGGCATTAGTGTTTGTTTAAGCTTTGCGGTGCTGTTTGCGTTTGATTCTGTATACGCAGTTATTTATCTGATAGTTGCGCCGCTTGCATTGCTGACTGCAAGGATTTTCAGAAAAAAGCTTAAAGTATTACACAAAGAGTCAGTTCAAACTGATGGTACTGTTAAATCCTTTATGCAGGAATGCTTTAGAAATCTTCTGGTCATTAAGGCTTTTGAAAAACAAAAGCATGTGACCGACAAGTGTAATGCTTATCAACTTGCTAACTACAAGGTTTTGATAAAGAAAAATGATGTTAGTATTTTAGCAAACGTAATGTTCTTTTTGTCCATTACGGCGGGCTATTATCTGACACTTATATGGGGAGCATATAAGCTCTCTTTGGGACTTTTGACTATTGGTGAGATTGTTGCAATGCTTGAACTTGTTTCTCAGATTCAGTCTCCTTTAAAGTCACTGTCATCACTTTTCCCGCAATACTATTCGGCAGTTGCATCATCAGAAAGAATTTTGGAACTTGAAAATCTTCCCGATGAGAAGCACACGGAAAATCACAACAAAATAAGCGGTTTTTCTAAGATAGTTATTGACAATGTTTCATTTACATACGATGAAAAGCCTGTTTTTGACGGTGCTTCGTGTGAGATTGAAAAAGGTGACATCGTTGGAATTTACGGCGAGTCGGGAATTGGGAAAAGCACACTCATTAAACTTATTTTAGGGGTGCTTAATGCCCAACAGGGTGAGATTTACATAGTTGACCAGGATGGTCAAAGAGTTTTGGTTGATACAGAAACCAGAAGCCTGTTTTCTTATGTGCCACAAGGTAACCTGATTTTATCCGGCACAATCGCAGAAAATGTGGCGTTTGGTTCTGACAACATAGATATAAAGCTGGTTGAACATTGCATCAAAGTGTCGCAGCTTGATGAAATGGTCAGTCAGTTGCCATTAAAGCTTGATACCGGTTTAGGTGAAGGCGGCCTAGGTCTTTCTGAAGGACAGGTACAGCGATTATCTATCGCAAGGGCATTGTATCGGAATTCTGAAGTCCTGTTGCTTGATGAAGCAACGTCGGCGCTGGATCGCGAGACCGAAATCAGGGTGTTGGAGGAAATAAAGAGGATGAATAAGACTTGTCTTTTCATAACTCATCGCAAGGAAGCACTTGGAGTTTGCAGCAAGCTTTTAAGTGTAAAAGGCGGAAAAGTTTCCATCGACAGGCAGGAAATTTTATAAAGTTTGTTTGGGAGGAATAAAGATGAAATGTAAGAGAATTATCAAAGTAGTAAGTGCGCTTGCATTAACCTTAGCTTTGTTAGTATCTTCTGGCGTTGTTTCATTTGCTGCATCATACACAACAACGACAAATTATCTTAATCAAGGTACTATCGAAGTTACATCTAGAGCTTTCGGTTTAGATGAAGGCGACATGGCTACTTACGTTGCGTATAATGGCAACGGTTTCTCAGAAGCTAATGCAGTTTACATCGACCAGGCAACAGCAGATGATACCCGCATTGTTACTTTTACATATCAGGCAGATTCTGATGATGTAAAAGCAACAGTTAAGTTCGGCGGAAAAGGCACAACAGTAACACCTGACAAAGAAGGCTACGAAATTGCGGTAACTGTTAACGGAGAACTTTCTTCAACAGAAGTTGTTCCTACTGTAGATGCAGCTTACACATTCGAAGGCGACGAGGACTTTCTTGCAAGAGAAATTCCTGTTAGCTTAGTAGCAGGTCAGGCTGTTAATGCTGTTACATTTACAGCAGAAGGTGCTGCTGACGCTACAACTGTAGATGCTTGGTATGTTAAAGACGGCGCAATCGTTGTTTTAAGCAATGTTATCAGATCAAATGGTACATTAGCTATTACAACAGAAGAAGCAGAAGTTTCTGTTAGAATCGGCGACGTTGTAGCTGGAACTGGAAAAATCACAGCATTTGCTAAAGCAGTTTGTGCTGACGATGCAGATTATGGCATTATCCTTGCAACAGAAGACGCTGACATTTCTACAACAGTTTCATTTGAAGAAGCTGGCGATTACACAACAGCAGTTAAATTACCTGCATTAGGTAAAGGTGCTGACGGTGGATTCTGTGTAGAAGTTGAAGATGATCAGCTTGTTGCAGGAACAAACTACAAAGTAGCTGCTTATGCAGTAGACAAAGTTACACCAACTAAGGTTGTAACTGCTCAGTAATAAAAGCGACTGTATCATTTAACGATACAAATTCAGAAGGAGAATTTATCATGAAAAAATATCAGAAACCTGTTTTAGAGGTTGTTGAATTAGCAGTTGCTGAAAATATTGCTGCATTAGTGCCGAAAACTATCTATAAAAGATCGGCAGGCTCTGCACTTGCTCAGAAAGGTTTGGAAACATACAAACTTCAGGGGGAGAGCTTAAGCTAATTTTAGCACTGCAAATTAAATAAAAATTTGAGAGGATGTTCACTAAATATGCAATATACTGTCGCAGGTTTTAATATTGATGTTATCAGTGAGCATCCTTCTTACATTTTTATGAGAATGAAGGATTACCAAAGCACTTTTTCGGGGGAAGCTGACTTTACAATCAGGTGTAAAGAAGAAAAAAATATTGCTCTCCCCGACGGATTGGTGCATGTTGGTGAAAGAGTCGGAAGATGGCTTTGGTTTAAAAAAAATGACGGCACGTTCGGTGCGTACATAAAATATACCGATATCCCAGAGATTGCGGCTTTAGTTGATTGGGATGAAAATTTTAAAAATATCAGTCTTTCGGTTTATGATGTTGAGCCCTTTGGCGGATTGCCAATAGCTCAAAGAATTTTTTATTTATTGGGCGATGTTTTTACATACTCGGTATTAAGCTTGGGCGCAGGAGTTTTTCATTCTTCTGCTATAAGCTATAAAGAAAAAGGGATTTTGTTTTCGGCACCGTCGGGAACAGGAAAATCTACCCATACATCGCTTTGGAAAGATGTATTTAAAAAAGATGTATCAATCTTTAATGATGATACACCGATACTTAAGATAGAAAATAACGTATGTTTTGCTTACGGATCTCCGTGGAGCGGCAAAACTGCGATTAATAAAAATATAAAAGTTCCACTTAAGGCTATTGTAAGCCTTGACAGAGCGGAAAAGAATTCGGCAAAAAAACTTACAGGGTTAGATGCTTTTTACAGAGTGTTCAACGAATTCAGAAAGCCTCCTGTAGGAACGCTTATGGAAAATTGTTTAACACTTATAGACGGCGTTTTGGAAAGAGTTCCGGTATTTGAACTTTTGTGCAATAAAGAAAAAGACGCTGTCACTACAATATACAATGCTGTCGGATTTGACAGAGAATAATTTAAAAGGATGAATACTATGAAGAAAAAACTGATTTTTAGCACATTTTTATGTGCAGTGATTTGTGTAAGCTTGATGCTTAGCGTTTTTGCAGTTTCATTTTCAGATTTAACGAGCAGCTACTGGGCTTACAGCAACATTATTGAGTTAAGCTCAAAAGGTGTTATCAACGGATATAGCGATGGCACATTCCGTCCGGAAGCTCATGTTACAAGAGCTGAGTTTGTAAAGCTTATCGGAACAATTAATGTTACAAAAGGCGAGGACTTTGCAGACCTTCCAAAGAGCCACTGGGCATACAGCTACGTTATGAACTCAGGCGTTGATATGGACAGAAAGAATTTCCGTCCTGATGAAAATATCACCAGAGCAGAAGTTTTAGATATTTTATGGAACAGATACGGTATCAAAACTGATGCAAAGGTTCCTGGATTGATTGAAAATCAGCATAAAAATGTGGAAGCTGTCGCATGGGCATATTCATACGGACTTATGATTGGCGATGACGGTATAAACTTAAGGCTGGAAGATGATTTGTCAAGAGCTGAGGCGGTTACACTAATATTACGCTCAAGAAAAGTTGATACTTCAAAACAAAAATTGCTTGCAGACAACGTAGATAGTATTGTTTTGGAAAACATTTTTAACAGGGCAATGCTTTTTGATAAAAAGTACAATGAAAATGATACAGTTACAGTTGGGGAGATTTCAAGGGCGGCATTAAGACTTGCATATCAGACACAGCAAATTCCTTACAATAAAGATTTGTACATAGGAGTTCCTGCTTTTGAAAGTGAATATGCAAACGATATTGCACACATGGCAAAACAGGTATTTGGTGAAGAAAATAACAATAAAGAATTTGCAGAAAGTAAAGCAAATCAGCAACAAGCTATAGCGGCACTTATGTATGGTTATATGTTTAAAGCAAACGAGTCACCTGTTATTGGAAGAATGGACGACTATTACAAGGATGCAACAGTTGAAAGAAGCAAAACCATGCTTAATATGCTTCTTACATATACAAACAGACGTGGCGTGTTTGCAAGTGCAGACGGACTTTTGCACAATGATAAAGCAATTACTCATAAAGAAATTGCATCACTTATTTTGCAGCTCGATAGCTTAACAGGCTCACAAATCAGCTATTCAAATGGCAAAGAACAAGACGAAAAATTAAGCACAGATGCTTATCTTTATAAAGAAGCTGATAAAGATTTTGGTATTTTATTAAAAGAACTTCCTGCGGTGGTTTATAAAACACCTATTGAAGGCTCTGCTTCAGAATTTACAGTATTTTCAAAAGATTTCTTTGAAATATTTACTACTCTCGCAGACGGTATTCAGGGAAAAGCAAAATCAAGAGCCACCGAGATTGTACTAAGAGTATATCCTACACTTATTTCAAATGCCGGCGACGAAGTTGTAATGAGAACAAAGATTTATGTGGCTTCAAACCCTAAAGGATTAGGACTGGGTGAAATTATCGGTAAGTGTGATATGAACACTGATGTTGCAGCAAAAGAAGGGACAACTTATATAATTGACATTTCAACAAACCAGCCACTTAATGATATGTACATAAACCCTGACGACGTGAGTTTAAGAAGACTTATTTGGAATGATTGATATTTACACAATATACGGAAAGGATGAAATTTGAAATGGAAGAAAGAGAAATAGATATTTGGGGTTTAGTTCAGGCAGTTCTTAAGAGATGGTGGCTTGTTGCTATTATTACTATTTTATCAGGTTCTATTAGTTTTGGGTATTCAAAGTTTGCAATTACACCTCTATATTCTGCAAGAGGCACACTGTATATAACAATTGACAACACAGCTTCATCACATGGCGGCACAAGTCTTGATTACAATTCAATCTTGGCTGCTCAGGAGCTGACAAATACATACTCACTGATTCTTTCGAGCAATACTTTTTATAAAATTGTTGCTGCAGAAAGCGGACTTAATTACAATTACAAAGAAATTTCAAGAATGGTTTCAATGAGCAATGAAAATGAAAGTGAAATTATGAGCATAACTGCAACTTGTCCGAACAGGGAGCATGCGGCAATCATTGTTGAAACAATGTTAAATAACGCTCAGGCGGAAATTTCGAGAGTTGTTATTGGCGGAAGCGTTAGAATTATTGATCATCCAGAAATGCCTTTGACACGTTCTTATCCTAATGTAACGAAAAATGTATTTTTATGTTTGATATTAGGAGTGGTTTTGGGATGCGCACTTGCTATTTTAATTGAATGGCTTGACGACACAGTTAAGAATAGCGACGATGTTATGAAGTATGGTATCCCGGTGTTAGCAGAAATCCCGCTTTTGGAAGCAAAAAGCGAATAATTGACATAACAAATAATTCAGAAAGGGTGAGAAAAAGGTATGAAGAAGTGTGTTAAATCACTTATAAGCATGATTATTGCACTGACTATGCTTATGCCGACAGCACTGCCGGTTTTTGCAGATAATTCAGTGCCGGCAGACAGTTTATATGGCTTTGTGGATTTTCCTACAGGATGGTCAAAAACTGCAATGGCTCATGCTGTTGAAAATGGTTTAATATATGGAAAAACAAGCGAACGTATATATCCTCATGATAATCTTACAAGAGCTGAAATGGCGACAATTATAAACCGTGCGTTTGGTTCTACGGTAACCAAGGATATTTCAGCATTTGCAGATGTATCCCAGTCACAATGGTACTATAATGATATAAAGAAAGCTTATAATATGCAAACACTTTACGGTGACGCAGGTGGAACTATGCGCCCCGATGCTTTTATTATAAGAGAAGAGGCTATAGCTATTGTTGCAAGAGCTATGGTTTTAAGCGGATATGCGGCATCAAATCTTGACAAATTCAAAGACAAGGCTGATATTTCTGATTGGGCAATAGATCCGCTTGCTTCGATGGCTGCTTGTGGTTATGTAAACGGCGATGAAAAGTCTAATATGAATCCAAAGGCGTTTATAACAAGAGAAGAGTTTGCACAACTGCTTCACAACATTATTAAACATTATTATAACGAAGAAGACGGAATTACGACATTCAAAGGTAATGTTATGGTTAATAAGCCGTTTACTTCGTTGAGTAATTTAGTTATTAACGGTGACCTTATTTTGGGTGACGGTGTTGGAACAAGCACTATTGTTCTTAAAAATGTAAAAGTAACTGGTCGCATTCTTATAAGAGGTGCTACACATATTTCGTTCGAAAACAGTAACTTTGAAGGTGGCGTTACAGTTAAAAATGTTAATGATGTAGTGCATTTTGATCATTTTAGTGATGAAGTGCATTTTAATTACATGAAGGATCACACAGAAGTTACATTTAAGAAAAAAACTACCGGTGGCGGCGGAACACCTCCTGCACCTACGCCAACAACTGCAAATTACACAGTTGAACATTATCAGGAAGCTTTAGACGGAAGTTTTGCAGTTTTTGAAACTGAAACTCTTTCTGGCACTGTTGGCTTAAGTGTAACAGCTGTTGCAAAAACATATGAAGGATTTAGCGAAGATACATTAAATCCGTCAAGAGTTGCAACCGGTACGGTTGCTACAGGTGGCACTTTAGTATTGAAGCTGTATTATACAAGAAACACATACACAGTAACCTTTGATTTTGGTTCGGGCGCTACACTTACACCAGGTACACAAACAAGCAAAACAGATAAATACGGTGCAACTGTTGTTCTTCCGACAACCGGGTTTTCAAATGGTGCACTTAATTTTGGCGGATGGTATACACAGCCAAACGGTGTAGGAGAACAGATAACACAGATTGTAATCGGCACATCAAATACTACCATTTACGCTTACTGGACATCACAAAACACATATAAAGTAGAGCACTATCAGGAAAATATTGATGGCAGCTATTCCATTGTTGATGCGGATACACAGATATTAGCTGCAGATGCGGGAACAAACGTTACAGCTGTTGCGAAAACATATACAGGTTTTTATGAAAACACTTCTCACGCACAAAGAGTGCCAAGCGGTATAGTTTTGGCTGACAACTCATTAGTGCTTAAGCTTTACTATCAGAGAAACACCTATACATTCACATTTAATGCTGCCGGCGGTTCTATTTCAGGCACACCAAAAACTGTTTACAAATTTGGTGAAACATTAGTGCTTCCAACACCTACAAAAGGAACAGACTCCTTTGGTGGATGGTGGACTTTGCCAAACGGAACCGGAACAAAAATTGAAAACACAAGCGTACTGGGAACAGATATTACATCTGCTGCCATTACAGTTTATGCACATTGGATACCTGCAGCACCTACTACTGGCACATTTACAGTAGAACACTACCAGGAAGATTTTTACGGAAACTGGATGCTTTATGAAACTGATCTTGAACAGACAATAGCAATAGGAACAGTTTTAAAAGCTCAGGACTACAAAAACGAATATGCGGGATTTACAGTAGATTTGGCAAATAGTCCTAATGTTACAGTTGCAGCAGGAAACAATACACTTGCTATTTACTATACAAGAAATGAATACACAGTAACGTATAATTTCAACGATGGCGTACCTGCAACAGTTCATACTGTAACACTTAAGTATGGACAGCAGGTAGACCTTGCATATTTGCCGACAGTTACAGTGCCGGGTAAATTCTTTGCAGGTTGGTATAATGCGCCTGCAGGCGGAACACAGTACCCGTCACTTTGGGTTCCGGCGGAAAATATTACAATTTATGCACAGTGGTCAGACAATCCGGGCTATGCTATTGAGTATTGGCTGGAAAATGCAGATGATGATGAATATACATGTGTAATCCGAGAAGTAAGAAATGATGTGACTGAAGGACAGACAGCGACAATTCCTGCAGAAATTTTTGAACATTTCACAGAAATCGTCCATCCACAAACCAACACCTCTGGTGTTGTTACAGCTACTCCTCAGTTAACTCTCAAACGATTCTATAACAGAGCAAGATACACCATAACCTTTGATTATCAGGGTGCAGATGGTGGTGTTATAATACCTTCAAAAGAATATAAGCACGAACAGACAATAGAGTTGCCATTTCCTACAAAAACAGGTTATATGTTAGAAGGCTGGTTTACAGGTATAAATGGCACAGGCGAAAAGATTTTTGACGGAAGCCAGATTACTTCAGGCAGAACACTTTATGCTTATTGGGTGCCGGCAGTAGTTGAATTTAAAGTTGAGCACTACAAACAAGAGCTTGACGGTACATATTCTGCTACTCCTTCGCAGACAGAAATAAAAGAGGATTATACAGGAATTGAAGTTGATGCCGTAGATCATAAATTAGACTTTACAGGCTTTATATTTGACGGTTCAAGTCCATCAGTTATAGTTTCAGGTGATGGAAGTACAGCTCTTAAGATTTACTACATCAGAGAAACATACACAGTTTCATTCGATACAGGTCTTGGTACAGCAGTGTCACCTGTTGTATATAAGTACGGTCAGGCATTTACAGAACCTGGAACAACAAGACCGGGTTATGAAGTTGAAGGCTGGTATACAACATCAACATTTGATGCAGCAACCAAGGTTTCAGCAGGCGATTTAGCCGGCACAGCATTTACTTCTGGTACTTTGTATGCAAACTGGGTAGCACTTCCTTCAGACTTTACAGTAAAACATCATAAGCAAAACATTGATGATGATTTATATACCGAAGCTGAAACAGAAACAAAATCTGCTTTGACAGATTCAACAGTCAGCGCTGATACTTATAAAAAACAGTATACTGGCTTTGCAGTTGACCTTTTAAGCAGTGTTGATAAAACAGTTTCAGCTGACGGAAGCACAGTTTTAAATATTTACTATCTGAGAAATAAGCACAGCATCACATATAACTACGAAAACGATGTTACAGCACCTTTAGTAGTACCAGATGTTAAGTATGATGCACAGGTTAATCTTGCAGAACCGGACACAAGCTTATGGCCTGCAGGTAAATATTTCACAGGCTGGTCACTGACTTTAGGCGGTGAAGCAATAGTAGCATATCCAATGCCTGATGAAGACTTGAATCTCTATGCAGTATGGGGAAATAATCCTCCATATCAGTTGCAGTATTTATTTGAAAACGCTGATGATGCTGATTACACAGTAAATCCTGCATATTCAACTGCAAAAAATGATGTTGTAGAAGGTCAAAGTGCATCAATTCCTGAACTTTCAACAATTCCTACAGGATTTGAAGCATATCCCACACATGGCGACACATTACTTTCAGGAACAGTTACTGAGACCCCTCAGTTAGTTCTTAAACGCTTCTACAAGAGATTAAGATTTACAGTAGAGCTTAACTACAACGGAGCAGACGGAAACAACACAGTTTTAACACAGGAATATAAGTACGAACAAACTGAAAACTTACCAGCACCTACAAAAACAGGTTACATTTTTGCAGGTTGGTTTACTGCACTCGATAATACAGGAATTTTAATTGCAGACGGAAGCAAGATTACTTCAGGCGGAACACTTTATGCAAAGTGGACACCTGATGTAGTAGAATTTAAAGTTGAGCATTACAAACAGAATATTGACGGAACATATCCGGATTCTACAACTTTAACAGATACAAAGAATGAATACACAGAAACAATAGTAAAACCGGAAGATTACGACATAGCTATCGAAGGCTTTACATTTGATGCTACAAGAAATAGCGGAATTGCAATAGCTGGAAATGGTACTACTGTTTTAAAGGTTTACTATACAAGAAATGAATACACAGTTACATATAACTATGGTGAGGCCGGCGGAAGCAATACAGCTACACTTAAATATGAAGCAAATATCAGCCTTGCACCACCTACAGCTACAGTAGCAGGCAAATATTTTGCAGGATGGTATGACGCACCAACAGGTGGCTTGCAAATCACAAGTCTTACAATGCCTGTAGGCGGAACTACAATTTATGCATACTGGTCAGTAAATCCGTCATACACAGTAAAGCATTACAAACAAGCACTTGACGGAACATATCCTGAAGATGGTGCAGTAATTGAATACATTCAGGCAGGACTTAATGAAACAGTTACTGCGACAGCAAAGACTTTCACAGGATTTAGTGAAGATACATCCAATCCGTCAAGAGTGCCAAACGGTACAAATGATGGCAATTTAACGCTTAAACTTTACTATACAAGAAATCAGTACACCCTTACATTTGAATATAATGGTGCAACCGGCAACAACACCACCCTTTCACAAAGTTATAGGTTTGGTGAAACAATAGCTCTTCCAACACCTACAAAAGGTGAACAGTTTGCTTTTGGTGGTTGGTTTACAGGTCAAAACGGCACAGGTACGCAGATTACCAATTTGAGTGTATTAGGAACAGATGTTACAAATAGTAACACAACCCTTTATGCAAAATGGATTCAGAAGTACGCATATACTGTAAAATATTTAAAACAGAATGTTGACGGAGTAAGTTACACAGAGGTAGCAGCTGATACAAAGACATTTTACGGTTTTGACAATGAAGTTGTAAGCATTACAAATGATAAGACATACGAAGGTTTTGAATATGATACAGGCAGCATAACAAGCGGCGTAGTTTCATCTGTAACACCTTTGGTAATTGAACTTAAATTTGTAAGAAACAGCTATAATGTAAACTTTGATTTTGGTGGCGCAACAACATCGCTTCCTTCAAGTGCACCATATAAGTACGAAGAATTGGTAGTTCTTCCTACAACAGGCTTTACAAACGGCGTAAAGACATTTGTTGGCTGGTTTGATGCTCAGACAGGCGGCAACAAGGTTACACAGATTACAGTGCCTTTGGGCGGAACAACTGTATATGCACGCTGGGCCGACACATATTTTACAGTTAAGCATTTAATTGAAAATATTGATGGTACTGATTATTCACAGCATGGTGCAAGTAGAACCGAATTTATAGCAGCAGGGGAGGCTGTAAAACCTGAAACCTATGCTATTTTAATTGACGGATTTGCATTTGACACCACAAGAAATGATGAAATTACAGTATCAGAAGACAACACGACTGTATTAAATGTTTACTATACAAGAAATGAATACACAGTTACATATAACTATAATGAAAGTGCAACACCTACAATAAAAACAGAAACGTTTAAGTATCAGCAAAATGTTGACCTTTCAGCACCAATTATTACAGTTCCTAATAAGTTCTTTGCAGGATGGTATGACGCACCAACAGGTGGCTTGCAAATCACAAGTCTTACAATGCCTGTAGGCGGAACTACAATTTATGCACAGTGGTCAGACAATCCGGGTTATGCTATTGAATATTGGTTAGAAAATGCCGATAATGGCGACTATACCCGTGAAGTGCGCGAAGTTAAAAATGATGTACAAGAGGGACAGACAGCGACAATTCCTACAAGGAATTTTGATTACTTTAATGAAATTACGCATCCGCAAACCACCATATCAGGTACAGTTTCTTCAACTGAGGAGCTTGTTCTTAAACGTTACTATCAAAGAATAAGGTTTAGTGTAGACCTTGAGTATAACGGTGCAACAGGCGGAAACACCACTCTATCACAGGATTATAAATACGAACAGACTGAAAACTTGCCGACACCTACAAAAACAGGTTATGAGTTTGCAGGTTGGTTTACTGCGCCTGATGATACAGGAGTTTTGATTGCAGACGGCAGTAAAATGCCTCTCGTTGATAGACTTTATGCAAAATGGACACCTGCGTTGGTAAAAATTATTGTTGAACATTATAAACAAAAGGTAGAAACTGATGATTTTGATGCACCGATTGTTGATAATCAGCAAAAAGCATACACAGAAAGTACAGTTTCAAATAAAATGACAACATATGATGGCTTTAGTGTTGACTTAAATGCAGCAGGAACAGTAAATTCAGCAACAGTTTTACCTGACGGAACTACAGTTCTTAAATATTACTACACAAGGAACAAATACAATGTAATTTATGATTATAACAACAATGAACATCCGGGCACGCTTGTTCAAACCCTTAAGTTTGAAGCAAGTGTTGACCTTTCGGTTGAACCTACATTTACAGTGACCAATAAGTTCTTTGCAGGATGGTATAATGCAGCAACCGGCGGAACTCAGGTAACAAGCCTTACAGTTCCTGTAGGCGGCGCAACACTTTATGCAAAATGGGAAGACAACCCGGGATATGCTTATGAGTACTGGCTGGAAAACATTGAGGACAACAATTATACACGCGTTGAAAGAACAGTGTATAATGATAAAACTGTAGGTACATATGTAGGTCCTATTCCAACAAAAACTTATGATGGATTTGTTGAAAACGAGGCTAAGGCGGTACTTTACGGTAATGTACTCCAAGATGGATCACTTGCTCTTAAGCGTTTCTATGACAGAAAACGATACACAGTAACATTTGACTACAGAGGAGCAACAGCAGGAATTACGTCTAAAGAATATAAATATGGTCAATCTGCTGGTCTTCCGGCACCTTCAAGAGAATTCTATGACTTTAAAGGTTGGTTTACAGAGGTAAATGGTGGAGGAACAAAGGTTGAAAGCACCGATCTTGCCGGCGTGAAATTTGAATCAGGAACACTTTATGCGTTCTGGGAATTCAACTGGGACGGAGAAGTTAAATTTACTGCAAATGTTACAGAGCAAGACTCTGATAATGACGAATTTTCTATAATAGTAGATGTATCAAACAACCCGGTAGGTATTGCAAAATATGACCTTTCACTTTCTTTTGACAATACAAATGTTGTTGCAATTTTACAAGACGGAAAGGTTGTAACAGACCTTAAAGCTGATGGAGGCTTTGGAGCAGATGTTGCATCCATTACATCAAACGCAGATGGAATCACCACAAATGATGACGCAGCACTTTTAAATACAATTACTGTATCATGGGAAAATGCTACAAATAAATCAGGAAATGCAAATCTGTTTAAGATAAGATTTAAGATTGTGGGAACAAAGGGAGACGAAGACCATGAAGCTCCGGCACTAATGCGCTTTAGAATGATGAGAGCGATTTCTTTAATCCCTGGTCTTGAAAGCTTGCCGTTTACATTGGAAGCAACCACAGTTGCAGTTAAATCTGATGAAACAGATAACAACAGCTACATCGAGCTTGAAAAAGAAACTGAAGGTGACAGCCTTTCACCTTATATGGTTGAGCATTATAAAGAAAATGCCGACAATGATGGTTATACAAAGGTATTCACTCAGTACGGACACGCAGTTTTAGGCAGTGTAGTTTGGGCTGATCTTAGAAATGCGTACTTAACTGACGGGTTTACACCTGATTATGTAAATTCGATAGACAAAGCAGTGGTGACTGAAAGTGGTGCTGTCTTAAAGCTTTACTATTTAAGACCAAGATTTACCGTAACCTTTGATTATCAGAATGCTACAACTGTAGGAATTCCTTCAGTAAGCCTCAAAGCAGGTGCTTTGGTTTACAACAATCTTCCTTCAGAAAGCACTTTCAGTAAGACCGATTACAACTTCAGCGGTTGGTATACTGAGGCAAATGGTCAGGGAACAAAGGTTGATGCAAGTTACAAATCTCCTTTTGAAGATGTAACACTTTATGCATACTGGACACAGACACCTTATAAGGTTGAGCATTATCTGGAAGAATTAGACGGCAACTTTACATTTAAAGAAACAGAAGAAGCTCAGGCAAAAGCCGGAACTTTAGTTACAGCAACCGCTAAGAGCTATCTTGGTTTTGATGCACCGGCTGTTATGCCAAGTGCAGTAGTTGCAGAGGACGGCTCAACAGTTATCAAAGTTAACTACACAAGAAAAACCTATACCATTAACTATAACTTTGGTGACGGATATGCAGACGGAAGTTATGAAATCGAGTTTAAATACGGACAGTCCATTGAACTTGCTAAAGGTAAAAACGATAACGGACTTGTTTTAGGCGGTTGGTATACTAAAGCAAACGGTCAGGGAATAAAGATAACTACTACTGCAGATATAGATGACATTTTAACAAATCTTGCAGGCGATACAATCACCCTTTATGCAAACTGGGTTGAAGAGATTGCTAACTATACCATTGAATTCTATAAGCAGAGCATAGATGTTTCTAACTATTATCCTCAGGTTATGGCAGACACAATAACTCTTCAAGGCGTGGTTGGAAGCTTTGTAGAAGTAGATCCAAACGACCCTGCAATTAAAAATAAGTATGTAGGATTTGAACTTAATGAAGCGATAAGTTTCTTAAAACTAAAACTTGAGGAAACAGGTACACGTTTAAGAGTTTACTATGACAGAAATGAATATACATTAACATTGAACTTCGGTGAAGGTGCAACAGTAGATGGTTCAATTAATAAAACACCAAGTGTTAAATATGAAGCAACATATACACTTCCACAGCCAGAGGACGGTTTTTCAAACGGCAACCTGATATTTGTTGGCTGGTTTGATGCACCTACAGGCGGCAACAAGGTTACAGAAGTAACAATGGGAGCTTCAGATACCGAGGTTTATGCACGCTGGGCAGAGGATGTTGGCGTTTACACTGTTGAATTCTATCAGCAGAATTTAGACGGCAGTGACTACACAATAGTGGCAACAGACACACAAACAGGACTTGCAGGCACTATTGGCAACACTGTAAGCGTTGATGCTACAACAGCAGAAATTAAGAATAAATACGAAGGATTTACAATCAACACTTCAATAAGTAAGCTTTCAGAAACTCTTACAAAAACAGGCACAGTACTTAAAGTTTACTATGACAGAAATGAATATACATTAATTTACAACTACAGTGAAGCTGACAAAACCGGCATTGCAAGTCAGACTTTCAAATACGGTCAAACAATTACCTTCCCTGAAGAAAGTACATTTGAAAAGTCAGACTATAAGTTCGTAGGATGGTACACTACAACAAACTTTGCCGATGACGAGCTTTTGGATACAAGCTTTGCAATTGAAGATGTTGTAGACGTAGCAAATGGTGATACTGAAGCTACAATTTATGTTAAATGGTCTGAAGTATTTACAGTAACATTCAGAGAAGGAGCTAAGATTGGAACTTACACAGTTGATCCTGAAGTAAGCAGTACGGTTCCATATTCAGCATTCCCGTATGATAAGCTTAAAGAGCGTTATAAGAATGGTTACTTTGAAAATGCAAGCGTTTCATCAGTATATGCAGGAAACGAATATCAGCACACATTTGAAGGTGACTGGTACTACACAGATGAAAACGGAAATGACGCATTATTCACAGATGAAACTGTTGTAGACCGTGACATAACAGTTAGATACAAATTCAGATATGTAAGATTGGAACTTTTTGTTGAAAAATTAAGTCATAATCTTGTACTTGAAGTACCTTTTGAGGAAAGCACAAGAGTTATTGATTCCATCAAAGACGAATTGTTTGTAAATCAGGAAAAAATTCTTCTGTTGGCAGACGAAATTGATGCAAGACAAAAATTCCTGGCATTAAATCTTAAGCTTGTTGATTTCTTGGCGGATAAAGGTCTTGAGATTGATCCCGGTCAGATTTTTGCTGACGACGGTGAAATCTTAAAGCAGCACATTAAGTTTAATGCATTTGCTTATTTGAACGAAGAAAGTCTTAAAACGGTTGTTGTTAACGCGATAAGAACAACATTTAAAAACGATCCTTTAAGAATGCGCGGCGTTATTGACGAAATGATGACCGAACAAGACAAAGACGTTGTTGATCTTATGGATACAGTGCTGGTGTCTATGCTTTCAGGCGATGATGCTGAAAGGATTAAAGGAATTATTGCAGATGCTGTAGAAACTGCTGTTAAGTATGACGAAAATGATACTGAAGAGCAAAGAGCTGAAAAAGACGAGTTCAGACAGAGAATTAAAGGTATTATAGTAAGTCGTCTTGATACAGAAGCAGATCCTGAGTTTGAAGGACAAAAAGTTGTTACGGATAGTGTAAAAGAAGCTGTTTACAGCTATTTCATGGATGAAACCAATGATACAAATATCCGCAAAACTATTATAGACCTTATTAATGATGCTTACGAAGCAGATGAAGATGGCGAACCTGCAAATCCAGAAATAAGAGCTTTCGTTAAAGGCTATATTACAGACTACTTTAAGTCAGCAACAGGAAGTGCAGTATTTGACAATTTGATTTTAGAATTGGGCGAAACTCTTGATGCAGATAATCCTGACGATAAGCCTGTTATTGACCTTATTCACGATGTTCTTGCTAAAGACGACAGAAATGAAAATGGACTTACTTATCTTGAGGAACTGGTTGACAGAGTAATCAGAGACCTTCATAATCTTGCTGAAGATGAAGAGAATACAGAGCTTTATGATTTCGTTGTTGATGCAATCACAGAAGAACTTATGAATGATGCCAGCGAACTTGAGACATTGATAAGAACAATTGGTGATGCAGAACCTGCAGATTTGAAAGCAGTTTTAGCAACTGCTATGGAAGATGACGGTGTATTTGAAACTGTCGTAAAAACTGCAGTTTCAAATAGCAACGTATTTGCAGATGTTATCAATGCATCGGTTTCAGACACAGATGTATTTGAAATTATGGTAAGACAGCTTTGTGAAACAGAAACAGATTTCTACAATATTCTTGTTGACATTGCACTTTCAAGCACAACTCTTACAAACGAAGTGAAAAATGCTGTTGTTAATAATGATGATGCACTTATCAGTGTACTTAAAGAAGTTTCAACAGATGATGCACTTAAGGCAGACATAGTTGATGAGATTTTAACTGCTGCAGATGCAGAACTTAAAGGCAAACTTACAAATCCGATTGATTCATCATCAGAATATTATGCTGATGTTAAAGCTCAGGCACTTATTCAGGCTAAAGCTGAAATTGTAGCTGGCGGAATAACAGAATCAAGTCCGCTTTGGGCTGATGCAGTTGCACAGGCAGAAACAGAAATCACTAACTTATTGGCAACAGGTATTGCAGAAGGCAGTGAGTATTGGAATGTTGCATACAATACTGCGAAATCAATCTTAAGACAAGAAATTGAAACAAACTTTGATTCAAAGCTTGATGAAATCAAAACTGATGCTAATCTTAAAGCACAGGTAAGAACCTGGGTACAAGGTGCAATCAACAAGCCGGAAGTAGAAAGTGCTATTAAAGATTTAACTAATAGCTTGGCAACAAGCACAGATGCTGATGATATTGCGCTTAAGGCATCAATTATTGAAACTGTAATTACAACCGTTAAAGGTGCAGGTTTTGACACAACAGGATTGGCATCAAGCATTACAACAGAACTTAACAAGGCTGAAAATTCAACTCTTAAAGAAAAAGTTGCAGCAAAAGCTATCGCAGTTCTTAATGATGATGCTTATGCAGACGTCAAGACAGATCTTATAGCTGATGTTTTAGCTGAAGTTTTACCTGATAGTGGTGCGGCTGCAGAGAATAAGGCAGACATTGTATCAGAACTTATCGACCAGCTTGTAGGCCAGGTTAATCAAGATGACGGTCAGCCGGGTGGAATTAAAGACACAGTTATTTCGGTTGCGATTGATGCAGTTGTAAATGACAGCCACGTTAATGAAGAAGCAGTTGCTATTATCAACAAGCTTATTGACGAGTCACCTGAGGAAAATCCGGACGGAACTCCTACATTTAAAGAAAAATGTATAACAAACATTATTACATACGTTCTTAATACTCCGACTGTAAAACAAGAGGTAATGCAAAAGGTTGTTTCAATGATTGAAACTCCTTATAATCCTGAAATTCCGGGGGCCATTGATTATAAGGCAGAAGCTATTGAATTTGCCTTTAACTATCTTGGAACGCATCCGGTAAAACGCACAGAAATTGCAGGTAAGCTTCTTGATAGCATTTTAGATGAAGAGCCTGTTGATGGTGTTTATGTACAGCGCGAAAACCTTGCAAATGATGTAAAAACAGTTATGTTCGAGAGCAGTACAATAATCAGAAACAGAATTCTTGATGTTGGCTTTGAACAGATGTTTGCAGGGGATATAGAAGGATTTGTTTCACTTGCACTTGATGAGCTTATCGGAGATGATGCCGTAAGACGTGAGATGATCATTGCGGTAATAAGCACAGAAAACGGCAGAAGAAGCATTTTGGATATCCTCTTTGATGAACTTGAAAGAGATCCTACTTTCATTGACGATATGGTTGATATTGCAATGAAAGGCAAGTATGGCGATTTGGTAGCTGATTTTGTACATCAGGTTATCAATGAAGGAAGGTTTGAAATCAATCCTGATAACGTACAAATAGCTGACGAAATTGTTCTTCCAATGCTTGACAGCCTTACACTTGATACTGTTTTAGAAAGACTTCCTGAAAGAATTACTGATGTTTTACCAACATCAAAGATTGAAGGAATATTTAACAAATTTAAGACAAAAGCAAGAGAGCTTTTAGTTGAAGCTATTAAAGAAGGTAAAGAGGGCAACTCCAAGTATATCAACATAATGATTGATCACGATATTGATGTGATTAATGACATTTTGGTTCCTGCATATAACAAGGTGTTCCCGAAAGTTGTTGATAAGGCAGAAGACTTCTACTATTACAATGAAAACGTTTACCTTAAAGCAATCGTTGATATGATTGACCCAACCGTCTTGCTCGACAATTCTAAGCCGGCTTCAAGTGGCGGCACAGGCTACAGATTAAGAAGCACAGATGAGTATTATGTAATATTTAGAAACGTACTTACTTTGGCTGACGATGCTGCAGACTGGTACTTAAATAATATTTCAGATGAGCAGATTAACGGTGCTATCGACAAGGTGGTAGGAAAAGTAAAAACATTGCTTACAAAACTTAACAGCTTTGTTGGAAACAGAATTCCGGTATCTAAGATTGATACAGTTGAAAATTATACCAAGAAAATTCTCGATAAGAGAGAAAGAGCATATAATGTTTCAACTGCAGGCGCATTTGAACGCTTTGACAATGCTTATGACAAATTTATCGGCTTTGTTAAAGAAAAAACGGGAGTTGACATTTCAAAATCTACAACAATCGAAGTTACATTCGACGGAAGCAGACTTGCTGTAAACGATAAGGATGTTAACATTGACAACTATGATATAAGCATCAGCGTTAAAGGCTATACCTTCAAACTGGATTCACACTCAATAACAGTTGCAGGTAAAACCGTTGATATCAGCAGATTTGTTCAAAAAGCAGCTGACATATTCGGAACAAGAAGTGTAACAGTTAAGATTGCACAGGAAAATCCATATTCGTACGGCGCTTATGTGGGCAATAACTATATTAAATTGTCTGCTGAGTACAAGTAATAATTTATCAGCGGGTAAACTTAGAGTAAGTTTACCCGCTTGATTAAAAAAGAAAGGATGATACATTTGAAAAAAGCATTATGTCTTGTTTTAACACTTATTTTATGCTTGTCTTCTGTGGCTGCGTTTGCGGATGTAGAAGGAAGTGTGCAAGGTGATATAATGCTCACTTCAACTGAGGGACAAGCTGTTTCTTCTGAAAAAGCAAATACAATTACATTCAGCGATATTGTAGCTGATTCTCAGCTTGGTGAAGCAGTGTACAAGCTTGTTGAAGCTAAAGTTATTGCAGGCTATCCTGATGGCACATTCAGACCGAATGCAGGACTTACAAGAGCTGAACTTTGCAAAATGATTAATCTTGTGTTTGATTTAAATGAAAAATCTGAAAATATGTCTTTTACAGATGTAACAAAAGATGACTGGTATTATGATTATGTTTTGGTAGCAGTTAAAGCAGGTTACATCAAGGGCTTCCAGGATAACACTTTCAGAGGCGATGACCCTGTTACAAGAGAGCAGGCATGTGCTATCATCAACAGAGTAACAAAAGCAAAAGAAATAGACCTTTTCGACCTTCCGTTTACTGATAATATCACCGACGAAGTGTCTGACTGGGCATTAGAAGACGTTAAAAAGATAATTGCAAATTACATTATGCCTTTAGAAGCAGGCGGAAAATTCCGTGCGACAGAAAATATTACAAGAGCAGAGCTTGCACTTGCTTTAGAAAGCTTTGTTGTGATACTTCCTGAATATACTGTAACATTTAATTCAAACGGTGGCAGCGAAGTTGAAAGCCTTATCGTTAAAGAGGGCAAAAAAGCTACAAAGCCTGCCGATCCTACAAAAAAGGACTATAAATTTAAAGGTTGGTACACTGATAGCAAGCTTAAAACAGCTTATGATTTTGAAAGCATCATTACAGCCGATATCACACTTTATGCTGCATGGACTGCAACTGCTACAGGTGGCGGAGGCGGTGGAGTTTATATTCCTCCGTCAACAGAAGACCCGGAACCTGCAACATATACAGTAACATTTAAATTCAACAATGGTGATGCTGATGCAACACAGACCGTTACACAGGGAAGCTTGCTTACAAAACCTGCAGACCCTACAAAGCAGTTTTATGTATTTGAAGATTGGTACACAGATTCAGGCTTAACCAATGCTTATGACTTTACCATTCCCGTAACAGACAAATTAACTCTTTATGCAGGATGGGGACAAACACCGGAACTTAAAAATGAGCAAAGAATCTTTGATCTTGGTATATTTAAAACAGCATTGGAAACACAGTTGGCAGACGGATTATTTGCACAAGACGAAAGTGATGCGTATGAAAGAATGGTAAACAACATACTTTCTACATTTGAAAGCGCTATATCAGCAGGACAGTCAGGTGCAACTATTGATGAAGACTACATCAGAACGAATTATCAAAGCAATATGCTTCAGATTCAGGACATCTGGGAAAATGAGTTGTTTGTTGATACATTTGTTGATGAGAAGCGAGAGTTTAAAAATAATATTTTAGTAGTTTTAACAGTTGCACAGAGTAATGGTTATACAATGACAGTTGGTCAGACATATAATCTTTTTCAAGCTGTAATCGGCGATTTTATAGATTGGGAATAAAAAATAAAAGGTGAAAGCGAAAAGCTTTCACCTTTTTTGTTGGGTAAAGTTTAACAAATATATATTGACTTTGCGCTTTAAATATTATATAATAATTATACATGTGGACAAAGTTTTAAGGAGGAAAATAAGCATGGGTAAAAGTTTTGCAAAGCTTTTGATTGCAGTGCTCTTAATTGCAGCTATTGTTTATGTTGCATTTTTTGATGTTACAATCGGAAGCTTCAAAAAACCGGGTGTTTTCAGCGATGAAAGTGGTATTGGCTCGGTTATTAAAGGATTGGATTTAACAGGCGGTTCTGTTATAACATTTGAAGCACAGACAGATTCTGTTACAACAGAGCAGATGTCAACTGTTATCAATATTATGAGAACACGTCTTGACAGCCTTGGATACACAGAGGCAACAGTTAGAAGTCAGGGCGATAAAAAGTTTGTTGTTGAAATGCCGGCTATTACAAATCCTGACCAGGCAGAAGCACTTTTGGGAAGAACAGCTCAGCTTAAATTTGTTGATGCCGACGGTAATGAAGTTTTGGGTGGAACAGATGTTAAAAAGGCTGTAAAGATGTACGGACAGCTCTCACAGACAACAGCTGCTGAAAACTACGTTGAACTTCAGCTTAATGAAGAAGGCGTTCCGAAATTTGCTGCTGCTACAAAAGCTGCCGCAAATGCACAGCCTGATGAAAACGGAAACGCTAAAAACTATATTGCTATTATGCTTGACGAAGAAATAGTTTCTGCTCCGTCAGTAAGCGCTGAATATGCTGCTGAAGGTATTAACTCTGATACTGCTGTTATTTCAGGCTCATTTACAGCTCAAGGCGCAGAAGAACTTGCAAGTATTATCAATGCAGGTCAGCTTCCGTTTGATTTAAAGGCAGTTTCTAAATCATCTGTTGGTGCAACACTTGGTGAAAGAGCTTTAGAGTCAAGCCTTTTTGGTGCATTAATCGGAATTATCATTATTTTATTGTTTATGCTTATTGTTTACAGAGCAATGGGCTTGGCAGCAGATATTGCACTCGTTTGCTATATCGGCATTTTAATGCTTATTATGGGACTTTTAAGAGTTAACTTAACCCTTCCTGGTATTGCAGGTCTTATCCTTTCTATAGGTATGGCAGTTGATGCTAATGTTGTTATCTTTGAAAGAGTTAAAGAAGAATTAAAAGCAGGCAAAACAACAAAAGCTGCTGTTTCAGCAGGATTTAAAAGAGCATTTGCCGCAATTATTGACTCAAACGTAACAACACTTATTGCTGCAGTTGTTTTATATGTTGTAGGTGCAGGTCTTATCAAAGGATTTGCTATTACATTGGGATTAGGTATTATTGTAAGTATGTTTACTGCAATATTTGTAACTAAGTTCTTGCTTAAACAGGTTGTTGGGCTTTTCGGCAAGAATCCTAAGTTATACTGCGGAAGATAAGGAGGCTGAAAAAATGTTTAATATTGTAAAGAATAAAAAGATTTTCTATATCATTTCAGCAATCGTTATCCTTGCAGGTATTGTTTCAATGTTTATCCAAGGGTTTAAAATGGACATTGATTTTGCTGGTGGTATTGAATGTACAGTAAGTGTTGGCGCTGCAGTTGACAGTGCTAAATCAAGTGAAATTGCAAGCATCGTTAAAGATGCAACAGGCGTTAACGCAACTGTTCAAAAAGCAGGTGATAACGGCACACATGCAATTATCAAAATTTCAGATGAGCTTACAACTGAAAAAGAGCTTGCTATGAAAGCTGCTTTAAAAGAAAAGCTTGGAATTGGCGATGAAGCAATCACAAACTTTGAAGTTGTTTCGCCTACAGTAGGTAAAGAAATGCAGACAAGTGCTATTTTGGCGGTTGTTATTGCAGTAGCTTTAATGCTTGTTTACATTTCGGTAAGATTTGAATTTTTGTCAGGTTGTGCAGCAGTTTGCTCGCTTGTTCATGACGTCTTGGTTATGGTTTCATTCTACTCAATCTTCCAGATTGCAGTAAACACAACATTCATTGCTGCAATCCTTACAATTTTGGGTTATTCAATCAATGCAACAATCGTACTTTTTGACAGAGTAAGAGAAAACCAGAAACTCACAAGAAAAGAAACATTTTCAAATATTGTTAATACCAGCGTATGGCAGACAATGATGCGTTCACTTAATACATCAATCACAACGCTTGCGACTATTATTGTTTTGTTCTTTGTGGGAGTTAGCTCAATCAAAGAATTTGCACTTCCGATTACAATCGGTGTTGTAGCAGGATTTTATTCATCAGTATTCCTTTCAGGAAACTTGTGGATTTTCTTCAAAAAGCTTGCTAAGCATAAAAACATTTAATTATAAAAAGCAGAGCACCTGGGGGATAACTTCCCCAGGTGCTTTTTTATTGTGAAACACAACAAGGTTCCGGGTACCAAACAACAATCTTTGATTGTGTTGTTGGGTGGGGTTCTTATTTTATGCTGAATATCTTCGGTAAGCGGATTGTATAATTATTCATAAATTTGTTTACTTTTTTGAATAAATGTGGTATACTATAGTTGTAAAATTAGGTGGTGCAGTATTCTAGTCAGATTTTTTCATTCCCAGGACGGGCCTAAAAATCCGTTGAAGGGCACATCGATGAAGTTTCTGGTGGCGGCTTTCGACGCCCAGTCGAGGGTTGGTGCTGGGAGTTAAGGATTAAGGGCGGTCGGCAATGGCATGCAGAATTCGACCCTTTTTCCGTGGAGACCTATACTTGTGCCGTATTGACCTGTGGTCTGTGAAGACCCGGGTTAAAAAGGTACGACTTAGGATTAAACCTGCGTTGCGGTCTTTTGGGCTGTGCGCAGAGTAGCCTGCCTTGAGCGGCTGTGGTGGATTGCAAGATCAGGTTTTGCTTGGTTGGCCGATCGAGCAGGACTATTGCTTCATGAAACCACATTTGCAAAAGAGGCTAAGATTGATTAAATCTGTTGAGGAAATCTCCTAGACTGTTGGAAACAGATACATTAAGGATTGGAGTGCGGACTAAGTGGCAATCGGGTACAAGGTTGAGCAATCGCCTTGGCTGGTCTTTAAAGGGAAACCGCTCATATTGGCGACGAGTGAGCAGACCGGCGGGAAAGCCAACCCGACCTAAGCCGTAAATTTTACTTTGTGTATTGCCCCTATATTTACAATTATTCAGGAGATAGTAAAATTGAAAAAGAAAATCAAATTTAAATCAGGTAAGAAAAAGATAAGCTTTAAATATGTGTTTACCATTTCTTTTACCACGCTCATAATTGCTATTTTAATGCGCGCTGTAAGCGATGTTCTTCTTGAAAACATAGTTCTTGCATACAGCTATTTTATTTTAATGGCAATAATTCTTATTGGTATCATTTTTGATATTGTTGGCGTTGCGGTTACATCGAGTGATGATACTAAATTTCACGCAATGGCTGCCGATAAGGTGTATGGCGCAAAAGAAAGCATTATGCTTATTAAAAATGCAGAAAAAGTATCAAGCATTTGCAATGACGTAATAGGTGACGTGTGCGGCATCATAAGCGGTGCGGTTTCAACATGGATTGTGGCACAGCTTTTGATAAATGGTTTTAATAATGGAAAAGAGTGGCTTGCTCTTGCGATGACGGGAGTTGTTTCGGCACTTACTGTTGGCGGCAAAGCGCTTGGAAAGTTTTTTGCAATCAATTTTAACTGCAATATTGTATATATGGCAGGAAAAACTATAAGATTTTTTAAATTCCGTAAAGATTGATTTTAGGAGGCAGGTTATGGGCATTATTGACAGTGTTAATTCGCCAAAAGACGTAAAAAAACTTAATAATGCCGAACTTAAGCGTTTAGCAGGCGAAATAAGAGAGCTTGTAATACAATCAGTCGCAAAAAACGGGGGACACTTGGCTTCTAACTTAGGCATTGTTGAAATTACACTTGCGCTTTTTAAAGTGTTTGACTTGCCTGAAGATAAAATTGTGTATGACGTTGGTCACCAGTGCTATGTTCATAAAATTTTGACAGGCAGAAAAGACCAAATGCATACTTTAAGAACCTATAATGGTTTGGCGGGTTTCCCAAAAATTCAGGAAAGCGAATATGATGCTTTCAACACGGGACACTCGGGAAACTCTGTATCTGTTGCAATGGCAATGGCAGAAGCTAACAGACTTAATAAAAAAGATGCGTTTGCGATAGCAGTGATTGGTGATGGCTCACTTTCAAACGGATTAGCATTTGAGGGGCTTAACAATGCAGGAAGAGAAAAATCAAATCTTGTTGTTATTTTAAACGATAACGAGATGAGCATATCAAAAAATGTGGGAAGTTTAAGCAACTATCTGAGTATGCTTAGAACTGCACCTAAATATTCAGGTTTAAAAAAGAAAATTCAAGACGGTCTGGGACAAATGAAAGGCTTAGGAACAGGTATTACAAAAGCCCTTTCTGTTACAAAGGACGGTTTTAAACATCTTTTAATTCCGGGTACGGTTTTTGAGGCACTGGGATTTACTTATGTCGGACCTATTGACGGGCATGATATTGATCTTTTGACCACGGTGCTTGAACACATTAAGACAATTAACAAACCCGTTTTAGTTCATACAATCACTAAAAAGGGCAAGGGATATGGATTTGCCGAAAATAACCCGGCGGCATATCATGGAACAGGTGCGTTTGATGTAAAAAAACCACTGTTTCTAGAACAAAAAAAAGATTCTTATGCGTATGCACTTGAC
Source organism: Clostridia bacterium (assembly GCA_017409875.1). GTDB lineage: Bacteria > Bacillota > Clostridia > RGIG6154 > RGIG6154 > RGIG2094. Next base: position 88,658 of record JAFQRW010000006.1, read on the forward strand.
GAAACATTGTGCCAGCAAGCAGAAAAAAACAGTGATATAGTTGGAATTTGTGCTGCGATGGAGCATGCGGTGGGAATGAGCAAATTCCATAAAAATTTCCCAGACAGATTTTACGATGCGGGAATTTGTGAAGGACATGCTGTGACCTTTGCAGCAGGAATGGCAGCATCAGGGAAAATACCGATAGTTGCAATTTATTCAACATTTATGCAAAGAGCTTATGATAATATAGTAACAGATGTTGCACTTACAAATCAGCATGTTATCTTTTGCATGGACAGGGCAGGTCTTTCGGGAGAGGATGGCGAAACACATCACGGTATTTTTGATGTCCCGTTTATGCTTCACATCCCGAATATGACAGTTTTAACACCCAGAAGTCCGGAGGTTTTAAAGCTTGCACTTGAAACTGCCATTAATGATATTAAAGGTCCGGTTGCTATAAGATATCCAAAATCAGGAATGTGCACACTGCCTGCGCCTGATGATATTTTTAAAGCTGAGCTTTTGCGTGAGGGTGAAAAAGTAACAGTTATTACAATGTCTAAAATGACTGAGGTTGTAAAAGACATTGAGTTTGACGGCGACCACATAAATTTAAATTCTATAAAACCCATTGATAAAGATACAATTATTAAATCTGCACTTAAAACAAAAAGAGTTATTACCGTTGAGGATAATATTATAAAAGGCGGTATGGGCGAATTGGTTGAAGATGTTTTAAGAGGGCTTGACATTTCCGTAATAAAGCTTGGAATTGATGATAAATATGTCACCCACGGCAAAGTAAATCAGCTTTTGGAAGAATTAGGTCTAAGCGCACAGGATATTAAAAAGGTGATTTTACAATGAAAACAAGACTCGATATATATCTTTTTGAAAAAGGATTTGCCGAAAGCAGAGAAAAAGCCAAAAGTATTATTATGAGCGGAAATGTTTATGTCAATAATCAAAAAGCCGACAAAGCAGGCTTTACCGTAAATGATACTGATACAGTTGAAGTAAGAGGAAAACAAAATCCTTATGTTAGCAGGGGCGGACTTAAGCTTGAAAAGGCGATGAAGGTTTTTGATATCAGTTTAGACGGCAAGGTGTGCATGGATATTGGCGCATCAACCGGCGGTTTTACCGATTGTATGCTTCAAAATAAAGCACGTAAGGTTTTTTCAGTTGATGTGGGCTATGGTCAGCTTGCATGGAAATTAAGATGCGACGAAAGAGTCGTTAATATGGAAAGAACCAATATAAGAAATGTTACCAAAGAGCAAATCGGAGAGGAAATTGATTTTGCATCTGTTGATGTTTCTTTTATATCTTTAAAACACGTTTTGCCTGTTGCAAAAAAAATTCTGGCTGAAAGCGGAGAAATGGTATGTTTAATTAAACCTCAGTTTGAGGCAGGAAGAGAAAAGGTTGGCAAAAAAGGCGTTGTGAGGGATATTAATGTTCATTATGAGGTAGTGGAAAATATTATTTCTCTTGCAAAAAGTGAAGGCTTTTTTGTTGCAGCACTTGACTATTCTCCCATAAAAGGTCCTGAGGGGAATATTGAGTATATAATCCACTTAAAAACGGTTGAAACAGGCAGTGATATTGATATTAAAAAAGTAGTTGATTTAAGCCACGAAAATTTGGCAGCTCTTTAAAAGAGGAGTTTTAATTATGAAAAGAATTGCTTTGATTACAAACTTAACTCGTGACAAAGATTTAACACACACAAAAAATGTTGCAAAAAGTCTTTGTGAATTTGGTGCGCAAATTTTTACAAACACCAAAGATGTAGAAAACACAATATATGTTGAAAATCTTGATGCGGCATTTTTAAATGCAGATTTGGCTGTTGTTTTAGGAGGAGACGGTACACTTCTTGGTGCATCTAAATATGCCGTCAAATATGATGTGCCCGTGTTAGGTTACAACATCGGCAATCTTGGTTTTCTGGTAGAGCTTGAAAAAGATGAAAAGAGTGAGTTTTCAAGAGTATTTTCGGGTGAATACAAAGTTGAAAATAAAATGACGCTTTGTGCTGAGGTGATAAGAGACGGCAAACAAGTTTTTAAAGCCCTGGCTTTAAATGATGTTGTGGTCTCACGCGGGGCAATTCCTAAAATAACGCATTTAAGGCTTGATGTTGATGATAGCCTGGTAAGTGAGTATTATGCAGACGGACTTATTGTTGCAACACCTACGGGGTCTACTGCGTATTCTTTGTCAGCAGGAGGACCTGTTGTGGCACCGGACCTTGACGTTATGATAATCACCCCGATTTGTGCACATACAATAACCTCACGTCCTATGGTTATCTCAGACAAAAGCAAGGTGGCTGTGAGTGTTGACATTTATCACAGCGAGGATGTTGTGGTTATGTGTGACGGTGAGCGTGGAATTGAACTTAAAAGCGGAGATAAAGTTATTGTTACAAAAGAGCAAAGGGCGGCAAAGTTTATAAGATTTGGAAAAAGAAGCTTTTTTGATGTACTTTATAAAAAGCTTTCAGAGAGAAAGTAATTATGATTTCGGAGGAGTAAAAAATGTCAAAAAAGAAAAGACATGACGAAATTTTAAGACTTATCAGCGAAAATGTAATAGAAACACAGGGTCAGCTTACTCAGCTTTTGTTAGATGAGGGGTTTGATGTTACTCAGGCTACTGTTTCAAGAGATATCAAAGAATTAAGATTGGTTAAGGTTTCAGACTATGAAGATAACTACAGATATGCTATGTCACGGTCTGAAAACCAAGCTTCAATGATGAGCAGAAATATTCAGCTTTTAAAGCATGTGATTTTAAGCGTTGAGAGTGCAAAAAACATTGTTGTAATTAAAACTTTAGCAGGCTCTGCGCAAGGATGTGCAAGCGCATTAGAGTCTATGAATTTTGAAAAAATTGTTGGTGTAATTGCAGGTGACGACACTATTTTTGCAGTTGTTCCTGATGATTTGGACGCAAATAGACTTATCCGTAAAATAGAAGAGGTATTAAAATAATGCTTGGTCATTTACACATTGAAAACATAGCCATTATGGATAATGTAAGTGTTACACTTGAAAACGGCTTTCTTGCACTGACTGGTCAAACCGGAGCAGGAAAGTCTATTATCATTGACTCTATCAACCTTTTAACAGGCGAAAGAAGCTCAAGAGAGCTCGTCAAAAGCGGTAAGGATAAAGCCTTTGTTGAAGGTGTGATATACACTGATAATAAAGAAGTTTTTGAGATTTTAGCTGACAGCGGAATTGAGGCTAACGCTACAGACCCAATTATTTTAAGCAGAGAAATAACGAAAGACGGAAGAAGCACTGTAAGAATTAACGGAAGAATTACCACTACCCACCTTTTAAAAGAGGTGTGTTCTAAAATTATAAATATTCACGGTCAAAATGATAATCAAAGCATTTTGGATACAAAGTTTCACGGACTGTTTTTGGACAGCTTTGCAGGTCTTGAAAATGAAATTGAAGATTACAAGAAAGTTTATGATGAATTTAAGCAAACTGAAAACCTTTTAAAACAGACAGATGAAAATGAAGAACAAAAAGCACAAAGAAAAGATTTCTTGGAATTTCAGATAAATGAAATTGAACAGGCAGAACTTACAGTAGGAGAAGACGAAGAGCTATTAACCCAAAGACAACGTTTTTTAAACAATGAAAAATTTGAAGAAAGCATCAATAAAAGCTATTACTCGTTAGCAGGAGATAATGATTTTGAAGGTGCGTGTTCTTTGGTGAATTCTGCACAAAAGGGTTTAGAGGAACTTTCGCGTTTTGAACCCAAAGCAGAAGAAATACTTAATCGGATTATAGAAGTAAAATGCGAATTGGAAGACATTAAAGAGACAGTTTACGACCTTAAAAACGATGATGAGTATTCTGAGATTGATATAAACTACGTTGAGTCAAGAATAGATGTTATAAACCGCTTAAAGCGTAAATTCGGCGGAGAAATAGAAGATATTTTAGCAAAAAAAGATGAACTTGAGACAGAGCTTAATTCAATAGAAAACAGCGATGCAAACAAGAAAATGCTAAAAGAAAAATTAGAGTTGTTAGAGCTTGATTTAACAAAAAGAGCGGTAAAAATCGAAGCTGCAAGAAAATCGGCGGCTGAAAAACTGAAAAAAGAAGTTTCGTATCAGCTTAAAGACCTGGAAATGGAAAAGGTTGAATTTGACACCCAGATAAAAAGATGTGAGCCGGGTATGCGGGGATTTAACGAAGTTCAGTTTTTAATTTCCACCAATCCGGGCGAGCCTTTAAAGCCGCTTAACAAAATTGCGTCAGGCGGTGAGCTTTCAAGAATTATTTTAGCGCTTAAAGTGGTGCTTTCAAGTAAGGACAGCGTTTCGACCATGATTTTTGACGAGGTTGATGTTGGAGTTGGTGGCAGTGCTGCTCAAAAAATTGCAGAAAAGCTTAAAAGCATATCAAAAGACCGTCAGGTAATTGTTATAACGCATTTGGCTCAAATCGCAAGTTTTGCAGACCACCACTATCTTATTTCAAAAAACTCTGAAAACGGTAATACGTATTCTGAAATAAACCTTTTAAACGAAAATGAAAGAATAGATGAAATTGCAAGAATTATGAGTGGCAGCGTGATAACACAGAGTGCTAAAAATACGGCAATCGAGATGATTAAAATTGCAAAAGAGTTTTAAAGGAGATTTATGGAAAAGGCATTTGGCAAGGTTGAAAGCATATCAGGCGATATCGCAGAGGTTTTAATTCAGCGTGGTACAATGTGCGGAGAAAACTGCTCATCATGTGGTATGTGCGAAAAAGGTAAATCTAAAATAAAGGCTAAAAATACTATAGGTGCTAAAATAGGAGATAATGTGGTTTTGAGCACAACTGTTTCTAAGGGGTTAAAGGCGGCAATGCTTGTTTACGGCGTGCCTGTGATTATTTTGGTTGTATCGACGATGCTCTTTTTAAATGCAGGCTTTTCTGAGGGGAAAGCAGTTATATTTTCACTTTTAATTATGGCTGTGTGGTTTTTGGTAGTATTTGCTGCAGAAAAAGCAGGTCTGTTTAAAAAGCATATTTTAGCTCAAATAACTGAAATATTGTAAAAAAGTCAGGAGTTTCCTGACTTTTTATAATAAAATCCAGCTTACCTGTATACAATTAGTATTAGACAGGAAGGTGGTTAAAAGTATGAACAAAATACTTAAAAAGTGGGAGATAATTGGATTTATCTTTGTGGTGGCACTTGGATCGCTGGGACATTTTTTGTATGAGTGGACCGGGCAAAATGCTTTGGTAGGCAAATTTTTTGCAGCTAACGAAAGTACCTGGGAGCATTTAAAACTTTTGTTTTTCCCTTATGTGATTTTTATGATAATCCAGTGGTTTTGTATTGGCAAAAACTACAAGGGTTTTGCTTTGGCAAAACTAATTGGTGTGCTTTCAGGAATGGCAATGATTGTAATTATTTTTTACACATATACAGGCGTAATTGGAACTTCAAACGATTTTTTTAATATTGTGATTTTTGTAGTAAGTTCAGCTTTTGCGTTTTATGTAAGCTTTAGACTTTTATCAGGCGGCGGGATGAAAGCAACACTTAAAACCTTTTCTTTAATTACATTTTTGTTGGTTGGGATATTGTTTGTTACGTTTACTGCTAATCCGCCTCAAATAAATCTTTTTAAAGACCCTGTAACGGGAAACTACGGCACACAAAATATATCTGACGCAGCAGGTTATGAAAACTATGAAATGAAGCTTTTTTAAAATATACAGAAGCATTCAAGAGAAAATTTAATAAGTAAATTAAAGGCTTTTTCACACGATTTCAAATAATGAAATTTTTGTGAAAAAGCCCTTTAAATTGGTTCAGATAATTGACTTTACAGCCTCATGGGTGTATAATTTTAACATTAATTAATGCATTTGGAGGATATATGTTAAAAGAACTTTTAAAGTGCGTGGGTAAATATAAACTGCCTTCATTTTTAGCGCCTCTTTTTATAACAGGTGAGGTAGTTTTAGAGGTTTTAATCCCGCTTTTTATGGCAACCATTATTGACAACGGAATAAATGCCGGCAATATGAATGTAGTGATTTCAACCGGTGCGACATTAGTACTTTTAGCACTTTTATCTTTGGTTTGCGGCGCACTTTCAGGGAAATATGCAGCTATAGCGTCAGCAGGATTTGCTAAAAATTTAAGAAAGAAAATGTTTTTTAAAATTCAGGATTATTCCTTTAAAAACATTGATAAATTTTCAACTGCAAGCTTAGTTACAAGAATGACAACTGATGTAACAAACCTGCAAAATTCATATCAGATGATTATAAGGGTTGCAGTGCGTTCACCTATAATGATGGTAACTTCGCTCATTATGGCTTTTTCGGTAAACGGCAGACTTTCACTTATTTTCTTTGCGATTTTGCCTGTTTTGGGTGTAGGACTTTATTTGATTATGACGCATGCGCATCCGATTTTTGAAAAAGTTTTTAAGATTTATGACAGGTTAAATACTGTTGTTCAGGAAAATTTAAGAGGAATACGCGTAGTTAAAGCTTATGTAAGGGAAGAACACGAAAAAGAAAAATTTAAAAAGGCATCGCAGGGAATGTTTGAGGGCTTTTCAAAGGCGGACAAACTTTTGGCGTATAACGCACCTTTAATGCAGTTTTGCGTGTACAGTGCAATGCTTCTGATTTCGTGGTTTGGTGCACATATGATTGTGCAGGATGCTTTTACTACAGGTAAGCTTGTGACTTTAATTTCTTATGTTATGCAAATTCTTCACAGCCTTATGATGCTTTCTATGATTTTTGTTATGATTACGATGTCAAGAGCATCAGCAGAAAGGGTTGTTGAGGTAATAAAAGAAGTGCCTGATGTAAAAAATCCCGAAAATCCTGTTTTTGAGGTTAAATCAGGGGAGATTGAATTTGACAATGTGTCTTTCGGATATTCTGAAAATAAAAATTGCTTAAATAATATTAATCTAACCATAAAAAGCGGCCAGACTATAGGAATATTAGGGGAGACGGGAAGCGGAAAATCGAGCCTTGTTCAGCTTATACCAAGACTTTATGATGTAACAAGCGGAAGCATAAAAGTTGGCGGCGTTGATGTAAGAGATTACGACCTTAATGCACTACGTGACAGTGTAGCAGTTGTTTTACAGAAAAACGTACTGTTTTCAGGTACCATAAAAGAAAATTTAAGGTGGGGAAATAAACAGGCAACAGACGAGCAGATTAAAAATGCTTGCCGTCTTGCACAGGCGGATGAGTTTATAAATACTTTCCCTGATAAATACGATACATTTATTGAGCAGGGCGGAAGCAATGTATCAGGCGGACAAAAACAAAGGCTTTGTATTGCCCGTGCGCTTTTGAAAAATCCTAAAATTCTTATTTTAGATGACTCTACCAGTGCGGTTGACACAAAAACAGATGCGGCATTAAGAAAAGCTTTCAAAGAGGCTATCCCAAATACAACAAAGCTTATTATTGCTCAAAGAATAGCTTCTGTTATGGATGCAGATAAAATTATTGTTATAAGCGGTGGCAAAGTTTCAGGTTTTGGAACTCACGATGAGCTTATAGAAAATAATAAAATATATAAAGAAGTATACTATTCACAAAACAGAGGGGGGCTTAATAATGGGACCGATGCCTAGAGGGCCTCGCGGTATGCGTGGAGGCAAAAAAGCCAAAAACCCCAAAAAGACATTAAAAAGATTATTTGGTATAATCATAAAAGAAAATAAAATAAGATTTATCGGTGTTATAATCGGAATAATTGTAAGCTCACTTACAGGTGTTTTGGGCTCGATGTTTACAGGAATTTTGATAGATGATTATATAACTCCGCTGATTGGAAGTCCAAATCCTGTATTTACCGGACTTTTAAAGGCAATTTTAATAATGGCTGTGATTTATTTTATTGGTCTTAGTGCGACATTTATTTACAACAGATTTATGGTAACAATCACCCAAGGCACTTTGAAAAAAGTAAGAGATGATTTGTTTTCACACATGCAGACTCTGCCACTTAAATATTTTGATTCTCACACCCACGGTAACATTATGAGCCACTACACCAATGATGCAGACACTCTTCGTCAGCTTGTTTCACAAAGTATTCCGCAGATGTTTTCATCGGTAATAACAATAACTTCGGTGTTTGTTGCCATGGTGTCACGAAGCGTATATCTTACGATTTTTGTACTTGTGTTTATCTTTGGTATGACTAAAATTGCAGGCAAGGTTGGCAGGGAAAGCGGAAAAAACTTTGCAGCTCAGCAAAAAACTTTAGGTCAGATTAACGGATATATGGAAGAGATGATTCATGGACAGAAAGTGGTAAAAGTATTTTGCCATGAAGACGAGGCAAAAGAAAAAATGGATGAGCTTAACGAGCTTTTGTGTGACAACGCAACAAAGGCAAACACCTTTGCAAATATTTTAATGCCTATTATGGGAAATCTCGGGCATCTTCAGTATGTTTTGATTGCAGTTATTGGCGGCTTTTTTGCAATTTCAGGAATAGGAACTGTCACAGTTGGCGTTATTGCAACATTCTTGCAGCTAAGCAGAAACTTTTCTATGACAGTAACGCAGATTTCACAACAAATTAATTCAGTTGTTATGGCGCTCGCCGGTGCAGAAAGAATATTCGAGCTAATGGACGAAACTTCAGAAACAGACGATGGTTATGTAACTTTGGTTAATGCGCAAACCATCGGAGAAACTCTGGTTGAAACCAATGAGCGTACCGGTATATGGGCATGGAAACATCCACACAAGGACGGAAGCATTACCTACACAAGGCTTAGGGGAGATGTGAGATTTTATGATGTAGATTTTGGATATACAGATAAAAAAATTGTTCTTCATAATGTTTCAATATACGCCAGTCCGGGTCAACAGGTTGCTTTTGTTGGCGCAACCGGTGCAGGAAAAACAACAATAACAAATCTTATAAACAGATTTTATGATTTGGCTGACGGAAAAATAAGATATGACGATATAAATATAAATAAAATTAAAAAAAGCGATTTAAGACGTTCACTTGGAATTGTTTTGCAGGATACCAATCTGTTTACCGGAACGGTTATGGAAAATATCAGATATGGTAAGCTGGATGCAACAGATGAAGAAGTGTATGCAGCAGCAAGGCTTGCAAACGCAGATGGATTTATTAATATGCTGCCTGACGGATATAATACTTATCTTTCGGGCGATGGCTCGGGGCTTTCGCAAGGTCAAAGGCAACTTTTGGCTATCGCACGTGCGGCGGTAGCTGATGCTCCGGTTATGATTTTAGACGAAGCAACTTCAAGTATTGATACAAGAACTGAAGCTATTGTTCAAAACGGTATGCACAAGCTTATGGAGGGAAGGACTGTGTTTGTTATAGCACACCGTCTTTCAACTGTTCAAAATGCAGATGTGATAATGGTTTTAGATCAGGGCAGAATAATAGAACGCGGAAGTCACGATGAGTTGGTTGCACAAAAAGGCAAGTATTATCAGCTTTATACAGGTGCATTTGAACTTGAGTAAAACTCCGTTAGGAGTTTTCACTGTGAAATTATCATTTCACGGAGGATTTGCAAACTTATATGAATAAAAAGTCAGGATGCACGCCTGACTTTTTATGGTTTTAAGCGTTTTTTAAACAAAAAATCTTCCGAAAGAGAAAAGTCCGTATCCAAGCTGATTGTCTTTGCCGAAAAAGCCCAGGTCATCAGCATAGATGTTCATTACAAGGCTTAGCTCGTCGGGAGTTAAAAATCTGCCGAAGCGGATTTTGGATTTCCCCTGTAAGATTGCAGCAGCACCGGTGATAAGAGGAGTTGCCATAGAAGTTCCGCTTAAAACAGCGTAAGTGTTGTTTTTGTAAGTAGAAAGAATATTTGTTCCTGCAGCGGCAACCTGTGCTTTGTTCCCCTGGGATGAAAAAGGTGCGCGGTTTAAGTTCATATCAACTGCGGTTACTGCAATGACTTTTTCATATTTTGCAGGATAGCCTATGGTATCTTCATCGCCCTTGCCGCCGTCGTTGCCGGCAGCACCTACCAAAACAATTCCGTTATCATAGCATTTTTTTATCATCATTTTTTCGTATTCATTTGGCTCGGATGCTGAAAAAGACATATTTATAACATGCACTTTTTTAGAGATAAGCCAATCAAAGCTTTTAATAATGCTTTCTGTTTGAGCATGACCGTCAGTGCCAAACGCTTTTGCAATGTAAAGGTCACATTTAGGAGCAGCGCCTACAACCCCAATGCCGTTGCGGTTGGCACAAATTGAACCTGCAACGTGGGTGCCGTGACCGTTTGTGTCTTCAACATCGTTAGTATACTTTGATGTAAAGTTTATATATTCTTTTATCCGACCTCTTAAATCTTCGTGGTTTAAGTCTATGCCTGTATCTATTACACCTACCCGTATCCCTTCGCCCATTGTTTCGTGCCATTCGTACATGGTGCCAAGCATTTTGACACCGTAATCAACCGTCTCTTTGGGAAGGCTTTGTGATGTTGCTAAAATTTTGTAGTCAGAAATTTTATACATAAAAACTCCCCTTTATAAGCCATTATATGACTTTTTAAGGGGAGTTGTGATTTTTATTCTTCTGTTCCTACTGCTTGTTCTGTTTGTTCTGTTTCTGCAAGAGGCATGATTATTTCAGACTCAGCCGACTTGTTTAACACCTCAATAGCAGAATCGCAAATCTTTTGTGCAAGCTTTATAATGAAATCGTCATCCATTAAGAGCGCAAGGTCATCAGGGTTTGACATAAATGCGTTTTCTACAATAATTGAAGGCATATTGGCTTTGTATATTACAATGTAGCGCGGGTTATTTAAAAGGCCTGCCTTTCTTAATCCTAAAGATGCGATGTTATTATAGAAAACGTTTGAAATTTCACGATTTGTAATATCGGAAAATTCAGCAGTTGAGTCAGCATAACAAATCTGAACACCGTTTGCTGCACTGCTTTCTGATGCGTTGTTGTGAATTGACATATAAAAATGCGCACCCATTTCGTTTGCAATTTCAGGACGTCTTGTCACAGCAATGGCTTGGTCGTCTGTTCTGACCATATAAGTGTTTACACCGTTATTTATGAGCATTTCATTAACTAAAAGTGCAATTTTAATATTAACATCTTTCTCATAAACGTCTTTGCCGTTATATTTGCCGATTGTACCTACTTCGCTTCCGCCATGGCCCGGGTCAATAAATAACAGCTTATCTTTAGCGGAATCTTTAAGAACTATGTGGCTTACATAAGAACCGGCATCTGAAATATCACCTGGCGCTGTACTGCTGTTTTTAAAAGTAATAACAAGGTTTTTGCCTGACTGCGAAATGCGGTATGTTGCAAATTCTCCCAAATCAACTACAATTCTTGTTACACTTTCAGAAAACTGCCCGCTTCTTACACTCAAAATATTGGGGTTATCGCTTTTGTAAGTTGATGCGTTGCCCATTAGTGTGCAGTTTTTGAAGTCAAAAACAATTCTTGCAGGGTTTTCAAGCTTTATAACAGACGGTGTGATATTTCCAACACCATTTAATGTAATAGTTGTTTGTGTGCTTGTGTCTCTTACTGAAATCTCAGACAGCAAATGCAAATTGCCGTTGATTTCAGGAAGTTCCGGCTCCGGCACGGGCTCCGGTTCAGGTTCAGGTTCTGGCTCCGGTTCTGGCTCCGGTTCTGGAGTAATGTCTTTTCCTACTATCGAAACGGTAGATGTCGTATCGTCCCATCCGACTGACATACCAAGTTCTTGTGCAACAAATCTCACAGGAATCATTGTTCTGCCGCTCACAATTTTAGCAGGAACATCTAGCTGTTTTATATCTGTGTTGACTATTGTCAGCGTTTTTTCTGCAAAAAGCATAATTACAGATGTGTCATATTTTATGGTAACACATTTTGTTACAGGCTCCCATTCAACTGTTGCGCCTAAGTCCTCAAAAACAGCTCTTGCGGGGATCAAAGTTCTTCCACTATCTATTATAGGCGGGGTATCAGTTGTAATAATGTTGCCATTTACTTTTAAAGTTACAACCCTGTCTGCAAAAACGGGGGAAAATGTATTTAATATAATTATTATGGCCAAAATTAAAGGCTTAAAAATTTTCATAGTACACCTCGCTATTCTAATAATAGCAGAAAAAGTGAGCTATTTCAATATTTTTCACCAAATTTCCATAAATTTTATAAAGCGATATTTGTTACTAAAGAGGTTAAGAAAAATATACCCCAGTCATAAAAACATATAAAAAAGCGACAGGTTTGCCGCTTAAACTTGTATTGTAATAATTTTTTTGTGAGACCTTTTTGCATAATTCAATGTATGTGCAGTACCTCCTGTTGGGGGATTATCGCATACTGCAATAACAAGGGAAGAATTATCCACCATATATTTGTTTCTTTCAAAATAGCAATCTTTTGTGTAGGATTTGTTTAGAATAACTTGTTCGTCACTCAATTTAATGCAGGATTTGTATCGCTTTTTTTGTGCTCTATTCCACGAGTAAGATTGGTTTTTGTATGGGATTGCACAAATAAGCCTGACTTCAGGATAGCTTTTTTTAAGCTCTAAAACTGCTTCTGCAGCCCAAAGGTCAACACCAAGCGCCATTCCGCTGATAAACGTATTGTATCCGGCAAGTATTGCAATCTCAATCTGGTCGAATAGCTTGTTTTTTAAATCTATACACTCTCTTGCGCTTTCATTAAAGCCAAAAGGCAGGCTTTGAGGGCGTTTTCCTGTAAAGCAACATGTTTTATTTATGTCCATATTTTACCTCACAATTTACCGTAATCAATTCGTATTTCACATACCAAAAATTCTACCAGGAGTAAAAATGTTTGTTTGCAAAAGTCCTTATATGCCAATTATAAATTGCTTTTAAAATAAAGTCAACAATATGTTGAAAGTTACATAAAGTAACATAATAATTGTAACAAATTGTTACAATTATGTCAAGGGGTGATTGGATGAAAGGACTTAAAAAAGTAAGGCAGGAGAGAAACTTAAACCAGCTTAAAGTAGCTATGGATTTAAATATATCCCGCGAGGCACTTTCTCATTATGAAACAGGCAGACGTGAGCCGAGCCTTGATATGTTAAGAAAATTATCAGACTATTTTAATGTTTCAATAGATTATCTGATTAACGGTGAGGAATTTAAAAGAAAGTAGTTTTTGATTTAAAAATCAAACAATGACAGAAAAAATTGTAAAAATATCTTTACAAACTAAAAAGTTTGTGATATAATACAACTTCGTTAGGGTAATATGCACCATTAGCTCAGTTGGTAGAGCACCTGACTCTTAATCAGGGTGTCCGGGGTTCGAGCCCCCGATGGTGTACCACCAAAACAGAACGATTTAGATGACAATCTAGATTGTTCTGTTTTTTCGTTTGTATTATTGCTTTTTAAGGGAAATATGGTATAATATAACATATATAGAATTTTATTTGAATGAAACTGGGCTTGTATGTTTATAGACAAATTGATATAAATTAAATTATAAATGGAGTAACAATTATGAAAAAAGAGAAAAATTTTAAATCTTTGAAATGGTACAATTTTTTAACTTATTATTTTACTAATATTTTTCCTGTTGTGATATTGTTGTTTGTAATATGGTCACTCATTGCTATTTGGGGCAGTGGAAGAGAAGTTACATTAGGTCATATTTATAGTGAATTATTAAGTAGTGGTATATATGTAGATGGACCTGATGCTGTTTCTGCTGTTTATAGAATATTCAATGCAGATTATTTGTCAACTTTCATTTTCAAAACAGTTTTTATTGTTCTATACGCTGTATTTATAGTTATATTTACAAACTATATTAAAAAGAAGATGCAAATATTTGACAAAGTTGTACCTAAATTATTGTTCGTAAGGTTTACTGTAAATACAATATTTTATAATCTTTCTCATAGTTTATTTGTTGAAGAACCTTTATCTCTATTCATTGGTTTTTCAATTGTACTTTCAATTCCATATCTAGCCATATTAATACCCAATATTGTGTATTTTCGCAAACGTAATATCGGCGGATATGCAACCATATCAGTCCAACCTCTTGAATCTGATAGTGTTACATATGCTAGCGAAAGCAAGTTTGATAGAATAGAATCTAAAAATTTTATAGATGTTGAGAAGAAAATGGTTATAGAGCAAAAGGCTTCAAATCATAGCTTGGATAACAATAACTATATTATAGCACACGTCTTATCAACATCAAAAGGATATTACACAAGCAAAATAAGAATAACAGATAAGAACAAAGAGTCAATATTAAAGTGGAAAGACCAAGACAACAATTGTATATATATCACAAAGATAGCGGTTGAAGGGCAAGAAAAGTCACATTTTACAACAAAAGAGGTTTTTGAAAAAAAACGGTCAGCTTTTGATGAATTATTTGATGTTAATACGAAATAGATTAGCATCTATTTTGTACACGAAATCTATAATCTTGATAAATTAATTAAAGGTGAGATAAAATATGAAAAAAACAATTGGATTTTTGTTGTTATTTACGCTGATATTTACTGTTTGTGGGTGTCAAAACAATGATATTGATGTTAGAGGTAAATATGAAAATGATACAACAAGGGTTTCCTCTGATATATCGAGCGATACAAATTTATCCACAGAAGAATTTTCTTTAGGAAATATAACGGGAAACGTTTATAAAAACGATTTTATTGGCATTAGTTATAAATTAGATGAAAATTGGACATTCTATAATGATGAACAAATTAAAGAATTGAATAATATTACTGTTGATATGGCTGGGGATGAAGTTGAGGAGTTAGTTAAGAACGCTACAATTGTCTATGATATGTGTGCTACTGATGGTGACCAACTTAACAATATAATTATAAATCTTGAAAAGGTTAGCAACCGCAAACTCTTTTCATTGAATATTGAAGAAAATCTTAAAACGCTTGTCCCTATACTTATGGATGGTTCCAAAAATATGGGGTACGAAAATATTGACTATGAAATTATTGATGTTGAAGTTGATGGAAAGATGTTAGATGCTTTACATACCACCGCGGAAATTAATGGTGTAAATATGTATCAAACTATGTTTCAAAAGAAATGCAATGGTTATTTAGCAAGTATAACTATAACCACATATTTCTATGACGCAATTTCTGATTTAATTGATAATTTCTATTGGACAGAATAATACTGATGACTTTTGATGGATACATAATTCGAATACAGTTTTATATGATTTTATTGTAATTTTCAACAAAAATAACTGCCATCTAAACCATTCGGTTCTTCCAAAACAAAATCCTGTCGATAGGCAGGATTTTGTTTATATAACTTTAAAATGAAGATAGCGTGATTATGGTGGATAAGGCGTATATTTGTAATTTGATTGAAGAAAGAAAAGATGAACTGTTTGAGCTTTTGGGAAGTTTTATTAAAATAAACTCTGAAAGCTTTGTAACAAATGGAAATGAGGAAGCTCTGGCAAAACATATACACAGTATGTGTGTAAAGAAGTAACAGGCGAAACTCTCAGTGTGTGCGACTCGTGCCTTTATGACCTTTCGGTAATTTCAAAATATGGTGGTGGCAATGCATTTGCGTTTGGCTCAGGGAGAGACTTTTCTTTGCCGGGCGGTGCACATCAGCCAAACGAGTACATAGAATGTGACAAGCTTGTTGAATATACAAAAGTAATTGCAGCTTACGTTTTAAAAATATTAGGTTAGGCAAGATATATTATATAGGAAGAAAACCCGTATCTTTTTAGAAAAAAGGTACGGGTTTTTAGCTTGTGTAAAGTATTTTTAAAAAAAAACAAAAAAAATTCAAAAAAACACTTGATTTTTCTTGACTTTTATAGTATGATATACGAGTTGTATGCTGCAGAACTATGTGTGGTGTGATATGAAACACCTGGAGCAGTTGCAGAAATTCAGAAGAAAAGGAGGACGAAAAATGGCATCAGAAAAGAAAATCAGAATTAAGATTAAAGGTTATGACCATGCGTTGGTTGATCAGTCAGCAGAAAAAATTGTTGATACTGTTAAAAGAACAGGCGCAGAGGTTGCAGGTCCTATCCCGCTTCCTACTAAAAAGGAAATAATCACTATCTTAAGAGCTGTTCATAAGTACAAAGATTCCAGAGAACAGTTCGAAATGAGAACACATAAAAGACTCATTGATGTGATCTCACCTAAGCAGAAAACAACAGAAGCTTTAGGAAAACTTGATTTGCCTGCCGGAATTAATGTTGAAATTAAGGTCATCTAACCGGTAAGGTAGTGGGTCATGTTCGCAATACGGGCGAACCAATAACCATAAGGAGGAAAAAATAATGAAAAAGGCAATACTTGGCAAAAAGCTCGGTATGACTCAGCTTTTTGACGAAGCAGGAAAACTTATTCCTGTTACAGTAGTTGAAGCCGGTCCTTGCGTTGTAGTTCAGAAAAAAACAACTGACAACGATGGATACGAAGCTGTTCAGGTTGGCTTTAAAGACATTGAAGAAAGAAAAGTTTCAAAGCCTTTAAAAGGTCACTTTGATAAAGCTGGCGTTGGCTACAAAAGATTTTTAAGAGAATTTAAACTTGAGGATGCTGCCTCAATGAACATCGGCGACGAAATTAAGGTTGATGTGTTTGCAGCGGGCGAGAAAATCGACGTTACTGGCACAAGCAAAGGTAAAGGATATGCTGGTGTAATCAAGCGTTACAATGCTCACAGACTTAAAGAAACTCACGGTACAGGTCCTGTACATCGTCATGCCGGTTCTAACGGCGCATGTTCAGATCCGTCAAGAGTATTCAAAGGTAAGAAAATGGCAGGTCATATGGGCTGCGAAACAGTTACCATTCAGAATCTGGACGTTGTAAATGTTGACGTTGAAAAGAACTTGCTTTTGGTTCGCGGTGCAATTCCGGGACCTAAAGGCGGATTAGTAATAGTTAAAAACACGGTTAAAGCGTAAGTTTTTAAGAAAGGAGGAAGTTACACATGCCTAACGTGGCTTTATATAACATAGATGGTAAAGAAATTGGTACTATCGAGTTAAACGAAAGCTTGTTTGCTGCTGAAGTAAACGGTGCTGTTTTGCACGAAGTTGTTAAAAATTATCTTGCTAACCAGAGACAGGGTACTCAGAGCACAAAAACAAGAGCAGAAGTTAGAGGCGGCGGCATTAAGCCTTGGCGCCAGAAGGGAACAGGCAGAGCAAGACAGGGCTCTATCCGTTCACCTCAGTGGATTCACGGCGGTATCGCTTTAGGTCCAAAACCAAGAGATTACAGATATTCAATTAACAAGAAGATGAAACTTGTTGCTTTAAAATCTGCTTTATCTTCAAAGGTTGCTGACAGTAAGATTTTTGTTATCGATACATTAGCACTTGATGAAATTAAAACAAAGAAAGTTGTTAACCTCCTTGGAAACGTTGGAGCTACTAAAGCACTTATCGTTACAAGCGAAGTTAATGAAAATGTATACAAATCAGCAAGAAACATCGAAGGTGTGAAAGCATCTTACGTTGGTGAGCTCAATGTTTACGAACTTTTGAAATATGACAGCCTTGTTATTTCACAGGACGCTGTTAAGAAATTAGAGGAGGTGTATGCTATATGATGTATCATGATATTTTAAGAAGACCTATCATATCAGAAAACTCAATGGAAGATATAGCAAACAAAAAGTACACCTTTGAGGTTGCTGCTACTGCAACAAAAGTAGATATTAAAATCGCTGTTGAACAGGTTTTTAAAGTACAGGTTGCAAAAGTTAACACCATGAACTACTTGGGCAAAACCAAGAGAATGGGTGTTCATGTTGGTAAAAGACATGACTGGAAAAAAGCAATTGTTACTTTGAAACCCGAAAGCAAAGCAATTGAATTTTTTGACGGAATGGCTTAATTGAATGAATTGAAATGAAGGAGTTGAAATTAAATGGCTATAAAAAAATATAACCCGACTACTCCGGCAAGAAGAAATATGACCGTTTCAACATTTGAGGAAATCACCAAAAAGTCTCCTGAAAGAAATTTGGTTGAAACAATCAAAGAAAAAGCCGGAAGAAACTCATACGGTAGAATCACTGTTCGTCACAGAGGCGGCGGTGTAAAAAGAAAGTACAGAATCATTGACTTTAAGAGAAATAAAGACGGTATCGAAGCTAACGTTATCGCAATCGAGTACGATCCAAACAGAAGCGCTAACATCGCACTTTTGGAATATGCTGATGGCGAAAGAACATACATCATTGCTCCTCTTAATCTTAAGGTTGGCGATAAAGTTATTTCAGGCGAAGGCGCTGACATTAAGCCCGGTAACGCATTGTTCATTAAAGATATCCCTGTTGGTACTTTAATCCACAATATCGAGCTTATGCCAGGCAGAGGTGCTCAGATGGTTAGATCTGCCGGTAACTCTGCACAGCTTATGGCTAAAGAAGGTGCTTACGCTCAGGTTAGACTTCCATCAGGTGAAGTTAGAATGGTAAGCGTTAAGTGTAAGGCTACAATCGGTGAAGTTGGTAATCAGGATCACGAAAACATTTCTATCGGTAAAGCTGGTAGAAAAAGACATATGGGATTTAGACCTACAGTCCGTGGTGTTGTTATGAACCCGAACGACCATCCGCACGGTGGTGGTGAAGGTAAATCACCTATCGGCCGTCCGAGTCCTGTTACTCCTTGGGGTAAACCTGCACTCGGTCTTAAGACAAGAAAGAAAAACAAGAAATCAGATATGTTTATTGTTAGAAGACGTAACGGTAAATAATATCATAGGATATGGAGGTATAACATGGGTAGATCAGTTAAAAAAGGCCCTTTCGTGAACGAAAAGCTCCTGAAAAGAATTGTTGAAATGAACGAAGCAGGCGAAAAAAGAGTTTTAAAGACATGGTCAAGAAGCTCAACAATCTTCCCTGATATGATTGGTCATACAATCGCAGTTCATGACGGAAGAAAGCATGTTCCGGTATATATCACTGAGGACATGGTTGGTCATAAATTAGGTGAATTTGCTCCCACAAGAACTTATAAGGGACATGCTGGAGCAAAAACATCTGGAGTTAAATAATTTAGTAACGTAAGAGAGGAGGGCATAACATGGAAGCAAGAGCAGTCCTTCGTTATGCACGTATTTCACCCCGTAAAGTGAAAATCGTGATTGATTTAATCAGGAATAAGTCTGTTGCTGAAGCTATTGGTATTATCAATAATACACCAAAAGCTGCATCAGAATATCTTATAAAGCTGTTAAATTCAGCTATTGCAAACGCAACTAACAACCATAATATGGATGCCGAAAAGTTGTATGTTGCAGAAGTATACGCAAACCCGGGCCCTATTTTGAAGAGAATTATGCCAAGAGCTCAGGGAAGAGCGTTCAGAATCAGAAAAAGAACTAGTCATATTACAATTGTTCTTAAAGAAAGACAATAATCTTGTAAGGAGGTAATACAATGGGTCAGAAGGTACATCCACACGGACTCAGAGTCGGCGTTATCAAAGATTGGGACTCCAAATGGTACGCAGATTCAAAAAACTTCGGTGATAGCTTAGTCGAAGATTATAATGTGAGAGAATATCTTAAAAAGACTCACTTTGATGCCGGTGTTGCAAAGATCGAGATTGAAAAGCCATCAAACAGACTTAAAATCAACATCTATGCTGCTAAACCTGCGTTTATTATCGGCAAAAAAGGTGAAGGTATAGAAAAGACAAAGCAGGCAATCGTTAAAATGACAGGCAAAAGTGTTTCAATTAACATTATTGAAATCAAACAGCCTGACATGTGTGCACAGCTTGTTGCTGAAAACATCGCTGCACAGCTCGTAAAACGTGTTTCTTTCAGACGGGCTATGAAGCAGGCTATGGGAAGAACAACAAAAGCAGGTGCTATGGGTATTAAGGCTGCTTGCTCAGGTCGTTTAGGAGGCGCTGAAATCGCTCGTACAGAGCAGTATCATGAAGGTACAATTCCGCTTCAGACAATCAGAGCAGACATTGACTACGGTTTTGCAGAAGCTGATACAACATTCGGTAAAATCGGTGTTAAAGTTTGGATTTATAAAGGCGAAGTTCTTCCTGGAACTGGTAAGAAGAAGGGAGAGAATAAATAATGTTATTGCCTAAAAGAGTTAAATACAGAAGAGTTATGAGAGGTCGTATGACCGGTAAAGCTACTAGAGGTAACAAAGTAAGCTACGGTGAATATGGTATTCAGGCTGTAGAGCCCGGCTGGATTAAGAGTAACCAGATCGAAGCTGCCCGTATCGCTATGACAAGATACACAAAAAGAGGCGGTAAAGTTTGGATTAAGATTTTCCCGGATAAGCCTGTTACAGAAAAACCGGCTGAAACACGTATGGGTAGCGGTAAAGGTTCTCCTGAGTACTGGGTTGCAGTTGTTAAACCAGGCAGAGTAATGTTCGAAATCGGCGGTGTTTCCGAGGACATTGCAAGAGAAGCTCTCCGTCTTGCTATTCACAAGTTGCCTATCAAATGTAAAATAGTTACTAAGGCTGATACAGAAACGGAAGGTGAAGCTAATGAAGGTTAATGAAATAAGAGATTTATCTTATGAAGAATTAGCGCAGAAGCTTGTTGACCTCAAAGCTGAACTTTTTAATTTAAGATTTCAGCACGCTACAAGTCAGTTGGATAACCCCATGCAGCTTGTTGAGGTTAAGAAGTCAATCGCTAGAGTTAAAACTGTTATGAGAGAAATAGAGCTCAAAGAAGCTCAGTAATATTCCTTGTTATATATGGGAAAGGAGGAGCCGACTTGTCAGAACGCGGATACAGAAAGACAAGAGTTGGAAAGGTTGTTAGCAATAAGATGGATAAAACAATCGTTGTTGCCATCGTTGATAGTGTTAAACATCCTTTATACGGAAAAATCGTTAAAAAAACCTACAAATTAAAAGCACATGACGAGCAGAACGTTTGCTCAGTGGGCGATAGAGTTAAGGTTATGGAAACAAGACCTCTTTCAAAGGATAAGAGATGGCGTCTTGTAGAAATCGTAGAAAAAGCTCAGTAATATTTAGAGCAGAAAGGAGATTTTGCCATGGTACAGCAACAGACATTGTTGAAGGTAGCAGACAACACCGGTGCAAAAGAACTTATGTGCATTCGTGTGCTCGGCGGTACAAGAAGACGTTATGCCAACGTTGGCGACGTTGTTGTTGCTTCTGTTAAGAAAGCAACACCGGGCGGAGTTGTTAAAAAAGGCGAAGTAGTTAAAGCTGTTATTGTTAGAACTGTTAAAGGCTTGAAAAGAGCTGACGGTTCATATATAAAGTTTGATGAAAATGCAGCAGTTATTATCAGAGAAGATAAAAACCCCAGAGGTACTCGTATCTTTGGACCTGTTGCAAGAGAATTGAGAGATAAAGAATATATGAAAATATTATCTTTAGCTCCCGAAGTATTATAATAAGGAGGTACAACCATGAGTAAAATGCATATTAAAAAAGGTGATACAGTAGTTGTACTTTCCGGTAAAGACAAAGGCAAAAAAGGTAAAGTACTTGCTGTATTTCCAAAGACTTCTAAAGCTATTGTTGAGGGTGTTAATGTTGCTTCTAAGCATCAGAAACCAAGAAGACAGGGCGAAGAAGGCGGAATTATCAAGCAGGAAATCGCAATTAATGCTTGCAAATTGATGCATGTTTGCAGTAAATGCAACGAAGCTACAAGAATCGGCCGTAAGGTGTTAGATGATGGTTCTATCGTTCGTTATTGCAAAAAGTGTAATGAATTATTTGCAGATTAATTAAAGGAAGGAGGAATTTTAAATGACCCGACTTTACGAAAAGTATGTTAATGAAGTTGCACCTGCTCTTATGAGCAAGTTTGGTTATAAAAGCCCCATGCAGATTCCGAAGATTGAAAAAATCGTTATTAACATGGGTGTTGCAGAAGCAAAAGAAAATGCTAAAGCATTAGAAGCTGCTGCAAACGACTTGGCTATCATTACAGGTCAGAAACCTCTCATCACTAAAGCTAGAAAATCAGTTGCTAACTTTAAAATCAGAGAGGGTATGAACCTTGGCTGCAAGGTTACTTTAAGAAAAGACAAAATGTACGAATTTATGGACAGATTGTTCAATATCGCGCTTCCGCGTGTTAGAGACTTCAGAGGTATTAATCCCGATTCCTTTGATGGAAGAGGAAATTATGCTTTCGGTCTTAAAGAACAGTTGATTTTCCCTGAAATTGAGTACGATAAAATTGATAAAATCAGAGGTATGGACATTATCTTTGTTACTACCGCTAAAACTGATGAAGAAGCTAGAGAGCTGCTCACTCTTATGGGTGCTCCGTATTCACATAATTAAGGAGGTAACTTATCTTGGCTAAAAAAGCAATGATTATAAAACAGCAGAGAACTCCTAAGTATGCAACAAGAGCTTACACAAGATGTAAGATCTGCGGAAGACCGCATGCTTATTTAAGAAAATTCGGTATTTGCCGTATTTGCTTCAGAGAATTAGCGTACAAAGGTCAGATTCCTGGTGTTAAAAAAGCAAGTTGGTAAGATTTATTCTTACTATGTAGTTATGTTTTAAGTATTATGGAAGGAGGCAACATATATGCATATTACAGATCCTATCGCAGATATGCTTACTCGTATCAGAAACGCAAATGACGCAAAGCACGAAACAGTTGATGTTCCTTGCTCAAATATGAAAAAAGCTATTGCTGACATTTTGCTTGAAGAAGGATATATTAAGAATTATCAAATAATTGACGATAATAAACAGGGTATTATCAGAATTACTCTTAAGTATGCTGCTAACAAGAGAAAAGTTATTTCAGGTCTTAAGAGAATTTCAAAACCCGGTCTCAGAATTTACGCATCCAAGGAAGATCTTCCAAGGGTGTTAAGAGGTTTAGGTATTGCTATCATCTCTACTTCTAAAGGTATTATGACCGATAAGAAGGCTAGACAGAACAATGTTGGTGGCGAGGTTTTAGCGTACATCTGGTAATCGCAGATTCCAGATTAGCACAAAGTTAAGGAGGTGTATACGATGTCCAGAATAGGAAGAATGCCAATCGAGGTACCACAGGGCGTCGAAGTAAAACTTGGTGCGGGTAATGAAATTACAGTTAAAGGTCCTAAAGCTACTCTTTCAAGAGTATTGCATCCCGAGATGTTAATTACTGTTGAAAACGGCCTTATTACTGTTACAAGACCTTCGGAGAATAAGACACACAAGTCACTCCACGGACTTACCCGTACTTTGATAAATAATATGATTATCGGTGTAACAGAAGGTTACACAAAGACTCTTGAAATTAACGGCGTAGGTTACAGAGCTCAGAAACAGGGAAATAAACTTGTTATGAACTTAGGTTATTCACACAACGTTGAAATGGAAGAACCTGAGGGTGTAAAAGTTGAAGTTCCTAACCCTAACCAGATTATCGTTTCAGGTAGCGATAAACAGGCTGTTGGCCAGTTTGCTGCTGTGGTTAGAGAAAAGAGACCGCCTGAACCGTATAAAGGCAAGGGTATCAAATACGCTGATGAAGTTATCAGACGTAAAGAAGGTAAGACAGGTAAGAAATAATGCTGCCTGACACTTTAGAAAGGAGTGGAGAGTTTTGATTAACAAAACTGCAAGTAACGTTGCAAGAGTTGCAAGACACGCTAGAGTTAGAAAACATATCTCAGGAACACCTGAAAGACCACGTCTTTGTGTTTTCAGAAGCTCTAAGAATATATACGCTCAGATTATCGACGATGTTAACGGCAACACTTTAGTTTCAGCTTCTTCTTTAGAAGCAGGCTTCGAAGGTGTTGGTTCTAACAAAGAAGCTGCAAAAACAGTTGGTAATATGGTAGCAAAAAAAGCACTGGATAAGGGTATCAAGAATGTTGTATTTGACAGAGGCGGATATGTTTATCACGGTAGAGTAAAAGAATTAGCAGAGGGTGCCAGAGAGGGCGGCCTGGAATTCTAATTTAGGAGGTAAACTATGGCAGAGTTAAACACAAACGGTGTTGAATTAAAAGAAACCGTTGTTAATATCAACCGTGTTGCCAAGGTTGTAAAAGGTGGTAGAACCTTTAGATTTAGTGCTTTGGTAGTAGTAGGCGACGAAAACGGCCATGTAGGTTGCGGAATGGGCAAAGCTGCTGAAATTCCGGAAGCTGTTAGAAAGGCTATTGAAGACGCTAAGAAAAACATGGTTTATGTTCCAAGAGTAGGAACAACAATTCCGCACGAAATCATCGGCGAATTCGGTGCAGGCAGAGTATTACTTAAACCTGCTGCTCCCGGTACCGGTGTTATCGCAGGCGGTCCTACCAGAGCGGTACTTGAACTTGCTGGTATCAGAGATATCAGAACAAAGTCATTGCGTTCAAACAATCCTAAGAACATGGTAGGTGCAACAATCGCAGGACTCGCTAATCTTAAAGAAGCAAAAGATGTAGCTGAACTTCGCGGTAAAACAGTAGAAGAATTATTAGGTTAAGGAGGAGATTTTAATGGCAACCATCAAAGTTACATTACAAAAGAGTCTTATTGGCAGAAAAAAAGACCAGATTGCCACTGCTCACGCTTTAGGTCTTAAAAAGATCAGACAGACAGTTGAGCATGAAGCAACTCCTCAGATTTTAGGCATGGTTAATAAAGTTTCACACCTTGTCAGCGTAGAGGAAAATTAAATTTTTAAGGAGGTGCACTAATATGAAGCTTAGTGAATTATCACCAGCTCCAGGTTCTGTTAGAGAACACTACAGAAAAGGAAGAGGTCATGCTTCAGGTAATGGCAAGCAGGCAGGTCGCGGTCATAAAGGTCAGAACGCACGTTCTGGCGGTGGTGTAAGACCAGGATTTGAAGGCGGACAGATGCCATTATACAGAAGATTACCAAAGAGAGGCTTCACAAATGTTTTTGCTAAAAAATATGTAGAAGTAAATCTCTCATCTCTTAATGCATTTGAAGAAGGTTCAGTAGTTACTGCTGAATTATTAAAGAATATGGGAATTATCAGTAAAGTATGCGATGGCATTGTTATTTTAGGTAACGGCGACATCGAGAAAAAGCTTACAGTAAAAGCCGCTAAGTTCACCAAGTCAGCACAGGAAAAAATCCTTGCTGTTGGAGGAAAGGCAGAGGTGGTATAAGATGTTTCAGACATTAGCAAATGCCTGGAAGGTTCCGGACTTAAGGAAAAAAATCCTTTATACTATTTTACTTTTAGTAGTATTTAGATTTGGTTCAATTATTCCTGTTCCGGGCTTAGATAAGGATGTTTTATCAGCACTCGTTGCCGGTGGTTCAAACTCACTGTTCGGTTTCTTTGATACCATAAGTGGCGGTGCATTCGGTAACGCAACAATTTTTGCGATGAGTATCACACCATATATCAACTCATCAATTATTATGCAGCTTTTGACTATTGCCATTCCGGCACTTGAAAGATTGTCAAAAGAAGGCGAAGAAGGAAGAAAGAAAATTGCAACATATACAAGATATTTAACTGTTGTTTTAGCATTTATCCAGGCATCTGGTCTTTATGCTGCACTTCAGGCGTCTGTTGCTCAGACAGGGTTCTTGTCATTTATTACAATTACTCTTACCTTCACAGCAGGTACTGCATTTTTGATGTGGCTTGGTGAAAAAATCACCGAAAAGGGTGTAGGTAACGGTATTTCGCTTATCATTTTTGTTGGTATTATCTCAAGAGCAGATGATGGCGTTAAAGCCCTCTTTAGCTATATGTCAGGTAAGATGTACAGCTTTGGAAGTATTGTTGCGGTTGTGCTTTTCTTAGTATTAGCACTTGCAATCGTTGCTTTCGTTGTTCTTATTAATGCCGGCGAAAGAAGAATCCCTGTTCAGTACGCAAAAAGAGTTGTTGGCAGAAAGATGTACGGTGGCCAGAGCACACACATTCCGCTTAAGGTTTGTATGGCAGGCGTTATCCCGATTATCTTTGCAATGTCAATTCTGGCATTCCCTGCAACAATTGTTCAGCTCTTTAATGCTAATCCGTCAGGTTTCTGGAAGGGATTTTTAGAATTATTTAATACAAACAGTTGGTTTTATGCAATAATTTATTTCTTGCTTATTATCTTCTTCACGTATTTCTACACTTCAATACAGTTTAATCCTATTGAAATGGCGAATAACATGAAGGCAAACGGTGGATTTGTTCCTGGTATCAGACCAGGAAGACCAACATCAGAGTATATTGCTAAGGTGTTGTCAAGAGTAACATTAATCGGTGCTATTGCACTTGGTATTGTTGCTATTATTCCGATCGTTTTAAGTAACGTTACAAGCATGAATATCGGTATCGGTGGAACTTCAATACTGATTGTTGTAAGTGTCGCTTTAGAAACCGTAAACCAACTTGAATCTCAGATGCTTATGCGTCACTATAAAGGGTTTTTAGAGTAAAAAATACAACTTTTTGGAGGGCCTAAAATGAAGATAATTTTACTTGGAGCGCCCGGTGCCGGAAAAGGTACACAGGCTGAAAAAATGTCAGAAAAATTAAATATTCCGGCTATTTCAACAGGCTTTATCATCAGGCAGGCTATTGCCGATAAAACAGAAATTGGCATAATGGCTAAAGAGTATATTGATAAAGGTTTGTTGTTGCCAGATGAGGTTGTAATTAAACTTTTATTGGAAAGACTTGAAAAAGATGATTGCAAAAACGGATACATTCTTGACGGATTTCCAAGAACGATTGCTCAGGCAGAGGCATTAGTAACTAACAATATATTTATAGATAAAGTTGTAGATATTGAGCTTGCTGACGAACGAATCGTTGAAAGACTTTCTGGAAGAAGAGAATGTTCTGAATGTGGTAAAACATACCACGTTGCATATCACAAACCAAGTGTAGACGGCAAATGTGATGCTTGCGGCGCTCCACTTAAGCGTCGTAAGGATGACGAGCCTGAAACTATAAAAAACAGGTTGGCTGTTTACCATAAGCAAACCGAGCCTTTGAAAGAGTATTATATTAAAAAAGGACTTTTGGTTGCAGTAGATAGCCAGGAAGAAGTAGCGAAGACTACAGACAAGGTTTTTGAAGCAATGGGAGTGAAGTTATGATCAGCGTTAAATCGCTTCGGGAAATTGAACTTATGAGGACTGCCGGTAAGATTACGGGTGAGACCTTAGAGCTTTTAGCTGAGAGTATTGTTCCCGGAATTACAACGCTTGAACTTGACCAATTAGCTGAAAACTATATCAGAAAGTGCGGTGCAGTGCCGTCGTTTAAGAATTACGGAGGATTTCCCAAAAGCATTTGTGCTTCTGTGAACGACGAAGTTATTCACGGTATACCCAGCAAAAATAGAGTGCTTAATCAAGGCGATATAATCAGCATTGATATTGGTGCTTGTTATAAGGGTTATCACGGCGATGCTGCAAGAACAATCGGAGTTGGAAAAATCTCTGATGAGGCACAAAAGCTGATAGATGTTACAAAAAAGAGCTTTTTTGAGGGTGTTTTATTATGCAAACCCGGAAATCGTGTTTCAGACATCTCAGCTGCAATACAAAATTATGCCGAAAGCTTTGGCTATGGTGTTGTAAGAGATTATGTGGGACATGGTATTGGCTCATCATTGCACGAAGCTCCTGAGGTTCCGAATTTTGCGGACATTAAAAGAGGACGCGGTGCAAGACTTGTTGCAGGTATGACTTTGGCAATCGAACCTATGATTAATATGAGCGACTACAGAGTTAAAGTTTTAGATGATGATTGGACAGTCAAAACTCTGGACGGCTGCTTGTCTGCTCATTATGAAAATACTGTTTTGATTACAAATGGAGAGCCTGAAATTTTAACGCTACTTTAAATTTCGTAGAGGTGATTTTGATTGGACGTTTACCCCGGGCTTATTGTTAAATCAACAGCTGGAAGGGAAAAGGACAAATTTTTCGTGGTGCTTGACATTGTAGATGACATTTATTGTCTGATAGCAGATGGAAGAACCAGAAAAGTGGATATGCCCAAAAAGAAAAAAATAAAGCATTTGATTGCGACAGATGTTTGTTCTGAGGGTATAAAAGATAAGTTAAAAACCGCTCAGACGGTTACCAATTCAATGGTCAGAAAAGAATTAAAGTCTTTTGAAGACTTTGAAATGTAGCTAAATTTCTTATTAAGGAGTGTGTATCCATGTCGAAAGACGATATGCTGGAACTTGAAGGGACAGTTGTAGAATCACTTCCTAATGCGATGTTCCAAGTTGAACTTGAAAACGGACATGTGATTTTGGCTCATATTGCCGGAAAGCTTCGTATGAATTTCATAAGAATTCTTCCCGGTGATAAGGTTACGGTTGAAATGAGCCCGTATGACCTCACAAGAGGCAGAATAACATGGCGTGCTAAATAATTATAAAATTGCGTTAAGGCAAATATCGCCGTAATTTGCGGCTGAAAAAATGGAGGTTATTTTTTATGAAAGTCAGACCATCCGTAAAACCTATTTGCGAAAAATGTAAAATCATTAAGCGCAAAGGAAACATTATGGTAATTTGTGAAAATCCAAAACACAAACAGAAGCAAGGCTGATAAAAGGAGGTGTAAGACTTTATGGCAAGAATAGCAGGTGTTGACTTACCACGTGAAAAACGTGTTGAGATTGGACTTACTTATATCTATGGCATAGGTGTTAGTTTATCGAGAAAAATTCTTGAAAAGACAGGTGTAAATCCTGACACAAGAGTTAAAGATTTGACAGAAGACGAAGTTTCAAAGCTTCGTGATATTATCGATAAGGAATGTACAGTAGAAGGTGATTTAAGACGTCAGACAGCTCTTGATATCAAGCG
This sequence comes from Clostridia bacterium, assembly GCA_017409875.1. GTDB lineage: Bacteria > Bacillota > Clostridia > RGIG6154 > RGIG6154 > RGIG2094. Next base: position 117,508 of record JAFQRW010000006.1, read on the forward strand.
TCTTATGGAAATCGGCTGTTACAGAGGATTAAGACACAGAAGAGGTCTTCCTTGCAGAGGTCAGAGAACAAAGACTAATGCGAGAACAAGAAAAGGTCCTAAGAAGACTATCGCGAATAAGAAGAAGTAAGGAGGCAATGAGATGGCAAAAACTGCTACAAAGAAAACCGTCAGAAGACGTAGAGAAAGAAAAAATATTGAAAAAGGTGCAGTTCATATTAACTCAACCTTTAACAATACTATTGTTACAATTACTGACACTCAGGGTAATGCTATTTCATGGGCAAGTGCCGGCGAATTAGGTTTCAAAGGTTCTAAAAAATCAACTCCGTTTGCTGCACAGATGGCAGCAGAAACAGCAGCTAAAGCTGCTCAGGAACATGGTCTTAAGAGCGTAGAAGTATACGTTAAAGGCCCTGGTGCCGGAAGAGAAGCTGCAATCAGAGCACTTCAGGCAGTTGGTCTTGATGTAAACATGATTAAGGACGTTACACCTATTCCTCATAACGGTTGCAGACCGCCTAAGAGAAGAAGAGTGTGATTTTTGATTATAACTTTTGTTAAATATTAAAAAACGGAGGTAAGAGTAATATGGCAAGATATACAGGTGCTGTATGCAGACTCTGCAGACGTGAGGGTATGAAGCTTTACTTGAAAGGCGAACGTTGCTATACTGACAAGTGCAGTATCAAGAAAAGACAGTATGCTCCGGGTCAGCATGGTCAGGGAAGAAAAAAATTGTCAGAATACGGCGTTCAGCTTAGAGAAAAGCAGAAAGCAAGACGCTATTATGGTATATTAGAAGGTCAGTTCAGACATTATTTTGAATTGGCTGAAAAGAAACAGGGTATCACTGGTGAAAACCTGTTATCAATTTTAGAAACAAGACTTGACAACGTTGCTTACAGATTGGGCATCGGCACATCACGTGCAGAAGCAAGACAGCTTGTAAGACACGGTCACGTTACAGTTAACGGCAAAAAGGTAAACATTCCTTCTTTCTTGGTTTCAGTAGGCGATGTTATTACATTGAAGGAAGCAAGCAGAGGTTCTGAAAAGATTAAAACTGTTTTAGAATCAACATCTGGTAGAAGCGTTCCAAAGTGGCTTGATTATAACAGAGATACTTTAGAAGCTAAGGTTATCGCTGCTCCTGCAAGAGACGATATTGATCTCGAAATTGCAGAACACTTGATTGTTGAGTTGTATTCTAAATAATAGAATACGCTCGTAGCAAGCGAACGTTCCTGCCCTAAAAGGTGGGCAATAAAGGAGGGTTAATATGTTAGAAATGCAAAAGCCTGAAATAGAGTGCGTCGAGATGACTCCCGATGGAACTTACGGCAAATTTGTTGTTGAACCGTTGGAAAGAGGATATGGTATTACAATCGGTAACTCTTTAAGACGTACACTTTTATCCTCATTACCCGGTGCTGCTGCATCCTTCATTAAAATTGATGGTGTTCAGCATGAATTTTCGTCAATTCCAGGCGTAAAAGAAGATGTTGTTGAGATTATTCTTAACATTAAGAATTTGCATGTAAAGCTTCATGAACCTGGTCCGAAGCTCGTATATATCGAAGCTTCAGGCAAAGGTGTGGTTACAGCAGGTGATATTAAAATAGATTCCGGTGTTGAAATATTAAATCCGGATCTTCATATCGCAACATTAAATGAAGATGCAAAGCTTAATATGGAAATTACACTTACATCAGGTAGAGGATATGTTTCTGCTGATAAAAATCGTATGGAAAGTCAGTCAATAATCGGAATAATTCCGGTTGACTCAATCTATACACCGGTTACTAAGGTTAATTATCAGATTGAAAATACCCGTGTTGGTCATGTGACCGACTATGACAAACTTACAGTTGAAGTTTGGACAAACGGTACAATCCAACCGGATAAAGCAGTAAGCCTTGCTGCACAGATTTTAACTGAGCACTTAAAGCTTTTCCTTGATTTATCAGAAGGCGCTGCACATACAGAGGTGCTTGTGAGCAAGACTGATTCTAAAAAGGAAAAAGTTATGGAAATGACAATCGAAGAACTCGACTTGTCTGTTCGTTCTTATAACTGCTTAAAGCGTGCAGGTGTTAATACTGTTGAAGATTTGGCAGGTAAAACTGAGGAAGATATGATGAGAGTCAGAAATCTTGGCAAGAAATCTTTAGAAGAAGTTCTTAACAAGATGGAAAGCCTTGGACTTAATTTGAGAAAAGAAGATGACGAATAAGTTATCTAAAAACATGAGGTTTATTCCTACGCAAAGGAGGTTTTAAAATGCCGGGAACAAGAAAGTTGGGCCGTGCAACAGCCCACAGACAGGCAATGCTCAGAAATTTAACAACTTCTCTTTTGGAAAATGGTAAAATGGTTACCACAGAAACAAGAGCAAAAGAAGTTAGATGCTTAGCTGAAAAAATGATTACTCTTGGAAAGAAGAATACTCTTCATACAAGACGTCAGGCTCTTGCTTTTATTACAAAAGAAGACGTTGTTACAAAGCTATTTAACGAAATAGCTCCAAAATATACTGAAAGAAACGGCGGATACACCAGAATTATTAAAATGGCTCCAAGAAGAGGAGACGGTGCTTCGCAGGCTCTTATTGAATTAGTATAATTTTACTATTAAGTGCTGCTTCACTATAAAGTGAGGCAGCATTTTTAGTATGTAATAAAAAACTTTAATAGGAATATAATTTAGTAACTTATGTTTTTGAGGTGTAGCATGAAAAAAAGAATTTTAATCTTTTTACTAATGCTAAGTTTGATTCCTTTAAATACACAGGCAAAAGACATTAATTCACTAAGCTCACCGTCTGCAATTTTAATGGACGGATACACAGGTAAAGTGCTTTTTGAAAAACAGCCTGACCAAAAGATGCCGCCTGCATCGGTTACCAAAATAATGACAATGCTTTTGGTAATGGAGGCAGAAAACAGGGGAGAAATAAGCTTTGACGATATTGTAACTGTTTCGGAAAATGCCGCAAAAAAGGAAGGCTCGCACATATTTTTATCAGTAGGCGAGCAAATTTCCATACGGGATTTGATGAAAGGCGTGGCGGTAGCGTCAGGTAACGATGCAAGCATTGCACTGGGTGAGCATTTATCGGGCAGTCACGAGGAATTTGTAAAGAAAATGAACGAGCGAGCAAAAGAACTTAATATGACAAACACGCATTTTGTAAACTGCAACGGATTAGATGCGGAAGGGCATTTAACCACAGCACGAGATATCGGAAAGATGACAGTCGAACTTTTAAAGCACCCTAAAATTTTTGAATTTACAACTATATGGATGGATACATTACGTAATGGCACGTTTGGGCTTGCAAACACAAATAAGCTTATAAGGTTTTATGACGGGGCAAACGGAATGAAAACAGGCTCAACTTCAAAAGCGGGATGTTGTATATCTGCCACAGCCTTGCGTGACGGTATGCAGTTAGTTGCGGTAATAATGGGTGCACCAAATTCACAGGAACGTTTTTCAGACGCTTCAACACTTTTAAACTACGGATTTGGCGGCTTTGAAAATGCTGTTTTAGGAAAATCTGATAGTATTTATAAGTATTTAGAAGTAAGCAAAGGAATTAAGCAAACTGTGGGGGTAGCGCTCAAAAACGACTTTACCGCAGTTGTCGGGAAGGGCAAAAAAGATGGCATAACCAGTGTGGAAAATTTGTCTGAAATGTTAAATGCCCCTGTTAAAAAGGGGCAGGTAATAGGTGATATTACCTATTATGACGGGAAAACGCCTATAGGAAAGGTTGATGTAGTGGCATGCGAGGATATACATAAAATAAGCTTTTTGTATGCTTTTGAAAAGTTGCTTTTTAGCTTTGTCAGCTTGTAAAATCTTCAATAAATGATGTTAAAGCTTCTGCAGAATGTAAGGTTAAACCTTCTGTGAGAAGCTTTTTTTCCTGGCTTGATAAAGATAAACTGTTAGTTTTTATAATTGTTACCGTTTTGTTATCACAAAGCCTTGTAATTATAATTTCGTTTTGATTAAGAACTGCACAGAAATGATTAGGACAATATGAGTCGGTATCAGAAGTTAAAACTATTTTTTCTCCTTCGCCTGCGGTTATTTTATAACCCGGATACTTTTGTGTAAGATTATCTATAGAAGAATATGATACTGTGCCAAGGGTGGAATCACTTATAGTATGACCGCATTTTTGATAGTTTTCAGTTAATATAAGCTCGCTCTTATATAAATCATCTTCGGTTTTGATTTTAGCGTTAATAGGCTGGCTTTTTGTGTTGCTTAAAAAGAGGTTTGTAACCATATAGGTAAAGACGCACGAAAGCACACATACCGACACAGCTAACCATATAAATCTTATATTTTTCATAAAAAACTCTCCGGATATTAGCATACTTTTGCTTATTATAAGCATAAATGCTATATTTATACAGGTTTTTCTTGATTTAATTTGCAACTTGTGCTAAAATTTAATGGGCGTTGAGAGGAGATAAGTTATGCAGTCGATTTTTGTTGAAACATCAAATCAGATTTTATGTTTGTTTTTGATTGTAGTTATAGGGTTTATTATTAAAAAAACAGGGGTTGTAAATGACAAGATGGATACTTGCGTTTCGCAGCTTCAATCGAATGTTATTATGCCGGCACTTGTATTTCAGGCTTTTTATAAAAACTTTAAAATTGATGTCCTGACAGAAAAATCTTTGTTTTTAATAGTAGGGGCGGTTGTAGTTGTTATAACTAATATACTGTCAATTTGGCTGGCAAAACTTTTTTCAAAAGACAGATTTATAAGAAATATTTATTCTTATTCATTTACCGTTTCCAATTTAGGCTATATGGGATATTCTGTGGTTGGTGCAGTATTTGGGGAAGAGGCACTTTTTAATATGATGATATTCTGCATACCATTTAATGTTTACATATATTCAATTGGAATTGCGATTTTAAATCCAAACAATCCTAAGGTTAGTTTTAAAACGCTTATTAATCCCGTGTTTTGTGCAATGATTTTAGGTGCGGTTATAGGAATTATTAACATCAGATTGCCCGAAGTTATTGTTACAACTTGTTCTAATCTTGCTGCCTGTATGGGACCATTGGCAATGCTGGTTGCAGGTTTTGTTATTGCAAAGTATGATATAAAAGAACTTTTTGGTTACAAAAAAGTGTATGTAGCATCCCTTATAAGACTTGTGGCAATTCCGGGCATTGTAGTACTTGTAATGAAGGCATTTGGAGCAGGAACAGATATTTTAATATGTGCTGTTGGCACACTTGCTATGTCGCTTGGGCTAAATACTGTTATATTTCCTGCTGCATACGGCGGTGACACAAAAACAGGTGCAAGTATGGCGCTTATTTCAAATATTTTAGGTGTTGTTACAATACCGCTTATGTTTGCGCTGGCATTATAAAAAAATCCCGAAACTATGTAGTTTCGGGATTTTAATTTATACATCAGCTTCAACTGCGGTACCTGATTGTAGTGATTTTTTAACGTCTAAAATTCTTTGGTTATGTGAGCCTTTAAATCTCATATTAAGACCTTTTTGATTTATGTCAAACCTGCCGTCAACCAAAACATCACAAAGTTTTAAAAGTTCTAATTTCACGGGGTCTTTTATAAGCTGTTCAAAGGTATAACCGCTGTATACCCAGATGGTTTTGCCTTTTTGTTTGAGCATATCAGCAAGTGTGGCAAGTGCTTCAGCTTGCTCAAAAGGCTCACCGCCTGAAAAGGTAACGTTGGTAATTTCGCTTTTGGTGAGATTTTTGTAAGCCTCTTCGATTGTTATGTCGTGGCCGTTTGCCTTATCCCACGATTCGGGATTGTGGCAACCCTCACAGTGGTGAGGACAGTAGTTTACAAATAAAACATCCCTAAACCCTGTTCCGTCAACCGAAGAGCTGTACACAAAATCCATTATACGTATTTTATTTTGCATCGTGGGTTACTCTGTCTCGAAGTTCTGCCTGTTTTGCACTGTTCCAGCTTTTTACGCTGCCAACCAAGTAACCGGTAATTCTCTGAATAACGTCAACATTTTCGCTGCCGCAAACAGGGCATTTTTCAAAGTCGGCATCTGAGTTTTCAAATCCGCAATCTAAGCAACGGTTTCTTGTATGATTAACAGATCCGTAACCTAAGTTGTACTTATCCATAAGGTCAACTGTTTGCATAATGCAGTCCGGGTTATGTGTAGCATCACCGTCAAGCTCAACATAGAAAATGTGACCTGCGTTTTCAAGCTCGTGATAAGGAGCTTCAATTTTAGCCTTGTGTTCTACGCTGCATTTATACCAAACAGGAACGTGAGATGAGTTGGTGTAGTATTCTTTATCTGTGATATTTTCAATTTCACCAAATGCTTCTCTGTCACGTTTTGTAAATTTGCCGCTTAATCCTTCAGCAGGTGTTGCTAAAAGTGTGTAGTTTAAGTTCTTTTCATCTGCTATCTGGTCGATGCGTTTTTTCATGTGTGTTACAATTTCAATACCAAGCTTTTGTGATTCTTCACTTTCACCGTGGTGCTTGCCTGTAAGTGCAATTAATGTTTCTGCAAGACCGATAAATCCTATTGAAAGTGTGCCTGATTTTAAGATATCTTCCAATTTGTCATTAGGACCTGCGTTTTCACTTCCAAACCACATTCCGCTCATCAAAAGCGGGAATTGTTTTTTAAGAGCGGTTCTTTGGAAGCAGTATCTGTCGTAAAGCTGGTCTGCTGTAACTTCTATACATTTATCAAGCTTTTTATAAAATGCCTGAATTCTTTCTTCCATATCAGGAATGTTCATAACCTCTAAAGCAAGACGAACAAAGTTGATAGTTGAGAATGAAAGGTTACCTCTGCCGATTGAGCAGCTTTCACCAAAACGGTTTCCGTAAACTCTTGTTCTGCAACCCATTGTTGCAACTTCGTGGATATATCTTTTCGGATCGTCTGCTTTCCAGAGCGGGTCTTGGTTATATGTTGCATCAAGGTTTAAGAAATTCGGGAAAAATCTTTTTGCAGTAACTTTGCATGCAAGCTGATACAGGTCATAGTTTCTGTCTTCAGGGAGGTAATTAACACCGCGTTTTTTCTTCCATATCTGGATAGGGAAGATTGGGGTTTCTCCATTTCCTACGCCTCTGTAGGTTGAATTTAAGATTTCACGCATAATACATCTGCCTTCTGCTGATGTATCTGTACCATAGTTGATTGATGAGAAAACAACCTGGTTTCCGCCACGTGAATGGATTGTGTTCATATTATGAATGAAAGATTCCATGGCCTGATGAACTCTGTTCACAGTCTGGTTAACTGCGTGCTGAACTAATCTTTCTTCACCGGTTAAACCGTCTAAAGGTTTTTCGATATAATCATCAAATGATATATCTTTAAGATGTGAGAAATCTTTGCCTTCAATTTTTTCAAGCTTTTCAATTTCTTCAACATAGGTATATTTTACGTAAGGTGCAAGATAAAAATCAAAAGCAGGAATAGCCTGACCGCCATGCATTTCATTCTGAACAGATTCCATCGAAATACACGCAATTATTGCTGCAGTTTCAATTCTTTTTGCAGGTCTTGAAGAACCGTGACCTGCACGGAACCCGTTTTCTAAAATCATATCAAGTGGGTGCTGCAGACAAGTGAGTGATTTTGTAGGATAATAGTCGGCATCGTGGATATGGATATAGTTACTTTTAATATAGTCCCTTGTTTGCTGAGAAACAAGCATATCCATAACAAATGCTTTCGATGTTTCACTTGCAAATTTCATCATCATACCGGCAGGAGTTTCTGCGTTCATATTGGCATTTTCTTTAGTGATGTCATTTGCAATAGTGTTTACAATGCCCATGTACATCTCATAGGTTTTTCTGCCTCTTGCGATATTTCTTTTTTCACGGTAGAGGATATAGTCTTTTGCAACATTTTTATACTGAGATTTCATAAGTTCAGCTTCAACTAAGTTCTGAACTTCTTCGATTTCAATAACATCGACATTTAATCCTTCGATTTTTTCTGCGATTGTTTCAGCACATTTAACGTCGTTAACAAAGTTATGGTTCATAGCTTTGATGATAGCATTAACGATTTTTTGTTTGTCGAAATTCTCTATTCTGCCATCGCGTTTTCTGATGTTGGTAATCATAAAATTAACACTCCTATCTTAATACATATATGTAAATATTGCGTTTTGCCTGATTTTTCAAGAAAAACACAATATCTTGTTGCTGTGCATAAATTATTATAGTACATATTGCGCATAAAGTCAACTACTATTTTTGCTCAAAATGACGTATAATATGTCATAATTTGCTATAAACCGCTATGTAAGGCTATTTGTAAAATAAAAATTTTTTTTGTAGAATAAAAAAGCACTCACCACTATATATTGTGGTACGTGCTTTAAAGCATAATATCAACTTTTTTTCTTCTTTTGAGATTTGTATGTAAAGAAACATACAACGCGGCTTGGAAGAATTTTTCCCGCAAGACAGCCGAGCTTAATACTAAATGTAGGAATTATTGTTGCTTTTTTATTAAACATTTTTTTCACGGCTATGTGAGCTACCTTTTCACTGCTGATTGCTTTTAGACTGAAAGTTACTCCTGCTACACTGTCAAAGCCGGTAGCGACAGGTCCCGGACAGAGCGCACCTATATACACGTTCTTTTTTTGTTTTTTTATTTCATAGCCAATAGCCTGAGTAAGCTTTAAAACGTATGCCTTGGTGGAATAGTAAGTCGCCATAAAAGGGCCTGTTAAAAAGGAGGCAATAGAGGCAGTATTTAAAATGTATCCAAAGTTGTTTTTAGTCATATCTTTTAAATAAAGCTTTGCTAAAATGTGCATGGCGGTAATATTGGTGTCTATCATTAAAAGCTCTTTTTCCAAATCTGTCTCAGTAAAAAAACCAACGTCGCCAAAACCTGCGTTGTTAATTAATATATCAACATTTTTAACATCTTCATAAAGTTTAAGACAGTTTTCACGTTTTGATAAATCGGTTGAAACTATTTCGCACCCTATTTTGCTTTGCAAATCTTTTAAACGCTGTTTGTTTCTGCCAACTGCCACTATTTCAACGCCTCGTTTATAAAGCTCTATACAAATATCATATCCTATTCCTGATGATGCACCTGTTACTAATGCTTTCAAAACAATCAGATCCTTTCCTATTTAAGTATATACCATTATTGACATTAAAGTCAAGGTTTGGTATACTAACAAAACAAGGAGTGAGCCGGCTTGAAAAAGAGAATAATTATTGCTGTGTTATGCATTGTAGTTGCTTTGACGTTGTCAGTAGGTGCAGTTATAATAAAAAGAGGATACACAATAGATTATGTTATAACAAGGCTTTATGCAAAAATTGAGGCAAGGCTTTCAAACAGACAGGTTGAAATAGTAAACGAGCCTCAACGCCAGGTTGTAAACGAGTGGACAAAAGGGTACAGCGTGGCGCTTCCTTTTGATATGAAGGTTGATACATCTAATTATCAGGAGTATATAACTGCAAAAAATGACACTTTAACAGTTACTGTTACTCGTGAGTGGGCACCTTATGAAGATATACTGTGGTATATTGAAAACTATCAGAACAACTATGTTTTAAGTGATTATTACAGACAAAAAAACGAGATTACTTTAATTAAAAATGAAAGCTTAAAGCATAATAACGGTGCCAGCGCCAGACTGATAAATGTTAAAAGAGCAGGAAAAGGAGATAAGAATCAGCAGAATAATTACACATATTTTTACGTTCTTTCGGATATTGCACCGCAGGCGTTTTTCAGAATAATGGCAAAAACAAGCGATTATGAAAAAGACGGAGCAAAAATTGATGAAATTATTTCATCTTTTAAAGAAATTCCAATAAGAGGTGAAGTAAAAAAAGCCCAAAAACACAAAAGAGTAAAAAAGGATTTCAGCAAAGAAACCAAAGAACTTTATGACAGTATTGTAAACACAAAAAAGATTAAATGGGGAATTTTTGTTGACGGAGCATACACCGACGATGATGCAAAGAGAAATCTTTTTGAAATTGAAGAAAAAACACAAAGTAACTTTGAGTTTTCACTTCATTATGTGAATTTAGATGGTAATTTCCCAATAAAAGAGCTTGAAAAAATGTATGAAAAGGGAAAAATTACCGAGCTGACTTTGCAGATTTCACATCATTACAATTCAGATCTTTTTGGTAAAAATCCGAATTTTGATGTTTATGACGGTTTAAGTGACGATAAGATCCGGTCTTTTGCAAAAGGGGCAAAAGAATTCGGAAAACCATTTTTGTTCAGACTAAACAATGAAATGAACTCTGACTGGGTAAATTATTCGGGGGTTGCAGCACTTTCTGATCCCGAAATATTCAAGAGTAACTGGGTTAGAATTTATGAAATATTTAAACAAGAAGGCGTAAACAACGCAATATGGATATTTAATCCAAACAACGAGGATTGTCCGCCTTGCCATTGGAATTCATATTTAGCATATTATCCGGGAGATGAGTATGTTGATATGATTGGTATGACGGGATATAACACAGGCACATACTATTATGAAGTGTTTAACGAAACATGGAGAACTTTTGATGAAATAAACAAAGCGCAGTACGAAAAGCTTATGGAAAGATTTTCTGACTTTCCGTTTATCATAACCGAGTTTGCATCAAGCTCGGTAGGTGGGGATAAAGAAAAATGGATTTTTGATATGTTTAAATCTATAAAACAATATCCGAATATTAAAATGGCGCTTTGGTGGTCAAGCCGTGATTATGATTTCAGGGATGAAAGCGGAACAAAAATTGCAAGACCTTATTTCCTTGATGAAACTGAAGGCACATTAAATGCCTTTAAAGAAGGAATGAAAGAGTATATGAAATAAAAAAAAGACTGTTCAAAATGAACAGTCTTTTAAATTACAGCTCTAATTTTTTCTTAACATCTGATTTGTCGAGGGCAATAGCTACAACAATATAAACAACAAGGCTTCCGATGGATTGAACAAGATTTCCTGTAATTGATGCTATTGGTGCAACAAAACTTTGGTAAATAACGGCTTCTGCTATGTAATATCCACCGATTGTAATTATAATTCCTAAAGCTGATGCAAAACAATTCTTTTTATTTAAAAGCTTTGCTTCTTTTGACGTAAAACCAATACACAAAAGCGCCTTTATTATAAGCGTTGCAGGGGCATACAAGGCATAGCCTGAGATAATGTCACAAAGTGCACCGCCAACTGCAGCAGCAAGTATTGAATATCCTAAGGGAAGCATACTTGCACAAAGATAGATTATTGCATCGCCAATATGAATATAACCGCCGTTTGCATTTGGCATTGGTGTGTGAAAGTATGTAGCAATCAAAATGAGTGCCGCAAATAAGCTTGCAGAAGTTAAGTTTTTTATTGCTTTTGAAGTCTTCAAAAAATCACCTCATTAGATACTGAAAAGTAAATCTCCGTAGGTTGGGAAAGGCCAGTAGTCTTTTGATACCATAAGCTCTGCTTCGTCTGCTGCACTTCTTAGGGTGTTCATAAGCGGGATGAGCTCGTCTTTGCAAAGGGCAGCTTCAAGCTTTGAATCTTCTGATGCTTTTGCATTTTCAACTGCCAGCTTTAATTTTTCTGCCGCGTTATAAAGTGAAGAAGTAAGTAAAGAAAGTTTTTCAACAGTTTTTTCTTCAACTTCTGTTGAAATTTTACGGGACAACTGCTTTTTGCTAAGTGCAATTTCACTCAAATCGCCCGAGTAGCTGATAATCGCAGGAATAATGTCTTTCTTAGCCATTTCAAGCATGGTAAGAGCCTCAAGTTCAATCGTTTTTGAGTATTCGTCAAGCATAATTTCGTATCTTGAATACAGCTCTTTTTCAGTAAAGATTTTATATTTTGTAAATAACTCTATGTTTTTGCGTTCAATAATTTTAGGAAGCGCATCTACAGTTGTTTTAAGATTTGAAAGTCCGCGCTTTTCGGCATCTAAAACCCACTCCTGTGAATAGTTATTGCCGTCAAAGATTATTCTTGAGTGTTTGGTGAGAGTTTCTTTTATAAGCATTTTAAGCTCTGCTGAAAAATCCTCTGCTGACTCTAATCGGGTTGCAAATTCATCTAAAACTTCGGCAACTGTTGTGTTTAGAACAATGTTAGGGTCAGAGATAGAAAATGATGAACCAAGCATACGGAACTCAAATTTATTTCCTGTAAAAGCAAGGGGAGAAGTGCGGTTGCGGTCGGTTGTATCTTTAAAGAATGTAGGTAAAACCTTGGCACCGATTTTCATTTTGTCAGCATCTTTTCTGTCATAAGAGGTGTCTTTGATTATTGAATTAATAATATCAGACAGCTCGTCGCCCAAAAACATTGAAATAATAGCAGGAGGTGCTTCGTTTCCACCAAGACGCAAATCGTTTCCTGCACTTGAAACAGTAACTCGGAGTAGATCCTGATATTCGTCAACAGCTTTGATAACAGCTGATAAAAGCAATAAAAACTGTGCATTTTTCTCAGGAGTATTGCCGGGGTTTAAAAGATTTTCTCCCGTGTTTGTTGAAAGTGACCAGTTGTTGTGCTTTCCACTGCCGTTTACACCTGCAAAAGGCTTTTCATGTAGAAGACAGGCAAGACCGTGCTTGTCAGCAATTTTTTTCATGAGTTCCATAATGAGTTGATTATGGTCGGTTGCAATGTTTGTCTGAGTAAAGATTGGCGCAAGCTCATGCTGAGCAGGAGCGGCTTCGTTGTGCTCTGTTTTTGCAAGCACGCCGAGCTTCCAGAGTTCTTTGTCAAGCTCTTTCATAAACGCCATAACGCGTGGCTTGATTGTTCCAAAATAGTGGTCGTCTTTTTCCTGACCTTTTGGTGCAGGAGCACCATACAAGGTTCTGTCGCAAAACTTGAGGTCCTCGCGCTTTTCATACATCTGTTTATCAATTAAAAAGTATTCCTGTTCAGGTCCCACAGTAGTTAAAACACGTGTAGCTTCAGTATTTCCAAAAAGTCTTAAAATTCTTAATGCCTGCTTGTTTATAACTTCCATTGAACGTAAAAGCGGAGTTTTTTTATCAAGTGACTCGCCGCCGTAAGAACAAAATGCAGTAGGAATACAAAGAGTGTCATCTTTGATAAATGCGTAAGAAGTAGGGTCCCATGCGGTATAGCCTCTTGCTTCAAATGTAGCACGCAGCCCACCTGATGGGAAAGAAGATGCATCAGGCTCACCTTTGATGAGCTCTCTGCCTGAAAATTCCATTATTATAGAACCATTGCCGTCTGGAGTGATAAAACTGTCATGCTTTTCAGCAGTTACGCCGGTAAGAGGCTGGAACCAATGCGTGTAGTGAGTTGCCCCCTTTTCAATAGCCCAGTCTTTCATTGCCTTTGCAACTTCATTTTTAATATCGGTATCTAAAGTTTTTCCGTCGTGGATTGTTCTTATAAGAGTGTTATAAGTTTCAATCGGGAGACGCTTTTTCATGGCTTTGTCATCAAAAACCATACTTCCGAAAATTTCAGGAATATTGTTCATACAGTAAACTCCTTAATAATAAAAATAGCTATGCCAATTATAACTTAAAGATAAGAAAATGTCAAGTTTTCGGGCTTTAAACAAAAATATAAAAAGAAAATATTTTAAAATTCTATGGACATACAAAATAATTTGTGATATAATAAAATTATTATGGGGGTGTAGCTCAGCTGGGAGAGCACCTGCCTTGCAAGCAGGGGGTCAGGAGTTCGATTCTCCTCATCTCCACCATATAAAAAAAGACACCATCAGGTGTCTTTTTTTATATAATAGGAAGAGAATCGAACACTAAGAGAGCAAAAAGCGAGAAAAAAGTTGCCTGCGGCAAGTTTTTAGCTTTTTGGTGCGTAGTCCGGTACCGAAGCCGAAAGGCTTGGGTGGACAAGCAGTGAAAATTTGCGCAGCAAAATTTCTCGCTCCTCATCTCCACCATATAAAAAAAGACACCATCAGGTGTCTTTTTTTATATAATAGGAAGAGAATCGAACACTAAGAGAGCAAAATAGAAAAGTCCACTTTAGTTGTGGACTTTTTTTCTTAAATCTTTAAAAAAATCATCTAAAATATTTTTGCATTCTTTTTCTAAAATGCTACTTGTTACTTCAAATGAGTGGTTTAGAATGTTTGACTTGCTTAAATCACAAAAACCACCACAAGCACCGCTTTTAGTGTCGCTTGCACCAAAAACAACCTTTGGAATTCTTGAATTTATTATTGCACCGGTACACATAGGGCAGGGTTCTAAGGTTACATAAAGAGTACATCCGGAAAGTCGCCACGTGCCAAGTTTTTTACAAGCTTTATCAATGCAAACCATTTCAGCGTGAGCTGTTGACATATTAGCTTTTTCACGCTTATTATAGCCTCGTGCAATTATTTTTCCGTCTTTTACAATTACGGCGCCTATTGGTATTTCACCTATTTGATAAGCTTTTTTTGCCTCATTCAAGGCTTTTTTCATAAATAAAATATCTTTTTCCATATTTATATTATAGGAAACAAATAAGTTTTTGTCAATAAATCAGTGTTTATTTAAGGCTTACAAACTTTGCAGGGAGTGAGCCCTGCCTGATACACCGATGACTTTTTTACAGGGATTTTACTATATTTGAGATAACGACAGGAACTTAAATGGTATTTTCTTCCCGTCTCAGTTTTGTAAACAGTTTGCTCAATTACATTGTAGTGCTCGTACTTAGTGCTATGTACTATGGTGTTTTCGTCAAAACAAGTGGTGTTGGTTAAAAAAGGTAATGGAAAGTAAAAATGCAATAACAAATTTTTTCATAAAAATCACCTCAAAAAATAAAAAATGCGTAACCCCGAAAACAGAGTTACGCACAAAAAACGTATCAACTCAAGTTTCGAAGTCGCAACAACTCTCCAAAATGGTTTCAGCCAAAGTGGTATGAAAACAAGAGTGTACGCTTTTTACAATAGCGTACCCACTTTGTGCTGAAATATTTAATTGAAGAATTGTTGCACTTTTAGTATATCACAACTTTTATAAAAAAACAACAAAAAAGGCTGAAAATATTTTCAGCCTTTTTGCGATCTGGGTATTTTTAACATTCCCATTTAATTATTTTGCATAGTCTATTGCACGTGTTTCTCTTATAACATTAACTTTAATCTGACCGGGATATTCAAGTTCACTTTCAATGCGCTTAACAATGTCGCGAGCAATAATTGTAACATCGTCGTCTGAAATCTTTTCAGGTTTAACCAATATCCTGATTTCACGGCCTGCCTGTATAGCAAATGAGTGATCAACACCTTCAAAATCATTTGCAATTTCTTCAAGCTTTTCAAGACGTTTGATATAAGTTTCAACGTTTTCACGTCTTGCACCCGGACGTGCAGCTGAAATTGAGTCTGCTGCCTGAATAATAAATGCAAGCGGGCTTTCAGCGGCAATATCGCCATGATGTGCATGAACTGCGTGAATAACTTCCGCGCTTTCTTTGTGCTTACGCAATATATCAACACCAATTTCAATGTGTGAACCTTCGATTTCATGGTCAACAGCTTTTCCAATATCGTGTAAAAGGCCTGCTCTTTTTGCAACGGTAACGTCGACTCCAAGCTCGCTTGCCAATATACCTGAAAGCTGTGCAACTTCGATTGAATGTTTTAAAACGTTTTGACCGTAACTGGTTCTGAACTTAAGCTTACCTAACAGTTTGATAATGTCAGGGTGAACACCGTGAACGCCTGTTTCAAATGTAGCACGTTCACCTTCTTCTTTGATTGTGGTATCAACTTCTTTTTTAGCTCTTTCAACAGTTTCCTCAATTCTTGCAGGGTGAATTCTTCCGTCACCGATGAGCTTTTCAAGTGAAACTCTTGCAACTTCACGTCTTATCGGGTCAAATCCTGAGATAACTACAGCTTCAGGAGTATCGTCAATGATGAGGTCAACACCTGTAAGAGTTTCTAAGGTTCTGATATTTCTTCCTTCACGACCAATAATTCGGCCTTTCATATCGTCGTTAGGAAGAGATACAACAGATACTGTGGTTTCTGCAACATGGTCTGCTGCACATTTCTGAATTGCGGCACTTAAAATATTTCTTGCACGTTTTTCAGATTCTTCTTTAACATTGTTTTCTACATCACGTATTAAAATTGCAGCTTCGTGGCGGATTTCGCTTTCCATATTTTTAAGCAAATATTCCTTTGCCTCCGCTGCTGACAATCCTGACAATTTCTCAAGAATAACTATTTCATCTTTCAGTGTTTGGTTAATTTTTTCTTTCAGTTCTTCTGTTTCTTTAATTTTATTGTTGAGTAAATCGTCTTTTTTGTCAAGAGCTTCAGTTTTCTTTTCAAGAGCCTCTTCTTTTTGCTGGATTCTTCTTTCCTGACGCTGAACTTCTGCTCTTCGTTCCTTTATTTCTTTATCAATTTCTGTTTTTAAATTCTGAGCTTCTTCTTTTGCTTCCAAAAGAAGTTCACGTTTTTTATTCTCTGCAGTTTTAATTGCATCGTTTAAAATATTCTTAGCCTGAACTTCCGCACTTCCGAGTTCGCTTTCGGCGATTTTTTTGCGGTATGTTACACCAAGGAAAAATGAGGCAATTACAAAAACAATAGCTGCTGCCGAGATGATAATATAAGGTAGTATATGTAGCACCTCCAATACTTCATATTTAGTTTTATCAATTTATAAGATTGTAAAAGAACTTAAAATTTACACAAAAAGATAATTATATTTTACATTGTTTTTATGAAATTGTCAAGAAAAATAATAAAAACTCTGTTCAAAACATCAAAACTATGATATACTGTTTTCACTGATATTTAAGAAAGGAGCATTTTAAGGGTTATGAAATTTGGTTTAGAGAAAGACTATATCGGCGAAATAGCGCTTAAAGAGGAGTTTTTATCCCAAATTATGGACACTTTGGATTACAGTGAACTCAAAGTTTATTTGAAAATCTGCCTTTTTTGCAGGTATTCAAAAGATGCGGAATTGTCAGAATTGGCTACTTGCGCGGATGTAAATCCCGAAGAAATGCTCTATATTATGTCATCTCTGGAAAAAAAAGGGCTAATTAAGGTGTCAAAAAACGGCATTAAGCTCATAGGAAGCAACAATGAATCAAAAAGGTCGCTTGCTCCGGAGGATTTTTCTCAGGATGAAGCAGAGGATGTTAAAATTATTGCATCTGCTGCAGAAAGGGCATTCGGTAAATTGCTTTCTCACGCAGATTTAAATGCGATAATGGGAATTTATAAGTTTATTGGTCTTCCCAAAGAGGTTTTTGTTTTGGCGATTGATTACTGTTATGCATTAGGTAAGAAGAATTTTAATTATATAGAAAAAACTCTTATTACATGGAAAGAAGCGGGAGTTTTAGATGCAGTTACTGCACACGAATATTTAAGAATTTCTGAGGAAAATGAACAGTATTATCAACATCTTAAACAAAAGCTTGGAATTTACGGGTTTAACCTCACTAAAAAGCAAAGAGAATTTGCAGATAAATGGAAAAAAGATTTTACGGTAGAACAAATTGTTGAAGCTTGTGAAAAAACTATAGACGGCACAGGGAAAATATCTTTTGCACATACAGACACGGTACTGTATAATACTGATTATACATATCAGGCGTCAAGCGGTGCCGGTAAAGTTATAAAGGCAACAAGGTTTTCCAATTTTGAGCAAAGTAAATCAGATTATAAGAATTTGGAGAAAAAAGCACTTGAAAAACTTTTAAAAAGAAAGAAGGGGGATTAAGATGGCTTATTCAAAAAGAATATTTAATAAGGTAACAAACGATTTTCAGGATAAGAGAAACGAAAAAAAGAGACTTTTGCATGAGCGTGAAACTGAAATTTATCAGAAAATCCCCAACATTGAAAAAATTGATGCCGATTTAAGAAAATTTGGGCTAAAGCTTACCAGAAGTGTTATGGGTGGAGCAGAAGTCGGAAAATCTGTGGAGGAAATCCGTAAAGAAAGTCAGAAACTCAGCGAAATCAAATGCGAAGAACTTGTGAAAAATGGTTTTGAACCTGACTATCTTCTTATTAAATATGACTGTGATTTGTGTAAAGACGAGGGATATATTGACGGTGTTATGTGCAAATGCTTTGAAAAAGCAATTAAAGAGGAGGCATATAAGTATTCAAACCTTCCTTTAATGATGGATGAAAGAACCTTTGAAGATTTTAATTTGGAACTTTACCCGGATGACGGAACAGAAACTTCGCCTAAGAATATAATGGAAGCGGTGTTTGAATACTGCAAAGAGTATGCTTTCGGGTTTAATGAAAAAAGTGAAAACTTGCTTTTATACGGTGGTACAGGCCTTGGTAAAACGTTTATGTCAAGCTGCATTGCGAAAACAGTGCTTGAAAAAGGGTACAGCGTTTTTTATCAGCCGGCTTATAAAATTTTCCCTATTTTCGAAGAACTTCGTTTTGGCGACAGGGATAAAGAAATTTTAAGAATGCAGATAGATGAAATTTTCAAAACTGACCTTTTAATTATAGATGACCTCGGTACTGAACTTACTACATCATATACTGCTGAAGTGTTTTTTGATTTACTCAATAGCAGAATGAATGATAAAAAGAAGACGATTATAAATACAAATCTCTCTTTATCTGATATGCAGGGTGTGTATTCAGAAAGAATTACGTCCAGAATTATAGGAAACTTCACACAACTTAAATTCTATGGGGAAGATATAAGGACAAACTTAAACAGTTAATAAAATACCAAAAATTTCTTTGAAAATCTTATTGACAAAAGGGTTTTGGTGTGGTATTATATCAAAGTCGCACTTGAAAAAAACAACTTGAAAATAAAAAATAAAATTTTTTCAAAAAAGTATTGACAAAGATTTTGATTTGTTGTATACTATACGAGTTGCGTGTCGCGACAATTGGACATTGAAAATTATATAGCAACCAGCAAAGGTTCTCGTAAAATTTTACAAAGCAGTAAAATCAATTAATTTGAGAAGTACAGATTTGAAATGAGCTAAAGCTTGTTTATGAATTCTAAGTTTAAGTTAAC
>JAFQRW010000007.1 GCA_017409875.1 Clostridia bacterium
CGGGACCCATTTATGGGTAGTAAGTAAAAGTTGCATGGCTGGCAGGCCAATAAAAAAGCGCACTTGTGCGCAGCCAGTAGTGGGTAGGGCTATGCCCGAAAATGAAATACCACCCGCTATGCGGGTGGATATTTATTGTGTCTGCGGAGAAATTCGAACCCGAGGGAGAGGCTATCTTTCAATCAATCCGTATTTGAATTTAATTCTTTCAAGCTTGTCTATCATAGGCTCGGATATGAACCAAAGGAAAAAGGCGGTTGAAAGTCCATGAATTAAATCAAATGGTACGCCTCTGATATAAGCATAGATTAACATTGCTTTTGTGGGACTTGCCTGATACATTATTACGGATGCAGGGTTCATAATTCCGCCGTATATCACAAGTGTTGCAATAAATCCGAAGATGCAAAGAGATGCTTTTGTTTTACGAAGAAATCCCTTTTTGAAAAATATCCCTGCGATAAAGCCGATAATGCCAAAAGCAAACATCTGCCACGGTGTCCACGGACCTTGTCCAAAGAAAAAGTTTGAAACAAATCCGCTGACTGCACCTACCAAAAATCCCGTTTCTCCGCCAAAAGTTACGCCTGCAATAATTACAAGTGCAACAACGGGCTTGAACTGCGGAAGCATAAAGAATGCAGCCTTGCCTGCAACAGCAATAGCACATAGTACACTTATCACAATAAGCTCTCTTGCTTTTGGCTTTCTTTGCTCAAAGATCATACAAAATGGTATCATAGTTTCGAGTATGATGAGTAAACTTATAAAATAATACTTTCTGTAACCTAAGAAGAAAACACCGACATAAATAGTAAGTGGTATTAAGAGCAGTATCAAAAATGTTGCCATAAGAGTTCGCTTTGTCAGTTTTCTGTCTGACTTTGGAACTTGCACTATTTTTATTTCAATGTCTTTTTGGGGAAAGAAGTTAAAACAAGCACCAAACAATGCTATTATCATAGCTATCTGATAAACGACGGTTTTTGAAAAACTTGTTAATATATTTATATCTGTTTTAAGCGGCAGATACATTAAAACAAAAAGCAAAGTTAATATACTGCCCCAAACAATTCTTGAGGGAGTAAGTTTTTTTTCTTTTTGTAGCTTGCTTTCCTTTTCAATCTTACGCCAATCAACAGTTCTTGATGTTTTTTCTCTCTTTTTTATACTGCCGCCACAAGCAAGGATAATATCTTCTGCTAAAACTGCATCAGAAAGGCAAGTTCTTGCCATACGGTTTGCGGATGTGGTATAGAAATTCTTACCTTTGAAAAACTCTCTCGGTGTGTCAACCGATGTAATGTTTCCGTCAAAAACAAGAGCGCATCTGTCGGCGTGCTTTGCGCAAAATTCTATATCGTGAGATACCATAATAATTGTTACGCCGTTTGCTTTTAAATCCAGAAGAATATCTGCAAATTCTTCTTTAAAATGCGCATCCATTCCTTTTGTTGGTTCGTCAAGAAGAAGTATTTCAGGCTCCATAAGAAGTATTTTGGCAAGAGCTGCACGTTGCTGTTCACCGCCTGACAAATCGTAAGGGTGGCTTTCTAAAATATTTTCTATTCTGCAAAGTGCAGATATATTTTGTACTTTTTTTTCTTTTTCTGCCTCAGAGAGTTTCTTGCCAGAAAGTATTTCCATTAAATCAAGATAAACTGTTTTCTTTACAAACACACTCTGCGGATTTTGGGGAAGAACACCGAGAAGTCCGTCATACAAATTTTTGATTTTAGAAATACTCCGTCCTTTAATCTTTACATCTCCTCTGTACGGAGTGTTAAGACCTGATATAAGTGAAAGTGCAGTTGTCTTTCCGGTGCCGTTACCGCCAACCAAACAAAAGAGTTCGCCTTTGCTTACACTTATGTTTAATCCTTTCACTACATCAGGCAAATCCTTTTTGTATCTGAACCATACATCTTTAATTTCAATAACGGTATCGGTATTTTCTTTTAAGTCATCACCGGGAATGACATTGGGATTCAAAATGTTTTCCTTTGAATATTCTTTTAGCCATATTCTGCCCTCACGAACTGTCAGAGGGCAAGGCAAAGCATTTACCACTTCACCGTGAACTCTCATAGGGGTTGGGAGCGCCTTATACATATCGTGATTTTGTGCCTTCAAAATTTTACCGACTTCTTTTGGGGTTTCATCGGCAATAATTTTTCCGTCATCCATAACAATAACTCTGTCTGCCATTGGAAAAGCATCTTCTAAACGATGCTCGGTGAGAATAATGGTCACCCCAAGCTCACGATTTATTTTTTCGAGAGTTTTAAAAAACTCGCCTGCGGCGATTGGATCAAGCTGACTTGTCGGCTCGTCCAATATAAGAACAGACGGCTGCATAGCCATAACAGACGCAAGATTTAACAACTGTTTTTGACCGCCCGAAAGCTCTGTTACATTTTTATAAAACCATGTCTGGATGCCAAAAAAAGATGCCATTTCGGATACTTTAATTCTTATTTCGGATTGTTTGTATCCAAGGCTCTCTAAACCAAATGCAAGCTCGTGCCATACCTTGTCGGTTACAATCTGATTGTCAGGATTTTGCATTACAAATCCAATGTCCGATGCTTGCTGCCTTAAATCATAGTCTGAAAGGGGTTTGTCATTAAAATAAATAGTTCCCTTTTTTTCTCCAAATGGTGAAAGTGATGATTTCAAAAGTCTTAAAAGCGTAGTCTTTCCGCAACCTGATTTACCGCAAAGTAAAACGAACTCACCTTGATTTACTATAAGGTTTATATCTTCAAGTGCTTGGTCGCATCTGTTCGGATAACTAAAACTCAAATTTTTGATGCTTATGCTTTCCATTTTCTCACCCCCCACAACTCAATTATTATTGGATATATACAAACAAGAAGATATGCTGCGAATACGCTTATACTAAATAGTGAAATCTCTGCCGGCTTTATAGCAGGGAAATAGCGAAAATACATTCCTGAGCACAAGTTTCCGACAAGTGTATATAGCCCTGACATCAAAATGGCTAAAAGTGCTTTTTTATCTCTCTTATCAAAAGTAAATATTGAAAAGTGCGTTCTTCCTGGGATTCCGTATCCACGGGATTTCATACTGTCGGCTGTTTCGATTGCATTTTCTAAAGACCAGGTTGTCATAATAGAAAGGATATTAAGACCACTCTTTGCTCGTTTTATAATACTTCCGTTACTTATATCTTTTCCCATACACCTTTGGGCGTTTGTTACCACTTTTAACTGTGCCGAAAACCTTGGAACAAACCGAAGCGTCATAGAGATTACAAGCGACACCCCCGGAATGATTTTCCCGAACAGGCAGATAAACTTATCACTTGTCATTATTTCGTTATAGCACGAAAACCAGCAGATAACGCTGACAATCATAACAGCCGCCGCAAGCCCGTAAACAATCGATTCAAGAGTAACAGGATTGTCATTTGGCAGATAAAAGAGTATTGTTACGCCTTCGTGATTAAAGGCAGGGTTTATAAGTGCCATTGTGATAATCATTGGCAGCATATATATTAAGTTGTTTTTTATTGCCTTTTTGCCTTTTAGCATCACCGAGTATGCAAAACTGCATAGCAGCGATATTAAAAGACACACAGGATGCATAAAAAGGCAAGAAAACCCGATAACAAATATAAAATATATGAAATTAACAAGCGGATGAAAATTTTTAAATTCCGACATAACTATCTCCCAAGTCTTTTCCCATATTGCATGTATATGAGATTTCAATGCAGTCTCCGGGTTTAAGCTCATATAATGAGCAACCTGCGCTCGGACTAACTCCGTTTACTTTATACAACCACCCTGAAAGCTCTCCGCAATCAAATTCATAAAGGTTTGCGATTCCCTTAATATATGCACTTTCATAAATTGGGGTTATCTCAAATTCAAAATGAATTTTATTTTGCTTTGTTTCTCTTAAGACAACGTTAAAAACACTTTCTCCATCATAAAAAACTACATCTTTTTTGGAATAGATAATCCCGTTTGCAGGAACAATGCTCCTTTTTTCTTCTTTCATCATACTAAGGTTATTAAGAATTGTATCACATCTTATGCTAAGTGTGCAAGTTAGATTTTCATTTTCTTTGGTTGCTTTTTCTGCACTTTCAGGCAAAACATCTGTCGTGGGTGGCAAAAGCTCTGTAGAAGCTTCATCAGTTTTTTTGTTTATCTCAATATTTTGAGATAAATCATTATTGTCAGAACTTGTTTCCTGATTTAAAGTGTCCGCTTTTTGTACAGGCAATTTTGCAATATCCGGAGCAGAAACCATTTCCCAGACAAACACACTTAAAAGCA
This sequence comes from Clostridia bacterium, assembly GCA_017409875.1. Taxonomy (GTDB): domain Bacteria; phylum Bacillota; class Clostridia; order RGIG6154; family RGIG6154; genus RGIG2094. Next base: position 4,311 of record JAFQRW010000007.1, read on the forward strand.
CTAAGATAACACAAATTAAAGCAATTACTTTGTTTTTCATTTTATCTATATAAGCTTTGAAATTACCAGCATACTGTAAATAAGCTGTGCAATTTCACCACGGCATACCTTAATTGACGGCTGGATTTTAAGGTCATCTTCCCAAAGATTGTTTTTATAGCAAAATGCAAGAGCGTCAGTTGCCCATTTAGAAGATGTTGTATAATCAGAAAATCCTGACAAAATATTGCGATAGTTTGTTATTTTTGTATCAAGACCGCAAAGCGATGCTGCACGAAAAGCCATAACAGCAGCCTCTTCTTTTGTGATAAGTCCATCGGGGTTAAATTCTTTGTCAGACACTCCCTTTATAATGCCGTATGCATACGCAGTATTTACATAATCAAAAAACCATTCATCTGATGATATATCTGTAAATATTTTTCCGTCTTTAATAGGCAGACACAAGCCGTTTACAATTATTGTTGCAAATTCTGCTCTGGTCATAAGTCCGTCAGGCTCAAATTTTATATTGTCTTTTCCACTAATAATTCCTCTTTGAGCAAGAGCTTCAATGGCAGATTGATTTTTGTGTCCTTTAACGTCAGCAAAAGTTTTTGATTTGTCTGTAATTTCACGCTTTTTAATGTCGGGATTTTTGTTTTCTAAGCCCCACTGTTGTTCGCTTTTGTTGGAACTTCCCGTGGATGAAGGGGAGTAGCTTTGAGAGGTTCTTTCTAAAGTATAATCATCTGTATAAAACCAAACAATAGTTTGATTGTTGGAAAGATATGTTTGATCGCTTCCTTTGTCAGAAAATGCACCGTCTACAGTAAACATCCACCCTGAATTACTTCCGTGATCGAACTCTTTTATGTTGTTTATTGACGATATGTAGCCGTTGTTTTCGACATAAGCTGTATTGTTAGAATTAAGTGCAGTAGTTAGTGCCTTTAAAACACTCTGGCCTTTTTTAATTGTAACAGTTTTGCTTACCAAAGGCTTATATAAATCCGAATTGTGCCTGTAGGTGAAAGAGTTTTGACATTCACTTTCATTATGAACCATAACTTTTACTTTTACATTTATGTTGTTATCAGAACCTCCAAAGTGTTGCTTTGGAGACAAAGTAACAGAAACTGTTTTTGGGATATGATTTTGAGCTTCTTCAGGCGAAATTATAACAATTCCGCTGTTAGATTGGTATACTGCATGCGAAACAGAATAATTATATGTTCCTGCAGGCAGGTGGTATTTAAATGAATCTACTTGTGATACACCTTCTATATTTACCACAGCATCAGCAGGCGTTACATCAAAAGTGACAGGGGCATATTCCGCCAATGAGGCATGGGCCTCGTTATACGGATTATCAGCAAAATCATAAATTCTTGTGCCATCTGTAAGTAATGTAGACAAAAGTCCTCTAAAGCCTTGCTCGGTTGAAAAAGAATTATAACTTGGCTCAAAACCGTCGTTATTTTCAGTTGCCACCGACATAAGTCCGTCAAACAAGTCTTTGCCGTTGTTTGTTATACTTGTTGAATCAATACCTAGCGCAGAAAATGCTGCCATTGCAAGTCCGTGAGATGCTGCGTTGCTGATAAGTCCTGTTTCATCCTGAAACGCAGTAATAATAGGAATAGTTTCGTCAACAGCAGCTTTAACCAAAGCGTTTGAATTATAATATGGCGCCAAGGATAGCAGCATAGGGGTTGCAGCATCAGTTCCCCACGTTGTGCTTTGCCATGCAGCTTTTGTTTCAAGAGCTGTTGAAATCAAATAATCCATCTGTTGGTTTGTTGCATAGTCTGTGCCTTGCTGCAATGCTAAAATAACATAAGGTAGTGTGTACTCATTTGTAACAGATGCATCTTTGCTGTCTACCAGAGTGGTAAGCTTGTTTACTACATCAATTTTAGTAAGGTTGGCGGTGTTGACATTTTTGGCATCATACCCCAATGCTCTTAAAGCAATAATTGATTTTGCAAGAGCCGAAGGAGTTGTTGCAGCATCTGCTTCAGCAATTATTTTGTCAAGACAGTCTTGCTTTATAACAGGTGTAATCATACTCTTGTGATATACTTGCTCATACACCGTCATATCAGACACAAACCACATCATGTTGGAATCATTAACGAGATTTTCACCTGAATACTTTTGGGCAATGTTGTGAATAATTCCTTCTTGAATTTCAGCAGCGCTTATCGGACATAAACAACAGCCTAAAATAAGCATTACGCTTAAAATGATTGATAGAATTCTTTTTGTTTGCATTTTTTCTTTCTCCTTTTCTTGTTTGCCGCAAACAAAAAAACTGCGGCAAATTTTTTATAAAAATTTACCACAGCTGAGTTTTCCTGTGACCAATCACAATTCAGATGAGAAAATCAGACAAACTCCGACGGATGCACTAAAAAAGCAAGCCTAAAATACCTCACGTGAAAAAGCTACCCCTATGCAAATGAGCACTTACGGAATAACATCAAAGCAGGTCTTGTGACTTACACCATATAGACAGATTCGTCCGCATTTTTATATCCTGCCTTCTCAGTTTCCCAATGACTATCTTTCGATAACGGACATAAAAACTTTGATGCACACACCGACAGTTCTCGCAGGGGATTCTCACCCCATTCCCTTTCCACCGATTATGCCTTGCTTAAGAGCTTTTGCGACATAATCAACACTTTGTGTGAATGTATTAAATTTTACTTTTTAATTTTAACATATATCTACCAAAAAATCAATGTACAAAACAATTATTCATAAAAATTCACATAAAAGTATTGACTTTATCGCTCTAAAGTGATAATATAAATGTATATTAAATGCGTTTGAGCAGGAACAAGTAAGTTTGGAAGGAACCTTTGAGAGAGTTGCCGGATGGTGCGAGGCAATGGGGATATCCATACCGAATACATCTTGCGAGCAGTGCACCGAACAAAGTTTAGTTTTAAGTAGGCTGCAACGGGAGTTCCCGTTATAGAACTAAGGTATGTAAGTACCTGATAAGGCTGCTACCGTGAGATAGCGGCGAACTGAGGTGGTACCACGGGATAAGTTATCTCGTCCTCTGTATCTAATAAAGATGCAGAGGATTTTTTGTTTTTACTTTGCATTAGTAAAAGGAGGAAAACAAAATGACAAACGCACAACTTTACACAATCATTGCACTTTGTATTTATGGATTTATAATGGCTTTGATTGGTTGTATAAGTTACGGAAAATCAAAAACACTTGACAAGTTTCTTATCGGCGGTAGAAATATCGGCGCATGGGCAACTGCATTTGCTTATGGTACTACATATTTTTCAGCAGTAGTGTTTGTAGGTTATGCTGGGCAACATGGTTGGAACATTGGTCTTGGGAGTATTTGGATTGGCATAGGGAACACTATTTTAGGTTGCCTTCTTTCGTGGCTGTTGTTTGCAAACAGAACAAGAAAGATGACAAAAAAACTTGGCGCAAAAACAATGCCTGATTATTTTGAAAAGCGTTACTCTTCAAAAGGTATGAAGATTCTTGCAGCAGTTATAATCTTTGTATTCTTGGTTCCTTATTCGGCAGCTGTATACAAAGGGCTTGGGTCTTTGTTTAGTGCAGTATTCCCCGGAGTTGAAACATGGGTATGGATGCTTATCATTGCTTGTCTTACAGCGATATATCTTGTTGCAGGCGGATATGTTGCAACAGCATATACAGACCTTATTCAGGGAATCATCATGATTGTTGGTGTTATATGCCTTGTTGTGGTAGTTTTAGGACACGATGCAGTTGGCGGACTTTCAGGTCTTGTAACAAATCTTGCAGCTATATCGGGCGATGGAAAGCAACTTGCAAATATTTTTGGTGGTTCATCTTTTAAATTCCTTTGCTTTAACATTATGCTCACAAGCTTCGGCACATGGGGACTTCCGCAAATGATTGGTAAGTTCTATGCAATCAAAGATACAGCGGCAATTAAGCGTGGCACAATTATTTCTACTATCTTTTGTATTGTTATTGGCTGTGGTGCATATCTTATCGGCTCAACATCAAGACTTGTTTTAGGCGGCGTTCTTCCTGAAGGCGGTGTTGACTCTGTAATTCCCACACTTCTTATGGAAGTTTTAGGGGGAGGAACACTTGGAATTATCCTTTTGGCTATTATTATGATTCTACTTCTTTCAGCATCAATGTCAACTTTAGGGGCAGTTGTTTTAACTTCTGCTTCAGCTGTTGCGGTTGACCTTATCCCTGCTGTAAGGAAAAAGAAAACAAATCAGGAAACACAGATGCTTCTTACAAGAATTCTTTGTCTTGTATTTGTTGCTTGTTCGTTTATTTTTGCAATACAAAAAATCGCAATCATTGTAAGTCTTATGTCATTTTCCTGGGGAGTTGTATCCGGTTGCTTTATCGGACCTTACATTTGGGGACTTTTCTCAAAAAAGATTACAAAAATCGGTGCTTACGCAGGTATATTATCAGGACTTTTAACTGTGGGCATTTCAACACTGGTTATAACAATAAATTCCGGATTTGCAGATGCAGCTGCAAAATCTCCTGAAATGGGGGTTGCTGCAATGGCAGTTTCTCTTATTGTTGTGCCTGTTTTAAGTGCATTTACAAAGAACAAAGACAGCAAAAAAGTAGAAAAAATCTTTGCTTGCTACAATGAGGAATAATATAAACAAAAAGGAGGCAGAACCAACCGTTCTGCCTCCTTTTTTATGTCGTTAACTTAACAACCAAGCTTTACAAAAGACAAACAACTATTTTTTAAGTCCCAAAATCTCTGTAGATTCATCACGCATTTTATACTTTAAGATTTTGCCTGCTGCATTCATTGGAAATTCATTTACAAACAAGAAATATCTGGGAACCTTGTGGCGGGCAATAGATGCATTACCAAATTCACGCATTTCATTTTCGTCTGATGTTTCACCTTTATGCAATATAATCCACGCGCAACATTCTTCGCCATATCTTTCATCGGGAACGCCGACTACCTGAACATCACGCACTTTGGGATTTGTTAAATAAAATTCCTCAATTTCGCGTGGGTAAAGGTTTTCGCCGCCACGAATAATCATATCTTTAAGTCTTCCGGTTACTTTATAGTATCCGTCCGGAGTACGGCAACAAATATCACCTGAATGAAGCCATCCGTCTGCGTCGATTGCCTGAGCGGTTGCCTCAGGCATTTTATAGTAACCCTTCATGATATTAAACCCACGTGCAACAAATTCGCCGCTTTCACCATCAGGTAATTCTTCACCTGTTTCAGGGTCAATAACCTTACATTCAACACCCGGGAAAGGACTTCCAACCGTCTCAACACGATGGTCAATATCTTCGTTTACTTCACCCATGGTACATCCGGGGGAAGCTTCTGTCTGACCATAAACAGAAATGATTTCACGCATATTCATTTCATCTGCCGCGCGGCGCATCAAGTCGGCAGGGCAGTTAGCTCCAGCCATAATACCTGTTCTCATATACGAAAAATCTGTTTTTGCAAAGTCAGGATGATTAAACATCGCAATAAACATTGTGGGAACTCCGTTAAAACAAGTTATATGCTCATCGTTAACGCATGCAAGCGATGACTTTGGCGAAAAGTATGGTATAGGACAAAGTGTTCCGCCGTGAGTCATCGTTGATGTCATTGAAAGAACCATGCCAAAGCAATGGAACATAGGAACCTGAATCATCATACGGTCTGCTGTTGACAGGTCCATTCTGTCACCGATAGTTTTTCCGTTATTTACAATATTGCGATGAGTAAGCATAACACCTTTAGGGAAACCCGTTGTACCTGATGTGTATTGCATATTACAAACATCATCAGGCTTAACCAATGATGCACGTCTTCTTACTTCTTCACGTGGAACGAGCGATGAACGTGAAAGCATTTGTTCCCAGGTAAGACAGCCTTCCATTGAAAATCCTACCGTTACAACATTTCTGAGGAACGGCAGATTTTTAGAATACAGCAGTTTGCCGGGTTCAAGATTTTTAAGTTCAGGGCAAAGCTCCATAATTATTTCTTTGTAGTTAATGTCCTTACAATACTCAATCATAACGAGGGTATGCGTATCTGATTGTTTTAAAAGATATTCAATTTCATGAATTTTATAGGCTGTATTAACAGTTACAAGTACAGCGCCTATTTTGGTTGTTGCCCAGAAAGTGATAAACCACTCAGGAACATTTGTTGCCCACACAGCAACATGGTCGCCAGCTTTTACACCCATCGAGATAAGAGCTGCTGCACATTCATCAACATCACGCCTGAATTGCTCATAAGTTCTTGTGTAATCGAGCGTTGGATATTTAAAAGCATACTGGTCAGGATATTTTTCTGCCATTTTATCAAGAACGTCAGAAAATGTGGCATCAATAACATCGTATTTTTTCCACACAAAAGTTCCTGTTTTTGCTCTGTTATAATACGCACGGTCAAAACTCTTCTTTTCACGTTTGAGTGATGAAATATAGTTAGTAAAATGGGTCAGAACAATATCTGCATCATTGATATCTTCATTCCATGCCGCACAGATAAATCCGTCAAAATTAAGAGAAGAAAGAGCATTGATTAAATTTTCTACAGGAAGCTGTCCTTCGCCAATTAAAACGGTTTTTCCATCCTTCATATCACCAAGACGAACATACTTTATATATGCTCCGAGAGTTTTAATTGTTGTTTCTGCCGTTTCGCCGGCACCGAAATAAGTGCCTCTGACATTCCAGGAAGCGCCAATTGCCGCAGATGAGAAAAAGTTAATAATATCAACAACTTTTTCTGTATTGGAAAGATAACCTACAGTTTCAAATAGAATTCCTATATCAGCCTTTTCAGCGAGTTTTATCGCATCATAAAGCTTATCTTTTAATATATCAAACGATGTCTCTTCTTCAACACGCACTATAATGTTTTCAACACCTGAATTTGATGCCATAGTTACATATTTTGAAACAACATCTGCAGTAGTATCATCGCTTTCAATGGGATGAGGCATACGAAGTGCGGAAATCGCAAGATTTCTGTTTACAAGCTTTCTTTTTGCATCAGCGGTTTGTTCACGTCTCAATATGCTGTCGTGATGCTGACTGCGCATCTTTATGGCATCGTATATCTCAAATCCTGCAAATCCGTAATCGTAAGCATAGCGGCACATTTCAAAAAAGGATGCACGGTTTACATTTTTAGTTGAAAATACAATCTTCATTTTATGCCTCCTCAAAAACTATCTTGTTAAGAGCATTTATATAAGCTCTGATGCTTGCTGCAACTATGTCTGTAGAAATGCCGTTTCCGGAATAGAGCTTTCCATTATTACGAAGTCTTACAACAGCAGAACCTAATGCTTCTTTTCCTTCTGTTACTGAATGAACCTGAAAATCATCGAGTTCATAATGATGCCCTATACATTGCTCAATCGCACGGAATGCTGAATCAACAGGACCGTCGCCTGTGCTTACTCCACATATAATTTCATCGTTGCATCTTAATGTTACCTGAGACATAGCATTTGTAAGATTGCTGCTATTGGTAGTGTAACTTTCAAGATGATATGTTGACGGTGCCTGCATAGCAGAGCTTGCAATTAATGCCTCCAGCTCTTTTGCACCAACTTCACCTTTCTTTTGTAATATCTGCATAAGTGCCTTGTGTACGTTTCCACAATCAGAATCTGAAAGATCGTAACCTAAAACATTGGCAGCTTGTGCAACCTGAGCGATTGTAGAGTCTGAATCAAGAAGAATTTTCTTCTTTTCACTCACCATATTTTCTGCTTCGTATGCCTGGTGGTTAATAGTTGCCAGCATATCGTCAATACTTGCATGGATTTTTGTATTATTAAGATTTGTTTCAGCACTAAGCTGTGCAGAGCAAGCATTCATTGCATCTGATATTTCACCGGTTAAAAGCACATCTTTGCCTGCCATAGCACATTTAAGACCGTCAGCGCCTTCCTTTACTGATGCAATAGCCGAAGCAACACCCATATTTATACGGTCAGAAACCTGAACATATACCAAAGCGTTTACCGATTCTTTTACCTTTTTTACTAAAGCTGCTATTTCTTCAGGGAGTGATACTCCTGCATCATCACAAATAGTAATGATGCCTGCACCATTTGCGATAGCTTCTTTAGCAGCGGAAATAAGAAAATCGGCATCTGCACGGGTTGCATCAAGTGCACAAAATTCTACATCGCAACAAAGTTGTTTTGCTGCTTTGGTCAATTCGCCGATTTTTAATATCATTTTATCAGCTTTGATGTGATATGTATATTCCATCTGCACAGTAGAAACAGGCACCTCAATCTGAAGACGAGGCTTTTTGGCATCTTTAACACATTCATAGGCTGCTGCAACATCTTGCGTGCTAAATCCTACAGGAATAGCTAAAGTAGCATTTTGCACATTCTGCGCAATAGTTTTATAAATGATAGTGTCTTCGCGAATATTTTTTATAGGCGGAAGTTCAACTGCATCTGCGCCAAGTTTATCTGCACAAGCAGCAATAGCCGTTTTTTCACGGAATAGAAGCGCAACTTCACGATCAGCAGAAAGTTTTTTAAGCGTAATGTCAGCAGTGTTGATTTTTTTACTCATTTTGAAAACTCCTCTCAAACTTCAATATATAAAATACGACTTTTAACAACAAAAAAACGTTCCCATCTCTTTGTTGCTTCAAAGAGACGAAAACGCTAAAATTTCAATGTTTCCGCGGTACCACTCTTCTTCATCCTTTTTGGATGCACTTTAGATGCAAACACATCTTAACTCTGTAACGGGAGTTCCCGTCTGCCCCTACTAAAGTTCACGGCAGCCACTCCGCGGTGAGTTCTGCAAAGCTTTCCCAATGTCTTGCACCATCCGACATCTCTCTAAGGGCGAAAGTTTTTGCATACTATTCCGCATCACAGCGTTTGAAATTAAAAAAATTATAACATAATTATTTTTTTCTGTCAACACTTTTTTGTGCTTTTTAAAAAAGTTCTTGATGCTTATTGCAATTTCTGGAAAAATGAGATATAATATCCTCTATATATAACTTGTGTTTAAAAAACATATTTGAGGTAAATAATAATGAAAAAAATAGATAATGTGGTTTTAAAAGAGACTGGTTATATTGCATCTGTTACTGTTATTTTAAGTGTGCTTATGCAAGTCTTATTTGTAATATCAGGCTGGTCGTATACCCATCTTTTGGGTAATATATTAGGTGCATTTGCTACAGTGGCAAATTTTTTTATAATGGGTATTACAGTGCAAAAAGCCGTTTTAAAAGAAGAAAGTGAAGCAAAAAAACTTATAAAGTTTTCACAGTCAGCAAGACTGTTTGGGCTGTTTGTTATTGCACTTATCGGGCATTTAGTGCCGTTTTTTGATTTGTTGGCTGTGATAATCCCAATGCTTTTCCCAAGGATTGCGATAATGATAAGGCCGTTTATTATAAAAGATTAGTTAAAGAGGTGATATTTTTTGGCAAATACAAACCGACGGTTTAAATTTGTTGACATTTTTTATATAGTTATGATGATTGTGCCTCTTGTGGTTGGAGTTATTATTCAGGTGCTTACAAAGCCTTTGGCAGAGGGAATCACTTTAACGGGTGCTCGTATATTTTATACAGTGCCTATGCCCATTCAGGACTTAGTTATTACAGAAGCTCAGATAAACTCTGCACTGGTTATTGTAACAATACTTTTTTTCTGCCTTTATATGACTCACGGAATAGGCGAACATATAAAGCTTAAACGCCAGCATTTTGCAGAGCTTATTGTTGAAAAAGTTGACGGACTTGTTTCAGAAAATATGGGCGAATATTTTAACGGATATTCTCCGTTTATAATTGCAATACTTGCTCTTTCGGCGTGTTCGAGCTTAGTGTCACTGCTTGGTATGTTCCCGCCCACGTCAGACCTTAATGTTGTAGGCGGATGGGCAATACTTGTTTTTATTCTTATAACTTATTATAAGATGAAGTGTGGGCCTCTTTACTATTTAAAAGGCTTTACAGAGCCTATACCGCTTCTGGCACCAATTAATTTTATCAGTGAGTTTGCCACACCTGTTTCGATGAGTTTCCGTCACTACGGAAATATACTTTCAGGAACTGTGATATCTACTCTTATTGCAGCAGGACTTTCCGGACTTTCAGCTATGATTTTTAAGTTTCTGCCGGGATTTTTGTCGCAAATTCCTTTCTTGCAGGTAGGACTTCCTGCAGTGCTTTCGATATATTTTGATGTATTCAGCGGTTGCTTGCAGGCGTTTATATTTGCTATGCTTACAATGATGAATATTTCGGGCGGATTCCCGATAGATGAGTACGAAAAAAGAAAATTAAAAAAACTTGCAATAAACAAATAATTTTAATGGAGGAATAAAAAATGGAAATTGCAATCAGTATTATTTTAGGATGTTGCGCACTTGGTGCAGGTACTGCTATGATAGCAGGTATTGGCCCTGGTATCGGTGAAGGTAACGCAGTAGCTAAGGCTTGTGAGGCTATTGGCCGTCAGCCTGAATGTAAAGGAAGCGTTACTACAACTATGCTTATGGGTTGTGCTATTGCCGAAACTACAGGTCTTTATGCTTTGGTTATCGCTATCATACTCATATTTGTTGCACCTAATCTTTTAGTTGATATTCTTGTTGAAACAATTAAATCACTTTAATATTGTTTTATACAAGGAGTAAAAGATATGCAAACATTAGATATTATTTCAATTAACATCTGGCAGATGCTTATATCTTTGGCAAATCTTGTTATATTGTTCTTAATTGTAAAAAAGTTTCTATATAATCCGGTTAAGAAAATGCTTGAAAAACGCCAGCAAACTATTGACACAAAGTATAGCGAAGCAGAGCAAGCTAAAAACAAGGCACTGTCAGATAAACAAAGCTATGAAGAAAAGCTGCTCAGCGCAAAACAAGAGGCTGACAGCTTAATTCAGTCTGCGGTTGATATTGCACGTTCAAGAGAAAATACAATTTTGCTTGATGCAAAGCAAAAGGCTGACGGAATCTTGCGTCAGGCACAGCAAAATGCCGAACTTGAAACCAAAAAGGCAGAAAAAGCAATAAAAGATGAGATTGTAAAAGTAAGTACTCTTATTGCCGGCAAAATGTTAGAACGTGAGGTAAATGAAAAAGACCATAAGCAGATAATTGATTCCTTTATTGAAGAAATAGGTGAAGAAAATGAAGGAAACTAATATAGAATACGCACAGGCGCTTTTTGCAATAGCAAAAGAAAACAACAGCATTTTGGAGTACTCTGAGTGCTTGAAAGAAATCTCAGATATTGTGGAAGAAAATGCTGAGTATACCGAGTTTTTGGATTCGCCTGCTATACCGCTTTTAAAAAGATTAGATGCAGTTGACGAGGCATTTAAAGATAAAATGCCGGAGCATATTGTCTCTTTTTTAAAGGTGCTTATTAATAACGGGAGAATAAGAGCGCTTAAAGAGTGTATTGAAGAATTTATGAAACTTGAAATGCTTGAATCAAATGCTCTTAACGTTTGCGTTTATTCGAGTGTGCCTCTGAGTGAAGAGCAAAAGGAAAAGCTGATAAAAAAACTTGAAAACAAGTATAAAAAAACAGTTGATGCTACATTTTCAGAGGACAAATCCCTTATAAGCGGAATAAAGATAGTAATAGAAGATGAGGTTTTGGACGGAAGTATAAAAAAACGTCTTAAAAACTTGAAGGAAGTGATAAAATAATGAACAATCCGGCTGAAATCAGTAATATTATTAAATCCCAGATAGAAAACTACAATTTAAGTGTTCAGATGGAAGAAACAGGAACAGTTATTCTTGTAGGTGACGGAATTGCACGCGTTTATGGGCTTAAAAACTGTATGGCAAATGAGCTTTTGGAGTTTGACGGCGGAAGTTTTGGCGTTGCACAGAACTTAGAAGAAGAAACTGTATCTGTTGCCATTTTGTCAAATAATAACGATATCAGAGAGGGTGCAGTTGTAAGAAGAACAGGAAAGGTTTTATCTGTTCCGGTAGGAAAAAATCTGCTTGGCAGAGTTGTTAATGCACTTGGTGAGCCTATTGACGGCAAAGGCCCGATTGAATATGATAAGATGCGTCCTGTTGAATCGGAAGCACCCGGAATTATTGAAAGAGAAAGTGTAAGCGTTCCGCTTCAGACAGGAATTAAAGCTATAGACAGTATGATTCCTATCGGAAGAGGTCAGCGTGAGCTTATTATCGGAGACCGTCAGACAGGTAAGACTGAAATTGCGATTGATACAATTATCAATCAGAAAAATACAGGTGTAATTTGTATTTATGTGGCTATCGGTCAAAAAAACACGTCAGTTGCAAAGCTTGCAAGTGAGCTTGAAAAATATGGCGCTATGGATTATACAATTATTGTTGCTGCAACTGCTGCAGAGAGTGCGCCACTTCAGTATATTTCGCCATACAGCGGATGCGCTATGGCAGAGCATTTCCGTGAGATGGGCAAAGATGTGCTTATAATTTATGATGATTTAAGTAAGCATGCGGTAGCATACAGAGCACTCTCGCTGCTTATCCGTCGCCCACCGGGCAGAGAAGCTTATCCCGGAGATGTATTTTATCTCCATTCAAGACTTTTAGAACGTGCAGCGTGTGTTGCAAAGGAATATGGCGGAGGCTCAATTACTGCGCTTCCTATTATCGAAACACAGGCAGGTGACGTTTCTGCATACATTCCTACTAACGTAATTTCAATTACAGATGGTCAGATTTTCTTGGAAACCGAGCTTTTTCACTCAGGTATTATGCCTGCTATTAACCCCGGTATTTCAGTTAGCCGTGTAGGTGGTTCAGCACAGCTTAAGGCTATGAAAAAAGTATCAGGTGAGCTTAAACTTTTATATTCACAGTACCGTGAGCTTCAGTCTTTTGCACAGTTTGGCAGTGACTTAGATGCTGACACAAAGAAAAGACTTGCACTGGGTGCACGAATTGTAGAAGTATTAAAGCAGGGAAGAAATGCACCTGTAAGAGTAGGCTGTCAGGTGGCTATTGTTTATGCAGTAATCAAAGGATATCTTGATAATGTAGAAGTATCAGATGTGAGAAAATATGAAGAAAGACTGTTTTCTATAATTGAAAACAAGTATACTTCGTGGCTTGAAAGAATAGAAAATGGTTTTTATGACGAAGCTGACGAACAAGAACTTATTAAGATCTTAGGGGAAGTGCAGGTGTGATAAATGGCAAACACTAAGGAACTCAGAGTCAGAATAAAAAGTGTTAATTCTACTCTGCAGCTCACAAAAGCCATGGGACTGGTTGCGTCATCTAAAATAAGGCGTGCAAACGAAGGAATGTATAAAGCAAGAGAGTACGTTAAATCTCTTGAAAAGTCGGTATCGCTTTTAACCTCATCACCTGATTGCTTAAAAAGTCCTTATATGAGACAGGGCGAAACCCAACGCACTAAGATTATAGTTATTGCAGGTGACAGAGGCTTAGCCGGCGGTTATAATGCAAATGTGTTCAGGCTTTGTGCCCAGTTTTTAGATGCAGAGTTTATACCAATAGGAAAGCGTGCGTGCGAAAGGTTTTCAAAGCCTGTAGTATCATCTGAAAAATATTATTTTAAAGATGCAAACGATTTGGCTGAAAAGCTTTGTAACGATTTTGTGGAAAACAAGTTTGACAGACTTGGCATTATTTATACAAAATATATATCGGTTATGTCAGCCGAGCCGCAGATAAAATGGATATTGCCGTTTGAAAAAGGCGATAGCAGTGATGCGACTGTTGTTTTTGAACCTGACCACTTAACTGTTTTAAACAGTGTTGCCCGTGAGTATGTTGCAGGTATGCTTATTTCTTATATAAGAGAGAGTTTTGCAAGTGAGGTAGCTGCACGCAGAATGGCAATGGACAGTGCAGGTAAAAATGCTAAACAGATGATAGAGGACTTAAGTCTTGAGTATAATCGTGCAAGACAAGGCGCTATCACTCAGGAAATTACTGAAATTGTTGCCGGAAGCGGTAACTAATTAAGAGGTGAATTCGTTGGAAAATAATAAATTAGGAAAAGTAGTTCAGGTAATGGGCCCTGTTGTTGATATACGCTTTAATGAGGGACATCTTCCTGAAATTCATAATGCACTTACAATTGATATGGAAAAAAGGGTTTTAACTGTTGAAGTTGCACAACATATCGGAGACAATACGGTAAGATGTATTGCAATGTCATCTACCGACGGCTTAAAAAGAGACGTTGATGTAAAAGACACCGGCGCACCCATTAGTGTTCCTGTAGGAAAAGAAACATTGGGTAGAATTTTTAATGTGCTTGGAGATGCTGTTGATGATAAGCCAAATGTGGAAGGCGTAGAACGTTGGGATATTCACCGCCCTGCACCTTCATACGATGAACTTGCAACAAGTGACGAGATGTTTGAAACAGGTATTAAGGTTATAGACCTTATCTGCCCATATTCAAAAGGTGGTAAAGTAGGCTTGTTCGGCGGTGCCGGTGTTGGTAAAACAGTTCTTATTATGGAGCTTATCAACAATATTGCAAAAGAACACGGTGGAATTTCGGTTTTCTCAGGTGTAGGAGAGCGTACACGTGAGGGAAATGACCTTTATAATGAAATGAAACAATCGGGAGTACTTTCAAATACTGCACTTGTGTACGGTCAGATGAATGAACCCCCCGGAGCACGTATGAGAGTTGCTCTTTCAGGTCTTACAATGGCTGAATATTTCCGTGATACTGAAGGACAAGATGTTTTGCTCTTTATTGACAATATCTTCAGATTTACTCAGGCGGGAAGCGAAGTATCAGCACTTTTAGGACGTATGCCGTCTGCGGTTGGATATCAGCCCACATTAGCAACAGAAATGGGCGCACTTCAGGAACGTATTACATCCACAAAAAAAGGGTCAATTACATCTATTCAGGCAGTTTATGTTCCTGCAGATGACCTAACTGACCCTGCACCTGCTACAACATTTGCGCACTTAGATGCTACTACAGTTTTGGCAAGAAATATTGCATCACAGGGTATATATCCTGCAGTTGACCCGCTTGAATCAACAAGCCGTATCTTGTCTTCAGAGATTGTAGGCGAGGAGCATTATATGGTTGCAAAAGAAGTGCAAAGAATACTTCAAAGATATAACGAGCTTATGGATATCATCGCAATTATGGGTATGGATGAACTTTCTGATGAAGATAAACTTTTAGTTGGACGTGCGAGAAAGATTCAGCGCTTCTTATCACAGCCGTTTGACGTATCAGAAAAATTTACAGGTATTCCGGGTACTTATGTGCCTGTAGCAGAAACTGTAAGAGGCTTTAAGGAAATTATCGAGGGTAAACACGATGATTTGCCTGAATCGGCATTTTTGTTTGTAGGAACTATTGATGAAGCGGTCCAAAAAGCAAAGAAGGTGCAAAAGTAATGAATACTTTTAAACTTACCGTTTCTTCACCTGATGGAAATAAATTTGAAGGCGATGCTATAAAACTTGATGTAAGAGGCACAGAGGGTGAGCTTGCAATAATGGCAGGACACATTCCTTTTGTAACATCACTTGTCAAAGCACCGGTTACAATCCTATTAGAAGACGATACCGAAAAAAAGGCTTATGCCGACGGAGGGCTTTTAACTGTAGGTACAGACTCGGTTACGCTTTTATCAGGCTCATTTGAATTTGAAGAATAAAAAGAAAAGGGTATGTAAATGAATTCGAAGAATTTATTTACATACCCTTTTAAAAATACATACCTGTATTTTTAAGGACTTTACAACCTTTTCTGAGTTTAAAAGTATATTGTAGGGAATTGGTAAATTATTTTAAATATAACATTTTTTAAAGGTGTTGTCATATAGCACATAAACACACTCAAAACCAATGTCGCGAAGCATCTTTTTAACTTCCGAAAATTGAAAATCCAATGTTTTAATGTTATGACTGTCGGAAGACAGCATTATTTTTGCGTCTTGTTTTTTTAGTATATACAATAAATCTTCATTTGGATACGGAGATTTTCTGTATCCTCTGGCAATAGCGCCGGTGTTTACCTCAAAAATAACGTTGCTTTTTGCTGCTTCATACATATATTTCTGGGCAATTTTTAAGTACTTAGAGTTGTTTAAAAATATTTGCTCATCAACTTCATCAAATTTTGTTATAAGGTCAAAATGCCCTACAATGTCAGGCTTTCTTTTGGCAATATAATTACAAAATGACTTATAATAGTTTTCTGCAAGCTTCAGGGGATTGTTATCAAAAAGGTTTAAACATTCTTTAAAATAATCATAGCTAATGTCAACCTCATAATACTTGCAATCAATGCAAAAATAGTGTGATGAGCCGATGATATAGTCAAAATCACTTCTGTCTACTGGGGCAAATGCATCTTCTTCAATTCCGCAGTATATCTGAATTTTATCAGCATACTTTTCTTTAAGACGTGATATTTCATCAATGTATCCTTTGGTGTCCTTCATACAGTATTCTAAGGAAAACGGGGTATAACCGTGCCCTGAAAAGCCTATTGCATCAAATCCGTTGTCAATAGCATATAAAACAACTTCTTCCGGTGAATTTTGCCCATCGCAAAAAGTTGTATGTGTATGGTAATTAGTAAGCATTTTTATATTCTCCTTTTATTTCAGAATACTAAAAAAGCAATCCAAGAGAGCAGACTTTTTTAGTCTGCTCTCTTGGATTATTCGTTTACAATAGTAACTGTAATCTGATATAGTTGGCTTTCGTCTAAGAGTAAAAAGTTTGATTCAAAAGGAATCTCATTTTCAAT
Source organism: Clostridia bacterium (assembly GCA_017409875.1). Taxonomy (GTDB): domain Bacteria; phylum Bacillota; class Clostridia; order RGIG6154; family RGIG6154; genus RGIG2094. Next base: position 21,097 of record JAFQRW010000007.1, read on the forward strand.
TAATTTTTGTTCCGCCTGGTATAAAAGATAGAAGTTGTCAGACAAAAGCTCTGTTGCTCTTTCTAAATACTGCGGTAAAACATAGATTTCTGCCATTGTTTCAGGCACAACCTCTTCATTTAGGTCTACGGCATCGGCAGTATCGGGAGTTAAAGCGGTGCGGGCATAATTTGATGCACCTGAGCCTCCGCCGCCTTGCGAGGCAGGCACTGTATCGGCATCTTCTAACGCTAAAGCCTGTGGTGTATTTTCCAAAGCCTCATCTGATGCAGGCGATGCCACATCGTGAACAGGTAAAGACTCTGCAACTTCGACAGGATTGTTTTGCTGCTCTGGCTGATTTTCAGGCTCTGCCTTTCTAGCTTTTTGTGTAAAAGCTTCTTGCTCTGAGGCAGCCTTTTCGGGCACGTTTTTTTCAACAATCTGAACATCAGACTTTGCCGGAGCAGATAAAGTTTGCTCAGTGTATGTACCTTGTGTTACCGGCTCAGATATATATTTGTTCTGTTCTAAAAGACCGCTTTTAAGAACAAAGGCAAATATGAACACTGCGGCAACTGAAGTATACACACGATAGTTTTTGTAGAAAGGAATAATTTTTTTCTTTTCTTTTTCTTCAGTTTCTTTGCGTTTTATAAAATCATTAAACAGATTTTCGGGAACGGGCATAACAGGAGAATTTTCTAATATCTTTTTAGCTTTTAACATTATGTCAAGTTTTTGCTTGCAGTGCTCACATTCTGATATGTGTTTTTCTACCAACTCTTTTTCATGCTCTGCAATTTCTCCGTCGCAATACAAACTGATTAATTCTTGTAGTTTACTGCAATTACTCATTATTTGCCCTCCCTTCATAGTAATAAAGTTTGTTTTCATCATTTAAGACGACTTAGTTTCAAAAAAGTTCCTTATTTTTTGAAATAATTTCATAAAGTGCATTTCTTGCACGGTTTATCCTTGATTTAACAGTTCCTGTGCTTAGCATTAAAACTTCTGCAATTTCTTCGTATGAAAGACCGTTAATATCACGAAGCACCAAAATCGCTTTATGGTCTGGTGAAAGTTTGTCCAAAGCCTGATGGACAAGTTTTTTTGTTTCTTCAGAGTCTATGACTTCTTCAGGTGTAGGAGAATCATCTCTTATATTTTCAATATATGAGTCACCCTCATCATCCATCTGGGCATTTAAAGAAAATACATTGCTTTTTCTGTATTTTTTAATATAGTCCAGTGCGGTGTTGGTAACAATTCTGTATATCCAGGTAGAAAACTTGGATTTTCCTTCAAAATACTGGATGTTATTATAAATTTTAAGCAGTGCTTCCTGCGAGATGTCATAGGCATCGTCAGGGTTTGAACATATTTTAAGAGCAGTGTTGTAAATAACGCTTTGATATTTTAAAACAAGCTGCTCAAAGGCTGCCATATCGCCTTGCTTTGCTTTTTCGATTATAATATCCATTACCGCACCTCCTTTGGATTTTTTAGATGTGATTAGTTGTTAAGCAATTTGTCGAGCGAGGTTTCACTCATTTCTCCTGTTTTTAAATTACGCATTATAGCAGTTTCTTCGTTTACCCATATTACAATGGTAATTCCTTTTTCTTCTCCGTATTCTATAGCGTCAATCATTGAAGCACCAGAAACATAATCTTCAACTTTTAAGCCCTGAGCACGAAGACCAAATGAAACCTTATAGGCAAGCTTTGGAATATCTGATGCAACAACTGCTAATGGTATAAGCTTTGAATCTGTATCTGAATCTGAGTAAATAAGTTCGGTGATTTTGCTTATTTCAAGATATCCGCCTACAAGAGGGATGTTTCTGCCAAAGTCTTTTGCTAAAGAGTTGCATCTTCCTCCTGCGCATACTGCAAAGTCTTCGGTTTTGTTAACCGTTCCTTTGAAAATCATTCCGGTATAATACTCTTCAAAATCTGCAATTCCAAGGTCAACCGAAATATATTTTTCCATATCGTATTCACAAAGAAGTTTATAAATTCTCTTAATATTTGAGAGTGCATTTTTGGATTCTTCACCTAAAATATCCATATTTATCTCATCATAAATATTAAGGTCACCAAAAAGGGTGGGAATTGATAATATAAGCTTTTTGTAATCAGCACCGATGTTGTTTTTGCCAAGATAATTCTCAAGTTTTTGTGTGTTGTTTTCTGAAATAAGAGATTTTAATTCCAAAACATTAAGACTTAAATCTTTGGCAATTCCGCCTATAAAGCCTGCATTTGAAAGACAAATGGTAAATTCCGTCATTCCAATGCCTAAAAGTGAGTTAATCATAATAGATATGACTTCAGCGTCGGCTTTGGGACCCGCTTCACCTGCAAGCTCAATGCCCAAAAGTGAAATTTCGCCACAGTCACAGCCCATATATGAACAATTTTTATACACATTTCCGCCGCAGTACAGCCTTTCAGGCAAAACGCAGTCTTTTAGAGTGGTTGAGAGCTGCTTTGCAACTAAAGTTTTAAGGTCATCTCTAATGCTAAGATTGTCTGTGCCTGAAATGGGCAAGTCAATTTCGTTATAACAGTAGCTCTCAAAAATTCCTATAATATTTTTTTCAATGCTTCTTTTTAAAGTGCATTTACTGCCTTCAAAAACAAGCGGTTCATAGTTAGTATTTTTCATAGTACACCTCTTTAAACAGTATACAGATTTTTGGGTGTTTTGTCAACACGGTAAAAAATTAAAGCGTACCTTAAAATGGTACGCTTTTTTGCTTAATCAATCGCTTGAATAAGGAAGTAATGCAATGTGACGAGCTCTTTTGATAGCTTCTGTAAGCTGTCTCTGATGCTTTGCACAAGTTCCTGTAATTCTTCTTGGAAGAATTTTTGATCTTTCAGATACAAATCTTCTCAATTTTGCAGTATCTTTATAGTCGATATGTTCAACTTTATCTGCACAGAACTGACAAACCTTTTTCTTAGGTTTTCTGTTTCTCTGAAACTTTTCTTTGTATTCTTTAACTTCTGACATTTTCTACACCTCCGGTTTAAAATGGTAAATCGTCGTCATCCGGCGAAATTTCAAAATCGGGACTTTGCGGCATAGTTTGCTGTGGAGCTGGAGCTTCTGCAGGGGTAGGTGCCTGATAGCTTGTACCCGAATTATCTCTCTTTCCTTCAGCAAAGTAAACTTCATCTGCAACAACTTCTGTTACATAATGTCTTTTGCCTTCGTTATCGTCCCATGTTCTTGTTTGTATACTGCCACTTAAGGCCATAAGCTGACCTTTGGAAAAATATTTTGCAACAAACTCGGCTGTGGTGCGCCATGCAACGATATTGATAAAATCCGTCTGGCGCTGCTCGCCTTGGCGGGCATAATTTCTGTCAACTGCAACCGTAAAAGTTGTAACGGCAACATTTGACGGTGTGTATTTCAGCTCAGGATCTTTGGTTAAGCGACCCATTAAAACAACTTTATTCAGCATTTACACAAACCCTCCGTTTTACAAAATTAGTCTTCCTGCTTGATTACGATGTATCTTAAGATACCGTCAGTAATCTTGTACTGTCTTGAAAGCTCTGCAGGGAAGTCCGGCTGAGCAGTAAACTCAACGAGAACATAATAGCCTTCTGTTAAATCATTGATAGGATAAGCAAGTCTTCTCTTGCCCCAATCGTCAGCTTTAACGATTTCGCCGTTTGCTGAAATTAACGATTTAAACTTTTCAACTAAAGCTGTAACCTGTTCTTCGCCTTTAGTTACATCTACGATAAAGATAGTTTCGTATTTGTTAGTTTTAACCATTTAAAACACCTCCTTCTGGACTATTGACCTATTCTTTCTGAATAGGTAAGGATAAAACTGCCTAAATATTATAATATAAAGTACATTTTTTGTCAAGAATTATTTGAAAATTAATTATAGCTGTTGAAAAACTTGTCAGTTGTGTGGTATACTAAAAAGCAGAGAGGATTTTTATTTATGAGAATTTTATTTATTGGAGATATTGTAGGTCGCCCGGGAAGGGAGTATCTTACAAACAACTTAGGAAGAATTAAAAAGGAATATAAAATTGATATGTGCATTGCAAACGGGGAAAATGCATCGCACGGCAAGGGGATTACTTTAAACAGCGCAAACGAGCTTAATATGTGCGGCGTTGATGTTATAACTCTTGGTAACCACTGGACAGGCAGGGATATGACCACTGTTTTTGATGATTTTAAGTATATGGTTCGTCCTGCAAATTTTCCTCAATCGCTCCCTGGTGAGGGAAGTGTGGTTTTTGACGCAGGGAAAGCAAGAGTAGGAGTAATAAATGTTCAGGGCAGAATTTATTTAGACCCGTTAAATTCACCATTTGAAGCGGCACAAAAAGAAATTAAAAAGATTAAAGATGACTGTGACATTATTTTTGTTGATTTTCATGCGGAGGCAACGAGTGAAAAAGCGGCACTTGCTTATTTTTTAGACGGGTGCGTTTGTGCAGTGGTGGGAACTCATACTCATGTTCAAACTGCTGACGAAAAGATTTTAAAAGGCGGTACAGCTTTTATTTCGGATATCGGAATGACAGGGGTGGAAGATTCCATTTTGGGTGTAAAAAGCGATATCATTGTAAACAGGCTTGCAAAGCACATAAGCGGAAAATTTGAGCTTGCTGAAGGCGGCGTTCAGTTTAACGCAGTAGTTGTTGAAGCAGACGAAAAAACAGGCAAGGCGATAAGTATAGAAAGGATAAATATAAGGGCATGAGAAAACTGTTATGTCTTTTGCTTGCGGCAGGGTTATTATTAGCAGGTTGCGGCAAAAATGATGCGGTAGAGGTTAATGCAGATTTTGGCGGAACACTTAGTTTGTTTGCTTATGAAGATGACACAATAAACCCGCTTAAAACTAAATATCAGACCAATGCACAGGTATTTAATGCTTGTATGCACAGGGGACTTTTAAAAACTAAGCAAAATCTTGAAATAAGCTGCGACTTGGCTGAAAGCTATACCTTTTCACAAGATAAAACTTCTGTTACATTTAAGCTTAAAGATATGATATTTTCGGATGGCAGCAGGGTTTTGCCGGATGATGTTATAAATTCTTTAGATACTATAAGACAAAATAAAGAAAGTATGTATCATGTGATTTTTAACTTTGTAGAGTCGTATGAAAAAACTAATGACGGAATAACTGTAAAGCTTTATAAGCCAGACAGCGGTGTGCTCTCATATATGAACTTTCCTGTTGTAAAAGAAGATAACGGCAGTGTGCTTGGTACGGGATATTACAAATTGGCAGAAATACAAAGCGACAGGGTGTTGCTTTCTGCAGTGAGCAGTTTAGATACAAATTTTGAGACCGTAAGGGTTATGATGTATCCCAAGCAGGATATGGCAGAAAATGCTTTTCTGGGAAACGAAATTGATGTAATTAATGCTGATTATTATAGTCTTGCCCGCCTTCAGGCAAAAACGGGAACAAAGCTTACCGAGTATATATCCGACGATTTTGCTTTTGTTGGATTTAACACTAAGAATGAGATTTTGTCTGACATTAATGTAAGGCGTGCTATTGCATGCCTTATTGATAAAAAATCAATGGCAGAAACATTAATGGCAGGATATGTAAAGCCTGTAAACTCTCCGTTTAAGCCTGATTCGGTTTATGGGAATTTATATGCAGGAGAGTATGCTCAAAACATTGATTTATTCAAAGAGTATCTTAAAAAATCAGACCTTGCCCCTGAGGACCTTTCGTTTAAGATACTTGTAAACCAAGACAGTATAACAAAAACCAAAGTTGCCCAGTACTTAAGTCAAAGATTAGAGTCAGCAGGAGTCAGCTGTGTAGTCGAACAAACCGATTTTGACATGTATATTAACAAAATCCAAAACGGAGAATATACGCTTTTTGTGGGAGAAACCACAGTTGCATTAAATCAGGATTTGAGCTTTTTATCACAAAGCGGGCAAAATGTTTTTGGGTATGAAAATGAGGAGCTGGATAAGCTTTTGGATAAATTTAAGTTTGAGACAGATGCCGAATCAAAAAAAGAAACAGCTAAAAACATATCAATGCACTTAGTGGATAATGTGCCTTTTATAAGCCTTTATTACAAAATAAACACCCTTTTGACAGACGCAGATATTGAGGGAGATTTTAAACCGATGTATACCAATATTTTATCGGGAATAGAGGCCTTTAAGCTTAAAAAGTAATTTTTAAAAACCCTCTTAAATATAATTTAAAAGTGTGAATTATACGTAAGAGGGGGATTTTTTTGAAAAAATCGAAATGGCTTGTTTCTTTTTCTGCTTTTGTAATAGCTTCTATCATGTGTGTTCAGTTTGCAGAAAAAAATGCACAGCAACAGTTTATGCAGGTGTCAGGCGGTTTTTCGCTTCCCATAAACAACTATATCCTTTTGATGAGACAGTGTGATGTTGACGGTGATGGGAAAGATGACAGTATATACGTTTACGGTGAAAAAAAGAACGAAGAAGCAGAGTATGCGGAGAAAATAAATCTGGCAGTTGTATATAAGAAAAACGGATTTGTAAAAAAAACAAATGTTTCATGGCTTAAAGGATTCGTTTCGGATGTTGAAATTGCAGACCTTACAAACAACAAAAACAAGGATATTCTTTTAAAGGTTTATACCGACCAGAACAAAAGTGTGCTGTCAGGACTTGTTATAGACTTTGGACACGAAATGCCCAGAAGCATTTTTAACGAGTTTTCGGGGATTTCGCCTGCCTTTTCGTTTGTAGACGGATTTTTAGTTAACTGCTCCCTCTCAAACGGACAGCAGTTCGCAGTAAATTTAAGAGCCAAAAAAGATGTTTTAATAAAAAACAAAGTTTTTGATAGCGAGGGAAAATGCCTTTTATCACAAAAAATCTATTCCAAACCTTTTTTTGAGCTTTCTGCCAAAGACCTCGACGGTGATGGAACAGCGGAACTTATCGGCTGTCAAAGTGTTGTTTTAAGCTTGGATGAAACTGAGCTTTTTAAAATTTATTCGGTCCAAAAATATATAAATAGCGAGTGGTATGCAACAAAAATTGAGGTGAAATATTAAAAAAATATCCGAGTTTATCGGATATTTTTTCTATTCATTTTCCCACTCTTTTTTTTGTTCTTCGGTTAAGGGAATTATTTCTTCCTCTGCATATTTGCTGTCTTTTCCTCCGATGCAATGCAGAAAATATGCACCTTTTTTGGTCACATAAAGCTTTTCTTCATATCCGCTTTCTTCGCCAAAGCTTCCCACTGCTTTGGAATTTAAAAACTGAGCCGTTTCGGTGTTGTAGGTAACTTTATTAATCACTTTTTTCATAAATTTTAAGACCTCCTTTTTAGATATTATATACTATTGCTAAGTTTTTTAACCGCACTTTTTTGTCGATGTGTAAAATTTATATTAATTTTTGAAAATATAGCCAAAAACTCTTTTTATTTTTTAAAGTTTATGTTATACTATAATGTAAGATATTATTGACTAAACAAACGAGGTGATTCTATGGGATTGATTCAGAATATATTCGGCACTTACAGTTCAAGAGAAATCAAAAGGATTATGCCTATTGTTGATAAAGTTTTGTCTTTAGAAGATGAGTACAAGAAATTAACAGATACACAGCTTAAAGCTAAAACTAACGAATTTAAAGAAAGATTTAAAAACGGCGAAAGTTTAGACCAGCTTTTGCCTGAAAGTTTTGCAACAGTAAGGGAGGCATCTGCCAGAGTTTTGGGTATGCGCCATTTTCCTGTTCAGATTATAGGAGGTATTATTCTTCATCAGGGAAGAATTGCCGAAATGAAAACAGGTGAGGGAAAAACTTTGGTTTCAACACTCCCTGCCTATCTTAACGCAATTTCGGGTGAGGGTGTTCATATTGTAACAGTAAATGACTATCTTGCAAAGCGTGACAGCGAATGGATGGGAAAAATTTATACTTTTTTGGGTCTAAGCGTCGGACTTGTTATTCATTCTGTTGACGGTCAGGCAAAAAAAGACGCATATAATGCCGATATCACTTATGGTACTAATAACGAGTTTGGATTTGACTATTTAAGAGACAACATGGTTCTTTACAAAGAGGATATGGTACAGCGCAGCCATAATTTTGCGATTGTGGACGAGGTGGATTCTATCTTAATTGACGAAGCAAGAACTCCGCTTATTATTTCAGGAATGGGCGATGAATCAACAAAGCTTTATCAGATGGCAGATTCTTTTGCAAAAAAACTTACAAAAAAGGTTATAAAAGAAGAAGATAAAAAGGTTTTAGACGAAACTGATGATGCAGATTATATTATAGACGAGAAGGCAAAGTCTGTTAACTTAACTCCAAGAGGTATTAAAAAGGCTGAAACTGCATTTAACATTGAAAATCTTTCAGACCCTGAAAATATGACAATTTCACATCATATCAATCAGGCACTCCGTGCAAACGGTATTATGAAAGCAGATAAAGACTATATTGTTTCTCCTGACGGCGAAATTTTAATTGTTGATGAATTCACCGGTCGTATTATGGAGGGCAGACGTTATTCAGACGGTCTTCATCAGGCAATCGAGGCAAAAGAGGGAGTTACGGTTCAGCGTGAGAGCAAGACCTTAGCAACAATCACATTCCAGAATTATTTCAGAATGTACAAAAAGCTTTCAGGTATGACAGGTACTGCACTTACAGAAGAAAAGGAATTTCAGGCGATATATAAAATTGACGTTGTTGAAATCCCTACAAATAAGCCTTTGGCAAGAATTGATTCAGAAGATATTATATATAAAACTGAAAAGGGTAAATTAGATGCAGTTGTTACGCAGATTAAAGAGTGCTATGCAAAAAAACAACCCGTATTGGTAGGTACAGTTACTATTGAAAAGTCAGAGGAGTTATCAGCACTTTTAAAGAAAAACGGCATTCCTCACAATGTGTTAAACGCAAAGCAACACGAAAAAGAAGCTGAAATTGTAGCGCAGGCAGGCAAAAAAGGAGCAGTTACAATAGCTACCAATATGGCAGGTCGTGGTACTGATATTATGCTTGGCGGAAACCCTGAGTTTATGGCAAAGAAAGAAATGCGCAAGCAAGGCTTTAGCGAAGAAATGATATCTGAAGCTACAAGCTACGGCGACACAACAGACCAAGAAATTTTGGCAGCACGCGTGAGATATAAAGAGCTTTATGAAAAATTCAAGGCTGAAATTGCACCTGAGCATGAGGAAGTAAAAGCCTTAGGCGGACTTTATATAATCGGCACAGAAAGACATGAATCAAGGCGCATTGACAATCAGTTAAGGGGCCGTGCAGGACGTCAGGGTGACCCCGGTACTACCAAGTTTTATATTGCAATGGAAGATGATATTATGCGTCTTTTCGGGTCTGACAGATATATTGGCATGGTAGAAAAAATGGGTTTTGCAGACGATATGCCATTAGAAGCCAGAATGTTATCCGGCGCAATAGAAACTGCACAAAAGCGTGTTGAGGGCATGAACTTCGACCGAAGAGAAAACGTGCTTAAATACGACGATGTTATGAACACCCAAAGAGAACTGATATATAAACAGCGTCGTCAGGTAATTGACGGAACGGATATTACACAAAACATTACCGGAATGATTGAAAGCTACGTTTCAGATATGGTCGATAGGCACACATCAGGCGGGGAATTTGTTGATGACTGGGATTTGAAAGGTTTAATCAAAGAGGCAGAAAAAGCATTTTTGCCTGAGGGAGAAATACACTATACCAAAGACGACTTGCAAAATCTCGAAAAAATTGATTTGGTAGAAGATTTTACTAAGAAAGCTTTTGAGCATTACGCAAAAAAAGAAGCTGAGTTTGGGTCTGATGCCATAAGAGAGCTTGAAAGAATTATTATGCTTCGTGTGGTTGACACAAGATGGATGGATCATATTGACGAAATGGACCAGTTAAAACAAGGTATATGGCTTCGTTCATACGGGCAAAAAGATCCTGCAATGGAGTACAAGGCAGTAGGTTCTGATATGTTTGATGAAATGATTGAAAATATCAAGATTGATGTAGGAAGATATGTGCTTACTGCAAGAATAAATACAAAAAGAGCAGAGGTTGCAAAGCCGGTAGCAGAGTCAAGAGAGCAAGAACCGGGAGTTAAAAAGAAGGTTATAGCTCAGGCAAAATCAGAAAAAGTTGGAAGAAACGATCCTTGTCCTTGCGGGTCTGGACTTAAATACAAAAAATGCTGTGGCAAATAAAGAAAACAAAAATAATTTTATAAAGGTTGTGAATAAATGCTTGAATTTGACGAAATTAAAGCCCGCCTTAATGAAATGAAAGGCGGAGTAGAAGAACTGAGGGATTCACTTTGACATCGCCGGAACTTTGACAAAAATAAAAGAATTAGAAGAGCAGGCTTCAAAAGAGGACTTTTGGAACGATATGGAAAAATCGCAAAAAGTTCTTCAACAGACAAAGCAGTTAAAATCAAAGGTTGAGGAATACCAAAGCCTTTACAATGATTATATAGATGCAGGCGATTTAACAGAAATGGCAGACGAAGAACAAGATCTTTCAATGCTTGAAGAAATTAAAGCAAGTGTAAAAGATATTGAAAAACGTCTTGAGGAAATGACTCTTGAAACTCTTCTTTCAGGTGAATACGATAAAAACAACGCAATTTTGACACTTCATTCAGGTGCAGGCGGAACCGAGTCGCAAGACTGGGCACAGATGCTTTACAGAATGTATACAAGATGGGCAGAAAGAAGAGGATTTTCAGTTTCTACCATTGACTTTTTAGACGGTGATGAAGCGGGACTTAAAAGCGTTACCTTTCAGGTAAATGGTCTTAACGCATACGGGTATGCCAAGTGTGAAAAAGGCGTTCACCGCTTGGTTAGAATTTCACCGTTTGATGCAGCAGGAAGAAGGCATACATCTTTTGCCAGCCTTGAGGTAATGCCTGAAATCGAAGATGATACTACTGTTGTTATAAATCCTGATGACCTTAAGGTTGATACTTACCGTGCATCGGGTGCAGGCGGTCAGCATATTAATAAAACTGATTCTGCTATAAGAATTACCCATATTCCCACAGGAGTTGTTGTTTCATGCCAGAATGAACGTTCTCAGCATAAAAACAGAGATATGGCAATGAAAATGCTTAAAGCAAAGCTTGCGGAAATTATGGAAAGAGAACAAAAAGAAAAAATTGAGGACTTAAAAGGTGAGCAAAAGGATATCGGCTGGGGAAGCCAGATACGTTCTTATGTTTTCCATCCTTACAACATGGTTAAAGACCACAGAACAAATTACGAAATGGGAAACATCGGAGCTGTAATGGACGGCGATATTGACGGGTTTATTAACGAGTACTTAAAACAAAAAGCCACCGATAAGATTTAATGCCAGCGAAAGGAGATTTAGCATGATTGAAAAGTTAGAGGCGATATACCAGCGGTTTAAGGAAATTGAAAAAAATATGACCGATCCGAATGTTATATCAGATCAGGAAAAAATGACACAGCTTTATAAAGATAATGCCGAGCTTTCTCCAATCGTGGAAAAATATCTTGAATACAAAAAGGCAGATACCGCACTTAAAGAAGCAAATGAGATTTTAGCTACTGAAACTGATGCAGAGCTTAAAGAAATGGCAGAGCTTGAGGCACAAGAAGCAAAGGAAAAAATGCCCGCTGTTTTAGAAGAACTTAAAATTATGCTTCTTCCTAAAAATCCTGATGACGAAAAGAACGTTATTGTTGAAATAAGAGGCGGCGCAGGCGGTGACGAGGCGGCACTTTTTGGCGCAGATTTAATGAGAATGTATACAAGATATGCAGAAAGAAACAACTGGAAAACAGAAATGCTGTCTTCAAACATTACAGATATCGGCGGCGTAAAGGAAGTTTCGTTCCTGCTTCAGGGCAAAGGGGCATATAGTCGTCTTAAGTTTGAAAGCGGTGTACACAGAGTTCAGAGAATTCCAACCACAGAATCAGGAGGAAGGATTCACACTTCAACAGTTACTGTTGCAGTGCTTCCTGAAGTTGGAGAGGTTGAAGTTGAAATTAATCAGAATGATTTGAGAATTGATGTGTTCAGGGCAGGAGGCCCTGGCGGGCAGTGCGTTAATACAACTGACTCGGCAGTCAGAATTACACATATTCCTACGGGACTTGTAGTTTCATGTCAGGATGAAAAATCTCAACATAAAAACAAGGATAAGGCAATGAAGATTTTGCGTTCAAGACTCTTTGATTTAATGTTAGAACAACAAAACAGTGAAATCGCAAGTCAGAGAAAAAGTCAGGTAGGAACAGGCGACAGAAGTGAGAGAATCAGAACCTATAACTTCCCTCAAGGGAGAGTTACCGACCATAGAATAGGACTTACAATTCACAGATTAGAGGGCGTTTTAGACGGTGATTTAGACGAAGTAATTGATGCTCTTGTAACTGCAGATCAGGCGGAAAGACTTAAACAGGCAAATGAATAGGGGTAAGGTATGACTAAATTTTTCAAATCCAACAAGTATGCGTGTGTTTCAGCAGGAATAGCAGCACTTATAATGATAATAACTCTTTTTGTTTTAAGGTTAGGAGTTGCCGATAACGGATATTTAACTGCAAGACTTGTTTCTATGGGACTGTATGATGCAGAGGGTGCATCGGGAACAGGATTTTATTCTATGCTGTTTGGAATCGGGGATAAAACAATTAGTTTTATGCCGTCTGCTTTAGTTTATAACATTTTTAAAGCAGTTTTTCCAGTGGATTCAGTAATTCCTGCGCTACTTCCGGCAATGATTTATATGATTTTTGCTGTGTGCGGAGTGTATATGATAGTAAAAGCACTTACCTGCGATATAAAGTGGAATAACATATTACTTTGTGTTTTTGTTGTACTTATTGTTGCAGAAACAGGTTATGTAACATTTTTTAACACGCCTTACGAGTGCGGTGCGGCTATAAGCTATTTTATCCCAATGATGGGCGCACTTTTAATGGCAATCAGATATGAAAAAATAAGATATGCTGTCATATTTGGCATTTTCGGTGTGCTTTTTGCAGGAACAATGCCTCAAAGCGGTGCAGCTTCAGTGATAATTGCATTGTATTCGGTTTATCTTGCCTTAAAAAGCAAGGTTAAGCCAAATAAGGCTGTGTTTGCTTTGGTGGGAATTTTGATTTTTGCAAGCTCGATGTTTGGACTTTCAAATATGACTAATGCTGATAAATACAATAGCGTGTTTTACGGCGTTGCAAGCAGTGAAAATCCGGCATATTCTGCGGTTTTAAGCGACCTTAAAATTATAGGGAAAGATAACCTTGCAGGGGTTGCATACTTTGAGGCCGAGGCACAGGAATTTATTTCATCACCTGAATTTAATGGCGTTATGAGAAACGTTAATCCTTTTAATGTAACACTTATGTATGTAAAAAATCCTGATTTTATGCGCCAGTCGCTAAAATCAGCATGCAATAACTGTGTGTTTATAAAAACTGAGTATCTTGGAAATTATCCTGTATCTTCAGGAAAGGCAAGTCAGGTAAGCGGATTTTTCTCTTTATACAGTTATGTAAAAAAGGTACTTGTACCTGGAAGTATAATTGCTTTAGCAGTAATGTTTGTTGGTATGATTTTCTTTTCATTGGATTATAAGAAAAAGTATGCTCTAAGCGCGCAAACAAAAAATGCTTGCGTACTTTGCGTATTTTTAACATTTGCTGCAATAATATCGCTTGTAATTCCCGTTTTATATTTTGGAAAGGCACAGCTTGGTTTTAACCTTATAATTTACAATCTGATTTTCGATTCGTTGGTTATCGCTGCAGTAGTTGGCGGTACGAGACTCCTTGCTGTAAGAAGAAATATTTTAAAAGAAAAGTTTGGTGTAAATCAGTAAGGAGGATAAAAATGGCAACTGATTATCAGGCTTTAGACGATGCTTTGTTGGTTAATATGTCTAAAGACGGCGACAGGCGTGCAGCTGATACTTTGATTGAAAGATACAAGAGCTTTGTCAGGGCAAAAACCAGAGCTTACTTTTTGGTCGGAGCCGACCGTGACGATATAGTACAAGAGGGTATGATTGGGCTTTTTAAAGCGATAAGAGATTTTTCGTCCGACAAGCAGGCGTCATTTAAATATTTTGCAGATATTTGTATTACAAGACAAATCATAACTGCAGTGAAAACTGCAACAAGACAAAAACATTCCCCTCTTAATTCATATATTTCATTAAGTAAGCCTGTATACGATGACGAATCCGAAAGAACTTTAATTGAAATGCTGAGCCTTAGGACAAGCTCAAATCCTGAAGATATTATGATTGACCGTGAAAACTTAAAGTCTACTGAACAAAGAATAAGAAAGTCTTTAAGCAAATTTGAACTTGAGGTTATGGAGCTTTATATAAGTGGCAAGTCTTATACAGAAATTGCAGAAAAACTCGGCAAACAGCCTAAAAGCATAGATAATGCCATACAAAGAGTAAAGAAAAAAATCCAAAAAAATATGGATGAATAGCTGTGATTCGGAAATTTGATTGATGGAAAGTTACACCCGGAATGTGTGAGGAAGTTCCACAAATTACATACTATGTGCCGGAAAACAAAAAAATTATATTGCTAAATAGTCGGGATTTTTGTTAGACCGGCTTAAATATATTGGATATTTACACTGATGTAAAAGGTGGCGTTAAGCCACCTTTTTTTGTAATAAAACTGCCTTTTACTTTATATTATAAAAAAAGGGGCGGTTTTTATGATGAACTATATCTGGGGAAGTTTGATTGTACTTTCCGTTGTTGTAAGTATTTTTACAGGAAAAGTATCAGAGACCTCGACAGCTGCTATGAACAGCGCAAAAGAATGTGTTGAGACGGTGTTGTCAATGGTAGGTGTAATGTGCTTTTGGATGGGATTAATGGAAATTGCAAACAGAAGTGGCCTTTTAGATAAGTTTGCACGAATGCTATCACCGGTAATTAAATTTTTGTTCAAAGACGTAAAATCTGAAAAAGCAAAAAAAGCAATTTCTATGAATATGGCAGCAAATATTTTTGGAATAGGGAATGCTGCCACTCCCTTTGGATTAGCCGCTATGGAAGAAATGGCAAGAGAAAATAAAAATAACGGGTTAGCCAGCAATTCTATGTGTATGATGGTGGTTATAAATACAGCATCAATTCAGCTTATACCAACTACGCTTTTAGCATTTAGAAGTGCATATAATTCACAAAACCCGTTTGAGGTAGTTCCTGCAATATGGATAACATCAATATGCTCGGTTGTGCTGGGTGTACTTTCTGCTAAAATATTTGAAAAAAGGAGGAGCGTATAGTGGAATACTTAAGTATACTTTGCGTTCCTTCAATTATACTAATTGTGATAATAAGTGGCTTTTTAGGAAAAGTTAAGGTGTATGACGCATTTATGGATGGAGCAAAAGAGGGCTTGGTTACAGTTTTTAAAATATTTCCCGCACTTGTAGGCTTGATTGTTTCTATTGGTATGCTTCGTGCATCAGGCACGCTTGAAATCATCACTAATGTTTTAAAGCCGCTGACTGACTTGATAAATATGCCGTCTGAGGTTGTACCGCTTGCTTTAATGCGTCCGCTTTCAGGAAGCGGTGCAGTTGCGGTGCTTACAGATATTTTTGAAAACTACGGTACCGACAGCTTTATCGGAAGATGCGCTTCGATAATGATGGGGTCAACAGAAACTACATTCTATACAATAGCTATTTACTACGGTGCAGTGGGAATAAATAAGGTTCGGCATACAATAAAATCCGCATTGATTGCGGATTTTACAGGTATGATTTGTGCAGCGATTTTTACACTTGTTTTTTTTGGTAAATAATTATTTTACAGTTATAACCTCTTCTGATTTGTTTGCCTTTGCCTGCCATGACAAAGTCATTGGCAAGGAAGAGTCATAGTAACCAAAGTACAACTCATCGATAGTGATGTTTTCATTATTACTGCTAAGCTTTGAATAAAGCTCATCTATGAGTTCGAGCGGTTCACGCTCTTTTCCGGCATCTAAAAGATAGTAGCTTTTAAGATTAGCCCTTAATGATGTAATGTAGCCGTTTTTAACTTCTACTTCGAGCCCGTGAGTGTCTGATGCTATGGGATTTCCTGCAAATACATAATCAAATGTAAAAGTGTACTCGCCATCAGAGTTTTCCAAAAGTGGTGAGCTGATATAAAGTGTGGTGCTTTGGTCAATGCCGGCATATCTGAGCAGATTGTCAATGATTTTAGCACTTCCTGCAGCAGCTGTTGTTACACTGTTTTCTTCACCAATTTTAATGCCTTTTGATGAAACAGACGGTGCGTATTCTATGTATCCGTTGTTTCCTAAAGTCAGCGTAGAATTTGAGTTGACATATAAAACAGTATCGTCTGCCTGGACCAGTTTTCTTGCTGTATTTAAGTTGAGATTAAATGTCTCTAAAAATTCACCAAGCAAGTCGGAATTTCTCATATCTATATATGTTTTATCAATGACGCTGAGTTTAACGCTGTTTAATGGCAACAATATGTAAGAATCAAGAACAATTTTCTGATGATTTTCACCTGCACCTTCAACTCTTTTGTCAAGATTAAGCTCAAATGAATAAGAAAGGTTAAACTGACTGGCAGAAGATGAAGACGAAAGTATTTGTTCAAAGGAATTAGAATTCATAGGTGCATACATCACAACATGTTTGCCAGAAGAACTGTTTCTGAAAAAGATAGGGACAGATGTTGAAGTTGCGGCCTTAAGATTTATGCACATTTTGTCAAAGGTATCCATTATCTCAAAATCGGGAGATTGTCCGTTTAAAAAAACAGATATTGCCTGAAAACTTACAGGAACTGAATAATCTGCAAAAATTCCTTTAGACATTAACGAATTTTGCCACTCGGTTTCTGAAACTTCTGACTGACTGCTTTCTGCCAATGCTTTTGAAATAGCAGTATTTATCTGCTTTGTAATTTCTTCGCCTGCAGGTTGGGTGATGTTGTAATTTATTCTGCTGCCATCATCGTAGGAAAGCATAGCGGTTCTGGGCGCAAAAATGCTTTTTAATGCACCGGTATCATTAATATTTAATGCTTGCTCGTTTTTGTCGGATAATTTTGAAAAAAAACGACCAATAAAAGTTTCGGAGTATACAGAAAAGAAATCATAGCCGTCGGGCCACAATTTCTTGTCAAACCATATTAAACCTGTAAGTATTATACTGCTGCTAACAAGTACCGCGAGCAACAGTGATTTAATACGCTCTTTGGTAGTCATAATCAGCGACCTTTCACCAATAAGTCCTTTGCAATGTTAATAGTGTAATCTTTCATCTTGTCAGCAAGGCTGTAACCTAAAACGTTAATTTCTCTTTTTACAATCTGATCAGCACCATTTTTTTCTGCATAAACTATTACTTTGTGATAACCTGTTGTAAAATTAACCTTTTTCCAGAAAACACCGGATGCGTTAATTGTAACAGTAACAGGCTGAGAATTTGAAATTATAGGTGTGTATGTATCGTTTCCATACATATAAAATGTAATCTTTGTACCTGGAGTACCATATCCACAGAACACAACACCCTTTTGTGTAGTTGAAGTAAAGTATGGCGGGTTTGTGATAACAACAAGATTAGAAGTTGCAGAAGTGGCGCTTGGAGAAATAGTTGCAGGCGCCGCCGTTACACATATAGGCGCTAAAATGAGCATAATAGCACATAGTAATATTGACATAAATCTTTTCATTTCCAAGCCTCCTTTTACCAAATATCATATTATCCTATTGATATTATAATATATGATTGTTACAGCAGTGTTACAGCAGAGTTAAAATCGTCTAACATTTGGAAAATATTATGTGAGCATGCGTATATATAATAGGAAAGAAAAAAATATAAAAAAATTTGAATAAAGCTATTGACAAAGAAAATAAAAAGTGTTACAATATTGAGGCTGTCGAAAAACGAAGTTTATTGTAAAAACAGCAGACGCAATCAGTAAATTCAATAATTTTTTTAACAAAAGTTATTGACAAACATACTTGATTGTGTTAAAATGAAATTCCACCGTCAAACGGTGATTGGACATTGAAAATTATATAGCAACCAGCAAAGGTTCTCGTAAAATTTTACAAAGCAGTAAAATCAATTAATTTGAGAAGTACAGATTTGAAATGAGCTAAAGCTTGTTTATGAATTCTAAGTTTAAGTTAACTCTGAG
>JAFQRW010000008.1 GCA_017409875.1 Clostridia bacterium
ACAGCGGTCTTCTGCATTGTGCAGATTGCGAACAAAAGCTTTACTTTGTCAGAGGCAAAACACTAAAACCATCAGCGTTTCATTTCATATGCAGCAGGTACAGAAAACACAAAGGCGAAGAACAATGTACACCACATTCAATACGAGAGGTTGTTCTGGACGAAATCATTCTTGAAGAAATCAGAAGAATTACATACTATGTCAGAACAAAGACTAAAGAATTCGCAGAATTCATAAATCAAAAAAGCTCCGCTGAAAGCCGAAAAGAATTGTCGGCAAAGTCAGCAGAACTTGGAAGACTCAAAAAGCGTAAGAATGAGTTGGAATCCCTGTTCAAAAGACTGTATGAAGATAATGTATTCCGTCGAATTACAGACGATCAATTTCAGATGCTATCCGGTAGTTACATAGCAGAGCAAAAGGATATAGATTTGCGAATTCCGGAGTTGGAAGATGAGATTGAAACAATTAAATCTACAACAACAAACACGGATAAGTTTATTGCACTTGCTAAAAAGTATGTGCATATACAAGAACTAACACCTGAAATTCTGTTGACCTTTGTATCCAAAATCGTTATACATGAACGAAGTGAAAAATGGTCGAAAAGTGCAACACAGCAAATAGATATATACTTCACTCACATAGGAAATGCATATGCAATTTAAGGCAAAGGAAAAGGGTGAACAGCCTAAACTGTTCACCCAACTTCCGCACCGTTACAAGTATTTCACTAAACATCCCTTAGAGAAACACCCCAAAGGGTGTTTTTTGTTTGGTGGGAACAATAGGGCTCGAACCTATGACCCTCTGCTTGTAAGGCAGATGCTCTCCCAGCTGAGCTATGCTCCCATATGGTAGCGGCGAGTGGACTTGAACCACCGACCTAACGGGTATGAACCGTTTGCTCTAGCCAACTGAGCTACACCGCCATATTTTTGCCAAATCAGCAATAAATATTATAGCAAACAAATGTATCTTTGTCAATAGTTTTTTAGAAAAATTTTGACTGTTCGTCAATTCTCACATTAGCTCCATTTTTAAACGGGTTTATCAAATTGTTATTTGAAATTACACCGTTATCTAACATAGAGTAGGCAGACAAATGGTCAACAATAACAGAGTCTAATAAAAACTTTTTCATGCCTATGAGTGCATTTAATAAACGTTCAGTGCTTTCAATATCCCGAGGGGATGGGAAAGTGTTTCCCGAGGTGTGGTTGTGCCCTAAAACAACATAGTAAGCCTTAAACAGTATTGCAGACTGAACTATTTTATCAATATAAATTCCGGTTGAATCAATACCGCCCTCTGACAATTTTTCATACTTAATAAGACGCTTTGACTTGTCTAAGTAAAGCGCATAAGCACACTCATATTTATTACCCATGCAAAGAGCCTGAAAATATTCTATAATCTGACTTGTGCTTTCAAATACAGGCTTTGGCTTTAGCGTACCTAAAAGGTATCTTTTTGTAACGGCTAAAAAAGATGCTAAATGAAGGGCAGTTACTTTGCCAATTCCGTCAACCTGCATTAGCTCGTAAGCAGACGCCTCTAAAACATTGTTAAAACTCCCGAACTTGTCAATCAGTTTATGTGCAAGCGAGTTGGTATCTCCCTGAGGTACGCTTTGAAACAACAAAAACTCCAAAAGCTCATGGTCAAGCATAGAGTCAAAGGTGGTGTTAGAAAGCAGCTTTTCACGAACACGGCTTCTGTGCCCTTGATGTATGTTGGTTTTTGCAAGTTTGTTGTTTTCCACAAGTTTTCACCCCTTAGACTGTATTTTACCACAAAATAAGCCGTTTTTCAACACGGCTTATTGTTGTCATCTTTATTTTGTTGCATATTATCAATAGCATACTCACAGCATTGAATAACAAAACTGTTTAGCGAAACATTCTCATTTTGTGCAATTATTGACATTTTTTCAATCAGGTTTTTAGGAAATCTTAAAGTTTTGTTAACAGTTTCCTGTGTGCGTCGCACTTTAAACATTTAAATCACATCCTCATACTTATTATAAAGCAATTTAGCAATGAAATACATACGCGATATTTGCATCATAATCAATAGTGCATTTTGCATACATATGTGCTCAATTTTATGTGTAATAATAAAACTGTTTTTTATACAAAAAAACCACACCAGAAGGTGTGGTTTTGAATCAGATAAGGTTAGGCATATTTTTTCCGCCTATAATGTGAAAATGAATGTGCTTTACAGTTTGTCCTGCGTTGTCGCCACAGTTGTTTATGACTCTGTAGCCTCCGTCACACTCAGGGAGTGATTTTGCAATTTCCTTGCAGGTGTATAACACTTTGCCCAAAAGTGTGATATCTTCCTCCTGAACTTCCCTTAAAGCTGAAATGTGCTTTTTTGGAACAACCAAAATGTGAACAGGTGCAACAGGATTTAAATCTTTAAATGCAATAACACTTTCGTCTTCATAAACTATGGTGCTTGGAATTTCTTTATTTATAATTTTACAAAAAATGCAATCCATAAAAAAGCCTCCTTAATTTATCATACCTTCAACAAGTGCTTGTACAGCTTTAATAGCATCAGCTATTTTTGATGCATCTTTTCCGCCACCACGTGCTAAGTCTGGCTTACCGCCACCGCTACCGCCTGCGATTTTTGTAATTTCTTTAATAATGTTTCCTGCATGAATACCTTTTGAAAGTGCATCTTTGTTTGCCATTGCGATAAAGCTGATTTTATCATCTTTTTCTGATGCTAAAGCGATAACTCCAGCACCGTTTAATTTGTCTTTTAACTTGTCTCCCATAACAGCAAGGTCATTTGCTGCCAGTGAAGGAACTGCCGATGCAATAACTTTAACACCGTTTATATCAACTGCTGATGCTAAAATGTCGTCTACCATACCGCCTGCAAGTTTTGATGTGAGTTCATCGATTTTCTTGCCTGCATCTTTAAGCTCTGTAATTACAGATGCCGCTTTTGCATCAATTTCATTAATATTTGATTTTAATATTTCAGCAGTTTTTGTAATCAAAGCGTCTTTTTGAGCAATGTAATCTAAAACGCCCTTGCCTGTAATAGCCTCAATTCTTCTTACGCCTGCAGCAACACCGTTTTCTGAAATAATTTTAAACAAGCCGCAAACAGAGGTGTTTGAAATATGAGTACCGCCGCAAAATTCAATGGAAAAATCGCCCATAGAAACAACACGCACTACATCGCCGTATTTCTCGCCAAACTGTGCTGCGGCACCAAGTTTTTTAGCCTCGTCTATTGGCAATTCCTGAACATTAATCTCCATAGCGTCTAAAATAGCTGTGTTTACTATTTCTTCTACTGCTTTTATTTCATCTTGCGTCATAGCCTCAAAATGTGAAAAGTCAAAACGAAGTCTGTCGGCAGAAACAAACGAGCCTGCCTGTGCAACGTGTGAACCTAATACATCTTTAAGTGCCTTGTGAAGCAAATGTGTAGCACTGTGGTTTCTTGAAACAGCAGCTCTGTTTTTAGAATCAACAGTAAGCGTAACATTGTCATTTAAAGCAAATGTGCCATTTTGAACTTCGACTTCGTGAAGGTATATTCCATCTGCGGTCTTTTTGGTGTATATAACCTTTGCCTTGGCATCAGAAGAAGAAATTGTACCAATATCGCCAACCTGACCGCCCATTTCAGCATAAAATGGAGTGCTTTTTGTAACAATAATACCGCTTTGACCACATTCTATTGAAGATGAAATTTCCCCCTCATTAACTATACCCAAAATATTGCTGTCAATAGTTAATGTGTTATAGCCGACAAACTCAGTTGCGCCTTTTGCAAGCTCAAAATTGTAAACGGCATCGCCGTCCCAGCTTGAACCGTCTGCACGTGCATCACGGGCAGTTTTTTTCTGTTCCTGCATAGCTCTGTTAAAGCCGTCAACATCAACTTCTAAGCCTTGTTCGCCTGCCATTTCTATAGTAAGGTCAAGAGGGAAACCGTAAGTATCGTGAAGCTTAAATGCCTCATCACTGCTTAAAGTTTTTCTGCCTGCTTTTTTTGCCTCATTAATATATTCTGTCAAAACCATAATGCCGTTGTCAATGGTAACGTCAAAACGTTCTTCTTCGATTTTAATAATCTTTTTAATGTAATCTCTTTTTTCCTCAAGCTCAGGATAAGCACATTTTGAACAGTCAATAACAGTATCGGCAATTTCATTCAAAAACTGTCTGTTAATATTAAGAAGTTTTCCGTGACGAGCGGCTCTTCTTAAAAGCCTTCTTAAAACATAGCCTCTTCCTTCGTTTGAAGGAATTACACCGTCTGATACCATCATAACTGTGCTTCTGATATGGTCGCTGATTACACGGAGTGAAATATCTTTCTTTTCATCTTTCTTATATTCAAGATTTGCAATTTTGCAGATATGTTTAATTACATCCTGAACAGTGTCAACCTCAAACAGGTTGTCCACGCCCTGCATAACAACTGCTAAGCGCTCTAAACCCATACCTGTATCAATGTTAGGATTGGGAAGTCTGTTGTAATTGCCGTCTTCGTCTTTGTCAAACTGAGTAAATACAAGGTTCCATACTTCCATAAAACGGTCACATTCGCAGCCAACACCGCAATTTTCACTTCCGCAACCGTATTTTTCGCCTCTGTCAAAATAAATTTCTGAGCAAGGACCGCAAGGTCCTGTGCCATGTTCCCAGAAGTTATCTTCTTTGCCAAGCTTAACAATATGAGAAGGGTCAACTCCCACATGGTTTATCCATATATCTCTTGCCTCGTCATCTTCTTCATATACTGAAACCCAAAGCTTGTCTTCAGGAATTTCCATAATCTTTGTAAAAAATTCCCACGCCCAGGAGGTAGCTTCTTTTTTAAAGTAATCACCAAAAGAGAAGTTACCCAGCATTTCAAAATAAGTGCCATGGCGGGCAGTTTTACCTACGTTTTCAATGTCACCCGTTCTTATACATTTCTGACAGGTAGTAACACGCCTTTTAGGAGCAGTTTCAGGGTTTTGAAACCATGCCTTCATAGGCGCCATACCTGAATTTATTAAAAGTAAGCTTGCGTCGTTTTTAGGCACAAGTGAAAAGCTGTCCAATCTTAAACAGTCTTTTGATTCAAAAAAGCTTAAAAACTTTTCTCTTATTTCGTTTAATCCGGTATATTTCATTGCCTCAACTCCATAAATACATACTTACAGTAAAGTATATCATTTTTGATAGCAAATGTCAAAATATTTTCAGGAATTTAATTAAAAAGTATTGATTTTTTTTAATGTTTGTTGTATACTTAACGAGTGCAGAATTGTGATAAATAAAAATCGCTCCGCGATTTTTGACCCCAATTATTCATTTACTGATAAGGCTCTATCGTCTAATGGTTAGGACTTTGGCCCCAAGAGGCCGGAATAGGGGTGTCCGCGCAGCGACCGCCGCCGGTGGCGGAAAAAGGGAGCGCGCAAGGGCTGTGCCGCGGTCGGAAAATCGAGCGGAAGCGGAAAGATTTTCCGGGTACCGCAAACGGGTAGAATCCCGGATGAGAACCCCACAAAAGAACATAAAAAATAAATATAAGGCTCTATCGTCTAATGGTTAGGACACGGCCCTCTCAAGGCCGGAATAGGGGTTCGAATCCCCTTAGAGTCACCAAAATAAAAAAGTGCCTTCTGGCACTTTTTTATTTTGCTAAGGGGATTCGAACCTTGATATAAGAATTAATTAACAATTATATCTTTCGTTAAAGTTACATCAACAATTTTGTGTGAAATATCTGTATCAGATTTTATGCGAACAGTGATATAATTAGGCGTATAGCCTTCGTAAATATCAGGTGAAACTTCACGTTCAAACAAAACAGGATAAGTATTGCCAATAACAGAGTTATAAAAATCCTGCTTTGTTATATTTGCGATTGCAGACATTCTTTTTACTCTGATATCCTTAACGCTTTTTTCAATCTGCCCATCCATAGCTGCGGCTTTTGTACCTTCTCTTATGGAATATGGGAAAACGTGAACATGAGAAAAACCAATGGTTTTAGCAAACGTCAAAGACTTCTCAAATTCCTCATCTGTTTCACCGGGAAAACCTACAATTATGTCAGTCGTTATTCCTGCATCAGGGAAAAACTTTCTGATTAAATCAATGGCATTTTGGTATTCTTTGGTAGTATATCTGCGGTTCATTCTTTTTAAAACGCTGTCGCATCCGCTTTGAAGTGATAAGTGAAATGACGGGCAAAATTTGCCTGTGTTTTTTACCCGGGTGAGAAAATCTTCGGTTATGATTACAGGCTCTAAAGAACCAAGCCTTATTCTTTTTATACTGTCTTGCTTTGCAGCAAGTTCAATTACGTCGATAAGGCTGACATCACTTTTAAAATCTTTGCCAAAGGCTGCTACTTGTATTCCGGTTAAAACAATCTCTTTAAAATTGTTTTCGCCAAGTTTTTTAAGTTCTGAGTAGATTTCCTCCATATTTCGGCTTCTTACCGGACCTCTTACATAAGGAATTATGCAGTAAGAGCAAAATCTGTCACAGCCGTCTTCAATTTTAAGCATAGCACGGGCTTTGTTCTGATAGGTTGTAAGTGGAGTTTCTTCGAACTCACGATGGTTTTTTAAGTCTTCAACCATTACCACCTGAGTTTTTTGTTTAATGAAGCTTTCTACTGCCTCAACAATTTTGCCTTTCATACCGGTACCCAAAATTATATCGGCCTCTTTTAACGTCTGACCTTCTTTAATTAAATACTGGGCATAACATCCTGCCAGAACGGTAATTGCATCAGGATTTTGCCTTTTTGCACGGCGTACTGCCTGACGTGTTTTTTTGTCGCCTGTCCCCGTTACCGTGCAGGAATTTATGACATATATATCGCATATTTCACTAAAATCACAAAGTGTATAACCATTTTTTAAGAAACATTCGCTCATTGCCTCTGTTTCATATTGGTTTACTCTGCATCCTAATGTAAAAAAGCTGACTTTTTTCAATACTAATATCCCCCTGTATGTAAAATTTTTCATAAAATAATTGACTATTTTACCAAATTGATGTATTATATATAAAAAAAGGAGGTAACTAAATTATGAAAAACTTTAATATTATGCTTCATTCAATCAATGACGTAAAAACATTTGTAAACGCTGTTAACAAATATGATTTTGATGTTGACCTTACATCAGGCAGATACGTAGTTGATGCAAAATCAATTATGGGTATCTTTTCACTTGATTTGTCAAAACCTATCAAAGTAGAAGTTTATTCCGAAGATGTGGGTGCATTTATGGATGAAATGAAACCCTTTATCATTGATTAATATAAAATTGTTGAAGCCTTTTTTAAAGGCTTCTTTTTTTCGCAAATATTTTACATATACAGTATAGCATAAACATAAAAAATGTGCTATAATATAATTGAAATTTTTAAGAATTTTTTATAAAGGGGTCAGCAAATGAAAAGTTTGGAGTTTTCGTTTGAAAATAAGAGTGATATAAAGCTGCTTATAATGTATGTTTTGTCTCAGGCAAAGACTGTGGCAAAACAGGAATACTTAAATAAGAATTTCTTTTCAGATTTTATTATGGAAAGCGTGAAAATCAGTTATTTCGATTTACACGACACAATTTTTACCCTTGCAGAAGAGGGATACATTTTTATGTTTGTGAAAAACCATAAAGATATTTTGGAAATCACACCAAAAGGACTGGAAACCGTAGATTACTTTTTTAAATATATCCCCCTTTCCATTAGGGACAGAATTGATGAGTGCATTTACGATAAAATAATGGAGCATAAAGAAAAAGAATCTGTAGAGGTTGATTACTGGAAAGAAAACGAAAAATGCTATACATCAACACTTAGAATTTTTGATGATGAACAAAAGGCAATGCAGTTTACAATTTCATTTCCTGATGCATCGCACGCCCAAAAGCTCATGAAAATGTTTAAAAAAGAGCCACAGGAGTTTTATAAAAAATTCATTGAAATTTGTTCTGACGCTATAGACAGGTGCGATGATGAAGAGTAAAAAAACGCTTGTTATACTGGCAGTTTTATTTATTATTTCGTTTGCTTATACTAAATTTACACAAAATGATGCAAAGCATGTAGGCTATGAAATACCATCTGAAAATTTAACAGTGTCGTTTTTAGATGTAGGACAAGGAGACAGCGAGTTTATACAGTTGCCTAACGGAGAGTGTATGTTAATTGACGCATCTACTCAGGATATGGGGAACGAAATTGTTGATTATATAAAAAACAGAGGTTACAAAAAGATAGACTATGTAGTTGCAACCCATCCGCACGCAGACCATATCGGAGGGTTAAAGCAGGTGCTTAATAGTTTTGAGATAGGAACTGTCTATATGACACAAGCTGTTACTACCACAAAAACATATACAGACTTGCTATATGCAATACAGGATAAGAATATTAAACTTCAAAAAGCAAAAATGGGAACCGGGTTTTCGGTAGAGCAAGTAAAAATTGAGTTTTTAAGTCCCGTAAGTGATAATTACGAGGACCTTAATAACTGGTCGGCGGTTGTGAAAATAACGTTTGGCGAAACTGAATTTTTATTTACAGGCGATGCGGAAGAATTTGTAGAGCGTCAGCTCATAAATAGAGGTGCCGATGTAAAGGCAGATGTTTTAAAAGTGGCACATCACGGATCTAACACCTCATCTTCTTTGAAGTTTTTGAAAAGGTGCCAGCCAGAAATTGCTGTAATTGAGTGCGGTAAGGATAATGAGTACGGGCATCCGCATAACGAGGTTTTAGAGCGTATTGAAAGTGTGGGCGCAAAGATTTACCGAACAGATTTAGACGGTGATATTGTTATAACATCAAATGGTACGGAGGTAACAAAATTATGAGTTTTACAGTTGATCGCTTTGAGGCAGAATTTGCTGTAGTTATAACAGATGACGGAAGTTCTTATAACATACCCAAAGCGCTGTTACCTGAAGATGCAAAAGAGGGCAGTGTGATTAACATATCTTTAGATAAAAGAAAAACAGAGCAGAAAAAACAAGAGGTAAAAAACTTATTAAACAGTTTGTTTGACGAAACGGAGTGATAATATGCAACAACTAAACACCTCTATTATCGGCAACCGTCAGATTCCTAAAAATGTGGACGAGTTTTTTGAGGGAGCAAAAGAATTCAGGAATTTAATGATGATGTATAACTGCGCAATCAAGGAAGTTACAACAAAGTTTGACGTCTTAAATGATGATATGGCAGTAAGATATAAAAGAAATCCTATTGAGGTTGTAAAGTCGAGGATTAAAAATCCCGAAAGCATTGTAAAAAAGCTTATCAGGAGAAATCTTCCGGTTACATTAAACTCAGTTTCCGAGCATCTTAATGACGTTGCAGGAGTAAGAGTAATTTGCTCATTTGTAGATGATATTTACAGGGTAAGAGATATATTTTTAAAGCAGGATGATGTAACACTCATTGAAGAAAAAGACTATATAAAAAAGCCAAAGGAAAACGGATACAGAAGCTATCATATGATTGTAGAAGTACCTGTATTTTTTGCAGACGAAAAAGTGCCTATAAGGGTAGAAGTGCAGTTTAGAACCATCGCAATGGATTTCTGGGCATCTTTGGAGCATCAGATGAAATACAAAAAAGAAATTTCCAATGAACAAGAAGTAATAAAAAGATTAAGAGAATGTGCAGAAATAATCGCACAAACCGACCTTGAAATGCAAAGAATAAATGATATGATAAATGAGCCCTAATGGGCTCAATGTGAAATTGTCATTTCACATTGGATTTGCAAATTTGTACGCTTCGTCGAAACGTTCTATATAGCTAATGGCAATGGATAAAATCCATTGCCATTATTTTTATTCGCGACTGTTCTGTTATCTATCAATGCCTGCCATAAGTTTTACTGCCCTTTGCCATGCGGTGCGTTCTTCTTTTGTTAAGGCTTCTTCTTTAAAGCGGTAGTCAAATTTCCTCTTGATTTCATCAAGGCATTCTAATGCGTGGGTGAGATTTTTCTTTTGAACATAATCTAATTTTTCAATTAATGCGTTATCTTTTGTCATTGTTTTTAAAATGTTTAAGTGAGGTTTGCAAAGGCAGGTGTTTGTTTCATCAAACTTTTGGACAAACTCGTCAGACTCTTTAAAAAAGTCTAAAAATGCCTTTAAAAAGCTTTCATTTGCCTCTTTTTCAAGGTCGCAGATTAAACAGCCTTGCTTTTTCTTTTTGTCGGAATTTTTAAGATAATCTGTTATTAAATCTGCATAAATTATACTATGCCCTAACGGGTCGCCGTGATTTAGCATAGCTATTGCGTGTTCTTTACAAAAACCGCCGTAATCACGTATAATTTTTCTCATTTTGCGGTCGTTTACACATTCGTAAAAGAAGTTGTCTATAAACTTATTAAGCCAGTTTTTGTGCATAATGCAAATGGGGCAGTCGTCTTGCTCAAAGTATTCCAAGTAATCGTAATATTTTTGTGTTTTATAAAGCATAAATAAGCTCCTTTAAATAAAGCGGCAACAGGTGCATGCCTGTTGCCGCAAGCTTTTGATAGTATTATTCTTTAGGGAGAATAACAATTGAGATAGCTTCTGATGTAAATCCGTTAGATGAAATAACGGCTGTAATCAGGTCACCTTCTTTAATAGCAGAAAGTGTTCTTGATTTTTGTGTTTCTCCGTCAATAATAGTTGCGTTTTTCTTAACAAATACCTGTCTTGACTGACCTGTTGCTGTTTCTGTAACCTGAATTAAATAGTAGTTAGTGTCAACGTAATCAACAGTACCTACAACGTTTAATGTATCAGGAGTTGCAACAGAGCTTACTTCAATTTTTGTAATTGTTGTGCTTTCCATTTTAACCTTTGCACTGTATCCGAGTCTTAAACCATAAACATCGGACGGCTCACCGTTAACAGTAACTTCAAGACCTGAGGTGTCAAGCGCACATTCAAGAACACCGGAGGAGGTGTTAATCTTAATTGTTGGGGTAGCAGAAATAACAATTTCCTTAATAGTACCCTCTACAGTTTTTGTTGAGCTTGTAGCACTCACTGAACTGATTTGGTTGTATGTAAGTGTGAGGTTTACTCTGTCGCCAACCATAAGGTCTACGGCAGTAGCATTAGAGTTATTTCTTCTTACTGAAACTGTTTTTGCCATTTCAAAGCTTTGGGTTGTATTGTTTGAAAGCGTAATGACGATTTGTGATGGGTCGCCGTAAGTAAAGCTCTTTATAATACCACTTACAGTTTTGGATTTGTTTTCAGCAACAACTTTGATGCCTTTTCCGTTTTTAACAGTAACACTTATATAACATTCTTTCTGAAGCTGTGAGTATGTAGAAGATACACCGTTTATAGTAATAGTGCAATCATCAGCTAAAGTAATAACCTGTGATTTTGAGCCATCAGGTGATTTTACTGTAATTCTTTTAACTGTAGTAGATGATGAAGAACCTGAATATATACCTGAAATCTCTTCATCGGGGATGTGTGTTAAAAATTCAACAACCGAGACGTTGGATTTGTTTGATACTACATTAATTTTAAAACCTGGTGCCACACTGTCAATGTTGGCAGCCAGCTCGCCGTCAAGACGAAGAGGAGTATCACTTAAAATATTAACTGTTTTTGATACACCGCTTGCATCGGCATATGTAACAGAATTTGTGATTTTATTAACATCTGTAACAGTTCCGATTGAGTGGGTTGTTCCAAGGTATTCCATTGCACGGTGAAGCATTACTGCCATCTGAGCACGTGTAACTTCAAAGCTTGGATTAAATTTATTATCTTCCATGCCCTGCATTAAACCGGTTGTTTCACAGAATTCAACATAAGATTTGGCAGTAGCGGGAATAGAAGAAGAATCTTCATAAGATAAAACAGGCATGGTGTTTGCTTTTGCAGTAGCCTCTCCGCCTGCTATCTTTGTAAGAATAATAGCAGCTTCATATCTTTTAAGCGGAGTAGAACCTAATTTGTTTCCTACAAAGTTTCTAAGCTCGGAAGATGTGTAAATTCCTTTGTATAACAAATATGCAAGGTTTTTCTCGTAAGCTGTGTATCCTAAAACGTTAACATCTGCATAGTGCGCTTCGTATGCGGCATCAACAAATTCTGAAAGAGAGCTTTCAGATGCGCCTGCAATTCTTGAAACCAACAAAAGAGAATCAACACGGGTAACAGAATTTTCAGGACGGAAAGTGCCGTCTTCAAAACCTGCAATAATCTTTTTATTGGCCATCTGTTCAATCTGTTCATAAGCCCAGGAATATTTTGTGCTGCTTACATCAGGAAAAGATGCAGCTGATGCAGCGACTGCCGTAAAGGCAAGAACAAAACATAAAACTATTGAAAAAAACCGTTTGTTCATTTTATAAACCTCCAAATTTATAGTTCATAATACAATTATATAATACCATATATTGTGGTTTATGGCAATAGATTTTTTATAAAATTTTTAAATTTCTTTTTGTATATAACAGGTATTATATGGGAAAAATTATACTAAAAAGCAAATGAGAGGTGTAATAAATGAAAAAACTGTTTAAAAGCAGGTGGTTGTACGTTTTTCTGTTTGTTACGGCATGCCTTTTGATGGCAAACGTTTTTATGACCGCAATGATTAAAAGAAATATAAATAACGAAAGAAGCATTACGTCTGAACATAAGGTTATAGATACAAAAACTGTGTACAAACAGCCCCAAAACGAGGTTTCAAATACTGTTATGGTTGAAGAAGAGATAAAGCAGCCAGAAACAGAGATTGAGGAACAAACAGATGACGGGTTTACTGTTCCTGTTGAAGGAGATATATTAAACGCATTTTCAGGAAATGATTTGGTTTATTCAGTAACCCTTAAAGAGTACAGAGTTCATAAAGGGATAGATATTAAAGCACCAATACTTTCTAAGGTGTATGCCACAGCAAACGGGGTTGTAGAAAGCATAAAAAAAGACAGTCTTATGGGCATTTCGATGATTATTGACCACCAAAACGGATTTAAATCGGTTTATTCAAATCTTTCGTCAACCGATATGGTAAAGCAAGGGCAAAGCGTAAAAAAAGGCGAAATAATAAATGGCGTGGGAGATACGGCTTTAATAGAAACAGGTATTGATGCACATCTTCATTTTGAACTTATAAAAGACGGTGTGCAGGTTAATCCCGAAGAATATTTTAATGAATAAAAAATCCGCCATTGGCGGATTTTTTCTTATATTTTAGTAGAAGTTTTCAACAAATATCTTGCTTACATCCTCGCGGTTTAAAATGACAAAATTGCCTGCAAGGGAATATGGAAGCTCAATATTGTTAAACTCGGGGTTTTCCATTTTTGAAATCATCACTGCATAGTCTTTTACTTCAGCAAGGCTTAAACTTGATTTGATATTTCTGTTAACGGCAGCGTAAACTTTAGGAACATTTGCTATATATTTAGCATTTGCTTTTTGCTCAAAAACTGCCTGCATAAACTCACGCTGAACTTTGGTTCTTTGAATATCACCAAGGGGGTAACTTCTGAAACGTAAAAGCTGAAGACTTTTGTCACCGTTTAAAAGCTGCTGACCTTTTTTTAAGTTAATGTAAAGGTCTTGTTCGGGGTCTTGGTAAAACATATTCTGGGGAACATAAAAATCAACACCGCCTAAAGCGTCTATTACGTCTTCAACGGCCTTAAAGCTAAATGTTACATAGTCGTGAACCTGAAGACCTGTAAGCTCTTTTAATTCCTGAATAACTGTGCTTTCACCGCCGTAAGCCATAGCCTCTGTGATTTTAATATAGCTTCCTCTTACATTTACTCTCGTGTCACGGGGTATAGATGTGCAGCTTACAGCCTGATTTTTTGTTGAAACAGAAAAAATCATAATAACGTCTGAATGAAGCCCGCTTTTATCAGTACCCATAACAACAATGTTTTTTGTTTGGTTTGGTACAGCCTTGTCAAGTTCTGCGATTTCCTCTCCTAAACCTAAGTTTGAATTATAAATGTATATAAAGCCGACTGTAATAAAAAGAGTCAGCAATAATATTGTGGAGAATGAAAAGGAAATAATAAATCTTTTGATGTTCACTGCTTGCACATAACCTTTCGTAAGAAATTAAAAAAGCACTTCTTTTTGAAGTGCTTTTTTCTGGTGGGAGAGGGTGGATTCGAACCACCGAAGGCATAGCCAGCAGATTTACAGTCTGTCCCCTTTGGCCACTCGGGAACTCTCCCAAATTAATGGAGCTGGTGATGGGACTCGAACCCGCAACCTGCTGATTACAAATCAGCTGCTCTGCCAATTGAGCTACACCAGCTTTTTAACAACTTGAAAAATGCACTTTTTAACTTGCGCTTTTTTCAAATCGCAAGATATATTGTAATACATTCTAAGGTATTTGTCAATACCTTTTTTAAAAAACTTTTAATTTTTTCATAACTATTTTAAAGCATCAATTGCCGCTTTAAGCTGCAAATCGTGCTCGATTGGAATTTCCTTTACAGGTACATCCAAATATTTTTCATCAAGATACACTTCAATATCAGGTTTTACACCGCTGCCGTCAATTTTTTTGCCGCTTGGCGAATAAAAATGACCTACGGTAAGCTTGACACCGCTGTTGTCTTTAAAAGAAAACGTGCTTTGAATAGATCCTTTCCCAAAAGTGTTAAGTCCTACAATTTTTGCTCTGCCATGGTCTTTTAAAGCGGCTGAAAAAATTTCTGATGCACTGGCGCTATGCTGATTTACAAGTACGCAAACAGGAGTTTTGAGTAAAAATTCGTCAGTAAGTCCTGTTTTGTTATCAGCTGTTGCAAAATATTCAGTTTCATCAGATTTGTATTTTGCGGTAACAATCAAGCTGTCATTTATAAACAGGTCTATAGTTTTAATTGCAATATCCATATAACCGCCGGGGTTATCACGAAGGTCAATAATCAGTTTTTTGCTGTCTTTTAAATTTAAAAGTGCATCTGTGAGTTCTTTGTCGGTATCGAGGTCGAAAGAAGATACTCTTATATAACCGATATCATTTTCAAGTGTTTTATAAGATACTGTGTGGATGCTGATAGGTTCGCGTACTATTTCAAATTCAAGCTCTTTGCCGTCACGTTCAATTTTTACTGTAACTGAAGTGCCATTTTCTCCCTGAAGCCTGTGTGAAACTTCAGTAAGTGTGCTGCCGCGTGAGGGAATGCCTGCTACTTCGGTTATAATATCTCCGATTTTAAGTCCTGCTTTCTGAGCCGGAGAAGCGTCGTAAACTTCTACGATAACAGCTTTTTTGTTAATTTGCTGAATAGAAGCGCCAATACCTGAATATTCTCCCGAAAGAGAGTTTTCAAAATGGTCAAACCCGTATTCAGAAGGTATATACATGGAATGTTGGTCTTCAAGAGCTGCAACTATACCACCTTTTGCACCTTCGTTTATAACGCTTTGCTCAACATCTTCAATATAATAGTTTTTTATCAAAAATCTGAGTAAAAATTCAGAACCACCAAAGTTTATAAGAGTCAAAGAGAAGGTAATTAAAGCGGATATAGCTGCAACACAGACATATTTTAAAATTGTTTTAAGTTTTTTAAGTTCCAAAATTAAGCCTCCGAAAGAATAAAATTGTCCTGTAATTTTATTCTTTTTTTATCTAAGATATGCCATAGGGTCAGTGCAAGAGCCGTTAATCATAACTTCAAAATGACAGTGCGGACCTGTTGAAAATCCCGTGCTTCCGACTTTTGCAATAGTTTGTCCTCGGGTAACCTGCTGACCTGCCGAAACAAACAAAGTTGTATTGTGAGCATAAAGGGTGCTCAGACCGTTACCATGATTAATTACAATATAATTTCCGTAAGCATTGTTGTACTGTGCGGTTACAACCAAACCGTCCTCTGCAGCAACTACTGTTGCGTTCATAGGAGCGGCAAAGTCAACGCCCGTATGGAGTTTATATACCTTTAAAGTGGGATGAATACGATAGCCGTAAGGACTGGTGATAGTTGTATACCCCGGAGCAGGCCATGCGAGCTTTCCACCGGAATAGCTGGCTCCGCCCGAGCCGGAATTTTTAACGGCAGCGGAAATTTGTGCTTTTAAGGCAGCCTCCTGACGTTCAAATTCAGCGTATGCTTTTTTATATGCCTCAATATCATTTTCAAGCTTGGAAATTGTGCTGTCCAAATCAGATTTTAAGCCTTTTAATTCATTTCTTTTTGAAATAACAGCTTCTTGGTTTTGTTCATATTTTTCTTTTTCAAGTTCAATGGCGGTTTTAGCATCCTCGATACTTGTTTTGGTTGCTAATAAGTTATCATACATATTATTATCGTAATTAAGGAGCTGTTTTATGAGTTCAACATAAGAAAAAACATCAGAAAAATTTTCTCCCGAAAATAATAGTGATATGTATGACGAGGAATTATCTTCGTACATTGTTCGAAGCCTTAATTTCATGGTCTCGTACTGATTTTCTGCCTTTTCTTCAGCCAACGCCAGTTCTTCTTCTTTTTGAGCAATGCGGGAAAGAGCGTCGTCAATATCTTTTTGAATGTCATCTATTTCAGATTGAGCAACATCAATCTTTTTCTCAATAGAGCTTTTTTCGTCTAAAAAGCCTTGCTGCTTTTGTTTTGCTTCGTTAATTTTTTGTTGTTGCTCGTTTTTCTTTTTGGAAACGGCATCTATCTGACCTTGAGTGGGGGCAGCAGATGCTATGAATGGTATAATTATAGACGATAGAGTTATTCCGACAAAACATACTAAAACGATGATTGTAACAATCTTTTTTAGTGTTAAATTCATATTCAAAACTCCTCCGAATCAAACTTTAAGATGCTTTCTTATTGAGAAGATACTTCCAACAGAGCCGATTACTACGCCAACAATTACAAAAGACAAAGCAAGCGGCAACCATACTGAACTAAAAGGAAGCAACGTAAGCATTGGGATTGAAATGCTTTTTGATATACTAAAGTATGCAATCCACATAACTAAAAAACAAATAACTGCGCCATATATTCCAATAATAATTCCCTCAATTACAAAGGGCCATCTTATAAACCAGTCTGTAGCACCTACATACTTCATTATGCTTATTTCTCTTCTGCGCGCATAAACTGAGATTTTTACTGAGTTTGAAACAATAAATGCAGAAATTATAAGAAGCATTGCCATAAGCCACAGACTTGCTGCTTTTATGGAGTCAACCACTTTAACTATAAGTGTTGCAGACTCCTGAAAATCGGTTATATTTTCAATGCCGTCTAATTTTTCGAGTGCGTTTATAACAGTTTTTGTTTCATTCAAGTCAGAAAGTGTTATTTTATACGAATTTCTGAAAGGATTGTCATTTTCTAAGCCATCTAAAATATTTGCTTTTTCTTTAAGCTTTATGCGCATTTCCTCAAAAATTTGTGTCTTTGTATATTTTTCAATTTCTTCAACAGATTCAAGTTTTAAAATTTCGCTGCCCAAAGCATCATATTCTTCGGCTGAAAGCTCGTCAGATATAAACACCTGAATTTGACAGCTTCTTGAAAAGTCGTCTGCCCAATGGTTAACATTTAAAGTAAGCAGAATGAAAATGCCCAGAATAAAAAGAGCTGCAAATGTGGTGGTAACAGAAGCTATGCTCATAAGCTTGTTCTGACGAAAGCTTTTTGAAGCCTGTTTTATGTAATAATTAAAATTGTTAATTCTCATAGCCGTACACACCCTTCTCTTCGTCTCTGACAATAGTACCGTTTTCTATGGCGATAACACGTTTTTGCATATCGTCAACAATTTCTTTTGCGTGTGTTGCAACTATAACAGTAGTGCCTTTTTTGTTGATTTCGTTTAAAAGCTCCATAATTTCGTGAGCAGTTTCGGGGTCTAAGTTACCTGTAGGCTCATCGGCGACTAAAATAGACGGATTGTTTATAATTGCTCTTGCAATGGCAACACGCTGTTTTTCACCGCCGGAAAGCTGAGAGGGATATGCCTTGGCACGGCTTTGGAGTCCCACCTGATTTAAAATAATCGGTATTTTTTTTCTTTTAAGCCTTTTTGACGCACCTACTATAGTCATTGCAAATTCAACATTTTCATAAACCGTCATATCTTCTAAAAGTCTGAAATCCTGAAATACAACGCCAAGAGCGCGTCTGAAATAAGGGATGTCTTTGTGCTTTAAGGTTGCGATGTTTGTGTTGTTCATTATAAACTCGCCCTCAGACGGCACGGTTTCACGCAAGAACATTTTAATAAGGGTGGATTTACCTGCCCCTGATGCACCTACCAAAAACACAAATTCACCTTTATCTATTATAAAATTAACATTTTTTAAAACTTCGTTTCCTTCTTCGTATCTCTTGCCGACATTTCGTGCAATAATCAAAAAATCAACTCCTAATTGCCTCTGGAGGCTCTTAAATACTTTTGAATCAGCATTGCGATTTTAAAAAGCAATGCATCATCAAATTTTCTTACATCAAGACCTGTCAAATCCTGAATTCTGTCAAGTCTGTATACTAAAGTGTTTCTGTGGATATAAAGTTCTCTGGCTGTAAGCGAAATGTTTAAGTTATAGTCAAAGAAACACTGAACGGTGGCCATGGTGTCTTCGTCAAGCTCTTTTAAGACATTTTCATTTAACACTTCATTTAAAAATGCTTTGCATTTTTCAACAGGCGCTGATGTAATAAGTCTGCTTATTCCAAGCGTCATATACGAGTAAATTCTGCTTCTGTTTTCAAACACACTGCCGATATTGAGTGCGTTGATAGCAGTTTTGTATGAACGGCTTAAAGTTTTAAGATTTGTGCTTGGAGCACCTATTGCAATGGTTGGCTGCTCTACAAGTTCTGTCATAATACCTGTTGAAATCTGGTTTGCAATCTGCATAAGCCTTGATGATTGAGGTTCAGATTTAAAATGTCTTATAAATACAATTTCATCAGAATCGTTAGGGAATATGTAATCATTTTCTCTTGCGGGCGCAACCTCTCTTATTATTTTAAGAGCCATAGGAATATTTTTGCTTGAAAGTTTAATAACAAAAACTATTCTTAAAAGGTCGACCGGAATTTCAAGGCTTGGTGCTTTCCAGTAAGCTTCTTCCAGGTCGCCGCTTATTAACTGTTTGAAAAAATATTCAGAGTCAACCAATACTCTGCTGTTGGCTGAAAGCGCATTTATTGCCGCCCTTACCGCAGGAACTGTGATTTTAGCAAAATCTGCAGAGCCTTCTACAAACAGAGAAAAACGCACGCTTACATCATCACTTAAAGAAAATGAGTAGTAAACAAAATCAAGGTCTTTAAGCTTTAAGCCTATTAAATTCTTTTTGTTTGATGCAACAACAATATTATGATTGTCATAAAGCCCAATACGGTTGTCAAAACTGTTTGTTAGCAAATCAAAATACTTTTGATAAAGTGAAATTGACATAATCCACCGCCGTTTAATTCTTTATTTTGTATGTCATACACATATAGTCACTATATATCATAACACAAAATGATTGTAAATGCA
This sequence comes from Clostridia bacterium, assembly GCA_017409875.1. GTDB lineage: Bacteria > Bacillota > Clostridia > RGIG6154 > RGIG6154 > RGIG2094. Next base: position 19,517 of record JAFQRW010000008.1, read on the forward strand.
AAGAAATATACCAAAAAAACAAAAAATTTCGTATTTTTTTCACAAAATACAATACCGGCATCTGCCTGATGCCGGTATAAATACTTACTTATTCAATTTTGGTTTGTTTTTCAGGTCATAAAAAATGAAAATAACACCAAGTAAAAGTGTAGCTAAAGCTACAAGCTGTGAAATTCTGAAAGGACCTAAGTACAAGCTGTCAGTCCTTAAGCCTTCAATAAAAAATCTGCCAAGTCCATACCATATAAGATACGAATAAAAGGTAAGTCCGCTGAATTTTTTATTTTTGTTTATAAAAAGTAAAATGAAAACGCCTATTAAATTCCAAAGACTTTCATATAAAAATGTGGGATGAACAAAAATAAGCTCACCATTTTCAAAAATTCCCATTTTCCACGGAAGAGAGGTTTGAAAGCCATAAGCCTCTTTGTTTACAAAGTTGCCCCATCTGCCTATCGCCTGACCTGAAATAACACCAATTATGCAAACATCAAAAACTTTTTTCCAGTCAAGCTTTTTTGCCCTGCAATATATGTAAGCGGTAACTGCAGCACCTATTACAGCGCCGTATATAGCAATTCCGCCCTCCCATATCGCAAAGATTTTAATAGGGTTTTGCCTGTATTCGGAAAATGAAAAAATAACGTAGTAAAGACGAGCGCAAACTATTGCAGCAGGCGCACCAAAAACAACGATATCTAAAACTGTGTCCTGGCTGACAGAGTCTTTTTTGGCAATATAAGAGCTTATGAGATATCCCATAACTAAAGCAAAAGCTATAATTATCCCATACCAGTAAACCTCTTTTGTGCCTATGTCGAAAGCAACGGGGTTAATATTAAGCTCAAGACCGAAAATAGAAACATAATTATTCATAACAATCACTCTTTTGGCATAATGGTTGAAAGCACACTGTTTTCTTTTTTCATTGAACGTATATATTTTATTGCATCACTTACAGTAATTACATCAAACATCTTTAATGTATTGTAAATATTATAGCTGTGGAAATGTGCGTCAATCATATTTCTTGCAGTTGTTTCAACATTGTTGAATTCTTTTATAAAGTCAGCTTTTAAGATATTAAGCTGACGTTTAAATATGCGTTCAGGGATGCCATTTTTTGCAGTTTCCTCAATAGTTTTCAGGACTTCTTCATAAACCTTTTTTGGGTTTTCGCTTTCTCCCGAAATAAGAGTGTGGCTGAATTCTGCCTCTAAAGTGTATTCAAGGTCAAAACTGTCGTTAATCAGACCTGATTCATAATGCTTGTTATAAAAATCACTGCTTCTGCCAAACATTATTTCAAGACAAGCATTGCCTAAAATTTCTTTGAAAATAAATGTGTCGCTGTTAAATCCGTTCAGATTATCCTTAAAACCTATGTTAAAAAGAGGCATACTTACAGAAAGCTTTTGCGAAACCTTTTGTTTTAACACATTTTCAGGCTCTTCATCGTAGCTTACTTCTACTTGCTTTGCGGGTTTTATGTCAGTTAAAAGACTGTTTGCGTAATTCGCCGTTTCAAACGGGTCAACATCTCCGCATATTGAAAGCACCATGTTAGATGCGTTGTAAAAGGTGTCGTAGCAGTCATAAAGCATCTGGCTTGTTATTTTTGAAATGCTTTCCACAGAGCCTGCAATATCACGTTTTACAGGCAATGTGTGGTACATTCCGTCCAACAGATTAAAGTAAACACGCCAACCGGGGTGATCTAAATACATATTTATTTCCTGGCCTATAATACCCTGCTCTTTCTGAACGTTTTGAGGAGTAAAATAAGGAGTTTGCATCAAATCAGTAAGAATTTTAAGATTTTCTTCAAATTTGTCTGTGCAAGTGAAGTAATAGGCAGTGTTGGTAAACGAAGTAAAGGCATTGGCATTTGCACCCGTTTTAGCATATTTTGCAAACGCATCTCCCGTTTCACTTTCAAAAAGCTTGTGCTCTAAAAAATGGGCAACGCCGTCAGGAATTTCGGTAAATTCTTTTTCGCCTTCTTTTTTGAAACGGTTTTTTAAAGAGCCGTATTTAACGCCAAACATTGCGCACTTTTTATAAAAACCCGGCTTTGGAGTAATGTAAATACTCATTCCGCAGTCTGATTTGAATATATATGTTTCTTCATTTAAAAGTTTGTTTTCAAGAATTAAATAATCCATATTGCTCATATTACTCATCTCCTTTCAAGAAAAAGACAGTATCTAAAACAACAGTTTTTGCGGCATCTATAATATCCTGCCTTGTTACTGCATTAATTTTTTTCACAGAGTCTTCTAAAGACATATTAAGGCCTGAAACAATGCCGCCAAAACAAAATTCCTCCATTACCGACATTGAGTCTTTTGCTGCATTATGGCTTCCTGTAATGGCAAGGATTGATGCTGAAATTTCTTCATCGGTAAAGCTTCCGCTCTTTATATCATCGAGCTGTTTTAAAACTTCTTTAAGAGTAATTTCATACTTGTCAAATTCAATACCGCAGTTTACAATTACAAGCCCTCTGTGACCGTCATAGCCGGAGTTTGCATAATAGGCAAGCGAAAGCTTTTCTCTTACATTTAAGAACAGCTTTGAGTGAGGACTGCCGCCAAAAAGATTGTTAAACACAGCCATTGCAAAATAAAGGTTATGATTTGCAGTAACTTCTGTTTTAAAGCCGATTGAAAGCTTTCCTTGAGTAATGTCGCTTGTTTCTGAGATGTATTTTACGTCTTCATTGTACTTGCCAAAGGGCTTATTTGTATATCCTGAGGATGAAACTTCTATTTCTTCAAATGCCTCTTTTATAACATCTGTGATATATTCTTTATCGCACTTACCGCTTACAAAGATATCAACAGTGCTTGAAGATAAAAGTTTTTTGTAATATTCATAGAGTTCTTTGGCAGTGATTTTCTTGATATCATCAATGCTGCCGAATTCAAAAATACCAAAAGTTTCGTCTTTGTACATTTCTTCTATAAGACGTTTTTTTGCGTATTCTTTTTTGTCGTTTATAACACTTTCAATAAACTGGATAAGATTGATTTTTTCTCTTTCAACGTAGTCGGTATCAAAAAACTCATCGTTTGGAAGATAAGGGTTAAAAATCATTTGCTTTGCCAAAGCACAAAGCTTTGAAAACGGTTTTAAATCGGGAGCCATAGAGTCACAGATTGTTGAAAATCTCATTGATACAACCTGGTTTGCACCTTTTTTCTTTACAGCATAGCTTGCAGAAGCACCGTACAAGTCGTCTAAGTAGGTGTTTAAGTAGCTTGACTTGGGATATCTGTTACACCCTCTGCGCAAAACAGCAGGTATTAATGCGTTGTATGACGCTTCAGGATTTTGAAGCGGGCGTGAAAAATTAAAGGTTAAAAGAGAGGTTTTAAACCTTTCGCCTTCAATAAAATGAATGTTTACACCGTTTTTTATATTAACTGTTTGCAAAGCAAAAACTCCAATCATATTTTTGTTAAATAGTATACCACGAATTTATAAAAAAAGCCATACCTAAAATTAATAATAAAAAAAGAGTTGCAAAATAAATTGAAAAATAGTATAATTTGTTTAAAAGGGGGGAAATTTGTGATATCTGAAAAAATAAAAAACTTAAGAAAAAGCAAATCGCTTACGCAAGAAGAGATGGCGCAAATCTTAGGTTGCTCGGTTGCCTCTGTTTCGGGATATGAAACAGGCAAAACAGAAGTTCCACGTACGGTGATAAAAATATATGAAGAGTATTTTAATTGCCCCTTTGAATATTTTTTTGACGATGATGTTCCTCTTATGGAAACACCTGAGATATTACAAAAAAAATCGTACAGATTTAAGCTTAAGGTAATAAAAGATTTAACGCGTCCGGTTGCCGGAAATAATATTTACAAGGAGATTAACCACATTGAGTTTGACCAGCCGTACGGACGAGTAGCATGGTTAGTGCCTGACACGGTTGAAGAAACAATAGTTATATTGATTGTGGATGCAATCCCCAGAGAGGGAGAAAAAGTTGCAGTAATTACAGATGACGGACAAAGCAAACTTGGTTATTATTACATTGATGAAAACCATAACGTGTGCATAAAATCAAAGCCAAAGGGATGCAAGGGCATAAGAAATCTTAAAGTTGACTTAAAAAAAGGCGGCAGAATTTACGGAATTGTTGAAGCAACATATACAAAATAAAAAGAAGATGGCGTGCCATCTTCTTTTTTTGATTAGATCAATTTTTCACCGATTTTATAAACAGGGCCTGCGCCTACTGTCATAATAAGTTCATCGCCTGAGCAGGTCTTTTTTATATGTTCAGCAACATCGTCGAAGTCTTTGATATATTTAGCGTCACAGCCAGTTTTGACCATAATATCAACCAAATCCTTTGAAGAAACCGTGCCATCATCAATTTCACGTGCGGCATATATGTCAGTAACAATAACACGGTCGGCAAGTGACAGGCTTTGTGCAAACTCTCCTAAAAGAGCTTTTGTCCTTGTGTAAGTGTGTGGCTGGAATATGGCAGTTACTTTTTTATGACCAAAATTTTTTGCAGTCTTGATTGCGGCAACAATTTCGGTTGGATGGTGAGCGTAATCGTCAACTATTGTACAGCCTTTGTATTCGCCTTTTATTTCAAAACGGCGGTCAGTTCCTTTAAAATTTTCAAGTCCATTTTTAACAGAAACCGCATCGCATCCTGTATCCAAACACATTGCAGCGGCAGCAAGACTGTTTAAAACATTATGTTTTCCCGGAACGCTTAAGGTGATGCTGCAAAGCTTTACACCAAATGCGATAAGGTCATAAGAGGCAAATCCGTTTTTGTCAAACACAACATTTTTTGCCTGAACATCAAAATCCTCACCAATTCCGAATGTAATAATGTTGCATTTTAAATCTTTGGTTGCCTTTATAGTGTTTTTGTCAGCACCGTTTACAATTAAACTTCCGCTTTCAGGAACAAGCTGTGCAAATTTTTTGAATGCACTTATAATGTGGTCAATATCTTTGAAATAGTCGAGATGATCTGCATCGACATTAAGTATTATAGCTTTTTTGGGGAAAAACTCCAAAAAGCTTTCAACATACTCACACGCTTCGGTAACAAATATTTCGCTTGAGCCGATTTTAAGGTTTCCGCCAAGTGCTTTAACCTCTCCGCCAACCAACACGGTGGGGTCTTTTTGTGCTTCAAGCATAATTGAAGATACCATTGAGGTGGTTGTGGTTTTGCCGTGAGTTCCTGCAATACAACACGGGCAACCGTAAGCTTTCATAAGCTCGCCTAAAAACACGCTTCTTTCAACTACTTTTTTTGCTTGTTTCACAGCCTCAATGTATTCGGGATTGTCTTTTGAAATAGCAGCAGTGTAAACAACCAAATCAGGTGAATTTATGTTTTTTTCACTTTGCCCGATAAAAACTTCAATTCCGTTTTCCTGAAGCTTTTTTGTTATATGAGTTTCGATTATATCGCTGCCTGATACTTTGTATCCGCCGTGCTTTACAATTAATGCAAGCGACGACATACTTATTCCGCCGATTCCTATAAAATGAATATATTTTCCCGGAGATAAATCAAATATTTTCAAAATTTCCTTCCTCCTAATGACAGGAATTAGTATATGTAAAATTGTTCTTTCTATTTTAATATAGCAGAAAATGTTAGCTTTTTCAATAAAAAACCAAAAAAATAATAAAAATCCCTTGATTTTTTTCCCTAACAATAATATAATTACTCTATTAAGCGTTTTGTTATATGAAATAGGAATTTGTTTCTGCTATTATCAATATACATAAAATTTTGCAGATGGTTACTTTTTCAGATAAGCAAAAGAAAAAATACGGAGGAACAAAATGATTAATGTAGCTGTTTTGGGCTTTGGTGTTGTTGGTTCGGGTGTTGTTGAGCTGATTGAAAAAAATGCCGAAACTATAAATAAGGGCCTTAAAGAACAAATCAAGGTTAAAAAAATCCTTGACATAAGAGATTTTGAAGGCCATAAATATCAAGACCTTTTTACAAAGGATTTTGACGAGATTTTAAATGACGATGAAATCAGCATTGTTATCGAAACAATCGGCGGAAAAGAGCCTGCGAGAACATTTACCGAAAAAGCACTCAAAAAGGGAAAAAGTGTTGTTACCTCAAACAAAGAGCTTGTTGCAGCCTTTGGAAGTGAGCTTATGGTAACAGCAAAAGAAAATAATTCATATTATATGTTTGAGGCTTCGGTTGGCGGGGCAATCCCTGTTTTAAGACCTTTAGGTACTTGTTTGGCAGCAAATAATATCACAGATATATGGGGTATCTTAAATGGTACAACCAATTACATTTTAACCAGAATGTTTGAAGGCGGTGCGTCTTTTGAGGATGCTTTAAAAGAGGCACAGCAAAAAGGCTATGCAGAGCGTGACCCTTCAGCCGACGTTGAAGGTCATGATACAATGAGAAAAATTGCAATTTTAATGGCTATTGCATCAGGATATGAAACAAATTGTGATAAAATAATGACAGAAGGCATTACATCAATAAAACAAGAAGATGTGAAAATTTTAGATAAAGCAGGTTATGCAATCAGATTGATAGGTCACGGAAAAGTGTGTGACAAAAAAGTTTTTGCACGTGTAAGCCCTATGGTTATCAGTAAAAATCATCCTTTGGCAGGAGTTAAGGATGTGTTTAATGCAGTAATGGTTATGGGCGATGCAACTGACGAGGTAATGTTTTATGGCAAAGGGGCAGGAAAGTTCCCCACAGCAAGCGCAGTTGTTGCCGATGTTATAGATATTGCCAAGTTTAATGGGAATCCGCCTAAATATTCTTGGGAAAAACCTGATGCTGATATGATGATTGACATTGAAGATACTTCGTCAATGTTTTATGTAAGAGCAACAGGAATAACCAAACAGGATTTTGATGTTTTAGAAATTATTTCTGAACAAAATGGTGAAATTGCTTTTATTACCTCAGAAATGAATGAAAAAGCGTTTATAGCAGCTAAAAAACAACTTGAGTTAAAAGGCGCAGAGTTTAAGGCTGTAATAAGAAAATTATTGTAGAAAGTGGTGTTAATATGGGTTTGGTAGTTCAGAAATTCGGAGGCTCTTCGGTTGCAGATGCTAAAAAAGTTATGAATGTTGCCGAAAGAGTTACCGACGAATATAAAAAGGGCAATAACGTAGTAGTTGTTGTTTCAGCACAGGGTGACACAACAGACGAATTGATTGAAAAAGCAAACGAAATCAATCCTAATCACTCAAAAAGAGAAATGGATATGCTCCTTTCAACAGGTGAGCAGATTTCAATTTCACTTCTTGCAATGGCAATCGAAAAGTTAGGTTTTCCTGTTATTTCACTCACAGGCTGGCAGGTTGGAATGAAAACTGACAGTAACTATTCTCAGGCAAGAATTCGTAAAATTGATACTGAAAGAATTTGTATGGAGCTTGATAAGAAGAATATTGTTGTTGTTGCAGGCTTTCAGGGAATTAATAAATATGATGATATTACAACTTTGGGCAGAGGTGGTTCTGACACTACAGCAGTAGCTTTAGCTGCAGCACTTCACGCTGATATCTGTGAAATTTATACAGATGTTGACGGTGTTTATACCACAGACCCAAGAATTGTAAAAGATGCAGTTAAGCTTAGTGAAATCTCTTATGATGAAATGTTAGAGCTTGCATCGCTCGGAGCAAATGTGCTTCACAACCGCTCAGTAGAAATGGCAAAAAAATATAATGTAAATTTAGAAGTTAAATCAAGTTTTCAAAGAGTACCTGGAACAGTTGTTAAGGAGGAAGTAGATATGGAAAAGATGTTGGTTAGAGGTGTAGCACGTGATAACGACGTTGCAAGAATTGCTGTTATTGGTTTGAAGGACGAACCGGGTACAGCGTTTAAGATTTTCTCGCTTCTTTCCAAGAGCAAAATAAATGTTGATATCATTTTGCAGTCAATCGGAAGAGAAAACACAAAAGATATTTCATTTACAGTTACTGAAGGTAATCTTAATAAAGCTCTTGAAATTTTGGAACAAAACAAAGACCTTATCGGTTACAAAGATATTTCCAGCTCAACAAATCTTTCAAAGGTTTCTATTGTTGGTGCAGGCATGGTAAACAATCCGGGCGTTGCATCAAAAATGTTTGAAGCGCTTTTTGAAAGTTCAATCAACATTCACATGATTTCAACGTCTGAACTTAAAGTGTCAGTTTTAGTTGACAGAGATGTGGCTGAACGTGCTGTAAAAGCAATTCACGATAAATTTGATTTTACAAACTAATAAAACATTAAAATTTATACCGAAAGGATAAAATGCAATGAGTAAGCTTTGGCATATTGCCACAAAAGATGAGATAGAAGATAACCTCAATACTGATTTTGAACGTGGTATGACAAACGAGTTTGCACAGAGCAAGTTAAACCGGCGTATCAGGGGCAGTAAGCCAATAGCTGAAAATGTACCCAAGGCTGCGCTGTCGTACTTCAGCACTGTGATGGCGGCTTTGCTTGTAATCCTTTCGGTTATTTTTATGTTTAAAGACCCCGTCTTAGGAACAACTGTTGTGGTTTTGGTGCTGATTTCAGAAATTCTTGGCTTTGCGCAGGACATTGTTTCATACAAAACAGAGCACAAAATCAAGAAAATTCTCAAACCCAAAGCAGTAGTTATAAGAGACGGAAAGCAAAAAAATATACAAAGAGATGAAATCGTAGAGGGCGATATTGTTGTTTTGTCCAAAGGCGATGTTGTACCTTGCGACGGAAGAATTACATATTGTGAGAATTTAGAAGTTGACCAAAAATGCGTTACGGGAATATCTGAAAACGTAGCAAAAAGCGAAGACGCAGAGCTTAGCGAAGATACTCAAATAAAAGACCAGTCAAATATGCTTTTTGCAGGAAGCGTTGTGGTTTCCGGAAATTGCAGGATTGTGGCTTGCAGAACCGGTGAAAATACAGTTTTGGCAACTCTTGATGATGGAACTTCGGTTGCTTTGGAAAAGTCATATATGCAGGATAAACTATGCGAGGTTTCAAAAGTTCTTTCCTGCTTTACATTCATACTTTTAGCAGTTATACTTCTGATTGGCATATTATCAGGCACAGATATGTATAATACTGCGATGCTTTGCCTTGCACTCGGTGCGGTTTTGGTGCCATCAAAATTACCTGCCGTAATTTCTTGCGTAGTCAATAAAGGTATGCTCAAAATGGCACAGCACGGCAGTATTGTAAAAAATCAGGCAACCTTAGAAAAGCTCGCACTTTGCGATGTTGTAATTACAGGTAAAACAGGAATTGTTACTCAAAGCAGTGCAAGTGTTTTTGGAGTGATTTCAACACAAGGTAGCTTAGAACTCAAAGATGATTCTTTAGGTGTACCGCAAAAAAGCATTTTAAGAATTATTTTAGAATTTGCTTCAGTATGCACACAACCGGCTGAAGATAAAAGCATTTCAGAAGAGCAGGCAGTAGATAAAGCCGTTTTAAATGCTGCCAAGCAGCTTGGAGCAGATGTAAATAAGGTTGAAATTGCAAAAAGATTTCTGCTTGATATGAACAAAAAAGCAATGACAGTTTGTGCATCAGTACAAGACGGCTACAGAATTATCTCAAAAGGCGATGTAAACGAAGTTATAAAGCATTGCACACACGCAGTTTCAAGCACCAGCATCAATGAAATGACAGACGAATTAAAAGAAGATTTGATTAAACAATATAAAGAATTATCTCAAAACGGATTTAAGGCAGTTGCAGTTGCATATAAAGACAGCGATGTATTAACAGATGAAATTGAGGCAGAAAAAGACCTCGTTTTCTTAGGAATTGTTGTAATTGAAAACAATGTAAGAGATGATTCTGTCGAAGCAATTAATGAGCTTGTGTCAGCAGGCATCAGACCTGTTATGCTCACATACGATAATGCTTTTCTTTCTGAGTATATCGCAAGACAAAGCGGTATTATGAAAGACAATGATATAGTTGTTACAGGTGATGAGCTTTTAAATATGCAAGACAGTGAGTTAGATGAAAAAATTGATAATATCGCTGTTTTTGCAGAGCTTAAGCCTTGCGATAAAGTAAGAATTGCTCAAAGCCTGAAAAGAAAAGGCAAAACAGTTTGCGTGATATCGGCAAGCTCGTATGACAAAGACACTTTGGAAATAGCAGATATATCAGCATCTGAAAAAGATGGTGCGGAAGTAAACGAATTTAAATCAGATGTTGTTACTGACGGAACACTTCTTGGGTTGGTTAATGCTATGAAGAAGGCGCAAATGATTTATCTTGATGCAAGAAAATCCATAAGATTTATGGTATCAAACGCAGCAGCACAAATGCTTTTTGTTCTCTTTGCAATGCTTCTTACAAGCAGTCTGCCTCTTGTTGCAACTCAAGTTTTGGTAATTGGTATTTTAACAACAGGATTTATACCTTTTGTGTTGCCGTTTGGCGGAGACTGGGACAAGCACAAACTTAAAAATGTTAAACAAAACAACAGTATTTTTCTTAAAATGTGGCCGAGAATTCTTTCTACGGGAGTGCTTTTGGCACTCTTGGCGCTTGTTGTTTTCATAAGAACAAATTATTTTGTATCCGCTCAGTCAGACCTTGCAGCTTATACAAGAGCACAGACCACGGTATTTTTATTCTTTGTTTTGTACGCAGTGTTTGGAGCTATCTATTTAAGAAAAAATGCGATTACACTCAAAGAAGGAAAAACAGAACTGGTTTGCCTTGCAGTTTTTGCTGTTGGTTGTTTGGCTGCGGTTGTTTTGTTACTTACAATTCCCATACTTAAAAATCTGTTTGGATTTGGCGATGTAAGTACCTTTTTTGCAATAATTTTTGCATTAATTCCTTTAGCTGTAAAGGCTTTGGAAGATGTTTTGAAAAATATATCTTTAAGAGCAAAAAAGACGGAGGCTATTAATGGAACAGACATTTAAAATTGAGGGAAGAAACCCTGTTATAGAGGCAATTAAGTCAGGCAGAAGCATTGATAAAATTTATATTTTAAAAGGCGAATTAAACGGTTCGATTATAAAAATAAAAGCAATGGCAAGGGATAAAAAAATCCCCGTTGTTGAAATTGACAAAAAAAAGTTTTCTGATATGTCCGACATTTCTGCAAGTCAGGGAGTTATAGCAAGTGTTTCACCTGTTGACTATGTTGATGTTGAGGATATTATAAAAATTGCAGAAAATAAAAACGAGCCGCTTTTTGTAGTTTTGCTTGATGAAATTGAAGACCCGCACAATTTAGGTGCTATTATAAGAACTGCAAATGCAGCAGGTGCTCACGGAGTTATTATTCCAAAGCACAGAAGTGCGTATATCACTGCAACGGTTGCAAAAACAGCGGCAGGCGCTTGCTTTTACACTCCTGTTGCAAAGGTTACAAACCTTGTAAACACCATGAAAAAGTTAAAGGATTACGGCGTGTGGTTTTATGGGGCTGATATGAACGGCGAAAAAGATATTTTTGAAACTTCATTTTCAGGCAAAATAGGAATTGTAATAGGAAACGAGGGCAAGGGAATAAGCCCTACTGTTAAAAAAGAATGCGATTTTATGGTAAATATTCCAATGATGGGTGAAGTAGAATCGCTTAATGCATCGGTAAGTGCAGGAATATTTATGTACAGCGCACTTAAAAGCAGACGATAAGGAGGAGTAAAAAATGAAAGCCGTAGTAACAGTAATCGGTGTCGATAAAGCAGGCATTATAGCAAGAATAAGCACAAAGCTCTATGAAAAAGGAGTTAATATTTTAGATATTACCCAGACTATCATGGGAGATATTTTTACTATGATTATGCTGGTAGATGTTAAAACAAAAGAAACTTCATTTTCTGAACTTGTTACAGAAATGAAAGCACTTGGCGAGGAAATTGGTGTTGAAGTAACAGTAACACGTGAAGAAATTTATAAATCAATGCACAGAATTTAAGGGGTGAAGATATGCTGGATACATACGAAATTCTTGAAACTATCAAGATGATAAAAAAAGAAAATCTTGATATAAGAACTATTACAATGGGCATATCACTCGTAGACTGCAGTAGCGAGAGTGTAAAAAAAACATGCGAAAACATTTATAACAAAATAACAAAATATGCAAAAGACCTTGTGAAAACAGGTGAGGACATTGAAAAAGAGTACGGAATACCGATTATAAACAAAAGAATTTCGGTAACACCGATATCACTTCTTACACCTGTAAATAAAAAAGAAGATTATGTTGAATATGCAAAGACACTTGACAAGGCAGCAAATGATTTAGGAGTGAATTTTATCGGCGGATACTCTGCGCTTGTTCAAAAAGGGTATACAGATAAAGAAAAAATGTTTATTGACTCAATTCCAATGGCGCTGTCTGTTACATCAAGGCTTTGTTCGTCTGTAAATATAGGAAGCACCAAAGCGGGCATAAATATGGACGCTGTTTACCATGTAGGCAAGGCGATAAAAGAGTGTGCTGAGCTTACCAAGGATAACAATGCAATGGCGTGCGCAAAATTTGTTGTGTTTTGCAATGCAGTTGAAGATAATCCGTTTATGGCAGGCGCTTTTCATGGTGTTTCTGAAGGCGAATGTGTGATAAATGTAGGCGTAAGCGGTCCCGGTGTTGTTAAATGCGAGATTGAGAAATATCCTGATGCAGACTTTTTAGCACTTGCTGAAATTATTAAAAAGACTGCTTTTAAAATAACAAGAGTAGGACAGATGGTAGCAAAAGAGGCGGCAAAAAGACTTAATGTGCCTTTTGGTATTGTTGACCTTTCACTCGCACCAACTCCTGCAGTAGGTGATAGCGTTGCACATATTTTAGAGCAGATGGGGCTTGAAAAATGCGGAACGCATGGAACTACTGCGGCTTTAGCGCTTTTAAATGATGCGGTAAAAAAAGGCGGGGTTATGGCGTCAAGCTCGGTTGGCGGTCTTTCAGGTGCATTTATACCTGTAAGCGAAGATGCAGGTATGATTGATGCCGCAAAATGCGGTGCGCTTAGCCTTTCAAAACTTGAGGCTATGACATGTGTATGCTCAGTGGGACTTGATATGATTGCAGTTCCCGGAGATACATCTGCAGAAACAATTTCTGCAATTATCGCAGATGAAGCGGCTATCGGGATGATAAATCAAAAGACAACTGCGGTAAGAATAATTCCGGCACCCGGCACAAAAAAAGGCGATATGGTAAAGTTTGGCGGACTGTTGGGAGAGGCACCTGTTATGGAAGTTTTGCCCTTTAGTGCAGAAAAATTTGTAAAGCGTGGCGGCAGAATTCCGGCACCTATTCATAGTCTGAAAAATTAGGAGAATAAATATGAAAAAGATAGCAGTGTTAATGTGTTTGATGCTTGTGCTTTGCACTGCATGCGGGGAAAAAGAAAACAAAGACAATCAACCTCCGCAGCAGCAAGACACCAATCGGGTTCAAGAGGTTGCACAAGACATAAGTGAAAACATTACAAAAGACCCAATGAGTGTTGAAAAGAGTGATATTGATAAAGCAAAAGAAAGTGCTTTACAAATGGAAAAAGAGCTTAAAGACCAGGTAGGAAAAGTTAAAGACGAAGATGTTGAGCAGTTTCAAAATCGTCAGGTTTCTGTAGAGCTTTTAAAGCAAGGCTTAGATGCTTTGGAAAAAGCTAAAGCAGACGGAGACCAAGAGGCAATAATAAAAGCTCAGACTCAGATAGAAATGGCTAAGTCTTTGTGGGATTTTGTGCAGGAAGAGTAGTATAGAAGGTGCTTTGATTGAATACAAAAAAGTTTTTTAAGACATTTATTACATTTACATCGTTGTTTATTGTAATAATTGCAGCAATTTTATTTGGTAAGTTTTATTATCAGGATATTGGCTCAGGTGAAAAAATACAAGCCCTTGATGAATACCAAAGAGGCTCAAGAAGAAATATTTTGGTGATGGGTACCGACAAAAGCGGACTAAGGTCAGACGTAATGATGGTTTTTTCTTTTTCTGAAAAGGAAAAGAATATAAATTCGGTATCAATTCCAAGGGATACCAGAATTAACTATGGCGGCGGTTACCAGAAAATTAATGTTGCACTTGCATTAGGCGGCGAGGAGCTTGCCATCCAAAAGGTAAAAGAGATAACGGGCATACCGATACATGAGTATGTAAAGGTTAATTTTCAAGCCGTAAGCGACATTGTAGATGCGGTAGGCGGTGTTGAATTTTTTGTTCCGCAGAATATGAATTACCGTGACCCATATCAGGATTTGGTTATTGATTTGGATAAGGGCAAGCAGGTTTTAGACGGTGACAAGGCACTTCAGCTTTTAAGGTTCAGACAGTATCCTATGGGAGACCTTCAAAGAATTGAAGTTCAGCAGGACTTTATAAAAGAGGCGTTTAAGCAAAAAGCAAAGGTTAAATATATAGCAAAAGCGGGAAAAATCTATTCTGCAGTTGAGGAAAATATTAACACCAGCCTTTCGCTTTCAGATGTTACAAAGCTTGCAAAAACGGTTAAAGCAAAAGGCGTCAGTGCAATTAATTCTTATGAGCTTCCAACATATATGTCACAAACAGGAATATATGTAAGAATAGATCAAAATAAAATACAAAGCTTTGTTCAGGAGCATTTTATGTAAAGTAAAAAAAGTCAGGCAATAGCCTGACTTTTTTTACTCTCCCATCTGCTTTCTTAAAATGTTTAAATAATCAAAAGTCAGGGCGTGTACCTGACTTTTGATACCGATAAATTTGAATGTGACGATTGCAAATCGGCACATTGCGCGAGCATACAAATTTGCAAAATCAATGCGGAATTATCATTCCGCATTGAAGGCCTATTGGCCGTTATTCTTCCATCTGCTTTCCTAAAAACGATGCAGCAGACTGAGACAGTTTAAGCTCAATATCGCTCATAACCTGGGGTTGCTCGGGAGAGAAAAATATAACACTTCCTATAACGTCACCGTCAGAAATTATTGGCGTTAAAATGCTTATTGAATATTTATCAACATTTTCGGCAAAGGTATACTTTCTGTCTTCGGGATGCTTTAACTCATACGAGATTCTGTCTCTTAAAAAGTTTTCAACATCAGAGGATACTTTTCTTTCCAAAAGCTCTTTTTTTGGAGCTCCTGAAACTGCGATTATTACATCTCTGTCAGTAATGCACACAGCGTGTCCGCTTATTTTTGAAAGTATCTCTGCATATTGAACGGCAAAGTTCCCAAGTTCTCCTATGGGAGAATATTTTTTAAAAATCACTTCGCCGTCTTTATCTGTAAATATCTCTAAGGGGTCACCCTCTCTTATTCTCATAGTGCGTCTTATTTCCTTTGGTATAACAACACGGCCAAGGTCGTCTATTCTTCTTACAATTCCTGTTGCTTTCATAACATGATTGCTCCTTATAAATTAAATTTACAAACCATATTATGTGCATGCTCCCATTATTTATCCAATGAAATTGTTGGAAAATTCTAATCAAAGCTTTTTTTAATTCGCTCTATTGCGTTTTTTTCAAGGCGTGAAACCTGAGCCTGTGAGATACCTATTTCTCCGGCTACTTCCATCTGTGTACGACCTTGAAAAAATCTTAAATTTATTATGTTTTTTTCGCGGTCTGAGAGCTTTGAAATGGCTTCTCTTAAAGAAATTTCTTCAATCCAGTTTTCATCCAAGCTTTTTTTATCGCTTACCTGATCCATAACAAACAAGGTGTCTGTGCCGTCTGAAAATACGGGCTCGTATAAAGATATCGGGTCTTGGATTGCATCAAGTGCAGTTGTTACCTGCTTTGGTTCTAACTCCATTTTTTGTGCTATTTGTTCTATTGTAGGCTCTGCTCCACTTTCACGCAGTATAGCTTCTTTTGCTTGAAGCGCTTTGTATGCAATATCTTTAAGTGAACGTGAAACACGTATAGAATTATAATCTCTTAAATATCTTCTTATTTCTCCGATTATCATAGGTACGGCGTAAGTAGAAAATTTTACACCGACAGAAAGGTCAAAATTTTTAATAGCTTTCATTAATCCCACACAACCTACTTGAAACAAATCATCAGCGTTTTCGCCTCTGGAGTTAAATTTTTGTATTACACTTAAAACAAGGCGCAGATTGCCCACAATAAATTTATTGCGGGCATCTTCATCGCCTTGTTTGATTTTTATTAAAAGTTCTTCTTTTTCTTTTCCTGATAAAACAGGAAGTTTTGAAGTGTTAACTCCGCATATTTCAACCTTATTAGTAATCATTATAATGCCTCCTAAAGGTTATTTACAGTTAAATTGTTCCCTGAAATGCGGGGCATTATACTAATATTGGTTGTATTTGTTTTCCCTCTAAAGATAAAACTAATGTATCGGTAATTAAACTCATATCAGAAACTAAAGATGTTTCTTTTTTTAAAAAATCGTCCTGACCGAAAGGAACAAAATAAATTCCTTTGGTGTTTAAAAGCATCCCTATATTTTTTGCAGAGCCTGAAAGTCCGTCGTTGGTTGAAATTGCAATAATAACAGGAATTTTATTTCTTAAAGATGCTTTAGCCGCCATTGTAACCGATGTATCAGTAATCCCGTTTGCGATTTTTGAGGCGGTGTTTCCTGTGCATGGTGCAATTATTAAGGCATCAATTATTTTTTTTGGACCAATGGGTTCTGCCTCTGGGATTGTAGTGATTATATTGTTTCCCGTAATATTAAAAACTTTGCTGGCAAGTTCTTCTTTTTGGGTAAAACGCGTATCAGTATTATAAACAATCGGCGAAAAAATCGGTATAACACTTTTAGCCTTTTTTGTTAAAAGTTCAAGCTGGGGGATAACCTTTGCTATTGTGCAAAACGAGCCTGTTACCGCAAAGCCGATATTAAGATTTTTAAGTTCCATTTATCCTCCTTTCCTCAATGAAAGAACATATACAGTTTATTATAATTTCGGAGGAAGTTTTAGGTGCAATTATACCGGGAAGCCCAAGTGCATGGATAAAATTCAGCTTAAGAGATTTTGCACTTTCAAAATCACACCCACCGGGTTTTGATGCCAAATCTATTATCAAAGCATCTTTTTTTACATTTAAAAGATTTTTTTGGTCTAAAATCAAGGAGGGGACAGTGTTAAAAATAATATCTGCCTTATTTAAACAACTGGACATATCGTATATATTCTGAGTATCAAAGCCAAGAGATTTGGCGGTTGCAAGCGCCTCAGGACTTCTTGCTGCAACAGTAACTAAAGCCCCTATTCCTGAAAGCATTTTTGCAAGCACTTTTCCTATTCTGCCAAATCCTAAAATCAGGCAACTGCTCCCGCAAAGCGTAAAATCAGTACGCTCCAATGCAATTTTTATTGCACCTTCAGCACTGGGAACGGCATTTAATATTTCAAATTCATTGGTATAATAGTCTATTAAGTTTATCCCGTGCTGTCTTGCAAGGATGTTTAAGTTTTCGTTTGCTTTGCCTGAAAGCACAGTTACATTTTTGTCAAGAACTGAAAAAATGTCTTTTAAATCAACATTTTCAGCACAATTTATCATTGTGCTTAAAGGCTTGCAGGCAGGAAGCGGCAAGATTAAAAATTCACAGTTTTTCACACATTCAAAAGGTGTAGGCTTTGTGTTTTCAAGCCCTAAAACACCGTAAACCTCTACCCGAAAATCTGTTTTCAAGCGGTCTGCGAGATGCATAAACCGTGTATCACCAAACAAAATAGCGATTTTACCTGATTTATCCATTAATAAAGCCCTCCTTACGTTATATAATATGTAAAAAAATAAGGATTGAAACTTGTCTGCTTTTTTGGAAAATAAAAAAACAGCAGGTAATAAGCCTGCTGTTATAAATCTTTAATTTATACGTTAAATCTGAAGAGGATAATGTCACCGTCTTTTACAACGTATTCTTTGCCCTCTGAACGCACAAGACCTTTTTCCTTTGCTGCCGCCATAGAGCCGTTTGAGATTAAATCGTCGTAAGATACAACTTCTGCTCTGATAAATCCGCGTTCAAAGTCTGTGTGGATTTTGCCTGCTGCCTGAGGTGCTTTTGTGCCATTGGTAATTGTCCATGCTCTTGTTTCGTCAGCCCCTGATGTAAGATAGCTTATAAGCCCCAAAAGCTCATAACTTTTTTTGATAAGTCTGTCAAGACCTGATTCATTTAAATTCATTTCAGCAAGGAAAAGCTCCTTTTCGTCAGGTTCTAAGGTTGAGATTTCTTCTTCAATTCTGGCAGATATAGGAAGAATTTGTGCATTTTCTTTGGAAGCAATTTGAGAGAGCTGCTGTACCATCTGATTGTTTTCAATGCCGTTTACAAAATCGTCTTCCGAAACGTTTGCTGCATATATTACAGGCTTTCTCGTAAGAAGTGAAACCTCTTTCAAAATATCTTTTTCTTCATCGGTAAATTCAAGAGTTCTTGTTGCATTTCCTGCCTCTAAAGTTTCTTTAATTCTTTCCATTAAAGCAATTTCAGAAAGATATTTTTTCTCACCTGATTTTGACATTTTTTTTGCTTTTTCAAGTCTTTTTTCAACGATTTCAATATCTGCAAAAATAAGCTCAAAATTTATTGTTTCAACATCGCGAAGAGCATCAACACTGCCTTCAACGTGGATAATGTTAGTGTCTTCAAAGCAACGTACAACATGAATTATTGCATCAACTTCCCTTATGTGTGACAAAAACTTATTTCCAAGTCCTTCGCCACGGCTTGCACCTTTTACAAGACCTGCAATATCAACAAATTCGATTGCTGCAGGGGTAACTTTTGCTGAATTGTACATATTTGCCAGAACATTTAATCTTTCATCAGGAACGTCGACAATTCCCACATTAGGCTCGATTGTGCAAAAGGGGTAGTTAGCAGACTGTGCGCCTGCTTTTGTTATCGCGTTGAACAAAGTGCTTTTGCCGACATTCGGCAAGCCCACTATACCAAGTTTCATAATTTATATTCCTTCCTTTAAGGTAAATTTTTTTAATAGTATACTACAAAATTTAGTATTGTGCAATAGCAAAATTGGTGATATACTGTTAATATATCTTGAAAAAGGGGGAATTTTGATGAACGATGTAACTCTTTTGGTTGCTACAGGCGATTTTGGTTTAACATCTTTTGTAAAAAGTGTGTTTATGACGAAGGATTATTCAGTTATTTCAGCGACAAGCGGTCTTAACTCTATAAATCTGTTCAAAAATGAAACCCCGTCGGCAGTGATTTTGGATATAGGAATTTCGGACTGTGATGCGCTTTCCGTAATGAGAGAAATTACAAGAGTCAGTGATATCCCCGTTATATGTGTGAGCAAAAAGGAAGATGTTTTAGATAAGGTTCTGTATCTTGAAATGGGGGCAGACGATTTTATTGTTATGCCGTGTGATGCAAGAGAATTTCAGGGGCGTTTGCGCACAGTAATGCGAAGATACTTAAAGGGAAGAAATATGCTTGCAAAAGAACTGGTTTACAGAAATCTTTGTATAAACTTAAGTAACTACACAGTTAAAGCAAAAGGAGAAAATATAAAATTACCGCCAAAAGAACTTGAACTTTTATATTTTTTAGCATCAAATCCCAATACTGTTTTCAGCCGCGACCAGCTTTTGGATAAAATATGGGGATATGACTATTTTGGCGATTCAAGAACTGTCGATGTTCACGTTAAAAGAATACGTGAAAAACTTGAAAACTTTTATGACGGCTGGAGCATTAAAACTGTCTGGGGAGTAGGATATGAGTTTTCGACGGAATAATTTTCAAAATGAGTATACATATATTTCACATTATTTTCATAAATAGAAGCTATAATATTAGTGTAAAAGCTTAAAAAGAAAGGAATTTAAATATGAACGAAGAATATAATGGCTTTGAACAAAATGAAGAACAAAGCAATACATTTTTAAATGAAGAGCATGTTACCTTTGAAGCAGAGGCAGAAGAAATCCCTGTTTTTGAGCAACAGGATTCGCAGGTGTGTTTTCAAGAGGCTTTCACATCAAAACCTCAAAACAAGAATAAAAGAATTAATCCTTTAATGGTAGCCCTTTCGTCAGCACTTATGCTTTGCCTGATTATAGGAACTGTGGTTGCGTTTAACAACAAGGATTTTTCAAATTCTTTGAAAAACGGCGGAGTTAATTATCACTCTTCAAATGTAACGGCAGCTAATGTTGCAAACACATCTGAAGGGCAGTTTGTGCCTACGGGAACAGAACTTACAACTGCTGAAATTGCAGCAAAAGTTGGACCTTCGGTTGTAGGTATTGAAAGCAAAATAACTTCTATAAACATATTCCAGCAGCAAACAAGCAACACAGCAACAGGGTCTGGTGTTATTGTAAACGAAGATGGTTATATCGTTACAAATTATCATGTTGTTGAAGGCGCAAAAGAGCTTAAGGTTATTTTAAACTCAGGCAAGGAATATCCTGCTACACTTGTAGGATATGATGAAAGAAGCGATTTGGCAGTTGTTAAAATCGAAGAAAAAGACCTTGCTTATGCAACATTCGGAGATTCATCTCAGCTTATGGTAGGTGAGCGTGCCATTGCGATAGGAAACCCGTTGGGAACAGAGCTTATGGGAACTGTTACACAAGGCATTATAAGTGCAGTGAACAGAACTGTTCAGGTTGAAGATAAAACACTCACACTTCTTCAAACAGATGCAGCCATCAACTCAGGAAATTCAGGTGGAGCACTGATTAATGCGTACGGTGAAGTAATTGGTATCAATACTGTTAAAATGTATGCAACGGGAGTTGAGGGAATCGGCTTTGCAATCCCGTCAAACGAGGTTAAAACAGTTTTGGATGACATTATTAGCTACGGCTACGTCAGAGGCAGACTTGTGGTTGGTGTTACAGGAACAAACATAACAGAAAAAATGTCTAAATATTATGAATTGCCCATTGGATTTTATGTAAGCGAAGTAAGGGAAGGATACGGAGCATATTTAGCAGGAGTCGAAGTGGGCGACGTAATTATCAAGTGTGACGGCAAGGTTATTGAAACCATTGATGACATTAACAAAATCAGAGATTCACATAAAGTTAATGATTACATGGAAATAGTCGTTTCAAGAAACGGTAAAAATGTAACACTTAAAGTAAGACTGATGGAAGAAAAACCTGATAGATAAAAAATTTAAAAAGCAGACTTTTAAAGTCTGCTTTTTTTTAAAAAATGCTTGGAATTTGTCGCACTTTGTGGTACAATATTAAAATAGATGTTAAAATGTGATATTTGTATGCATTGATATAAAAAATGAAAGGCGTAAGTTTATGATTATTACAGATTTTCTTGAAAAAAATGCTGCCCAGATGCCTGATGACACAGCACTGGTTGAAATTGCACCTCAGATGATGGAAAAAGCTAAGATAACTTGGAAAGAGTATGCTTTAATGCAGCCTAATCCAAATGAAAGCGGAAGAAAGGAAATGACATGGAAAGAGTTTGACCAGATGTCAAACAGATTTGCAAACTTTTTATTCAGCCGCGGAATTAAAAAAGGAAACAAGGTTGCAATTCTTCTTATGAACTGCATAGAGTGGCTACCTGTTTATTTTGGTATTTTAAAAACAGGAGCTTTGGCGGTTCCTTTAAACTATCGTTACACCGCAGAAGAAATTAAATATTGTTTAACCTTGGCAGAAGCTGATGTTTTAGTTTTCGGTCCTGAATTTATCGGCAGAATTGAAGAAATCTGCGACAGAATTCCAAGAGTTTCACAGCTTTTTTATGTTGGCGATAATTGCCCTACATTTGCTGAAAGCTATGATAAGCTTATTACATATTGCACATCAAAAAAACCTAATGTTGAGCTTAGTGAACAGGATGATGCAGCAATTTATTTTTCATCAGGAACAACAGGCTTTCCTAAGGCGATACTTCATAATCACGAAAGCTTGAAGCACGCAGCGCTTACCGAGCAAAACCATCACGGTCAGACAAAGGACGATACATTTTTGTGCATCCCTCCGCTTTATCACACAGGTGCTAAAATGCACTGGTTTGGAAGCTTGGTTTCAGGCTCAAAAGGCGTTTTACTAAAGGGAACAAACCCTGAATGGATTATCAAGGTTGCAGCAGAAGAAAAATGTACGATTGTGTGGCTTTTGGTTCCGTGGGCACAGGATATTTTAGACGCAATAGAAAGAAAAGAAATAAATCTTGATGAATACGATTTATCTGCATGGCGCTTGATGCATATTGGTGCTCAGCCTGTTCCGCCGAGCTTAATCAAACGTTGGAAAGAAGTGTTCCCAAAACACGATTACGATACAAACTATGGGTTAAGTGAATCAATCGGTCCCGGTTGTGTTCATCTGGGTGTTGAAAATATTCACAAAGTTGGTGCAATAGGAAAAGCAGGTTTTGGATGGAAAACAAGAATTATCGGCGCTGACGGAAACGATGCAAAACAAGGCGAAGTCGGAGAGCTTGCAGTATTTGGTGCAGGCGTTATGAGCTGTTATTATAACGACGAAAAGGCAACCAAAGAGGTTTTAAAAGATGGCTGGCTATTAACAGGCGATATGGCAAAAGAAGACGAAGACGGATTTATTTATCTTGTTGACCGCAAAAAAGATGTTATTATTTCTGGCGGTGAAAACATCTATCCTGTTCAGATTGAAGATTTTGTGCGCCGTAACGGAGCAGTTAAGGATGTGGCAGTTATCGGACTTCCGGATAGCAGACTTGGAGAAATTTCGGTAGCTGTTGTTGAACTAAAAGAGGGATTTGAACTTTCTGAAGAAGAATTTATGGATTTTTGTAAAGAACTTCCTAAATATAAGCGTCCGAGAAAGGTTATTTTTGCATCAGTTCCAAGAAATCCCACAGGAAAAATTGAAAAGCCTGTTTTAAGAGAGAGATATTGCAAAGAAAGCCTTGTTGAGGCACAGATGAAATAATTTGAAAGGAGTCGAAAACTTTGAAAAAACTTATGCTTGGCAACCAGGCGGTTGCAAGAGGTGCATACGAGGCAGGGGTGACAGTTGTTTCATCTTATCCCGGAACACCAAGTACTGAAATTACAGAAAACATTGTAAAATATGATGAAATATACGTAGAATGGGCACCAAATGAAAAGGTTGCAGCAGAAGTTGCAATAGGCGCTTCTATAGCAGGTGCAAGAAGTATGTCATGTATGAAACACGTTGGAATGAACGTTATGGCAGACCCAATGTTTACCGTAAGCTATATCGGAACAAACGGCGGACTTGTTTTTTGCGTTGCCGATGACCCGGGTATGCACTCATCACAGAATGAGCAGGACTCAAGACACTATGCAAGAGCTGCAAAACTTACAATGCTTGAACCTTCTGACAGTAGAGAATGTAAGGAGTTTACAAAAAAAGCTTATGAAATCAGCGAAAAATATGACATTCCGGTTATCGTAAGACTTTCAACAAGAGTTTCTCATTCACAGGGCTTGGTTGAAGAATGCGAAAGGGAAAATGTAGAACTAAAGCCTTATGAAAAAAACATTGCAAAAAATGTTATGATGCCTGCAAATGCTAAAAAGCGTCATGTAGATGTTGAAGATAGAAATAATGCCTTAAAAGAATTCGCTGAAAACACATCGCTTAACCAAGTGGAAATTAATTCTGAAGAAATAGGTGTTATTACCTCGGGAATTTCATATATGTACGCAAAAGAGGCACTCGGTGACAGAGTCAGCTACTTAAAGCTTGGTATGGTTTACCCTCTTCCTGATAAGCTTTTAAAAGATTTTGCAAAAAAACATAAAAAAGTGTATGTTATTGAAGAACTCGACCCGATTTTTGAAGAGTATTGCAAATCTTTGGGCATTGAGGTTATCGGAAAAGAAAAATTCACAATGCTTGGTGAATACACACCGTCCATGATTAAAAAAGCAGTATTTGATGAAGATGAAGCTGAAAGTGTAAACGCTGATTTTGACATTCCTGTAAGACCGCCTGTTATGTGTGCAGGTTGTCCGCACAGAGCAACGTTTTATGTCCTTAAAAAATTAGGGCTTACTGTTTCAGGCGACATCGGCTGTTATACACTCGGAGCTGTAGCACCGCTTGCAAGTGTTGATACAACAATTTGTATGGGTGCATCTGTTTCTGCAGCTCACGGAATGGCAAAGGCAAGAGGCGAAGAATTTAACAAAAAGCTGGTTGCGGTAGTGGGGGATTCAACATTTATTCACTCAGGAATTACAGGCCTTATTGACATTGTTTACAACAAAGGAAATAACACAGTTATTATTTTAGATAACTCAATTACAGGTATGACAGGTCATCAGGACAATCCAACAACAGGCTTTACAATAAGAAAACAGCCTACAAAACAGGTTGATTTAGAGCTTCTGGCAAAGGCGGTCGGTATAGACAGAGTTGTTATAGCAGACCCGTTTGATGTGAAAAACTTTGAAAAAGTTGTAAAAGCAGAAGTTGAGGCTGAGGAGCCTTCTGTTATTATTGCTCAGCGTCCGTGTGCTCTTTTAAAGACGGTAAACTACACAGGTCATTGTGAAATTTCAGACAAATGTAAAAACTGCAAAATGTGTATGAAACTTGGATGCCCTGCAATAACCGCAACACAAGACGGCGTGAAAATTGACCCCAATCAGTGTAACGGTTGCGGACTTTGTATAAATGTTTGCCCGTTTGGTGCTATAAACAAGGCTTAAGTAAGGAGGACCGAAAAATGACTAAAAATATTATGATTGTTGGCGTTGGCGGTCAGGGGACCTTGCTTGCCAGCAGAATTTTGGGAAATACAGTTATTAACGAAGGTTATGACGTTAAGGTTTCAGAGGTTCATGGTATGAGCCAAAGAGGCGGAAGCGTTGTTACCTACGTAAAGTATGGAAAGAAAGTGTACTCACCTATTGTTGACAAAGGCGAGGCAGATATAATTTTAGCTTTTGAAATGTTAGAGGCTTCCCGTGCACTTCCGTTTCTTAAAAAAGGCGGGATTATGATTGCAAACACACAGCAGATTGACCCAATGCCGGTAATTACAGGCGCTGCAAAGTATCCCGAAGACATCGAAGGAAAATTAAAAGAAAAAGTAAACCTTATTTCTTTGGACGCAAGTGAGCTTGCTCTAAAAGCAGGAAATATTAAAGCAGTAAATGTTGTTTTAATAGGCGTTATGGCAAAAAGTACTGATATCCCATATGAAAAATGGGTTGAAACGATAAAAACAACAGTGCCTGAAAAGTTTTTAGAGATTAATTTAAAGGCGTTTGACTTAGGTTATAATTTATAAGAGGTGATACGAGTTGGCAATTTATCAAAAACACATTGAATGTATGCCAAGGCAGGAAATTAAAAAACTTCAGAGTGAAAGATTGGTATGGCAAGTAAAAAGAATGTATGAAAATGTCGAGCTTTTCAGACAGCGTATGGATGAAAAAGGCTTAAAGCCTGAAGATATCAAAGGTGTAGAAGACCTTTCAAAGCTTCCTTTTTCATATAAGCAGGATTTAAGAGATTATTATCCTTACGGCCTTTTTGCAGTACCTATGAAAGAAATAAAACGTGTTCATGCATCAAGCGGAACAACAGGAAAACAAATTGTTGTAGGTTACACACAAAAAGACTTAGAGATGTGGGCAGACTGTATGGCAAGACAAATTTCAGCAACCGGCGGAGACGAAAACTCGTTTGTTCAGATATCATACGGATATGGCTTATTTACAGGCGGACTCGGTGCTCATGATGGCGCTACAAGAATAGGTGCAACCGTAATTCCTACATCATCAGGAAATACACAAAGACAAATTCAGACAATGGTTGATTTTGGATCAACAATCCTTTGTTGCACACCTTCTTATGCTATGTACTTAGGTGAAGCTATAGAAGAAATGGGAGTGAAAGACAAGCTTAAATTAAAGGCAGGCATTTTCGGCGCAGAGCCATGGACAGAAGATATGAGAGCAGCAATAGAAGAAAAGCTTGGCATCAAAGCTTATGACGTTTACGGTCTTTCCGAAATTATGGGTCCTGGTGTTTCTTATGAATGTGAAGAGCAAAAGGGTATGCATGTTAATGAGGATATGTTTATTCCTGAAATTATTGACCCTGACACAGGCGAAGTTTTGCCTGAAGGCGAATCAGGAGAGCTTGTGTTTACCACAATAACAAAAGAAGGCTTCCCACTTATAAGATACAGAACAAGAGATATTTGCTCACTCAACTACGAGCAGTGTAAGTGTGGAAGAACTTTTGTAAGAATGAACAAGCCTACAGGCAGAAGTGACGATATGCTTATTATAAGAGGTGTTAACGTGTTCCCGTCGCAGATTGAAGAAGTGCTTTTAAGAATAGGCGGCGACGTTACACCAAATTATCAGATTATTGTAGGCAGAGAGAACAACACTGATACATTAGATGTTCAGGTGGAAATGTCTGATAAGATTTTTGCTGATGATGTTAAATCCATCGAACTTGTTGAAAGAAAGATAAAGGATCAGATAAGAAGCGTTTTAGGACTTGGTGCAAAAGTTACATTGGTTGCTCCTAAAACAATTCAAAGAAGTGAAGGAAAAGCAAAAAGAGTTATTGATACAAGAAAGCTTCACTAAAAAGGAGAAAGAATATAAATGAAAAAGATATTTATAGCTTTAGTGTTTGTTTTGGCACTCACATGCTCATTTTCAGCTTTTGCAGATTACCAGACCGTTGATGTTTATGTTAACGGAGAGGTCTTGGTTGCAGATAGTCCTGCAATTTTAGTAGACTCAAGAACAATGGTTCCACTTCGTGCAATAAGCGAAAAATTAGGCTGTGATGTAGGCTGGGATGGAGATACCCAAACCGCTGAAATCAAAAACTCAAAAACAGCTGTTTATGTAACTATTGACAGCGACAAACTGGTAAAGAAAGATTTACAGACCAAAAAAATCGAAGAGATTATAATTGATGCACCTGCAATGCTTTACAAGCAAAGAACTTTAATACCTTTAAGAGCAGTGTCAGAAGCTTTAGATGCTAAAGTTGAGTGGGATTCTGAAAGAGAGTGCGCACTCATTACGACAGACACAATAAAAACCCTTTACGGCGAGGTTACAGAAAAAGGTTATGTAAGTGAACTGCTTGGTATTGATTATGTTGCACCGGACGGAACGTTGACCATTGGATACAATGACAACATAAAGGTTTCTGATTTTGCAGAAAATGTTGATAAGGTTGACGAGGAAACCGTATTGGAATTTGAAACTTATTACAAAAAATACCTTGCAAGTATTTCAATTGCCGTAAGCCCTCAAACACCTGTAATGCCGGCAGAGTACCTTGAGTATTTCAGATTTATCTTTGAGGGTACGCATGATGAATACACATACCATGCCGCAACAAGTATAGAAGATGTTGAAATTTCAGGCATTGAGTTTAAAAGATTGGCATTTGTTGTTCAAAGCGAGACAGATAAGCTCAAAACAGATTATTATGCCGGAAAAGTCGGCGACAGGCTTGTAATTGCGGTTACAGTGTATAAAGATGAGGCAAAAGAAAAGGCAGATGAATTGATTAATGCTTTAAAAATAGCGCAATAGGAGGAATTCTTATGTTAATTAAACAGGTTTCAGTATTTTTAGAAAATAAGTCGGGGAAGCTTTCTGAAATTATTTCAATTTTAGGTGAAAACCATATTGATATCAGCGCACTGAGCATGGCAGACACCGCAGATTACGGTGTTTTAAGGCTTATTGTAGATAACCCTGAAAAAGCTGAAAAAGTTTTAAAACAGCAAGAAATTATAGTTAAAGTTACAAATGTTATCGGTGTTGCAATTAATGACGGACCGGGAGATTTGGCAAAAATTCTTAAAATTCTTAAAGATAATTCTTTGTCTGTAGAGTATATGTATGCCTGCGTAGGAAAAATTGAAAATAGTGCATTGGTTGTTATGAAGAACAATGACCCCGAAAAAGCACTTGATATTCTTTCAAAAGAACATGTTCCTACCTTTGACGTTAAGGATATTTACAGAGTTTAAGGAGGATTTTTGATGACAAGCAAACAAAGAGCTTATTTAATGAGCCTTGCTGTCAATTTGCAGGCAAAGTATCAGATAGGCAAAAACGGTATTGATTATAATTTTTTGGATTTAATACGTGATGCACTAGAGGCTAACGAACTCATTAAAATAAATGTTTTAGAAAATTCCATGCAAGACCCAAAAACGCTTTGCCATAAGCTTTGTGAAATAGTTGATGCTCAGCCTGTTAAAGTAATAGGAAATAAAATAATCATTTACAAAGAGTCAAAAAATAAAAAGAAAATTGAACTTCCCAAGGCTAAGAAAAATTAAAAAAATTAAAAATTTAAGTGGAAGTACTTGACATAAAAGACAACTTGTTATAAAATAATATACGTCGTATTTTACTAACGATTAATTTTTATTTGCTTGATACATCTTTTGGTGTATGTATATAGCGGAGGGAGGGAAACCTAATGTCAGAGATTAAAATCAAGGAAAATGAATCCTTAGATAGTGCTCTTCGCAGATTTAAACGTCAGTGTGCTAAAGCAGGTGTTCTTTCTGAAATCAGAAAAAGAGAACATTATGAAAAGCCAAGCGTTAGAAGAAAGAAAAAATCTGAGGCGGCAAGGAAAAGAAAGTTTAAATAACTAAACTTAAGGCACAAAGCTATGCTTTGTGCCTTTTTGTTATATTTTATCATAGGCGCCTCTTAGAGATTCCCAGTTTCCGTCTGCCATTATAAAAACATCTTTCCAGGCTATTCCCATATAGCCTTTTTCTTTTACTAAATTATGTTTTTTGCTGATGCTTAAAGTATCCTCTAAGAAAACCAGATGAGGGCTGTGGTTTGAATCTGAATATGTAAAATATGATGAATATATGCTCTCGTCAAAAAAAGTTTTTGACCCCTTTATAGAGCACTTTAAAATTGCCTGATTGTAGCTTAGAATTTCGTATTGCGATGTAAGCATATTAAAGTTTAAGCATTCGCCTGATAATTCAATGAGCGTTTTGTGCTTTACAGGCAAAAAGTCGGTTAACACCTTATTAAAGTATGGCAGATTGGTACATGGGCTTAAAAGAAACTGGCATGGGAAACGCACAACTATAAAATCACAAAAATGTGAATAAAACTGTGCAACTTTTATTGCAGGCGGAACGATAACCGCCTTTTTAACAAACGAGTTTAAAACGGCGACATTCTTTTCAAATTCCTTATATGTTTTAGTAAAGTCAAGCACTTCGCCTTGGTAGCATTTTTCGTGTAAAAAACCTGTTCGGTTTTTTGCGGAAAATTGCGTTATGTTGCTTAAAAGCCTTTCAGTGGGCTCAGATAAGAAAAAGCCATGTATGGTAAACATAAAATCTCCTTGCATTACTTGTATTTTATACATATTTATGGTATACTTACTATAATATATGTATATTGTTACGGGAGATAAAAAATGAAATTCTTGTTGCCAAGATTTATGTTTGATAAAATTGAAGATATTCCGCTTTGCACTATGAAAAAACTTGGGGTAAAGGCTGCGATTTTGGACATTGATAATACTTTGGTAGAGCCACATACTCCCGTTGCTGACAAAAGAGCAGAGGGTTTTGTTAAAAAACTTGAAAATAGCGGCATTTTGGTATGTATTGTTTCAAATAATATATATGAGCGTGCAAAAAAATTTGCTGATTCTTTATCAGTACCTTTTGTTTGCGACAAAAACAAACCAAATAAAAAACCTTTTTTAATGGCTCTTGATATTCTAAAAGTTGAGGCTAAAGATGTTATGGTAATAGGCGACCAGCTTTTAACCGACGTGTGGGGTGCTAACAGAATGGGAATGATACCTGTTTTGGTAAAGCCTGTGTGTGACAAAGAGGGCAGATTTGTTAAATTTAAAAGAATAATAGAACGAAGAGTTTTAAAAGGTTTTGAAGGTGAAAAAATTGACTGAAAAATACTTTGTGACAGGCCATCCCGTAGCTCACTCGCTTTCTCCTGTAATTCACGGTGTGTTTTTTGAACATTTTAATATTGGCGAGCGATACACGATAAAGGATATTCTTCCCTGCGAATTCAAAAGTAAAATGGCAGAGTTTAGAAAGAGCGAAGTAAAAGGCTTTAACGTTACCATACCTCATAAAATTTCAGCTTATGAATCAGCAGATGTTTTAGAGCCTTTTGCACAAAAAGTCGGCGCGGTAAACACTGTAAAAATTGAAAATAAAAAGCTGTACGGGTTTAATACAGACGGTGTCGGATTTATTAAAGCAATAGAAAAATGCGGTGTTTGTGTAAAAGGTAAAACTGTGTGTATAATAGGTGCAGGAGGAGCAGTAAATTCAATAGCTGTAAAACTAAATTTGGAAGGCGCTGAAAAGATTATTATACTTGCCAGAAGAAAAGAGCAGGCGCAAGCACTTTGCCAAAAGCACGGATTTGGAATTGCAGATTGTATAGATAATTTTGAAAAGTATAGCTATGATATTTTAGTAAATGCTACTCCGGTGGGAATGCACCCAAATGAAGGGGTAAGCCCGATTAAAAGCATTAAAAACTGTGAGCTTGTTTATGATTTGATATACAATCCCGCAAAAACGGAATTTTTAAAAATGGCAGAGCAAAAAAATATTGCGTTTGATAACGGACTCTGGATGCTTGTACTTCAGGCGGCTGCGGCATTTGAAATCTGGACAGGGTTTATGCCTGATGATGCTGCTTTAAATAAAGCATATAAAAAAGTTCTGGCTGCTTTGGAGGAAAAATAAGATGAATATTGTGTTCACAGGGTTTATGGGTGTTGGAAAAACTACTGTAGGAAGACAAGTCGCAAAAAAACTTGGACTTGAATTTTATGATACCGATTCAGAAATTGAAAATTTTTGCAATATGACAATTCCTGAGATTTTTGAAAAATTCGGCGAAAAAAAATTCAGGGAAATTGAAACACAAATTGTTGAAAAAATCTCTCAAAAAGATGGCGTGGTTATCTCATGCGGAGGCGGAGTTGTAAAATCTGAAACAAATATGAATTTGCTTAAGAAAAACGGGAAAATTGTTAATTTATATGCTGATGTAGATAAAATTTTGAAAAATATCGGTACAGATGTTAACAGACCTCTTTTGAAAGGCAAAGATAAGCAGGAAATTATTGATATAATGGCTGAGCGAGAAAAGTTTTATCAAAACTGTGATATAAGAATTGATGTTACAAACTTGTCAAAGGAAGATGCAGCGCAAGCGGTAATAAATAAAGTTAAAATTTAAGGAACGGGGAAGTTTATGATAAGATTCGGCCCGTCGGGAAATCCTGACAAATTTTATGAAGACGGAAATAAAGCAAGTACTCAAATGCCCTCATGGATAAAATCAGAGGGGCTTGATGCTTACGAATATCAATGCAGCAAGGGAGTTAAAATCTCGGAAGCTACTGCAAAAACTTTAGGCGATGAGGCAGACAAAAATGGCATTTATTTAAGTGTTCACGCGCCCTACTATATAAGTCTTTCTTCGGTGGAACAGGAAAAAAGACTTAAAAGTGTGGACTACATTTTAAAAACCATGGAAGCTGCCAAATTTATGGGAGCAAAAAGAATTGTTGTGCACTCAGGGTCTTGCAGTAAAATGTCAAGACAAGAGGCTTTAGCACTTGCGTGCGATACTCTTAAAATTGCAAATTCAGAAATTAAAAATGCAGGGTTTGAAGAAATTTCGCTTTGCCCTGAAACTATGGGGAAAATTAATCAGCTTGGCACAGTAGAAGAAGTAATAAATATGTGCAAAATTTCTGAAAATTTTGTTCCTTGCATTGATTTTGGACATGTTAATGCCAGAGAAATGGGAAGTCTTAAGGAATATAAAGATTTTGAAAGAATAGTTAATTTGATTGAAAATGAACTCGGCTTAGACAGGGCAAAAAGATTTCATGTTCATTTTACAAGAATTGAGTTTACCACAGGGGGCGAAAAAAAGCATATTCCATACGATGATGAATCATTTGGCCCGTGCTTTGATCCATTTGCAGAATTGATTGTAAAAAAAGGCCTTGAGCCTGTTGTTATATGTGAATCACCGGGAATGCAGGCAAAAGACGCACTTGCTTACAAAAGAATATATGAAAATATAAAAGAGAGGATATAAGTATGAAGGTTCTTATTTTAAACGGCGTTAACCTTAATATGACGGGTATACGTGAAAAAGGATTTTACGGAAGCCTTACACTTGATGAGATTAACGAAAAAATTAAGACAGAATGCGAAAAAAAGGGGATAGAATGTGATTTCTATCAGTCAAACCACGAAGGCGACATTGTGGATAAATTGCATGAAGCAAGAACGGCATACGATGGTGTGGTTTTAAATGCAGGAGCGTTTACGCATTATTCTTATGCAATCCATGACGCAATTTCTGCGTGTGAGATTCCTGTTGTGGAAGTTCATATGTCAAATGTGCATAAAAGAGAGGAATTCCGCCATAAATCTGTGCTTTCGGATGTGTGTAAGGGTGTAATTGCAGGATTTGGATATAAAAGTTACATTTTAGGTGCGGAGGCACTTTTGAATGATTAAAAACAGAGTCTTACATTTGTTGTCAGACATGCCTGAAAAAAGTGCCATATACCTTACTGACCCGACCGATATGTACTATTACTCAGGATTTGACGGTGAAGGTGCAGTTGTTATAGCTGAAAATAAAAAACTCATTATAACTGACGGAAGATACACTGAATCAGCATTAAAAAAATGTGCAGAATTTGAAGTTTTGCCAATTTCTGATTTATATAAAGTCTTAAATGAACTTAATATGCCTATAATAGTGCAGTCTGACAGCTTAAGTTACAGCGAGTTTATAAGGCTTGAAAAAGAAGGAATTGAGGTTAAGGCAAAAGGTGGCTTTGACTTGTTAAGGGCAGTAAAGTGCGACGAGGAAATTAAGCATTTGAAAAAGGCTGCAGAAATTGCAGAGCAAGTGTTTGAAGAAGTGCTTTTGTTTATAAAGCAAGGCAAAACCGAGAAAGAGACTGCAGCATTTATAGATTATCAGATGCGCGTTAAAGGGGCTGAAAAAAGTTCTTTTGAAACTATTTGTGTGTCAGGCAAAAATACATCGCTTCCGCATGGAGTGCCTACAGATAAAAAATTTAAAAACGGAGAGTTTATTACATTGGATTTTGGATGCAAAGTCAATGGGTATTGCTCGGATATGACCAGAACTGTTGCTTTGGGCAGTGTAACCGATGAGATGGCAAATGTTTATGATGTTGTTTTAAAGGCGCATCAAAAGGCAGTAGGTGCAATAAATCCGGGAGCAATTTGCAAAGAGATTGACAAAATTGCAAGAGATTACATTAAACAAAATGGATATGGAGAATATTTTGTGCACAGCTTAGGACACGGGGTAGGGCTTAAAATTCACGAAAATCCTGTTTTAAGTCCAAAATCACAGGAAGTATTAAAAGAAGGCAATGTTGTAACGGTAGAACCAGGAATATATATGCCTGATAAATTTGGCGTAAGGATTGAAAATACTGTGCTGGTAACACAAAAGAGCGCTCAAAGTTTGCAAAAAAGTTCCAAAGAATTGATAATATTATGAAAAACACTTGAAATTATTGTAAAATTAGTATAAAATAGATAAAAGAATAAATTGGAGGTTTTATTTATGATTTCAGCAGGAGATTTTAGAAACGGTGTTACATTTGAAATGGAAGGAAATGTTTTTCAGATAGTTGAATTCCAACATGTTAAGCCTGGTAAAGGTGCAGCTTTTGTAAGAACAAAGCTTAAAAACGTTATCACAGGCGGCGTTGTTGAAAAAACATTCAGACCTACAGAAAAACTTGAAAAAGCTCATATCGAAAGAAAAGATATGCAGTATTCATACACAGATGGTGAACTTTATTACTTTATGGATCAGGAAACATTTGATATGATTCCAATTAATGCTGACCAGGTTGGTGACACCCTTAAATTTGTTAAAGAAGAAATGATTTGCAAAATTTTGTCATACAAAGGCAATATTTTTGGCATTGAACCGCCTACATTTGTTGAACTTTTAGTTACAGAAACAGAGCCGGGCATCA
Organism: Clostridia bacterium; assembly: GCA_017409875.1. Taxonomy (GTDB): domain Bacteria; phylum Bacillota; class Clostridia; order RGIG6154; family RGIG6154; genus RGIG2094. The sequence goes on from JAFQRW010000008.1 coordinate 53,546, forward strand.
AAGGTGATACAGCAACAGGCGCAACAAAGCCTGCAACACTTGAAACAGGCGCTCAGATTATGGTTCCGCTGTTTATTGACAACAACGAAATGATCAGAGTTGATACAAGAACCGGCGAATATATGGAAAGAGCATAATTTAAAGCCGATGTTTTAATAATAGACTAAAAGGAGAATAGAATTATGGGAACATTAAAAGAAAGAGCATCTTATTTAGAAGGTTTGGCAGAAGGTTTGGAATTGGAAGCTTCAAAAGAAAGCAAACTGATTTTAAAGCTTTTGGAAGTAATTGACGAAATGGCTGAAAGAATTGACGATTTGGAAGCATACATTGAAGAACTTGATGCTAAAATTGATGAAATTGACCATGACCTCGGAGATTTAGAAGAAGAGTATTATGACGATTGCGATTGTGATTGCGATGATGACGATTGCGATTGCTGTGACTGTGACGATGATGATGTTTACGAATTTGAGTGCGATAAGTGCGGAGAAACAATTTTCGTAGATGGCAGCCTTTTGGACGAAGATGAAGAAATCCTTTGCCCTAACTGCGGAGAAGAAATTTCTTTAGAATTTGATGACCGCGATTGTGGTTGCTGCGATCACGATTGCGAATAATTAAAAGAGCGTAAAAGCCATCCTTAGCCGAAACCAATAGGCAAACCGGCATAAGGATGGCTTTTTTTGTTGCCTTAAACAGGAAAATTCTTTGGAAAATTTTTGATTTTAGAGGTAATATCTGCAAAAAACGGAAAAATTCTTCTGTATTTTTCTTTGTTTTGTTGACTTTTTTTGGTTTTGCTATTGACTTTAGTATAAAAGTAGTGTAAAATATAGTTGTATTAATATCGAGGTATTTTATATGAAGCTTATAGCAAGTGATTTAGACGGAACTCTTTTGTTAAAGGGTGAGAAAAAATTAAATAGCAGAATTTTAAAGTCATTAGAAATGCTTAAAGCTTCTGAAATTGACTTTTCGGTAGCTTCAGGCAGAACCTACGGCGAGCTTTTAAGAATTTTTGACGGACTCTGTCAAAATACATATTTTATTGCACTTGACGGTGCTCTGGTTGTGAAAGACGGAAAAAGCTTGTACGGAAGTCCATTTTCAAAAGAAGACCTTAAAATTATAAATGACTTCCCTGAGTTTGTGCTTCATGGCAAATATATGACTTATGTTAAATCTGATTACCCATATTTTATAAGGAAGATAAAAGGGCAGTATAACGGTCATGCAGTTAGAATTTCAGATGTTTCTGAGATTAAAGATTGCACCTTTAAACTGGTTTTATATAAAAACTTCAGAACGCTTAAAAAACTTCCTTTTGATATGGTTTACAAAGACAATACACTTTGTGAATTTGTAAAAGAAGGTATAAATAAAGGAATTGCACTTAAAAAGCTTATGAATGGCATCGGAGCAGAGCCCGATGATTGTGCAGCGTTTGGCGACAGTGAAAATGATGTAGAATTTTTGAAAAGCTGCACAAACAGCTATGCGGTAAAAAATTCAAAGCATGAGATAAGAAAAATTTGTAAGTATTACACAGACGATATAGCGCAGGCTATTGAGTCAATAATAAAGGAGGCGGCAAAATGAAAAGATTTGATTTTGATGGGATTGCAAAAAGCCCAAGAATTGACCGTTTGATTAATAATTTGTTCAATAAAGCGCCTGAAATTGAGGCAGACCGCGCGGTGCTTCTCACAGAGGCGTATAAAGCAACAGAGGGAGAGCCTATAATTTTAAGACGTGCCAAAGCGTTTAAAAATATCTGTGAAAAACTTCCCGTTACCATTCGTGACGAGGAACTGGTTGTTGGTGCAGCTACAAAGAGTTCAAGAAGCTGTCAGGTATTTCCTGAATATTCTTTTGAATGGCTTGAAAAAGAATTTGACACCATAGAGGCACGCTCGGCTGACCCATTTTATATTTCAGAGGAAACAAAGAAAGAGCTAAGAGAGGTTTATAAGTACTGGAAAGGGAAAACCTCAAGTGATTTGGCAACATCTTATATGGCGCCATCTGCACTTAAAGCAATCGAACATAATGTTTTCACACCCGGAAACTACTTTTATAATGGTGTTGGTCACGTTACCGTTGATTATAAAAAAGTTTTGGAAATCGGCTATAAAGGCATTATGAATGAGGCTAAAAAAGAGCTTGCTTTATGCGATATTTCAGATGCAGATTTTGCTGCTAAAAGTTCATTTTTAGAGGCAGTTATTATAAGCTGTGAGGCTGCAATTATTTTTGCAAAAAGATATTCAGAGCTTGCTTATAAAATGGCAAACGAGTGTGCTGACAGCACAAGAAAGCAAGAACTTTTAAAGATTTCGGAAAACTGTGCAAATGTTCCGGAAAACGGCGCTAAAACATTTTATGAGGCTTGTCAGTCGTTCTGGTTTGTTCAGCTTCTGGTGCAGACAGAATCAAGCGGACATTCAATTTCACCGGGAAGATTTGACCAGTATATGTATCCGTATTACAAAAAAGATATGGATGCAGGTAATATCACAAAAGAGTTTGCGCAAGAGCTTATTGACTGCTTATGGGTTAAGCTCAATGACTTTACAAAAGTAAGAGATTTGGCGTCGGCAGAAGGTTTTGCAGGATATAGCTTGTTCCAGAACTTGATTGCAGGAGGTCAGACTCCTGATGGCAGAGACGCAACAAACGACCTTTCATTTATGACAATCGAAGCTAATATGCACGTGCTTTTGCCTCAACCATCATTTTCAGTAAGAGTTTGGAATGGTACTCCGCACGAATTTATGATAAAAGCAGCAGAACTTACCAGAACAGGCGTAGGTCTTCCTGCATATTACAATGACGAGGTTATTATTCCGGCACTTGTAAATCGCGGTCTTACTTTAGAAGATGCAAGAAATTATAACATTATCGGATGTGTAGAACCACAATGTTCCGGAAAAACAGATGGTTGGCATGATGCTGCATTCTTTAATATGTGCAGAATTGTTGAACTTGTTTTCTCTAATGGTATGGATGGCGGAGAAAGAATAAGTGTTGAAACAGGCAATGTTGAAGATTTTAAAACATTCGAAGAATTTTTTGATGCATATAAAGCTCATATGGAATATATGATTAAGCTTATGGTTAATGCCGATAATGCTATTGATATGGCACATGCACTTCGTTGCCCGCTTCCTTATCTTTCGTCAATGGTTGATGATTGTATCAAGAGAGGAAAGTCAGTCCAAGAGGGTGGCGCTGTTTATAACTTTACAGGCCCGCAAGGATTCGGTATTGCAAATATGGCAGACGGCCTTTATGCAATTAAAAAGCTTGTGTTTGATGAAAAGAAAATTACTTTGGCTGAATTTAAAGAAGCATTAAAAGATAACTACGGAAGAAGCGTTGACGATAAACAGGCTACAGCAATAACAACAGAAATTGTAAGACAGATTGTAGCGGCAGGCCAGGCGGTTTCTGAAGAAAAAATTGCAGAGATTTATAAAATGGTTGCACAAAGCGGCGGAGTAAGCGAACAAAAGAAAGCTAAATACGATAAGCTTTTGGAAATGATTGATGCGCTCCCTAAATTTGGTAATGACAATAGTGAGGTAGACGCTTTAGCAAGAGAAGTTGCGTATACATATACAAAACCTTTAGAGCAGTATAAAAACCCAAGAGGAGGAAGTTATCAGGCAGGACTTTACCCGGTATCGGCTAATGTTCCGCTTGGTGCGCAAACCGGCGCAACTCCCGATGGCAGACTTGCATATACTCCTGTGGCAGACGGTGTATCGCCTTGTGCAGGAAGAGACGTTAACGGTCCTACTGCTGCGGCAAACTCAGTTTCAAAATTAGATCACTTTATTGCATCTAACGGAACACTGTTTAATATGAAGTTCCATCCGTCAGCATTAAAAGGAAGAGCAGGTTTAGAGAGCTTTGTTTCATTAATAAGAGCATATTTTGACCAGAAGGGAAGTCACATGCAGTTTAACGTTGTAAGCCGTGAAACACTGCGTGACGCACAGAAAAATCCTGAAAATTATAAGAGCTTGGTTGTACGTGTTGCGGGTTATTCTGCTCTCTTTACAACACTTTCAAAATCACTTCAGGACGACATTATCAACAGAACCGAGCAGGGTGGATTTTAATGGATAAAGATTTTTACAATGTAAGGGGACGGATATTTGACATTCAGAAATTTTCAGTCCACGATGGTCCCGGAATAAGAAGCATTGTGTTTTTGAAAGGCTGTGCGCTTCGGTGTAAATGGTGTTGCAATCCGGAGTCGCAAAGCTATGATATCCAGCAAATGAATATGGACGGCAAAATCAAAACCGTAGGACGTGATGTTACGGTGGCGGAAGTAATAGAAGAAGTGTTAAAAGACTTCCCTTACTTCAGACGTTCCGGCGGTGGCATAACACTTTCTGGTGGAGAATGCCTTTTGCAACCTGACTTTTCAGTAGCACTTTTGCAGGCTGCCAAATACAACGGCATTTCAACTGCCATTGAGTCTACAGGATTTGCAAAGTACGAAGTAATTGAAAGATTGCTTCCTTACTTGGATGTCTACCTTATGGATATTAAGCATATGAATAGCCAAAAGCACAGACTTTTTACAAGCCAGCCTAATGAACGCATTTTGGAAAATGCGAAAAAAATTGCTGAAAATGCAAAGAGGCTGATTATAAGAGTTCCGGTAATTCCTACATTTAATGATACAGTGGAAGAAATAACAGACATAGCAAAATTCGCAAAAAGTCTTAAAAATGTTACTGAAATACATCTTTTGCCGTATCATAAGTTTGGAACAGACAAATACAGGTGGCTTGGAAGAGAGTATGAACTTGAAGATATCAAAACTCCAAGTGAACAAAAAATGCAAGAGATTTTAAAGGCAGCAGAGTCTGTAGGCTTAAATGCTCAGATTGGAGGGTAATATGCAAGATTTTTCAATGCAGGATAAAATGAGAATAGTTCAAGAGCTTGTTCCGGGTAAACAGATTACTCTTGCACATATAATAGCAAACCCGGATGCAATTTTATATAAAAAGTTAGGATTAGACCCCGCTGTTGAGTATTCTAAGTCGGCAATCGGTATTATAACATTGTCGCCTTCTGAAACAGCAATCATTGCCGGGGATATTGCAATCAAGGCATCTGGCGCAGAGCTTGGATTTGTAGACCGTTTCAGCGGAACTCTTATCACAACAGGTACAGTGTCTGAGGTTGAGGCTTCAATGAATGCAATTTGTGATTATTGCAAGAACAAACTTGGGTTTACTATTTGCGAAATTACAAAGACCTGATGCGGAGGGGTTTAAAATAAAAAGAATTATCTTCATGGGAAGAACGGGAAGCGGAAAAACGTCGCTCACACAGGCACTAAAAAAACAGCCTGTTAAGTATCAGAAAACCCAGTACATAAACTACCACGATGTTATTATTGATACTCCCGGTGAGTATGCTGAAAATGCACACTTAGGAAGAGCACTTGCACTTTATTCATACGAGGCAGATGTAGTAGGACTTCTTTTAAGTGCAACAGAAAACTACTCACTTTTTCCGCCTAATATAACTTGCCTTGTAAACCGTGAGGTTATAGGTATAGTGACAAAAATAGACAAAAAAGAAGCAAATCCTGAAAAAGCAAAGAACTGGCTTGAGCTTACAGGATGTAAGAAAATCTTTTTTATAAGCTCGAAAACGGGTGAGGGAATCGAGGAATTGACTGATTATTTGTCAAATTAGTCAAAAAACTCACAAAAAACCACAAAAAAATAAAAAAAACAACACGTTTTTATTGACAAAACAAAGAAAAAGTGGTAGTATTATATTGTAAACAATTATATAAATGCAAAATAAAATTAATTTCAACAGAAAAGGAGAATAGATTATGACTTCAGAATTTGAAATCAAAAAACAAATTTGCGACATCGGTAAGAGAATTTACAACAGAGGTATGGTTGCTGCAAACGACGGTAACATTTCTGTTAAACTTTCCGATAACGAATTTTTGTGCACACCTACAGGCGTTAGTAAGGGCTTTATGACTCCTGAATACATCTGTAAAGTTGACAGAGACGGTAATGTTATCCAGGCAAACGGAAACTTTAAGCCTTCTTCTGAAATTAAGATGCACATGAGAGTTTATCAGCAGAGACCTGATGTAAATAGCGTTGTTCATGCTCATCCTATTTACGCAACAAGCTTTGCTATCGCAGGCATTCCGCTTACACAGCCTATTATGCCTGAAGCAGTTATTGCTCTCGGTTGCGTTCCGATTGCTGAGTATGGCACACCTTCTACTATGGAAATTCCGGATGCAGTAGAAAAGTATTTGCAGTATTACGATGCAGTGCTTCTTGCTAACCATGGTGCACTTGCTTATTCAGACAGCCTTCTTGCTGCTTACCACAAGATGGAATCTTTGGAGTTTTATGCTGAACTCTTGTTCAAAGCAAAACAGCTTGGCGGCCCTAAAGAATTATCACCTTCACAGGTTGAAAGACTTTATGAAATCAGAAGACAGTTTGGTATGACAGGTAAACATCCTGCTGACCTTTGCCCGAATGCTAAAAACGGCAAATCAAGCTGTCATTCATGCGGCGGCAACTGTGGTGGTCACAAAGCTGCTACAATCGGAAATGCTGATGCTGATTTAGTTGCATCTATCACCAAGAGAGTAATGGAACAGCTTGGCAAATAATTGCATTTTGAAAGGAGCAGTTATATGAATGAACAAAATATTTCTTCTTTGGTAGCTGCTGCAATAAAAGATGTGATTGCAAATTCTTCTTCAGAAATGACACTTCAAAAAGCCAAAAAACTCGCTTTGCTGGTTGAACAGGAGGCAGAAAGAATTGGAGTAAAAGCAGTAGTTGCCGTTTCCAATTCAGCAGCAAGACCTGTGTTGGTTGAATGTATGGATGATTCATACATTGCAAGCTATGATGTTGCTTTTAATAAAGCATATACCGTAGTTGCACTTAAAATGTCAACATCCAAGCTAAAAGGCTTAAGTCAGCCAAATGAGCCTCTTTACGGAATACAGTTTACCAATCAAGGTCAGATTGTTATTTTTGGCGGAGGCGAGCCACTTTATGTTGGTGGCAAGATTGTCGGCGGACTTGGTGTTAGCGGCGGAAGCGAAGAACAGGACACCTACTTGGCAGAGTTCGGAGCAAAAGCCTGGGAGGAATTATAAAATGACCGCACTTGAAAAAAAGGCATTCGAAATTGCTTGCAGCGGTAAAAGTACGGTTGTTGAGGTTTTGAAAGAAGAAAAACAAGAGTTTATTTATCATCTAATAGAAGGCGGCGGATATTACGCAACCAAAGATGAAATAAAACGACTTGAAACAAACGCAGTTACAAAGGCTGATAACTTAAAGGCTGTGTTGTTTAAAATGCAGGCAATTACAAGCCTTGAACATAAGTTTATAGTTTATGATGCCGATAAGGCACAACTTAATGGTTTTAATGTTCCTGTGATAGGGATTAAAACTATACAAGAATCTAAAAAAAGGAGCGCAGAAATGGACATTAATCAGGATAAAATTCAAGCTATAGTTCAGCAGGTTTTGTCTGAAATGGGCGGAAATGCAAAGCCTGCACCTAAAGCGTCAGGCGGAGCAATCCCAAAGACAAGTAAAGCTGCAATGCTTACAAAGCTTGAAAACTACGAAATTAAAGAGTTCCCAATCCCTGAGCTTGGCGACGATGACATTTTGGTCAAAGTTGAAGGTTGCGGTATTTGCGGAACAGACGCACATGAGTTTAAACGCGATCCGTTTGGAATTATCCCGCTTGTTCTCGGTCACGAAGGTACAGGCGAGATTGTAAAGATGGGTAAAAATGTTAAAAAAGACAGTGCGGGTAAGCCACTTAATATCGGCGATAAAGTTGTTACCTGTATGATTTTTAAAGATGACCCGGATATTACAATGTTCGACCTTAACAAGCAGAATGTAGGCTCAGGGGCTGAGGTTTACGGACTTATCCCGGATGACGACATTCACTTAAACGGATGGTTTGCAGATTACATAGTAATAAGAGGCGGTTCTACAATATTCAACGTTAGCGATTTAGACCTCGATTCAAGAATTTTAATTGAACCAAGTGCAGTTTTAATTCATGCGGTAGAACGTGCAAAAACTACAGGTATTTTAAGATTTAATTCAAGAGTTGTAGTGCAGGGCTGTGGTCCTATAGGACTTATTTGTATCGCAATACTTCGCACAATGGGAGTTGAAAACATTGTTGCAGTTGACGGCGAACAAAAACGCCTTGATTTCGCAAAAGAAATGGGAGCGACTGCATCTGTTAACTTTAAAGACCATAAAGGTATTGAAGCACTAACAGAAGCAGTAAAAGACGCGTTTGGCGGATACTTAGCTGACTTTGCATTCCAGTGTACAGGTTCACCTGTTGCTCACGCAAACATCTATAAGTTTATAAGAAACGGCGGCGGACTTTGCGAGCTTGGATTCTTTATAAACGGTGGCGACGCTACAATCAATCCACACTTTGATATTTGCTCAAAGGAAATTACAACAGTTGGTTCTTGGGTTTACACTTTAAGAGATTATGCTACAACATTTGATTTCTTAAAGAGAGCAAAAGGCATTGGACTTCCAATGGAAAAGCTCATCACTCACAAGTTCCCGCTTGACCAAATCAATGAGGCTCACATCACAAATCTTAAGATGGAAGGCCTTAAAATAGCAATAATAAATAATTAATTTTAGGAGGGTATAAATCATGGCATTAGAAGCATTAGGTATGATTGAAACAAGAGGTCTTACTGCAGCAATTGAGGCAGCAGACGCAATGGTAAAAGCTGCTGAGGTAACACTTATCGGCACTGAAAAAATCGGTTCAGGATTAGTAAGCGTTATGGTTCGCGGTGACGTTGGAGCTGTTAAAGCTGCTACAGAAGCTGGTTCTACTTGCGCATCACGTCTTGGTGAATTGGTTGCAGTTCATGTAATCCCAAGACCACACGCAGACGTTGAAAAAATTCTCCCCAAATTTTAATTAAGAGGTGAGATAAATGGCAACATCTAACAAGACAACTAAGGCACCGGCTCCAAAGGCAGAGCCTAAAAAAGAAGTTAATATTAAGGTTGAATCTATTAAGGAGGAAAAGAAAATGGCATTAGAAGCATTAGGAATGGTTGAAACAAGAGGTTTGGTAGCTGCAATTGAAGCTGCCGATGCAATGCTCAAAGCTGCAAACGTACAGCTTTTAGGAACAGAAAGAATCGGTTCTGGATTGGTAAGCGTTATGGTTCGTGGCGATGTTGGAGCTGTTAAAGCTGCTGTTGAAGCTGGTCAGGCTAGCGCTCAGAGACTTGGCGAAATTATTGCTACACACGTAATTCCAAGACCTCATGGTGATGTTGAAAAAATTCTTCCGTCACTCAAATAATTAACTGTCAAATATATGGGTTGCCGTGCATGTCGCGGCGACCCTGATGATAGTACACGGGAGGGAACTTTATGATTATCGGTAAGGTAGTAGGAAGTGTTGTTTCTACAAGAAAAAACGAAAATTTAATCGGAAACAAATTTATGATTGTTGAACCTGCACACAAAACAGGAACAGGTAACATTGTTGCTGTTGATAACATTGGAGCAGGTATCGGTGAATTTGTTTTGGTTGCAACAGGAAGTGCAGCAAGAATTGGCTGCAATATGGCATCAAGCCCTGTTGATGCTGCGATTGTCGGCATAATTGATGATGGCAGCGAACTTAAATGATAGTATTTAGAAAGGTTAGAAATGGCTATGACACTTGAAAAATTACAACAGCTTATGAAAGTCAATGGCGTGGTAGGTGCCGGCGGTGCCGGATTTCCTTCGTATGCAAAACTTGATAAAAGAGCAGATACAATTATACTAAATTGTGCCGAATGTGAGCCTCTTTTAAAGTTGCACAGACAAGTTTTGACAGAGTATGCTTATGAAATTATGAGCACGCTTGACTTAATTGCTGATTTGGTTGATGCAAAAAGTGTTATTATTGCTGTAAAACCTGCATATAGTGAGGCGGTTAATGCAGTAAAAGCGCATCTCGAGTCTTTTAAAAGGATAAGTATAGGATATTTGCCTGAGATTTATCCGGCAGGTGATGAGGTTGTCACCATTTACGAAACAACAAAAAGGGTTGTTGAGCCTGGAAAACTCCCAATTACGGTTGGGGTGACGGTGTTCAACGTTGAAACAATTTACAATGTATACAGGGCAATTAATGAAAATGAGCCTGTTACATTTAAATACATAACGGTTGCAGGTGAGGTTAAAAAGCCTGTAACGGTAAAAGTGCCTATTGGAACTTCTATCAAAGAAGTTATTAAAATGGCAGGAGGAGCCACTGTGCAGGATTATATGCTGATTAACGGCGGTCCTATGACAGGTGGTTTGGTTGAAGAATTTGAAACAGTAACAAAGACAACAAATGGTATTTTGGTTATGCCTAAAGACCATTATATTATAAATAAAAGACGTGCAAGCATTAAAACTGATATGAAACGTGCAATGAGTGCTTGCTGTCAGTGTAAAATGTGCACAGATATGTGTTCAAGAAATCTTTTGGGGCATCCCATAAAGCCACATGAATTTATGAGAGTGGCGACATCGGGAGTTACAAGGGATATTGAGCCGTTTGTCAATACAATGTTTTGTTCTGCGTGCGGATTGTGTGAAATGTATGCTTGTAATCAGGGACTTTCACCAAGAACGCTGATTTCTGTCTATAAAAATGGACTAAAACAAAACGGAGTTAAAATTCCTGATGATATTTCGTTCAAAGAAGTATCAAAGCAAAGGGAATTCAGAAAAGTTCCAATGCATCGCCTTATTGCAAGACTGGGACTTACACAGTATGACAAACCTGCACCTTTGGATAACGAACTTAGAAGCGTAAAAACTGTAAAAATTGCATTGTCACAGCACATAGGTGCGCCTTGCAAAGCGGTGGTAAAAAAAGGCGATAAGGTTGAATATGGTCAGGTAATTGGGGAATCGTCGGCTGACAAACTGGGTGTGAATATTCATGCTTCAATATCAGGTACAGTGCTTGAAGTCAGCGATAGATTCGTTACGATAAAAGGAGAGTAAGATATGGCAAAAGCGATTGGAATGGCTGAGTTTCAGAATGTATCATCGGGCGTTAGAGCTGCTGATATCATTATAAAAACGGCTGATGTAGATGTTATAGAGGCACAGGTTGTATGCCCGGGCAAATATATTATCATAATAACAGGGCAGTTAAGTGCTGTAAGGGCTTCAATTGATGCGGCTAAGGTTCAGTTTGCCGAAACAATGGTTGATAGCTTTGTGCTTGGAAATCCTGATGAGTCTATTTTCCCTGCAATTTATGGTTCAAATCCGGTTGAAAATCCAAATGCGTTGGGCGTTTTGGAAACATATTCAGCGGCTTCAATTATTGTTGCAGCCGATCTTGCTGCAAAAACTGCTGAGGTTGATTTGATTGAGCTCAGAATTGCAAGAGGTATGTGCGGAAAATCTTATATGTATATTACAGGTGAGGTTGCTGCAGTAACGGCATCAATAGAAAATGCAAAAGCTAAAATTGGTAATAACGGTATGCTGCTTGATGCATCTGTTATTCCTAATCCTGATAAGAAGCTTTGGGACACAATTTTATAAGCGGAGCGTAATTTATGAATAAATTCAAAATTAAAACTGAAGTAAAATTCAGCGATAATGCGATTGATGCACTTTTAGATTATAAAAATGTGAATGCCGCTATTGTTACCGATGAATTTATGAACAAAAGCGGTAAGGTTAAAATGATTACCGACAAGCTTTCTGGCTGTAACAGAGTCGATGTTTTTGATGAAGTAAAACCTGATCCGCCGATTTCTTTGATAATTAAGGGATTAGAGTTTCTTGAAAAATGCGATACACAGATAGTTGTTGCACTTGGTGGAGGTTCATCTATTGATGCAGCAAAAGCAATGGTGTTTATGGCAAAAAAAGTAACAGGTAAGGATTTAAAGCTTGTTGCAATTCCCACCACCAGCGGCACAGGGTCTGAGGTAACTCAGTTTGCAGTTATAACAGATGAGGAAAAAGGAATAAAATATCCGTTGGTTGACGAAGATCTTTTGCCCGACCTTGCTATATTAATTCCTGAACTTGTTACATCTGTTCCTCCTTCGGTAACAGCTGATACAGGATTTGATGTTATAACACACGCAATGGAAGCTTATGTTTCAACACTTGCAAACGATGCATCAGACGCTTTGGCAGAAAAATCTCTTAAAATTTGTTTTGAGTATCTTCCGGTTGCATACAAAGAAGGAGATAATCTTATAGCCAGAGAAAAAATGCATAGTGCATCTTGTCTTGCAGGTATGGCGTTTAATGAAGTAGGACTTGGAATTAATCACGGAATTGCCCATGCACTTGGTGCAAAATTCCATATTCCTCACGGAAGAGCAAACGCGATGCTCCTTCCTCATGTCGTTGAATTTAATGCAGACCTTCATCATAATTTTGGAAAATACAATAAAGCCGAAGCAATGCAAAGAATTGCTGAGATTTCAAGAATGTTAAGATTGCCTCACGATACAAAAAGAATTGCAGTAGAGTCTTTGGTAGAAGAAATAAAATATATGATGAAAATGATGAAAATTCCTGCGACATTGAAAGAAGCAGGAGTGACTAAGGAAGATTATGAGGCAAGCAAAGCCGATATTATTAAAAGTGCTTTGAATGATTCTTGTACAAAAACGAATCCCCGTGAAGTTACGGAGGCTTCTGTCGAAAGAATACTTTCAAAAATAGCAATATGGTAATTTATTATAGAGGGTGAGAAATTATGAATATAAGTGAAAGTTACATTCAGGAAATAGTTGAAAAGGTAGTAAAAGGTGTAAAAACCGAAAATGCCATAGTAAATGGCAGACAGCTTAAGGGCGTTTTCCCTACAATGGGAGAAGCACTTGTAGCTGTTGATAAGGCATATAAGGAATTTAAGGCTTATAGCGTTGCTCAGCGTGAAAAAATGATTTCTAAAATCAGAGAATACACATTGGCTGAAGCTGAAAATATGGCAGTGCTTGGCGTTAAAGAAACCAAAATGGGAAGAGTTTCGGATAAAATTATCAAGCATCAGCTTGTAGCAAACAAAACTCCCGGAACAGAGGACTTAAAGCCTTCTGTTATGACAGGGGACGATGGTATGACTCTTGTTGAAATGGCACCTTATGGTGTAATCGGAAGTATTACACCGTCAACAAATCCTTCTGAAACGGTTATATGTAATGCAATGGGTATGATTGCGGGCGGTAATGCAGTTGTATTTAATCCGCATCCTAATGCATGTGATACTGCAAACTATGCAGTTGACCTCGTAAACAGAGCTGTTTTAGAGGCAGGCGGCCCTGAAAACTTAGTAGTTTCTGTTGTAAAGCCAACAAGAGAATCATCAAATGAGATGATGGCATCTCCTATAGTTAGAATGCTTGTTGCAACAGGCGGTCCCGGGGTTGTTAAAGCGCTTTTGTCATCAGGCAAAAAGGCAATCGGTGCAGGTGCAGGAAATCCTCCTGTTATTGTTGACGATACTGCTGATGTTAAAAAAGCAGGTGCAGATATTGTTAAAGGTGCAAGCTTTGACAACAATCTTCCATGTATTGCTGAAAAAGAATGCTTTGTATTTAACAATGTAGCAGATAAACTTATCGCATCTATGCTTGAAAACGGTGCATACCTTGTTAAAGGCGCAGATATTGACAAGATTGTTAAAGTTGCACTTATTGAAAAAGACGGTAAATACTCAATCAACAAAGATTTTGTAGGCAGAGATGCATCTAAATTCTTAAAAGAAATCGGAATTGACGCAGACCCAAGACTTATAATCTGCGAAACTGATTTTAATCATCCGTTTGTCCAGGAAGAACTTATGATGCCAATACTTCCTATTGTAAGAGTAAATAATATTGACGAAGCTATTGATTTAGCAGTAAAGGCTGAACATGGCAACCGTCATACAGCACATATTCATTCAAAAAATATTGACCATCTCACAAGATTTGCAAGAGCGGTTGAAACAACAATTTTTGTTAAAAATGCTCCGTCTTATGCAGGTATTGGCGCAGGCGGTGAAGGTTATACAACATTTACCATTGCAGGTCCTACAGGTGAAGGGCTGACTGCTGCTCACTCATTTACAAGAAGCAGAAGATGTGTTATGGTAGACGGACTTCATATTGTTTGATTTTACTACTTGACGAAAGGATACAGCAAATAATGAAAGCTTTGGGAATGATTGAAGTTTATAGCTTTACCACTGCCGTATGTGTGGGTGATGTTGCGGCAAAAGCGGCCGATGTTAAAGTTATTGCTTTTGACAGAAACAGACCTATTTCGCCTGACGTTCCGGCACCTGTTGTTATGATTGTTAAAATCGAAGGTGAGGTTGCAGCAGTTAAAGCGGCGGTGGACGCAGGTGTTAGTTATGCAAAAGGACAGGGTAAATATATTGTATCTCATATAATAGCGCGCCCTGACGAAGATACTGAAAATATGGCCTATCTTATAGATATCAACAAAGATAAGTATAATAAGAAATTTCCTAAAACATTTAAAGGCGTTGAAGCTTCAGCACCTGAAACCAAAGGCGCAATCGGACTTTTGGAGGTTGAAGGCCTTGTTGCCTCAATCGAGGGATTAGATACAATGTTAAAGGCTGCCGAAGTCAGATTGGTACATACCGAAAAAAGACTTGGCGGAAGACTTGTAACTTACATTATAACAGGAAATGTTTCTGCAGTTAAAGCCGCTGTTGAAGCAGGTTATAAAGGTGCAAAAGTGTTGGGAAGGATTTTTGGTAATGAGGTAATTGCAAACCCTCATAACGAGATACTTAAGTTTTTTGATATGGAAAGCACTATTTCATAAAGGAAGATTTTAATGGATACAAAAATTATTGAAGATGCAGTTTTAAAGGTAATAAATGAATATAATAAAGATGCAAACGGCGAGATAAAGGTGGGCGTTTCCCAAAGGCATATTCACCTTTCCAGACAAGACCTTGATATTTTGTTTGGCAAAGGTTATGAGCTTACTAAAAAGAAAACCTTGATGGGACGAGAATATGCTTCAGAAGAAACCGTTACTTTGGTTGGCCCGTCACTTAAATCTATCGAAAAAGTTCGTGTTTTGGGACCTGTAAGAAAAGATACTCAGGTCGAAATTTCAAGAACCGATACTTTTATATTAAAAGTAAGTCCCCCTGTACGTCCGTCAGGTCAGATTGAAGGGTCTGAAAAGGTTGTTGTTGTAGGTCCTAAGGGCAGTGTGTACTTAAAACAAGGGGTTATTATTGCTAACCGACACATTCATCTTACACCGGCTTATGCTGAGCGCCACAATATTAAAGACGGCGACTATGTTGATGTTATGGTTGAGGGCATTAAACCTACAAAGTTTTTTGATGTGCAGGTGCGTGTAAGAGACGATTTTAATGTTGAAATGCATATTGATACAGATGATGCAAACTCAGCAGGTATAAAAAACGGCAGCATTGTAAAAATTGTCAGAAAATGCGAAAAATGCAGTAATAGATAGATTTATGGGGTGATGTGATGTTCGCATTAGAACGTCAGAAAAAGATTTTAGAGCTTTTGTCGCAAGACGGTGCAGTGTTTGTTACAAAATTAAGCGTAGAGCTTGGTGTTACTGAAGAAACCGTGCGTCGTGACTTGGAAAAGCTTGAAAAGCAGGAGGCTTTGGTAAGAACTCACGGCGGTGCAATGCCGATTGTTGATTCTAATCGAGAGCTTTCTTTAGAAAAAAGAAAAAATATTAATGTCGACGCGAAAATACGTCTGGCAAAAGAAGCGATTAATTATATTGTATCAGGCGATACGGTGTTTTTAGATGCTTCAACCACCACGTTTTATATTGCTAAAGAACTTAAAAACATGAAAAATGTTACCATTGTAACAAACTCTATAAGAGTTATTAATGAGCTTGCAGGTAACCCTAATTTGAATGTTATAGCAATCGGCGGATATGCAAGTGATAATCAGTCGCTTGTTGGAAGCATTGCACAAAACGACATCGCAAACAACTATTTTGCCAACAAAATGTTTTTCTCAAGCCGTGGAATGACTGAGAGCGTTGGGATTTTGGAAAGCAACGAACAGGAATGCGGCATAAAACAGGCAATGATGAAAAATTCCGAGAAAAAATATTACGTATGCGACCACTCAAAAATTGGCAGAGTTGGCTTTGCAAAGCTTGCTCAGTTTACAGATGTTGACTATGTGATTGTAGAAGGCCCTTTGGAAGAATCATTTAAAAAAGTATTTGAAGATATTGACACAAAGCTTGTTGAAATATAATTTGTATACATAAAAGCACATATCGTACAGATATGTGCTTTTTATTAAATATAATCTTTTCTTTTAAGTACGCTTAAGGCTACCCCGATTGAAATAAAAGTTGTAAGAATTGATGAACCACCGTAGCTGAAAAACGGAAGCGGTATACCTGTTACAGGCATTATTCCAATGCACATTCCGATGTTTTCAAAGCTTTGAAAAATAAGCATTGCCGCAATCCCTGCTAAAATATATGACCCCGATTTCTTTTTTACATCAGCTGCATTTTTAACAAGAATAAAAATGATTGTTGAAAGCAAAGCTATTATCAAAAGACTTCCTAAAAAACCAAGCTCTTCGCCTGCAACTGCAAAGATAAAGTCTGTATGCTTTCCGGGCAGAAAGTCCATCTGTATTTGAGTTCCTTTGAAAAGGCCTTTTCCGAACAACATACCAGACCCTACGGCAAGCTTTGACTGAATTACATTGTATCCTGCACCGGTGGGACTAAGCTCAGGATTTAAGAATACTAAAATTCTGTTTTTCTGAAATTCGTCCAAAAACATCCATATAAATGGTGCAGACGCTAAAAATGCACAGCCCGCAATCACAAAGTATCTTAGTTTAAGCCCTGCAAAAAACAACATAATTATTGTTATAAAAATGAATACCATAGCTGTCCCGTAGTCGGGCTGGAGCAAGATAAGTGATAGAGGAACGGCCAAGTGAAGAATTAAAAGAGCAATGTTTTTAAAACTGTTGATTTTGTCTGAAACAGAATTTAAATGTGCAGAAAAAGTTATTATAAAGCCTATTTTAGCAAATTCTGATGGTTGAATATTGACAGGACCTAACGAAATCCAACCGTTTGTACCGGTTTCCTGTCTGCCCGTTCCGATGACAAGAACCAAGATTAAAAGTGCAGTGTATGCTATAAATATTATTTTGTTAAGCTCAAGTAAAATTTCAAAGTCCAGCGCTTTTAATATCAGCATTATTACGATGCCGATTATAATTGCAGCACATTGCACGATAATGTTTGAAATACTGCCGCTTGAATAAGTGGCACTTGCAATCAAAACAAGACCGTAAATGCTGGAAATAATACTTAGGGCAGTTAAGGTTGATGCCTGCTTGTTTTTTTTCTGCATATAAAAACTCCTACTAAAATATTTGCAATTTAATTATAAATTACACAAACCTAAAAGTAAAGAGTTTTTTGCTAAAAATTATGGACAAACACTATAAAATATGGTAAAATAAAGATTATTATAATTATGTATAAAAGTAGGGAGATGAATCATTATGGATTATGAAAAATTAGCAGACCTTATTTTGCCCGAAATTGACAAAACCATAGAAGATTATGAAGCTATATATCCTAAAAGAGAACTAAAAGAGGGCGCAGTGGTTACCCGTTTTGCACCGTCACCCACAGGCTTTTTGCATATAGGCGGACTTTTTTCTGCGCTTATTTCTGAAAGAACTGCCCACCAAAGCGGCGGAAAATTTATTTTAAGAATTGAAGACACTGATAAAAAACGCGAGGTTGAAAACGGTATTGAGAAGATTTTAGAGGGCCTTTGTGAATTTGGCATTAAAATAGATGAAGGCGTTGTTGCAGAGGATGAGGAAATTGGAAATTACGGGCCTTATACTCAAAGCAAACGAGGCGCAATTTACGGTGCATTTGCAAAAGAGCTTGTGAAAAAAGGTTTGGCATATCCTTGCTTTTGCACAGAAGAAGAGATTGCTGGGATCAGGCAAAATCAGGAAAGCCAAAAGCTTTTACCCGGATACTACGGCGAATTTGCAAAGTGCAGAAACCTTTCTTACGAACAGATTGAGGAAAATGTAAAAAAAGGAATGCCTTTTGTTTTAAGGCTTAAATCACCGGGTAATGCCGAAAGAAAAGTTTCTTTTAAAGACGGTATACGCGGCAAAATAGAAATGCCTGAAAATATTGTAGATGTCGTAATTTTAAAGTCTGACAAAATTCCGACATACCATTTTGCACATGTTGTTGATGATTATTTAATGGGCACAACATACGTTATAAGAGGCGATGAATGGATATCTTCCGTGCCGATACATTTGCAGCTTTTTTATTGTCTTGGATTAAAACCGCCTAAATATGCGCATATTGCACCTATTATGAAAGAAGACGGCGGCGGAAAAAGAAAAATTTCAAAAAGAAAAGACCCGGAAGCGGCAGTATCTTTTTATACAGAAGAAGGTTTCCCTGTTGATGGAGTTATGGAATATCTT
The DNA here is from genome assembly GCA_017409875.1 of Clostridia bacterium. Classification (GTDB taxonomy): domain Bacteria; phylum Bacillota; class Clostridia; order RGIG6154; family RGIG6154; genus RGIG2094. The sequence goes on from JAFQRW010000008.1 coordinate 72,160, forward strand.
TTAAACTTGGCAAACTATAATTTTGAAGATTTTAAACGTGCCAATAAAAATGCTCATTGGACAGAGTTTAAACTTGAAATGAGCAAGATGAGCAATTCGGGCGGACTTTTTGATATGGTAAAATTAAACGATATATGCAAAAATGTTATCGCTTCAATGACCAAAGAAAAAGTTTATGAAAAAGCGGTGGAATGGGCGAAGATGTTCGACGAAGAATTATATGGGCTTTTAACACGCGACAAAGCTTATTCAACCGAGATGTTCGGCTTTGACAGAAATCCTGAAAAGCCAAGAAAAGACATTGCAAAGTGGTCTCAGGTAAGAGAAAGCTTTTCGTATATGTTTGACGAAATAAAGCAAAACGGATTTGAATATCCCGAAAACATTGATAAAGCTGATATGAAGGTTATTGCCCAAAAATACAAAGAAATTTATGACGAAAATGATGATAAAGACAGCTGGTTCAATAAATTCAAAGATTTGGCAGTTCAAATTGGCTTTGCAAGAGAAGTAAAAGAGTATAAGGCAAATCCTGAAAACTACAAAGGCCATGTAGGCGACATAAGCTCAGTTATAAGAGTTGCGGTTACAGGCAGAATGAAGTCCCCTGACCTGCACGGCGTTTTAAAAACTTTAGGAAAAGAAAAAGTGCTAAAAAGGATTGATGAATTTATAGAAAGTCTTTAAAGAAACGGAGATTTTTATGGAAAATATTTCTAATTTTATTCATGACGCAATAGACAAAGATTTAGAGGAAAAAGTGTATGACAAAGTTCAGACCAGATTTCCGCCAGAGCCTAACGGATATTTGCATATTGGGCATGTTAAAGCAATTAATATTGATTTTTCAACAGCTAAAAAGTACGGTGGCAAGTGTAATTTAAGACTTGATGATACCAATCCTACCAAGGAAGACACCGAGTATGTTGATGCAATTATGGAAGATATCAAATGGCTTGGATTTGACTGGGATAACGTGTACTATGCATCAGACTATTTTCCGATTATTTACGATTGTGCTGTTAAGCTTATAAAAAAGGGTAAGGCTTTTGTTTGCGACTTAACTCCCGACGAAATGAGAGAGTACAGAGGAACTTTAACTCAGCCCGGTAAAGAAAGCCCCTATAGAAACCGTTCTGTTGAGGAAAATCTTGATTTGTTCCAAAGAATGACAAATGGCGAGTTTGAAACAGGCTCTAAGGTGCTTCGTGCTAAAATTGATATGGCATCAGGGAACCTTAATATGCGTGACCCTATTATCTACAGAGTGTTAAAAGCAACACACCACAGAACAGGCGATAAATGGTGCGTTTATCCGATGTACGATTTTGCACACCCCATTTCAGACGCTGCAGAAGGTGTTACACATTCACTTTGCTCTTTAGAGTTTGAAGACCACAGACCTCTTTATGACTGGGTTTTAAAAGAGTGTGAGTTTGAAGTGCCGTCAAGACAGATTGAGTTTGCAAGACTTAATTTAACAAATACATTAACAAGTAAAAGAAAGTGCAAAAAACTTGTGGATGACGGTATTGTTGATGGCTGGGATGACCCGAGAATGTCAACAATTTCTGCCATGAGAAGAAGAGGATATCCGGCAGAAGCTATGATTGATTTTGCTAACCGTATCGGTGTCGCAAAGGCATTTAGTGTAGTGGACTACGCGCTTTTGGAGCATTGTGTAAGAGAAAATTTAAACTTAAATGCACCTCGTGCTATGGCAGTTTTAAGACCGCTTAAAGTTACAATCGAAAACTATCCTGACGGCACAAGCGAACCTATTGAGGTTGATATTAATCCTAATGATGAATCGGCAGGCAAAAAGACAGTGACATTTTCAAAAAATATTTATATCGAACAAGATGACTTTATGGAAGTGCCTGTTAAAGGATATAAGCGTCTTACACCTGATAATGAGGTAAGACTTAAAGGCGCGTATTTTGTTAAGGTTAAAGAAATTGTTAAAGATGAAAACGGAGAAGTCAAGGAACTCATTTGTACTTATGACCCTGAATCCAAAGGCGGAAATTCACCTGACGGCAGAAAGGTTAAAGGTACAATACAGTGGGTTGATGCTACTAACTGCTTAACTGCTCAGGTTAATATGTATGATAAGCTTTTTATGACTTCAAACCCCGGTGAATTGGAAGACTATTTGGATAACTTAAACCCCGAGTCGCTTAAAGTTTTAACAGACTGCAAAATGGATAAAGACCTTGAGAATGCGAACGTTGGGGAAAGCTTCCAGTTTATGCGAAACGGATATTTTACAGTAGATAAAAATTCTACCTCAGACAAAAAAATATTCAACTTAACTGTAACACTTAAAGATTCATACAAGCCTACAGTATAAGTTTTTTCGAAAGGATAAGATAAAATGGGAGAAAAATTTTATATAACAACTGCCATTGCATACACTTCACGTAAGCCGCACATCGGAAACACCTACGAGATTGTATTAACAGATGCCATTGCCCGCTTTAAAAAGCAGCAGGGCTTTGATGTGTACTTTTTAACAGGAACAGATGAGCATGGAATTAAAATTCAGGAAATTGCTGAAAGCGCAGGAATTTCACCAAAAGAATATGTAGACGGTGTTGCAGGCGAAATCAAAGCTATCTGGGATTTGATGAATACAAGCTATGATAAGTTTATCAGAACCACAGATGAGTATCATGTAAAACAGGTACAGAAGATTTTCAAAAAATTCTACGACCAGGGAGATATTTATAAGGGTGAATACGAGGGAATGTATTGTGTTCCCTGCGAAACTTTTTATACAGAAAGTCAGCTTGTAGACGGTAAATGCCCTGATTGCGGCAGAGAAGTAAAACCTGCCAAAGAAGAAGCATATTTCTTTAAAATGAGCAAATATCAGGATAAACTTATGGAATATATTGAGCAAAACCCTGATTTTATTCAGCCTGAATCAAGAAAAAGAGAAATGATTAATAATTTCTTAAAACCGGGGCTTCAGGATTTGTGTGTTTCAAGAACTTCATTTACATGGGGTGTGCCTGTTGAATTTGATCCGGGTCATGTTATCTATGTCTGGATAGATGCACTTTCAAATTATATCACAGCACTCGGTTATGACGATGAAAACCCTTCTGAACTTTTTAAAAAGAACTGGCCGGCAGATGTTCACGTTATTGGAAAAGATATTTTAAGATTTCATACAATTTACTGGCCGATTATGCTTATGGCATTAGGTCTCCCGCTTCCTAAAAAAGTTTTCGGACATCCGTGGCTTTTGTTTGGAAATGACAAAATGAGCAAATCAAAAGGCAACGTTATATATGCAGATGATTTGGTTGAGCTTTTTGGTGTTGATGCGGTAAGATTCTATCTTTTGTCAGAAATGCCTTATGCAAATGACGGAAGCATTACTTATGAGAACATCATAGCAAGATATAATTCAGAGCTTGCAAATGTTTTAGGTAATCTCGTTAATCGTACTGTTGCAATGACTCATAAATATTTTGACGGCGTGGTTAAAGAGCCTTCAGAAAAAGAAGCGGTTGATGATGAGCTTATTAGTCAGGCAAAAGAGACAGTTAAAAACGCTATAGCAAAAATGGAAGAATATAAAACAAGCGATGCAATAGAGCAAATATGGAATCTTTTGAAAAGAAGCAATAAATATATTGACGAAACCACTCCTTGGAACTTAGCAAAAGATGAAAGCAAGAGCAAAAGACTTGGTACAGTGCTTTATAATTTGATTGAGGCAATCAGGATTGCTGCAGTGCTCTTAACTCCGTTTATGCCTGAAACTGCAGAAAAAATTGCAAATCAGATAAATGCAGGCGATTTGTCATTTGACAGCATAAAGGAATTCGGCGGATATAAAGCAGGCACACAGACAAATGAAGCTGTTCCTTTGTTTGCAAGACTTGACGAGGAAAAAACTTTAGAAAAAATCGAAAAATTCCTTGAAAAGTATAATGAGTCTGAAGAAAAATTCGAACCTTTTAAAGAAGAAATCGAATTTGAGGATTTTGAAAAATGCGATTTAAGAGTAGCAAAGGTGTTAGAGTGTGAAGAAGTTCCTAAAGCTAACAAGCTTTTGAAATTCAAGCTCAAGGTAGGAAATGAAGAAAGAATTATTCTTTCAGGAATTAAAAAGTATTATAAGCCTGAAGATTTGGTTGGCAAAAACGTTTTGATAATTGCTAATCTAAAACCCAGAAAAATTATGGGTATTGAATCTAAAGGTATGATACTTTCGGCTGTTGATGATAATGAGGATTTGCTTTCAGTAACCACAACGTTAGACGGCCAGTTTAAGGCAGGCACAATAGTTTGCTGATTTAAGAATAAACCTCCTTTTTTTTGGTTAACATACTAAAAAAAGGAGGTTTTTTTATGGAATTAAAAGGCTCTAAAACTGAGGCAAATTTAATGGCGGCATTTGCAGGCGAAACGCAGGCAAGAACTAAATATCATTATTACGCAGAAAAAGCGAGAGAAGATGGGTATGAACATATTGCAAAGATTTTTGAAGAAACTGCCGCAAACGAAAAAGCACACGCAAAAATCTGGTTTAAACTGATTAAAGGCGGAATGCCAACCACCTTGGACAATTTAAAAGACGGTGCGTCCGGCGAGGATTATGAGTGGTCTGAAATGTACAAAGAGTTTGAAAAAGTGGCAAAAGAAGAAGGGTTTGACAACATCGCAAGACTTTTTAAAGAGGTAGGAGAAATTGAAAAAACTCATCTTGACAGGTATAATCAGCTTATAAAAGATGTTGAAACGGGCGAGGTGTTTCAAAAGCAAACTGAGGTTTCCTGGAGATGTAGCAATTGCGGATATATTCACTATGGTCAAAGCGCTCCGGATGTTTGCCCTGTGTGCGCGCATCCTAAAGCATATTTTGAGGTTAAAGCAGATAATTACTGACTTTCAGAACAATTTTCCATTACTAAATACAATAAAAGGAAAAGCAGGCATTTTTACCTGCTTTTTTTCGTAAAAAATATAAGAAAATATGGCCTAAAAGGTTGAAATTTTTGCTCATATAGTATAAAATATAATAATAGAATATAATGGATGCATATTAAATTTTGTTTTGCAAAATTTATAAAAGCCTGTCGGCTTTCTGCGGTCAAATAACCGCTACATCCATTTACTCCTGGTATAATGGATAAAATTTGATTTCCTGAAAGGATATGATTTGTTTGACTAATGTCTTGGTTTTGTTTGGAGGACAGTCTACAGAACACGAGGTTTCTTTGAAGTCTGCAACAAATATTTTAAATAAACTTAACGAAAAAAAGTATAATGTTATTAAAGTCGGCATTACAAAACTCGGAAGATGGTTCTTATATGAAGGCGACATTAAGCATATTAAAGACGGTAGCTGGGAAAACAAAAATATTACTCCTGCATTTTTAAGTCCTGATGCTTCAATGGGTTTAGTGGTTTTAAAAGACGGTAATGCTGACATAAAAAAAGTCGATGTAGTATTTCCTGTGCTTCATGGTGCCTGTGGTGAGGACGGCACAATCCAGGGACTTTGTGCTTTGGCAAAAATTCCGTGTGTAGGACCTGATATGATTTCTTCTGCGGTTTGTATGGATAAAACGGCTACAAAAATTATGCTTAAAAACTTAGGCATCCCGCAGGCAGACTGGCTTACGGTTTTAGATTATGAATTAAACGATATAGAAGCAGTTGTTGAAAAAATCGAAGACAAATTCTGCTATCCTGTGTTTATTAAGCCTGCAAATGCAGGATCTTCGGTTGGAATAGGAAAGTCGCATAATAAAGATGAATTAAAAGAGCATCTTAAAAGGGCGGCAGAAGTTGACTCTAAAATTTTGGTTGAAGAGTACATAGAAGGCAGAGAAGTTGAGTGTGCAGTTTTGGGAAACAATCAACCGGTTGCTTCTGTTTTGGGAGAGATTGTGCCTGATAAAGAGTTTTATGATTACGAGGCAAAATATCAATCAGATTCAAAGCTTGTAATTCCTGCACCGATTTCTGAAACTAAATCAAATCAGATAAGAGAATTTGCAAAAAAGGCATTTACCCAAATAGGGCTTAAAGGAATGTCAAGAATTGACTTTTTTGTACATAAAATGACAGGTGATATTTACTTAAACGAAATCAACACTATCCCCGGCTTTACTGATATAAGTATGTATCCAATGCTTTTAGAACACACCGGAATAGGCACAGAAGAGTTGGTTGATAAGCTCATAGAGCTTGCTATTGAAAATTTTGTCGGAGAGGTTTAATATGAATAATAAACCAATAGGTGTGTTTGACTCGGGGCTTGGTGGTCTTACCGCTGTTAAAGAAATAATAAACGTTTTGCCAAACGAGGATATTATATATTTCGGAGATACTGCAAGAGTTCCTTATGGCTCAAGGTCAAGTGAAACTATAATTAAATATGCAAAACAGGATATTTCATTTTTGAAATCTTTTGATATAAAAATAATTTTGGCAGCTTGCGGAACAGTGTCAAGCGTTGCACTTCCTGAAATTCCATGCGATAAGGTTCGTGTAGTCGGCGTGGTTGAGCCTGCAGCTATAGCTGCGGTTAAAGCTACAAAAAATAAAAAAATCGCTGTTTTGGGAACAAAAGGAACAATAGATAGCAAGGCGTATGAAACAGAAATTAAAAAACTTATGCCTGATGCCAAAATCACTTCAATAGCGTGTCCTATGTTTGTTCATTTGGTTGAAAACGGATATTCGGAGCATGAGGCTACATATTTGATTGCAAAAGAGTATTTAAAGCAAGTGATAGACAATGGAGCAGATACTGTTATTTTGGGCTGCACACACTACCCAATGCTTAAAAAAGTGATTTCTAAGGTTTTGGGTGAAAATGTAAGTTTAATTGATGTTGGAAAGGCTGCGGCAAATTATCTTAAAGAAATTTTAGATACCGAGAATAAATTAAGCGAACTTAAAAAACCTTCGTATGAGTTTTATGTATCAGATGCAAAAGGTGGATTTGAAGATTTGGCTAAATTGTTTTTAAAAAGAGATTTGGGAGCTTTAAAAAGCGTTGATATAGATAAAATCAAGGAGGATTAAATGACAGTAAACTCTATTATTTCAATGAAAACGCGTCAGACTTCACCTGATGGTGAAAGCTATGATATAGAGATGATGTGCGACGCAGAGTATAGCTATACCCCCGAAAAGAGCATATTAAAATATCAAGAGCCTGAAGGCTCGGGACTTGGGAAAACAGAAACCCTTTTGGAAGTGGACGATGAAAGCGTAACCATTACAAGAAGCGGTGAAAACAACTCAAGAATGTATTTTAAGAAGGGCGAAAAATATATAGGCGTATATGAGATGCCTTTTGGTATGTTTACAATTCACATTAATTCAGATTATGTTGATATTTTAAGAGAAAAGGACAGCGCACATATATTGACGGAGTATACTTTAGAACTTGAGGGTGTTGTTTCATCACAAAACCGATTAGAACTTGATGTAAAGAGGAAAGCATAATGAATTTAGTTAAAAGAGCAGGTCTTATGTTGCTGATATTTGCACTTTTTTGCACTTCGGCATTTGCACAGACCACAGATTATGCAGCAAAAGATAAAGTTTATAGTGAACTTAAAAGCATTACATTTGACGATATGGCATATATGCCGGTAAATCACTGGTCGAGCGTGGCAGTATATACAGTGGCGGCGGCAGGGCTTATTAAAGGCTATGAGTCAGACTTTAATCCAACAGGCACTGTGACAAGAAGTGAGGCACTCGCTGTGCTTTTCAGGTCGTCAGGAGATGAGGAAACTGCAAACTCTTATTATTCAAAAGTTTTAAACTCAAAAATTAAGGCGCCAAATGATTACAACAACATAGATTCCTGGGCGGATGGTTATGTAAGACTTGCTGTTGATTATGGGATTTTAACACCTGATGAATACATTTATTGTATGTCAAAAAACTATAATTCTGATGGTGCATTCCCTAAAAATATGCCGGCGTTAAAGTCGGAACTTGCCGAATGGATTGTCCGCGTTTACAAGCTTCCGCTTCAGCAAGGCGAAAGCAAAATAGCAAAGTTTTATGACTATGACAAGCTTAAAGATGAGGACAAGCCGTATTTAGAAACTGCTGTATACTACGGAATTTTAAATGGCTCGGGAGATAAGCTTGACCCCTATGTTACAATTACACGTGAACAGATGGCACAAATTTTTTATAACATCCGTACTCTCTGGGCACAAAAAATAGGGTATGAGATTATACAAACGTCCGTTTTGGATGTGGTTAAAGAAACTGTGCAGGGCGACGGTAAACTCACCAATGACATTAAAATTGTTACTGACTTTGGAAGTCTTATTACCAAAAGAGAGTACAAATTAAATGGTGAGACTGTAGATAACGCATATAACAGCCAACTTATATACAACGATTTTGTTGTGATAGCAGAGGGAAATCTGCCTACCGACAGCACAATTTTAAAAAAGTCTGACGGAATAAGCATTTTTACCAAAGATGGCGATGTTAAGTTTATTTTAAAAAATAAAAACGCAGGGACAAGAGATTTTTCTTCTGAAGAATATAAGGATGCCACGGTTTATAAAGGAAAGCTTTACTTTTTAGATGCAGATGAGATGACAGTTGTTTTAAAAACCGAGCAGGGATTTAAAGAAATTGAGTGTACTTTAGATACACAGTTTTCCTACAGAACAAAAACTGCACCAATATCTACCGTAAACGAAAAGTATAAAGACCACAATGCTTATGTGTTTACTTGCATTGCTAAAGGTGACCAAAGAGAATTTGCCTACAGGGTACAAATAACTGATTAAAAAAGGAGAGAGACTGATGAAAAAGAGAATTTTAGCATTATTATTAGCAGCATTACTTGTTATTCCTACATTTGTTTCAGCTTCTGATATAAAGGACCCCGAAGGGTATGCGGTAATTTCTACACTTTTTAATTTTGTAAAACATTTCTATCACTTTGGAGTTGATGACTCTGAAGCAACCGATAATATAATTAAAGAAGTGCTAAAAGAAAATCCGGACGCTTTTGATACCATTGTTAATGCGTTTATGGAGTCTTTAGATGAACATAGTGTATATTATACTAAAGAGGAGTTTGACAGCTTTAATAATTATATTGAGTCAGGTTTTGCGGGAATTGGCATTACATATTTAAGAGAAAACGGCAGGATGGTGGTATCGGATACTGTGGAAGACTCGCCTGCATATAAAGCCGGAATTCAACCGGGTGACATTATAGCGGCAGTAGACGGAATTTCGCTTTATGACTGCGATACCGACTACGCGGCATCACTTATAAGAGGCAACGAGGGCACAAGCGTTGTTGTTACTATAGAGCGTGGTGATAAAAAATTTGATATCACACTTATAAGAGCAACACTTCATGATGTCACAGTTAATTACTCAATGCTTGAAGATGATATTGCATATTTCCAGATTTCAATGTTTGGCTCTGAAACGGCAAACGAATTTGAAAAGGCATACAATGAACTTCAGCAATACAAGCCAAAAGGTTATATTGTTGATTTAAGATATAATACCGGTGGCGTTACAGATGCAGCACTTTCGTGTCTTTCGTATTTTCTGCCTAAAGGTGCTACAACAATGAATTTTTACAGCAGGGCGGAAGGAACTGTAACATATCAGAACAAATCAGACGGGAAAAAGCAAAATTTAGTTGTGCTTGTAAACGAGTATACGGCATCAGCTTCTGAAATTTTTACTGCTGCAATTAAAGACAATTCGGCAGGAGTTATTGTAGGAACAAAGACGTATGGCAAAGGAACTTCACAAACTACAATAGGTCTTGGTGAGTATGGTGGATTAAAGCTTACGATTGCAGAATTTAAATCACCCCTTGGCAATAGCATTGACGGTGTTGGAATATCTCCTGATATTTATGTTAAAAATGTAACAAAAAAAGCCGAAGCAGGTGATTTTGAAAAACTTGAATATAAAAAGGTTTACAAGCAAGGTGATAGCGGCGATGAAGTTTATGCGATAAAGCAAAGGCTTTCTGCTACAGGGCATTTTAAAGGGAATATGGATAATTATTTTGATTTGTCCCTGGTTAAGGCAGTAAAAGATATTCAAAAACAAGCGGGACTTTTTGTGTACGGCGTTGCAGATATTACAACTCAGACCGTTATTAATAATCTCGCATTAGAATCAGAAATTATGATTGATTCACAGCTTGATAAAGCTTTTGAACAAGTTAAAAATAATATAAAATAAAGAAGGTAATACTATGATTAACAGCAAGACAAGACAAATTGTAATTTCTGGACTTTTGGTGGCAATAGCGTTTATTATTCCGTTGATGCTTCCAAATTTAAGCGGACTTCCGGAATTTTCAGCAACACCTTTTGCACATGTTCCGGTTATGATTGCAATGTTCATTAACCCTACAGTTACAGTATTTGTAGTAATTGGTACAGCAATCAGCTTTTTTATAAAGTATGTTCCTATTGTAGGGCTTCGTGCGCTTACACATCTTTTGTTCGCACTCGTTGCAGCTGCAATGCTAAAAAAGAGCAAAACTAAGCTTAATATTTTTATTACATATTTAGTAACACTTGTTTTACACGCAGGTGCTGAGGCAATAATTATTGCAGTATGGTTTGCTTTCTTTGCAGGAACAGGGCTTACAAGTCCACTTTACCTCGGAATAGGAATATTTGCGCTTCATCACACATTTGATTTTATAGTAACCCTTGTAATTTACTTTGCGCTTGTTAAGGCTAAGGTTTTAAAATCATAAAACATTCAAGAATTTTGCGAAAGGTAATTAATTTATGAATTTCAGAGATATTTTAACAGAGAAAATCAAAAATGCCTTTGTTGAGGCAGGATATGATGATAAAAATGCCTATGTGAGTCTTTCCGGCAGGCCTGACCTTTGTCAGTATCAGTGTAACGCTTGTTTGCCGCTTGCTAAGATATACAAACAAAAGCCTATGGATATTGCGGCAAAAATAGCAGACGTTTTATCAAATGACGACGCTTTTGAATCAGTTGTGGCTTGCCCTCCGGGATTTTTGAATATTATTGTAAAGGATGAATTTTTAACATCTTTTATCAATAAAATGGCAGCAGATGATCAATTCTTATTTGACAAAATACAAAATCCCGTAAAAACAATAGTTGACTATGGCGGAGCAAATGTTGCAAAATCACTTCATGTAGGACATCTTCGCTCGGCAATCATTGGCGAGAGCATAAAAAGGCTTTTAAGGTTTGAGGGCCACGAAGTTTTAGGCGATGTTCACTTAGGCGACTGGGGTTTACAGATGGGCATTGTTATCCTCGGCATTATAGAGCAGTTTGGCATTGAAAATTTACAAACTGATGAAGACAGAACAAAAAACATTACAATTTCTGTATTGGAAAAGACTTATCCTCAAAAAAGTGCTGAGGCCAAGCAAAATGAAGATGTTATGGCAGAGTGTAAGAGAATAACTTTTGAGCTTCAAAAGGGCGAGGGTATTTACTTTGACATCTGGCAGAAAGTTTTGGCTGTTTCTGTTGAGGATTTAAAGAAAAACTATGCAAGACTGGGCGTAGAGTTCGACCTTTGGAAAGGTGAGAGTGACACAAGAAATGTAGTTCGCGGTATGATTGACGCCTTAAAAGAAAAAGGCTTTGCGCATGAAGATGACGGAGCTTTGGTAATAGACATTACAAATGAGCAAGACAATCCGCCTCTTCCACCATTTATCTTAGAAAAGTCAGACGGAGCAATTTTATATAGCACAACAGACCTTGCCACAATTCTTCAAAGATGTGAAGAGTTTGACACACAAAGAATGATTTATGTTGTTGATAACCGTCAGGGAACGCATTTTAAACAGCTTTTCAGAACTGTCGCAAAAACTGGTATTGCAGGTAAAGAGTTAGATCTTGAATTTTCAGGCTTTGGAACCATGAATGGCAAAGACGGAAAACCATATAAGACCCGTGAGGGCGGTGTTATGCGTCTTGAAGATTTGATCAATGCGTTAGAAACTGAGGCATATAAAAAGCTTGAAGATACAATAGGAAATGATGTTTCAGATGAAGAAAAGAAAGAAATTGCCCATCAGGTAGGAGTAGGTGCATTAAAGTTTGCAGACCTTTCAAACCACAGGAGCAAAGACTATAATTTTGATGTTGAGAGATTTTGTTCATTTGAGGGCAAAACCGGTCCGTATGTTCAATATACTGCAGTAAGAATTGCATCAATTTTAGCAAAATGCGAAAGCTTGTCAGCAAAAATTGATTTGCCTGAAGGCGATGTACAAAGAGATTTATTTATTCTTTTAACAGAGTACCAGACTGCAGTTAAAGGAGCAGCTTTTGAGCTTGCACCAAATATTTTGGTAGATTATATCTATCAGCTGGCAGTTGCACTTAATAAATATTATCATGAGTATAAGGTTGCAACAGAGACTGACATAGACAAGAAAAACTCACGCACCAACACATTAAAACTTTCATTTGAACTTATGAAAACGCTTTTAGATATTGTTGGAATTGAGATTCCAAAGAGAATGTAAAGAAAGGAAAGATGAATATGGAAATAGAAACAAAATGCCTGTACTCGGGATACACTCCTGAAAACGGAGGACCGCAGACTCTTCCGATTTATCAAAGCACAACATTTAAGTACAACTCAACAGAGCAGGTCGCAAAGCTTTTTGATTTAACTGAAAACGGTTTTTTCTATTCAAGAATAGGCAATCCTACAGTGGATGCAGTTGAACAAAAAATTGCTGATTTAGAGGGTGGCGTAGGCGCTTTAATGACATCCTCAGGTCAGGCTGCAAACTTTATTGCAATACTTAATATTTTAAGTGCTGGCGACCATATGATTTCATCAAACGAGATTTATGGCGGAACATTCAATTTGTTCGCAGTTACTCTTAAGAGAATGGGAATTGAGGTTACGTTTGTTGATCAGGATTTGTCTATAGATGAGCTTCAAAAATATGTAAAGCCAAATACAAAAGCTGTGTTTGGTGAAACAATCACAAACCCGACAATTTCAGTTTTAGATATCGAAAAATTTGCCGAGTTTGCTCACAAAAACAATGTGCCGCTCATTATTGACAACACGTTTGCAACTCCTGTGCTTTGCCGACCTTTTGAATTTGGTGCAGATATTGTTACGCATTCAACTACAAAATATATGGACGGGCATGCACTGACCGTTGGTGGTGTAATTGTTGACAGCGGAAACTTTGACTGGACAAATGGAAAGTTTTCTGACCTTACAACTCCTGATGAATCTTACCACGGAGTTTCATATACTAAGGAATTTGGAAAAGCAGCATATATCGTAAAGGCAAGAGTTCAGCTTATGCGTGATTTAGGAGCAACCCCTTCTGCATTTAATGCGTTTTTAATAAATCAGGGTTTGGAAACTCTTTCAATGAGAATCAAAACTCACTCTTCCAACGCAGAGCAAATGGCTCAGTTCTTAGCAAAACACGAAAAGGTTGAGTTTGTAAATTATCCTACAATAGAAGGTAACAAATATGCCGATTTGGCTAAAAAGTACTTAGATGGAGGAAACAGCGGTGTTATTGCATTTAGCTTAAAAGGCGGAAGAGAAGCTGGAATTAAGTTTATTGATAGCCTTAAAATGGTATCACTTTTGGTACACGTTGCAGATATTAGAAGCTGCGTGCTTCACCCGGCGAGTTCTACTCACAGACAGATGTCAGATAAGCAGCTTTTAGATGCAGGAATTACACCCGGACTTATCAGATTTTCTGTTGGCACTGAAAACATTAAGGACATTATAGAGGATGTTTCTCAGGCACTTGATAAGATTTAATTAAATAAAAAAACAGCAGTGCATTAAGCACTGCTGTTTTTTTATTTATTATTCAAAATTAACATCGTATGTAAGTGAGCCTTTTGCAGGGTAATTGCCGGCTAAAACTTCAAGTGCTGCCATAGTGCCTTTTTTAGAACAAGTACCGATAATAATTCTTGGAATATGTGACAATCCTTCTAAAGCATAAGGATTACCAAAGTGCACAATAGTAGAAATCTGGTTTGAAACCTGCATTGCGTCAATTAAAGAAATGACACGTGGGGTAAATTCTTCTTTTCCAACGTATGCACCAAAATCAGTATATGTAACAAATACAACGTCGTCAAAATTAAGCATGTTTTTCAGTATACATGAAACATTATGAGCAGTTGGCAACTGTCTTAATGCGGTAGCTTCTGAGTTAGGGAACAATTCAATAAGCCTGTTCATAATGTTATTAGTTACATACCAACCGCCTGAGAAAGTATCAACATCAACTTTACCATCGTCCGAAAGCTGGGCTTCGTTATCGGTAAGAACAATGAAATAGTGCTTTCCATCACGTGAAATAGAGGTAGCAAGACCATCATCTGTTTTTGCATAAACAGAATCTGTATTGATTTTTTCAATAGCATCTATATCATCCTGAGTTATTTCGTCAAACTTAGGTTGCATTTCAAAAATTTTGTGCTGAGCAGCTAACACTCTTTTTACTGCAGCATTAAGGCTTTCTTCAGTAAGAATTCCTTTTTTGTATGTTTCGTAAATGGCATTATATGCTTTTTTGTTATCTGGCTCCCAAGTTAAAGCGATATCGTTGCCGTTTTCAATAGCAAGTCCTTTTGAATCTGTTTCGCCGAATTTTGTAACAATACCCATCATACTAAGAGCATCTGTTATAGCAAATCCATCAAAACCCTGCTCTCTGATAATTCCGATTACTTTTTTAGAAAGACTTGCAGGGTAGTCAGGGTCGATATTAGGAAGTCTGCAATGGCCTGTCATAATGCCGTCCATAAGACCTTTTTTCATAAGCTCTAAGTATGGGAACAATGAGTAGTCAAGAAGTTCTTCTTTAGTCATATATGAGCAAGATTCTGCCATGTGAGAATCAATTAATTTTGAGTTCAGAGTTTTTTTCTCGGCACTTGGATAGTGCTTGGCTACGGTCAAAACACCGCCGTCGCGCATGCCTTGCGCTATAGCTTCAGCAAGCTTTGCTACTTTATACTTGTCACTGCCTAACGAACGCATGTTTCCTCCGCAAGAGCTAATTCCTCGGCACATATCTACAACCGGGTTACAAACCACATTATATCCTTTTTCACGTGCGGCGATAGCAGTTACTTTTCCAAACTCGTAAGCAAGCTCTTCGTTATCTGTCATTCCAAGTGAATTGTGCAAACCAATAGTGTAATCGTCACATCCGCTTTCAGCATCTGTAATAAACAGCAAAGGATAATCTGCAGCCTCTTTGATTTTTGCTGTAATCTCTTTAAAGTCTGAAGCAGAGGGCAAAATCCAGATAGAACCTAAGGCGCGTTTTCTGACAAGGTCAAGAATAAATTCATCACCCTCAGGAGATCTGCCCCAGTTTCCAACCATACCGCATGTTACCATTCCAATTTTTTGTTCTAATGTAAGTTCTTCAAATTTTAATTCTTTCATTGTAAACCCTCCTCACATAAGTTAATTATAGCAAAAAAAAAGTAAAAGTCAATAGAAAAATCGGAAAAATATCACAAAAAAGAACGGCGGTAAAAAGCATCGTTTTTCAAATGCTTTTTACCAGTCTTTTAAAGAGAAAAAATTATTTGACAACACCTATTAAAAACAGTTATAATATAAGGTAGGAATTCGCTTTTTAAAATAGAGGTGTTTTTTTGAGAATACTTGGAATTGACCCAGGTTTTGCTATTGTGGGTTATGGTGTTATTGATTACGAAAAAGGGAAATATAAAACAGTAGATTACGGCAAAATAACAACTCCTGCCGGCATGGATATGCCACTTCGTTTAAAAGAAGTTTATGATGGGATTTTAAGGCTTATTGAACTTTTTAAACCTGATGTTTTGGCAATCGAAGAGCTGTTTTTCAATACCAATGTTAAAACGGCTATTGCGGTAGGGCACGCAAGAGGAGTAATAGTTTTAGCTGCGGCAAACAAAGGGATTAAAATTAATGAATATACCCCCCTTCAGATTAAACAGGCGGTGGTAGGGTACGGAAGAGCAGATAAAAACCAGGTTCAGCAGATGGTAAAAATGTTTTTGGGGTTAAAAGAAGTACCAAAGCCCGACGATACAGCAGATGCATTAGCTGTTGCAATATGTCATGCCAATTCTTCTTCACTTGGCGGAGTTTTGGGGTTATAAGAAAGGAATTTAAATATGTACGCATATATAAAAGGAACTCTTGAATTTACAACTCAGCAAGAGGCAATAGTAGAAGCCGGCGGAGTAGGCTACAGAATTTTCGTATCTCCAAAAACAAAGAGCAGGCTTCCCGACACAGGACGTGAAGTAAAGCTTTACACTCATTTTGTTGTAAGAGAAGACGCAATGGAGCTTTATGGATTTTCATCAGCAGAAGAGCTTTTTGTGTACGAGCAGCTGATTTCTGTTTCAGGTGTTGGCCCCAAAGTGGGACTTGCAATATTATCAGCAATGGAGCCTAACGAATTTGTTGCAGCAGTTGTAACAAATGACGTTACAGCAATTACTAAAGCTCAGGGAGTTGGCGCAAAACTTGCTGCAAGAATTGTTTTAGAGCTTAAAGATAAAATGCAAAAAGAAAGCGCTGAGCTTGACTTGGAAATTATTTCACCTAAAGAAGATGTAGTTGATGCAGGCGAAGCAGTTGAAGCACTTTTGGCTCTTGGGTATACTGCAGCTGAAGCTAAAAGAGCAGTTAGTGGGCTTTCGGGCTCGGTTGAAGAAATTATAAGCCAGGCACTCAAGAATTTAATGAGAAGAGGGTAATTAAATGGAAGATAGAATCATAACATCTACATATACAACAGATGATGAGGATATTGAGGTTTCATTGAGGCCAAGAACACTTTCAGAGTATGTGGGACAGTCTAAAGCAAAGGAAAACTTAGAAGTTTTTATCGAAGCGGCAAAAATGAGAAATGAGCCTTTAGACCATATTCTTCTGTACGGTCCTCCGGGACTTGGAAAAACAACGCTTGCAAGCATTATTTCAAATGAAATGGGAGTAAATATCAGAATTACGTCAGGGCCTGCTATTGAAAGACCGGGCGATCTGGCTGCCATTATTTCCAATCTTTCAACAAATGATATTTTATTTATAGACGAAATTCACAGACTTAACAGAAGTGTTGAAGAAATACTTTATCCTGCAATGGAAGACTTTGTAATTGACATTGTGTATGGTAAGGGCGTTTCTGCTAAAACTGTGCGTGTTGCACTTCCTAAGTTTACCTTAATAGGCGCAACCACAAGGGCGGGAATGTTATCATCGCCTCTTCGTGACAGGTTTGGATTTATCAGCAGACTTGAAATGTATACAAAAGAAGAGCTTACTGATATTGTTACCCGTTCGGCAAGAATTTTAGATATTATAATTGAAAAAGACGGAGCACAAGAAATTGCAAAAAGGTCAAGAGGGACACCAAGAATTGCAAACAGGCTTTTAAAGCGTGTGCGTGACTATGCGCAGATAAAAGCAGACGGAGTTATCACAAGAGAAGTAGCCGATAAAGCACTTGATATGATGGAAGTGGATAAATTAGGGTTAGACAGTATTGACAGAAGAATTCTTTCTACTATTATAAATAACTTCGGCGGTGGACCTGTTGGACTTGATACAATTGCAGCATCTATAGGCGAAGAGGGTAATACAATAGAAGATGTGTGCGAACCTTATCTTTTGCAGCAGGGCTTTATAACCAGAACTGCAAGAGGAAGATGCGCGACAAGGCTTGCTTATGATTATATGCACATTCCTTATGATGAAAAAGCGTAAAAACACGCAAAAATCTAAAAAAACAAAAGTAAATATAGCAAAATTTAAAAAAATAAAGGAAATGGGCTTATAAAGTAAGGTTGAAAAAAATATTTAAAGTGGTAAAATATACCTTGTTAGCACTCTAAAGATGTGAGTGCTAATTCAAAGAAACAGAGAGGAGAATGCTAAATGAATATTAAACCATTGGCAGACAGAGTTGTTATAAAGATGGTAGAGGCTGAGGAAACAACTGCAAGCGGTATTATCCTTACAGGCTCTGCAAAAGAAAAGCCTCAGATGGCTGAAGTTGTAGCTGTTGGTCCGGGCGGAATTGTTGACGGCAAGGAAGTTGTTATGGAGCTTAAAGTTGGCGACAAAGTTATCACAAGTAAGTATGCAGGAACAGAAGTTAAATTTGACGGAGTAGAATATACTATCCTCAAACAAAGCGATGTTTTGGCAAAAGTTGAGTAAATAATAGGAGGAATTTAAATTATGGCTAAAGACATTTTATTCGGCGAAGAAGCCAGAAAAAGCTTAGAACGAGGCGTAAATAAACTGGCTGACACTGTAAAAGTTACTTTAGGTCCTAAAGGCAGAAATGTTGTTTTGGACAAAAAATTCGGTGCACCGCTTATCACTAACGACGGTGTTACAATCGCAAAAGAAATTGAGCTTGAAGACCCGTTTGAAAATATGGGTGCTCAGCTTGTAAAAGAAGTTTCAACAAAAACAAATGATGTTGCAGGCGATGGCACTACAACTGCTACACTTTTAGCTCAGGCAATGGTAAGAGAAGGAATTAAAAACGTTGCTGCAGGCGCAAATCCAATGATACTCCGAAAAGGTATGCAAAAAGCAGTTGATAGTGTTGTAGAAGCAATTTTAGCTTCAAGCAAAAAAGTGGACGGCAAAGACGATATTGCACGTGTTGCAGCGGTATCTTCTGCTGATGATAAAATCGGCGCGTTAATTGCAGACGCTATGGAAAAAGTTACAAATGACGGTGTTATTACAGTTGAAGAATCAAAAACTGCTGAAACAACTGTTGAAGTTGTTGAAGGTATGCAATTCGACAGAGGTTACATTTCACCGTATATGGTAACTGACACAGATAAAATGGAAGCTGTTATTGATGATGCATACATTTTAATCACAGATAAAAAGATTTCAAACATTCAGGAAGTTTTACCACTCTTAGAACAGATTGTTCAGGCAGGTAAAAAACTTGTTATTGTAGCAGAAGATGTTGAAGGCGAAGCATTAGCAACTTTGATTGTTAACAAATTAAGAGGCACATTTACAGTTGTTGCTGTAAAAGCTCCCGGATTTGGTGACAGAAGAAAGGCAATGCTTGAAGATATTGCAATTTTAACAGGCGGTCAGGTTATTTCTGAAGAATTGGGCTTAGAGCTTAAAGATACACAGATTATGCAGCTTGGTCGTGCAAGACAGGTTGTTATTCAAAAAGAAAACACAATTATTGTTGACGGCGCAGGTGATAACGATGCTATCAAAGGCAGAGTTAATCAGATTAAGGCTCAGATTGAAGAAACAACATCAGACTTTGATAAAGAAAAACTTCAGGAAAGACTTGCTAAAATGTCAGGTGGTGTTGCGGTAGTTAAAGTTGGTGCTGCAACAGAAACCGAAATGAAAGAGAAAAAACTCAGAATTGAAGACGCTCTGGCTGCTACAAGAGCTGCAGTTGAAGAAGGCATAGTACCCGGCGGCGGAACTGCTTATATCAATGCAATTCCTGCTATTGATGAAATTTTAGCTCAGGTTTCAGGTGACGAAAAAACTGGTATGTTGCTTGTTAAAAAGGCATTGGAAGAACCTGTTAAGCAGATTGCTAAAAATGCAGGCCTTGAGGGCGCAGTTATTGTTGAAAAGATTAAAGAAAGTGATAAAGGCGTTGGTTTTAATGCTCTTACTGAAGAATATCAGGATATGATTAAAGCAGGTATTGTTGACCCTGCAAAGGTTACAAGAAGCGCGCTTCAAAATGCAGCGAGTGTTGCCGCAATGATTCTTACAACAGAAAGCGTTGTTGCAAATCAGCCTGAAAAAGAAGCTCCGGCACCTGCTGGTATGCCTGGCGGCGGAATGGGAATGTATTAATAAATAAAATTTAAAGAAAGCAGAACTTTTCTGCTTTCTTTTTTTATAGCTAAGTTTTAATGAAATATTATTTGTTATAGGACAAAACCTTCCTGAGTATTATTAATCAAGGAGGTTTTTTGTTATGGAGAAAGGTTTGTTTGGGGCGTCTGCTTTTACTTCCGGGAGAATTCTCCCTATACAAGGGGTGCAGGTTTATGTATCAAGCTTACAAAACGGTACAGAAACACTTTTATACTCACTTTTAACAGATGAAAATGGGAATACACCGATAGTTGAACTTGATGCGCCTGATATGGCACTTTCGGAAAGTCCTGGAAATTACAGACCGTTTTCAGTGTATAACGTAAGAGCGATAAAAGATGGCTTTTTCAGGACGTTAATTAAAGACGTTCAGGTATTTGCAAAAAGGACAACAATTCAAAATATTGATATGATACCACTTCCTAAAAATACCGACGGAATTGACACGACTAATACCTTTATTGTTTTACCGCAAAATTTATAAGGGAGGAATAGTATGGCTATAAGATATCCAACCATACCCGAATATATAACTGTTCATTTAGGACCGCCTGACTCAAATGCAAGAAATGTAACTTTATCATTTCCGGATTACATTAAAAATGTGGCGTCTGGCGAAATTTATCCTACATGGCCTGAAAGTGCTTTAAGGGCTAATATTTATGCACAGATTTCTTATGCATTAAACAGAGTATATTTAGAATACTATCGTTCAAGAGGTTATGATTTCGACATAACATCCACTACTGCTTTGGATCAGAGCTTCGAAGAGGGGAGAAACATATTTGAAAATATTTCACTCATTGTTGATGAAATTTTCAATTCGTATATCAAAAGAGAAGAAAATTTAGAACCATTGGCAGCCAAATTTTGCAATGGAACTACAACTACCTGTGAGGGATTATCACAATGGGGTTCAGTTGATTTGGCAAATCAGGGGCTTGGCGCGTATGATATTTTAACTAACTATTACGGAGATGATATAGTGTTGGTGGAAGATGTTGCGATTGACGGAATTTCAGAGTCTTATCCCGGAACACCTTTAAGGCGTGGCGACAGCGGATTTAATGTTATAGTAATTCAAAGGTCATTAAATGGTATTTCCAATAATTATCCTGCCATTCCAAAAATAAATCCCGTAAACGGCGTTTTTGATGAAAACACTGAAAATGCAGTAAGAAAATTTCAGGAGATTTTTAAGCTCACAGTTGACGGAATTGTAGGGCGAGTAACATGGTACAGGTTGGTTGAACTGTTTGTTGGTATAAAACGGCTTTCTGAACTTGAGTCGGAAGGGGTAAGGCTTTCAGAATTTCCGACAGTGAATGGAACAGTGCAAACTTCTGCAAAAATCGCTAAAACTATTGAACAAACGACACAAAATACTTTAAGAATAGGTAGTACAGGTCGACAAGTGTGGAATTTACAGTTTATATTGCAGTTTTTATCATACTTTTATCCAACGGCACTTCCGACAAATTTAACAGGTGTGTATACCGAAGCTACCGCAAATTCGGTGAGGGCTATGCAAAAAGAGTTTAATCTGCCACAGACAGGGGAAGCTGACGACAAAACATTAGAAGCACTTTACAATGCCTATATAACTATTGCTGATTATTTAACATTAAGAGAGCCTTTCGAAAATCAATACTGGCTTAAACCATTTTCAGGCAGAGTGCTTTTAAGAGGAGAAACAAGTGAGGATGTAAGAGAAATTCAAAGACACATTAATTATATTTCCCGCTATGGTGGAAGTGGAGTTAAAGAAGTTTCACAGACGGGCGTTTTTGGACCCCTTACTGCACAGAGTGTATCAAGAATTCAGGATATAGCAGGACTTTCGCAAAGCGGGGCAGTTGAAAGTGCAACACATTCTGCCATAAGAAGCCAAAGCTTCGATGCTATAAGCACAGTTAACTCAAAGCCAAGACAGTATCCGGGATTTACACTCTCAAGGGGAGATAGTGACAGTGACTTAAGGCAGAATAATAAAACAATTTCAACGCCCGTAATGCATGCTCAGCAAAAGTTAAGACGGATATCTAATGATAAAGAAATTCCTGTTATAATTCCAAATGGCATTTTCGGAGATGACACTGAGCAAGCAGTGATAATAATACAAAATGATGGTGGATTAGAGCCAAACGGGGTTATCGACTATGACACATGGGAATATATAGTGCTTTTAGATATTGAATCGGAGGAAAACAGGCAGGGATTTGGCGGTGTAACTCCAAATTCAGATAATATTAACGCTTTTGCAGAAATAATGCAACAAGAGCTTCAAAAAGTATTTGTAAATATTAAAGATGCCGAAGTGCAGGAAGAACAAATAAAGGAGATTCAAAAAATCCTTAAACTTCCGCAAACGGGGGAAATTGACAGGAAAACCTGGGAGGGGATAGTGAACTTGTATGAAAGTATTAACAGTCAGTAAATGGTTGATTTTAGGACTATTAATGGCACTGATTATTATAACGTGTACACTATTTTTAAATAGCTTAAACAGAGAGCAAGAATTACCGCCTCAAATTGAGATTGTGTTGCCGGAGGGAGGGTATAAGTGAAAGCTGTAAGATATATTTCAGTGTTTTTAATGGCGATATCAGTGTTTTGTATGGCATTTGCGATATATATTTTATATGTAAAAAATGTTGAGCCGGCGGGAGCAGTTAAAAACGGTAAGGAATTATGTGTTTTGATGTATCATAGCATATTAAACGATAAGAATCGCGCAGGTGAGTACATAATTACTCCTGAAATGTTTGAAAATGACTTGAAATACTTAAAAGAAAACGGCTATACAACTATAGTGACGCAGGATTTGATTAACTATGTGGAAAAAAATATGAGTTTACCCGAAAAGGCAGTGATTATAACTTTTGATGACGGGTATTACAATAATTATTCTTATGCGTATCCACTTTTAAAAAAGTATAATATGAAAGGCGTTTTGTCAATAATTGGATATTACACCGAACAGTATTCAATGCAAAAAGTGCTTAACAACAATTATTCACACGTCACCTGGCAAATGCTTAAGCAAATGTCAGATGAAGGTGTGTTTGAGGTTCAAAATCATTCATATAATCTACATGACTTAAAAAAACGAAAGGGAATACTTAAACAAAAGAAAGAAACGAGCGAAGAATATCAAAAAATGCTTAAAGATGACCTTGTAAAAAATCAAAGATTGCTTAAAATTAATTCAGGAATAACAGCAACGGCGTTCACATGTCCTTTTGGTGCAGTAAATGATGAGGCGCTGAGCATCATTAAATCGTTGGGGTTTAAAGCAACTTATGGTTGTGAGGAGGGGTTAAATTATATAACAAAAGACCCTGAGTGCCTTTACGAACTTAAAAGGTACAACCGCACTAAAAGTTTTGATATATCAAAGATTTTGTAGCACATTTTAAGCTTTTAGAATATTATGTAGTATATATTTTAAGAGCGCAAGGGAGGACGAAATATAAATGTGCAACATGTGCGGGATTGTTTCGATAGGCTTACGCCCCGAAAGCTCTTACTGGCGAAAAATGTGTGAATATATCACAGGCTCAAACAAAAATTCTTTTCAGGAAAACGGATGCAGTGCATCATCAAACTGCGACTTTTATGTTAAAGATGTAGCAGATAAAAAGTGCTTTGTGGCTTTTGACGGAGAAATTAATAATTATGACAGACTTAGAAAAAACTTGCAGATGCGGGGGGCAGTTTTTGCGACAGAAAGCTGTGCAGAACTAATACTGCACAGTTATTTTGCGTTTGGGAAAACTGCATTTAAAAACCTTCATGGAAGTTTTGCTATAGCAATATGGGACGGATATAAACAAGAATTAATACTTGTGCGTGACAAAATAGGCTTTAAACCGCTTTTTTATTATTTTGATGGTACTCGACTGGTGTTTTCGTCAAGAATATGTGGCGTTTTAAAGTTTCCTTTTGTCAAAAAAGATTTTTGCGATGATATATATTGCAAGCTGTTTACATTAGCAGGGAGCAAATTGGCATTTGATACGCTTTTTGACAAAATTTATGAGGTGCCACCATCGGCGATAGTAACTTACAGGTCAGGCAGAATAAAAACAGAGAATTATTTTATGTTCGATATGGAAAGCACAACTGACAGCTTTTCTCAAACACTAAAGGGACTTGATTTTTTGCTTGCAGACAGACATTTTGACTTAGTTATGACAGAAAAACCAATGTTGCAAAATGAACTTGAAAATAAAATAAAAGAGTATGTGCTAATATCCCACCTGCCCTCGCCATACATAGATTTAAACGATTTGAGCAATTTAGGAAGCACACAAAGGTATGTAAGCAGTATTAATTTATTTACAATTCCCAAAAGATTTAAGTTGCCAATAAAAAACTGCGAAGGTGCAGACCGTGAGTTTGTTAATGACTTTTTATCAACACTTCCGCCGTTTTCATACACGGATGAAAAAGATATAACAATCAAAGAAGAAATGTATATTAAAATGTCTGTGGTGCTTCCTCAGGTAATCACGGCAAAAACATCAGCTTGTGAGAACATAGTGTTTCCTTATCTTCAGGAGCAGATTTTCGAGTATTGCTTAAAAAGTATGAAATATAAAGAAAGACTGCTAAGAACATATTTTGTAAGCAAAAAACCAAAACCGCTTAAAGAAAACATAAAGGTACTAAAAAAGCTTTTTAGTAAAATGATTTCTGATAAAAATGCGATGCTGGGACTTGTGCAAAGGGAAGAACTTTTAAGGTTTACACGTCTTTTTCCAAGACCTGAAACTATGCTTTATCTTTTGCAGGCAGACATGTGGCTTAATATGTTTTTATAAAACAGAAAAACAAAAAAACAACATACTTATAGAGTGCGAAATATTAGGCTTTTTTGGGGCTTTTGGTGTTGACTTTTTGTATTAAATATGATACTATAACTGCATAAGATAAAGAAGGAGAGATGGTTATGAAACTTATAACATTGTCTGATAATATTTGCCATATTACTGAAGGCAATCCTCAAAGATCAATGTTATACCGTTACAATATACTTACAAAAGATGGTAGCTTTGAGCATGATAACGGAATTGAAATTACAAATGGCACCTTTTCTTTAGACACAAAAAGAAAAGTAGAAGTTGTTACAGAGAAAAAAGAAAAGGGCTATAAAATAAGTATTGGTCTTTCAGAAAAAGAGCGTCTTTTTGGTTTGGGTGATGCTACACGAAAAAATGTTCAGATGCGCGGTCAGCGTATTGTTATTAACATAAAAAATGTTGTTTCATACGGTTCGATGCCAGTACTTTTAAGTACTGATGGATGGGCTATAGTTTTAAACACTACATACAAAAGTGTGTTTGATTGTGCAAAAACAGATGCAGACAAACTTGTAATCAGCGTTTCAAACGGCGATATTGATTTTTACATGTTTAAAGCAGATAGCTTAATGGCTTTGATTGGAAATATTACACAGATTACAGGCAGACCGGTTATTCTTCCTAAATTTGCTTACGGTCTTACGTTCGTTCAGAACGAGGATGCTGATGCAAGAAGTATGCTTTGGGATATCAATACACTCCGTTCCAAAAATATACCGTGTGATATAATGGGATTAGAGCCTACATGGATGTCAAAAAAGTATGACTATAGCGTTAACAAGGAGTGGAATAAAGAAAAATTTGAGCTTCCTAGATGGCTTCCTGAAAACAACAGTAACCATTTTACTTTCTTTTATCCAATGAGAAAAATGGGTATGCAGCTCAGCTTGTGGCTGTGTGAAAACTATGACCTTCTTTATGCAGAAGATAACAATCTTCAACAAGAAACAGAAAATGAATTTACCGAAGATGCAATTATTCTTGATGATAATTTTGCCAGAGATGTAAGAATTGACGAATATACAAAAATTGACGAGCCTTGGTTTGAACACTTGAAAAAATTTGTAGATAACGGAGCAGCAGCGTTTAAGCTGGATGGGTCCACTCAGGTTATAGACCATCCTGACAGACTGTGGGGTGGAAAGTACACAGACGATGAAGTGCATAATGTGTATCCTGTGCTTTTGGTTAAGCAGATGCTTGAAGGTTATCGTGAGTATACTGACAGAAGAGTACTGTTATATAGTGCAGGTGCATACGTAGGCACACAAAAGTATGCAGCAACCTGGGCAGGAGATACAGGCGGAGGTCCGAAAACAGTAGCTTCACTTTTGAACTATGCAATGTGTGGACATTCTAATACATCTTGCGATATTGATGTAAACCCGGGCGGTTTCCACTATGGATTTTTGCTTCCTTGGGCACAGTATTTTTGCTGGGCAAGCTGGAAATATCCTTGGTTTATGGGTGACGAGATTGAAGAAATGGCAAGATATTATTCCAATTTGCGTTCAAGCCTTATTCCATATCTTTATACAATGGCACATAAGGCGTATGAAACAGGCTTGCCTGTTATGAGACCGTTGCCGCTTATGTATGAAGATACAGACAAATTTGATGATGTGAAAAACGCATATATGCTTGGAGATAATTTGTATGTCGGCGTTTTTGATATGGATTTAAAACTTCCACAGGGCCGTTGGGTTGACTATTTTACAGGCGATGTTTACGAAGGTGATATAAGCTATAATATACCCGAGGGCAGAGGCGGTGCTCTCTTTGTGAAAGAGGGAAGCGTTTTTGTTACAATGAAACCGCAAAAGTATGTTTTAGAAAAGCAACACGATTACATAATAAATGTTTACCCAGGAAAAGAAGACAGCAGTTTTTCATTGTATGAAGATGATGGATTTACATTTGATTATGAAAAGGGAATATTTGCAACAACTTTGATTGAAACGAAAAACACTTCTGAACATGGATTTGACCTTGTTATTCATAAAAGAGAAGGTGAGTTTGCAGGAAGACCTGATAACGGACATAATATCGTAAAAAATTCTATTCCTGAGATTAAAGGAATCCAACCCGAAAAAGATATGACTGTTGAAGTGTATGGTAAAAAACCTTTGGCAATTTTGCTTGGGGATAAAGAAATTGAATTTGAGTTTGATGGCAGAAAATCAACATTTATTGCACCAACACAAAACAGAGGTCAGAACAACATTGAGTTTAAGATTAAGTACTGATTTTAGAAGAACTAACTAAAATAATCAAAATTCAGCCTTTTTGCTTATGAGCAAAAAGGCTGAAACTATATAGGAATAAAAAAAAGAACTGTAAATCATTTTACAGTTCTTTTTAGTTAACTTTAAATTATTTTGCCATTGAAGCAACTTCTGCAGCAAAATCGTCTTCTTTCTTTTCAAGACCTTCGCCTTTTTCAAATCTTACATAATCGATGAGTTTTACACCGTTTGCTGCAAGATACTTTTCAACAGATACTTTGTCGTCTTTAACAAATTTCTGCTGAAGGAGACAGTTTTCTTCAAAGAATTTATTGATTTTACCGTCAACCATTTTTTCTAAGATGTTTTCAGGTTTATTAGCCATTTTTGGATCTTCTTTAATCTGAGCTAAAATGATGTTTTTCTCTTTTTCAACATCTTCAGCAGGAACAACTGATTTATCCATGTATAAAGGATTCATAGCTGCAATCTGCATAGCTGCGTCTTTAGCTGCTGTAACAGCACCGGTATTAGAAAGGTCAGCTTCTACTTTTACCATAACACCGATTTTGCCGCCCATGTGAATGTAGTCAACAACGTTTCCTTCAAAACGAGCAAATCTTCTTACATTCATATTTTCGCCAATCTTTGCGATTTTTTCTGTTAAGATATCTTTAACAGTAGCGCCTTGAATTGTTGAAGCCAAAAGTGCTTCAACATCTGCAGGATTGTTTGTAATTACCTGTTTTGCAAAGTCTTTAACCATAGTAACAAATTCTTCGTTTTTAGCAACAAAGTCTGTTTCTGAGTTAACTTCGATCATAGCGCCAACGCCGCCTTCTACAACAATGTCAACAAGACCTTCTGCAGCAATTCTTCCGCTCTTTTTAACGGCTTTAGCCATTCCTTTTTCACGAAGAATTTCAATAGCCTTGTCCATATCGCCATCAGCTTCGGTAAGAGCTTTTTTGCAATCCATCATACCACAGCCTGTTTTTTCTCTTAAATCTTTAACATCACTTGCTGTAAATGCCATAATAAATCTTCCTTTCAAATATTGATAAGCGGTCTTTTAATTATGTTACCAAAAGACCGCCTTTAAAGTTTAAATTAAATTATTCCTGAACTGCCTCTTCGCCATCTTCATCAACGCTGTATGATTCGCCCTGTCTGCCTTCTAAAATAGCATTAGCCATTGTAGAAGCAATAAGCTTTACAGCTCTGATAGCATCGTCGTTGCCAGGGATAGGATAATCAACTTCCTCAGGATCGCAGTTTGTATCAACGATAGCAACAACCGGAATACCGAGCTTGTGAGCTTCAGCGATAGCGATTTTTTCCTTTTTAGGATCAACAACAAACATAGCAGCGGGGATATCTTTCATATCTTTGATACCGCCGAGATATTTTTCAAGCTTTTCAGCTTCGTTGTTAAGGTTAGAAACTTCTTTTTTGGGGAGAAGATCAAATACACCGTCTTCTTCCATTTTCTTAAGCTGTTTTAATCTTTCAATTCTCTTTTTGATAGTACCGAAGTTTGTGAGCATACCACCAAGCCATCTTGCGTTAACATAGTACATGTCAACTCTTTCAGCTTCTTCTTTAATAGATTCCTGTGCCTGCTTTTTAGTACCTACAAAAAGTACTTCACCGCCGTCAGCAGCGATGTCTCTGATAAACGAGTATGCTTCCTCAACTTTTTTTGCAGTTTTCTGCAAGTCGATGATATAGATACCGTTTCTTTCAGCAAAGATATACTCTGCCATTTTTGGGTTCCATCTTCTTGTCTGATGACCGAAGTGAACACCAGCTTCTAACAATTGTTTCATAGAAATAACTGCCATTTTTACTACACCTCCGTGGTTTTTTCCTCCGCCTTTCCTTGTATTTCCGGAAGCCTTTATAAAAGGACCACATCCGGGAGAAAAAGCGTGCGTATTTTTACCGCCCAAATAGTATACCACAAAGTTTTGTTAAGTGCAAGTGTTTTTTGAAAAAATTCTTACAATTAAAAAAAGCAGAACCAAATGTTCTGCCTTTTGCTATAAAAGCTCTGATTTTAAGCTTTCGTAGGTTTTATTCATCTTTTCAAAATCCATTGCATTAATATAAATCTGTTCAACTTTATTATGATATGTTTTTGCCTTGCTAAGACTTTTTATTGCATACTCAATAAGCTCATTTATCATACCGGGTTTTTGGCAAGATGCTTTAAAACATATTTTTTCATCGATTTTATCAAAGTTGTGGAATTCATTTAAGGTTGTAAAACAAAGTGATAATTCTTTAATAACCAGGTGTTCAGCTTTTTGGTCCGGGAACATTGGGCAAAAGTAAATTTCGGTGTCATAGCCTGCAATGCATGCCACTTTGTTTAAGTGTTTTATAATATCAGAGCTTGCATTACTGTCTTCAAGGCCTATAATCTTACCAAATAAAATATCGTCTAAAAAGTTGACATTTCCTTTCGGCGTAATTCCTGATGCGAAAAGCTTTCTTGATTTTCCACACTTGTTAATGTAAGGAAAGCTGAATTTTTCACACACGTTTTTAATGTCTTGCAGATTTCTTTTATGCTTGGGATAGAGTTCTTTTGCGGCTTTTAAATATCTGTAGCAATCGTCAAAACATTGCTTTTTTTGACTTAACAATTCAAAAACTTCCTGTTTGTGAGGATAAAGAAGTTCTTGATTCCAAAAGTCTGCAATATTATAGATTTTGCCTGTGATGCCCGGTGCAAATGGGTCTTGAACGTGAGGAGAAGTTGCATCAACTATAGCAGTTTTGGTGTCAACAATCCTGACACCGTCTAAAGAGTCCGGGTCGGAAGAACAAAAAAACTGTTCGATTTCATAGCCTTTTTTAAAAGCATCATCTGAAATCTTTTTCATAAGCGTAGATTTACCTGTTCCGCTTCCGCCCTTGATAAAAATTACTTTTCTGTCTTCCTTTTCGTTGTAAACAGAGCCAAACTCACTGCAAAAACCGTCAGGTGTATTGGCAGCGGGGAAAAACTTACGCATTTTTTGCCTCCTTTTTAAGCAAATACTTGTTTTTGGTGGCAATTCCGCCTCTTAAATGCCTTTCAGCTTTATTTTCAGCCAAAACAGGCTGAACCTCATTATAAAGTACCCTATTAATCAAATAAAGCCTTTCGGTTACGTCTTTATGTACGGTAGATTTTGAAACTCCGAAGTGTTTTGCAGTTTGTCTTACGGTGGCGTTGTTTGAAATTATGTAATTTGCAAGTTGTATAACTCTTTCAGTTATATAATCTTTCATAAATTCACCTCACACATATTCCCTAAAATATATGTGAAGTAAATTGCGGTTATGAATTATATTTATGAACTTGTTTTACAGGGTTATTTCTATAAGTATAAAACCATCTGATTTTTCGCAATAAAAAAACTTGCGAGTTTATCGCAAGTTCAAATCTCCGGTTGCAGGTCCGTCTATGAGCTTTCCGCCTTTTTCAAATCTTGAACCGTGGCATGGACAATCCCACGAGTGTTCGGCAGAGTTCCATTTAAGAGCGCAGCCAAGATGAGGGCATCTTGGGGATGTGGGTGTTAGCAGATTTTTGGTTGTTTCAAAGCCGTTTACTAAAAGCTGAGGCTTAAGGATGCTTCTTTGGGGACAAAATACTTCTGCAAAATCGACTCTTTTGCCTGATATCATATTACACAAAAATTTTGCAGCTGCCATTGAAGATGTCATACCCCATTTGTTAAATCCTGTTGCAACAAACAAATTCGGAGTGTTTTTGGAGTATTTGCCAATGTACGGAACAGAATCTAAGCTCATACAGTCCTGAGTTGACCAACTGTATTTTAACTTTGCATCGGGATAATATTTATCTTTAACTTTGTTAAGCTCGTGCCAGTTTTCGCCGTGTTTTCCCGTTCTGTGGCTTCCGCCGCCTAAAAGCAGAAGATTGTTGTGAAAGCTAAACGATAGTCCTTTTAAGTTTTCATCAACATACATTCCGCGTAAAGAAGGTGTGTTTTCAAATGCCGAAACATAACTTCTGTGTTGGTAGAGCTTTAAAAAATAGTTCCCGTGTGTGTTAATAAAAGGGAAGTGGGTTGTAACAATAATTTTTTTTGCAGTGATTTTACCTGTGTCTGAAATTGCAGAGGTTGGCTTTATATCACGTATAAAAGTGTTTTCGTATATATTTAAATCTTTTGAAATTTCGGCGATAAATTTAACAGGGTTAAACTGCGCCTGATTTTTAAAGCAAATTGCACCGCTTGTATTAAACGGAAGTTCGTTTGTTTGTGCAAACTCAGCAGGAAATCCTAAAGACCAAGCCGCCTCAACTTCGTTTTCGATTTTTTTGCGGTCATTTACTGAATACGTGTAAGAATCTTTAATTTCAAAATCGCAATCTAAATCAGAGCACATTTTTTTGTATTCTTCCAGAGCATCCTGGTTTGCCTTAAAGTACATCATAGCTTTTTCTTTTCCAAATTCTTTTATAAGCTTGCTGTATATAAGTCCGTGCGCAAATGTTATTTTTGCAGTAGTATTTTTTGTTATGCCTGAGGCTATGCGGTTTGCTTCAACCAAAATATAATCTATGCCTGCCTGCTTTAAAAAATAAGCACACAAAATTCCACAAAGCCCGCCGCCAATAATTAAAACATCTGTTTTTTTGTTACCGTTAAGTTTTTCAAATTGTGGCAAATCGGTCTTATCAGTCCACAGTGATTTGTTCATAGAAATCCTCCTTTAAATACAAGAATAATATACCCAATTTGTAAAAAAATAAAAAATTTTTCAAAAATGTGGAACTTTTTTGATTTTGGGTAGTCTAAGCAACGTAACCGATAAGGAGTTACCGAAAAATTTTATCTTATAAATGGAGGAAAAAGAAGATGAACATTAAAAAAAGAATTTTAGCAGCTGTTGCTGCAGTAAGTATGCTTGCAAGTTTTGCAGCAGTAGCAGAGGAAGCAAATGATGTAATGCTTATTTCAGAACCGGCAGTTGAAGAACAGGCTATGGTAAACGGTGCAACACTTTGGGGTGTTAACGTACAGGTTTTAGATGAAATCACAATGATGCCTCTTCGTGAAGTAGCAGAAGGTTTTGGTTATACAGTTAACTGGAACGACGAAGATTGGTCAATAGAACTTGTAAAAGGCGCTTCATACATAACAATGGCAATCGGTGATGATGCTTACGCATTCTCACGTATGGCGCACAGACCGCTTGGCAAAGCACCTACTTTGATTGATGACAAAACATATGTTCCGATTGACTTTGTGTCAGAAATGCTTGGCGGATATGCAGTAGCTGAAGAAGAAGGAACATACAAGTTTGTAAGCCCTTCAATCGTAACAGTTAAAAGCTTTACAGAAGAAGGTTCTTTATTAGTAGAAGATGAAGTTCGTGGTGAAGTTGTTGTTCACATTGGCGAAGAAACAAAAATCTTTGCAGGAGACAAAGAAGTAGGTAAAGAAGAAATTAAAGAAGGCATGCTCCTTGGTGTTGAATATGGTATGGCTATGACAATGAGCCTCCCACCGCAGACAACTGCTGAAAGAATTATCATTCAGAATATTGCTGAATAGTAGATACATAAACATTCTCCTTAAAAAAAGGCTGAAAGCATAAGCTTTCAGCCTTTTTTGTATAAATGTTTATTGTTCCTTTGGTTTGCCACAAGTGCAAGGGGAGTTGCCTGCTTTGTTTTGACAGCATCCGCTGACAGGACAACCTATGCATTTTGCACCGTTTTTCTTTTGTTTAACGATATAAAATATTGCCAAAGCCAAAATAGCAATAATAACAAGTGTTGCAATGATATTTTTCATTTAAAACAACTCCTTCAGGCAGCTTTCTTTGAGCTTAAAGTGTATTCAGCTTTTAGCTCTTTGTTAGTTTTCCTGATAAGACCTATAATAATGGCTACCATAACCAAAACTGCAATCAAGCCAGGGATAAAGCCTGCACCTAATGTGCCAAGCTCAAATAAAGAACCAATTTGATACACTAAAAATGCGATTGTATAACCTGTGCAAAGCTGAAGCAAAATGCCGCCCCAAAGCCATTTTGCGCTTTTCATTTCAGCGTTCATAGCACCGATTGCTGCAAAGCAAGGCGGCGTGTAAAGATTAAACATAAGGCAAGCTAAAGCTGCTGCTTTTGTAAGACCCAGAATAGTTGCAACTTCGTTTGCACCGCCAACTAACGCTAATTCCTCTGTATCGATAAAGTTTGAAATTGCATAAACTGAAGCAAGAGTTCCAACAACATTTTCTTTTGCAATAAAGCCTGTAACGGCAGCGGCAGCCATTTGCCACGTGCCAATTCCCAGTGGGATAAGTAAAAATGCAACAGGAGATGCAATAGAAGCAAGGATTGAAGTGCTTGTCATACCTTCGTCAACAAGCTGAAAGCTCCAGTTATAAGCTTGCATGATAGTAACGGCTGCGTTGCATACCAAAATGATGGTACCAGCTTTAACTATGTAAGCCCATCCGCGTGAGCACATTGATTTAAACGCAAGACTGAGGCTTGGAATTTTGTATTCAGGAAGCTCAATAATAAAGAATGATTTTCTTGCTTTATGACCTGCAATTTTGTTAACTAAGAGCGCGCCTAAGAAAATCAAAGCAATACCAACAAAGTACATTAAAGTACCAACCCATGAAGCATCACCAAAGAATACACCTGCAAAAAGTGCAATAACAGGGAGTTTAGCACCGCATGGCATAAATGGTGTGAGCATTGCAGTAGCTCTTCTTTCTCTTTCATTTCTGATTGTGCGTGATGCCATAATGCCGGGAATTGCACAGCCTGTACCGACAACAAAAGGAATAACCGATTTGCCTGAAAGTCCTACTTTTTTGAAAATCGGGTCTAAAACCACAGTTGCGCGCGCCATATAACCACAGTCTTCCAAAAGTGCAATAAGGAAGTACATAACCATCACAAGCGGTAAAAAGCCTACAACTGCGCTTACGCCGCCGATGATACCGTCAACAACAACTGTTTGTAGTATTGGAGCGGTACCTTGCATCCAGCCTGCAACAATTTCGCCGAAACCGTCGATTATCGGGCAAAGAACACTTTCGGCAAGCCACGGACCAACCCAAGCCTGTGAAATCTGGAATACCAAAAACATAACGATTGCAAAAACAGGAAGACCAATCCATGGTTTTGTTAAAACTGCGTCAATTCTATCTTGTGTATTTGTGTTTTTTGACAAAACCTTTCTTGTTTCAACATCTGCTACAATTTTATTTACAAATTTAAAACGGTTTCTGTCGTCAGCTTCAACAACAGCTTTGTCGGTTAAATCTATATCACCTTGAACGTAAGGTGCTTTTTGTGTAGTGCCTGTTAATGAAATAGCAGTATCAACAACTTCTTTTAAGCCTTTATTGTTTGTTGAAATCGTTTCAATAACAGGACAGCAAAGCTTTTCTGAAAGCAGTTTTATATTAATTGTTGTTTCCTTTTTTGTGTTAATATCACTTTTATTTAATGCAACGACAACGGGAATTCCAAGCTCTAAAAGCTGTGTTGTAAAAAACAAGCTTCTGCTCAGATTTGTTGCGTCAACGATATTTATAATTGCATCAGGCTTTTCATTTTTTACATAACTGCTTGTGATGCTTTCTTCCGATGTGAAAGGGGACATTGAGTACGCACCGGGAAGGTCGACTGCAATTAGTTCTTTCGCTCCGTTGTAATGGCTCTTTTTGATAAGACTTTCTCTCTTATCAACGGTAACACCTGCCCAGTTTCCAACACGTTCATTCTTTCCCGTTAAAGCATTGTACATGGTGGTTTTACCGCTGTTTGGATTACCTGCTAAGGCAATTCTCATTCTTTATTCCTCCTCTTGCTGTAGACATCTTAAAAACATTTTTTACTTATTTAGTGGTTAGTGCGAGCTAACTTCGTGCCAAAATATATACGGCAGCACTTTTTAAAGTGCACTGCCGTTTATATAATAATTGCTTCTGCTAATTGGTTATCTATATTATATCTGCCGTCTTTAATAGAAATAATACATCCGCCTTTAACGTGGTTGATAACAGTAACAGATTCTCCGCTGTAACAACCTAAGGTAAAAAGAAATGAGTTTAATTCTTCATCATCGGTCTTAATGTCTTTAATTATGTATTCTATGCCAACCTGAGCCTCGGTTAAATTCATTTTTTCACCTCTTTAAAACTAAATCAAGCGGTTAGTCTTTGCTAACTTATGGTATTTTAACACGAATTATTAGGCTTGTCAATACTTTTTTGGAATAAATTATGTTTTTGACAAATTTTCTTTTGTATGATAAAATATTTATATATTAAATCTATGAGGTACAAGTCATGATTATTAAAGAATCAGCAGAAAATTATCTTGAAACAATATATATGCTTAATAAAAAAAACGGGTATGTAAGAAGCATTGATATTGCAAATGAGCTTGGATTTTCAAAACCCAGCATTTCTGTTGCAATGAAGGGCTTTCGTGAAGACGGATATATTTACGTAGATACAGACGGTAAGATTACACTCACACAAAAGGGAACTGAAGTAGCAGAACGTGTTTATGAACGCCACCAGGTGATTGCAAAAGCACTTATGGCATTAGGAGTTGACGAGCAGACTGCATTTGAAGACAGCTGTAAATTAGAACACGATTTAAGCGACAAAAGCTTTGAGAAGATAAAAGAGCATTTTGAAAAATATAACAAATAAAAAAACAAGCCTTAAAGGCTTGTTTTTTTTTGGAGCTGGTAATGCGACAAATACGCTTTGCGTATTTCCTGCTTGTCCACCCAATTGCATTCGCAACTTGGTACCGGACTGCGCACCACTCACCTAAAAACGACTCCCAATCGTTTTCTTAACGGTTCGTGCCCTCGTAGCGTTCAAGTCGCATCATTTGTAAAAAAAGCATCCCAAAAGGGATGCTTTTATTGGAGCTGGTAATGCGACTTGAACGCACGACCCCTTCATTACGAGTGAAGTGCTCTACCGACTGAGCTATACCAGCATGTTAATAAAAAGTCCAAAGATTAAATAACGGTTTTCACTAAAAGTGAAAACCGCAAAATGCAATCGGTAAAGGTTAATCTTTCTGATTAACCTTTAAATTTTAATTACATAGCTCTTGTAACTTTTCCCGAACGCAAACATCTTGTGCAAACGTTAACAGTTTTTCTAGTACCATTAACAACAGCTTTAACCTTTCTGATGTTAGGTTTCCAAGCTCTGTTTGTTCTGATGTGAGAGTGAGAAATATTTATTCCGAATACAACGCCTTTGCCGCAGATATCGCATTTTGCCATGTATGATACACCTCCTCAAAAATCCGTACAAATCTAAAGTACACCATATTGTAACACAAAAAAATATAAAATGCAAGCTATTTTTTTATTTTTTATATCAAAATTTTATTAAAACTCCTTTGATTGTTGATTTTTGCCTTGCTCTATGGTAAACTTTTAAAGATTCTTGCGTTTGGGAGTTAATTATGAGAAGAAGGTATTTGTGCATTGCTGTAAGCATGTTTGCAGCGGGAATTTTATGCTTTGGCGCTCCTTTTAATCTGTTCTGGATTATTTTTGGTGTATTTATGCTCTTGGGAGTAGTTTTATTAATAAAATCTAAAAAAGTCTTTTTAATTATTCTTTCTGTCATGTTCTTAACGGGCGGTCTTTACGGAAATTATACGCAAAATGCTTATAAAAAGTCTCCACTTTATGAGTACACTCAAAAGCCATGCAGAGGAAAGATGTTTGTTGAAGAAATTGAAACAAAATCTAAAGACTATGTGACTGTTAAAGCAACAGTTACTTTAGTTGACGACAAAAAGGTAAATGAAACGATACGTTTTACAATATTTGATTTAAGTGATATCAGGGTAAACACTGTTATATACTTTGATGAACTGAAGTTTCAAATTCCTGATATACAAAGAAATCGTGGAGGATTTAACTACAACAAGTATTTAAAGTCCAAAGGAATATATTTTACAGCTTCAGCCTCAAGAAGTAATTTAAGAGCAATGGGAAGCGACGGCTTTTTTATTTTAAGACATTTAAGAACATTAAAGCAGCAGATTGACTATCGCGCACAAGAGGTTTTTGGAGAAAGCTATGCAATGCAGATAATGCCTGCAATTTTAGTTGGCAATGATATTTCGCTTTCTGATGAGATAAATGACCTGTTTAGTGTCGCAGGGTTAACACATATTTTGGTTGCTTCCGGTATGCACGTTGCGGCTGTTATTGCAATTTGTGCAATATTGTTTTATCCTCTTCGCAAACGCAGACTTATTTATAATATATTATCTATAACTGCTTTGCTTATGTTCGGAGGAATAGTAGGACTTCAACCATCAATAGTGCGTGCCATTACTGCATACATAATATATTTTATTGCAAGAAACACTTTGAAAAGTGCAGACCGGCTTACTGTGCTTTTTGAAGCTATGCTTGTAATTTTGCTTATTAATCCTATGAATATATACAATTTAAGCTTTCTTTTATCG
Organism: Clostridia bacterium; assembly: GCA_017409875.1. Classification (GTDB taxonomy): domain Bacteria; phylum Bacillota; class Clostridia; order RGIG6154; family RGIG6154; genus RGIG2094. The sequence continues at coordinate 109,683 of JAFQRW010000008.1, forward strand.
TTTGGAGCTGTTTTTGGAATTATAATATTTACTCCGCATATTATAAGATGTGCCGGATGGTTTTTTTATGCATCGTCAGTTAGGACTGCCAAATATAACGCATCGAGGTTATTTGATATGATAATAACTGCTGCTGCAATTTGTATTTCTGCTCAAATCGGGGTGCTGCCGATTTTGATTTGGGCTGTCAATGGTACAGCAGTACTGTCTTTATTTGTAAATGTGGTTGTTTCGCTTGCAACACCGCTTTTGTATGCTTTCGGAGTAATTGCACTTATTACAAACACACAGCCGTTTGTAATGATTACTGAGTTTTTGTGTGATAGTTTAGTAAAAGGTGCCAAGATTACTGCAATGATACCGGGGAACAATATAAGTTTGCCACAGTCTGATTTAATAACTGCATGTGCTATTTTGTTTGTGGTTTTCTTAATTTTAAGATGTAAAACAGACTGGTTTAAGAAATTATTCGAGCCGTGTGTTTATATTTGTGTATTGTTTGCACTTTTAGGGTGCGTACTTAGCTCGTATATTCCTGAAAACAAAGCGATGGTTACATTTTTAAATGTAAATCAAGGCGACTGTGCGATAATAAGAATTCATTCAAATAAGACGATTGTTATAGATACCGGAACGGAAAATATGTGTGAATACGAATTGATTTCATATTTGAAGCGGGCAGGTATCGGTAAAATAGATGCACTGATTTTATCTCATGGTGATAATGACCATTCAGGTGGAGCAAAAATACTTACAGAGTCGGTAAAAGTAGAAAAAATAATTACAAGCAAATTTTTTGACCCCGAAATTGAGGGCGTTTTACATACCGCTTTAAATCGGGGTGATGAGTTTGATATAGGCAAGGCGCATTTTACTGTTATCAGCCCTGATGAAAACGGAAAGTATTCTGACAAAAACGACTCATCTTTAGTTTTAAGAATGGATTTTGGCGAAAGCTCATTTTTGTTTACAGGCGATATAAGTACAGAAGTGGAAAATACATTGACAAATATTGATGCTGATGTTTTGAAAGTTTCACACCATGGTTCGAAAAGTTCCAGCGGTGAAAACTTTTTAAAAGAGGTCTCACCTGAATTTTCTGTTGTTTCTGTTGATAAGGATAATTCGTACGGACATCCTGATTCTAAAGTGATTGAAAGGCTTTTAAATCTTCCTTGCCAGGTTTTAAGGACGGATAAAGATTATACAATAACATTTGTAGCAGACGTAAACGGTGAATTTTCATTGACAAAAGGTCTTTGAAGCAATATAATTTATATAGGAAGTGATTTAAATGAAAATATATAAAAATATATCAGAGTTAATTGGCAAAACACCTCTTATGGAGCTTTCAGGGTTTAATAATTCAGATGCGTTAATGCTTGCAAAACTTGAGTATTTTAATCCGGCAGGAAGTGTTAAAGACAGAGTTGCGGCAAAAATGATTGAAGATGCTGAAAAAAAAGGTCTTTTGAAAAAAGGCTCTGTAATAATAGAGCCTACAAGCGGAAATACAGGCATAGGCCTTGCTGCAGTTGCGGCATCTAAAGGATATAAGGTTATTCTTACCATGCCTGAGACCATGAGTGTAGAAAGAAGAAAACTTCTTTTGGCTTATGGTGCTCAGATTGTTCTAACAGACGGGGGAAAAGGCATGAATGGTGCCATTGAAAAGGCAAACGAGCTTTCAAAATCTATACCAGAAAGCTTGGTTATGGGACAATTTGAAAACCCTGCAAATCCGCAGGCACACAGAGAAACCACCGGCCCTGAAATATGGGAAGATACAGACGGGAAAATTGATTTTTTTGTGGCAGGCGTAGGAACAGGCGGAACGATTACAGGAATCGGTGAGTATTTAAAGTCAAAAAATCCTGATATAAAAATTGTTGCAGTTGAACCGTTTGACTCTCCGTATTTGTCAGAAGGCAGAGCAGGGGCACACGGCTTGCAGGGAATTGGAGCGGGTTTTGTTCCTGAAATTTTAAATACTGCAGTGTATGATGAGATTATTAAAGTAAAGACCGATGAAGCCTATATAGCAAGCAAAACTCTTGCAAAAACAGAAGGGCTTTTAGTGGGAATAACATCGGGAGCGGCACTTCATGCGGCATCGATTTTAGCACAAAGGCAAGAAAACAAAGGAAAAGTAATTGTTGCACTGCTGCCTGATACAGGGGACAGATACCTGTCTACCGCAATGTTTGACTAAAAATTACATTTCTTGACTTTATTGCTCGGGTATGATAAACTTAAAGTAGTGAAAGGTGGCGATAGCTTGAACAAGAGAATTCTTGTTGTTGATGATGAACAGGCGATTGTCGACATTTTAAAATTTAATTTGTCAAGAGAGGGTTATGAGGTTATAGAGTGTTATGACGGTAAGTCGGGCTACGAGATGGCACTATCTGAAAAACCTGACCTCATACTGCTTGATGTAATGCTTCCTGAAATGGATGGTTTTGAGGTGTGCAAAAAGCTTAGAAATGAGATTTCAACACCTATTATTATGATTACTGCAAGAACAGAAGAAATTGATAAGGTGTTGGGGTTAGAGCTTGGCGCAGACGATTATATAACAAAACCGTTTGGTGTAAGGGAGCTTATGGCGCGTGTTAAAGCAAACTTAAGAAGAACGGTTGTGCGTGAATCAGGTGCAGATGATGGTAATGTATTAACATTTGGTGAGCTTAAAATTGATTTTGAAAGCTATGAAGTTAAAAAAGGCGATAAAGAGCTTGAGCTTACAACCAGAGAATTTGAACTGTTAAAGTTTTTATCGGCAATTCCAGGCAAGATTGTTTCAAGAGAGACTCTTTTGGAAAAGGTTTGGGGTTATGAGTATTATGGTGATGGCAGAACAGTTGACGTTACTGTAAGACGTCTTCGTGAAAAGATTGAGGAAAATCCGGCAGAGCCACAGTACATAGTCACAAAACGAGGAGTAGGGTACTACTTTAACAAACAACCCAAATAAAAATTTTTAATTTTAGTATAAAAGCTTGACATTTCACATAATATATGATATACTATTTAAGCTGTGAAAAGCAAGCTTATATATCGCGGGGTAGAGCAGTTCGGTAGCTCGTCGGGCTCATAACCCGAAGGTCAGTGGTTCAAATCCGCTCCCCGCAACCATAAATCCTCGTTCGTAAGAATGAGGATTTTTACTTTATAACGGAGGTTTGTTATGATAAAAAACTATATCTTTGATTTTGGAAATGTTATCGCAAAGTTTTGCCCAGATGACCTCACAGCTTGCTATGTTTCTGACCCACATCAGAGAAGAATCGTAAGCGATGTTGTTTTTGATCGCTTGTATTGGGCAAAGCTTGATGAGGGAAGTATTACTGATGATGAAGTAAAAAAGCAAATATCCTTGAGATTGCCTGAAGATTTAAGAGAAGTATCTTGTATGGTTTATGATAATTGGGTAAAAAATCTTACACCTGTAGATGGTATGCAGAAACTGATTTCAGATATAAAAAAGAATGATAAAAAACTGTATTTGTTGTCCAACATAAGTATAGGATTTGCAAACAACTATAAAAATGTAACATGGCTAAAAGAAATTTTTTCAAAATTTGACGGATTGGTATTTTCTGGGCCGATAGGCATGGTAAAACCTAATAAAAACATTTTTGAATTCATTTTGGAAAAATTTGAATTAAACAGTGATGAATGTATTTTTGTTGATGATTGTGTAATGAATATAAATGGAGCAGAAAATGCAGGAATAAAAGGGTATTTCTTTGACGGAGACTCAGAAAAATTGAGAAAGTTTCTGCAGATGTAAAAGTTAAATTAAAGTAAGAGGAGTAATTTTATGGAGCGAAAAAGTGGTGTTTTAATGCATATTTCATCTCTGTTTGGCGATTATTCTACAGGAAGCTTTGGAAGCGAAGCAAAATACTTTGTTGGTTTTTTATCTGAGTGCGGTTTTTCGTACTGGCAGGTACTGCCGTTTTGTATGATTGATGAGTGCAATTCACCCTATAAATCATATTCAACATTCGGTGGCAATCCGTATTTTGTGGATTTAAATATATTGCATCAAAAGGGCCTGATAACAAATGATGAGCTTAGTGAAGCAAAACAGCAAAACCCTTACGTGTGTGAATATGTAAGGCTTTATCATACCCGTGTTAAGCTTTTAACCGAGGCATCAAAAAGAGTTAAAGACAGAAATAGCATAGAAAGCTTTATTGCATCTGACGAGTACCTTTCGAGTTTTTGTAAGTTTATGGCACTAAAGGCAGTCAACAATGAACTGCCGTGGTATGAATGGGAAAACAATATAATTGATGAAGATATTTTGTTTGCCTGGAAATTTATTCAATACGAATTTTTCAACCAGTGGCAAGACATAAAAGATTACGCAAATAAAAAAGGAATTAAGATTGTCGGAGACATTCCTATTTATGTTTCTCTTGACAGTTGCGATGTATGGAGTAATAAAAAGCAGTATTGCTTAGATGAACAAAACAGACCAACCTTGGTAGCAGGTGTTCCACCTGATTATTTTGACCAAAACGGTCAGCTTTGGGGAAATCCTTTATATAACTGGGTGGAAATGGAAAAAGACGGATTTAAATGGTGGTGCGACAGAATAAAGCATACTGCAAAGCTGTTTGATGCCATCAGGATTGACCATTTCAGAGGCATTGAATCATACTGGGCTGTACCATTTGGAGCAGAAACTGCAAAAGAAGGACATTGGGTGAAAGGACCTGGCATCAAGCTTGTGGATGCAATTAAGTCAGCAGTTAAAGATACGCAAATCATCGCAGAAGATTTGGGGGACATAACCCCTGAGGTAGAACAACTCGTAAAGGCGAGTGGATTCCCCGGGATGAGAGTTTTTCAGTTTGGTTTTTTGAGTGAGGGAGATAATCTTCACCGACCGCATAATTATCCAAAAAACTGTATTGCGTACACGGGAACACATGACAACAATACCCTTTTGGGATATCTTTGGGAACTTGATGATAAAAACAGAAATGCTATGCTTAAATACTGTGGTCATACCGGCGATTGGGCAAGCGGATGTGAAAGCATAATAAGGACAATGTTTTCAAGCCATGCAAGCCTTGTGATAATGCCTGTGCAGGACTTACTTGGTTACGGCTCTGATACAAGGCTTAATATACCCGGAAAAGCCGATGGAAACTGGCAGTACCGCATTACAAAAGATCAGCTTGACAGTATAGATAAAAATCGATTTAAAGAACTTAACAGAGTATATTCAAGATAAAAAAGATGGTGTAAACCTTTACACCATCTTTTTATTTTTTGTAAATTCCAAATTATTTTGTTCCGAAGATTCTGTCACCTGCATCGCCAAGACCGGGAACGATATAACATTTATCGTTAAGTCCTTCATCGACATTTGCACAAAAGATTTCAATATCCGGATGTGCTTTGGAAAGGGCGTTAATGCCCTCTGGTGCTGCGATAAGACAGAGAAATTTAATGTTAGTTGCACCGTATGATTTTATTTGCCCGATAGCATCTATTGCAGAGCCACCTGTTGCAAGCATTGGGTCAACAACTACTACAAGTCTTTGGTTTATATCAGCGGGAAGCTTGCAGTAGTATTCACAAGGCTGCATGGTAACTTCATCACGATACATTCCAATATGACCAACTTTTGCAGTAGGCACTAAACGGAGCATGCCGCTAACCATACCAAGGCCTGCACGCAAAATAGGAACTATGGCAATATCCTTGCCTTTAATCATTTTTTGAGTAGTCTTTTTAATAGGAGTTTCAATTTCAACATCCTCAAGAGGCAAGTCTCTTAATGATTCGTAGCACATAAGCATTGTGATTTCTTCTACAAGCTCACGAAATTCCTTGTTAGTAGTAGAGGTTTGACGCAATATTGTAGTTTTGTGCTGAATAAGCGGATGATCAAATGTTACAACTTTGCTCATGATGTCCTCCTTATTGTTCTTTTGCTTTTGATACTAATATATTTGTTAAAATACCAAGAATCAAAGCACAAGCGATTGAGGTGATTGTGATTTGACCAAAGGTTAATGAGAGACCACCGATACCTGTGATTAAAATAACTGCAACTACAAAGAGGTTTTTGTTTTCACCAAGGTTAACGCTCTGAATCATTTTAAGACCTGATACAGCGATAAAACCATAAAGTGAAATACAAACACCGCCCATTACGCAGTTAGGAATTGTTGCTAAAAATGTTACAAAAGGAGCAATAAATGATGCTACTATTGCAATGATAGCAGTTGTTAAAATTGTGATAACAGAAGCGTTACCTGTAATAGCTACACAACCTACAGATTCGCCGTATGTTGTATTTGGGCAACCTCCGAAAATTGCTCCTGCAACAGAGCCAATACCGTCACCTAAAAGTGTTCTGTGAAGACCGGGTTCTTCTAAAAGCTCTGTTCCAATGATAGTACTTAAGTTTTTGTGGTCTGCAATATGTTCTGCAAATACAACAAATGCAACAGGAATATAAGCAACTGCAACAGTTGCAATATAAGCTGCATCAATTTCTTTTATACCTTTTAGTGCCTGAACAAATGTGAAGTCAGGGTACCACTGCATATTATTAAATGCTGAAAAATCAATAATCATTAAAGCCTGGTTTCCAGTGTTAATACCGATTAATGTTAAGATAGCAGCGAGAGCGTAACCTGCAACAATACCGATGATAAAAGGAATGAGCTTAATCATATTTTTACCATATACTGAGCAAATTATAACAACTGCAAGAGTTACAAGACCGCATATAATACATACATAAGGCGATGCAACTGAAGCACCGTCTACTAAAACTTTACCAACCTGAAGGTCGCTGATTGCAGCACCTGCGAGTGAAAGACCGATTAAAGCAACAGTAGGTCCGATAACAACAGGGGGCATAAGTTTGTTTATCCATTTAACGCCCGCAAACTTAACAATGATTGCAAGAATAACATAAACAAGACCTGCAAAAGCTGCACCTAAAATAAGTCCTGCATAACCTGATGCCAATGATACACTACCGGCAAATGCTGCAAACATTGAGCCAATAAATGCAAATGAAGAACCGAGGAAAACAGGACTCTTAAACTTTGTGAATAAAAGGTACACAATAGTACCTACGCCGGCACCGAAAAGTGCCGCTGAATGTGACATTCCGTTGCCGATAATTGCAGGAACTGCAATTGTAGCAGCAAGGATTGCCAAAAGCTGTTGAAGTGCAAACACTAAAAGTTTGCCGAATGATGGTTTGTCGCTTACTCCGTAAACCAATTTCATTTTGATATTCCTCCCTTTATAGCTTAACGCTATGAATTAAATTTAGATAAAAAACGACAGTTTTCTACTATATAAAATAATATCTTAAATTGAGCATTTTGTCAATGATTTTTTATGCCGATTAAAGGAGAAAGAGGGATTCTGCCCGTTTGCAACATCAATTCAATTTCGCCACATTTTGAGTGTCTCATTTCATTGTGTTGCGGCACAGCCCTTGCGTGCTCGCTTCATCTGCCACCGGCAGCGCTCGCTACGCGGACACCCTCTTGCCGAGCCGGCGCTCGGGTTTGTTAAAAATCACTTTTCGCCAAGCAAAAAAGACACCATAAAGGTGTCTTTTTGCTTGGCGGAGAAAGAGGGATTCGAACCCTCGCGCCGGGAGTCCCCGACCTAACGGTTTAGCAAACCGCCCCCTTCGGCCGACTTGGGTATTTCTCCGAATAAAAATATTTTGTTAAAAAAAAGTGGCGGAGAGGGTGAGATTCGAACTCACGGCCCTTACGAGTCACTGGTTTTCAAGACCAGCTCCTTAAACCACTCGGACACCTCTCCACAGCACTCCGTTATTTTACCATAAGGCATTTGGTTTGTCAATACTTTTTTAAAAAAATTTGAGATAATTTAAAATTCAGCAATATACAAATTACCTTCTGCATCTCCAATATAGCAGACTCCGTCCCAAAAATCAACCATTTCAGGCTCAATGCCTATCCCTGCTTCAGGAAGATTTATATACGTTTCCTGTTTTTTATTTGCTGTGTCTATAATTCTTAAAGCGGGAGGGTTGTTTATACTATTTGTAAATCCCTCCAGGGAGTAAATTTTATCATTGTCAAAGCACGCTCCCTGCACAAAGTGATGATATTCGCAATCAAATTGTTCTTTTATATCCTGTATGCCAAGTGTTACTTTTTTTACATTGTACTTTACATCGGTTATTCCATCGCAAAGCTTTGGAAGATCAAAAGAAAAATATCGTGTAATATTACTTTCGTCAATCATGGTAAATGCATAATATTTGCTATCTTTTCTGTCAATAGTGAAATTCCCGAAAGGTCTTACATCTTCGATAGAAGACCTCCAATACTTAATATATTCAACAAAGCCTATTTCTATCATCTGAACAAGTGTTGAAGAAAACTGGTTGTTATCTTTATGTAATCTGTAGGCAAGGCATACACCTTTTAGCTTGTCCTCTGCTCCTGCGTAGTTGTTATATATGTTTGTGTACAAAATAGGAAATTCATCCCCACTGCTATTGAATTCATTTCCAAACATAACTGCGTTACTATGTGGGTTGATAACATCAGCTTTATCTAATGTAAAAGTGCATAATTCGGCATCTAAATTGGATAAGTCATACACAAAACAATGTCCCGTGGAATCAAAGCGGAACAAATAGTTGTTCTATATTGCACCATCTTGGTGACCGCCGATTTGTAATATTTTTTTAATTTTAATATAAGCACCTCATGTTATAATATTTCTTTACTGTCAAGTACTAAAGTAAATGGTCCGTCATTTACCAAAGATACTTTCATTTCTGCACCGAAGACTCCGCAACCCGTATTTTCAAAAAGCTCATCGCATCTTTTTTTGATATGCTCATAAAGCTCTTCTGCCATATCAGGACTTCCTGCATTGACAAAGCTCGGTCTGTTTCCTTTTTTGCAGTCTGCGTAAAGCGTAAACTGGGAAACAACCAAAACTTCTCCGCCTACCTGGTCAATGCTTAAATTAATTTTCCCGTCCTCATCTTCAAATATCCTAAGCCTTGAAATTTTTTCAATCATTTTGTCCGCAATCTCTTTGTTATCCTGATTTGAAATGCCGACAAGCAAAAGATAGCCTTTGCCGATTTGGCCTGTTATTTTGCCTTCTACCTCCACTTTGGCTTCAAGCACTCTTTGTAAAACTATTTTCAATTTTCTCACCTCATAATCTAAAAACAAAGCTTTACATAATTATATCGGATTATTTGTAATTATTCAAGTGTGTACAGGACAATTATTAATAAAATGCGATAAACAAAAATAGCATCGTTCATTTTTTTATATTGTATATAAACCCCACCTGCTGTATAGCGGGTGGGGTTTGTGTTTTATTTATTATCTTCTTCTACGATACCTTTTAGTGATGCGGCAAGGCCTGCTAAGGACTGAATTTCTGACGGGATAATTATTTTTGTAGCTTTACCGTCAGCTACCACCTGAAGCGCTTCTAAACTTTTGACTGCGATTACACTCTGGCTTGGTGCAGCATCATTTAACATTTTAATACCTTCTGCAGTTGCGTTTTGCACTTTTAAGATTGCTTCTGCTTCACCTTCTGCCTTTTTAATTGCAGACTCTTTCTGAGCTTCTGCTGCCAAAATAGCAGCTTCTTTTTGTCCTTCTGCAACCAAGATTGCGGATTTTTTCTCACCTTCTGCAATTAAGATTGCTTCACGTCTTTCACGTTCAGCTTTCATCTGCTTTTCCATTGCATCTCTTATTTCTTTAGGTGGTAAGATGTTTTTAAGTTCAACACGGTTGATTTTTATTCCCCATGGGTCGGTTGCTTCGTCTAATATTGCACGCATTTTTGTGTTTACAATCTCGCGCGAGGTTAAAGTTTCATCCAATTCCAAGTCACCTATAATGTTACGAAGAGTTGTAGCTGTTAAGTTTTCAATAGCTGACATTGGATGGTTTACACCATAGGTATACATTTTAGGGTCGGTAATCTGATAATATACAACAGTGTCAATCTGCATTGTTACATTATCTTTTGTAATAACGGGCTGAGGTGCAAAGTCTACAACCTGTTCTTTTAAAGAAACTCTTTTTCTTACCTGTTCAATAAATGGAATTTTAAAATGAAGTCCAACATCCCAGGTAGCGTGAAACGCACCAAGACGCTCTACTACATAAGCTTCTGCCTGAGGGACAATCTTAATGTTTGCAACAATAATTATTATTGCCAGTAAAAACAAAACTAAAAATATCATATCAATACACTCCTTATTTTACAATCAGGTGAACACCTTCAATTTTCTCAATGGTAACAAATTCATCTTTTTCGATGTTTGAAGAGTCAACAGATTTTGCTGACCACACTTTTCCACCCACTTTTACCTGACCTTTTCCTTCAATAGGGTTAATTGCTTCAACAACAACGCCTTTTTGACCTAACACTAAGTCTGCGTTGGTTTTAACGTGTGTTTTGATAATCTTGTTTTTAACAAGAGGTCTTGTAATCAAAAGCGCAAGTGAGGAAGCTATAATAAATATTATTATCTGATAAATAAAACCTATACCAAAATATGATGCTACAAGTGCGGCTAATGCACCTACAGAAAACCAGATAATAACCAATCCTGCGGTTAAAGCCTCTACCACTAGAGTAACCACTAAAATAATCAGCCAGATTATTGGGTATGCAATAGGAAAACTCACAATAAACCCTCCTTTTCTAAGTAAAGTATATCATAAAATACTTAATTATGCAATATTGTGTTTTTAATTGGAAAACATAGGCGGATTATGACTTCAAAAAAGTTTATTTTGCAGATTAGTTGACATAATTTTTTAAAATAATGGGTTATAATTTGAGGTAAAATAAGCTTTAAGGTGGTTTAAAATGTACCAAAGAGCAGCGCTTCATATAAAAAACAAGATTTTAAGCATATTTAAAAGTATAAGAATAAATGAGATTATAATGCTGATCACCGGATTTCTGCTGGGAGGAGCAAATGTTTTTGAGGGGATAGCAGTCTTTGGTGTTGCAAGCAGTATTTCTTATATGAAAAAGGGTTTTAAAGCGTTTTGTCTTGCTTTCCCTGTTTTAGGATATTTAATAAGTTATCAGGGTATCTTTAAAACAAAATATATTATTTCGTGTGTTTGTTTATGTGTTTTAAGAGAAATTTTACATAAATTAAAAAAAGACAAAATTTTTGAAATATCGGCGCTTTGTGTTTATCCGATAGTAGCGCTTACACAAATGTTTATATCGGGATTTAGTATATATGATACGTTTGTGCTTGCTATTGAGTGTGGGATTTTATATTATTTTGTTTCATTTTATGACAGCTTTTTAAATTATTTTTCTTCTAAAATGTTAAGAAGAACCATGAAACAAAGCGAGCTTTTGGCAATTATACTTGTAGCGGTGGTTTGTATGACAGCAGGAGGGAGTATTGAGCTTCCGCTTGGTGTAAATCCTGTAGGTGTAATCTCAGTTTTTATAATAATGTTTTGTGCATTGGAGTTTTCGCTGGGAGTTACGGCAATTTCAGGGATTGTACTTGGACTGGCAGTATCTGTTACAAATGAAAATATGATTTTTTGTATAGGCTCTTACTCGGTTTCTGCACTTTTAGGAGGTTTAGCTAAAAAATATGGAAAAGCGGGCATTGTTTTTACGTTTATAATAACAAATGCTTTAGTAACCTTTTATGTAAATGGTTCTAATGAGGTTTTGATTAATCTTTTTGATATTTTAACAGCATCAGCAGTTTTTGCAGTTTTTCCGAAAGCAATTTTTTGTACTGTCAGGGATAATTTAATGCTTTTGATGGCGTCGGAAAAGACGAGGGAGGCAAGGAGACTTCAGATGATAAAGGAATTTACGTACAGAAAAATGTCAAAGCTGTCAAGTGCATTCTCAGGACTGGCAGAATCTTTAAATCTATGCGGCAGTAAAAAATTAAAACCAAGAGAAGAAACAAAAATGCTGGCACATAACGTTGCTGAACGTGTCTGTAAACGGTGCAAAAACTTAGGTCATTGCTGGGGTAAAAATTCGGCAGAAACATTTGATGCTTTGGTTAGTTTGCTGGCAGCAATAGAAAGAAGAGGATGGGCTGAAAGTTACGATTTGCCAAGCTCATTTAAAAATATGTGCTACAGTTATCAGGCGCTTGTTTTAGAAACAAACAAGGTTTATGAGCTTTATCGGGTAAATATGGTATGGGAAAATAAATTGTCTGAAAATAAAGCGATTATTTCTCAGCAACTTGAATCAATGAGCGAAATTGTAAAAGATTTGGCGGTTGAGCTAAAAGACAGTTTTAGCTTTGAAACAGCTCTGGAAAAAGATATTATTATGATTTTAGACGAGCTTGGAATAAAAATTAAGGAGGTTGCAGTAATTCCGGACAAAAACAATCATTATCGGGTAATGGTTACGGTAAAAGACTGCGATGGAAAGTATCTTTGTGAGAGAATTATGCTTACTGCTATTGAAAAAATTGTCGGCAGAAAAATGAAAGTAAGTCATTCTGCTTGCAAAGACGGATTATGTATGGCAGAGTATACTGAGAAAGAAAAGTTTGGCATAAGCACGGGAATTTCAAGAATAAGACCGGACAATGAAACAGTCAGCGGTGACAGTTATGCAGTGATAACCCCCGGAGAGGGCAAAACAATTATTGCACTAAGCGACGGAATGGGAGTGGGGCAAAAGGCGGCAGAAGAAAGCAAGGCGGCAATAGATTTGTTAGACAAGCTTTTAAATGCAGGGATTGACAGAGATGCTGCTATTAAGTTGATTAATTCAGTGCTTATCTTAAAATCTTATGATGAAAGCTTTGCAACACTTGATATGCTTGTGTTTGATATGTATACCGGTATAGGAGAGTTTATCAAAACAGGCGGAGTTGCATCATACATTAAAAGGGGAAATAATGTTATAACCGTAAATTCAGGAAGTTTGCCAACAGGGATTATCGGAACATGCGATGCAAGCAATTACAAAGTTGCGTTAAAAGAAGGCGATGTTGTGGTGATTTTATCAGATGGGGTTACTGATGCCCTGAGGGGAGACAGTGTGATTACAGATACACTTAAAAATACTGATATTACTGATATGAAATTGCTTTCAGACCTTATTATGTCAAAGGCTACAGAAAAACTAATAAGACCAAGAGATGATATGACAGTAATTTCTTCATTGATACAATGAGTTTATTTTTTCTATTAAGTTGACAAATTTCGCTAAAAATTGTATAATTATTGAAGAAAATATTTGGAGGTTGTTTTATGTTAGTATCAGCTAAAGAAGTTCTTGCTAAAGCAAAGAACGAAAAATATGCAGTAGGTCAGTTTAACATTAATAATTTAGAGTGGACAAAGGCAATTCTGCTTACAGCTCAGGAATGTAATTCACCTGTAATTTTGGGCGTTTCTGAGGGTGCAGGTAAATATATGTGCGGATTCAAAACGGTTGCAGATATGGTTAAGGCAATGGTAGAATCACTTGGCATTACAGTTCCTGTTATTCTTCATCTTGACCACGGCAGCTATGAGGGAGCTAAAAAAGCTATCGAAGCAGGCTTTTCTTCAGTAATGTTTGACGGTTCTCATTACGGTATCGAAGAAAACATTGAAAAAACAAAAGAAATAATTGCTCTTGCAAATTCAAAAGGTATTTCAGTTGAAGCCGAAGTAGGTTCTATCGGCGGCGAAGAAGACGGTGTTGTTGGCGCAGGTGAGGTTGCAGATCCTAATGAATGTAAAATGATTGCAGATTTAGGTGTTGATATTTTAGCTGCAGGTATCGGCAATATTCACGGTAAATATCCTGCAAACTGGGCAGGTCTTAACTTTGAAGTTTTGGCAGAAATTGAAAAAGCAACATCGCCAATGCCATTAGTACTTCACGGCGGAACTGGTATCCCTGCCGATATGATTAAAAAGGCTATTTCATTAGGCGTATCAAAAATCAATGTTAACACAGAGTGCCAAATAGCATTTGCAGATGCTACAAGAAAATATATAGAAGCAGGTAAAGATTTGGAAGGCAAAGGCTTTGACCCAAGAAAATTGCTTGCTCCAGGATTTGAGGCTATTAAAGCTACAGTTAAAGAAAAAATGGAACTTTTTGGTTCAATAAACAAAGCGTAAGAATTATAAAAAAACTAATCCCGAAAGCTATTTGCTTTCGGGATTTTAATTTTTTTGTTATGGCATAAGCCAACCAAATTGTCCGGGTGACACATCACCTTTACCAAGCGTGCAAACAGGATTAGGCTCTTGTGCCCATATACTCGTAAAACGACCAATTTCGTGACCGATTCTGAGTTTCATAGGGATATCCTTTGTCCAATTAATGTCAGTTCTTTTTAATGTAACGATAAAGTGCATTCCATTTGATGGAATTTTTGTGATTTGCCATACTTTTTCAAGTTTTTCAAGTCCGCCGTCAATTATCAATGCGTGATAAAGCGGATTGTTATCGCTATGCTTAAATTCAATGTCTTTTGTTATTTCTACTGTAGGATAAACATGCATTAAAACAAATTCAGGAGTAAACCTTACACCAAATTTAGCATCGCTCTTAAATTCAAAGTAAAGATTTTCTTTGTCGTAAGCTGCTTTAAAATATGATTTATCGTCAGTAAGAGCAAGCCACTTAGCGTTATCTAAAGAACCTTTGCCCATCTGATAGTGGGGGACACCATCTTCTATACCTTTATAGTATTCCAAAGGTGGAAGGCCTTCTTCAATTCTTTGAGAAACTTTTGGAAATTCAGTTGCAAGCAACTTTTCAAGCTGTAAAACTCTGTCTTTAAGTTTAAGAGGGAAAAACTTGAAGTTTTCAGCCTCTGAGTGATAACCAAGTCTTTTGTCTGTATTGCAAAGAGGTATCATTTCTTTGGTTAAAGCAATTTCTTGTTTAACAATTTCTTCCATTTGTGAAAGAATTTCTTTTAAATTACCCTCTTCAAAGCCAAGTTTTTCACGAAGCTGATAGAATTTTATAATATTATGACCGCTTTTAAACAAAACGCCCAGTGCTTTTGCGCAGGTGATTTGTTCAGTATAATTGTAGCAATCACTTTGTGGAATACCTTCAAGCTCTTTTATGCCCGCACTCCATTTTTCAGACATCTCAGATGTTAAAATATCTGCTTCTTGTAAAGTGTGGATGCCTACAAGCCCCTCATCAATTCTGTCACCGTCACATCGGTCTGTAGACATCCATGATCTTGGAAGAGAGAAGTTTTTAGGTATAAGATGAAGCTGCCATACAACGCTGTCGTGCATAGGACCGTAGTAACTGAACATAATGTTTGTGGGATAGTTTTTGTATCCCTCAGTAAAGAGTTTCCATGCTTTTACCACTTGTTTTGCATGTGTCCTGCCCCAATAAATTGACGCTAAGTGTTCTGAGAAACTGTCTTCATTTGAAAAATCATGTAAAAACGAGAGTTCTCCTGCCGCTTTTGACATAAGGCTTGGGTAGTTGCCGAAATACCAGCATTCCATTACGCCTTTGACACCAAGTTCATGCGCACCTTTAAATTTTTCAAATATAAGTCCAGGAACGGGAAGATATGGTACGCTCGCAACCTCGTGTGAACAACAAATCTGCATTTTTGCAAAAAGTTTTTTTCCGTATTTTTTGCAGGCATTTGCTGTATTTATAAATAAATCAGAAGGACCTGCATAAGAAAGCCAGTAATCCATTGCTAAACGCTTTTTGTCAAGTTGCTCAGGCGTTCCCATGTCATCAAAATTCTGCATTAAATATGCTTCTTCGGGAGCATATTTTACATAATCCTCAATATCTTTTGTTTCCCATTCACGATGCCCGTATGTCCAGCTTACAAATTTGATGTCGGATTTTGCGCGTCTGAATCCTTCACAGAAAAACTCTACAGTATCTGCTAAAATTTTGCCTCTTGGTATATGTGAACAGTGAGGACAGTCGTTTGTTGCAGAATTGGAGCAGTTTGTAGGTCTTTCTCCGACTGTGATATTTATATATCCGCCAAGCCCTGGCAAAAGCTCTGCCATTGTTTTGGTTGAATCTATGCAGTAAGCTTTTCCAAACTCTGTTTCAGTGCAAAATGTGTACTCGGTTGTCCATAATACTGTACCTTTAACCTGAGGATAATTTTTTATTATATCTCCGTTTACAGATAAGCATGATACAGGTTCTATTGCAAAAACATATACTTTTATGCCGTATCTTGCACATTTTTTTATGATATTTCTTAATTTTTCAATTCTTGATTCAAAGCCCTTGCCGTACTCTTTAATCATACCCGGGGGCAAAATGTCCATAAATCTTGTGTAAATCCAAAGTCCGTTAGTTCCGTCATGTGCAAGACGGTTTAAATATTCTTCAGGATAATAATCAATGTCATCTGAAAGCTCGTCACCATTTTTAGGCGGACGGTTTGTAGGACTGAAGAAACCTCTTGTTATTCTGTCTTCAATATGAGGGAACCTGGAAATTGTCTTTTCTTTCAGGAACGGACCTTCGTTTTTTGAAAGTTCATCTTCTATCCATACAAGAGCACGTCTTATACCTTCGGTATCTCCGGCTGAAACGGTAATACCATTTTTTGTGATTTTAACTTCATAGCTTTCAAAAACAGAAGTTTTTTGATGCACAATATTCACAGGAAATTTGTTGCCGCTTATTTTACATACATTTAAAAAAGCATTAAAGTCTTCGTATGCGGTTTCTAACAGGTTTTCAGGGTCAGGGAATGCAGGATTTAAATACATTCCGTCAGCTGAAAACTCATTTTCCTGCATAGCACCAAGCCCCCAATTCATAGGGGGCTCTTTATGAACATGTGCTTTTAAAAGCTCTATAAATTCACACTCAGGTTGTGCATTAAAGAATTCGTCAAAAATGTGTTCACGTAGCATTTGCTCACCTCGTTATTTAATAGCCTGCTTTAAGTATTCGAGTGAAAGCTTAACCATTTCATCGCCGATTTCTTTGCTTGCCTCTTTTGCACTTGCAGTAAACCAGTGCTTGATATCGCCAAGTCTTTCAAGTTTAACGGCATCAGGATAAAGTGACATTAAAATTGAACACTCATACTTGCCTGCATGGTCATAGCCTGTAGCGTTTTGGACCTCAGTACTCATTGTAGGAATAACTTTTATCCAGGAGAACGGATCATCACCGCCACCAACATTTTCATAGTAGTCAGCGTAGTTTTCGCTGCCCCACCAGCCTCTGCCCTGAGTTTTTTCAAGGTATCTCATAATTGCTCTTTGTGATGCTTTCATATAAGATAAGGTCATTGGTTTTAAGTTTTCCTGTTCAAACTGATGATGAATTACAACATAAATATTTCTCTGCCCTGCTTCTAACATTGCAGTAAAAATCTGCATAAGATATGCTTCAAATACATCTTCTTCGATATGAACAGTGCCGCTTGTTTCGTCAGCGACAGCATAACTTGACGGACTGTAATAGATTGATGGTGCAATCATAATTTCTTTTTCCTCGGCAAGTTTTTTAACAAGACCTTCCGCAACTAAAGTATCACAACCGTATGAACAATGCGGACCGTGATATTCAACAGTGCCGCCACAGATAACAAAAGGCAATCTGTTTTCTTTAACTTTGTTAAATTCTTTAGGAAAACTCATATTAAGTTCCATACTATCTACCTCCCGTGTTATTCACTGTAGCCTAATGTTGTGTAGAAAGCAAGATTTGGCTGTGTGTTGTCAAGTCTGCCATACTGTACAACAATATTGCAGTTTGATGTGAGTTTCATAGCGTACTGTGTTTCAAACGGTACAACAAAACCACCCATGTCTGAAGGCCTGTTTGTTCTGAAACATCTTACCCTGCCTGCTCCTACAGTCCATTTGATTTCTTCGTATGCGTCTTTGTCTGTAAAGAAAAGCTTTACAGCAATTTCAGCATCGACATCGCTGTCATTTACAACAATTACGGATTCATGTCCCTTTGCAACGCCTTCTCCTTCAGGAGGAAGCTCGCAGTCAGGGAGTATCCATACTTTTTTTCCTGCTCCGTTAGCCATCGATTTCAATAATTCCTTTCTTTAAGTAATCTGTCATTGAAGTACAGCCGTCTTTAGTAACAGCGATACCTTTTTCCCAACGGCAACCGAATGTAGGACCTGAGATGAATGTGTCAACCTGGAATGTCATATTTTCTTCCAAGAGATAATCACTTGTTGTTTCCATCCAAGGAGCTTCTACTTCAATCATACCTGTACCGTGGCAAGGACCATATACGAAGTTGTCTTTCATACCATTTTCTTCGTAAAGTTTATAGAAGTCTTTAGCAATATCGCTTGCTAAAACACCTGCTTTGATTCTGTCAACTGTCCAGTTATGAGCCTGGAGACAGAATTCAACAATTCTTCTTCTTTCGCCTTCCAATTTGCCCATTACAACAGGGAGACCTACTGCAGGTGAGTAACCGTCAATTTTAGCAGAAAGGTTAAGCTGAACGATGTCACCTTTGTTGATTGTTTTGTAGCTTGAGCGGCTGATAGCATGGCGTGTTGATGCTTCTGAGAATACATACATAGGAAGACCTTCGTATTCTGCGCCTTCTTCGTAAATAACTCTCTGTGCGATACCAACCATCTGAAGTTCTGTAACACCCGGTTTTAAGTGCTTAATAACTTCATCTGTTGCAAGGTCAACAATTCTGAAACCTTCTTTGATACAAGCAAGTTCGTTTACAGATTTGATTTTTCTGAGTTCAACCATAATGTCGTTGCATCTTGAAATTTCAGCTTTAGGGAAACTGTCTTTTAAGCCTTCATAGATTGGAAGTGTACATTCAACATAGCTTCCAAGACCAATTTTAATGTTTTCGCCTGTAACGCCGATTGCTTTGAATACATCGTTAAATGTATCAGCACGAAGTTCAGGGTAAGCAGGGTCTGCTGATTCTCTGAATTCTTTTAAAACAAAAATTTTGTCAATTTTACCGAAGTCCTTTGCAAAAATTGCTGATTCAGGACCTACTAAAAGTGCAGCATCTCCGTTTGCTGAAATAGCAACGCCCGCACGTTCAAAAAGGGGCCAGAAACCACTAAAGTATCTTGCGTTAGCATAGTCTGATTCTGTACTTGACACAACCATTACGTCAAGTCCTTTTTTGCGGATAAGTTCCGCAGCTCTTTTAATTCTTTCTTTGTACTCATAATCCGGTATACAAATTCTTGCCATTTTAAAAAACCTCCTTTAGTGTTTGATTACATTATACTACATTTAAAACAAATTGTATTTGCAGTATTTTAAAATTTTTTTGCACAATATTAAATTTTTTTAATATTGACTAAAGCAATTTTGTATGATATACTCAAATTTAGAGGTGGATGAAATGCAGTTTAAACTTAAAAAGTTTAAAAAGGCTGTAAACGTATCAAAGATAGCAAACATTCATTATTTTGAATTTACAGGAAAATATGAAACTTTTAAAGATAAACACGAATTCCGTGAGCTTGTTTATGTTGACAGCGGGAAGATACGTGTTGAGTCTGAAAATTTCAGTGGCGTACTTGGTGCAGGAAGATTTGTAATACATAAAGAAGGTGAGGTACACTCACTTATCTGTTTTAAAGATGCTGCCCCAAGTGTTATCATTATAGGGTTTGAATGCTTTTCACCCGAGCTTGACGGATTTGCATACCGTGATACACCGCTTTCTGAAACTAACCAGAGGCTTCTTGCAGACATAATAAAAGAAGGAAGAACGGTTTTTATGCCGCCTTATGATCAGCCTAATGTTAAAGATATGAAAAAAAGAAAGAATTACCCGTTTGGTGCGGACCAGATGATAAAGCTAAAGCTTGAAACACTTTTGATTGAACTTGTAAGAAGCGCCGAAACCGTTTCTTTTGATACAGATAAAAGCGCGGTAAATCCAAAGCTGGAGGAGATTTATAACTATATAAACGAAAACTTCAGACTTAGCATAACTTTAGATGAGCTTTGCTTTCTGTGCGGAACAAACAAGACAACGCTTTGCTCAACATTTAAAAATGCTTATGGCGACACAATAGTAAACTACATAAACAAACTCAGAATTAAAGAGGCAAAAAAACTGTTGAGAGAGGGAAATCTTAACCTGACTCAGATTGCAGAACGCACAGGATTTTCTTCAGTTCACTATTTCAGCAGGCTATTTAAACAAAGGGAGAATATGTCGCCTACAGAGTATATCAAAACGGTAAAATCAAAGCTTGAGATAAGTTAGCAGTTACTAAAATTTGTGTTGACAATAATCAGCGCATGTGATATTATATATATGTACGGAGACTTGGAGTGCACTTATCTTAACGGGGTAAGTGTGCTTTTTTTTTATTGTGAAGGAGGAAAAAAATGGCAAAAACAAACATAGTAGATTGGAAAACAATCACAAATTTCGTGGTTGATGCATTTGTGGGATACGGAATCCCCAAAGAGGATGCTGAAATTTGTGCAGATGTTCTTCTTGAATCTGATAAAAGGGGTATTGAATCACATGGTGTAAACCGTTTCAAACCGATTTATCTTGACAGAATAAGAGATGGAATTCAAAATCCGGTTACAAATTTTGAAATTATCAAAGAAACACCTACAACAGCAGTTGTTGACGGCCATGATGGCATGGGCCAGGTAATTGGTTATAAAGCTATGAAAATGGCAATTAGCAAGGCTAAAGAATATGGTATGGGTATGGTCGTTGTGCGTAACTCCTGCCATTATGGTATTGCAGGATATTATCCTTCAATGGCATGTAAAGAAGGCTGCATTGGTATGACAGGAACAAATGCACGTCCTTCAGTTGCACCTACATTCGGTGTAGAAGGAATGTTTGGTACAAACCCGCTTACAATCGGCATACCTACAGATGAAGATTTTGATTTTCTTATTGACTGCGCTTCATCAATTACTCAAAATGGTAAAGTAGAGTATTATGAAAGAATAAATAAAGACGTTGCCCCCGGAACCATTATTGGTTTAGGTGGTGAAGCTATAGAAGGCGATGCAGGCGAAGCTCTTAAAATGATTCGTAACGGTACAGCTGCACTTACAACTTTGGGCGGTATTGGCGAAGCTCTTGGCGGATACAAAGGTTATGGATATGCTATGGTAGTTGAGCTTCTTTCAGCAGTGCTTCAGGACGGCGCATACGGAAAAGCGTTAGATGGCAAAGATGCAGACGGAAACAAAGTTCCTTATCATCTCGGACATTTCTTTATAGCTATTGATACAAACCACTTTTTGGGAGAAGAAGCGTGCAGAAAAAAAGCCGGTGATATTATCCGTGCAGTTCGTAATTCTAAAAAAGCTCCAGGACAGGAAAGAATATATTCAGCAGGTGAAAAAGAACATCTCGTTCGTCTTGCGCGTAAAGACGGTGTTCCGATAAACGAATCAGTTCAGAAAGAAATAATTGCTGTGCGTGACGAACTTGGTCTTTCACAGTATAAGTTCCCATGGGAGGATTAATCGATGGATGTCAGACAAGAATCATTAAAAAAGCATTACGACTGGAAAGGTAAGATAGAAGTAATATCCCGTGCACCAATTAATACCAAAGAGGATCTTTCTTTAGCATATACTCCAGGTGTTGCAGAGCCGTGTGTTGTGATAAGTCAGGATGTAGATAAGTCTTATGAGCTTACCCGCCGTTCAAATCTTGTTGCGGTTGTAACTGACGGAACAGCAATTTTAGGACTTGGAGATATTGGACCTGAAGCAGGTATGCCTGTAATGGAAGGCAAATGTGCGCTTTTTAAAGAGTTCGCTGATGTTGACGCTTTTCCACTTTGTATCAAGTCTAAAGATGTAGACGAGATAGTTCGTACAATATATTTGCTTTCAGGAAGCTTTGGGGGTGTAAATCTTGAAGATATTTCTGCACCGCGTTGCTTTGAAATAGAGAAAAAATTAAAAGAAATCTGTGATATCCCGATTTTCCATGATGACCAGCATGGAACTGCTATTGTAGTTGCTGCAGCGCTTATTAATGCGCTTAAGCTTGTAAAAAAGGATATCGGCGCAGTAAAAGTGGTAATTAACGGAGCAGGTTCAGCAGGTATTGCTATAGGAAAACATCTTATGAGTATCGGTGTTAAAAACCTTACTTTCTGTGACCGTCACGGAATTATTTGTGAGGGTGATGCCAATAATAATGTGGCACAGGAAGAAATGGC
Source organism: Clostridia bacterium (assembly GCA_017409875.1). Taxonomy (GTDB): domain Bacteria; phylum Bacillota; class Clostridia; order RGIG6154; family RGIG6154; genus RGIG2094. The sequence continues at coordinate 131,884 of JAFQRW010000008.1, forward strand.
TAAGGTGACCAATCTTGAACATAAAAAAGGCAGCCTTGCTGATGCTCTTGCTGGCGCGGATGTGTTTGTAGGTGTTTCAGCACCAAATCTTGTTAATGAAGAAATGGTAAAATCAATGGCGTCTGATGCAATTTTATTCCCGATGGCTAATCCCACACCGGAAATTATGCCTGATATAGCAAAAGCAGCAGGAGCAAGGGTTGTAGGAACAGGTCGTTCAGACTTTTCTAATCAGATTAACAATGTTTTGGCGTTCCCCGGTATTTTCCGCGGAGCACTGGATTGCAGAGCAACCTGCATAAATGAGGAAATGAAGGTGGCAACCTCTTATGCTTTGGCGTCGCTCATTCCTGATGATGAAATAACTGAAGAAAACATTATTGTTTCGCCGCTTGATAAAAGGGTAGCTAAGGCAGTTGCACAAGCTGTTATAAAAACTGCCAAAGAGACAGGCGTTTCAAGAATATAAAGTCCATATAAGGCTTAATTTAAAAAGGCAATTCTTTTTTAAAGAGTTGCCTTTTTTGTGTATTAGTGTTATAATTGTTGCGTACAGAATTTCATTAAAGATTGTAAAATAATATCGACGAAGGGATAAATAATATGCAGCAATATAGACTTACAAAGAATGCCTGCTATCTTACAGGTATGACAATGGCGATATCGGCTAATTTATCACCTGTTTTGTTTTTAACATTCAGAGATATGTATGATTTGTCTTATACTTTGCTTGGCTTTTTGGTGGTAATTAATTTTTTCACACAATTATTTGTTGATTTGATATTTACATTTTTCACTAAATATTTTAACATACATAAAGCAGTAAAGATTACACCTTTTATCGTGTTTGTCGGCTTGATATTATATGCAATTCTGCCAAGAATTTTCCCTGATATGGCATTTTTGTGGATTGTGATAGGCACAGTAATATTTTCTGTTGCCTCGGGGTTAAGTGAGGTTTTGATGAGCCCGGTAATTGCTGCAATTCCGAGTGAAAATCCCGAACGGGAAATGAGCAAGCTGCACTCAATGTATGCATGGGGTGTAGTAGGTGTAGTAATACTGAGCACATTATTTTTATTAGTTTTTGGCAGCAGGAATTGGATGTATCTTGCTTTACTTTGGTCAGTTGTACCGTTGACGGCATTTATAATGTTTCTAAAATCAAAGCTTCCTCAGATGGATAATTTTGGGGAAAAACAAAATCAAACGAAAATCTTTAATAAAGGCATTATATTATGCGCAGTATGCATATTTTTTGGTGGAGCGGCAGAATGTACAATGAGTCAATGGGCATCAGGATTTATTGAAAACGCCATAGGAGTTCCAAAAGTTTATGGAGATATTATAGGCGTTGCTTTATTCGCAGCTTTATTGGGAACAGGAAGAACTCTGTATTCCAAATATGGTAAAAAAATTATCAACATTTTGTTGTTTGGTATGCTTGGTGCGGGCATTTGCTATTTAACGGCAAGCTTGTCGCTGAGTCCTGCAGTCGGAATTATAGCGTGTGCTTTGACTGGAATTTTTACAGCTATGTTGTGGCCGGGAACTTTGATTTATGTAGAAGAAAAGTTCCAAAATGTAGGGGTAGCTATTTATGCGCTGATGGCTGCCGGCGGAGATATGGGAGCATCTGTCGCACCGCAGTTAGTTGGAATTGTATCTGATAAATTCAGTTTGACGAATTGGGCCTTAAAAATTTCAGAAATGTTTCAGATAAGTACAGAACAAGTTGGTATGAGAGCAGGATTGCTTGTAGCAGGATTTTTCCCGATTGCGGGTGTGTTGTGTATACTTTGTATGAAAAAATATTTTAAAAACCACAGCAAGAATTAGTTGATGTAAGCATTTTGTGTTTTACAAGCTATCGCGAAAAAGATTGGGACTCAAGATTATAAGGTTTTTATGGTGGAGGATTTTATGTTTAATGCTGAAAAAATAGCAAATCAGTGTATAGAGTGGATAAGAGATTTCTTTGAGAAAAACGGAAAAGGTTGCAACGCTGTTGTAGGAATTTCAGGTGGAAAAGACAGCTCTGTTGCAGCGGCTCTTTGCGTAAAAGCACTTGGCAAAGAAAGAGTAATAGGTGTTTTAATGCCGTGTGGACAGCAACATGATATTGATATGGCAAAACTTTTAGTTGAGCATCTTGGCATAAAAAATTATGTCATAAATATAAAAGACGCAGTTGATGGTGTAAAAAACAACTTGCCAGATGATTTGAATATTTCGTCTCAGACGGTAACAAACCTGCCGGCAAGAATACGAATGACTACTCTTTATGCTGTTTCACAGTCGGTAAACGGCAGGGTGGTTAACACCTGTAATTTGTCAGAGGACTGGGTGGGATATTCAACCCGTTATGGTGATGCTGCAGGCGATTTTTCGCCTATGGCACATTTAACTGTTACCGAGGTCAAAGAAATAGGAAGATTTTTGGGACTTCCTGAGGTGTTGGTTGAAAAAGTTCCTATAGACGGATTAAGCGGAAAAACCGACGAAGAAAACTTAGGCTTTACCTATGCAGAGCTTGACAGATACATCAGAACAGGTGAAATTGTAAATAAGGAATTAAAAGAAATTATTGATAAAAGGCACAAGGCAAATCTGTTTAAGCTGGAGCTTATGCCAAGTTTTAAACCTGAAGATATTTAAAAAATCACTGTCCGTTTTATGACACACATAAAATGTTATACTTTAATCACAAAGAAAATATAAAGTTTTCTAAGGAGGTTAAAGTATGAATATTTTGATTGGTTTTACAGCTATAGTTTTAAGCATATTTTTGGTGGGGCATAAGTTAAGTGTCAGAAAAAGCGGATATACACTTTTGCAGACACTATTTTTTGCATATGCAACAAAAGAATAAGGACTGCTTGTTTATTTTCATAATAAAAACGCTCTTCTTTTTTAGAAGAGCGTTTGTGTTATATTTTGAAACTATTGTAAACGTTTTGCTGTAAATCCTTCCAGAAAAATTCACCGTTTTCTAAAATCACATATCCGTGAGGGGAGTTTTCTTTTGGCACAGATACCGAGCCTGGGTTAAGATAAAAGTTTTGTCCGAATTTTTCACAAGCGGGAACGTGGGTATGCCCGTGAAGCAAGATGTCTCCTTTTTTAAGCGTGGGTGGATTGTCTATATTAAATTTATGTCCGTGTGTTATAAAAATCATTGTTTTTTGGTGATACAAAATTGCATAATCTGCAAGGATAGGAAAATCAAGCACCATCTGGTCTACTTCTGTATCGCAGTTGCCTCGTACACACAGAATATCATCTTTGATTTCGTTTAATTTGTTTATAACTTCTTTGGGGTTGTATTCATCGGGCAGGTCGTTCCTTGGCCCGTGATATAAAATATCGCCCAAAAGGATTAGCTTGTCGGGATTTTCCTTTTTATAGCAATCAAGCAACTGATTTGTATATTTTAAGCTGCCGTGAATATCGGAAGCTATCATTAGTTTCATTTTGTTTGCCCCTTTTATAATTTTTAAATAAAGTTTATCACAAAAAAACATTAATGTCAAAAATGCTTGAAAATAAATGTAATTTATGGTAAACTGTCTTGGTATTTTAAGATAAACGGAGGTTAGATAATGAAGACTTTCAGTCCAAAACTTTTTAGTGAACTTAAAAACTACAATTCAAAGAAATTGCTTAGTGACGTTGTAGCAGGTATTATTGTTGCAATTATTGCTCTTCCGCTTTCAATAGCACTTGCAATCGCGTCAGGTGTATCACCCGAACAGGGACTTTATACTGCTATTGTTGCAGGTTTTGTTATTGCATTTTTAGGTGGCAGCAAGGTTAATATTTCAGGACCAACAGCAGCATTTGCAACTATTGTTGCAGGGATTGTGGCAGCTTATGGAACAGGCGGACTTGTTGTTGCTACCATTATGGCAGGAATTATCCTGATTTTAATGGGTGTTTTAAGGCTTGGAGTTTTGATAAAATACATACCTTATACCATTACAACAGGATTTACAGCAGGCATTGCTGTAACTATTGTAATAGGTCAGATAAAAGACTTTATGGGTCTTACTTTCCCGGAAGGTGCTCACGCAGTTGAAACTATGGAAAAGCTTTCTTGTGTGGCAAATTCGATTGCTACAGTAAACTGGCAGGCAGTTTTGGTGGGCGTAATTGCAATTTTAATTTTAATATTATGGCCGAAAGTAAGCAAAAAAATTCCCGGTTCTTTAATTGCGGTTGTAGCAGGTGTTATAATTGTAAAAGTGTTTAATCTCAAGGTTAATACAATCGGCGATTTATATACTATTTCACGTTCGCTTCCTGCTTTTTCTTTGCCCGATGTGAACTTTAAAATGATAGGTGAGCTTATTCCGAGTGCATTTACTATTGCAATTTTAGCGGCTATTGAATCGCTCCTTTCATGTGTGGTTTCTGACGGTATGATTTCAGACAGACACAACTCTAACACAGAGCTTATTGCTCAAGGTGCCGGAAACATTTGTTCGGGACTTTTTGGAGGAATCCCTGCAACAGGTGCTATTGCAAGAACTGCGGCAAATGTTAAGAACGGAGGCAAAACACCTGTTGCAGGCATAGTGCATGCTATTGTGTTATTACTTATTTTAGTGGTTTTAATGCCTTATGCGGCGTGGATTCCAATGCCTGTAATTGCGGCGGTACTCTTTATAGTTGCATATAATATGAGTGAGTGGCGTCAATTTGTAAAAATTTGTAAAACAGCACCCAAAAGTGACATTGCTGTACTTGCTCTTACATTTGTTTTGACGGTTGTGTTTGATTTGGTGGTAGCTATTGAAATTGGCCTTTTAGTGGCAGTAATTATGTTTATGAAGAGAATGGCAGATGTTACACACATACGTCCATGGACAGAAGCTGATGAAGCTGCTCAAAGCGACAACGGAAGATTAAAAGAAATCCCTGATAAAGCACAGGTGTTTGAAATTAACGGACCTATGTTTTTTGCAACAAGTGAGATTGTTTCTTCCATACCCGTAAAGACAGGAACAAAAGTAGTTATTCTAAGAATGAGAAATGTCCCTGCACTTGATGTATCGGCACTTGAGTCGCTTAATAAGGTGTATGATTTTTGCAGTGAAAAAGAAATTGAAGTTTTGTTTTCACACGTAAATGAACAACCACTTTCGGTAATGAAAAAATCTGGCTTTTATGATAAAGCAGGACAAGATAAATTTATGTCAAACATTGATGAAGCTCTAAAAAAAGCAAAAAATATATGTAAATAACGGTATATATAAGTAGACTGCAACGCAAAGTTATGGTGCAGTCTTTTTATTTTTCAAAAGGATTGAAAAAAATGTAGATTTGTGATATACTGTAAAATAGATTGTTATACATTGATGAAAAGAAAGGAACTCACAAAATGATAAAGCTTTTAAATGACGGACAGTTTTTGATTAATGCAGATACACTTTCAAAAGAAGCTGCACTTTCAAAGGAAGAAGCCAAGAAAAACACATTAGCTTATCGCATCTTAGAAAGTCACAACACTTCAGGAAATATGGATAAGCTTAAAATAAAGTTTGATGCTATGGCATCACACGATATAACTTATGTAGGTATTATTCAAACAGCAAGAGCAAGCGGACTTAACGAATTTTCGCTCCCTTATGTTCTTACAAACTGCCACAACAGCTTGTGTGCAGTGGGCGGAACAATAAATGAAGATGACCACGTTTTTGGACTTTCTGCCGCAGTAAAATACGGCGGAATTTATGTTCCTGCTCATCAGGCGGTAATTCATCAGTATATTCGTGAGATGATGGCAGGCTCAGGTAAGATGATTTTAGGTTCTGACAGTCATACAAGGTACGGTGCTCTTGGCACTATGGCTATAGGAGAGGGTGGTCCTGAGCTTGTAAAGCAGCTTTTAAATAAAACTTACGATATTGATATGCCGGATGTTGTGGCAATTTATTTAGAAGGCGATGTAAAACCAGGTGTAGGCCCGCAGGACGTTGCGCTTGCAATCATAGGTGCAGTATTTAAAAACGGATTTGTAAAAAATTCTGTTATGGAATTTGTAGGCCCTGGCGTTAAAAATCTGCCTATTGAATTCAGAATAGGTATTGATGTTATGACAACTGAAACAACCTGTCTTTCATCAATATGGGTAACAGATGACAAAACAGAGGAATATTTTGAAAAACGCGGAAGAAAACAAGACTATAAAGAGCTTGTTCCGGGTGATGTTGCATATTATGACAGAGTGGTTAAAGTTGACCTTTCAAAGGTTAAACCAATGATTGCAATGCCGTTTCATCCTAGCAATGTTTACACAGTTGAAGATGTTGTAAACAATCCTTATGATATTTTGAAAAAAGTTGAAGATGAAGCAAAAGTTCAGCTTGAAGGTACAAATGTTGACTTTAAGCTTACTGATAAAATTATAGACGGAAAAGTTAAAGTAGAACAAGGTATAATTGCAGGTTGTGCAGGCGGCACATTTGATAATCTTTGTGCGGCGGCCGACATTTTAAAGGGCAAATCAATAGGAAACGGCGAGTTTGCCATGAGTGTTTATCCTGCAAGCCAGCCTGTGTTTATCGGGCTTACTCAAAATGATGTTATCACACAACTTATGCTCTCTGGTGTTACAGTTAAAACTGCATTTTGCGGTCCTTGTTTTGGTGCAGGTGATGTTCCTGCAAATAACGGGCTGTCTATCAGACACTCAACAAGAAACTTCCCGAACAGAGAAGGCTCAAAACCGTCTGGCGGTCAGATTGCATCTGTTGCACTTATGGATGCACGCTCTATTGCTGCAACTGCTGCAAATAAAGGCTTCTTAACTGCGGCTACCGACCTTGATGTAGAATACAACGTTCCTGAGTTTAACTTTGACGATACAGTATATAAAAACAGAGTATATAACGGTTTTGGAAATGCCAAGCCTGAAGAACAATTAAAATTTGGACCTAACATTGCAGACTGGCCTCAAATGAGCGAGCTTACTGACAATCTTTTGTTGAAGGTTGCTTGCGTGATTAACGACCCTGTTACTACAACAGATGAGCTTATCCCATCGGGCGAGACTTCATCATACCGTTCAAATCCTTTAAAGCTTGCTGAATTTACTTTGTCAAGAAAAGCACCCGACTATGTAGAAAGTGCAAAGGCTGTTCAGGTTGCAGAAAAAGCAAGACTTTCAGGCAAATGCCCGATAGATGCGTATACAGAGCTTGAAGAAGTGTTCAAAAAAGCTGAAAAATATGCACAAAATATTAAAAATACAGGTATCGGTAGTTTAGTATATGCAGTAAAACCGGGCGATGGCTCAGCAAGAGAACAGGCAGCTTCGTGCCAGAAGGTTTTAGGCGGTTGGGCAAACATTGCAAAAGAATATGCAACCAAACGCTACAGAAGTAATCTTATTAACTGGGGTATGCTTCCGTTTATTATAAAACAGGAAGTAAACTTTGAAAAAGATGATTACATCTTCATTCCTGACATAAAAAATGCAGTTAAAAATAAGATTTCTGACATAAATGCTTACGTTATCGGAAAAGACGTAAAAGAACTTAAGTTAGAGCTTTCAAATCTTACTGATGACGAAAGACAGATTATTTTATCAGGTTGTCTTATAAATTATTATAAAGACACAAAATAAAGTTTAAGTTGGTGTAAAAATGGATTATTATGCAGCGACCGTAGAAAAGTTAATAGAAGAATTCAGAAAAATGCCGGGAGTAGGAAGAAAGTCTGCCCAGCGCATGGCGTTTTATGTTTTAGGGCTTTCTGAAGAAAAGGCAGGCTCTTTGGTTACTGCAATTTGCGAGGCTAAGCAAAAAGTGGGATATTGCAGTATATGCTGCAATTTAACTGATGAACAGCCTTGTAAGATTTGTGCAGATTTAAAAAGAGACAAATCTTTAATTTGCGTGGTGGAATCTCCGCAGGATGTTGTAGCAATGGAAAAGACAGGCGAGTTTAAAGGGCTTTATCACGTTCTTCACGGCGTCATTTCACCTATGGACGGAGTAAAACCGGAGGACATAAGAATCAAAGAGCTTGCCATAAGACTGGCAGATAACCAGGTTAAAGAAGTTATAATTGCGACCAATCCGAATATTGAGGGAGAAGCAACAGGTTCATATATTGCACGGCTTATTTTGCCGCTTGGCATTAAAGTTACAAGAATTGCAAAAGGAATACCGATAGGTGGAGATATTGAATATGCCGACCAGGTTACTTTAAGTAAAGCTTTGGAAAACAGAACTGAAATTAAGGGGTGAGATAAATGCTTTTTGAAAAAATTACTTTGATTGATGAAAATTTTGATGTTAAAGAAAATATGTTTGTTGCAACTGAAAAAGACAAAATAGCATACATCTCACAGCTTCCGCCGCAAAAGGATTACGGTCAGAAAATTTGCGGTAAAAATAAGCTTTTAACAAACGGATGGTTTAATTGCCATACTCATCTTCCAATGACTCTACTTAGAGGATATGCAGAAAATTTAAAGCTTCAGGACTGGCTTAACACAAAGGTTTTCCCTTTTGAAGCCAAAATGAATGAAGAAGATGTTTACTATGCTGCGCTTTTAGGCATTGCTGAGATGTTTCGCTTTGGAACTGTCAGCGCAACAGAGATGTATTTTCACCCTCTTTCCATTTTAGAGGCAGCAAAAAAAGCGGGAATTAAATTAAATCTTTGCACAGGCACAACAGAGTTTGGTGACGGGGGACTAAAGGATAATAAAAACTTTAATGAAGAATTAGATCTTCATGAAAGATGCAGTAAAATGGGAAATGATAAAATTAAGGCAGATTTTTCCCTTCATTCAGAATACATTACCACCGAAAAAATAGTTAAAGAGCTTGGTGAGTATTTAAAAGGTAAGAACGAAAGAGTTCATGTTCACGTTTCTGAAACAAAAAAAGAAACTGACGAGTGTATTGCACGCCATGGACTTACACCGACGGCTTACCTGGAAAAATGCGGAATTATGAATGCAAAAGTTAATGCTGCTCACTCTGTATGGCTAACAGATGAAGATTTAAGCATTTATAAAGCCAACGGCGTTACAGCGGTTCATAATCCTATGAGCAATTTAAAGTTAGGCAGCGGTTTTGCGAGAATAGAAAAAATGCTTGAAATGGGAATCAATGTTGCCCTTGGCACAGACGGAGTTGCAAGCAACAACAACTTTAATCTGTTTGAAGATTTAAGGTTTGCGGCAATAATGCACAATCCATTGAATGAAAATTATTCAGTTATAAATCCAAAAACACTTGTAAAAATGGGAACTCTAAACGGTGCCTATTCACAGGACAGGTGCGATTGCGGGTGTATAAAAGAAGGAAACAAGGCAGATTTTGCAATTTATGATTTGAATGAGGTTTCAATGAAGCCTTGCCACAACCTCTTAAATAGTTTTGTTTATTCTATGCCGGGCGGAGCTGTTCTTATGACGGTGGTTGACGGTGAGATTGTTTATGGAAACGGAAAGTTTACAACTATTGATATCGATGATGTTATAAGAAAAACAGAGCAATCAAGAAAGAGAATTTTATCTGAAATTTAAAAAATGTCGCACCACTTTCATGGTGCGACAAAGTTTGATTATTCTATAATTTCAAATTCGTCAAGTCCTGCTCCGCATAACGGACAGACAAAATCGTCAGGCAATTCGTTAAAAGGAGTGCCGGGCTCTATATCCGAGTCTGTTTCGCCGGATTCAGGATCGTACACATACCCACACAATACACATTCATATTTATCCATTTTTCTTCCTCCTTGATGTTAAGTAAAAATATAGAATTGTTGTTGGGGCACTTGCAAATACACAATGAAAGGAAGATTGTTTTTGGATAAGATGATTGTAAAAACACATCCCAAAATTAATATTTCACTGGATGTACTTTCAAAAAGAACTGACGGTTATCACGAGCTTAAAATGATTATGCAAAGCCTTGCAATTTGTGATTTGGTTAGCATTGAACTTACAAACAGTGGTGAAATTGAAGTTGGAACTAATGTTAAATATCTTCCAAACGACAAGTCCAATATTGCATATAAGGCAGCTGCCTTGTTTATAGACTATTTTAACATAAAAAACACCGGTGTCAAGATATTTATAGAAAAAAATATTCCTGTTGCGGCAGGAATGGCAGGTGGCAGCAGTAATGCGGCCGGCGTTTTAAATGCATTAAATCAAATGACGGGAATAAATTGTGATTTAAAAACCTTAATGGAAATCGGCGTTAAAGCAGGGGCAGACGTGCCATATTGCATTTACGGAAAAACGGCGCTGGCAGAAGGAATAGGAGAAATATTAACGCCTGTAAAGCAGTTTCCCGAAACGGTTATATGTCTTGCAAAACCCGATGTATCTGTCAGTACGGCAGAGGTGTTTAAAAGCCTTGATGCTAAAAAACTTACGGAGCATCCTGATACAAAAGGCATTATTGAGGCTATTGAAAACGGCGATATTTACTCTGTGAGCAGGAGAATGTATAATGTGCTTGAAACTGTTACTGCTAAAAAGTATCCTATAATAAATGAACTTAAAGGAATAATGCTTGATAATGGTGCATTAGGAACTTTAATGACAGGAAGCGGACCTACAGTTTTCGGGTTATTTGAAGATGAAAAACAAGCACAAAATGCTTCAGAAGAATTGAAAAAGCACGTTTCATATACGTGCGTCACAAAAACACTTGTATAAGATTTAAAAAAACCGTCTATAATCATCTTGTAAAGAGGTGACTTAAAATGAAAAAATTTACGGTAATATTTTTTATTGCGGCACTCTTGGTAAGTGTCGCATTTTATTATGCAGATGCTAAAACCAACGATATAACAAATGGTGTTTTGCGGCTTCATATCTTAGCAAACAGCGATTTAAATACCGACCAGAATATTAAGCTTAAAATCCGTGACAGAGTTATAAAAAAGTATGGCTTGACTTTGCAAAATACAAATACTGCACAACAAGCAGAAGAATTGGTTTTAAATAATCTTACGCACATAAAAAATGATGTAAATCTGTGGCTTAGTGAAATGGGCGCAGATTACAAAGCAGACGCATATATTTCATATTCAGATTTCCCAACCAAAAATTATGAAAAAATAAAACTTCCTGCGGGAAATTACAAGGCACTGAAAATTGTTTTAGGAGAAGGTAAAGGTAAAAATTGGTGGTGCGTGATGTTCCCACCATTTTGCTTTACCGACGGAACAATAAAGCAGGTAAGCGATAAAGAGTATGAAAAACTAAAAGAGCAGATAGGCAAAGGTGCCTTTGAGCTTGTAACAGATAACAGCGGAAAGTTTTTGTTAAAATTTAAAATTGTAGAGCTTGTAAATAATATCATAGGTTGACTTTTTTCGCGAAAAATGATACAATAACAAAAATTAAGTTAAATTTGGCGAAAGGATGATTTTGATGAACTATGATGACGAATTGAGTGTGTTAAGACATACTGCATCTCACGTTATGGCGCAGGCTGTTTTAAGACTTTATCCGGATACTTTGCTTGCAATTGGTCCTGCTATTGATGACGGATTTTATTATGATTTTGATACTGCCACACCGTTTACCAATGACGATTTGGAAAAAATCGAAGCAGAAATGAAAAAAATTGCAAAAGAAAACTTAAAAATTGAAAGGTTTGAACTTCCTAAAAAAGAAGCTTTAGAGCTTATGAAGGATCAGCCTTATAAGATTGAGCTTATCAATGATCTTCCAGAGGGGGAGGCAATTTCTTTCTACAAGCAGGGAGAATTTACCGACCTTTGTGCAGGTCCGCATCTTAACTATACTTCAAAGGTTAAAGCGTTTAAGCTTTTAAGTGTTACAGGTGCTTACTGGAGAGGTAATGAAAAAAATAAAATGCTCCAGAGAATTTATGCAACTGCATTTACAAACAAAGATGATTTGAATGAACATTTAGAGCAGATGGAAGAGGCAAGAAAGCGTGACCACAACAAACTGGGACGCGAACTCGGAATATTTACCACCTGTGACCTTATCGGTCAGGGACTTCCGATTATGCTTCCTAAAGGCGCAAAAATCCTTCAGATATTACAGAGATTTGTTGAGGATACAGAAGAAAGACACGGCTGGCTCAGAACCAAAACTCCTTATATGGCTAAAAGCGACCTTTACAAGCTTTCAGGACACTGGGACCATTACCAGGACGGTATGTTTGTAATGGGAGATGAGGCTGTAGACAAAGAAGTATTTGCATTACGTCCTATGACCTGTCCGTTCCAGTATCAGGCATATCTTAATGAGATGAGAAGCTACAGAGATTTACCGCTACGTTATGGTGAAACTTCAACACTTTTCAGAAACGAAGCATCAGGCGAAATGCACGGTCTTATCAGAGTAAGACAGTTTACTATTTCAGAAGGACACCTGATGTGCAGACCTGATCAGCTTGAACAGGAATTTAAAACGTGTCTTGAAATGGCTAACTATATGCTCAAAACTTTGGGACTTTATGAAGATGTGTCATACAGATTTTCACAGTGGGATCCCGATGATAAAGAAAAATATATCGGAACTGCCGAGCAGTGGGATGAAGCGCAAAGCACAATGCAAAACATCTTGGATAAGCTTGGTATTGATTACAAAATCGGTATAGGTGAAGCGGCGTTTTACGGCCCTAAGCTTGACATCCAGATTAAGAATGTATTTGGCAAAGAAGATACTTTAATAACTATTCAGATAGACCAGATGCTTGCTGAAAAATTTGGTATGGAATATGTGGATTCTGACGGAACTAAGAAAAATCCTTATATTATTCACAGAACTTCAATCGGTTGTTATGAAAGAACTTTAGCGCTCTTGATTGAAAAATATGCAGGAGCATTCCCAGCATGGCTTGCACCAACTCAGGTTAAGCTTATTCCTATTTCTGAAAAACAGGCAGACTATATAGCTGATGTAAAAGCTAAGCTTGAAAAAGCAGGCTTTAGAGTTGAGGCTGACTACAGAAACGAAAAAATGGGATATAAAATCAGACAGGCTCAGCTTGAAAAAATTCCTTATATGCTTATTGCAGGCGATAAAGAAATTGAAGACGGCAAGGTTGCAGTTCGTTCAAGAGAGGGCGGAGATTTAGGCACAATGACTGTTGAAGAGTTTATTGAAAAGCTTACAAAAGAAACAACTGTTGAAGATTTTAAACCTACAGAGCTTTAAAAATTACCCCCCGGCGTAAACGTCGGGGATTTTTTGTTATTTAGGCTAAAAAATACAAATACATTTGATTGACATAAAATGGTATTTATGGTACAATCATTTTATATATAAAACAAAAGGAGTGTTTCTTAAAGTGAAAAAAGTTTTATGCTTTGCATTGGCTTTAGCTATGCTTATTTCAAGCGTTCCTGCCTTTGCAGCAGAGCAAAAGGTTGTAACTGTAAACAATATGCAGGATATGGTTTCTGCTATTGCGTCAAACACCAAAATCATAATTGAAGCAGGCAATTATATTGCACCTGCAGGGTGGGAAGGCAATGAATATGGCTACCACACAGGAATTCGTATTAAAGATGTAGAAAATCTCACTTTTGAAGCAAAAGGAAATGTTGAAATCAAACTTAATTTAGGTTATGTTCCTGTTTTTGAAATTGAAGACTCAAAAAATATCACTTTTATCGGTTTAAGTCTTGGTCACGATGTTCCTGAGGGTGGTTGTGAAGGTGATGGAGATGTTATTTTTGCTTTAAACTCTAAAAACATCACAATTGATAACTGTGATTTATGGGGTTGTGGTATTGTAGGCATTGTTGCAAATTACTCAGAAAATATTAATGTTACCAACACAACAATCCGTGATTGTGCAGTTGCAGCGGTAAGATGCGACTATATGAAAGGCAATGTAGTTCTTGATACATGTCAGATTTTAAGAAACACATATTATGCTAAAGAAGAACCTATGGAGTGGACAGCGTGTTTCACTTGGCGTCAAAGTTCAGGAGATACTGATGCAGGCAAGTTTATAATTAAAAATTCTATAATTGAAGGCAATTACAGCGCAAACCTTTATGATGATAAGTATTCCGACAAGCTTGAATCTTCAAACAAAATTGAGTTTGTAAATTGTACATTTAAAAATAATGCATGGGATAAAGTGGAAAATGAAGCTCCGGCTGAAGAGCCTGAACAGGAATATATTGAGCCTGAATATGAAGAACCTGCTCCTGAGCTTCCACCTGAAGAATACTATGACGAACCTGAAAAATATGATGAAAGCATAATTTCTGTTTCTGGCATTACAGGCTATGATGAAACCCGTCAGGTACTGTATGATAATATAGTTGCATTGTGCACAGCGCCTGTTGTTATTACTGCTAAAAAAGACCTTATGAATATGGCAGTCTCAAAGGTTGAAAAAATTGGTGGTAAGTGGGTTGAAACAAGATATTTTGACAGCTATGCAATAAATCTTGGCGATACTACTAAAAACTGGTATCCGGCTCAAGGATTTGAAAATGTTGATGAAGATTATTATGAATATACCGGAACTGAAGAATTTTTTGAAGGATTTGAACCTGTAAAAAAAGGCAAAAGTGTAAGTTTTAAAGATCAGGGAATGTATTATATGTGGGCTGAAACCGAAGCAGGTGAATACACAGGTCTTACATTTGAAATTAAAGATGCAACAGCAGCTTATACAGATTCAAAGGTTCTAGTTGACGGCAAACAAATCAAATTTGAAGCATATAATATAAATGATAACAACTATTTCAAGCTTCGTGATATTGCTTTTGCACTTACCAATCACGGAACAGGACTCAATGTGTTTAATGTTAAATGGGACGAAGCTAAAAATATGATTAACCTTGTTTCCGGCGAAAAATATACTGCAGTTGGCGGCGAACTCAAAGAAGGCGATGGTAAAAACAAGAAATATGAAATCAGCACAAGCGCCCTTATGAAAGACGGAAGAAATGCTACATTAACTGCATTTTTAATCAATGGAAATAACTATTTTAAACTTCGTGATTTAGGAAAACTATTTGATTTCAATGTATCATGGGACGAGGCAAATAACTGCATCCTTATTGATTCAACTGCATCATATCGTGAATAATTGATTGATAAAACCACCCGAAAGGGTGGTTTTGTTGTAAAAAATCCACGCATAATTTGCGTGGATTTAATTATTCTTTAATTGATTTAAAAAAGTTAAATGTAAGAGGTACTGCAAGAAGAACCGTCAAAACATCACCTATTGGTTGTGCTAGCTGAATTCCTGTAATTCCAAAGAAATAGGAGAGTATTAAAACAAGCGGAATAAGTGTAAGTCCTTGTCTTGCGGCGGCGAGTAGAGATGCACTTACTGCCTTTCCTACAGACTGAAGCATCATATTTGAAATTACAATCCAGGAATTCAGAGGAAAGGTTATTGCCTGATAGATAAGGGCAGGAGCACCTACTGCTACTACTGCACTATCTTCTCTGAACAGATGAACAAGCTGAGGAGCAAACGTAATCATTGCTATGGCAAGCACTACCAAAAATGCAAAAGAGTATTTTACACAGAACCAAAACGCCTCTTTTAATCTTCCATAAAGCTTAGCACCGTAATTAAATCCGCAAATAGGTTGGAAGCCTTGTCCGAAACCAATCATTGCCGAGTTTGCAAACATTATTATTCTGTTTACTATTGACATTCCGGCAATGGCACTGTCGCCAAAAGCACCGGCAGAAAAATTAAGTACTATTGTTCCTATACTTGCTAAGCCTTGTCTGCAAAGCGAGGGAAACCCACCTAATATAATTTCTTTTATATAGTAAATGCTTGGCTTAAAGCATCTTATGTCAATTTTTATGTTAGAACCCTTTGAAGTAAGATAAAGAAGAATGCTAAAACTTACGGTCTGACTTAAAACTGTTGCAAGCGCAGCCCCTTTAACTCCCATTTTTAAAACAAAAATAAATAGTGGGTCTAATGCAATGTTTATAAGTCCTCCTGTTACAATGCCTATCATACCATAAAATGAACTGCCTTGAAATCTGAGCTGATTGTTAAGCACAAAAGATGATGCCATTATCGGAAAGCCGATTAAAATATAAAACATATAATCTTTAGCATATGGATAAATGGTATCGGTAGAGCCTAGCAGATAGGCAAGAGGTTTTAGAAAAATTAAGCCTGTAATTCCAAGAATTACGCAAAGTATGAAGCATAAGAAAAATCCGTTAGCAGCCATAATCTTTGCAGATTTAAAGTCTTCTTCGCCCAGTTTTCTTGATATATAATTTCCTGAACCGTGTCCAAAGAAAAAACCTATTGCCTGAATAACTGCCATAAGTGAAAACGCAACTCCAACTGAAGCAGTTGCAGATGTGTTTATTCTGCCAACGAAAAATGTGTCTGCCATGTTGTAAACAGAAGTTATAAGCATACTGAATATTGCAGGGGCAGAAAGCTCCAGCATCAATTTAGGAATTGGTGCTGTTGTCATGTGAACAAATTTTTCGTGCTGAGTCATAAAAAATCAAACCTCCATAATTACAGGCAGTATCATGGGACTTCTTTTTGTTTCTACGTAAAGATACTGGCTTAATGCGTTCTTAACCGCAGTTTTTATGGAGTTCCAGTCGTGGTTGTTTTTTGATGTGCAATTTAATATTGCGTCACGCGCCCGTATGCGTGCCTGTTCCATTAAATCTTCTGACTCTCTTACATATACAAATCCTCTTGAAATAACATCAGGACCTGATACAATTTCATTTGTGGAAGAGTCAATTCCCACAACAACAACTATAAGTCCGTCTTCTGAGAGCAGTTTTCTGTCTCTTATTACAATGTTTCCGACATCTCCTACACCTGAACCGTCTACAAAAACTCTGCCTGCAGGTACACTTCCCGTTATTTTGGCAGATGAACTGTCAAGCTCTAAAACCTGACCTATTTTCATAATAAATGTATGGTCTTCAGCCATACCCATTTTGTGTGCCAGTTGTGCGTGCTGCATCAAATGGCGGTATTCGCCATGCACAGGGATGAAGTATTTTGGCTTAGTTACAGAAAGAATTATTTTTAATTCTTCCTGACATGCGTGACCTGAAACATGAATGTCGGCTATGGATTTGTAAATAACTTCTGCACCGTGCTTAAACAGTTCGTCAATAACTTTTGCAACAAGCTTTTCGTTGCCGGGAATTGGACTTGCTGAAATAATAACAAGGTCGCCTCTTTTGATTTCAACTTTTTTGTGGTCTAAAGTTGCAATTCTTGAAAGAGCCGCCATAGGTTCGCCCTGACTTCCTGTTGTTATAATAACAAGCTGATTGTCGGGATACTTGTTAATGTCTGAAAGTTCAATCAGCACCCCTTTCGGAACTTTTAAATAGCCCAGTTCATAAGCGGCAGTAACAACACTTTCCATACTTCTTCCTGATACTGCAACTTTTCTGTGGTGCTTAGCCGCACATGTAATAATCTGCTGAACTCTGTGCACGTTTGATGCAAAAGTAGCTACAATTATTCTTGATTCGCAGGATGAAAAAAGGTCTTCAAATGTTTCACCGACTTTTCTTTCTGACATTGAAAATCCTGGACGCTCAACATTTGTGCTGTCGGATAAAAGCGCCAAAACACCTTTTTTACCAAGCTCACCAAATCGTGCAAGGTCTAATATTTCACCGTCTATAGGTGTTGAGTCTATCTTAAAGTCGCCTGTGTGAACTATAATACCCACAGGCGTATGAAGTGCAATGGCCACAGAGTCTGCAATACTGTGATTTGTACGGATAAATTCAACGCCGAATGAACCGAGTTTGATTTTGTCGCCTGCATTTACTGAATTTAACTTTGCAGTAGATGAAAGTCCGTGTTCTTTGAGCTTTTTCTCCAATATGCCAAGGGTAAGCCTTGTGCCATAAATCGGAATATTAATATCTTTCAAAAGATATGGAATAGCACCGATATGGTCTTCGTGACCATGGGTTAATACAAGACCTTTGATTTTTTCGCGGTTTTTCTGAAGATACGACATATCGGGGATAACAAGGTCAATCCCGAACATATCGTCATCAGGAAAAGCTACACCGCAATCTAAGATAAGAATTTCGTCTTTGAATTCAAAAAGTGTGAGGTTTTTACCGATTTCCTCCAAACCTCCCAAGGGAATAATTTTAATTTTACTTTTTTTTGCCACAATAGTCCTCCAATCCGTAATAAAACAAGCCTGCTTTTTAAAAAAGGGCTTAAAGTTATGTAGTATTTTGAAAAATAATAAGCAAACCGAAAGTGTTTTAAAAGCATCATATTTCCGCTCAAAATGCTCTTTATCTTTCGATTTTTTTATAATCCGAACAAAATCTTAACCAAATTATACCACAAATGGAGCGATTTTGCAATACGGTAACAGTAAAATATTTCCCCTAAATATTTATAATATTCGCAGAAATTTCACAATTAATACATCTATAATACAAAAATTTCAGTTATAATTAAAGCTGTTGAAAGAAGTGGCAAACTTTAATGTTTGCCTACATTTTTTCATTTCATAACACTCCCTTTTAAGAAAAACAAACAGGCAGCAAAAGCTGCCTGTTTGTTTTTTTGCGTAAAATGCCCCCAAAACACTTGATTTTTTTGAAAAATTGTTATAAAATGATATGTTGAATAATGATGTGTGTTTTTTACGAAAGGAATGTTTAAACATGAATTATCACAGCACCAGGAATAAAGAAATTTCTTGCACGGCAGGTCAGGCGATTATTAAAGGCCTTTCTCCTGACGGTGGACTTTTTGTCCCTGATTTCATTCCTGAATTTTCATTAGATGAAATTTCAAAAATGGCGCAAATGACATATAAAGAAAGAGCATACGCGGTTTTATCAAAATATCTTACCGATTTTTCAGAGGATGATTTGAAAAACTGTATCGCGAGTGCTTATACTAAGCAAAAGTTCGGTACAGACTCAATCGCACCTTCTTACAGATTAAGAAAGGGCGAGTATATTTTAGAATTGTGGCACGGTCCTACATGTGCATTTAAGGATATGGCACTTCAGATACTTCCGCATCTTTTAGTTACGTCAATTAAAAAAGAGGGGGTAAACAAAGAGGTTGTTATTTTGGTTGCAACATCGGGTGATACAGGTAAAGCGGCATTAGAGGGTTTTGCTGATGTTGACGGAACAAGAATAAGTGTGTTTTACCCAAACGACGGCGTTTCAAAAACTCAGAAGCTTCAGATGGTTACACAGTCAGGAAACAATGTAAATGTAGCAGCTGTTAACGGCAATTTTGATGACGCTCAGTCAGGTGTAAAAGCCATTTTTACAGATAAAGATTTTGAAAACCTTGCAAACACACATAATTTTATGCTTTCTTCTGCAAATTCAATTAACTGGGGAAGATTGGCACCGCAGATTGTTTACTATTTTTCAAGCTATGCTGATTTGATTAAAGGTCAGGAAATAAACTGTGGCGAAAAGATTAATATTGTAGTCCCGACAGGAAACTTTGGTAATATTTTAGCTGCGTATTACGCAAAAAAAATGGGACTTCCGGTTAACAAGCTTATATGTGCGTCTAACAGCAATAACGTGCTTACCGATTTTATAGAAACAGGTATTTATGACAGAAACAGAAAGTTTAACTTAACTATTTCTCCGTCTATGGATATATTAATTTCAAGCAATCTTGAAAGATTTTTGTATGATGTTTCAGGAAACAATAACCAAGAAATTGCAGATTATATGAAAAAGCTTGCCGAGGACGGAAAGTATGAGGTAAGTGATAAGATTAAACAAAAGCTTGCTGAAATATTCAGCGCCGGCTTTGCATCTGATGACGAAACAAAACAGACAATTAAAGCGGTATTTGATAAATATGGATACACTATGGATACTCATACAGCAGTTGCTTATGCAGTGTATAAAAAGTATGTTTCAAAGACAAATGACGAAACAAAGACAATTATTGCATCTACAGCAAGTCCGTTTAAATTCAGTTCAAGTGTTATGCAGGCACTTACCGGTGATAACTCATACGGAAAAAATATGGATGAGTTTGATATTTTAGAAGCACTTAGCGAAAAATCAGAAGAAAAAGTTCCAAAAGCATTACAAGAGCTTAAAACCAAACCCGTTATTTTTGACGTTACTTGCCAGAAAGATGAATTAATGCAGGTAATCAAAGATTTTTTAAGACTTTAAAAGCTTGAAAAGGGGACAAAAAAATTGTCGATATATGCTATTTCCGATCTTCACTTGTCTTTTGACACACAAAAGCCGATGGACAAATTCGGCAAACTTTGGGAAGACTATGAAGAGCGTATGAAATATAACTGGAACAGGATTGTTAAAGAAAACGACCTTGTTTTAATTGCCGGAGATGTGTCGTGGGCGACATATTTGTCGGAAGCTGTCGAGGACTTTAAGTTTATTGACGGCCTTAATGGGGAAAAATTAATATCAAAAGGAAATCACGACTATTGGTGGGAAAGTTTAACAAAGCTTAACGGTTTTGCAAAAGATAACGGATTCAAAACAGTTAATTTTATCCACAACACGGCGTTTAAGTATGAGGACTTTGTTATTTGTGCCGCCAAAGGATATGATTTTAACACAGAAAAAAGACTTTGCGACAGAGAAAATATCAGAGTAAGGCTTTCACTTGAAGAGGGTATAAAAAAGGGCGGAAAAATTATTTTAATGCTTCACTACCCTCCGTTTGATAAAAGCGGCAAACTGTATGAGCCTTTAAAGCAAATGTTTGAAGAGTTTGAGGTTAATATGTGTGTTTATGGGCATCTTCATGCTCATGCACATGCTTTTGCGGTCAATGAAAAGGTTGAAAATACTGAACTTAGACTGACTTCCTGCGATTTTCTTGAATTTAAACCATTAAAATTACAGTAAAATGTTGCAATTACTGACAAATTGTGGTACAATTTACTAAAAAATTTATACATTGACGATTAATATTTTGGAGGAGTTATAAATGAGTACAAAATTAATTAAAAAAGAAGGCTTTACTGTTGAATTTGATATGACAGTTTCAGCTGAAACTTTTGAAAAGGGAATGCAGTTTTCTTACAAGAAAAATGTAAAGCACATGAACATCCCTGGCTTCAGAAAAGGTAAAGCACCCAGAAAATACATAGAAAGAATATATTCAGAAGCAGTTTTTTATGATGATGCTGTAAACAATATTTTCCCTGAATGCTATACAGAGGCTGTTAAAGAACTTTCTTTAGAACCTGTAGATATGCCAAATGTTGATATAAAAGAAATCGGTTCAGGCAAAGAACTTGTTTTAAATGTTAAAGTAGATGTAAAACCTGATGTACAAATCGGTGAATATAAAGGCATTGAAGTTACAGAAAAGAAATATACTGTTAAAGCAGACGAAGTAAATGCAGAAATCGAAAGAATGAGAGACAGAAACTCAAGAATGATTACCGTTGAAGACAGAGCAGTTAAAAGCGGCGATACAGCAGTAATTGACTACGAAGGCTTTGTTGACGGTGTAGCATTTGCTGGAGGCAAAGGCGAAAACCATGAGCTCGTTATCGGTTCAAACACATTTATTCCGGGCTTTGAAGATCAGATTATCGGAGCAAAAACAGGTGATGAAATTGACGTTAATGTTACTTTCCCTGAAGAGTATCATGCAGAAGAATTAAAAGGAAAAGCTGCTGTATTTAAAGTAAAGGTTAATCAGATTAAAGTTAAAGAGCTTCCTGAACTTGATGATGAATTTGCAAAAGATGTCAGCGAATTTGATACATTAGATGCTCTTAAAAAAGATATTAAAGCTAAGCTTACAAAGCAAAACGAAGCTCGTGCTAAGGGCGAAATGGAAAACGAAGCTATTGAAAAGCTTGTTGAAACATTAAAGGGCGAAATTCCAAACGGAATGATTGAGTCAAGAGCAGAAAGCTTGGTACAGGACTTTGAAATGAGACTTTCACAGCAGGGTATGCCACTTGATATGTATATGAAGTACACAGGTCTTACATTGGATGCTATGAAACAGCAGTTTAAGCCACAGGCAGAAATGGCTGTTAAGAGCACATTGGTTCTTGAAAAAGTTGCACAGCTTGAAAAAATTGAAATTAAAGATAAAGACGTTGATTCCAAGATTGAAGAAATGGCAAAAAGCT
This sequence comes from Clostridia bacterium, assembly GCA_017409875.1. Lineage (GTDB taxonomy): Bacteria > Bacillota > Clostridia > RGIG6154 > RGIG6154 > RGIG2094. The sequence goes on from JAFQRW010000008.1 coordinate 153,994, forward strand.
ACAACATGGAAACCGACAAGCTTAAAGAACTTTTAAGAGACGAAGATAAAGAAAATATCAAGAAAGACCTTGCTCTTGAAAAAGCTGTTAAAGTTATTTTGGATAATGCAAATTATGTAAAAGAAGCTGCTAAAAAACCTGCCGCTAAGAAGACAACAGAAAAAGCTGCAACAAAGTCAACTGCAACAAAAACAACTACTGCTAAAAAAACCACTGCAAAAAAGACAACAGCAGCAAAAGAAACAAAAGAAACAACAGCTAAAAAACCTGCTGCAAAGAAGACAACAACCACAAAAAAAGCAGCAAAAACTGAAGAATAATTAAATCTGCAATGCGGCTGCCTTTTGCTTTTGGCAGCCGTACATATTAAAAGAAAGGAATGTGAAATTATGAGCTTAGTACCAATGGTAGTTGAACAAACAAGCAGAGGAGAAAGATCTTACGATATATTCTCAAGACTTTTAAACGACAGAATTATTTTCTTAAGCGAGGAAGTTAACGATACCACAGCAAGCTTGGTTGTAGCACAGATGTTATTCTTAGAAGGTGCAGATCCTGATAAAGACATTAATTTTTATATTAACAGTCCGGGCGGCTCAATAACTGCAGGTATGGCAATTTATGATACAATGCAGTATATCAAGTGCGATGTATCTACAATTTGTATAGGTATGGCTGCCAGTATGGGTGCATTTTTGTTAAGTGCAGGTACAAAGGGAAAAAGATTTGCACTTCCTAACAGCGAAATTATGATTCATCAGCCTTTGGGCGGAATGCAAGGTCAGGCAACTGATATAAAAATTCATGCTGACAGAATTATCAGAATGAAAAGCACTTTAAATCAGATTTTAAGTGAAAGAACAGGTCAGCCTTTAGAAGTTATCGAAAAAGATACAGAAAGAGATAACTTTATGACTGCAATAGAGGCTAAAAATTACGGACTTATAGATAAAGTTATTGAACACAGATAGGTATTTTTGTGCTGAAATTTGTGTACTATAAGTATGTAGTTTGATTTTGCAAAGAAATGGAGTTTGGTGTAATGGTCAAAGACGATAGAAATCAGGTGCGTTGCTCGTTTTGCGGAAAAACAGAGGAGCAGGTAATGCGTCTGGTTGCCGGACCTGGTGTTTATATCTGCAACGAGTGTATTGAGCTTTGCAGCGATATTATTTTCGAAGAAGAAAGAAACTTTGATATGTCTGAGCAAATTGCTGAGATATCAGAGCTTCCTAAGCCTTTGGATATTTTAAATGCTTTAAATGACTATGTTATTGGTCAGGAGCAGGCGAAAAAGACTCTTGCAGTTGCAGTCTATAACCACTACAAAAGAATAAACAGCGCAGAAAAAGAAGATAAAAGCAGCGATGTTGAGCTGCAAAAGAGTAATATCTTAATGTTAGGACCGACAGGCTCAGGAAAAACACTGCTTGCATCTACTTTAGCTAAAATTTTAAATGTACCTTTTGCTATTGCAGATGCTACAAGTCTTACTGAGGCCGGATATGTCGGAGAAGATGTTGAAAACATACTTTTGAAGCTTATTCAGGCTGCAGATTATGATATTTCGCTTGCAGAAAAAGGCATTATTTATATTGATGAGGTTGATAAGATTTCCAAAAAGTCAGAAAATCCGTCAATAACCCGTGATGTAAGCGGCGAGGGTGTGCAACAAGCACTTTTGAAAATTTTGGAAGGCACAGTTGCATCAGTTCCTCCTCAGGGCGGCAGAAAACATCCGCATCAGGAATTTATTCAGATAGATACCACAAATATATTGTTTATATGTGGCGGTGCGTTTGACGGACTTGAAAAAATAATCGAAAAACGTATGGGGAATAAAGTTTTAGGATTTGGAGCAGATGTTAAGGGAAATGGTTTTGTCAAAAGCGGGGAGTATAAGAACGTTCTTCCTGAAGACTTGCTCAAGTTTGGACTTATCCCTGAATTTGTAGGCCGTTTGCCTGTTGTTGTTACTTTAGATAAGCTGGATGAGGAAAGCCTGATCAGAATTTTGGAAGAACCTAAAAATGCACTTGTAAAACAGTACAAAAAGTTATTTGAATATGATGATTGCATTTTGGAATTTGAGCCGGAATCTTTAAAGGCTATTGCTAAAAAAGCACTCGAAAGAAAAACCGGTGCAAGAGGACTTCGTGCAATCATAGAAAGTGCTATTACAGATGTAATGTTTGACATACCATCACGTGATGATGTTGAAAAATGCATTGTAACTAAAGAAATGATTGCAGAGGGAGCAAAGCCGGAGCTTGTTTTAAATCCCGAAAAATTACCGAAGAGAAAACAAAAATCTCAGATGGTTAATAAAAAAAATGAAACTGCATAGCTTTCATTTGCGACCTCTTACCAAAGAGGTCGCAATTTGACTTTTGGAGGATAATATGAGAATAAAACTTATAGTAACACAGCCGTTTGGACAAAACTGCTATGTGGTAAGTGATGATGAGAATAGGGCTGTTATAATTGACCCGGGTGCCAGCGAAGAAAAAATTTCTTTATATTTAATGCAAAACGCTTTAAAACCCCAGGCAATTTTGCTTACACATGGGCATTTTGACCATGTAGGTGCAGTGAACTTGCTTTCAAAAGAGTATAATTTACCGGTATATGCGAATATATATGAAAAAGGAATTCTATCAAATCCGTCTAAAATATATGTGTTTGGTGGCGGTGGAGAGGCTGTAAAGGTTGATAACTGGTTTGAAAACGGGGATGTTTTGGAGTTTGGCGATTTAACCTTTAAAGCACTTCATACACCCGGCCATACTGTAGGAAGCAGTTGCTTTTTATTAAAAGACAATCTTTTTTCAGGTGATACATTGTTTCGTGAATCAATAGGCAGATGTGATTTAGAGGGTGGTTCGTTTGAAACAATACTGTCTTCCATAAAGAATAAAATTTATACACTTGATGACAATACAAATGTTTATCCCGGTCACGGAGATATGACAGATGTTGGATTTGAAAAAATTTATAATCCCTATGTAAGAGGAGAATGATATGGTACTTAACAGCTTAACAAAAGTAAATGAATATGTATCATTAGGACAGCAACAGGAGCTTGTTTTGTTGTGTGAAACAAGACATAAACAGGAAATTGATAATATTTATAAAAAAATAATTGAAAAAGGTTCACATGTTATTTTAGTAACAGGTCCTTCGTCTTCCGGAAAAACAACTTTTTCAAATGTTCTTTCCAATAAATTCGAGGTTCCTCCGCTTGTGCTTTCGGTTGATAACTTTTTCTATGGTGGTGACGAAATTGACAAAACTGACAGCAACTATGAAACCTTTGAAAGCATTGCAGGGGTTAATGTTGAACTTTTGAATGAGTGTATTTATTCGCTTTTAAGATACGAACCTACAAACGTACCAAGGTTTGATTTTACAGCAAACAGAAATATAAAAAATGACAGAGTGGTTACCCTTAGACAAGGACAGGAGATTATTTTGGAGGGAACACATGCGTTTAATGAGGTTTTTGTTCCAAAACTTGACGGCAAAGAAAAATTTAAGGCATTTATATATGTTGGCGAGGATTTTGATTTAGGTGGCGGCGAGGTTTTAACAGGCAGGGATATCAGGCTTATAAGACGTTCAGTAAGAGACCAGCTATATCGTGGAAGTAAGGTGGACAGAACACAAACGCTCTGGGGGAATGTAGTAAGATTTGAAAAAGATTTTATAATGCCATATTTAGAAAGTGCAGACAGTGTGTTTAATACATTTTTAGCGTATGAACCATGTATTATGAAAACATATCTTGATGCGTTTTTAAGAGAGTGCAGCGACTTAAATTACACTAAATATATTCGTTCATTAAATGAAAAGATTTCAGAATTTAAAGCCATTGATGAAGGCTTAATTCCTAAAGAATCGCTTTTAAAGGAATTTATCAGAAGATAGAGGTAATTTTAATAAAATAATTTACAAAAAGCCTTGACATTTATATTAAATGTTGCTATAATATAAAAGTCGCAAGGCTCTAAATGCGGGTGTAGTTCAATGGTAGAACCCCAGCCTTCCAAGCTGGTCGTGTGGGTTCGATTCCCATCACCCGCTCCATATGCGCCTGTAGCTCAGCTGGATAGAGCAATTGCCTTCTAAGCAATGGGCCAGGAGTTCGAATCTCTTCAGGCGCGCCAAATATCGTTTAGTGCCTTAAAGGTACTAACGATATTTTGATATAAAAGCCTTTTGCGACAAATTTAATATGGCGGGTGTAGCTCAGTTGGTTAGAGCGCCAGATTGTGGCTCTGGAGGCCAAGGGTTCGACTCTCTTCATTCGCCCCAAAAAGAAACGACAATTTTCGTAAGAAAGTTGTCGTTTCTTTTTGTACTCTTATCTTTTCACTATTCTCTCTTCACTGTTCTCTAAAAATTGTCATTTCCAGATAAGAGATAAAAGAGAATAGAGAGGAGAAAAGGTAGTTTTGCTATGCAAAACATTGATTTATGCATAGATTTATGTTATACTCAACTTGAGGTGAAAATAATGGAAAGCCCGCTTTTAAACAAATCATTGGAATTTGCAACAAAAATCGTGTTGTTTTATGAAACGTATTCAAAGTCTAAAAAAGATACGACTATTGCAAAACAACTTCTTCGAAGTGCAACAAGTGTTGGTGCAAATATCAATGAAGCGATTTATGGAAATAGCAGACCTGATTTTATTGCTAAACTGCATATTTCTTTAAAAGAAGTAAGCGAAAGTATATATTGGCTAACGCTTTTGAGAAACACTAAGTTATTTGAGTATGATTATGATAATTCGATCACACTTGCAGAAGAAATTAAAAAAATGCTTATTTCGTCAATAAATACCGCAAAACAAAACATGGATAAATAAAACAAGCTGCCACAACTTTGGCAGTTTTTTCTTGCAATTTGTTTACATATATGTTATACTGTATTTGCGACACAACTTAATATTTAGACAAACTATGGGAGAAGTATTTTTATTTCGGTAAAAATGCATTCTCTATTTTGGCTTTCTCTTATAGTTTGTCAAAGTTGTGTCGCAGCAATTGGAGTTATGCATTTTTCAGTGCGTGGCTTCGGCTGCGCACTTTTTTAATTTTGGAGGTATTTTTATGAATAAAGATCAATTGAAAAGTTATCTGGAAAAGTTGATTGAACTTGAAAAAGATAGATTTATGACAAAGGAATTGATTTCAAAAATTGACTCCCACAAAGTTGAGCCGATACTAAAGTCTTATTGGGAAGAGATTGAGGAAAGACCTGTAATATATGAAGACGGATTTAGCTTTAAGCATCCTATATCTATTGCTTGCGGAGCAATATGCGCAATTCTCTCTATGGTTATAATGGGGATATTTGACATTGTTGTTCCACCTGTACCGATTGTATGCTATTTTCTTGGAGCGTTCTTTTTAGGGAAATTAGTTTATTCGGTTATGTATAAAGAAAAGATAGAGGAGATAAATGAGCGTAAACGTAAAGCTGAAAGAATTGCAGCACAGAGAAAAAAGCAGCAAAAAGACGCAAATATTCGTATAAAAAAAGAAAATCAGGAAGCCGAAAGAATAGCTGATGAAAAAAATTATATTTTAAATCAGGTGAGTTGGAAACTTAAAAATATATATAGCCAACTAGAACAAAAATTGAAAGAATTATATTTAAATGATATCATCTATCCCAAATATAGAAATATTATTTCACTTTTGTGTTTTTATGAATATATTGATTCGGGTAGATGCTCAACTTTAGAAGGTGCTGATGGGGCATATAATCTATTTGAATTTGAACAACGAATGAATAAAATTTCAATTCAATTGGATACTATTATTTCTAGTTTAAATGAGATAATGAATATTCATTATCAACTCTATACTGTTTTTAATCAAATAAATACAAGATTAACAGAGATGGATGAGAAATTAAAAACGATAGTGGGTGAGGTGGAAAGTATAGGTAGGGAGGCGGCAAATGCGAAAATGTTAGCATTTGCTGCAGCATATCACTCAAATGTGTTAGGAGATAATAGTAAATAATACTAATAAAAAAACAACTCCATCAGGAGTTGTTTTTTTATGCAGAATATAAGAGAGAGTCGAACACCGAGTGCTATTTACTTTTTTTAGATAATATGTTAAAATTAAGCAAATAGATTGGGGGTATATATTTTATGACACTTACTGATTTCATCGCTCAGGGGTTTGGCATAATCGGACTTATAATTACGGTGCTTTCGTTTCAATGTAAGGGAAATACAAAGTTTTTTATAATGCAGGCTTTAGGCGGGTTTATGTATTTTTTGAACTTTGCCTTAATTGGTGCTCTCGCTGGTGCACTCTTTAATCTTACCAATATGGTACGTGGAGCGCTTCTTTCAAAAGATGATAAAAAGGTGTGGAAAGTTGTTACAATTTGCTCCCTTTATACAGTGTGTTATGTAGTTTCTGTTATTCTTGCAAAGGGAGATACATTCCAGATTTTCTTGGCAACACTTCCGTTTATAACACTTTTTATTATGAGTATACTTATGTGGAAAGGCAATGCAAAACACATCCGATATTTTCAGATCATTTTCATGTCTCCGTCGTGGATTGTTCATAACATTTTTAATTTTACCTTAGGTGGACTTATATGCGAAACAATGAATATGTGTTCGGCAATAATTTTTCTTATCAGAAATAAATTAAACCAGTCAAAATAACTTGACTGGTTTTATTTTATTTCTTGTCAATTTCATCTTTAAGTTCTGAGCCTTCTTTTAACAGTTGCTGCAAAAGCTCTGAGTTGCCATCTGAAAGTGCATCTTTATATTTTGTAAGCTCGGTTATTATGTTATCGATTTCAAAAATAAGATGATCTGAGTTTTTCAAAAACAAATCTGCCCACATTTTGGGGTTTAAATGCGCAACTCTTGTAAGGTCTTTATAAGAACCCGCAGAATATCCCTGATGCGACTTGGCAGTAGGACTTTTAACATACGCATTTGAAACAACATGTGCAAGCTGTGATGTGAATGCTATTATTTCATCATGTTTTTGGGCTGTTGAAAAAGTAACATTTTTAAATCCAAGCAATAAAAACAAATCACGAAGTCTTGCCATAAATTTTATATCGTTGTTATGTTCCGGAACAAGCACCATAGAAGCTCCTGTAAACATTGTGTGGGTAGCGGAAGTAAAACCTGAAAACTGTGTTCCTGCCATAGGATGCCCACCAACAAAAGTAAAACCGTGCTTTTTTGCCAGTTTAAATCCCTCGTTGCAAACAGCCTGTTTTACACCGCAACAATCAATTACAATAGTATTTTTTGAGATGAATTTTACGTTTTGCTCAAGATACTTTATGCAAGCTTTGGGATATAGTGCTAAAAATAAGTATTCACATTCTTTTAAATTGTCGTTTGAAAGTGTACCGTCAATGGCATAAATAAGACCTGCACGTTTTATTGTCATTTCGTCACAGTCAGTGCCTAAGACAGTATAATCGGTACGGAATTTAAATGTTTTGGCTAAAGAACCGCCAATTAAACCTAATCCAACAATGCCGACTGTCATTTAAAGCGCCTCCCTGATTTTGTTTACAGCAATGCATAAATCTTCGAACTGTTCAGGAGTAAGGGATTGAGCTCCGTCGCAAAGTGCTTTTGAAGGATTGTTATGAACTTCTATCATAAGTCCGTCTGCACCTGCTGCAACTGCTGCCAGAGACAGTGTTTTTACATATCTTGAAATGCCGCACGCGTGGCTTGGGTCAACAACTACAGGTAAGTGGCTGAGCTCTTTAATAACAGGAATTGCAGATAAATCAAGAGTGTTTCTTGTAGCGGTTTCAAATGTGCGTATTCCACGCTCGCAAAGGATAATATCTTCGTTGCCGCCGGCCATTATATATTCAGCACTCATTAAAAATTCCTGAATTGTATTTGCAAGACCGCGTTTTAAAAGAATAGGTTTTTTTGTTTTGCCGAGCTCTTTTAACAACTCGAAGTTTTGCATATTTCTTGCGCCGACTTGTATTATATCAACATTTTCAAACAAAGGAAGATGTGATGCGTCCATAATTTCTGTTATAATAGGAAGACCTGTTATCTTTCGTGCATATTCTAAAAGTTCAATTCCGTCTGCACGAAGCCCCTGAAACGCATAAGGAGATGTTCTGGGTTTGAAAGCACCGCCTCTTAAAATTCCCGCACCGCTTTTTGAAATAGCGCTTGCAATTTCGGTTATTTGTTCAGGACTTTCTATTGAACATGGACCTGCTATAATCTGGAAATTGCCTCCGCCGATTTTGACTCCGTTTATATCAATAATGCTGTTGTCGGGGTGAAATTTTCTGTTTGCGTTTTTGAATGGTTCACCGATTCTTTTTACGGATGATACTATATCAAGACTTTGCAAAAATTGTTCATCAATTCCGGTAGTATTACCAATAAGACCTAAAACTGTCTGATAATGACCTTCTGAAATGTGGACTTTAATGCCTTGATCGTTAAGCCATGAAGTTAAATTGTCGATATTTTCTTTAGGTGCATTTTCTCTTAAAACTACTATCATTTAAAGGCTCCTCCTTGAAGTGGTTTATTAAAATATTATACTATTGTACAAAAATTTTGTCAAATAAAAATATCCGCTTTTAAAAAGCGGATATTTTGGAGAATTATAAGATAGTGTCAGCAATCTTTTTCTTTATTTTGCCTACAGGAACACCGCAGCATGTTTCACTGTAGACTTTTTCCTCCTGCATATATTCTGCACCGCCCAATACAATGTGAGCAATGCCGTAGCCGATAAGTCCAGCACCAAACAAAGGGAGTTTGTTTTTTAGTATACAACCGCCTACAAGTACGCTTGTTCCTGCTATTATAGGGGCAACACCTTTATGCATAATTATACATCTCCTATACATTGTGATTTTTTGCTCTGTCTTCCAAAAATGCCATTAAATACATTTGTTTTACTTTAATTCGTTGAAATTTGAGCAAAATTTATTATTATTTTTACTAAAAAAGTTTAAAAATATGCAATTTAGGTATTGATATTTTTTACTATTTATTGTAAAATAGTAACGTATTGTGCAAAAACGAATACATAGCTAATATATGGTTAGCTCTTAGTTATATGGAAGGATTGTATAAAAATGTCAGAAATCAAAAAAATTGCAATTTTAACTGGCGGTGGAGACTGCCCGGGACTTAACCCTGTTATCAGGGCAGTGGTTAAAACTGCCATAGAAAAATATGGTTTGGAAGTTGTTGGAATAAAAAACGGTTACCATGGACTGTATCATAAAGATTTTATTGAACTAGGTCTTAGTGCTGTTGAAGAAATCATCAGCGAGGGTGGAACAATCCTTGGAAGTTCAAACAAAGATAATTTGTTTAAATATCCGGTAAGAGATGAAAACAATAAAATTGTAAGAAGTGAGGACGGCTCTATTAAATATCACGATGTTTCAGATATTGCTGTTCAAAATCTTAAAGATGCAGGCATAGATGCATTGTTTATTTTAGGAGGAGACGGCACTCTTACTTCTGGAAGAGATTTTGCAAGAAAAGGTGTAAATGTTATCGGTATACCAAAAACAATAGATAACGATCTTGCCTGCACAGACTATACATTTGGATTTGATACAGCGATAGGTGTAATTACTGATGCTCTTGATAGAATAAGGACAACAGGAAAATCTCATCACAGAGTTATGGTTGCAGAAATAATGGGCAGAGGAGCAGGTTGGCTTACTCTCCATGGTGGTATCGCAGGTGCGGCAGATGTTATTTTAATACCTGAAATTCCTTATGATATCAATAAAGTTATTGCAAAAATTGAAAAAGACATAAAAAATGGCAAGGACTTTACTATTATTGCTGCAGCTGAGGGCGCTCATCCGGTAGGTGGCGGTCAGTTTGTAAACGAAATTGTAGAAACAAGTCCCGATGCTATCAGACTTGGTGGTATTGCAAAGGCAGTAGCTAAAGAAATTGAGTATGCACTTTCTGATTATGAAATTGAAGCACGTTCAAATATTTTAGGACATATTCAAAGAGGTGGCAGTCCTACAGGTCATGACAGAGTTTTATCTACAAGATACGGTTATGCTGCAGTTGAACTTGCAATGCAAGGCAAGTTTGGTAATATGGTTACCTTAAACGGTGATAAAATTGTGCATGCTTCTTTGGAAGATGTTATCGGACAAAAAACTAAAAATGTTAATCCGGATTCAGAACTTATTCAGGTTGCAAGAGCAATGGGAATTTGCTTTGGTGATTAATTTGTAGCAAATTTTGCTGCTCCTTCATAATATGTAGTGTAGTTTATGTTAAGTAAACTTTCATTATATATAGAGGGAGCAGTTTTTATGAATGAAAACAGATTAGGTTCAAGATGTTGCAGTTCGCTTTGCTGTCTTGATATTGTAGTAGCCCTGCTCGCAGCGCTATTTTTATTTGTATTAGGCCTTGTGCTGGGAGTGTCTTTTGTTACAACATTTGTTGAGGCACTCACAGTTCTTATCGCAGCAGGTGCGATTTTGTTATTGCTGCTTGTAATATTCTTGATATTAAAGTGGTGCAGCTGCAGGTATTAAAAATTAAAAGCACGGATTTTAAATCCGTGCTTTTTTAATTTAAACTTTTTAGAAAAATCACGAAAAAATATTGACAAATCGTACATATTTGAATATAATAATATATGAACATACATTCATATATTGAGGTGATAGTTTTGAATGAAACAATAAAATGTTGTGAATTTAACCATGTTCATCCTGAAATTGTTGAAAAGGTTAAAAGTAAAATGCCAAAGGATGAATTGCTATACGACTTAGCTGAGCTTTTTAAAGTTTTTGGGGACACAACCAGAATTAAAATATTAAATGTGCTGTTTGAGTCAGAAATGTGTGTTTGCGATATTGCGCAGCTTTTAAATATGACTCATTCTTCCATATCTCATCAGCTAAAAGTACTCAAACAGAACAAACTTGTTAAATTTAGAAAAGACGGAAAAACTGTGTTTTATTCACTGTGCGACAATCACATTTATTCTATTTTCAGTCAGGGAATGGAACACATTTTAGAACCAAATGGAGAAAATTTAAATGATTAAAAGATTTAAGGTTTATAATTTAGAGTGTGCACATTGTGCGGCAAAAATGGAGAGAGAAATCAAAAAAATGAGCAGCATAAATGATGCAGAGGTTAATTTTATGTTGCAAAGCATTGTAGTTGATTTTAAAGATGAAAATATAGATGCTGAAATAGGAAAAATTCAAAAAATCTGCAAAAAGATTGAACCTGACTGCGTTGTGAGGGCTTGATTTTATGAATCATAAAAGTATTATAAGGCTAGCTATAGGAGCTGCAATCTGCGTGACCGCAATGTTTATTTCTTATTCATACATAAGCGTGGTGTTGTATCTGGTATCTTATGTTATAATAGGATTTCCTGTCTTTAAAAAGGCTATAAGAAATGTCTTTTCAGGAAATTTTCTGGATGAAAATTTTCTTATGCTTATAGCATCTTTGGGTGCATTTTGCTTGAAAGAATATACAGAAGGAGTCGCGGTTGTACTTTTTTACGGAATAGGAGAACTTTTTGAAAAGCACGCAGTAAGAAAATCCAGGGCAGAAGTTACAAAGATGATGGATTTAAGCCCCGATTTTGCAAATAAAGAGATAGGTGGCGAAGTTATTACAGTAGCACCTGAAGAAGTTAATATCGGAGATGTTTTAGTTGTTAAACCCGGTGAAAGATTTCCGCTTGACGGAATAGTTGTGTTTGGGAAAACATCTATTGATACAAAAAGTCTTACCGGTGAGGCTTCTCCTGTCAGTGTTTCACAAGGCGATGAGGTTTTAAGCGGCAGCGTTAATCTAAGCGGTGTTGTTAAGATAAAAGTAACAAAAAGTTTCAATCAGTCAACTGCATCAAGAATTTTAGAGCTTGCCACCGCTGCGGCAAGCAAAAAGGCGGTTTCTGAAAGATTCATAACGAAATTTGCAAGGTTTTATACACCTGTTGTGGTTGTGTGCGCAATATTGCTTTGGGTTATACCTGTACTACTTGGTCAGCCGTTTATAAAATGGATAAAAAGAGCACTTTTATTTTTGGTTGTTTCTTGCCCTTGTGCACTCGTCATATCAGTTCCGCTTGCTTTTTTTGCGGCAGTTGGCGGAGCGTCTAAAAAAGGTATTCTGATAAAAGGCGGAAGTTCAATCGAAGCTCTTTCTAAAACAAAAATTGCAGTTTTTGATAAAACAGGGACACTTACTCAAGGGGTGTTTGAAATATCACAGATTAATCCGCACGGGGTAACCAAAGACCAACTTTTAATGTACGCAGCAATAGCTGAAAGCTTTTCAGATCATCCTATTGCCTGCTCTATTAAAAATGCATACGGCAAGAAACTTGATTTATCAGTTATAGATAAAAGTGAAGAAATAGCAGGCATGGGTGTAGCAGTAGAAGTTAATGGAGATAAAATTTTTGCAGGAAATGAAAAGCTGATGCAAAAAATAGGCATTACAGCAGATGCTCAAAGTGATTTTGGCACCTATGTTCATATAGCACTTAATGATAAATATTTGGGGTATATTGTTATTTCAGACGTAATTAAACAAGATGCCGAACGTGCAATTAATGAACTAAAAAAGCTTGGAGTAACAAAAACTGTTATGCTCACAGGAGATGCCAAAACTTCTGCACAGAAAGTTTCACAAAAGCTTGGGATTGATGAAATGCATCATAGTTTGTTACCACATGACAAGCTTTGTATAATTGAAAAGATTATAAATGACGGTGTTACACTTTATGCAGGCGATGGAATTAACGATACTCCCGTTTTGATGCGCGCAGATGTTGGAGTAGCAATGGGGCTTAACGGTACTGATGCTGCAATGGAGGCGGCGGATGTTGTTTTAATGGGAGATGAGCCGTCAAAAATTATTGATGCAATCAAACTCTCAAAAAAAACCATGCGAATTGTTATGTGTAATATTGTTTTTGCACTGGCAGTAAAAGTGATTGTTATGATTTTAGGTGCAGTTGGTATTGCAGGTATGTGGTCAGCGGTTTTTGCAGATGTAGGAGTATCGGTGATTGCAATTTCAAACTCAATAAGAATCCTTAAATAAAGATGTGTTTTATAAAAGCGCATCTTTAATTTTTTTTGAATTTTTATTGTATTAATAGCAAGAGTATGATATAATTAAGGGGTAGAAAAGTAAAAAGTCAAAATGTTTTAACTTTAAAAGTTTAGAGTGGAGTGATAGCGTGAGATTAAAAACCTTTAAGGGCGGCATACATCCAAATGACAGTAAAGAACTTACAAAAAATGTTCCTGTTGTGCCGCATATACCTACCGAAACTATCATTATTCCTATGCGTCAGCATATAGGAGCACCTTGTGAACCTGTTGTGCAAATCGGCGATGAAGTTTTAATGGGTCAAAAAATTGGTGATAGTGAAGCTTTTGTTTCGGCTCCGGTACATAGCTCTGTCTCGGGTACAGTTGTTGATATTAAAATGTATCCGCATCCGGGTGGAGGAGAATCAAAGTGTGTTGTTATCCAAAATGATTTTAATGATACGCTTTATCCTGATATTAAACCCTGGAATCTTGATGTAAGCTCCAAAAATATTAAAAATTTTGTAGCAAATATTCAAAGCAAAGAGATTGTGGATAAAGTAAGAGAGGCAGGTATAGTAGGTATGGGTGGAGCGGCCTTTCCACTCCATGTAAAACTTACTCCGCCAAAAGACAATCCTATTGATACGGTGATTTTAAACGGAGCTGAGTGCGAGCCTTACCTTACGTCTGACCACAGGGCAATGCTTGAAAATCCGCTCCAGATTGTAATAGGCTCTCTTTTGATTAAAAAAGCGGTTGGAGCAAGCAGAATTGTTATTGCTATCGAAAATAACAAACCTGATGCAATAAAGGTGCTTCAGGAGGTTTCAAGTGATTTTGAAGAAGTTGAAATTGGCATATTAAAGACAAAGTACCCTCAGGGAAGTGAAAAGCAGATTATTAACGCTGTTACAGGAAGACAAGTTCCTTCAGGCGGACTTCCTTCTGCAGTTGGAGTTTTGGTGTCAAATGTTGATACAGCTTCATCTGTTGCAAAGGCGGTTGTTATGAATTTGCCTTTGATTGAGAGAAATGTTACCGTTTCAGGAGATGCGGTAATGAACCCCTCGAATTTCAAAGTAAGAACCGGCGTTACTTTTGCAAGTCTTTTTGAAGCGGCAGGAGGTTTCAAGGTTGAGCCTAAAAAAATCATTATGGGCGGACCTATGATGGGTATTCCGCAGGTTACCTTAAATGTTCCTGTTATAAAAGGTGTTTCAGGAGTTTTAGCATTTTCTGAGCCTGAAACGTTTGGAAAAGAAGAGGGAATTTGCATTAAATGCGGTAAATGTGTTGATGCATGTCCCATGAGGCTGATGCCAAATGCACTTAGTATGTTTGCCGAAAATTCAGACGTGGAGAAGCTTAAAAAATACCATGTTCTGGATTGTATGGAATGCGGATCGTGTTCATTTATCTGTCCGCAAAGAAGATTTATGGTACAGCATATCAAAAAAGCTAAGGCTTTGGTAAAAAATAGTTAATTTATGGGAGCGGAGTATAATAATGAGTAATTTGATTGTTTCTTATGCACCTCATATAAGAAGTGCAAAGTCCACAAAACAGCTTATGGCAGATGTTATAATTGCCCTTATTCCTGCACTTGTAGCTTCGGTTTACTTCTTTGGGTTGCCGGCGCTTGTTCATACTGTAGTTTGTGTTTTGTCATGCGTGTTTTTTGAATGGATTTGGGAAAGAGCTTTTAAACTGCCAAGTACAATAGGTGATTTGTCAGCGATTATTACAGGAATATTAGTTGCTTTCAATATGCCGGTTTCAGCGCCATACTGGCTTGGAATTACAGGCAGTGCCTTTGCGATAATAGTGGTAAAAATGTTTTTTGGCGGACTTGGCAGCAACTTTGTCAATCCCGCTTTGGCAGGACGCGCCTTTATGCTTTTGTGCTGGCCTGTTTTGATGACAAAGTGGACTGTGCCTGATTTTACAATGTCTTTTGTAACAGATGCAGTTTCTACAGCAACTCCTTTGGGGGTGTTGGCAGAAAGCGGACAGATGCCTTATTCTTATTTAAGTTTGTTTTTAGGTAATATCGGCGGATGCATCGGCGAGGTAAGCGCACTTGCGATTTTAATTGGATTTGTTTATCTCCTTATAAGAAAAGTTATTACATGGAGGATTCCTGTAATATATGTTTTAACCGTGTTTGTACTTACAGAAATTTTAGGCGGTGACGGACTTTATTATATTTTATCAGGCGGTCTTATGCTTGGTGCGGTGTTTATGGCAACTGATTATGTTACAAGTCCTATGTCTGCAACAGGTCACATTATTTATGCAGTAGGGCTTGGTGTTTTAACTGTTGTTATTCGTATGTTTGGGTCGCTACCTGAGGGGGTAAGTTATTCAATCCTTTTAATGAACATTGTTACACCTTTGATTGATACATATACAAAAAACAGAATATACGGAAAGCCCAAGACAGGAGGAAAATCACATGAATAAAGGAAATTCTGCACTTAAAATGATTTTAACTCTTGTAGTTATTGCTGCGGTGATTGCCCTTGCAATGAGTTATGTTAACAGGCTTACTGCTCCGATTATTGAACAAAATGCAAAAGATAAGTTAAACCAATCACTATCTGAGGTTTTAAAAGCGGATGAGTATACTGTCTTATCAGAAAATGATGAGGCTGTAGTGTACGGTGCTATTAAAGAAGGGCAGCAAATAGGAGTTTGTGTTGTTAATTCTGCAAAAGGCTACGGCGGAGATATTAAAGTGATGAGCGGAATTTTAAACGACGGCACAGTAAGCAAGATTGAAATTTTAGAAATGAGTGAAACTCCCGGACTTGGTGCAAATGCAGGAAATGAAAAATTTAAAGCGCAGTATGAGGGAAAAAGCGAAAACATTGGTGTCAGCAAAACAAACCCTGGGAAAACAGACATTCTTGCTATTTCGGGCGCAACAATAACATCAAAAGCAGTAACTGAGGCAGTTAATGATGCTATAGTAATTGCAAAACAATGGGGGGATAAATAATGAACAATTTTACAAAAGGTTTTATTAAAGAAAACCCCGTATTGGTGCTTTTGCTCGGAATGTGCCCATCACTTGCTACTACAACTTCGGTTATAAATGCTGTCGGAATGGGACTGTCTGCAACGGCTGTTTTAATCTGCTCAAATGCAGTAATTTCGATGCTCAGAAAACTTATACCACAAAAGGTAAGAATTGCGTCATATATTGCAATTATTGCAGCCTTTGTTACAATAGTTGAAATGCTTTTGAAGGCATATTTGCCTGAATTATCAGAGGCACTTGGCGTGTTTATTCCATTGATTGTTGTAAACTGCATAATACTGGCACGTGCTGAGGCGTTTGCTTCTAAAAACGAAGTTTTAGCATCAATAGTAGATGGTGCTTCAATGGGACTTGGCTTTACATTTGCCCTTATTATTATCGCTACGGTAAGAGAAATCTTAGGTGCAGGCACATGGTGCGGTCTTAGTGTATTTACCAGCGGATATCAGCCGGCGACTATGTTTATTCTTCCTGCCGGCGGATTTTTGACACTTGGTATAATTTTGGGTGTTATTAATCTCATAAAGGAGGGCAAAAAGAATGCTTGAGAACATTTTAAGGATTGCCATTTCTGCCATTTTGATAAACAACTTTGTTTTATCCAGATTTATGGGTATTTGTCCGTTTTTAGGAGTTTCGAAAAAGACATCAACAGCAGCGGGTATGGGAATGGCAGTAACTTTTGTTATGACTATGGCAGGAACTATAACATGGCTTATAAACAAATACATTTTAGTTGCATTTAATATGCAATATATGAAAACCATCGTGTTTATATTTGTAATAGCGGCTTTGGTTCAGTTCGTTGAAATGGCGCTTCAAAAGTATTCGCCGTCACTTTATTCTGCACTTGGAATATATCTGCCGCTTATTACAACAAACTGCGCAGTATTAGGAGCAGTACTTCTTGCGATTGATACATATAATTACGGTCTTGTTGAAACTATTGTGTTTAATTTTTGTGCGGCAATCGGCTTTACTCTTGCAATTATATTGCTTTCAGGAGTAAGAGAACGATTAGAAACAGCTAAGATTCCAAAGTTTATGCAGGGATTTCCTATAGTTTTGGTTTCAGCAGCGCTGATTTCGATAGCATTTTTAGGTTTTGCAGGAATGTAAAAGGGGTGATTGTATGATGGATATTATTGTTCCTGTCTTGCTTTTTAGCGCCATTGGGTTAGCAGTAGGAATTATATTAAGTGTCGCTTCAAAACTATTTGAAGTTAAAACAGATGAAAGAATTGAACTTATATGTGAGCTTTTGCCCGGTGCAAATTGCGGCGGTTGCGGATATGCAGGCTGCAGTGCGTGTGCAGCAGCTATTGTAGAAGGAAATGCACCAATAACTGCTTGCCCGGGATGTTCAAATGTTGATAAAATTGCTGAAATTATGGGCGTTAAGGCAGAATTGTCAGAGCCTAAGGCAGCATTTGTAATGTGTTCAGGAACAACTCAGAATACATTAAAAAAATACGATTTTGACGGTACAATGAGCTGCAGTGACATCAGTCAGTTAAAAGACGGCGACAAGCTATGCCGGTATGCGTGTTTAGGCTATGGAGATTGTGTGAAAAAATGTGCATTTGGAGCGCTTTCGGTTGAAGATGGAATTGTTAATGTTGACAAGGAAAAATGTACAGGTTGCGGAGTTTGTGCATCTGTATGTCCTAAAAAAGTTATTAAAATAATGCCAAAGAATACTAAAGTTTATGTAAAATGTTCATCTGAAGATAAAGGAATTGTGGTTAAGGATAATTGCAAGGTTGGATGCATAGGCTGCAGAATATGTGAAAAGAATTGCGAGGCAGGTGCAGTTACTGTTATTGATAATCTTGCTGTTATAGATTTTGAAAAATGTACGGGTTGCGGAGTTTGTGCAGAAAAATGTCCAAAGAAAATAATTAAAATTAGTTAACGGAGAAACAAATGAGAATTTTAAAAAGAATAGCAGTGCTGATTTTAGCATTTGTGCTTTACACATCTTGTTTTGAGAGTGTAAGTGCGGCTACGCCTGATATTACAAGCGTTGCTGCGGTTTTAATTGATGCTCAGACGGGACAGATACTATTTGAAAAAAATAAAGATGAAAAGCTTTATCCTGCAAGCATAACAAAAATTATGACCCTTTATTTAGCAGCACAAAGCGAAAACAAAGAGCTTGCAATAGCATCTGAAAATGCTATACAAGCAGTGCCAAGAGATACTTCTAATATAGCTATCGATTACGGCGAAGAATTTTCTCTTGAGCAGCTTATGTATGCAGCACAGCTTATGTCTGCAAATGATGCATGTAACGTGATTGCAGAGCATGTGTCAGGTTCCATTGAAGAATTTGTTAAGCTTATGAATAAAACAGCAAGACAAATGGGAACAAGGAATACTAATTTTGCAAACGCAAACGGCTTAATGAACGAAAATCATTACACTTCTGCTAATGATTTTGCATTGATTACTCAAAACGCAATAAAAAACAAAGAGTTTATGAAAGTGTTCTCCGAGGTTGAGTATTCAATACCATATACAAACAAAAAACAGGAAATGCGCAACATGGTGGCTCAGCACAGAATGATGCATTGGCCAAAGTATGAGAACCTTGGCGTTGTTGGAGGCAAAGCAGGCTTTACTACCGAGGCAAAACACACTTTGGTTACTTATGCTGAGAAAAACGGAATAAAAGTTATTGCTGTTGTGTTAAAAGCTCCTGATTTTGCTACGGTTTACGAAGATACAGAAAAATTGCTGAATTACGCGTATAATTCATTGGAAAGTGTTACAATTTCAGACTCGGATATTACATCTGAAACCATAAATTATACGACGTATACACCAAAGGGTGAGGTTACATTCTGGGTAGATAAAGATGACCCAAAAGAATTTACTTATGCCTTTAGTTCACAAAAAGTTGATGTTGTAGCGCATAGCGGAACAGTTATGGGAAGTCTTGATGTTGAGGTTGACATTAAAACTCCGGTGTGGAAAATAATTCTTTATATTTTTGCATGGATAATAGGAATTATACTTGCCTGGATTATTTTTATGTACATTGTGCTTATAATAAGATACAACAAAAAAAAGAGAAGAAGAAAAGCTTTAAGGAAAAGATACAAATAGTTTTTAATATAATTTGTGAAAGGACTGGAAGATAAATTGAAACTTTTAATTGTTGATGACGAAAAATTACTTGTAAAAGGATTAAAATTCAATTTTGAACAGGATAATTATGAGGTTGTTACTGCATCTGACGGAGAAGAAGCGGTAAAAGCAGCAAAAGACAAAACCATTGACCTTATAATTTTAGACCTTATGCTTCCAAAAATGAATGGGCTTGAAGTTTGTCAAAAAGTGAGAGAAAATTCAAATGTGCCTATTATTATGCTGACTGCAAAAAGTGATGATATTGACAAAATAATGGGGCTTGATTATGGCGCAGATGACTATATGACAAAGCCGTTTAATATTTTGGAGCTGAAAGCAAGAGTCAAAGCTATATTAAGAAGAAAGTCGCGTAGTGATGATACACCTGGCGAGCGTAATTTAACAGTTTCAGGAGTATCGCTCGACAGAATGACAAGACGTGTTGATATTGAGGGCAAAAAAATAGAGCTTACAGTTAAAGAGTATGATATTATGGATTTGCTTTTGTCAAATCCGGGCAGGGTATATTCAAGAGACGATCTTTTGGATTTAATATGGGGTTATGACTATCCGGGCGATGCAAGAACGGTTGATGTTCATGTAAGACGCCTTAGGGAAAAGATAGAGTCTGACCCTGCTCAGCCAAAGTATATACTCACCAAGTGGGGGGTAGGATACTATTTTAAGAACGCATAAGAAAAAAATCGGCATTACAAGAATAAGACTTGTTGTTACCTACATAAGCATCATTGTTTTGACGCTTTTGTTTATTTCAACGTATGTTCTTGTTTCTATGAGTCAGTATCTTAAAAATCAGCAAAAAGTTGAAACACTTGCTAATGCAAACGTTATTGCAAATGTTGTTGCAGAATATATGGACGACCGCACGGCGGTTTCATACCTTGTAGAGCAGACAAATCCTAAAGCATCGGCAAGAATAATCGTAACAGATGAAACTGCTACTGTTATTTATGACTCTGCAAGCAATAATAATATATTCGGCAAGGTATTGATAAAGCAGGAAATAATGTCGGCACTTAAAGGTACAGATGTTGTAAATGCGTATAAAGAAAAAGATGTAGGCACAGTAATTCAAGGTGCTGTTTCGGTTATTTCTGCATCTGAAACAGTAGGTGTTGTTTATGTTTCTGAAGTTGCATCTTCCATTGACGAATTTATTGCAAATGTGAGATGGATACTAATTGTTATTTCGTTGGTTGTGTGCCTTTTAATCGGTGTTTTGAGTTCGGTTATGTCGGATGTTATAATAGGTCCTATTGAAAGGTTTACCAGAATTATCAGGGGCATGGAGGGCGACACACCCGATAAACACGTTCCTGTTATGGGAAAAGATGAAGTAGCTGAACTTGGTGTTGCTTTTAATGCCCTTATCGATAAGCTTGAGCAGATGGAGGAAAAGAGAAGACTGTTTGTTTCTAATGCTTCTCATGAATTGAAAACACCGCTTAGCTCAATCAAGCTTTTGTCAGATTCAGTGCTTTCTATGAATGAATTGGATGAAGAAAGCGTCCGTGAATTTATGGAAGACATCAATGGTGAAATTGACAGACTTACAAAAATCATCGACAGGCTTTTGTCCCTTACAAAGCTTGACGTAGGTGATGATAAGCTTGATTTAAAGGTTACTGACCTTAACGAGATGGCAGACAGAATTGTAAAGAGTTTGCTTCCTGTTTCTGAAGATAAAAATGTAACACTTAATAATGCAACAAACAAAGAAGCACTTGCAATGGTTGACAGAGAAAAATTCTGGCAGGTTATTTATAATATTACTGATAATGCAATTAAATATACACCGCAAGGCGGAACTGTTACGGTTTATGTATTCAATGAAGGCGATTTTTGCCGTATTGAAATCGTAGACACCGGAATAGGGATACCCGAAGATGATGTTGACAAGATTTTTGACAGGTTTTACAGAGTGGATAAAGCCCGTGCAAGAGAAAGCGGAGGAACAGGTCTTGGACTTTCTATCGCAAATGATGTTGTAATGATGCACGAAGGAAAAATATTAGTCGACAGCACTGAAGGTGTGGGAACTAAATTTATTATAATAGTGCCAAAAAAATTACAGCTTGATAACTAAAAGGTTTGTGTTACTTTAAGGAGGGATAGCTATGAAAAAGTTTATATGTGTACTATTGATGTTCATACTGATAGTTTCATTTTGTGCGTGCTCAAACAAAACTTTACAGTATACCGCAAAGCTTTATTTTGTAAATTTGGGTGGCACAGAACTTGTGAGCGAAACAAGAGATGTAATCATTCCGGATGGCGAAAGCATTGCAAAATGCGTTATGATTGAATTGATGAAAGGCCCTAAAAATCCTGAGTATAAAGCAATTATTCCAAAAGACGCCACTCTTAATGATGTAATACTTACAGGAGATTTGGCAATAGTAGATTTTTCTGCCGATGTTTATTTGGAAGACGATGCAGATATTCTGCTTTTAAGCACGTCGGTTTTAAGAACTATTGCAGAGATTGAGGGTATAAGCAGGGTGCTCATTACGGTAGACGGGGGAGACTTTGTTAATTCTCAGGGCAATACAATCGGTATAATGAATAAAGCTGACATCGTATATGATACAACCCCTGAAGTTAAGCAACAACAGTATCTGACACTTTATTTTGCTAATAAAGACGGTTCTTATCTTGTGGATGAATCAAGAAGAATAACTATCAATGAAAAAGAAAGCGTTGAAATTCAGGCGCTAAGAGAACTTATAAAGGGTCCTAAAAGCAAAAACAGCAGCAGGACAATTCCACAGGAAACCAAGATTTTATCTGTTGAAACCAAAGAGGGAATTTGTTTTGTAAACCTCTCACAAGAGTTTATATCAAGGCACACAGGAGGAACAGCAAGCGAACAACTCACTATTTACTCTATTGTAAACACATTGACAGAGCTTGAAGGAGTTGAAAAGGTGCAGTTCTTAATCGAAGGACAAAAGAGTGAATCATTCATTCACATGCTGATAAATGAACCTTTTGTAAGAGATGAGGGTATAATAGAATAAAAAAAAGCAGTCAATGACTGCTTTTTTTTAATGTGCTCTTTTCATTTTAGAACGGTATTCAGTAGGTGTGTATCCGGTGTAGTTTTTAAACAGCTTGCAGAAATACTTGCTGTTGTTGTAACCAACATTTTCACCAACCTGATAAGTCTTTAAATTTGTTTCAGCAAGAAGGAGCTTGCCTTTTTCCATTCTTATTTTTATGAGATAGTCAATAAAATTTTCACCTGTTTGCAGTTTGAACAATCTGCTGAAATATGCGGAACTTAAATCTACATATTCAGCGACATCATCAAGACAGATTTCTTTGCTGAAATTCTTGTCTATATATTTTTTTGCCAAAGCAACAGTATCATTGTTCTGTAATTGAAGGTGATTTTCTGATTCAAGAGAATCATTTGTTATTACAGACATATTTTCAGCAAGCATCTTAACATCGTTTTGAATAAATATATCACAAACCGAGTTATACTTAAACTGTATAATGTATGAAAGCTCAATTCCCATAATGTCATAAATGCTTTTTGTTATCTCAGCATATTTTGAGTTAATTTCAGCTTCTGTCAAGCCCAAAACAGCAATATAAATATAATTTTTAACTGTGTTGACAGGTAATGAAATAATGTCAGGACGGTTTTTGACAGTAAAGTTGTTAACAGCAACATAAAGAGCATCTTTGCCATATTTCCATTTGTTGTTTAAATAGCCTGTAAAATTGTTAATTGTAAACCTTATAATTGTGCAAGAGTCGGTTTTGCAACTAACAGGCAGATTAAGCATAGAAAACTCTTTTTCAATTTGCAATTCATCATTTATATTACCTGATAAAAGCTTTTGGAAGAATTCCTCTCTTAATTGATTTACATCAAACTCGGTCATAAGTTCCCTTGATTCTTTGTCGAGATATTGTCTTAAGTTGATAAATAATGAAAAAAAGTCTTCAAGCTCAAGAGGCATGGAGAGATATCCCCATGCCCGTGAATTTATTGCTGATTTTACTGAGTCGTATGATTTTCTTCCGTACAAAACTACCTTTGTTTTGCTTTTTTCAATAAACAGCTTTCTTGCTATTTCGCATCCGCTGATATCACTGCTGTTATATGGACATATCAAAACATCAGGAGCCTTTTGCAATGCTTCTGACAAATCGTTTGTTACAAGATTTAAATTAAAGTTTTGGTTTTCCCAAAGCTCCATAGAGTTAAAGCTTTCTGTAACATGCTTTGCAGAAGACACAAGAATAACACTATACATACATCTGCTCCGATAATTATTTTTCTGAAACGGAATAGTTCGGAGCCTCTTTAGTGATTGAAATGTCGTGTGGATGGCTTTCTCTTAAGCCGGCGTTTGTAATCTGAACGAACTGACCGTTTTCTTTAAGTTCAGGAATTGTGGGAGTGCCACAGTAACCCATACCTGCACGAAGTCCGCCGAGGAGTTGATAAACAGTTTCTGAAAGTGCGCCTTTGTAAGGAACACGGCCTTCAACACCTTCGGGAACGAGTTTTTTGGTGTCTTGCTGGAAGTAACGGTCTTTACTGCCGTTGTTCATAGCAGCGATAGAACCCATACCTCTGTACACCTTAAAGTTTCTGCCCTGATAAATTTCCATATCTCCGGGGCTTTCTTCACAACCTGCAAACAGACTGCCTATCATAATAACGTCTGCACCTGCAGCGATTGATTTAACAATATCGCCAGAATATTTTATACCACCGTCTGCAATAACCGGTATACCATATTCTTTTGCACATTCGTAAACATCGTTGATAGCGGTTACCTGAGGAACACCGATGCCTGCAACAACTCGGGTTGTACAAATAGAACCGGGTCCGATACCAACCTTAACACAGTCTGCACCTGCTTTGATTAAATCTCTAGCAGCCTCTGCAGTAGCAATATTACCTGCTACTAGCTGAAGGTCAGGATATGCAGACTTGATTTTATCAACTGCATTAATAATATTCTGAGAATGTCCGTGAGCAGAGTCAAGAACGATTAAGTCAACGTTTGCATCAACCAAAGCTTTAACTCTGTCCATCATATTGGCAGTAATGCCAACGCCTGCACCTGCAACAAGTCTGCCTGATGAATCACGGCAGGAATTAGGATATCTTACTGCTTTTTCAATATCTTTAATGGTAATAAGACCTTTAAGCATACCGCTGTCATCAGTAAGCGGAAGCTTTTCTATCTTATGCTTTCTTAAAATTTCCTGAGCCTCGGCAAGAGTTGTTCCTGCAGGAGCGGTAATAAGATTTTCAGAAGTCATTGATTCTTTGATTTTTTTAGAAAAATCAACTTCAAATCTTAAATCTCTGTTTGTAATAATTCCAATAAGCTTGCCGTTTTCAGTAATCGGAACACCTGAAATTTTGAATTTACCCATAAGCTTGTCAGCATCTTCAAGTGTGTTTTCAGGTGAAAGGTAAAATGGATTTGCAATAACACCATTTTCGCTTCTCTTTACCTTGTCAACTTCAATTGCCTGTTCTTCTACAGACATATTCTTGTGAATAATACCAATTCCGCCTTCTCTTGCAATGGCAATAGCCATGGGCGACTCTGTAACAGTATCCATAGCAGCAGTCATAAGCGGGATGTTAAGCTTTAATTTCTTAGTAATGTTTGTTGAAAGGTCTACACTGCTGGGCAAAACATCGGATTTGCGCGGTATAAGCAGCACATCGTCAAAAGTAAGACCTTGTTTTCCAAATTTATTCAAACCAAGCACTCCTTTTTTAGTAATAGTATGCAACAAAAATATGCGTACAAGAATATATTTTTTTTATTATACCACCACAAAAACCAAAAGTCAACTCAAAAAAGGGTTAAAATCTTCTCTTTGTTGACAAAATATGATTTTGTGATATACTATGATAGTAAAGTTGTATACTTTATAAATGAAGCGAAAGGAAAGTTTTTAATTGTTTGAAAAAGCACGCAGAAATTTTCATAAAATCCAGTGGAAGCTGATTTTTATATTTATTCTGCTCATTTTAATGGTTATGATAATCGCAGGAACTTTTCTTCTTAGCAGCGTTTCGAGCTTTTACCATAATCAGTTTAAGCAAAAAATGAATATGGAGTTTAATGACTCTTTTAATAAAAGTTTAGTGCTGGCAATAAAGGCCGACGACCCTGTAGCAAGCTTAAAACAGCTTATGGATACATATGCGCCTGTAAGACTTGGCGTAGGAACTAACCGCAATTATTATATTTTAGATGGCAATTCAGGAAAATGTCTGGTAGGAAGCGGTGACAGCACCGAAGTTACACTTACAAATAATATAGTTTCTGCTATCGCAGGAAATATAGGAGATGTTATTTCTGTAAAATCAGGTTTTATGGACTACGCTTACCCTATACAAACCGATAATGCAAGTTATATTATTTATGTAATGGATAACAAAACTGAGGTTAATCAGGTAAGTCACAGCTTGTTTATGGTTGTTATGCAGGCAATTCTTTATGGTGCACTCATTGCTGCAGTTATAGGTTATTTTATGAGTAAGACCATTACTGTGCCAATCAGAAATCTTACCGGTAAGGCAAGCAGAATGGCAGAGGGTAATTTTGACAGCGTCATTGAAGTAAGAGGCGATGATGAAATAGGCGTTCTTACCACTACGTTTAACATAATGGCATCAAAGCTGAAAAATACATTGGACGAAATTTCTTCTGAAAAGGACAAAATTGAAGTTATCATTAAAAATCTTGATGACGGAATTATAGCATTTGACTTAAGCGGAAAAACAATTCACATAAACCCGTCTGCTGAGAAGATGCTTGGAGTTGAGAAAAACGAGCTTTCGGATTTTGCTGAGCTTTGTAAAAAGCTGGAAGTTGAAGTTCCGATGCAAGATATCATAAACAATAAAGACGGCGTAAAAAAAGAGTGGGAATTTGAGCTTAGTGATATGATAATAAGTGCACATTTTGCACCATATAAAACGGAGTTTAATAAAACAGAAGGTGTTGTTGTCGCACTTCAGGATATTACAAAACAACAAAAGCTTGACAGGTCCAGAAGGGCATTTGTTGCAGATATATCACATGAATTAAGGACACCGCTTACCAATATTAAATCATATTCTGAGACTCTTTTGGATACAGAAATTGATGATAAAGAAATCAGCAAAAACTTCTTAAATGTTATAAACAGCGAAGCGGACAGGATGACAAGGCTTGTTACTGACCTTTTGGTTTTGTCAAGGCTTGAACATACCCAAGATGCACTAAAACTGTCACTCTGTGATGTTCAGGGGTTAGTTGAACAGATAGTTTCAACAATGAGCATTACAGCTAAAAAAAGTAAGCTTACGCTTACTTACGTAAAAGGTACTGAGGCAGATAGCATCTATGTTGATAAAGATAAAATAAATCAGGTGGTTGTAAACATAATTTCAAATGCCATAAAATATACACAAGAAGGCGGAACTATTTCAGTTTTGTGCGGAAGCAGAGAAGATGTAGTTTACATAAGTGTATCAGATACGGGTATTGGAATACCTGAGAAAGATCTGCCTATGATTTTCGACAGGTTTTACCGTGTTGATAAGGCAAGAAGCCGAAAACAAGGCGGTACGGGCTTAGGACTTGCAATCGCAAAGGAGATAGTTGAGGCACATAAAGGCACAATTTCTATTGACAGTGAATATAAAAAAGGAACTACGGTTACAGTTAACCTTCCGGTTAATTTAAATGAAAGTAAAGGGGAATAATTATGGAAAATGTTAAATTTAAAAAATCTTTGTTTGGTTACAAAAAAAGAATAATAAACGAATACATTGCGGAGCTGAATTTAAAAACTCAGAAAATGATTAACGACCGTGATGATGAAATTTATGACCTTCAGAAAGAAAAAGATGCGCTTTGTGAAAAGGTTAATGTTTTAACTGAAAAAAATAATCTTGTAGGAGAGGCTATTTTTGCCGCAGAAAAGAAAGCTCAGGAAATTATTGAAGATGCAAAAAAAGAAGCGGAAAAAATTAAAGCCGATGCAGATAAAGAAGTAGAAAAATCAAAGAAGATTTTAGACCACCTTGAAAACGAAATCAACGAACTTAAGGCGGGACTTAATGCTTCTGTTACAAAGTATCAGTCAGAGCTTGATAAACTTGTTAGCGATAAATAAGAAAGGACTGCTTAAAAATGTTGGAAATCTTAAGAATTATTGAAAAAGACGGTTTGGCAAGCGTAGATAAAATTGCTGAAATTACAGGCCGTGATGCAGATACTGTAAAAAAACAGCTCTCAGAGCTTAAAGAAAGCGGAATTGTTGCAGGATACAAAGCAGTTGTAAATTGGGATAAATATGATTCAAATACAGTTATTGCGCTTATTGATGTAAAAATGTCACCCCAGCTTGGTAGCGGATATGACAGAGTAGCGGCAAAGATTTATAACTATCCATTTGTTAAGAGTGTATATCTTATGTCGGGAGGATATGATTTATCAATTACTATTGAGGGTAAAAGTTTAAAAGAGATAGCAAATTTTGTATCTGAAAAACTTGCTCCTATGGAATGTATACTTTCAACAACTACGCACTTTATATTAAGGAAATACAAAGAAGAAGGGTTTATTCTCGATAATCCTGAAGAAGACAGGAGAGTGGTGACCTTTTGATTAATTTCGACGAAATTTTTTCATCTGTTGCAAAAAACATAAAACCGTCGGGTATAAGGAAATTTTTTGATATAGCAGCTACAATGGAAGACGTTATATCATTAGGTGTTGGAGAACCTGACTTTGTTACGCCGTGGCATATCAGAGATGCAGGCATAATGTCACTTGAACAGGGACATACACACTACACTTCAAATTCAGGTATTGCAGAGCTTCGCAATGAGGTTTGTAATTATTTTGAAAGGCACTTTGAACTTTCATATAAAGAAGACCAAGTACTTATCACAGTGGGAGGAAGCGAGGCGATTGACCTGTGCTTTCGTGCGCTTATTTCTCCGGGAGATGAAGTTATTATCCCCGAACCGAGCTTTGTTTGTTATACTCCATGTACACAGCTTGCAGGAGGCGTTCCTGTTGCTGTTGTTACTGAGGAAAAAGACGAATTTATACTAACCGCTGAAAATTTAAAGAAAGCAATTACATCCAAAACAAAAATTTTGGTGCTTCCGTATCCTAACAATCCTACAGGCGCAATAATGACTAAACAGCAGCTTGAGGATATAGCAAAGGTTTTAGATGGTACAGATATAATTGTTTTGGCAGATGAAATATATGCTGAGCTTACGTACGGCTGTAAGCATTTTTCTATTGCAAACATTCCTGAAATGAAAGAAAGAACCGTTATCGTTGGTGGATTTTCAAAATGCTATGCAATGACAGGATGGCGTCTTGGATTTGCAATAGGCGATGAAAGGATTATTTCTCTTATGAGAAAAATTCATCAGTTTGCAATAATGTCAGCACCGACAACAAGCCAGTATGCAGCAATAGAAGCACTTAAAAACGGAGACTGGGACATCGCACAAATGCGCGCACAGTATGACGAAAGACGTGTATACCTGATTGAAAGACTTAATAAAATGGGACTTAGTTGCTTTGAGGCTAAAGGTGCATTTTACGTGTTCCCATGCATAAAATCTACAGGACTTTCTTCAGATGAGTTTTGCAATCGCCTTTTACAAGAAAAGCATGTAGCGGTAATCCCGGGAAATGCTTTTGGCGATTCGGGAGAAGGGTTTATAAGAATTTCGTATGCTTATTCTCTTTCAAGAATTGAAAAAGCACTTGACAGAATTGAAGAGTTCTTAAAGGAGCTTAAAAAATTATGACAAAATGTGCAGTCATCGACCTTGGCTCAAATTCCATAAGAATGGGATTTTTTGAGAAAAAAAACGGCAACTTGGTTCAAACAGAAAGATTTCGTGAGCAGGTAAGAATTTCTGAAGGTTTAGCATCAGACAATCTTTTAAAAGATGAGCCTGTAAAAAGAACGCTTTCAGCAATAAAAAGATTTAAAGGAATAATTGACCAAAGGGATATTAAAAATGTTAAAATTGTTGCAACAGAAGCGTTAAGGCGTGCAAACAACAGCGATGTTTTTACATCTTTGGTAAAAAAGGACTTTGGTATTGATGTTTTGATAATTGACGGTCTTAAAGAAGCTGAGTATGATGTGCTTGCGGCTAAAATGTCAGCTGAATACGAAAGCTTTTATATGATTGATACCGGTGGCGGAAGTGTTGAAATTGCCTTGGTTTGCGAAAATAAGATAAAAGAGGCGGTTTGTCTGCCACTCGGAAGCGTTGTTATGACAGAAAACTTTGGAACAGACCGGCAAAGTGCTGAAAATCTGGAAATTTTTATAGAATCAGAGCTCAAAAAAACCGGTATTATTGTTAAAAACAGTTTTCCTGTTGTTGCACTTGGTGGGTCAAATAAAGAACTTGCAAAAATAGGCTTGTGCGATGAGTCTGAAACTAATATTGACGGTTATAAAATGTCGGTGCAAAATGCAAAAGACATTTATAAGAAACTAAAGAGTATGACTTTTGAAGAAAGAAAGTCTGTTAAAGGTTTGGATGTAAAAAGGGCAGATACCATTGTAGCGGGACTTTGCCCCATAGTCACTTTGTTAAATCTTTCTGGAACAACTGAAATATGTTTTTGCACAGGCAGCGTAAGAGAGGGAGTAGCGGCTGGGCTTTTATTATGAAAAGTGATTTTATATATTCTTTAGACAACAAGAGGTATCACACACTTAATTATCATATATTACAAAAATTTGGCAGCAGAGTATTTAAGGCGGTAATAGATGCAGGTTTTACCTGTCCTAATATTGACGGTACTTTAGGCTTTGGAGGCTGCACATATTGCACTTCAGGTGCTGCAGAGTTTACAAATCCATCAGATGTCAGCGTAAGTGCACAGATTGAACTTGAAAAACAAAGGATTTATAAAAAGTGGGGTAGGGTTCCCGTTATTGCATATTTTCAGGCTCACACCAATACCTATGCCGATTTAAGCAAACTTAAAAGACTTTATGAAGAGGCTCTTTCTGTCCAAGGCGTTGTGGGGTTAAGCATCGCAACAAGACCTGATTGTTTAGATGATGAAAAAATCAGTTATTTAAAAGAGTTATCTCAAAAAACGTACCTAACTGTAGAACTCGGACTTCAAACTGCGTTTGACGAAACAGCAAAAAAAATAAACAGGGGTTACCTGTTTGATGCCTTTGAACACACCTTTAATAAATTGAAACAAAATGGCATAAGAGTTTGTGTTCACCTTATCAATGGGCTGATTGATGAAACGCCTCAAATGATGATACAAACTGCAAAAACACTTGGGAAAATGAAACCAGATGCAGTAAAAATTCACCTTCTTCATATTATGAAGGGTACTGTGTGCCAAAAAGAGTATGAAGACTTAAAGCTAATCCCAATGACAATAGAAGATTATATAAAAACGGTCTGTGAACAATTAAGATATTTACCACCCGAGTGTGTAATTGAAAGAATTACAGGCGACGGTTCAAAAGAAAACCTAATTGCACCTCGCTGGAGTACAAACAAAATAGCTGTCCTTGGCGGGATAGACAAATTTATGGAAGAAAACAACATTTATCAGGGAGATAAATGCCATACGATTGACTAAATGGAGGAATTAAATGATTAATATTGATATTGCTGTTGTGACTTATAATTCTCAAAAATGGATTGATTCGTTCTTAAATGCAATCAGAAATTCTAAATATGATTTAAAACGATTGCACTTATACTTTAAAGATAATGGTTCTTCAGATAGAACGGTTGAATTGTTGGAGAAATATGAATATAAAGCAGATTTTGATGAATACAAGGTAGTTTCAGAAAATAGCAATATAGGATTTGGGGCAGGAAGCAATCGCGCTGCACAAATGGGTAAAAGTCCATATATCTTGTTTTTAAATGTTGATACGGAAATTGAGGAAGATGCGTTTAAGGAACTCAACAAGAAAGTTCAAATTTCAGATGAAAGCGTTGCAGTGTGGGAAATGCGTCAATTTCCTTATGAGCATCCTAAAATATATAGTCCGGTGACATTGGAAACATCATGGGTAAGTGGAGCATGTTTTTTATTACGCAGAGATATCTTTGATATTACAGGCGGGTTTGACGAATCTATTTTTATGTATGGTGAAGATGTGGAACTGTCATGGAGAATACGCTCTATGGGATATAAACTTATGTATGTCCCAGATAGTTGTGTATATCATTATGCATATGCTTCAGCAAATGAGATTAAACCGGTACAGTATTATGGCTCACTTGAAGCAAATATTATGCTTAGGTGGAGATATGGAAATATTACACAAATAATAGCAGGATATAAATTTTTGCTTAAAGCATATTTCAAACCTGCACATTTTGCAGATGCAAAGAAAAATATTTTCCATATTATTATAAAATCTTTTAAAATGGGAGTTTCATTTAGAAACAAGTATGGGAAATTAAAAAATAATGTAGCAAAATTTTTAAGATATGACTATGAATATGCCAGAAATGGTGCATTTTATGAAAATGAAAGATTTGATAAAAACAATACGCCTCTGGTGTCCGTAATAGTAAGAACTTGTGGCAGACCTTATGTTTTGGAGGAATGTCTTAAATCTATACGTAATCAAACATACAAGAATATAGAGGTGTGTATTGCTGAAGACGGATTACCAGTTTCAGAAGGTTTCATAAAAGATAGATTTCCTGATATGAACATCAAGTATGTTGCAACGATTGAAAAAAAAGGTAGAAGCAATGCAGGAAACAGAGCATTGGAAATGGCAACGGGAAAATATTTGAATTTTCTTGATGATGATGATGTGTTTTATTGCGATCATATTGAAACTATGGTTAATGCAGCGTTGAAAAATCCTGATGAAAAAATGTTCTATTCAAAGTCGTTTGAAACACCAATAACGATTAAAACAAGGGAGCCATACGTGTATCAGCTTAAAGAATATTATGAAGTAAAGCGTGCAGAATATTCGTCGGCTACATTGATAATGAGTAATTTATTCCCAATACAAACTGTATTTTTTAAGCGAGAAGTGTATGAACAAAAAGGCGGATTTAGCACAAATTACGAATATCTTGAGGATTGGGATTTGTGGCTCAAGTATTCAGAAATTGCAGACTATATACTTGTTAATAAAACAACATCGGAATATCGCGTGCCTGCAGTAAATAACATTGCTAAGGAAAGGGTTGTTTTACTCAAACAAAATGAGGAAACAATACGAAACAAGTATTTTAAATTGAGTAAAAAAGCAGTAGAGTGTAAAAGTAAGATATATTTGACAAAATCCTTGATATATACAATTGATAGCGTGCAGGTTTATTCCAAAAGCAGTTTACAAGTAGTTGGATGGGCGATTGCAAGCAAGGAACTTAAAAATGCCGATGTTTTGGTGTGCATAACAAACAAAGACGGAAGTAAATTATACTTTAACACTCACAGGTATAAAAGGATTGATGTAAATGAGGAATACCCACAAATAGATTGTAAAGATTGCGGCGTTTCTGCTTGGATTCCACTTGGAAAACATGGTGTTGATTGTATAAGGACAATAGAGTTTGTTTGCAAAAAAAACGATAAGTTTTACATAAATAGAAATTTTGCAATTCGGTTTTATAAATTTGAAAAAGCGCGCAAACTCATAGTAAAATTAAATAGAATTAAAAATATGTTTTCGGCAAATGCAAATCGAATTAACAAAAGGGAAGTGTCGGCGGCAACTGTTTTTGATGAGAATTACAACAAGGTGAAAAAACTTTACTCTCAAAAAAGTATTTATTCTCGCAGGATGCGATGTAATATAGATAAAGCAAAGATATATTGTGGTAATGTTTTGGTAGTTGTAGGGTGGTGTCTTCTTGAGGGGATTAAAAGTGAAGCAGTTACACCGATACTGAGAATTACTGATAAGAGGAAAAAAGTTCATTTAATTTATTGTGAGAAGGAAATAAGAAAAGATGTAGTCAAGATATTTTTGGATAATAAGTATCTTAATAGTGGTTTTGTTATGGATATTGATCTTGATTTATATCGAATTAACAAGATAAAAAAAATAGAACTTTTAGCTGAATATAAAAAGAAGCTTTATATATGCTCAAAAAGTGAATATTCTTTTAGGCAAAGAATGAAGAATTTTGTGGTTTCGGTATTGTACCATATTAATATGTTGCTTAATAATATTACTGTTTAGAATAGAGGACACGAATGATTAATGTTTTATTAACATACACTACACTAATACCTTCAGTAAGATTTTGTGCATTTCATCCGCTTAAATTTCTGTCTGAAAGCGAAGAAATAAATCTGGTATGCAAAATGAGCCATAAGGTCACGGCGTCAGATTTGAACTTTTGTGACGTGTTGGTTATGGTGCGATGTTGCGAGGATAGGGAACTTGAAATAGCACAGCAATGTAAAAAAGCAGGGATTAAAATTGTCTATGTGATAGATGACGATCTGCTTAATGTTCCTGACAGTATAGAGGGGTATGAATACTTTGGACTGGAAAAGCATAAGAAAAACCTGATTGAAATTATGAGTCTTTCAGATGTATTGTGGAGTCCAAATTGCAATTTGATAAAAAAATACGGACATTTTTTAAAAAAAAGTGTGCTGATTGACGAACCATTTATAGGGGATATAAATGCACATAAGTACGATAGTGGAAAAATCCGTATTGGTTTTGCCGGAACGGCAACCCACAGAACTTTTATAAATGATTTTTTAGGCGATGTGCTGAAAATAATTAAAAATACTTATAAAGACAAGGTCAGTATTGAATTTTTTGGGTTTAAGCCTGATTTTATAAAGGAAATCGGAGGACAATACATTCCATACTGCGATGATTATGAGGCTTATTGTAAAATTATGCGTGAAAGAAATTGGGATATAGGACTTGCCCCATTAGAAGAAAACGAATTTACTTCATGCAAATACTTTAACAAATATATTGAGTATTCTTCTTATGGCATAGTTGGTGTTTATTCTGCTGTTCAACCATATACATTTGGTATTAATAATGGTGTTAATGGCTTGTTGGCTGAAAATACTGTTGAAAGCTGGGTAAAGGCAATCAAAACGCTTGTAGAAGATAAAGAATTACTGAAGGAAATATCTCAGTTTGCCCAAGTTGAACTTCAAACTAAGTTTAATGTTGAATCGGTTGCAGAGAAAATTTTTGATAAAGAAATTTTTATAAAATGTACTAAAAAATCTACCATAAAATACAGAAAAAAATCTTTTGTTGCAGGAAAATTTAAAATATATATGCAAATATACGGAATTTTTATGCCTATAATGGTTGTGAAAAAATGTGTTCAAAAAACTTTTCGGAATTTTTAGAAAATAAAGAAACTGTCTCACTAAAAAAGTGAGGCAGTTCTTTTGTCATTTTAAATTTTTGATTTAGGTGTTCTAATATTTTCTGTTCAAAATGTAATCTTATCTACTTTTTAAATATTACAAATTTGGAAGCAAAATAGTTTAAGGTCATTACAATTACATTCGTAATAATTTTACACGCCATTGAATTAAACTGCAGAAAATCAACTAATAATACCATTATTGCAGTATCAATCACACCTGAAAATACCCGGCAAGAAAAGAATGAAACTATTTCATAAATTAACTCTTTTGCACTTCGACCTTGGCTATTAAATACATATAACTTATTTGTTATAAATGCAAATAAAACTGACAACATCCAGGCAACAGAATTTGATATTAAAGTATTGCAATTTAAAACATGGGATGTAAAAAAATAGCTGATTATATTAACTAAGGTAGTTAACCCACCAAAAAACACATATAAAACTATGGGCTTATATTTTTTTAAAATCGTTCTTATATACATCATTTAATTTTTATCACCTTATCATTATTTGATTCTGATATTATATAGTGCGGACGATTTTTAACCTCCAGATATATCTTTGCTATATATTGACCAATAATACCCAAACATAAGAGGATCATTCCGCCTATGAAAAGAAGAACACTCATGGTAGAAGCCCATCCTGTAACAGGATCCCCCCATATAAGTTTACGAATAATAATAAATGCAACAAACAGAAACGATATCCCTGTTATACTTACACCAAGTAATGACGCAATACTTAAAGGCATTTGTGAAAAATTAACAATTCCGTCAATAGAATATTTAAATAAATTCCAAAAATTCCATTTTGTTTGACCGGCGATACGTTCTATGTTTTCATACGGTAGCCAATATGTTTTGAAACCAATCCAACCAAATATGCCTTTAGAAAATCTATTATATTCACTCATTGCAACAATGGCATCCACCATTTTTCGTTTCATTAACCTAAAATCTGTTGCTCCACCAACAACGTCTGCATCAGATATTTTATTTATAATTTTGTAAAACAGCTTTGCAAATAAACTTCTTAATCGAGGTTCTCCTTCTCTGGTATTCCTTCGTGCTGCTACACTATCGTACTCTTTATTCTGCAAAATGCTTAACATTTTTGGAATAAGCGATGGTGGATGTTGCATATCTGCATCTATGACTGTAACATAATCGCCGCTAACATTGCAAAAACCGGCATACATTGCTGCTTCTTTACCAAAATTACGAGCAAAAGATATATATGTAATATGATTGTCACACTTTGCAAAGTCCTTAAGTAAATTCAGCGTATTATCTTTTGAACCATCATTTATAAACAAAATTTCATAATCGCATGACAATGACTTCATAACCTTTGTAACTTCATCAAAAAACAAAGGTAGGGCTTCTTGTTCGTTATAACATGGCACAATAAGTGATATTTTCATTGGTTTCCCTCTTTTTTTGCATTTTTTTCATTATACTGCACATCATATGATTTGTCAATAATTTAAAGTTATGGCAAATAAGACTTGCTTCTGTTGACTTTTACATTTTTTTATGTTAAACTTATTCTGTTTAAATTGTCAAAAAACATTAGGAAGTGATTCAATATGACAAAAATCTGTTTTACTCCGCAAAAAAAAAATATTGCATATAAAATTGCAATATACATTTTTTTTGTCAGTATTATTTTTTTCATACGTTTACCATTTGGTTACATATCTGATGATGCCGTAGTTGCACCAACGGTAACTACTCAAACTATTTGGGAAAACTTTATGCAACGTTGGTTATACAATGGTCGCATATTTACTGATGTGTTAGCAAACATGTTTTATCGTATACCAATGATTTACTGGAAACTGTTTGATACACTTGTGTATGTTATTATGGCAACATTAATTAGTAAAATATTTACTAAAAATACATGGTTTGACTTGCTGATGACATGTGGTTTGATTTTGCTATTCCCGATAAATTGCCTTAATAGTGCAGGATACATTGCAACTACAACTAATTATGTATACCCTGTATTATGCATGTTGTTTGTCGCATATCATTTAAATCTTTGTGTTAAAAAGAAACATATACCTATTGTTTTATACATTGTGACATTTGTTTCTATACTTTATGCCACTAACCATGATCAAGGTGCAGTATTTTTGATAGGAGCTCTTTTCCTGTTCTTGATTTATGCATTATGCACGCATATGAATCAAAAAGTTATATTTACTACTATAGTTTTGTTAGGATTTGCTTTTTGTTGCTATGTTTTTATGTTTATGATGCCAGGTCATCTTTTCAGAATGACGAATACAGCAGAAATGTATCATTGGTTTCCACAGTATGCTGAATGGTCATTTGCAAAAAAAATCTATCATGGATTCTCTACAACCATTGCTAATTTGTTGTTTACAAATGTTAAACTGTTCTTTGTGTTGTGTGTTTTAATTTTTTTGCAGGCTATGTCACAGGATTCCGTTTACAAAAAAATTATAAGTGCAATTCCTCTTGCTGTGATTACATTTGCTAATTTTTTCGGAGAAAGTAAGTTTGTTGTGTATTACGACTATTCGTGTGGAATGCCTGATTTGATTCCAATTTCTATTAGTATTTTACCACTGATATTGTCAGTTACAGCAGTGTGTAGCATTTTTTATACAGTGTGTAGTTGTGTCAAACAAAAAGAAAGTAAATTTATGTTGTTGGGATTGCTAGTATTATCTGCAATTACCAGAGAATTGATGGGATTATCTGCGACTATATATGCATCATCTTTCCGCACATTCACTTTTTTTCTGTACGCAATAATCATTTGTTGTTTGATACTGATGAAAGACTTGTATGATAAAAACAATAAATCCAACTGGTGTGTTGGCATCGGTGCAATTTTTGCAATGTTTTTGTTGTAATCAAATTATAGTAATCATCATTCTATGAGATCTTTTATGATAAATATCTTAACAAAAGGGACTGTTAACCAGCCCCTTTTATTTTTAATATTGTCATTATTTGAAAAAGTTTTTTTATAAATGGTTGTTTGTATAGTTGATATTTTTGTAAAATTGTAAGTTTTTTAAAAACAGAGCATTTGTGAATATTGGCATAACATTCAATCATTTTTAATTGATGTGGGGGTAGCAGCTTTTGATAACGTTTCAGAAATGAACAAGATTGATTAATTGATGCTTTGACGGAATTTACCATTTGCGTGTTAGTTAATGGCGATATGGTTCTTGCACCTACCTGATTTTCTTCGTGCTGACGGTAGAGTATGGTGGGAGTGGTTACCACTTCAACTCTGCCGAAGGCTGATGCAATTAAAAACAGCCACCAGTCATGCATAATGATATCTTCAGAATTTGTTCCTTTTGCCAAATCAAGTAATGCTTTGTTAATCATCATGGTACAGCCTGTTACAATGTTTTGAACCAAAGCACGGTTTAAAGTGGTTTTGGTGATGTCAAATTTCTGCATTTTAAAGAATGATGGATTGATAGTGTTAAGGTTTTTGTCAACAACAGTTAAATCGGTATGGCAAAGAATGGGTACATCTTTGCCATAAGTGTTTTCTGTTGCCTGCATTTTTTTTAATGTTACTTCGATTTTGTTTTCAAACCAGATATCATCCTGATCGCAAAACATTATGTAGTCGGATTTTGCATAATTAATAAGCTCAAAAAAATTGTTTTTTGCGCTGCCGGACGGAACACCTTCAACAAATGTTACTTTTTCTGGATACAACTGGTTAAACTCTTTAATTATATACAAAGAGCTGTCAGTTGACCCGTCATCACGGATTATAATATTAAATTCTTTATAAGTCTGGTTTAAAATTGAGGTAAGCTGCTCTTTTAAATATTTTTCGCCGTTATAGACCGCAACAAGAATATCTATCACACAATCATCCTTTCAATAAATATTCTACCATGTATACCATTTAAAGTCAATCAGCGTGTTGTTGACAAATTTAAGCTTTTTTTGTATAATTAGATGTGTGATTTTTGAAAGGTTGAGTTTAAGTTGAAATTTGAAGCGGTAAAGTGGCAGGATGATATAATAAGCAGTATAAGATACAGTATTTTAAACAACAGCTTAGGTCATGCTATGCTGCTTTGCGGCCAGAAAGATGAATGCTTTAAATTAGCAAATGCAGTTGCAGATGCTATATTGTGCGAGGGAAAGGATGCTTCTTTTTGCGGCTCATGCCCGTCGTGCGTTAAATTAAATGCTGGCTCGCATCCTGATAAAATCGTTGTTACACCTAAAAAGGCGAGTATGGGCGTTGAGGAAATAAGAGATTTTTCGGCAAATGTTTATATAAAACCATATTTTGGTGGCAGGAAAATTTATATTTTTAAAGACGCAGATAAACTTACCGTTGCTGCTCAAAATGCACTGTTAAAGCTATTGGAGGCACCGCCTTCGTATGTGCTTATCATTATGATAACACCAAAAGAAGAGGACTT
This sequence comes from Clostridia bacterium, assembly GCA_017409875.1. GTDB lineage: Bacteria > Bacillota > Clostridia > RGIG6154 > RGIG6154 > RGIG2094. The sequence continues at coordinate 193,177 of JAFQRW010000008.1, forward strand.
GCTCCCAACAGTTTTGTCGAGGCTTATAAAATACACGCTTAAACTGCCGTCATGGCAGCAGGTTTTGCAGTATTTATCAGAAAAATATCCCGAAAAAAAAGAAATGGCAGCTTTTTGTGCCAGATTCTGCGACGGAAATCCAATTGGGGCAGAGCAGCTTTTAAAAGAGAACGGATTTTTTGATAAAAGAAAACGGCTTTTGATTTTTTTAGGAAAGCTTACTAAAAATGAAAAATCTGCAGTGTTTGATTTTGCAAATTATCTGACAGACGATAAAGATAATTTTGAAGAAAATCTGGGGTTTATATTTGCTATCTTGCGTGACTGTGTTATGCTTAATGCAAACCTCGGAGAAAAAGCAGTAATAAACAGTGATTTGTGCAAAGAACTTACAGCACTTTCAAAAAGGGTTACAAACACTAAAATTGATAGAGTAATTAAAGAGTTTTCTATGGCAAACGAAAATATAAAAAAGAATGCTTCGTTTGCGCTGACAGTTACAAATACGCTGCTTAGCGTTTGGGAGGAAATACATGACTGAAATAGTAGGAATCAGATTTAAAAATTCAGGCAAGGTTTACTATTTTGACCCTCAGGGCAAAAAGTACAACAAAGAACAAAATGTTATTGTTGAAACTGCAAGAGGAGTTGAAATGGGCGTTGTTGCGATAGCAAATAAAATGTCTGATGATAAAAATATAGTTTCACCGTTAAAGCCTGTTTTGCGCGGTGCAAGTGAAAAGGACTTAAAGCAGGCAAAAGAAAACGAAGAGAAAGAAAAAGAAGCCTATAAAATCTGTAATGAAAAGATTGAAAAGCATAATCTTGACATGAAATTGGTTGATGTTGAATATACATTTGACCAGAATAAGATTTTGTTTTACTTTACATCAGACGGACGAGTTGACTTCAGAGAACTTGTAAAAGACTTAGCCTCTGTATTCAAAACAAGGATAGAACTTCGCCAGATCGGTGTACGTGATGAGGCAAAAATTGTAGGCGGACTTGGTGTGTGCGGAAGAAAGCTTTGCTGTGCTTCACATTTAGGAGGATTTGAACCTGTGTCAATCAAAATGGCAAAGGAACAGAATTTGTCACTTAATCCAACAAAAATTTCCGGCACATGCTCAAGACTCATGTGCTGTTTAAAATACGAGCAGGAGGCATACGAGGAACTTAATAAAATTACGCCGAATGTTGGCTCTGAGGTTGAAACGCTATCAGGCAGAGGTTTTGTTACCGACGTGAATCTTTTGAAGGGATTATTAAAGGTAAGCCTTGCTGAAAGTGACAACAATATTCAAACCTATCATGTAAGTGAAATTAAAGTTATTAAATCAGCAAAAATCAGGGTTAGTGATGAGGACCTTAAGATGCTTAAAGATTTAGAGTAACTATTTGTAAAAAAATACTTGCAAAATTTAAATTTTATGATACAATGTATATAGTGTTTAAGGAGGTGTTCTACGATGGCATATGTAATTAACGACGAATGCATCAGCTGTGGCGCTTGTGAAGGCGAATGCCCTGTATCTTGCATTGCTGCTGGCGATGGTAAGTACGAAATCAACGCAGACGAATGTATCGAATGCGGTTCATGCGCAAGTGTTTGCCCTGTTGGCGCTCCTGTTGCTGAATAATATTACGCAAAAAAAGAGCGATGGCAGACAGTCATCGCTTTTTTTGTTTTGTTAGGAGTATTTGTTTTGAGTTTACGAATTGATGATTTGCAGATTAATAATTTAAAACTTATTCAGGATAAAAGTCTGTTTTGCTTTGGAACAGATGCTGTTTTGCTTGCAAATTTTGCAAAGCCCTTAATAAACGCAGAAATACTTGACATTGGAACAGGTAATGGAATAATCCCTGTTTTACTGTCTGCCAAGGTAAAAGCAAAACATATAACAGGTATAGAAATTCAACAAGAGAGCTTTTTGCTTGCACAAAAAAACATTGAACTCAACTCACTTGGCGGTCTTGTTTCTGTAGTTTTGGGAGATGTAAGACAAAAAGAGTGCCTTAATAAACAGTTTAACTACATAACCTGTAATCCACCATATAAAATGGCAGGAACGGGAATTGAAAATCCAAAATCACCGCTTGCAATAGCTCGCCATGAGCTTACACTGACATTGGATGATGTTTTTAGCAGGGCAGAAAAACTTTTGGTTTCAAAAGGCAAAATTGCAATGGTACATAAGCCTGAAAGACTTGCTGAAATTTTTTATACTATGAATAAATATAAAATTGAGCCTAAAAGACTGCAGCTTGTTTATTCAACTGCTAAGGCTGCCGAACCATCCTTGGTTTTGGTTGAAGGCGCAAAAGACGGCGGTAAGGGAATAAGATATGAAAAAAACCTGTATGTTTATGACGAAAATGGCAACTATACTGCAAACATCAATGATTTATATAATAAGACCTTAAAGGAGGATGAAAATGAGCGAGCATAAACTTTATTTGGTGGCAACGCCCATAGGTAATCTTTCTGATATGTCAAAAAGAGCGATAGAAGTGTTACAAAACGTAGATTTTATCGCAGCGGAAGATACAAGGAATACTTTAAAGCTTTTAAATAAGTTTGGAATTAAAAAACCTATGGTCAGCTATTTTGAGCATAATAAGAGACAGCGTGGGGAGTATATTGTTTCAAGAATAGAGAGCGGAGAAAATTGCGCTTTGGTTACCGATGCGGGAACTCCTGCAATTTCAGACCCGGGCGAAGATATTGTAAAACTATGTGCCGAAAAAGATATTGATGTTGTGCCAATTCCGGGAGCTTGTGCGTTTGTTCAGGCACTTATTGTTTCGGGGTTAGATACGGGAAGATTTTCTTTTGAGGGTTTTTTATCGGTGAATAAACCACAGCGAAATAAACATTTGGAAGAAATAAAAATGCATACCCAGACACTTATATTTTATGAGGCTCCGCACAAGTTAAGAAAGACGCTTTCAGATTTATATAGCCACTTGGGGGACAGAAAGATTGCCCTTTGCCGTGAGCTTACAAAAATGTACGAACAAGTGATAAGGACAACAATTAAAGGCGCTATTGATTATTTTGAAGCCAAAGAGCCTAAGGGTGAATTTGTTTTAGTTGTTGAGGGTTTTAAAGGTGAGGAAGTCGGTCAAATGACCAACGAAGATATACTGCAAGAAGTAAATAACCTTTTAAATAGCGGAATGGATAAGAAAAGTGCAATAAAAGAAGCAGCAACAAAAGCAGGACTTCCAAAACGTGAGGTTTACCAAATGGTCTTACAAAGCGAGCAGTAACAAATTTCAAGTTCCCTTAATATTATAAATTAAGGGAGTGAGTGCAAGTGCTTTTTGAAATATTATTTTGTTTTTTTACGGTTTTTGGTATAATGCAACTTATGGCGCTTTTGTGGGAAATGTTTTTTTCAAAAATCCCATCAGATGCAGCACTTATTGTAAAAGTGGATGAAAATACGGACTTTAAAGTGCTTTGCTCAGAGCTTAAAAACCAAAAGGCAAATGTTGTTTTTGTGTATGATGACATTAACGAAAAAAAGCTTAAGATTTTAGAAAAAAATTTCGAGTTTGCGCGCTTTATTTCAAAAGACAGTTTAACAAACGAACTTTCAAGGATAATATAAACGGAGAAAAATATGGAGAAAATTACCGGTACAATAGAAGAAGTTATTTTTTACAATGAAGACAATGGGTATTGCGTTGCAGATATTGATTCAAACGGAGTACTTATAACTATTGTAGGAAATATTATGGGGATTTCTCCCGGTGAAAGCATAACGGTTGAGGGAGAATATAAAACGCACCCCGTGTACGGACATCAGTTTTCAGTTCGTGCTTTTTCTAAAACACCGCCTAATTCGATAGACAGCATTTATAAATATTTAAGTTCGGGGATGATTAAGGGCATAAGGTCTGCAACAGCTAAAAAGATTGTGGATGCGTTTGGTACTGATTCTTTGAATGTAATAGAAAATACCCCTGAAAAACTTGCTGATATTAAAGGGATAAGCATTAAAAAGGCTTATGAAATCGGCAATTCCTACATAACACAGTTTGGTGTGAGAAATATTGTTATGTTTTTACAGGAGTATGATATTTCAATAGGATTTTCAGGGAAAATATTTAAAAAATTCGGCTACAATGCCATAGAAAAAATAAGGGCAAACCCTTATATCTTATGCGAGCAAATTCACGGAATAGGGTTTAAAACAGCTGATAAAATAGCATTAAAACTCGGTGGAAACATAAACAGTCAGGAAAGAGTAAAAGCGGGTGTTAAATATGTCTTGCAGGAGTTTTCTTCAAGCGGGCATACTTTTTGCCCTGAATATTTGCTTGTAAAAAAAGGCGCTGCGGTTTTACAGTGCGATGAAAGTGTTGTAGGTAACGCTATAACCGAGCTTTCGATAGAAAGAGGAATAATAATTGAGAAAAAGGAAGATTTTAATGCAGTATATCTTCCTTCGATGCACGTTGCAGAAAAAAATGTCGCATATATTTTAAAACAACTAAATGCTAAATATCCTGAAAAAGAAACACCTGAGCTTGTGAAAATCATAGAAAAAGTGGAAAAGCATACAAAAATCACACTTAATTCTGCTCAGAAAAAAGCGGTTATAAATGCGCTTACAATGCCGGTTTTGGTAATTACCGGAGGCCCTGGCACAGGAAAAACTACGGTTATTAATACAATAATTAACGCAATGGAGCTTAGCGGAAAAACTGTAACCTTAGCAGCGCCTACAGGCAGGGCCGCAAAAAGAATTTCAGAACTTTCGGGCAGAGAAGCTAAGACCATTCACAGACTATTAGAGTCAAATTTTTCGTGTGATGAAGACAAAACTGTGTTTTCAAGAAACGAAACAAATCCGCTGGATGCAAAAGCTGTTATAATAGACGAGATGTCTATGGTGGACCTTATGTTATTTAACAGCCTTTTAAAAGCAATCCCTGAAGGTACAACCTTAATAATGGTAGGAGATGCAGACCAGCTTCCGTCGGTAGGACCCGGAAATGTTTTGAGAGATATTATAAGAAGCGGCGGAATTGAAACTGTGCAGCTTACAGAAATTTTCAGACAAGCTCAGGAAAGTATGATTGTTGTAAATGCTCACAGAATCAATAGCGGACTTTTTCCTTATCTTAATGAACAAAACAAGGACTTCTTTTTTATTAAAAGGCAGTCGCCCGAACAGATAATTTCAACTATTGTTGAGCTTGTGAAAACAAGACTTCCCAAAACCTATGATTTAGACCCGTTTTGCGATATTCAGGTTTTAACACCAACCCGAAAAGGTGCTGTGGGTGTTAATTCTTTGAATAAAGCACTTCAAGAGGCGTTAAACCCACCTGAAAATCGGCTAAAAACCCAGCAGGAAATTGGTGGCATCTTGTTCCGTGAGCTTGACAAGGTTATGCAGATTAAAAACAATTATGATATCGAATGGGAAAGTGCAAACCAAAAAGAGATTGGACTCGGACTTTTTAACGGCGATATCGGAATTGTAGAGAAAATTGACAAAGAATACGAGCTTATGAATATAACATTTGACGGAGAAAAAGAAGTTATATATCCTTTTTCTTATGCTTCGGATTTGGAACAGGCGTATGCAACTACTATTCATAAAAGCCAGGGAAGCGAGTTCCCGGTAGTAATTATTCCTATGTTTCCGGCACCTATTTCGCTTATGAGCAGGAATTTACTTTATACTGCGGTAACCAGAGCAAAAAAACTTGTTGTTTTGGTTGGACAAGCAGGAGTGTTAGAGCAGATGGTTAAGAACAATTCTGAGGTTAACAGATTTTCAGGACTTAAAGAAAGGCTTATGTATTAATGATTAGCTTTGAAAGAATTTTAAGAGTATTTTTCCCGCCAAAGTGTATATGCTGTGATAACTTGGTTGACATAGATATGAGCTATCCTCATATATGTAAAGAATGCAAAGACAGAGTTAAAATAAGCCCTATAAGAATATGTCCCGTGTGCAGCAGACCTATGGATATTAATGCTTATGCGCCGTATTGTAAATACTGTGCAGGTGAAAAGGTAAAGTTTAAGTATTTGATTTCACCGCTTGTATATGATGAAACAGGTTCTGAGATAATTAAAAAGTATAAGTTTTTGTCAAGAACCGAGATGGCTAACAGCTTAGCGGTTTTGTTGTGGGAAAGAATAAAGCAGTATAATTTAGAAACTGAATTTGATGTAATTATTCCTGCACCATCAGGAAAAACAAAAGGACTTAATTTAAGAACTGAACACATGAAAGATTTGTGCAAAGTATTAAGCCGTCTTTCAGGCGTGCCTTACAAAGAGCTTTTATTTAAAAAGGATAAAACAGTATCACAAAACAGCCTTGGAGCAAAAGAAAGAAAAACAAATCTTAAGGGCAAAATTATATATAAGGGCGGAGAATATAACAAGGTTTTGCTTGTTGACGACGTTTATACAACAGGCGCAACCATTGATGAAAGCTGTCTTATGCTAAAAAAGGCAGGTTGCAAAGAAATTTATGTGGGAATTATTGCGGTGAACATAAATGAAGAATTTGAGTAATTTTATTTTAAACCTTGGTATTGATCGCTTTGGATTTTGCAAAGCGGGAGATTTTTATGCAGTTGTTATGCTTTTCCCATATTATTCAGGAAAAGTTGATGATTCTAATATTTCTGTCTATACTTATTCAGAGGATTATCACATTATTATAAAAAGATATCTTGAAAAAGTGGCAGATTTTATTAAGTTGGCAGGAAAGTTTAATACTCAGATTTATGTTGATGTAAGTCCGTATAATGACATTGAGCTTGGATTTAAAGCAGGACTCGGCGTGATAGGAAAAAACGGACTTTTAATTAATGACAAATATGGAACTTTCCACTTTATAGGATATGTAGTAACAGATATGCCTTTAAGCGAGTCGGTGCCACTTAAAGGAGAATGCCTTAACTGCAATAAATGTATAAAAAATTGCCCGGCAGGTGCATTAAAAGATAAAGATTTTACCAAGTGTTTGTCAGAAGTTACTCAAAAAAAGGGCAAGCTTTCAGATGATGAAATAAAGCTTATTAAAGAAAACGGCAGTTCCTTTGGTTGCGATATATGCCAAAATGTTTGTCCTATGAACAAGTTTAATATAACACCTATAGAGGATTTTAAGGTAAATCTTGTAACAAAAATTAAAAGCAGTGATTTTGAGGGGCTTTCAAATAAAGAGTTTAAACAAAAATATCAAAACCGTGCTTTTTCGTGGAGAGGTAAAAATGTGCTTTTGAGAAATCTTGATATTTTAGACAGCTAAGCACGCCTTAGAGAAGATGTTTCTGATGGCAGAATGTAGTCTACAAGTATTATATCTTCTCCAACAGTCTTTATATTGTTCCATGGAATAACATAGTCGTCGGCAGTGCCGAAAAGACCTAAAAATTTTGCACCGCCAGGGATTATTATGGCATTTAGTTTTCCGGTGGTTATGTCAATGTCAACATCGCATACATATCCAAGACGCTTTCCGTCATAAATGTTTATTACTTCTTTTTGCCTGAAATCAGATGTTTTGTTCATAAAAAAATCCTCCTTTGCAGATTGGTACATTATATGATTTTAAATACCCATTTATGTTTGACAAACTAATAGTGATATGATAAAATTTTAGAGATATAAAATAAAAAAGGCGGTATTTTATGTTTAAACCGGAACTTATTACTTTAATACACAATGCAGCAGTTATTCAAAGATGGAATGACCATATAAGACCTGGCACGGGATTTGTGGAAATGGATAAACAGGCACATAAAACCTTTTATGCATTTGTGCTGGCGAAGTGTCATGAAGATGCAGGCGGAGAAGTTGATTATGTCAAGCTTATAGATGGCATTATTTTTGAGTTTTTGCACAGAGTTATCTTAACCGATATCAAACCTCCCATTTATCATAAACTAAAAAAAGAGATGGGAGATAAAATCGACGAGTATGTTGAGTGCGAATTAAAGGATTATTTAGAAGGAATAAAAGATTTTCCTGACAAAATGCACAAATACTTTACAGATTTAACATACAGCGCTACAGAACGTGATATAATAAGGTTTGCACATTACCTCGCAACAAAATGGGAATTTGATATTATATACCCATTAAATATCGGAATGTATAATATTGAAAAAACAAAAGCAGAGGTTAATGAAAGCCTTGCAAAGTGTAACTGGTTTGACGGAAAACGTGTTTTTTATCAAAATCCTAAACTTACCGATTTTTTGAATTTAATAGGACAGCTTAGATTTCAGCAAAGATGGACAGCAACAGCAAGAATACCACAGACTTCAGTCATGGCACATACGTTTGTCGTTGCAGTGCTTTCATATTTTTGCACGGTTGAGACAGGTGGATGCAATCAAAGAATAGAGAACAACTTTTTTGGTGCACTTTTCCACGACTTGCCAGAAGTTTTAACCCGTGATATCATCTCTCCTGTTAAAAGAGGTGTAGAGGGGTTAGATGAGATTATTAAAAATATCGAAGACAGTCAGATGAAGAGTGTTATCTATCCTCTAATCCCTGAAAAGTGGGTACAGCAGCTTGAGTTTTTTACTAATGACGAATTTTCTTCAAAAGTTGTAATAAACGGAGAAATAAAGACAGTTACTTCAGAAGAAATCAGCAAAAATTACAATGAAAAAATATTTAATCCGATAGACGGAAAAATCATAAGAGCGTGCGACCATTTGTCTGCATATTTAGAAGCGTACCTGTCTATGAAAAACGGTATTGAGGCAGAACCTCTAAAAAGGGCATTGGTAACATTAAGAGACACATACAAAGATCTTAAAGTTGCAGGAATTGATTTCGGTGCATATTTTGAGTATTTCTTTGAAGAGGCATATAACAAATAGGAAAGGACAGATAAAAATGAGTGAATGTACACATGATTGCAGCACTTGCAGTTCAAATTGTCAAAGCAGGGAGCCTGTAAGTTTGCTTGAACCATTGAACGAAAAATCAAGTGTTAAGAAAGTTATTGGAGTAATCAGCGGCAAAGGCGGAGTTGGAAAATCTTTGGTAACATCTTTGCTTGCAGCTAAAATGAATAAAAAAGGCTTTGAAACAGCTATTTTAGATGCTGATATTACCGGCCCGTCAATACCTAAAGCTTTTGGGATTAAAGAAAAAGCAACAGGTGATGATACAGGACTTATCCCTGTAGAAAGCAGTGGCGGGATTAAAATTATGTCAACTAATCTTTTGCTTCCCGAAGAAACAGATCCTGTTGTATGGAGAGGCCCGGTTATTGCAGGGGCAGTAAAGCAGTTCTGGACAGATGTTATCTGGAATGATGTTGACTATATGTTTGTAGATATGCCTCCGGGAACAGGTGATGTTGCACTCACTGTGTTCCAGAGCCTGCCTTTAGATGGTATTGTTATTGTAACATCACCGCAGGACTTGGTTTCAATGATTGTGGGAAAAGCCGTTAAAATGGCATATCTTATGAATATACCGGTTTTGGGACTTGTTGAAAACTACAGCTATCTTGAGTGCCCCGATTGCGGCAAAAAGATAAATGTTTTTGGGCAAAGTAAAATAGAAGAAGTAGCAAAAGAATACAGTCTTAAAGTTTTAGCTAAGCTTCCAATAAATCCTGAATATGCAGCAAAATGCGATGCAGGAAAAGTTGAAGAAATTGAAACTGATTGGCTTGATGATGCAATTTCAGCAATAGAAAATGCATAAAAATAAGCCACCTTTTAAGGTGGCTTTGATTTTTTATTATGCATCATACACTTCGAAAGAAGTATCGGTGTAATTTTCTTTGATACTATAGTAAAAATTAGCTTTTGTCGCTTCCATATACGGGAACACATAGATTCCTGCAATGCCGAAAGTAACGGAAACCAAAAGTCCCCAGCCTATGAAGGAAAGGTAGAGTATAAACAAATCTGCTTTGTGCCCGTTCATCATTTTCTTGCTGGCGTTTAATGCTTCCATTGCGGTAAATGACTTGTTTTCAGCAAGGATATATGGTGCCATTGAATATGAAAGAGACGCAATAATTCCGGGAATTACAAAAAGCAAAGACCACAAAAAAGTAAACAGTGGAATTAAAATATATAAAAGTATTGCGTGAGCCAAAACGTCAAAATGATTAAAAAGCTCTAATAGTTTAGGTGGCTCGCCGTTTCTTAATTTTAAGAAAATGGTTATAAGACCAATATCAAGCGGTGCCGAAATAACAATAGTTGCAATAGCACCAATACTTGGGATTGCAGAAACCGCACTGCTTATAACTATACAAATAAGCATGCACACAAATAAAGCACCAATGTTTCCGCTTATTTGTTGCTTTGCCATCGCTTTAAGTTCGATTCTGTTCATATAAATACTCCTTTAATTATATCATCAAACTACAGAATTTAAGGCGGTCTTGAATTTTTGAAGTTTACTACATTAATTGTAACACATATACTGTTAAAAATCAATAAAAAAACAAATTGAATTATAACTAAGCAACATATAGCAACTAATAAAAAAATTGACAATAAAACTAATATATTCTATCATAAATAAGTAGTATAAGTGAAAAATTGGCATATTGTTGCAAAAGCATATATAGGAGAAATCATGGAAAACAACTTTTCATACTTTCAAAATTATAAATGCACATATTTTCCTTGCCATAAAAATGCGGGAGAGAATTTTAACTGTATGTTTTGCTATTGCCCGCTTTATGCATTAGGAGATAAGTGCGGAGGGAATTTCACCTACACGCAAGACGGCATTAAAGACTGTTCTGACTGCTTTATTCCACACAGTGAAAATGGATATTCTTACGTAATTTCAAAGATTGATAAAATTAAAAAACTTGCTGAAAGAGAAGATTAGTTTGTCGATTTTTATTTTAACCAGATACGAGCATATAATAATTGAAAATATGAGGTGGTAAAGTGCTATTATATATAGTAAGACACGGAGATCCTATTTATGAGACAGATTCTTTAACAGACAGGGGAAAGTTGCAAGCGGAAGCCGTAGGAAAAAGAATGTTTGATGCAAAAATAGACAGAATTTTTTCTTCCCCTATGGGACGCGCAAAAGAAACTGCAGAACCTGCGTGCCGATTGCTTGGACTTGAAAAAAACATAGAAGAATGGACTCACGAGATAGGTGATGAAAGATTGACACCTTTTCCTGACGGAAAAATGAAATCAATCACATTAGTGCAGAATACATATTATCGTGAAAATGGGAATATAGATTTGCCTTATGACAGAACTTATGAATGTAGTGGTATAAATCAATCCAATATGGAATCAGCGGTGAAATACATCGAGGAAAACGGAAAAGAATTTCTCGAAAGACTGGGTTATCGTGAAGAAAACGGCATTTATCGTATTTTAAGAAATAATGAAGAAAAGGTTGCACTCTTTTGCCATGCCGCTTTTTCACGGGCATGGCTTTCTGTTTTATTACACATACCTCTTCATATAATGTGGGCATCGTTTCAATATACACATACAGGAGTCACAGTTGTTGAATTCCAGAATAACGCAAACGGAATCACTGCTCCACGATGTTTGTGTTTTTCGGACGTTTCACATCTGTATGCATCAGGTCTGGATTTGTTGCACGATAACAGAGTGGGAATATAGTTTATAATTCTTGCTTGACGGCTTAGGAGGTAATCATTTAGTGAAAAAAACATATTTTTATGCGGGAGTTTCTATCTTTTGTTGGTCAACAGTTGCGACAACTTGCAAAATCCTTCTTCGTGAGCTTAACAACATACAGCTTCTGTGGATGAATTCACTGATTGCAGGATTGTTTTTGCTTTTGTTAAATATTTGCCTCGGGAACTTTAAAAAATATAAAAATTATAAATTAAAAGACTATTTAATTATGGTTGCAATAGGAATTCCCAGCACAATATTTTATTATATGTTTTATTATGCAGGAACGGATATTTTACCTGCATCGCAGGCGTTTATCATTAATTATCTGTGGCCGATAATGAGTGTATTGTTTGCGTGTATTATTTTAAAAGAAAAATTTACAGCAAAAAAACTTGTTGCTATTTTTATTTCGTTTTTTGGTGTAATTGTTGTTATAGGCGGAGACATAGATGGCTTTAACGGTCAGATGCTCTTTGGAGCGCTTTATTGTATTCTTGGGGCTGTCTCATATGGTATATTTACAGCTCTTAATCAAAAAATGAATTACAATAAGAGTATGACACTTATGGTAAGCTATTTTGCTACTTTTATATTCACGCTATTGATTAATTTAATCAATGGAGATGTTTTTATACCCGACACTAATCAAATGCTTGGGTTTGTGTGGAATGGTGTTTTTACGGTGGCGATTGCAAATACCTTTTGGGTTATGGCGCTTGAAACCGGGAAAACAGAGAAGGTATCAAATCTTGCATACATAACACCGTTTTTATCGCTTGTATGGACATATTTATTCTTAAATGAAGCAATAAAACTAAGCTCGTTAGTAGGATTGATAATTATTATTTTTGGAATATTAATTCAGATGAAAGAAAAGAAGTAAAAAATTTGTCCCCGACTTGGCACGAGTAATAATATGTAGAGTTTTGACGATAATATAAATAAGAATTTGACGGAGTTGTTCATTTAGAATCAACTACCGGAGAGGAATTGCCGAGATGAAAAGATTTTTCATAAAGTATAATCTTGAAATACTGACAACATTGATGTTTACCTTCGTTACACTGGTTGCAATTTTTAATACAACACCATCAATTACGCAAAAAATGCTTGTAGCATATGTGTTTCTTTTTACACTTCATGAGTGGGAAGAAAACAGATTTCCGGGCGGATTTGTAAACATCATGGAAGAAATGATAGGCAAGAAATTCAGCGAAGATGCAAAAGAACTATCGCATATTCCAGTGATAATTTTACTTCTGCTTATTCATATCATTCCGTATCTTTTTGACTCCGTAGTTTTTTTGACTTTGATTCCTGTCTTTCTTGGCGTTTTTGAAGGATTCGTACATATTATGGGTGTCAAATTGTCCAAAGCAAAAAAATTCTACACTCCGGGAATGGTTACGGCATATATGATGTTGGCTGTATCCATTTTCAATATTTACTATTTAATAGCAAACAAAATGATAATAGGAAAAGACTGTTTGTTGGGTATTGCTTGTATGCTCGTGAGTTTTGCTATTATGCAAAACAGAGTGCTTGTGATAAACGGTATTTCTTATAAAGATATGCTCAATATAATAAAGAAAAAGAAGTAAATTCCAACGTATAAAACAGTTAGATAAATTTCAATTTGTCGAGTTGTTTTATAAAACTTAATACAATAGTTTGCCGATTTTGATATTTACATATCGGGCAGGAAAACCTATTATTCCTGCGGGTTCTAAAGAATTTTGTTCAAAGAAAACAGTTGAAAAAATAGTAGGTCCTATTATTCACTGTTCACCCGACTTGACACGAACTTTTACTAAAATATAATAACACTTGAAATATGTGTAAAATAGTGATATACTTAAATAAACAGGTATTAAAATATAATATGAAAGAAGACATAGATAAGTGGCAATAACATACGAACGAAAAAAACAAAATAATATTTTATATACAATTGTTGCTACACTTTTAATATGTGCAGTTTTTTTTGCGATGGTTGTATCTTTCTTTATTAAGGCTGAGGGCGATGCTTATGAAATGCTTCATATTCAGACAAAACAGATTAAAGACGATCTTACCTTGCAGTTAAAATCAGACAGAGAAAACCTTATTACTATGGCAAACTTTGCGTCAAAGCTCTATGCTGACGGAAAAGGCTATGAGCGTATGTTTGATTCCTTTAAGCCTATCGGTTTGTTTTCAAGAATTGGTATACTTAATCCGGACTGCACCTTTATCACAAAGGACGGAGTTTATGATTTAAAAGGACAAATTTCATTTGAAGAACAAGCCCTTTTAGGAGAACATGTTACCGGTAGAACTTATAGCTATTCAATGCCCGATGAGCAGGTAGTCCGCAGCTCTGTTCCGATTCAGGTAAACGGAGAAACTGTTGGCATTATGTATGGTATTATCAATATCGAAACTATCAACGAAAAATACAATAATATGGCAAAAGAGCTTGATGCTCAGCTTTTTGTTTATGATAAGGAAACAGGAAAATTTATTATAGATACAATAAATGAAAAACCATCTGAACTGTCAAACTTGAAAGACAGGGAGTATAATGACGGCTATTCATACGAATTGATGGTAAATTCCGACAAAGGTTATTCTTCTTTTAAGTCAATACGTACAGGGGAGAATCTTTATATTCATTATTCTATCATTGAAGATTTTAACTGGGGTATTATGCTTGCCCGTTATGAAACTCAGGTGTTTGAGGAAACTCATAGAATATCTCAAAACTTATTTGTTATCTTTGGTGTAATCATCTTGATTATGGCAGTTTATCTTGAGTTGATATTAAAAAACGAAAAAAACAGAGCAAAATTAAATTCAGAGTCTTCTGCTATCAGGCATCTTCTTCTGGAAATAAACAGGCAACATGAAAATATAAATACCGCTTTAAGAAGAATAAAAGAATTTTCAAGTGCCCGTTCCTGCTTCTTTGCAGATACCGACGGAGAAGATTATTACTACATAAAGCCTTCCTTAAAGGATAAATGCTTGTTGGGTGACGAAAGAAAATACTTTATCAGTGAGCTTTTCAGGTATGCCGCAAACATTCATTCGGATAATTCATCTACCGGATTTATGCAGATTATTCCCAACAGTCACCTTTTAAAAACCAATCCGGAATTGTATCACTTTTTATTAAATCAAGGCATCAAAGATGTTTCTTTTGCGATTATTGCAGACAAAAACAACCATGTTAGTATCTTAGGTGCGATTAATCCCAAAAAAAGTTATGAAATCAGAAAACTCGCCAGCGATGTTGTTATTTGCTTTTCTATTGCCATATATAACAAAAAGCATCTTAACAAAACTGAGCTTGCTGCAACAACGGATTCTCTTACCGGAGCCTTAAACCGTGTTGCATATAAAAAAGACATTCTCGTTTTTGACGAAGAAAAACCGGAAGATTTTTCCTGCATTTATATTGATGTTAACGAGCTTCATATCAGGAACAATAAATACGGACACGCCGCAGGCGATGAAATGCTTATCTATATTGCAAACTCCTTAAAGGAAGTGTTCTTTGGCCAGTACATTTATCGTATGGGTGGCGATGAATTTTTAGTGTTTGCGAAAAAGATTCCACAAGAAATTATTAAACAGAGCATAGAAACCTTTGTTCAGCAAATAAAAACAAAGGACTACAACGTTGCTATTGGTATATCTCACAGAACTCGAAATACAAACAGTGAAGAAATGGTTCGTGAAGCTGAAATCAGAATGTATGAGGCAAAGGCTCAGTATTATCAGGAAAAAGAAATGAAAAACACCTCGCATATTGATGACAAAGGTTATGTTCATACAAAGACAGGCATACTCGAAATTGATACGATGATTTCTATTCTGAAAGAAAATTATAATGGAATATATCGTGTAGACTTAGATACAGACAAAGCACATCGTATTTTGATGCCTGCATACCTTGGTTATAATGAAAATGAGGAACATTTTTCTAAGCTTTTGATTAAGTATATAGATGATTCTGTTGCACCTGAATTTCACAGAGCAACTATGAACTTTTTGAACTATGATGCTCTTAAAAGACAACTTTTGGAAGGTAATACTCCCAGAATTACATATAAAAAGACTAACGGAGAAACTGTAATCCTTAGTATTTATAGGTTAAGCAATGAAGAAAATTCTGTAAATAATACGCTTTGGGTTTTTGCAAAAGATTAAAATTTGTTGACAAAGACGGTTCATTGTGTTAAAATTAATAACAAATGAATATTTAGCAAAATCGGCGAAAGCCGGTGACGCAAAGCAAAGAGGCTAAAGCTTATGCCACGCCAGTCCAGCTGCAATGATAAGAGTCTTTCATGGCTTTCTATTGTTGCAGTTTTTTGTTTATAGGAGAATTGTATGAATGTAGTTACAAGAGAAGAAAAGAAATTTTTAATAAGTCTTGAAGAATTTCGGAATAAGTCACATTACCTTGATAATCTGCTCATTCAGGATGAACATAACGGCATTGATGGATATATAATTAGGTCGCTCTATTTTGACACAGTTTACGATGATGATTTTTTTGAAAAACTTGAAGGTACAGAAACAAGGCGGAAGATACGCCTTAGAATTTATGACCCAAAACACGATTTTGCAATGCTGGAAATGAAGCAAAAACAGGGTGCGGCACAGAAAAAACGTTCACTTAGAATGACGAAAGCCGATGCCGAGGATTTAATCAAAGGCAAATATGAAGTTTTACTGAAATATGAAGAAGATTTTGCAAAAGAGTGCTACGGACTTATGCATTATAAATGCTACCGACCGAAAACGATTGTTCAGTATAACAGAAAGGCATACATAGCAAAGGAAAATAAAATAAGAATTACCTTTGACAATAATATCGTGGCAACAGAAACCAATTTTGATTTGTTTTGCGAAAACCTTGTTATGTATCCTGTTTTAGACAAATTCAATGTTGTTTTAGAAGTGAAATTTAACGGATTTTTGCTTGATTATATCAGGCAGTTTATAAACAGCATCAATAAAAGCGAGCTTTCGGTAAGCAAATACGCCTTAGCGAGACAGCAAAGTTATGCGGAGGTTTAATAAATTATGAAAAAATGTTTTTGTTTATTGCACACTTTGATAATGCTTGCAACAGCTTTTAGTGTCAGCGCAACTTCTCAAGGCAGAGCGATTTGGCAGGATCCGGAAAACGTTGTAGTTATCTGTGGCGAAGAAGATGCGGAGCACCAATTCTTCAGAGCCGATACTATAGACGGAGAATATGAATATATTGGAAAATCATCTACAGGCACATTTCGTGATGACACGGCAAGCTATCCCGGTACATATTTTTATAAAATAAAAAAATATGATGCATCAGGTGAAAAAACTTACGAATCAGGTCCGATAAAGCCAGATATTTATCCGCAAGCGCTTTCAAAGGTCAGTGTGATAATGTATCATAATTTTGTGAGCGAGGAAGATGTTAAGGCGGGAGTGGAATTTGATGAGTATTCCATTAAACCGGAGGATTTTGAGGAAGATTTGCTCTGGCTTAAAAACAATGGATATGTAACAATAACCTCAGACGATTTGTTAAGGCATCTTGAAGGGAAAAAATCACTGCCGCAAAAGGCGGTTATAATTTCTATAGATGACGGCTCGTGGGGAGTATATACAAATGCATATCCGCTTTTGAAAAAATATAATATGAAAGCTGATTTTAACATAATCGGTGCAAATATTGATAAAGCCTGGGAAAACTTAGATTCGGGAGGAACAAGAAGCGGTGAAAGTGCTCCGTATTGCACATGGGAAGAGCTTGCCCAAATGTTAGATAGCGGAAAAATCAATATATGTTCACATACATACGGACTTCATGTTTATGATAAAGAAAAACGAATCGGAATGAGTATGATGGAAGGCGAGACTCCAGAAGATTTTGCAGATATTGTAAAAAAGGATTACAACCTTTCCGTTAGTTGTATAGAAGGCTGGACGGGTAAAAAGCCGGAAACAGTAGCTTATCCATATTCAAAAAGAAGTGCCGAGAGCGACAAGCTCGTTCTTGAAAATACAGGATATAAGATTCTTATGGCAGGAGAAGGCGCAAGAGGTACTGCTGCAAATTATTTTGTTAAAGACTGCCACATCACAAACCAGCTTATGCTTTTAAGCAGACCTTGTAGAATGGAAGGAACTCCGATTGGAACCTATCTTGAAAGAATAGATAAAAAAGATGGTCAGAACGGAATAAACAAAAGTATAGATTTCATCAAGGTGCAAAATACCGATGAGATTGCATCGGATTATCAAATATTTGATGATGTTAAAACAAACGCATGGTTTTCGGGAAGTGTGTATTATTCGTATTTAAATAGTTTGATGAAAGGCGTAGGCAACAAAGAGTTTGCTCCTGACGATTATATAAACAGAGCGATGGCTGCAACGCTACTTAACAGACTTTCAGGAAATGATGATGCTAAAACAAATATCATGTTTGGTGATGCAGAAGGCACAGAATGGTGGTATAATTCGGCAAAATGGGCAGCAGAAAACGGAATACTTAATGTCTTTGATGATAAAAGCTTTAAGCCTGAACAACCAATCAGCAGAGAAAACCTTGCACGGGCAATGTATAATTGCGGAAGGTATTTAAAACTTGATATGTCTGAAAAGGCAGATATTACTAAATTTACCGATTATGCAAATATAACTCAGAAAAATAAAGATGCAGTTGCCTGGGCAGTAGCAAAGGGTATTTTTAAAGGTAACGCCGATGGAACTTTTAATCCGTCTGGTAATGTAACAAGAGCGGAAATGTCTATGGTACTCAGAAATTGGCTCAGTAAAGGAGAGTAAAAATGAGAAGTCAGATTTTTAATTTAATTAAAGACCAGTCAACACTTACGTGGGAGCAGATTGTTGCAAATATTATCGTTTCGGGAATTTTAGGATTATTGATTTTCATATCCTATATGATTTCACACCGTGGAACGATTTACAGTAAAAAGTTTAATGTTTCACTCGTTGTGCTTACGGTTCTTACCTCAATGGTTATGACGGTTATTGGCAACAATGTTGCACTGTCGCTTGGTATGGTAGGTGCACTTTCTATTGTTCGTTTCAGAACGGCCATTAAAGATTCAAGGGACACGGTTTACATATTCTGGACAATAATTGTAGGTATCTGCTGCGGTGTTGGTGACTTTATTGTTGCAGGTATTGGAAGCGGTTTTGTATTTATTCTTCTCCTCATCTTTGGAGCAATTAAAAATAACAATCGTATGCTTGTGATTATCCGGGGAGAAAGAACAAAGGAAGCACAGATTCAGGCAGTGATGTATAAATTTTTTGGTGCAAAAGCGGTTTTAAGAGTTAAAAACTCAACAGATACATCTATTGAATTTATCTATGAAATTACACAGAAATTGCTTTTGCAGGCGGAAAGAAAAAACAATATTGCAATCAATGACGAAATTTATAAAATCGGCAATATTGACTACGTAAACGCAGTAATGCAAAACGATGAAATTTCCAACTGATTTTTAGGAGGTGTAAGGGTTGAAATATAAGTTAATAGGATTATTATCAGTAGCCCTTACGCTGATTGCAATAATCTTTATAAGCCGGTCTATGCCTGAAGATAATGGCACAAGATACATAGAACATATTATGGCAGAAGAAAAAGAGGCTTGCAAGTTACACGAAAATGATACCATTTGCACGCATCTGCCTATTGTAAATATAAATACAAACGGGACAGAAATTCCCGGAAAACCTATATATGACGAAGAGTTTAGAGTTATAGATTATACTTTGGCAACAGATGGCACAACTACAATAAAAGCATCTTTAGATGTGATAAACAATGAAAAAGCGTATAATCATCTGACCGACCCGAAAACAGATATGGGCGAGGTAATGATAAGGGTAAGAGGCCATTCGTCAAGAAGATTTGAAAAGGCAAATTATTTTATTCGCTTTATAGATTCTGCAGGAGAAAATAACCTGCAGGAGTTTTTGGGAATGGATGCACACCACGAATGGGCGCTTCACGGGCCGTTCCTTGATAAAACGCTTATCCGTAATTATATGTGGTATAACATAGCAGGAGAAATGATGGAATACAGCCCCAATGTTAGATTTTGCGAGCTTCTTATTAACGGAGAATACAGAGGCCTTTATCTTGCAACGGAGATGATTACAGCTGGGAAAGAAGGCGCAAGACTATCTCTTTCTGTAAACAAAAAAGATAACACTTTTTCGGGTTATGCTCTTCGCCTTGACTGGGGAGACACCGATGAGGCAAACAAGCTCTATCCTTTTACAAATTATACAACAAGAGCAAAAACACAACACGAGCTTGTATATCCCGGAACAAAAAATATGACACCGGAATTAAAAGAAGCTATAAAGAATGAGTTTTCATTATTTGAAAAAACGCTTTATTCTTATGACTACAACAATGAAAAATACGGATACAAAAATTATATAGATACCGATTCATTTGTAGATTATTTTCTGATAAACGAGTTGACTTGTAATTACGATGCAGGCTCACTTTCAACTTATATCTATAAAGACACTCCGGGCAAATATAAAATGTGTGTGTGGGACTTTAACTCAGCCTGCGATTTGTATCAGGAAAGTGCTGTTGTCACAGAATCTTTTAATTTAAATTCCAGATTGTATTTTCAAATGCTTTTTATGGATGATGAATTTACCGACAAGGTAGTAAATAGATATCACGAACTTAGAAAAACTGTTTTCAGTGAAGAGTATTTAATGAACTTTATTGATGATACTGTAGAGTATTTAAAGCCTGCTATCAAAAGAAATTACGATAAATGGGGTTATACGTTTAGCCCAGAATATGACCTTTTGCATCCTTCCGGAAGAAACTTAAGGACATACGAAGAGTATTTGATGCAACTAAAAGATTTTATCAAAAAAAGGCTTGCATTTATGGACGAAAATATCGAGTCACTTAAACAAAACAGTACAGAATCAAAAACTAAAAAATATAATGAAGTTTCAGATTAAATGAAAAGGAGGTACAGGTTTTGAAAAAGTTTATTATTATAATATCGCTGATTATACTTGTACTTCTTGGTTTTGATTGGCTTTACTTTTACGAGGGCGTGTATTTTAATTCCGGAAAAGAAAAGCCTATAGAATATTTTACGAAGGTGGACGGCGAAGAAATTTATATAAAAAAGGATGATTCCTTTGAATCTTATGAGATTCGAGGCGTCAATTTAGGTTCAGGGATTCCCGGTGAGTGGGCAACATCTTTTGCAATAGATGAAGAGACTTATCTGAGATGGTTTAAATATATTCAGGATATGGGTGCAAATACCATTCGCATTTACACCATTCAAAACGACACTTTCTATAATGCCTTTTATCAATACAACAAAGATAACGAAAATCCGCTTTATCTTATCCACGGCGTATGGGTGAATGACTATGTTTTGAACTCTCACAGAGATGCATACAGTAAGGATTTTTATGATTTGTTTTTAGAACACAGCAAAGTAATGGTTGATGTTATTCATGGCAAAAGGAAATTGAATCTTGGCAGAGTTGCCAGCGCCGGTCACGGTACATACCAAAATGACATATCCGATTGGGTTATAGGCTATATTTTAGGTGTTGAGTGGGACGATTCAACCGTTGCTTACACAGATGATTTGTATAAGGGAATAGAGGGTTATTCATCCTACAAAGGCGAGTATATGTATACATCCCCTGATGCCACTCCATTTGAAACGATGCTTACAATGGTAGGGGACAAGGTTATTGAGTATGAAACAAAGCGCTATGGCGAGCAGAGGCTTGTTGCATTTTCAAACTGGCCCACAACAGACCCGTTTGAGTATCCGCAAATTATCAAGGAGTTCTTTATGAAATGTGCCCGTGTAGATACGGAGCATATTAAGACAACTGATGCGTTTATTCCCGGTCAGTTTGCTTCATACCATGTTTATCCTTACTATCCTTATTATTTAAGCTTTGCAGAGGACTGGTCTGTATTTGGCATTGAGTCAAAGGATACTTTCCGTAATGAAGAGGGAAATGTCAATGCATACCGTGCATATCTTACAATGCTCAATAACCACCATACAATGCCTGTTGTAATATCCGAATTTGGTGTATCTACCGGAAGAGGCATGGCACAAGTCGATAAAGACACCGGCAGAAATCAGGGTAACACATCAGAACAAAAGCAAGGTCAGGCTCTTGTTGAGTGTTGGGAAGATATTAAAATCACAGGTTGTAACGGCGGATGCGTGTTTACCTGGCAGGACGAATGGTTTAAGCGCACATGGAACACAATGCACGCAGTAAATCTTACAAGAACTGCTTATTGGTCTGACTATCAGACAAACGAGCAGTATTTCGGGCTTTTGTCATTTGACCCCGGAAACGAAAAGAGCGTTTGCTATGTGGATGGCGATGTTTCAGAGTGGACTGATAGTGATATAATTCAAAGCGGGAACACCGAACTTTCGGTTAAATATGACGAAAAGTTTATATATTTTCTTGTAAAAAAAGACGGGCTTGATTTTGAAAATGAGGTTTTATATATTCCTGTTGATGTAACCGAAAAAACAGGCAGTAATTACTGCAAAAACTTTGATGTGAAATTTGCAAGAGATGCGGATTTTGTTATTGTTTTAAACGGAAAAGATAACAGCCGTATTATGGTGCAGGAACGCTATGATGCCCTTCGTTCAACCTATTCGAAGGATATTCATAAATTCGATACATATCTTAAAGAGAATGTTCCCGATAAAAATTCTTCTTTATTTGTAAATGTTGAATTGATACTTCGTACCGCAATCGCACTTTCGCCCGAAACTAAGGAGACGGTTGCAGAGGCTTACGAAACAGGAAAACTTTTGTACGGTAATGCAAATCCCGAGAGCAGAGATTTTAATTCTCTTGCGGATTTTTGCGTGGGCGGGGATTATATTGAAATCAAACTCCCTTGGCAGCTTTTAAACTTTGCAGACCCGTCTAAAATGCTTGTTCACGATGACTATTATGACGGAAATTACGGAATTGAATATATAAGCGTTGATAAGATATATGCAGGCGTTGGTACTGGAAATGACAGAATTTCACTTGATGAAATTAAACTTAAAGGCTGGGGTAACAAGGTAACCTATCACGAAAGATTAAAAAGTTCATATTATATAATGCAGAATTTATGGAAGGAGGGCGCAGAATAATGAAAATAGAAATTATGATTTATACTTATATTGCAATTTGCGTAAGTATGATTTTGTATAATATAATCTATATTTTCGTTTTAAAGCACAGACAGCGCGCCCTTGTTATTGATTCCGAAAAATTAAAGAAAATATTAACTGAACAAATAGACATACTCAAAAAAGGCGAAGAGATATCCGAAAAGCATAAAAAGTTTCTTTGCCGTGAACTTGATAAAACTGCGGGAATTACCGCTTTTGACAAAGCACTTGAAGTAGTGTTTGATAAAGAGGAAGAATTTACCGAAAAATACCTTGTGGATACTTTCTCTGTTTTTGAAATTCTCACTCATAGATACATAACCAAGGATACACTTAAAATTGCATACTTCCCATACATACTGCACAAGTACAATATTTTAAAACATCACGAAGGCGAAAGGCTTACATCAGCACTTTTTGACATTTTGCGTTCTGTAAATGTATATTGCAGAGAAAACACGCTAAAAGCACTTTACAGTATGCAAAAACCTGATATTGTTGGGAGAGCACTTAAAGTTATCGATACAAATCTTTCATTTCATCATCCCAAGCTCATAAGTGATGGTCTTATGTTTTATAAGGGTGACAGGGAGGAGCTTAAAAACACACTTTTTAGATACTTTAAAGATTACTCTGTGCAGATGCGGGTTGATATCTTAAATTACTTCAGATTTGCAGGCGTAAGATGTGATGATGAAATGCTGGAGTTATTAAAAAACGAGAAGGAAAACAATGAAATCAGGTTTTCTGCTATTCGTTATTTTGAAAAATTTCCATTAAGCGATGCAGAACCTGTCATATTAAATTTAGCAGAGAATCTGGAAAATCGCACATGGGAATATCAGGCGATTGCAACCTCGGCACTAAAATCCTATCCGGGGGATACGACATTTAGAATTTTAGTAAAAAATCTTTCCAGCTCAAACTGGCATATAAGACAAAACAGTGCCATTTCCTGCGAAAAGCTTGGTTATACATATCAGGACTTAATAAATGTGTTTGACGGAAATGACAGATATGCAAGAGAGATTATCAGGTATCGTCTTGACAGAAGAAATGCAGAGGAAGAGGCGGTGAAAGCATAATGCAGATGGAATTAATTAAGCAAATTTTTGATGTTATCGGCGTTTGCTTCATCGTTTATTTAATTGGCTACTCCACATTTTTGTTTTTATCGGTGGTGGTTGGTGCAACCACTCTTTATAAAAGAAAAATGCAGGACAGACTTATGAATAAGTTTGCCGAGAACTATTTTGTGCCAATAACAATAGTTACCCCTGCTTACAATGAAGAAGTTACCGTTGTGCAGACTGTAAAGTCGCTTTTAACCCTTGATTACAAGCTTTATGAAATTATTGTGGTGGATGACGGCTCAAAGGATAGCACATCACAGCAGTTAATTGATGCTTATAATATGCATCCTGTAAGAAGACCTCTTCACAGGTCTATTGACTGCCAGCCTGTAGAATTTATATATGAATCCCACGAACAAAAAGTACCGCTTACACTCATCCGTAAGAAAAACGGCGGGAAAGCAGATGCACTTAATATGGGTATCAATGCTGCACAATATCCGTATTTTATATGTATGGATGCCGACTCGGTTTTGCAGTACGACTCACTAAAAAAACTGGTTGTACCTGTTTTGGAAGAAGAAAATGTGGTTGCAGTCGGCGGAACGGTAAGACCGTCTAACGATGTGGAACTTTATGAGGGCAGGGTTGTAAAATACAGACTCCCTAAAAACATATTGGCTTGTATGCAGCTTTTAGAATATGACCGCTCATTTTTAGCATCAAGAATACTGTTTGACAGATTCAACGGCTCTTTAATTATCTCAGGAGCATTTGGAATGTTCAAAAAAGAAACAGTTATTGCAGCGGGCGGATATGACCATGGCACAATGGGCGAGGATATGGAGCTTGTGGTAAAACTTCATTCCTACTGTCTTACAAATAAAATTCCTTATTCCATCAAATACGCAACCGATGCGGTTTGTTGGACGCAGGTGCCCGAAAAGCTCGGCGACCTTAAAAAACAAAGAAAACGTTGGCATTTGGGACTTTTTCAGACAATGTGGAAGCATAAAAAGATGATGGCTAATCCAAAATACGGAGCAGTTGGCTTTGTATCATATATGTATTTTCTTTTATATGAATTGCTTTCACCCTTTATTGAAGTTTTCGGAGTGTTTACAATGATTGCAGCATACCTAATTGACCTTTTGAACTTGCCGTTTATGCTACTATTTATGCTGATTTATGCTTCATATAACTCTATACTCACTTTGACGGCGTTCTTTTCAAGAATACAGACAATTGACTTAACGGTAAAACCAAGTGATTGTCTTAGAGCAATAATGCTTTGCTTTTTTGAGGTTACTACACTTAGGTTTATTATGGCGTTTGTTCGACTTACAGCATTTAAAGGGTACAAAAAGAAAAAGCTTGATTGGGGACGAATTGAGCGAAAGAAAATGAATATTTAAGGAGGCTCTGCAAGAAAAATGAAAAAGTTTATATTGCTCTTACTAGCAGTGTTTGCATTTTTTGTGCAGCCAGTTTTTGCAGAGGTTATAACTACACACAGTACAGAGGGTTATGCAAGTTACCTTTATGTTGCAGGAAATCCGGATAATTACCCAATAGAATATTACGATGAAGATGAAAAAGCATATAAGGGTGTTATACCCGATTTGCTAAGTAAAATTTCTGAACATTCAGGACTTGATTTTGTCTATATTAACGGAAATAAAAACGAAAGATATGAGATGGGCGAAAATCTTCAGGCGGATATCATTTCATCACTAGAGACAAATACTTCCTACGGCAAGGAGTATCTCGAACTGATTTCTTATGAAAATTACGGAAAAACCCAAAAAACAGGTCTTGTTTTTACAACACTTGCAGATGATAATATAATTACCAAGATTAAAACTGCCTTAAACGAAATATCCCTTGATGAAAGAAATGGTATATACCTGTCCTATGCATCACAAACCTCAAAAACAAGCTATAAATGGATAATAGGCACACTTTTGTTGTCCTTCATCCTTCTTGCTTTTGTTGTGTTTTTGTTTTTACATATCAAAAGAATGCGAAAAGAAAACGAAGTTGACAAAATGACAGATGCAGAAACAGGAATGGGAAATCTGCAGTTTTTCAAATATCATTTCAGGCACACTATAGGGGACATTTCCAGAAATCTGTACCACATTGCATATATTATCTTAGACAGTAGTTACCTCCGTTCCTATCATGGCGACAGTTCATTTGATGAGGTTTTAAAATACACAGCATCTGTTCTGTCAGAACACGCAGGTGACAGAGAAATACCTGCGCGAATTACCGAAAACGGATTTGCCCTTGCGTATCAGTCTACAAATGACGAAGATGCAAAAAATAGACTCAAAGAAATTATGGATAAACTTAACAGCTTTGAGGGCGTGAAGGATAAAAGCAACAAGCTTGTTTTCCACGCAGCAACCTATCATCTTGCACAGACAGACAGAAACTGTGAAATTTTGCTATTTAATCTGAGAAAGAACTGTAACGCTATTTTTGGAACCGATAACCAGATTATGTATTGTGACACCCATTCTATGAATTTGGTTCAGGAGGAAAAGAAAATTACAGAAAGCATTTTAAAGGGCTTTGAAAACAATGAATTTAAGATGTATATGCAGTTTATTGTTGATAACAAAACAAAAAACATTGTGTCAGCAGAAGCACTTTCAAGATGGGACAGTCATGAAAAAGGACTGATAGGTCCGGGTAAATATATAAAAAATATGGAAAATTCAGGGATGATTTCAAGACACGATTTTTATATGTTTGAGTGTGCTTGCCGCCAGCTTGAAAAATGGAAGGATACGAAATACGGCCACATCACGATTTCCTGCAACTTTACAAGAATAACTCTTTCTGAGGAAAACTTTATAGATAAGCTCAAGATGATTTCCGACGGATACAATTTTGATAAATCAAAAATAGCCATAGAAATTACTGAGGATGCTATCGAAAAGGACAGAGAAACTGCAACAAATAATGTTAGACTTTGTAAGGAGCTCGGCTTTAAAATTTACCTTGATGACTTGGGAAGTGGTTATACATCCCTTGCAAATTTATGTGATTATCCTATTGATGTAGTTAAGATTGACCGTGATATTCTGCTTAAAACCGAGTCAGAAAATGGCAAAAAATTATTTGCCGGAATCATAGCTCTTGCTCATAATATGGACATAAAAGTTATTTGCGAAGGCGTTGAAACAGAAATGCACAACGCACTTGTGTCGGAATCTGATTGCGATTTCGTTCAAGGATGGTATTACTCAAAAACACTTCCGTTGGAAGAATGTGAGTCGTTTATATCATCAAAATCTATTTAACTTGCAGTTAAAAATTGTACTTATAAGAAAAAGGCAATGAGCATAACCCGTGTGGGTTACGCTCATTGCTTTTTTGTTTATGTCTTTGGTTTTTAAAGAACAGTTTGCAATTTTTGCATATTTATGATATAATATTTTGACGGGAAATCTAGTGTTCTCGCAGATTTTAAGGAAAAGTGTTAAAGGAAAACTATGTTCTCTTGATTTGACACCAGTAGAAAAATGATAGTCGCATCAACCACAGATAGAGTTGATGTGGCGATAATATTTTAAAATGCCTTTATAGTTGGAAGTTTTTTAGTTATAATATTTAGTGAAATTTCTTATATGAGGTAGAGAAAATGGATAGATTTAATTCGAATAAGCTTAAGCAGTTGAGAGAGGCAAATCGCATTACTCAAAAACAACTTGGAGATTTATTGGGAATAAGCGACAGAGCAGTTTCAAAATGGGAATCAGAATTGTCCAAACCCTCGGGGAAAAATCTTGTTTCTTTAGCAAAAATATTTAATGTGACAGTAGAAAGCTTTTTTGAAAACTCAAGCATTATAAAAACTAAAAAAGAAAATACTATTGCTGGTATGGAATCGTTAACCGAACTGTATAAAATTGGAAGAGGACCGTCAAGCTCACATACAATTGGTCCTGAAAAGGCGTGTTTGATTTTCAAAAGCAGAAATAAGGACGCAGATAGATTTAAGGCCATTTTATATGGTTCTCTTGCTAAAACAGGAAAAGGGCATTGTACAGATGAAGTAATACGGAAAACATTTTCTCCTTATGAATGCGAAGTCGAATTTAACTATATTTATGACGATATCCCACACCCGAATACAATGGAACTTATTTCATATAAGAAAAATATCGAGCAAGATAGAATAAGAGTTTTTAGTATAGGCGGCGGTAGTATTGCATTTGAAAATGATGTTTATGAAACTCCTGAAAGAATATATAAACTTGATAAATTTACTTCAATAGCAAGTTATTGTGAAGAAAAAAATATACGACTTTGGCAGTATGCTGTTGAAAATGAAGACGAAGAATTTTCAGACTATATGCATAAAATATGGAATGCTATGAAAACGGCTATAAAAAGCGGATTAGTTGATACAGGAGAACTTCCAGGTGGATTAGGGATTCAAAAGAAAGCAAAATCTCTATTTAATAATCAGCATGTTGACGAATCACCTGTTACAAAAGAAAATAGAATAGTTTGCTCCTATGCTTTCGCTGTCGGCGAACAAAATGCATCCGGAGAAAAAATTGTCACTGCTCCTACATGTGGTGCTGCAGGTATTGTGCCGGCGGTTTTATACTATCAGCAACAAAAGAATAATTTTAGTGATGAAAGTATAGTTCGTTCGCTTATGACAGCAGGAATAATAGGGAATTTGATAAAGACTAACGCATCTATATCGGGAGCAGAATGTGGGTGTCAGGCGGAGGTTGGAAGTGCTTGCGCTATGGCTGCTGCTGCACTTGGAGAACTGTTTGAGCTTTCTATTGATAAGATTGAATATGCGGCAGAAATTGCTATTGAGCATCATTTAGGTCTTACTTGTGATCCAATCTGCGGGTTGGTTCAAATTCCGTGTATTGAACGAAACGCTGTTGCTGCGATGAGAGCAATAAATGCTGTTAATTTAGCAAGCTTTTTATGGAATACAAGAAAAATTTCGTTAGATAAAGTTATTCAAACCATGAAAGAAACAGGTTATGATATGCATAAATCATATAAAGAAACTTCCGAGGCGGGGCTTGCTAAAATTCATATATGATAAAGAAAATAAAGTGGTTAGTGTTGTGTGCTAACTCGTGAGTAGTAAAAGTAAAAATCCTGACTTAAGGTGGAGATACAAATGAAAGTATTAGTATTGACAATACCCACAGGCGGAGGACATTTGTCAACCGGTGTAGCAATAGAAAAATACATGAAACAACGTGGCCATGAGGCAAAGCTGATTGATGTTTACAAGTATATCAGCAGACTTTTGGGAGGTAGCGTCCAAAAGGGATATTTGGCATCAACTAAATATGCCCCCAATATGTATGGCAAGTTTTACAGAATTGCAGAAAAAAGTGATTCTTATGATAAATTTCACATGCTAAAGGCAGCAAATAGTCTTATGACAATAAAATTTGCAAAATACATGAAAGCGTATAAGCCGGATGTGGTTATTGCAACGCACGTTTTAGCGGCACATTTAATTAATGCTTTAGATGATGATATTTTATCGTCGGTTATTACTATGGGTATTGTTACTGATTATACAATCCATCCTTTTTGGGATGAAACCTGTCTTGATTACTATATAACAGCATCAGAACTTTTAAATTGTCAGGCAGCAAAGAAAAATCTGCCGCTTAAAAAGGTTAAACCTTTTGGTATACCAATCGACCAGAAATTTGCAGATAAAATTGAAAAAACAGAGGCAAGAAAGATAATTGGAATAGATAATAAGCCTACTGTTTTGGTAATGAGCGGCTCTATGGGATTTGGCAAAGTGTTAAAACACATAAAAGAACTTGATAAGCTTGAAATGGATTTTCAGATGATAGTGGTATGTGGCAATAACAAGACTTTAAAGAGAAAAGTAGATGAACTTGAAACTGTAAAAAAAGTATATAGTTTTGGTTTTGTAAACAATGTAGACGTTTTGATGGATGCGTCTGACTGCATAATCACAAAACCGGGCGGACTTACCGTTTCAGAAAGCCTGGCAAAAGGTATGCCAATGATTCTCATAAATCCAATTCCGGGTCAGGAGGACAGAAATGTTGAGTTTTTGCTTAACAACGGTATGGCACAGCTTATAACTTCCACATATCCCGTAGATGAGGCTATTTATCAGCTCTTTAAGAATGAATGGAAAATTGGAAATCTTTCTGAAGGTATAAAATATATCGGAAAACCTTATGCCACACGTGATTTGTGTGAGTTTATTATAAGTCTTGGAGAGAGGGAATAAGAATTGTTTGAAAAGCATTTGTTTCGTAAAGCCAAGGGGCAGCTTATTAAAGGAAACGAACAAAAAGCACTTGAAATTTTTGAAAAACTTATGAAAAAGAAAAAGCCTACTCTTGAAATGAAAGTTTTTTATGCTTTCTATTTAATGAAAAACGGTGATTTCATAAAGGCAAGACAAGTTTATGATAACCTCATTTTGCCATTTAAAGGTAAGACAAAAAAGTGTTCAAGAGATACAAAAGTGCAGATCGAGCAAAACTATGCCCTTTTGCTGTGGAAAGAAGGCAACTTAAAAGAGGCAGTTAAAATAACAGAAAATATTTTAAAGGGTTACAAAAACTCGGTGGTGTATGGAAATTTAGGGTATTTTTATATACTGCAGGGAGAAATTGAAAAAGCACTAGAACTTAACAAAGAAGCTTATGATTTTTCATCTGACGATGCGATTATTTTAGACAATCTTGCGTTTAGCTATTACCTTTCAGGTAATATTGATAAGGCTGAAGAGATTTACATAAAAATGCACGAGCAAAAAAAGCCTGCATTTCCTGAAGGCTACTACAACTACGGATTGGTAGCTTTAAAAAAGGGAGATAAAGAAAAAGCAAAAGAGCTTTTTGAAAAAGCACTTTTGCAGAAGTTTTCTTATTTGTCTGACCTTACCAGAGAAACTGTTGAAAATGCGTTAAAAAACCTTTAAAAGTTTTGTGCAAAATCAACCTTTTCTACTGTGAATTCCTTTCCCTTTAAGTAATCAAGGGGAGAGGGAGAAGAAAAATTAAACTTAATCTTGTATGAGTACAGCGCCTGGTGTTTAAAGCCAAGGTGCTGATTTTGTTTGTTGGTACCATACTTGGTATCGCCTGCTAAAGGATGCCCTATGTAGGCAAAATGCGCCCTTATCTGGTGAGTTCTCCCTGTAAGAAGGTCAACTTCAACCAAAGATAATCCGTCTTTTTCTTTTAATACCTTATATTTAGTTGAAATTTTTCTTGCACCTTCTTGCGGAGTATCAAATATAAATGCGCGGTTGAGCTTGCTGTTTTTTATATGATAAGCATTTAATGTATCACTTTTTTTGTCAAGAGTGCCGTGAATGATGCAAAGATATTTTTTTAAAATTTCTCTGTTTTTAATTTTTTCATTGATAGTGCGCAGAGCAGTTGCGTTTTTTGCAGCAATTACAATTCCGCCCGTGTTTTTGTCAATCCTGTTGCAAAGCGAGGGGGTAAAAGAGCTTTTATCATCAGGGTTATATTCTCCTTTTAGATAAAGGTATGCCTGAATTTGCGTAACAAGGTCGTCGCTTTTATCTTGTGTTAAATCAGAATGAACGCTTATACCGGGTTTTTTGTCAACTAAAATTATATTTTCATCTTCATATAAAATGCTTAAAACAGGAACAACAGAGTAAACGTCAGGTTTACTCTGTTTTGTTTCTAAAAACTCATCTTTAATGTATAGCTCCAATGTATCCCCCACAGAAAGTCTTGAAGAAATTTCGCATCTTTTTCCGTTAAGTTTAATATCCTTTTTACGAATGCTTTTATACATCATAGACTGCGGAAGACAAGGAAACATTTTTGTTAAGAATTTGTCAAGTCTCTGGTTTGCGTCATTTTCGCCGATAATAAATTTTTGCATTGTTTAGTCCAATATATAAATTTTTGCAGCTCTTCTGCCGAATTTTAAACATTCTGAGCGTGAGTTGAAGAAAAGGTCAACTTTGTTACCTTTGATTGCTCCGCCTGTATCGCCGGCAATAGCTTCACCGTATACCCAGCTACCGTCTGCAGCTTCAATATAAAGTCTTGTGCCAAGCGGAATAACTCTTGGGTCTACTGCAACAACACCATACTGAGCACGCATGCCGGATGCAGTAATACCGTATCCTCTGTCGCCCGGGTTTTTACCGCAGCTTTCATAAGAAAGGTCATAGGCAGTAGCAGAAGCGGTAATTACATTGTTAAATGAAAGCTCTTTTCCACCTGATGTTACGAGTTTTGAACCTGTAACTGAAGAACCGGTTTTGTTATAAATAGTAACAACTTTTGTTCCTTGTTCAATAATTTCGTCAACAGGTTTTTTGTCAATAATTTCTGATGTTAAAACTCTTGAAGTTTCTACACCGTTTTCATATCTTACTGTGTAGGTTGAGGTTTTTAAACCGTCATTACCTTCACGGATAAGCTTTGAAGTTCCTTTTTCCAAAGAGCTGTTATAAGTTGTGATAGAATCTTTTTTTATAACTTCAGTTTCTGTAACAGTATCCGTGCTTACTCGTACAACCTCAAAAGTAAGTGTGTTTGTTTCACTGTTAAATACAGGCTTTATATAATCATCGCCTGAAATTGCATAACCGTTGTAGTTTAAAAAGTTTTTGTCAATATCTGAATATGGGTCGTTACCTTTATAGTTTAAGTCGATAAGTTTTCCACCGTCTAAAACGCATATTCTCATTTCAGATGCAGGATCTTTAGTATACGCTGAGACAATGGGAGCGATGATAGAAACCAAAACCAGTGAAATCAGAATTCTGGTCATCACCTTTTTAGATTTAAAAAACATAAGTACCTCCAAATCGTTTATGGCAATTACTCTGTATTAAAATGACAAAAATCGCCATTTTGAGCCATTTGCCGTATCGTATTTCTTTGGACTTGATAGATTGTAACACTTTTTTAACAATTTGTCAAGTTTTTTTAATAAAAATTCGATATCTGTTACAAATTATATACAGATTTTGGATAAAATATGCACTTATTATTCGCATTAGGGTATCCAAAACCCGTCAAAACTTGACTTTTTTATAGCATAATGCTATAATCAAGTGAAAATATACTTATTAAAAGGACAGATTATGGAAATGTTGTGCAAAAGCGCTGAAGATACAGTTTTAAGTGGCTTTGAATTTGGTAAAAAACTAAAAAAAGGTGATGTTGTGTGCTTAATCGGTGATTTGGGTGCGGGAAAGACAACCTTTACAAAGGGCATAGCAAAAGCACTTAATACAAAGTATGAGCCTGTAAGCCCCACATTTTCAATTGTGCATGATTATGGCGGAGATATTCCGCTATATCATTTTGATTTGTATAGACTTACGAATGAAAATGATTTAATGAGTATTGATTTTGACAGCTATATTTTTTCTGACGGCATTTGCGTGATAGAGTGGCCTGACCTGGCACTGGATTTGCTTGAGAATTACTATACAGTTGAAATTAAATATAGTGGCAATATGCG
This sequence comes from Clostridia bacterium, assembly GCA_017409875.1. Classification (GTDB taxonomy): domain Bacteria; phylum Bacillota; class Clostridia; order RGIG6154; family RGIG6154; genus RGIG2094. Next base: position 226,664 of record JAFQRW010000008.1, read on the forward strand.
TACCATAAATATAAAGGAGAGTGAATAAATTGAAAACTCTTGCTCTTGATACCGCAACTGCAGCCGCATCTGTTGCAGTTGTTGAGGACGGCAAAATGCTCGGAGTTATGACACTTAACTTAAAAAAACCTCATTCGCAGAAAATTATGGTAGCAGCACAAAAACTTTTAGAACAGTTAGAGCTTAAAGTAAGTGATATTGATTTGTTTGCTGCTGCTCACGGCCCTGGATCATTTACCGGATTGCGTGTGGGCATTGCTGCTGTAAAAGGTTTTGCAGACTCATTAAATAAGCCGGCTATAGGTGTTTCAACTTTAGAGGCAATGGCTTACCCTTATTTAATGTATAAAGACTTAGTATGTCCCTTGATTGATGCAAGACGAGATCAAGCATATTATGCAGTATATAAAAAAGGAACTCAAACAGAGGAAATTTTTAAGGCTGATTGTCAGAATATAAAAAATATTATCTGTCAGCTTGCAGTTTTAAACAAAAAAGTGATTTTTACAGGTGACTGTGTTTATACTCATAAGGATTACATTGTTTCACAGCTTGGTGAAAATGCTGTGTTTGCAGATGAACTTTACTGCGTAAACAGTGCTGTGGCAGTAGGATATATTGCAGAAAAAAGATATTTATATAAAAAAGAAAGCGGGATTAGCCCCGATTACGTGTTAAAAGCATATACGGGAAATGATTGAGGTGAATGATATGGAAAGAAGAGATAAGGTTAATTACTATCTTGATATCGCAGAAACTGTGTTAGAACGCGGAACTTGTTTAAGACGAAACTTTGGTGCTATTATTGTAAAAAACGATGAAATTGTGTCAACAGGCTATGTGGGTGCTCCCAGAAACAGACAGAATTGTATTGATATGGGAGAGTGCATAAGGCAAAAGCTTAATGTACCAAGAGGTACAAGATATGAGCTTTGCCGCTCAGTTCACGCTGAGGCAAATGCAATAATCAGTGCATCAAGAAGTGAGATGATTGGTTCGGCTCTTTATCTCGTGGGTAAGGAAAAATCAGACGGAACACTGGTAAAAAATGCAATGCCTTGTTCAATGTGTAAGAGAATGATAATAAATGCGGGCATAGAGAAAGTTTACATAAGAGATGATAAAGAAAATTATAGAGTATATAATGTGGTAGAGTGGGTTCATGATGACGATTCACTCGAAATGAAGGACAACTATTAAAAGAGGACAGCTTAATGGTAACGCAGTTTTTAAAGGTAGAAAAGGGCAAATATGAAAACTTAGAAAAAGCCGCCGCTATTATAAATAGAGGCGGACTTGTTGCATTCCCTACAGAAACAGTTTATGGTCTTGGAGCAGACGGACTTAATGAAACGGCTGTTAAAAAAATATACGTTGCAAAGGGAAGACCGGCAGATAATCCGCTTATTTTGCATATTTCTGACAAAAAGGATTTGCTTTCTTTGGTAACTGAAATTACTCCTGTTGCCCAAAAGCTTATGGAAAAATTCTGGCCAGGACCTATGACCCTTGTACTGAAAAAACAAAAAGTTGTTTCTGATACAGTTTCGGGGGGATTAGATACTGTTGCTGTAAGGCTTCCTGAAAATGAAATTGCAAGAAAACTTATTTCGCTTGCAAAAACACCAATAGCAGCGCCATCTGCAAATTCTTCGGGAAGACCAAGTCCTACCAGGGCAAAGCACGTTTTAGAAGATTTAGACGGAAAAATTGATATGATTTTAGATGGCGGTAGTTGTGATGTAGGCCTTGAGTCAACAGTTATTGATGTAACAGGACTTGAAGCGGTTATTTTAAGACCGGGCGGAGTTACCTATGACGATATTAAAGAACTTGGCATAAAGGTAAGCTACGATAAGCATCTTATAGATAAAAGCGCAGTTGAAAAACCTAAAAGCCCCGGCATGAAGTATAAGCATTATGCACCAAAGGGAAATCTTGTTGTACTTGAAGGGGAGTATGAAAAAATCAAAGATTATATCAAAAAATTCCCGGATGCAGGTGTTCTTACTTTTGATGAATATCCTATAGGAAATAAAATTGAGTTTTCTTTGGGAAGTATTAATAAATCGGTACAGGGAAGCAAGCTGTTGTTTGATATTTTAAGAAAATTTGATAGTCTTGACGTTAAAACAATGTTTGCAGTAAGACCTAAAGAAGACGGTATTGGTTTTGCACTTTGCAACCGTTTGTTTAAAGCGGCAGGCGGGCAGATTCTGGAGGTTTAAAATGGAGTATAAAATAGTGCCTTTGACAGAAGAACACGTCAGTGGCATTAAATTGATAGATGATTTGTGCTTTGAGTCGCCATGGTCGCTAAAATCTTTTAAAAGTGAACTTTCAAATCCGCTCGCTGTGTATTTTGTTGCACTTATGGGCGAGCAGGTAATCGGCTACTGTGGTTATTGGTGGGTTTTTGATGAAGGTCAGATTACAAATATAGCAGTGCATCCCGATTACAGAAAAATGGGGATTGCATCTAAACTAATGGATGAAATGGTTAAAAAATGCTCTGTTACAGATGTGTATTCACTTACATTAGAGGTAAGAGTAAGCAATAAACCTGCAATTTTACTGTATGAAAAGTACGGATTTAAAAAAGTAGGGCTCAGACCTAAATATTACGACAATAAAGAAGATGCACTGCTTATGACAAAGGAGATAGAACAAGTTGGCTAAAATTCTTGCAATAGAAAGCTCATGCGATGAAACTGCTGCCGCAGTAGTTGAAGACGGTACAAAAGTTTTGTCAAACATAATAAATTCTCAGGCTAAGCTTCATAAAAAGTATGGAGGAGTAGTGCCTGAGGTTGCATCACGCCTTCATGCAGAGGTTATAGACAGTGTTGTAAAAGAGGCGCTTAAAACAGCTAATTGCACTCTTGATGAAATAGATGCCGTTGCAGTAACTTATGCTCCCGGTTTAATTGGATCGCTTTTGGTAGGACTTTCTTATGCAAAGGCTTTGGCTCATGGAGCAAACAAACCTTTAATTGCGGTACATCATATTGAAGGGCACATTTGTGCTAATTATTTGTCGGGGCTGACACCGCCGTTCGTGTCACTTGTAGCATCAGGCGGACATAGCCATATTATATATGTCCCTGATTATCGCAAGTATAAAGTTTTAGGAAAAACCAGAGACGATGCAGCAGGTGAGGCTTTTGATAAGGTTGCCAGAGTGTTAGGACTTGGCTATCCTGGTGGGCCAAGCATAGATAAAGCCGCAAAGATGGGCAAAAACAGAATTCCGATAACCAAGCCGAAATTTCACGAAGAAACGCTTGATTTTTCATTTAGCGGAATAAAAACTGCCATTATAAACTATTGCCATAATGCTGAACAAAAAGGCGAAGAAATTAATGTTTCAGATGTTGCGATGAGTTTTCAGGATACTGTTGTGGAAATTTTAACTGATAACACATTTAAGGGTGTAAAGCAAGCAGGTGTTAAAAAAGTGTGCCTGGCAGGCGGAGTTGCTTCAAACTCAAAACTTCGCGAAAGCTTTAAACAAAGGGCGCAAGAAGAAGGTGTTGAGTTTTTCTGCCCCGAACTGATATTTTGTACAGACAATGCTGTAATGATAGGGGCAGCAGCTTACCACTATTATTTAAGAAAAGAGTTTTCAGGACTTGATTTAAATGCTATGGCGTTTGTGCCTATTGAAGATTAAAAAAAGCGGTGTGAATTTCACACCGTCTTTTTTTAGTCTTCTCTTAATTTTAATATTGAATTTATTTCGTAGCCTGCAAGCTTTTCCCTGCCATCTAAACCTTCAATTTCAATAAAGAATGAAAGTGCAGTAACTTTTCCGCCGAGCTTTTCAACAAGCTTTATTGCAGCGTCAACCGTTCCGCCGGTAGCCAAAAGGTCGTCAATTACAACTACATTCTGTCCCGGAGCAATAGCATCTTCGTGCATTTCAACGGTATCTGTGCCATATTCTAAGCTGTAAGACTCAGATACTGTCTTATAAGGCAATTTGCCGGGCTTTCTTACTAAAGCATGGCTTTTGCCAAGCTTATAAGCTATAGCCGATGCAAACAAAAATCCTCTAGATTCTAGGCTTACAATCACATCGCAGGGAACACTTCCGATGTAATCTGCCATGGTGTCTACAACATATTTAAAAGCTTCGGGATTCTGCAAAATTGTTGTTATGTCAAAAAACTGAATACCCTTTTTAGGGAAATCGGGAACAACTCTTAAATGCTTTTTTAAATCCATAATAATAACTCTTTCTTATTTGATAATTCTTACACGGATTACGCCATCAATAGAAGAAATGCTATCTGCTGCTTCTTCGTGTTCTTCTGATAAATCAAGAATTGTGTACGCATAGTCACCTTTGCTTTTATTAATCATATTGTCAACATTAACTGCCGATACAGCGTTTGTAATCTGGCTGATCATTGTTGGAACATTTTTGTGCATAACACAAATTCTCATCACACCTTCTCTCGGAGCACTGCAGTTAGGGAAGTTTACAGAGTTAGAAATGTTACCGTTTTCAAGGTAATCTCTGATTTCTCTTGCAGCCATAACTGCGCAGTTATCTTCTGATTCTTCTGTTGAAGCGCCAAGGTGGGGGATGCAAACAATGTTTTTAACATCGATTAAGTCAGCACTTGGGAAGTCTGTTACATATCTTGCTACTTTACCGCTTTCAAGACCTGCAATTAAAGCTTCGTTATTAACAAGCTCGTTTCTTGAGAAGTTAAGAATTCTTACGCCGTCTTTGCAAAGTGCAAGAGTTTCGTTATTGATTGTATATTTTGTGCTTGGATTAAGCGGCACATGGATTGTAATATAATCGCACTGAGCGAAAATATCATTGATGTTATTAACATGAATAATTGAACGTGATAATCCCCATGCAGCATCAACTGAAATATACGGGTCATAACCAAAAACCTGCATACCGAGACTGTGAGCAGCGTTGGCAACCATAACACCTATAGCACCAAGACCGATAACACCGATTTTTTTGCCTGCAATTTCATGACCTGCAAACTGACCTTTTCCTTTTTCTACAAGTTTAGCGGCAGCATCGCCTTCGTTTTTTAAAGTTGAAGTCCATTTTACGCCTTCTGTAATATCTCTTGATGCAAGGAAAAGACCGCATATAACAAGCTCTTTAACAGCATTTGCATTAGCGCCCGGAGTGTTGAATACAACAATGCCTTCTTCGGCACATCTTTCAACAGGGATGTTGTTGGTTCCTGCACCTGCTCTTGCGATTGCTTTTAAATTATCACCAAACTGCATATCGTGCATTGCAGCGCTTCTTACTAAAATACCGTCGGGATTTTGAACATTGTCAGAAACATTGTAATTTGTGCCAAGCTTGTCAAGCCCGATTTTTGCAATTTTATTTAAAGTTAAAATATCATACATTTTCAAATTCACCTCAAATTATTTGTTGTCAGCTTCAAACTTCTTCATAAAGTCAACAAGAGCAACAACGCCTTCTGTTGGCATTGCGTTATAAATGCTTGCTCTCATACCGCCTACACTTCTGTGACCTTTAAGGTTTACAAAGCCGTTAGCTGTTGCTTCTTTGATAAATTTAGCGTTAAGCTCATCATCACCTGTTATGAAAGGAACGTTCATAAGTGAACGGTCTTCTTTTACAACAGTTCCTTTAAACATTGAAGACTCATCTAAAAAGTCATAAAGAATTTTAGCTTTTTCAATGTTAATCTGTTCCATCTTTTCAAGACCGCCAAGCTCTTTTAAGTATTTGAACACAAGACCGCAAACATAAATGCCATAGCAAGGAGGTGTGTTGTAAAGAGAATCGTTGTCGGCGTGGATTTGATACTTAAGCATTGTAGGAGTAATATCCATAGCATTGCCAATTAAATCGTCTCTGATGATAGCGATAGTAACGCCTGCAGGACCTACGTTTTTCTGAGCACCTGCATAAATAAGACCGTATTTTTTAACATCAACAGGTTCAGATAAAATGCAAGATGACATATCTGTTACCAATGGAACATTTCCTGTGTCGGGAACTGTATGATATTTGGTGCCATAGATAGTGTTGTTTGTAGTTGTATGAACATAGTCAGCTTCGGGGTCAAACATACTCTTGTCAAGTTTTGGTATATAGTTAAATATTTTATCTTCGCTTGAAGCAACTTTTCTTGCCTGACCGTAAAGGTTAGCTTCTGAAAAAGCTTTTTTTGACCACTGACCTGTGATTACATAGTCAGCCTTTTTGTTTTTTGTCATAAGGTTTAAAGGTACCATTGCAAACTGTGTTGAGGCACCGCCCTGTAAAAACAACACTTTGTAGTTATCAGGAATATTCATTAAGTCTCTTAAATCCTGTTCAGCAGTTTTTATGATTTCGTCATAAACTTTGGATCGATGACTCATTTCCATAACGCTCTGACCGGAGTCCTCATAATTGAGCATTTGCTCTGCGGCGATTTTTAATACTTTTTCAGGCAACATTGAGGGGCCTGCTGAAAAATTGTACACTCTTTCCATAGTTTTTTACTTCCTTTCAAAATGTGTTATATTAGTATATTATAAACTATTATACTATTATACACCCGATTTCTCGACAAGTCAACCATCGGTAGAAATTAAATTTTATTTAATAACTCTACTGCCGGTAGAGTTTAGATTTTATTTATTCTTGCATAATTAAAAAGATATTGCTGAGCATAACCTGCCAGATTACCGAATTTTTCCTGTACAAAGCGATTAATCTCGTTTGGAGTTAGAGTTTTAAATCCGTAAAGAGCAGTTAAAACTTTTTTCATCCATACGTCGGTCGGGAACACTTCAGTACGCGTAGCACCAAACAAAAGTATGCAATCGGCAACCTTAGGTCCCACTCCCTTGATTTTTGAAATTTCTGCTCTGGCTTGGTCAATGGGTGCGTTTTTAATAACATCAATATCAAGCTGATTTAAGTAAATCTTTTGTGAGGCGTCAATTATATAGCTGTCACGGTAACCTGCTTTTAAAAAGCCAAGGTCTGATGGATTAAGACACGCCAATGTTTTTGCATCAGGAAAAGAAAAATATCCATCGCCTAAATTTTCACCAAACTGCCTGCATAAGCTTTCTATAATGGCTTTTATTCTTGGAATATTGTTGTTTTGTGAAATTATAAATGATATAACGGTCTCAAAAAAATCCTGTTTTAAAATTCTTATACCGCACGAACTTGAAATTGCCTCTTTTATTATGCTGTCAACATTTAAAGAACGCATTATTTCGTTGTAGTCGGTTAAACAGTCAAAATAATCTTCCCAAACAGGGCTTTCGTCAGACAAAACAAAACCGTGGTCTTCTTTTTTAATATTAAGAACTTTCCCAAAAGCAACGCCGTTATAGCTGCCATCTTGATTTTTGTTCCACCTGAAGCATTGACCGCATTCAAATGTGTCTGTCAAATCAAACGGCGAGACATTTAAAACCAAAATTATCACCTCATACTGATTTTACAACAAAATTCCCCTAAAATCAACACATAAGTTTGACAAAAAAGGCATAAATGACTATAATTAGTGATTGAAAGGAAGGTTAAGATGAGAATCAAAGAAACAGTAATATCACTTACAATGATTGTTATATGTGTCTGCCTTATTTTTGGTGCATTCAAGCTTGAAAGTATGTTTGAAGTTCCTGACACCAAAATATTAGAAGCTGATTTTGAAAGCGGTCTTAAAAACAAAGTTGACAGCGGTGTTAGCATATTAGAGTTTGGAAATATGGCACTTGAAAATAAAAGTATAGCAGGAAAAGGTGTAAAACTGAGCGGAGGACATCTTTCGCTTAACGGTTCAGGGCACACAAAACTCCGTGATGAGCTTACGTTTTCAATATGGTTTAACATATCCGATACAACACCTACTGACCCGATGCTTCTTTCAAGAGAGTCAACTTCAGGCGATGTAACTCAAGGACCGATTTCAATACATTTTTCTGATAATTATACTTATTTCAGAAGCGACATAACATTTAAACTTCAAAATTCTGAATACGGAAGCTATTCTTTTAAATCAAAAGAGCTTTTTAATCATGATACAATAAAAAATGAATGGCATAATCTTACTGTTGTTTTCGAAAAAAACATCTTGTATTATTATTACGATGGTGTACTTTCAAGTGCGGAAGTGCTGCCGGTTGAGCTTTTTGATTATATTACCATTGCAAACAACAATAAAACCTTTGAAATAGGCAAGGGAGCATGGGGTAACCTTTTAGGAATGATTGATGAGGTTGCATTTTATGATTATGCCGTTTCAAAAGATGAGGCACTTAAATTTTATAACAAGGGTGTTGAAAAATATAAAAACAAACTTGTTATGAAACTAAATAGCGATACTGCAGATTTAAACGGAGAAATTATTGAGGCACCCGGTCTGGTTGAAGAAAATGAGACAATTATGATTTCTGCGGATTTTATAGTAAATCAAATGGGCGGAAAAATTGCTCATGACGAAACAGACGGTTACGGCAGAGCAGACATAACATTAGGAAGCGATAAAATTTCAATCTGGGTAATGGATACAAATGCAGTTATAAATAATAAATTTTCAAAACTCAGCGTATATCCGATTGTGAAAGACGAAATGGTTTATGTGCCTGTAAGATTTGTTGCCGAAGGATTAGGTGCTATGGTTTCGTGGAATGAAGAAATTGGCGAGGTAACAATTTACTTTAAATAATTTCCCGGGAAATATAAAGTGGAGGACATTTATGATACTCTCAACAACAACAAGACAACTTTTTTCAGAATTCGGATATCAAAAAGGAATTGAAGTTGCAAAAGAATGTGGCTTTGATGCTATAGATATCGGCTTTATGCGTGATATAATTGAAAATGAAGAGTTTTCAGAACAAAATTACGAAAAAACTTGTGACATGCTTTTAAAAGAGGTAAAAAACAGCGGTCTTTATTTTAATCAGGCTCATGCCCCGTATCCGAGTATGCGCTTTCGTAACACTCACGAAACAGCGGAAGAATATAACAAAAGAATAAAACCACATATTGTTCGTTCAATAAAAATGGCAGGTATTTTAGGTGCAAAGCAAATTGTAGTGCATCCGATAGATGCAACCTCAAGACCGGATATAAACCAAAAAGAGTTAAATTTGGAATTTTTCAATTCTTTAGTGCCGCTGTGCAGAGAGTTTAATATAAAAATAGCTATTGAAAATATGTGGAAATACTCAAGTGAGTTTGGCAGAATTGTTGCAAACGTATGTAGCTTTGGAAGAGAACTGGCCGACTATTTTGATGCTTTGGACGAAAGATATTTTACAGTTTGCCTTGATGTTGGACATTCAAGTCTGGTAGGTCAGCACGCACACGAGGCAATTTATGAGCTTGGAAATAAAAGACTTACTGCCCTTCATATTCATGATAATGACTTAAATAATGATTTACATACAATTCCATATTTTGGGAAAATGGACTGGAGTGCAATAATGAAAGCGCTCGCAGACATTGCTTACAAGGGCGACTTTACCTTTGAGGTTTTGACAGACAGCTTTAAAATAGGAAGAGGAAATAAAGAATTAACTAAAAAATATTACGAACTTTTGGCTTTAACAGGTAAAGAGCTTATAAAACAATTTGAGGAATATAAAAATGAGATGTGAAGTTCACATCTCATTTTTCTTCTATATTGCAATTTTTTATTGCATATTCCAAAAATGTACCTATTAACTCATTTCGGGAACGGTTTGTAATGTCAGCAATATGATCAATGCTTTCCACTATTTCGTTCTTTATACGAATAGAAAATGTTTTGTAACCATCATCGCCCTTTAAAGGTTTTTTGGTTATTTTTAAAATATCTTTTTTCATAATAATTATCCAACATATCAATTTATTTCAACATTATCAACAGAATTTTCAAGAATAATGTTGATTAATTCGTTTCTCGAACGATTGCTTTTTGAAGATAAATTGTCTATTTTTTTGAGTGTACCATCTTTAATACGAACAGATATAATTTTATATCCGTCTTCGCCCTTTTTGTTTATTTTTATAATAGGTTTGTCCATGAATATCACCTCATAGTTTAATTATAGTTTGGTTGTATTCAAAAATAAATATCATAAAAATATTCAAAATATATTCAATTTATATTGACAGGTGTATGTGTAAATGTTATACTCAGTTTACGGATTGCACTTCTGACAAGGTGTTTTCCCACTGTCATACGCCTCGCTTCGTGGAACAGGGGAGGCGTTTTTGGCATACGAGCAGTTTTCTTTATGAAATTTATTGCCCGATTTGGTTATGTACACAGTATCGGAGGCATTATCTTCGGTAAGAGGCGGGGGAGTAAATTTTTCAGGGAGTTCATATATCCTTGTTTCTGTAATCTGTGATGCTTTTTGTGGCGTTACTTCAGTTTCCACCAATTCATCATCTTTTTGGTCTTCAGATAAAAGAATTATTTTAGCTGCAACTTCAAAAATATCATTGCTTACAATAATCTTTATCTTGTTACTTGTGACATCGCCGTTTTTTGAAGTGGCATAAACATAAGTTTCGCCTTCGTTAATCGCACAAACATTATTCCCCTCGCAAACAGCTACAAATTCATTTTCACTTATGAGATTATAGTCAGAAAGTGTTGCAGTTTCGGGCTTGGTGCTTACACTTAAGTTTTTTGACATATCACTTTCAAGTCTTACGGTTTGTGAGTTTATATGAAGTGCTGTAACCGGTTTGTGTGGGGTACATGAGACAACCTGCAGCAAAAAAGCGGCAATCAGGCATATAAATATTGCTTTTTTCATCAAAAATTTCCTTTCTTTTACAAAAAACAAGCCTCATTATATATTTTTACATTTGAAAAGTCAATGCTTTTTTAAAGCAAAAAAGATTTTTAAAAGTTTTTCTTTACAAATTGGGGAAAAAAGAGTATAATAGGTCTGATAAAATATTAGGAGGGTAACTAATGAGTAAAAAATTCGTTTACTTATTCTCAGAAGGAGACGCATCAATGCGTGAACTCCTTGGTGGTAAAGGCGCAAACCTTGCTGAGATGACAAAGATCGGTCTTCCTGTTCCTCAGGGCTTTACTGTTTCAACAGAAGCTTGTACACAGTATTATGAAGATGGCCGTAAAATCAACGCTGAAATTCAGGCAGAAATTATGGAAAATATCATAAAGATGGAAGCTATCTGCGGCAAAAAATTTGGCGACAAAGAAAATCCACTTTTGGTATCAGTTCGTTCAGGTGCAAGAGCATCAATGCCAGGTATGATGGATACAATCTTAAACCTTGGTCTTAATGAAGACGTTGTTGAAACAATGGCTGCTAAAACAGGTAATGCTCGTTGGGCATGGGACTGCTACAGAAGATTTATTCAGATGTATTCAGACGTTGTTATGGAAGTTGGTAAGAAATACTTTGAACAGCTTATCGACGAAATGAAAGAAGCTAAAGGCGTTACTCAGGATATCGAACTTGATGCTAACGATTTAAAAGAACTTGCTGCACAGTTTAAAGCAGAATATAAAAACAAAATCGGTAAAGACTTCCCGGCTGATCCTAAAGAACAGCTTATGGGTGCTGTTGAAGCCGTTTTCCGTTCATGGGACAACCCAAGAGCAAACGTATACAGAAGAGATAACGATATCCCTTATTCATGGGGTACAGCTGTTAACGTACAGATGATGGCATTCGGTAACATGGGTGACGATTGCGGTACAGGTGTTGCGTTTACTCGTGACCCTGCTACAGGTGAACCCGGTCTTATGGGTGAATTCCTTGTAAACGCACAGGGTGAAGACGTTGTTGCCGGTGTTCGTACTCCTATGCCAATCGCTCAGATGGCTGAAAAATTCCCAGAAGCATTCGAAGAGTTCAACAAGGTTTGCAAAATCCTTGAAGACCACTACAGAGATATGCAGGATATGGAATTTACAATCGAAAACAAAAAGCTTTATATGCTCCAGACAAGAAACGGTAAGAGAACTGCAAAAGCTGCTCTTAAGATTGCTTGTGACTTGGTTGACGAGGGCATGATTGATAAGAAAAAAGCTGTTGCTATGATCGATCCAAGAAACCTCGATACACTTTTACATCCTCAGTTTGATGCTAAAGCATTAAAAGCTGCTACTCCTATGGGCAGAGGTCTTGGAGCTTCTCCAGGTGCAGCATGCGGTAAAATTGTATTTACAGCAGAAGATGCTGAAAGCTGGAACGCTAAGGGCGAAAAAGTTATTCTTGTTCGTTTAGAAACTTCACCTGAAGATATTACAGGTATGAAAGCTTCTCAGGGAATCTTAACCGTTCGTGGTGGTATGACTTCACACGCAGCCGTTGTTGCTCGTGGTATGGGTACTTGCTGCGTATCAGGTTGTGGCGATATCAATATGGATGAAGAAAATAAGAGATTTACATTAGCAGGCAAAACTTTTGTTGAAGGCGATGCTATTTCAATCGATGGTTCAACAGGTAACATCTACGATGGTATCATTCCTACAGTTGATGCTGAAATCGCAGGCGAATTCGGCAGAATTATGCAGTGGGCTGATGAATTCAGAACACTTCAGGTTAGAACAAATGCTGATACTCCTGCTGATGCTAAAAAAGCTCGTGAACTCGGAGCTGAAGGTATCGGTCTTTGCCGTACAGAACATATGTTCTTTGAAGCAGACAGAATTGCTGCATTCAGAGAAATGATTTGCTCAGATACAGTTGAAGAAAGAGAAGCAGCGCTCGAAAAAATTCTTCCATATCAGCAGGGCGACTTTGAAAAACTTTATGAAGCTTTAGAAGGTAATCCTGTTACAATCAGATTCTTAGATCCTCCGCTTCATGAGTTCGTTCCTACAGAAGAAGCTGATATTGCAGCTCTTGCTAAAGCTCAGGATAAGGCAGTTGAAGATATTAAAGCTATTATTTCTTCACTCCACGAATTTAACCCAATGATGGGTCACCGTGGCTGCCGTCTTGCAGTAACATATCCTGAAATTGCAAAAATGCAGACAAGAGCAGTTATCCGTGCTGCTATCAATGTTAAAAAAGCTCACGCTGACTGGAATTTAGTTCCTGAAATTATGATTCCTTTAGTTGGCGATATTAAAGAACTTAAGTATGTTAAGGAAGTTGTTGTTGCTACAGCTGATGAAGAAATCGCTAAAGCAGGCGCAGACCTTAAATACGAAGTTGGTACAATGATCGAAATCCCAAGAGCGTGCCTCACTGCTGATGACATCGCTAAAGAAGCTGAATTCTTCTGCTTTGGTACAAACGACCTTACTCAGATGACATACGGTTTCTCAAGAGACGATGCTGGTAAGTTCTTAGATGCTTACTATGATGCAAAAATCTTTGAAAATGATCCGTTTGCTAAGCTCGACCAGACAGGTGTTGGTAAGCTTATGGAAATGGCTGTTACAATGGGTAAGAAAGTTCGTCCTGAAATGCACTGCGGTATCTGCGGTGAACACGGTGGCGACCCTGTTTCAGTTGAGTTCTGCCACAAGATTGGCTTAACTTACGTATCATGCTCACCGTTCAGAGTTCCGATTGCTCGCCTTGCTGCTGCTCAGGCTGCAATCAACGACAAAAAATAATAATAACGGTTATTTAAAGCGGAAAGCTATTTGGCTTTCCGCTTTTTATATGTAAAAAAATGGAATTTGACAAAGATTATTTTAAGTGGTAGAATAAATGTGAGTTATGTAGGAAAAGAAGGGTGAATATTGAGTATTGAATTATCAATGAACGACAACAGAAAAAAGCTGGTTGATTGTATGATAAAAGATTTGCCTGCAATCAGAAAACAGCTTAAGTTGTCGCAAACTCAGCTTGGTGAAAGACTTGGAAAAAAAAGACAGACTATTTCTTCTATTGAGCGTCACTTAATGCCTCTAAAATGGGATACTTTTTTAGCAATTATGATGCTTGTAGAACAAAATCACGATATAATAAAGTGCAAGAATCTTGAAATGTATGAAAGCGGTGTAAAGCAGGAAATGTACGTAGAGCTTTACAGAGGAAAAAAACTTGCAAAACTATAAAGTTGTTTTAGAATATATTGGAGCTAAGTATAACGGCTGGCAAAAACAGGGAAATAACAAAAACACAATTCAGGGAAAGCTTGAGAATATTTTAGCTGAGCTTTCAGGTGAACAAGTTGAGATTTATGGCTCGGGCAGAACAGATAAAGGAGTTCATGCTAAATGCCAGGTGGCAAGCTTTAAGCTTGATAAAGAGATGTATTGTGAGTTTTTAAGAAATTATTTAAACAAATATTTGCTGCTGACATAAAAGTAAATTTGGTCCAAAAAGTCCACCAAAGATTTCATGCAAGACTTAATGCGAAATCAAAAACTTATGAATACAAAATTGCAAATGTGGAAAAGCCCTCAGTTTTTGAATGTAAGTATTGCGCTTTTATTGAAGAAAACTCGATTTGTAGCAAATGATAAAAGCATCTGAGTATTTTTTGGGCAGACACGATTTTAAAGCATTTTGCTCTAATAAAATATATAAAAAATCAACAGAAAGAGAAATTTTTGACATTACTATTTCAAAAAATGATATGGACTTATTTTACTTAACGTTGAATATTAAAAAACGAGACCTTAACGGTCTCGTTTTTTAGCTTGCTTTAAGCTGAAGTCTTAAACGGTCTGCAATCATTGCGATAAATTCCGAGTTAGTCGGCTTGCCTTTTCCGCTTGCAATAGTGTAGCCGAAAATTCCGTTCAAAACGTCTGTGTCGCCTCTGTCCCAGGCAACTTCTATTGCGTGTCTTATTGCTCGCTCAACGCGTGAGGCTGTTGTTCCATACTTTTTAGCAACAGTAGGGTATAAGAGCTTGGTAATAGAGTTTATAACATCCATATTGTCAATAGTCATCATAATAGCTTCTCTTAAATACTGATATCCTTTAATGTGTGCAGGCACGCCTACTTCGTGAATTACAGCAGTAACTTTTGTTTCAATATCAGCAAGACCCGATTTTGCAGGAAAACTATCGGAATTTTTGGACTTTTTAAAAATACCTCTGATTCTGTCAACAATAATGTCATGTTCTACAGGCTTTAGCATATAGTAGCTTGCACCCGCATCAATAGCTTTTGCAATAATCTTGTCCTGAGCAGCGGCTGAAATTACGATGTACTCAGGATTCTTTGGATATTTCTTCTCCATAACTCCAATTCCGTCAAGTTTTGGCATAACAAGGTCCAAAACTACAACATCAGGACTTGTGTTTTTGATATATTCCACTGCCTCAAGTCCGTCTGCTGCCACACCAACAACTTTGATATCCTCAAACTTGTCGAAATGTGCTTTTAAAGTTAAAGCGTACTCCTTGTTATCTTCTGCAATTAATACTCGTATTTTTGACATTTTTTAACCCCATCCTTTATTGGTAATTTTTGGTATATCCAAATTATACCAAAAATTGGTAAAAAATTCAAGTGTTTTCTTAAAATTTTTTCAAAATATTTTTTATAGTAGTTTTTAGTGACATAAAAATGCCTATAAATACAGCAAACGCACCCTTGTAAAGGTGCGTTTTAAAATTAAATATTTTTTAAAAAATCAAGCATATCGGACGGGACTGCATCTTTTTTAGAAACAACATACGAGCTTATTTTCGAGGAAAGTTCAAGAGAAGTTTGAATATCGGAGCCATTAAAAAAGCTTGTTAGAAATGTTGAACCAAAGCTGTCACCTGCACCAACTGTGGAAACTACGTTGCAGGGCACAGCGTCTGCATAATAAAACTGATTTTTTGAGCAATCTAACGCAAGGCTTCCGTCTTTGCCAAGAGTTAAAATAATAATTTTAACTTGCTTATACTCACTTGCCAACTTTTGCAAAGCTTCTTTGTTATCTATTGTTGTATTAAAAAGCTCATCAGTTACAACCGGTAATTCTTCATCGCTGATTTTTACAATAGTTGCATTTTTCAAGCAAAACTCAATGCTTGCTTTTGAGTAAAACGGTGGCCTGATATTAAGGTCGGTATATATTTCTTTAAAATTGTTTTGCAAAATTAGTTGTTTTAAAACATTTATGTTGTGCTCAGACCTTAATGCAAGAGTTCCAAAAGCCAACACATCAAATTCTTCTTCAAATTTATCAGGGAGTTTTATATAATCATACGATACATCTTTTAAAAGATTATAACTTGGCAATGCATTTTCATCTAAAGTAACAAGACATTTACCTGTTTGTTTTTGTAAAATTTTAGATATATATTTTGTGCTGACTCCAAGAGAGTTAACCTCATTAATTAAATCATTTCCATAACTGTCACGGCCAACTGCAGAAAGCATAAAGGCTTCAGCACCTTGCAAAGATGCATGAGCTGCTAAATTAAGTGGCGCACCCCCTAGATATTTTGCATCAGGGTAAACATCCCAGAGAATTTCGCCAAACGATAGCATTTTCACAACAAATCACCTCTTGTTTAATAATAGCACACAAAATAGTAATTATCAAGCATAAGATGCTTTATATTAGTTAAATTTTATATTTCACTAAGATCAATTTTAAACAACAATGCGCCTCTGTTGCCGCCTGCGTAATTTTGTGTTGCAATTATGTAAAGATGATTGTCGTATTCACAAGCAGCAGGATAATGACAACCACTGTGGAAATCTTTATCAGTATCAAAAAGCACAATTTGTTTAGTGAAATTTTTACTATTATCATCAGTAAGGTATAATGACACTTTTGTACGATTGATTTTATCGGTATTACAAACCAGATAATGTCTGCCGTCAGATAAATCCCCACAATAGAGCTTGCTGGAAATGATTGGAATATCATGAGAGCAAATATCACTCCAGGTTTCTCCATAATCTTTGGAAATGTAGACTAGCGGAACGTGTGCTTTATCATTTCTGCAAAACATATATAACACGTTTTCTGCACATATTACAGAAATTTCGGGGTGTATTAGTTCTTTACCGTTTGGTAAATCTCCGTTTTCTGCAATTTTCACAAGATGCCAGTCTGCATCTATTTTTCCACTGTCAGAAATGAGTGCAGCGGGTGTGTTTGGAAATCCATCCAACTCACCAATTCTTCCGGGAAGCAAAAGTTTTCTGTTTGGCAGGCTTACAACATTTGTATTAAGCTTAAACGGAACGGGCTTTGACCATAAAAACTCAAATTTATCAGTCTTTTCATTAAGCACATAAAGGTCTAATGAATGAATGTGATCAGGTGCAACCATTTGATTTACAAACATATAAAGCTTATCATCACAGATTCCGTAAACCGGTGGGCAATATAATATTTTTCCGCTTTTGTCATCGCATATTATTTCAAGGTCTGTCCATGTTTTTGCCTTTGTCATAAGAACGTCTTGCGCATATAGGAGTGTAACCCTGCAATTCTTTTTCCGGACAGTTATATCACGAAGCGTACAAGCATCCCTTATACTCAATAATTGCAGCTTCGTGCAAAAACTTAAATGTATCATCGGGTACATGTATGGAAACATATTTATAATATGATGGTATTTGAGTAACTCCATTTTCGGTAAAACGAACACAACCAAGCTTTGTTGCCATAATAAAATCATCATAGTTATATGAATCATGAATATATATATCAGGGTATTTTGTTCTGAACAACGAGGGAGATATTCCAACATTTTTTGTAAAAATTTCAGTAAAATAACTTGTGTTATTAAAACCGCACAAGGATGCAATATCAGAAATTTTTTTGTCTGTTTGCAAAAGCAGTCTCATTGACTTTTCAAGCCTTTTTTTGGTTTTGAATGTATTAATTGAAATATTATATCTGTCTTTAAATATATGACACATATAGTAATAGCTTATATTCAGGTCGGTTGCAATTTGCTCAATACTAAAATCTTCAGTAAGGTTATCATCAATGTATGAAACAATTGATTTTATTAAATCATTTTCTTTGTTTTTTATATTTTCTCGTCCTGTTTTTAAGCAATCAATTATTGATTCAAGAATTTTAATGTCACATTGCTCGTATTTGTAGAATTGTCTTATTAAATTATCCAGATGCGAAGGATTGTAGTGACATCTTTCTATACAATCAATTTTGAAGTATTCAAAAAGCTCGGAAATTATATTTTCTTTTTCAATATTTTCTGCAAAAAAGACTGCCAGAGAATGAGTTTCTTTAAATTTAATATTTATAAATAAAAACCTCCATTACAATAAAATTATATCACAATGGAGGCTTTATATCTATAACATTTTTGCTTGATTTTTATCTTGATGTTTAATTGGAATCTGTCAACATAAGTTGTCAACGTTGAATCAATTTTAATTTAAATAATTATTTTATTACTTGTTGTGCTTGTGTCAGTGATTTTTGTGCCTAAAAAATCCTTCTATAAATACAACTGTGCAGAAAAAAAGATGATGACATAATCATTATCTTTTTTTCATTTTTCTATATACAAGGGGTGAACAGAATTTGTTTTGTTTAAAAGTTTCAGTGAAATACGAGGGGGAAGAAAACCCGGTTTGTGCAGAAATCTCAGAAATGGTTTTATCTGTTTCCAAAAGCAACTTTTCCGCCTTGCATATTCTAACGAAGTTTAAGTATTTAATAAATGAGGTGTTCATTGCTTCTTTGAAAATTCTGCAGAAATGAGCATTATCTATGTGCAAAATACTGCTCACATCAGAAAGCGAGAGTTTTTCGCAGCAATGAACATTTATGTACTCTATAACAGGGAGAAACCGTATAAGTTGTTTGTTTTGCAAAAATTCTTCCGGCTCATATAAAATACCGTTTCGATATAAAATGGCAATAATTTTTTGCATTGCTGCTTTGATATGCTGAGTGTACGCTTTTTGGCGGTGAGTGTTTTCTTCAATTATTTCAATAAGACATTGATGTAAAGATGCATTAGCTTCAGTGCCGCTTTTTAGAATAAATTCGCTGCACCCTGAAAAATTGCTGTGACGGCGCAACAGCTTGTTTGTTTCATCCAAAGAGGAATCGGCGGAAAACTGTATTAAAAAACCGGTAGTACCTTTGTATGTGAAGGTTTTATGGGGAACATATTCATTAACAAAGAAAATATCACCCTTTGTGAGGGCATATTCTTTGCCATGAACATAGAAAATTTCCTTGCCATCAAGACACAGATACATTTCACATTCATTGTGAATGTGCCAGTCAAAGTGAATGTTTGTTTTAGCTGTTGTGACACCGTGCACGCAAATATTGGCACCGTGTATAGTTGGGATAAGGATTTCTGTATTCATATAAACCTCTACGTCAATATTGTTATAAAATACGCAAATTTAATTAGTTGTTTTACAAATAAAACTATGTTATACTAATTGTAACAGATATTAATCAAATGTCAAGAAAAGGGGATGTTTTTATGGAAAAAATGCTTGGAGTAATGCTGGATTGTTCAAGAAATGCGGTTATGAAGCCTGATAAAGTAAAAGAATTTGCTCAGATTATCAAAAAAATGGGGTTAAATACCCTGATGCTCTATACAGAAGATACCTATGAAATAGAGTCACAACCGTATTTTGGACATCTTAGGGGAAGATACTCAAAACAAGAGCTTAAAGATATTGATAGCTATTGCCAAAGCATAGGTATTGAGCTGATTCCGTGCATACAGACATTGGCACACCTTAAACAAATGTTTAAGTGGCATAAGATATATTCAGATGTTAATGATTGTGATGATATTCTTTTAATAGGTGAGGAAAAAACATACCTGCTGATTGAAGATATGCTAAAAACACTTTCCGAATGTTTTACAAGCAGAAAAATACATATTGGTATGGATGAAGCATATCGCGTAGGAACCGGAAACTATGCAATAAAAAATGGCATGCGTGATAAATTTGATATTATTAATGAGCATTTGCATAAAGTTTGTGATATTGCTGGGAAGTATAACTTTGAACCTATGATATGGAGCGATATGTTTTGCAAGCTTGCTGCAGATCAGGACGGTTACGGAGATCAATATGGCGAGGTAGATACAGCTAAAGTTCTTGAAAGAGCGGCACTTCCTGAAAATGTTTCTCTTGTGTACTGGGATTATTATCATTCAGAATATGACCACTATGACAAGATGATAAAACGCAACAAGCTTTTTAACAGAAAGGTTTATTTTGCAGGCGGAGCTTGGACATGGGGCGGTTTTGCTCCGTACAATGCGATGAGTATTGAAAGAACTGATGCTGCTATTTCTGCATGTAATGATAACGAAATCGACGGCGTATTTTTAACTGTTTGGGGTGATAACGGCGCAGAATGCAATCCGTTTACAATACTTCCAACTCTTATGTTTGCTGCTGAAAAAATGCGTGGAAACACCGATATGGATTCAATTAAGAAAAAGTTCTATGAAATTGTCGGTACTGAGTTTGATAGTTTTGTGCTTCTTGAATCATTTGATTCACCAGGAGGAATGCACAAAGATAATAACTCTGCCAGCAAGTACCTTTTGTATAACGACCCGTTTGTAGGTTTGAATGACTGTTTTTGTGCTGAAAGTGATAATGAGTTCTATGCAAATCTCGCACAAAAATTAAGCAATGTTGAAAAAGGAAATCACAGCAATATTTTTGAAAGCTATGAAAATTTAGCGGGGGTACTTTCTCTTAAAGCAGCGCTTGGCGTTAAGACAAGAAAGGCTTATCTTGCAAATGACAAAGAGGCATTAAAAGAAATAATCAAAGAATATGATGAAACAATTTTAAGATTAAAAGCTTTTCACGCATCTTTTCAAAGTATATGGCTTGAATACAATAAACCTCATGGCTTTGATGCACAGGATTTACGTTTGGGCGGACTTATCCAAAGACTTTTAAGCTGCAAAGACAGACTTGAGAATTTTGTTTCGGGTCAGCTGCCAAATATTCCTGAACTGGAAGAAAAGGTTTTGGAAAATCCAAGTCCTTACGGTTGGTGGAATGCATGTGTTAGTGTAAATATAGTTTAATTTTAAGTAAGACTTTAATGAATAATATCAGATAATATTTAAGGGCATACCGGTGGTATGCCCTTATTGCGTATAAAAATAAGATTGTTTTTATTTAATTATGTGGTATTGTTGCAAAAAAAGGTAACGCGTGGTATAATTGACACATACGGGATTTTATTTTATAAAATCCCTAAAGCCTTTTGGCTTTTTGCGGTCTTTGACCGCTGTGTCAATTGACGGCGTCGTAAAAATGCCCTTGCAAGCAAGCATTTTTACTCCTGGTAGAATTGACATCTAAATCGTTCACTGGTTCTATCATTATGCTATAATAGGGACAAGTCGAGAAAACCTTGTTAAATCAAGGGTTTCGAAGACTTGTCTCTTTTTGTTTTCCAAAAAAGACAAGCTCAATTTTCATTTAAAGTCTAAAATTCATAGCAAAATGAGGTGATAAATTAGAAAAAAATTAAAAAATTTTATAAGGAGAAATCGACTATGAGTGAGGTTATAAGTTTAATTAATCTAAAGGGCGGTGTTGGTAAAACCGTATCAAGCATTAACATAGCATATTCATTTGCAGAGTTTAATAAAAAGGTGCTTATTGTTGATGCAGATAGTCAGGGGAATATTGCAACATCCCTTGGGATGATTGCAGACGAACTTGACAACACACTTTGCGACTTAATAGATGAAGCGATAGCTGATGGAGTTACGGAACAGCGAGTAGTTGAATGTATAAGACAAGTCGGAAAGGTCGATATAATACCTGCAAACTCGGTACTTGCGGAAATGGATTACAAAGTAATGAATGCTTACCGCAGAGAATACCTGTTGAAAGATATTATATCGACAATTGAGCACTTGTATGATTACATCATAATCGACTGCCCGCCATCGCTGAGCCTTATCGTAACTAATGCACTTACGGCATCAAATTATGTTTTGATTCCCGTTGAAA
>JAFQRW010000009.1 GCA_017409875.1 Clostridia bacterium
CCGAACACGACGGTTAAGCTCCCTAGCGCTGAAGATACTTGGCTGGAGACGGCCTGGGAAATTAGGACATCGCCGAAACAAACAAAGAACTCATCAAAAGATGGGTTCTTTGTTTATGAATAATTAACGAAAAAAACTCAGGTAATCCTGAGTTTTTATCATTTTATGGCGATTTAGCAAACCTTTAAAGATTTGGACTTTTAATTTTAATGTTTCTTCTTGCGATTTTTAACTTATTATGATATACTGAACATATCAAACTGTTTACGAATTTTAATATAATCTGCAAAACTACATTAAACGATTTTAGGAGAATTAAAAATGAAGTCAGCTTACGAAAATAATAAAGAGTTACTAAATAAACAAATTCCGTCAATGACATACGATGGAAAGGATTTTGAAACATGGAAGATTTCTGCGAGAGAAAAACTTTCAGAACTTCTTGGTATGAATAAGTTTATTAATGTGGATTCTGAGATAGAAATTGAATATGAAGAAAAGATTGATAATGCTACTGAAATCCGTTTTACCTTTCAAAGTGAGAAAGGGTATCGTGTTCCATGTCATCTGCTGTTGCCTGACGGTGTTCAAAACCCACCTGTTATGATTTGTCTCCAAGGACATTCAACTGGTATGCATATTTCGTTGGGGAAAGCAAAATACGACGGTGACGAAGACATGATAAAAGACGGTGATCGTGATTTTTGCCTGAGAGCCGTTAAAGAAGGTTTTGCGGCGGTAGCTTTAGAACAGAGAAACTTTGGCGAATGCGGTGGAGATGAAAAAGGACCGCGGTGCTATGAATCGTCCATGACGGCACTGCTTATGGGCAGGACAACAATAGCTGAGCGTGTATGGGATGTTTCAAGACTTATCGATGTTTTAGAAGCTGAATTCAAAGATAAAGTGAACGTTAATATGATTTGCTGTATGGGAAACTCAGGTGGCGGTACTGCAACGGCATATATTGCTGCGCTGGAGGATAGAATTGTACTTGCAATGCCGTCATGTGCAATGTGTACATTTAAAGATTCAATTGCTGCAATGTATCATTGTTCATGTAATTATGTACCTAAAATAGCAGAATTTTTTGATATGAATGACCTTATGGCAATGGCGTGCCCTAAGTATTATATTCAAGTATCAGGAATACAAGATCCGGTCTTCCCGATATTTGGTGCCGAAGAAGTTTTTGAAAAAGGCAAACGGGCATACAAGGAATATCAGGCGGAACATAGATGTGCCCTTATAAAAGGTAATGGTGGGCATAGGTTCTATGCAGATGATTCGTGGCCAATTGTACATAAATATCTTGGTGTTTAATCAGTGCAACTTTAAGTGAAAAAATGAATATAAAATAAGTCCATACATTTGTATGGACTTATTTTATATAAAAGTATTTAGATTTTCATCGGATTTATCTGAATTTCTGTAAGTTGAGGGGGAAATGCCTGTATGTTTTTTAAATGTTTTACAAAAGTGATTGCAAGAATTGAATCCACAGGCAAAAGCAATTTTTTCGACTGAATCGTCCGAATTTTTTAATAATTTAGATGATGCGTTTAAGCGTACGTTAATCAAATGCTCCTTAAATGTATATCCGAGATTTTTTTTGAAAAGACTTGATACATACACGGGATTTAAATGAACTTGCGATGAAAGTTCTTCAAGCGTGAGCTGTTGTGCGTAATTAGACGCAATGAAGTTGATTAAAATTTGCAATTGATGCGGAAGAGGGACATAATGCTCTTGTGTGTTATTGCCATCACGAGCAATATTTTTGTCATATAATCGCTTTAATTGAACAAAACATGTAAGTAAAAGCCCTTTTTCAGCGGTGTTACAATCGTGGAATTCTGAAAGATGCTCTTCTACAAGAAGGTTAAAAGTTCTGCGAAATCCGTTTTGTTTTTGTGCATCAATTCGTATAACACGTGGTTCTGATAAAAAGCTGGTTAGTTCACTATGTCTGTTTAAACAATCATTAAGAAACGCCTGGGAAAAATTAACTAATATTCTTTTATATCGTTCGGTATTATGAGGGCGTGTCATATGCCTGACATAGGGAGGAATAATAACAACATCTCCCTTGTGTATTTCATATGTAGCATTATCGGTTATATATTTAGTATCACCATTTAATAAATAGTAGAGTTCGTATCCGTCATGATAATGTATGTCGTTAAAAGAAGGCCACTTTGCATAGTTAACTATTGAAATATCAAAGTCTTTGGCGTGTTTTTCAAATGAAAACACAGTAGTCACCTCACAATTTGACTTGAAAAATTTGTTACTGTAATTATGCTATAAAATGTTATGAATGTCAAGAAAAATCTTAAAAAAAGAATATAAAGTGTTAAAAATGTTAAGTACTTACATTGACTGCTTTTGTCGAAATTGATATCATTACAGTTAAGACAAATATGAGTTTGTGATGTTTATACGCAACAACACATAGAAAGGGGAAAATATGATGAATAAATTTGACAAAGCAAAGAATTTGAAAATTGCGTACATAGGCGGAGGCTCACGCGGATGGGCGTGGAAGCTGATGAGCGACCTTGCAAAAGAAGAAATGCTTTCAGGTGAACTATGTCTTTACGATATAGATTATGAGGCTGCAAAGCAAAATGAAATTGTGTGGAGCAAAGTAGAGGAGCATCCGGAGTGTAAGGCTAAGTGGAATTGCAAAGCTGTTAAGACTCTTAAAGAAGCCCTTATAAATGCTGATTTTGTAATTATTTCAATTTTACCTGGTACATTTGATGAAATGGACAGCGATGTTCATCTTCCTGAAAAATATGGTATATATCAGTCTGTTGGTGATACAATGGGACCTGGCGGAATAGTGCGTGCTTTGCGTACATTGCCGATGTTTGAAGAAATTGCACAGTCAGTTAAAGAAAATTGTCCTGATGCATGGGTAATAAATTACACAAATCCAATGTCACTTTGTTTAAAAGCTCTTTATATGACATTCCCGGAAATAAAAGCGTGGGGATGTTGTCATGAAGTTTTTGGTACTCAGAAACTTTTAAGCAGAGCTTTATCTATAATTGAAGGCATTGAAGAAGTTCCATTTAAGGATATAAAGGTTAATGTAGTAGGCGTAAACCACTTTACATGGCTTACAGAAGCATATTATAAGGATATTGATTTGTTCCCTGTATATGAAAAATTCTGTGAAAAGTATAGTGATTGCGGTTATGAACTCAAAGATGAAGATAGTTGGTTGAATAAATTTTTCGATACCCACGAACTTGTAAAGATGGATTTATTCAAGCGATTTGGATATATAGCAGCTGCCGGAGACAGACATTTGGCAGAATTTTGCCCCGGATATTGGTATATAGACAGTCCTGAACGTGTTGAAAAATGGGGATTTGCATTAACTCCTGTATCATGGAGAAAAGAAAACCGTGATGACCTTATTGAGGAAAGCAAACGCCTTGTAAGCGGACAGCAGAAATTTGAAATAAAAGAAACAGGCGAAGAAGGAGTAAGACAGATTAAAGCAATTCTTGGTTTGGGCGACTTTACTACAAATATCAACATACCGAACCAAGGTCAGATTCCAAATCTTCCAATAGGTGCTATTGTTGAAACAAACGCATATCTTACATCAGGAACATTAAAACCTGTTTTTGCAGGCAATATTCCTGAAAAAATCTTGCCACTTGTAAGCAGAGTAGTTGCTGAACAAGAGGTGGTTGCAAGAGCTGTAAAAGAACGCAATCTTGAAATTGCATTTGATGCATTTATAGGCGATCCGCTTGTAACTATTTCACAGGAAAAGGCAAGAGAATTATTTGACCAGATGATAGAAAATACCAAGGAATATCTTAAAGATTACGGTGTTTGATATTTGTGAATTTTATGTATGAGTGTATTACTTGCATTAATTGCCGATTTTACAAAGAGGTAATTAAGCAGATACCAAGCAAAAATGGGAGCGGATATTAAAATGAAAGAAAAAATAATACAATTTGGAGAAGGCGGATTTTTGCGTGGGTTTGCAGACTGGATGATTCAAAAGGTCAATGACAACACTGATTTTAGCGGAAGTGTTGTTGTGGTGCAGCCTATTGAAAACGGTATGTGCGATATGCTTTCAAAACAAAACTGCGTATATACGCATATTTGTCGTGGACTTGAGGGCGTGGAAGTTCAGAAGAATAATGTCATTTCCAGATGTGTAAAGCCGTATGATGAATTTGATGAATATCTAAAGCTTGCAGCAAATCCTGATTTTAGGTTTGTTATATCAAATACCACAGAAGCAGGTATTGTTTTTTCGGCAGAAGATAAAATCACAGACACACCTGCAAAATCATTTCCCGGCAAACTTACACAACTTTTGAAAAAGCGTTTTGATTTACAGCTTGGAGGCTTTGTTTTTCTTCCATGTGAGCTGATAGATAAAAACGGCGAAAATCTTAAAAAATGTGTTTTGCAATATGCTGATTTGTGGGATTTAGGTAATGATTTTGTTGAATGGATAGAAAAAGAAAACATATTCTGCAATACACTGGTAGACAGAATAAATACCGGTTATCCTAAAAATGAAAACATTGAGCTTGATTATGAAGATAATATGATTAATACCTCTGAATACTTTCATCTTTGGGTCATAGAAGGATATAATGAATTGTTTAGAGAAATTCCGTTTGATAAGTGCAATCTGAATGTAATATTGACTGATAAGCTTGAAATGTATCGGACACGCAAGGTTCGAATTTTGAACGGAGCTCATACATCTTTAGTGCCATATGCACTTTTAGAAGGATTTGATACAGTGAAAAGCTGTGTTGAGGATGAAGGTATGAATAATCATATTAAAAAATGTGTATATCATGAAATTATTCCTACTCTTGACTTGCCGGAAGAAGAACTTAAAGAATATGCTGATGATGTTCTCAAAAGATTTGCAAATCCATATATAAAACATTATCTTTCATCAATTGCGTTAAATTCGGTAAGTAAGTTTAAGGTAAGGGTGCTTCCATCAATTAAAGAATATATAAACAGGTTTAATAAGGTGCCCGATACATTGATTTTTTCATTTGCAAAGTTGATTGAGTTTTACAGAACTGATATGACAAATGACGATGCTCAAATAACTGCGTTTATGAAAAACGCAACTGTAAAGGAAATCCTCCAAAATGAGAATCTGTGGGATGAAGATTTATCGTACCTTGAAAGCGAGATAAAAAAGTATGTTAATTAATAAGCTGGATAATGTTGAAGTAAATATACAAACCGGTCATAAATATGCTGTGTGTGATATAAAAAAAGGTGATAACATCATCAAATATGGTATGCCCATAGGTCATGCAATATCCGATATAAAAAAAGGTGATCATGTACATACGCATAATGTAAAAACAAATCTGTCAGGAAAGATAGAATATACATATAATGCGGTAGAATATCCTGTTGATAAAATAGAAACAGATATGACTTTTTTGGGATATATCCGTGAAAACGGCGATGTCGGAATAAGAAACGATATCTGGATTGTAAATACTGTTGGATGTGTAAACAAAACAGCACAAATTCTTGCAGAAAAAACAGGCGCTAAATATTTTCCGCATCCGTTTGGGTGTTCTCAGCTTGGTGATGACCAAAAAATAACTCAAAGCATATTAAAAGGTATGGTTAATCATCCTAATGCCGGAGGCGTTCTTGTGTTAGGGCTTGGCTGTGAAAATAACAACATAGATGTATTTAAAAACATTTTAGGGACATGGAACGAAAAAAGAGTTAAATTTCTTAATGCTCAGGATTTTGATGATGAAATAGCAAAAGGAATAGAACTGATTAATGAACTTAAGAAAAATGCTCAAAAGGATGAAAGAGTACCTGTCCCGATATCAAAACTCAAGGTGGGTTTAAAGTGCGGAGGCAGCGATGGCTTTTCGGGGATTACCGCAAATCCTCTGGTGGGAAGATTCTGTGACAGGCTAACTGCAATGGGTGGAAGCTGTGTGCTTACAGAAGTCCCTGAAATGTTTGGCGCAGAGCAGCTTTTAATGGACAGATGCATAAACAAAGATGTTTTTGATAAAACAGTAAAGCTTATAAACGGTTTTAAGGATTATTACACACGATACAATCAGGTTATATATGAAAATCCTTCTCCGGGAAATAAAAACGGTGGAATAACAACATTAGAAGAAAAATCTCTTGGTTGCGTACAAAAGGGAGGACTTTCAGCAGTAGTAGATGTGCTTGATTATGGTGATACTGTGGTAAAGCCCGGACTTTCGCTTCTTAACGGTCCGGGAAATGATATTGTTGCAGTAACTAATCTTATGGCTGCAGGGGTAAATTTAATTCTGTTTACAACCGGCAGAGGAACACCTGTAGGAAGTGCAGTTCCTACAATAAAAATAGGCACAAATAAGACTGTAAGCCTCAAAAAGAAAAACTGGATAGATTTTGATGCAAGCGGAATGCTTGAACATATAGATTTAACAGATAGCTTGATTGAATATGTTATTGATGTTGCCAACGGAAAGAAATCTAAAAATGAAGAAAACGGATACGAGGAAATATCAATCTTTAAGGATGGTGTTACATTATGAGTATTATAAATGATAATTTTATGTTGAAAAACGAAACAGCGAAGACACTTTATCATAGCTTTGCAAAAGATATGCCGATAATAGACTACCATTGTCATATATCACCTAAAATGATTGCACAGAACTACAAGTTTAAAAACGCATATGATTTGTTTTTAGGTGGGGATCACTATAAATGGAGATTGATGCGTTCAAACGGGATTGACGAAAAATATATAACAGGTAATGCTGATGATTTTGAAAAATGGTACGCATTTGCAAAAACTGTGCCACTTATGATAGGAAATCCCATGTATCATTGGACTCATCTTGAACTTAAAAGATATTTTGATATAGATGAAGAACTATCAGAAGACACAGCAAAGCAAATATGGGACAAGGTAAACGCCTGTCTTGCAAAGGATGATTTTACTACACAAGGGCTTATAAAAAAGTCTAATGTGGAAGTTATCTGCACAACAGACAATCCATACGACACGTTAGAATATCACAAAACATTAAAAGATAGCTTTGGAGTAAAGGTTATACCTGCTTTTCGCCCGGACTTAAATAACATCAAAAGTGATATTGAGGAAAGGATGGACTATTTCCATGAGAACGGATGCAGACTTTCTGACCACGCAGTAGATGAAATGAACGATGAAATTATCGAAAAGCTTGTATTCTTAGGAGAACAATATGCAAAACGAGGCTGGGTATGGCAACTGCATATTGGCGCTTTGCGCAACAACAACACAAGAATGTTTGAAAAACTTGGTCCTGATACAGGGTTTGATTCAATAAACGATTTTCAGATAGCAGAAGGACTTTCAAAAATATTGAACAGACTTGAAATGAAGGATGCGTTGCCCAAAACAATTCTTTACACCTTAAATCCAAAGGATAACTATGTTTTAGGAACAATGCTTGGTAACTTCCAAAAGGCGCCAACTCCTGGCAAAATACAGTTCGGTTCAGGTTGGTGGTTCAATGACCAACGTGATGGAATGGAGTCGCAGATGAAGGCGTTGGCAAATCTTGGACTTTTATCAAACTTTGTAGGAATGCTTACAGACTCAAGGAGTTTTGTATCATATACCCGCCACGAATATTTCAGACGAATATTATGTAATATTATCGGCAGTTGGGTAGAGAATGGGGAATATCCTGCAAATATGAAGAATCTCGAAAGAATTATCAAGGGTATTTGTTATTACAATGCTAAAGACTATTTTGGCTTTTAGGTTGGGTTGAAATAAATATAAATAGCATTATAAAATTATTCAGTATAAAGGCAACTTTGGTGGTTGCCTTTTTTCTTTTGATATGGTATAATTGTTGCATGCAGAATTTTTTATAAAATTCTAAAAAGCTAACGCTCTTTTGTGCTCTTTCGAGCACTGTGGCAGTTGACGGCAAAGATTTCATCGAAGATGAAATCAATGAATAGTGAAAAATGAATAATGAAGAATTAAGGAACAAATGCTCTGCGTTTGAATTAAAAAGAAAATCGCTTTTCGGTTTTCACCACAATTATTCATTTTATAGCTGACGTTCAGATTATGATTATACAGCCTTTAAATAAAGGCAGTCGAAATGCAAAAAGGAAAAAGTCTTGGCTTTTTGTGCTTAATTCTTTTGGGTTATGTTGCGGGAATAACTGGTAAGTTTATGAACGAAAAATATATCAGCAGTTTAGAATCAAACTGGTATGTGTTATTCTTTTGTTTTTTGAATTTGCTTATGGTATTTATAGATTTTCTTCTCTATTTCAGAAACAGAAAGCTTGATAAAAAAACAAAAAATGTGTGAGGATTATAAATGAAGAAATTTAAAAACTTTATAATGATGACATTTGGATGCATTCTTCTTTCTGTTGGGGTGTACTTTTTCAAAATTCCCAATGGCTTTGCAACCGGAGGAGTGACAGGTATTGCTACAATTTTAGCTCCTGTAACACCGGTTAGTGCAGGTGCTTGGATATGGATACTTAATATAATAATGTTGATTTTGGGATTTATATTTTTAGGCAGTAAAAACGGGATAAAAACTGTTTATTGCAGTATGCTTTATTCTGCGATAGCATATATCCTTGAAACAGTTATTCCGATTGATCAACCGTTGTCAAATCAACCATTGTTAGAGCTTGTTTATGCAATGCTGATTACTTCTGTTGGCTCTGCCATGATATTTGATTCCAATGCCTCATCTGGAGGAACCGATATCGCAGCCTTAATCTTAAAAAAGTATACATCACTTGATGTAGGAAAAGCTTTGCTTATAGTAGATTTTGCAGTTGCTGCGAGCACCTTTTTTATATTTAATGTTCAAACAGGACTATTCTCGTTGTTAGGTCTTTTTTCTAAGGCTTTTATTGTTGATGCGGTAATAGAAAACTTTAATACCTGTAAATATTTTGTCGTTATTACCAACAAGCGCGATGAAATAACCCAATTTATAATTGAAACGTTGCACCATGGTGCAACGGTAAATAATGTTGTTGGTGAATATACTAAAGAAGAAAAAGCTATGATACATACTGTGTGTAAGCGCATAGAGGCAATAAGATTGAGAAATGAAATTAAGAAAATTGATCCACACGCATTTATCATTATAACAACAAGCAGTGAGATTATCGGAAGAGGCTTCAGAAGCGTTTAATAACAAGTTAAAGTTAGTTGATATATAAAATGCAGATAAAAGGTATAGCGTTAATATAACAGAAATTTGCGGAGGTGTAAAATGAGTTATAGCAAACAGTTTAAGTCAAAAAAAGAGATAATTCAAAGCAAAAAAGTAAGCGTTGGGTTTGACGGATTTGTGGATTTACTTATCAGACCGGTTAAAACACGTGATGATGAAAAAAATTGCACATATTTTCCTACCATTGACCAGTTCGGTGAAAAAATAACAAGTCTTGCGGGCAGAAGCGGTAACATTGAGCTTATCATTACAAGCACAGACTTTGGTGGATGCGGACCGCATTTTGCAAACGGGCTTGCAAATATGGGTATTGGAGTTACATGTGTAGGAACTATGGGTTATCCTGATAAAAACTCTGTGTTTGCACTTAATGAAAACTGTAAAACTATCAGTATCGGTGAGCCGGGTTATTCTTATGTATTTGAATTCGGCGATGGAAAAATAATTATGAGTGATATTGAAAAAATCAGCCAGCTCAGATGGAATGATTTAATTGAGCGTGTAAGCATTGAGCAATTAGTCGACTATTTTGATGACGCAGACATTATTACATTGGTAAACTGGAGCTATCTGGTTCATTTTCATGAAATATATGAACAGTTTTTGGAAACTGTTATGCCAAAGCTTAGTAAAAAAGACAGAAAAATATATGTTGATATCGCTGACTGTGCTAAACGTGCTCCTGAAGAAATCAAACGTGCGCTTAAAATGTTTGGAAGATACAGTAAGTATGCACCTACATATTTGGGACTTAACAAAAGTGAGGCTATGGTTATGCATTCTGTTTTGTGTGAGGGACAGTATCAGGGCTCACTCCCGATTGCCAGAGCAATTAAGGAATATTCAGGCATCGGAACTGTTGTTATTCATCCGGTAGACAGCTCTGCTGCGGTGTTTGATGGTGGAGAAGTAGAAGTTAAAGGCATTTTGTGTGAAAATCCGAAAAAAACTACCGGCGGAGGAGATAACTTCAATTCAGGCTTTTGTGCAGGTCTTTTAGCAGGATTTGATATAAAAAGCTGTTTGATAAGTGGAATGACCACATCTTACCTTTATGTCAAAAACGGAAAATGCAACAGCTTTGATGATATAAGCGAAGCTATGAAAATGTATGATAATATAGACTGATAAACTGTAAAATTTAAATAAATCAGATGAAAAAACATTCGTGTTAAACGGATGTTTTTTTCTTTTTGTATATTTTAAGCGAAGCGGGAAAAAATACTACAGAAAAATTTTAGGAGGCGGTGAAAATTATGGGTAGTTCAGAAATTGAAGTTTACTCTGAAATCGGCACGTTAAAAAAAGTTATGCTTCACAGACCGGGAAGAGAGCTTGAAAATCTTATGCCCGAATACATTGAAAGGCTCTTGTTTGATGACATCCCATATCTTGAAATTGCAAGACAGGAACATGATGCTTTCGCAGAAATTTTAAGGAAAAACGACGTAGAGGTAGTTTACCTTGAGGATTTGGTGGCAGAATCTATTTTAAATGACGATGTGAAAGACCAGTTCATAAGAGAGTATTTGTTTGAGGCGGGTATAAGAGGCGCAAAAAGAACGCAGATGTATATAGATTACTACAAGCAGTTTAGCACCAAAAATATGATAATCAAAATGATAGAGGGGCTAAGAAAGACCGACATCTCATGGTATGGCAAAAAAAATCTTGTGGATTATTTAGATGATGAATATCCGTTTTTAATAGACCCCATGCCAAATCTTTATTTCACGCGTGATCCGTTTGCAAGTATTGGTCATGGTGTGACAATCCACAAAATGAATACAAAAACAAGAAACAGAGAGACACTACTTGCAAAATATATATTTAAGTATAATTCAGGCTACAGGAACACTGAAATATTTTATGACCGCACAGAAGACTCATCTTTAGAGGGCGGGGATATTTTGGTTTTAAACCACGAGGTTGTAGGCGTGGGAATTTCTGAAAGAACGCATCCTAACGCCATTGAGCTTTTAGCAAAAAAACTGTTGTCAACAGATAATTCATTTAAAAAAGTTTTGGCGTTTGATATTCCAAAGTCAAGAAGTTTTATGCACTTAGATACGGTGTTCACTATGGTTGATTACGATAAGTTTACAATTCATCCAAACATAACTGAGGATATTAAGTTGTTTGTAATTGAAATCGATGCTAATCACAAGCTTAAAATTACTGAGGAAAACGATAAAATTGAGGAAATATTGAAAAGACATCTGAATCTTGACAATGTAACATTGATTAAATGCGGTGGCAACAGTGTTATAGATGCTGCCCGTGAGCAGTGGAATGATGGTTCAAATACGTTTGCAATCGCACCGGGAAAAGTTGTTGTTTATTCAAGAAACTATGTAACCAATCAGGCACTTAAAGAGCATGGCGTTGAGGCGATAAGTATGCCAAGCTCAGAGCTTTCGAGAGGAAGAGGCGGGCCAAGGTGTATGAGTATGCCGCTTATAAGAGAAAATTTACACAATTAATTATAGAAAGGATTTTTTTAATGGCTGTTAATTTAAAAGGAAGAAGTTTTTTAACATTGATGGATTTTTCAAGTCTGGAAATCAGATATTTGCTTGATTTGGCACACGACCTTAAAGCAAAAAAAAGAATGGGCGTAAAAGAAAAGTGTATGTGCAATAAAAATATTGTGCTTTTATTTGAAAAAACTTCAACAAGGACAAGATGCGCTTTCGAAGTAGCCGCTCACGAAGAGGGTGCACATATAACATTTTTAGACTCAGGAAGTTCACAGATGGGCAAAAAAGAATCTTTAGAAGACACCGCAAAAGTATTAGGAAGATTTTTTGACGGTATAGAGTATCGTGGCTTTGACCAGAAAGTAGTAGAAGACCTTGCAAGATATTCAGGTGTCCCTGTGTTTAACGGGCTTACTGATGCAGACCATCCAACGCAGATTTTAGCTGATATGATGACTATGGAAGAGCATATATCAAAGCCGCTTTCAGACTGCAAGGTTGTGTTCGTAGGCGATGTAAGAAATAATATGGCATACGCATGGATGTACGGCTGTGCTAAAATGGGTATGCATTTTGTGGGCTTTGGTCCTGCTGAGCTTATAAGTGATATTGATAAAAATGTTTTAGAACAAGTAAAAGGTATCTGCGATAAAACAGGAGCAACTTTAACGCTTTCAGCAGATGAAGATTGCCTGAAGGGTGCAGACGTTATTTATTCTGATATTTGGGCGTCAATGGGCGAGGAGGATTTAATTCCTAAAAGAACTGAGCTTTTAAGCCCATATAGAGTAACAGAAGAAATGTTGGAAAAAACAGGGAATAAAGATGTATTGTTTATGCACTGCCTGCCGTCTTTCCATGATTTTGAAACAAAGCTTGCTAAAGAATGGCACGAAAAAGGCGTAGATATCAGAGAAGTTACAGATGAGGTGTTCAGAAGCAAAAACTCAGTTGTTTTTGACGAAGCAGAAAACAGAATGCACACAATCAAGGCAGTAATGGTTGCAACGGTGTGAGGTGAGTTATGAAAAAAGTAGTTA
Organism: Clostridia bacterium; assembly: GCA_017409875.1. Taxonomy (GTDB): domain Bacteria; phylum Bacillota; class Clostridia; order RGIG6154; family RGIG6154; genus RGIG2094. The sequence continues at coordinate 12,790 of JAFQRW010000009.1, forward strand.
TTGCATTGGGTGGAAATGCTTTAGAAGATAAAAACCTTCCGCCAACAGCTGAATCTCAACTCAAAGTAGTCCATGAAACTGCAAAACAACTTGCTAAAATCAGTAATGCAGGCCATGAACTTGCCATTGTCCACGGTAACGGACCTCAAATTGGCAGAATTTTGCTCGCATCTGAAACGGCAAAAGAAGTAACTCCTCCAATGCCATTTGATGTTTGCGGAGCAATGAGCCAGGGGTATATAGGATATCATATTCAACAGGCCCTTTATGATGAATTAAGAAAAAGCGGGAGAGATATTCCTATTGTAACTGTTATCACTCAGGTGATAGTAGATAAAAACGATCCGGCATTTGATAATCCAACGAAACCAATCGGTCCTTTTTACAGTGAGCAGGAAGCAAGCGTGCTTGAAAAAACAAAGGGATATGTAATGAAAGAAGACAGCGGAAAAGGCTGGCGCAGAGTTGTTCCGTCACCAAAGCCGATAGGCATTGCAGAAATAGGAACAGTCAAAAACCTCTGGGACAGCACTATAACCGTTGCTTGCGGCGGCGGAGGAATTCCGGTGGTTAAAGATGAAAAAGGAAATTTAAAAGGTATTGCTGCCGTAATCGACAAAGATTTCGCAGCTGAGGAATTAGCAGAAGAAATGGATGCCGATATTCTTATGATTTTAACCGAGGTTGAAAATGTGGCTATAAACTTTGGAAAGCCGGAACAGGAAAATCTTAAAAAAGTAGGAATACAGGAAATAGAGGAATATATCAAACAAAACCATTTTGCACCGGGAAGTATGCTACCAAAGGTTGAAGCGGCAGTTAAATTTGCAAAATCGAAAGAGGGAAGAAAAGCAATAATAACTTCTCTGTATAAAGGGTGCGAAGCGTTAGAGGGCGGAGCAGGTACCCATATAGGATAAGAGGTAATCAATTATGAAAAAAATTAAAATGCCTACGGCGTACACCATATTGTTTGCAATTATTATCGTGGTTGCAATTTTAACATGGATAATTCCTGCAGGACAGTATCAGTATATGCCTGATGGTGAACCTATTGCAGGGACGTATGCACAAACCAATCCAAATGGACAAACTATAAAAGATGTTTTGCTTGCACCCTTTCAGGGCTTTTATGATGCTGTAGACATTGCAATATTCATTTTGATGGTCGGTGGCTTTTTGGGTGTTATGATGAAAACAGGAGCAATAAGTGCAGGAATTTCAGGAATAATATCTTCGCTCGGCGGCAAAGAAAAATATATGATTCCTATTTTGATGACGGTGTTTGCAATCGGCGGAACAACATTTGGTATGGCAGAAGAAACAATAGCGTTTTATCCTCTTGTGCTGCCAATATTTATTGCTGCAGGATATGATGCTGTAACGGCTGTTTCAGTTATCCTTTTGGGAGCAGGCGTGGGAGTTTTAGGCTCAACAGTGAACCCTTTTGCAACAGGAATAGCATCAGGATTTGCAGGTGTGTCGCTGGGTGACGGTCTGATATTAAGACTTATTATTTTGGTGGTTACACTTGCTCTTGCAATAATATATGTTATGAGGTATGCTGCGAAAGTCAAATCCTCACCTAAAGCATCATATGTATACGATATGTATGAGGATAATATAGAGCATTTTTCTCATATGCTCGGTGACCATAAAAGTAACGGGATTTCAAGAAAACAAAAAATTGCACTTGTTTTGTTTGCATTGATTTTTTTGATAATGATATACAGCGTTATTCCATTTGAAGATATGGGAATAACAGTTTTGCCTACACTGGGCTGGTGGTTCAGCGAGCTTTCAGCACTGTTTTTTGTAGGAGCAGTGGTGATTGGAATAGTGTATCGGCTTTCTGAAGAAGAAATTGTTTCAAGCTTTGTTAAAGGTAGCGAGGAACTTTTAGGTGTAGCATTTATCATCGGCATATCAAGAGGTATAACCGTTATAATGAATTCAGGCTTAATAACAGATACAATTCTTTATTGGGGCGAAGCAGCTTTAAGCGGTACAAATAACGTTGTCTTTACTATTTTAAATTACCTTATTTTTATTCCGCTTTCATTTTTAATACCATCAAGTTCAGGACTTGCAACGCTTTCTATGCCAATTATGGCACCGCTAGCAGATTTTTCAGGAGTAGGCAGAAGTCTGGTTATTACAGCCTTTCAGTGTGCATCGGGAATACTGAATTTGTTTACCCCTACAAGTGCAGTTGTAATGGGTGCATTGGCAATAGGAAGAGTGCCTTACGAAAAATGGCTTAAGTTTTCATTAAAGTTCGTATTGCTCATTTTTGTAGTGTGTGCAATCTTACTTGCGGTTGCATCGTTAATATAAAAATACTTGGTTTAACCGCTGGTTTTTGAAATATAATACCAGCGGCAAAAACCTTGTGAAAAAAAGTGTAAAATTTAATAAAAAAGTGTTGACAAGACAAAAAAATTGTGATAACATATACAAGCTGACCAATTTAAGACGGGAAAATACTTAAAAACATTTCAAAAAAATGTAAAAAAAGTGTTGACAAATGTTTTGAATTGTGTTATCATATTTAAGTCGCACGCAAGCGACAATTGGACATTGAAAATTATATAGCAACCAGCAAAGGTTCTCGTAAAATTTTACAAAGCAGTAAAATCAATTAATTTGAGAAGTACAGATTTGAAATGAGCTAAAGCTTGTTTATGAATTCTAAGTTTAAGTTAAC
>JAFQRW010000010.1 GCA_017409875.1 Clostridia bacterium
CCGACAACATTTGATATTACAGATGTTAACGGCTACGGCGAACTGACAGGCTTTGAAATTGTTGTTACTGATGAAAGCAAGGTTATTGAAAATGCTTCACTCACTTTGAATGAGGATAATTCAATTTCCGTTGTTCTTCCGGCTGAAACTTTAATTGTTCATAGCAACAGAATTACCGTAACTGTAACAAATAAAGCAGATAAAACCCCTGCAAAAGATGTTTCTGTAACTGTTTCCGAAGCTCCAAAAGCTGAAGCCGACGAAAGTACAGAATCGGACAATACTGCTGATACAGAAACGGCAGCACCAAAATCCGTAAGCGGCAAAACCGACGCAGACGGAAAAATTGTTGTTCCTCCGCTTTCAGAGGATATTACCGATAACGAGGGTAATTCCGGCGTAACCGATAAAGAAGAAAAACCGGGTGAAGATACAGACGGCGACGGCAAAGAAGATAAGCCGGGCGAAACTGTAACTACTCTATACAAAGTCGCTTTGAATGATACAAAGGGTGTTATCACAGACGCATTTGTTAAAATCGAGGACGGCAAGGTATATATCACCCTCCCCGAAACCCATACACTCACAACATCTAATCAGGTAACGGCTACAATTACCGATAACGACGGTAAAGCTGTTAAGGGTGTATCTGTTACAATCGCAGACAAAACCACATCAAAGACAGGTACAACGGACGCAAACGGCAAAGTAACATTACCTGTTAAATCTTCCGGCGGCGGTGGCGGCACTTCCAGACCTTCAAGCTCCGGCGGTGGCGGTGGCGGCGGCTCTTATGTTTCTACCACAGTAAAAATCGTTGATAAAGACGGTAAGACTGTAAGTGTTTCAAAATCCGTTTCCACAACAAAGGCAACTTTGACACTCCCCACAGGAAAGAAGCTCACGGACGATAATTATTATACTATCACCGTAACATCTTCCGGCAAAGCAAAAGCTGATTATACAGTAGTTCTCAAAGACAGAAGCGGAAACGAAATTACAGGTACAACAGACGCAAACGGCGTTGTAATGTTACCGGGCAAAAAACATTCTGCGTATATCTTTGGTTATCCCGACAGCACTTTCAGACCTGACGGAGATATGACAAGAAGCGAAGCGGCAGCAATCTTTGCAAGACTTATTTCGGAGGAAAAAGGCGAAAAGATTTCCGGCACATCAACTGACTTTAAGGATATTTCCAAAAAGGCGTGGTATGCAAGCTATGTTTCATATCTTGAAAAGTACGGAATTATTAAAGGTTATACAGATAACACTTTCCGTCCCGATAACAAGGTAACAAGAGCTGAATTTATTGCTATGACGGTTAGATATTATGACCTCTTTAATGATGTTAAGTACACATCAACATCTGTAAAATATACTGATGTTTCAAGCAGCTATTGGGCGGTAAAAGAAATCGCTTATGCTAAAAATATCGGTTGGCTTAATGGCTATGCAGACGGCACTTTCAGAGGTGATAACAACATCACACGTGCAGAGGTTGTAACTGTTGTAAACAGAGCAACAGGCAGAAATGCTGATAAAGAGTATGTAAATGAAAACTTTACAAAGCTCAATCGCTTTACTGATGTTACCGATAGCAGCAAGTGGTATTTCTATGATGTGAACGAAGCAGCTAATGAACATATCGGCATTACTCACTCTGACGGAGAAACTTGGAGTAAGTAAGATTGGAGGTATAGCCTATGCAGGAAGAAGTTGACCAGAAAACCATAGCACTTGCGGTAAATACAACAAAAATGACGGGGCGAGTTCTTGCAAAAGCTATTCAGATGTATCTTCAACACCATAAGGATAAATCAAAGAATCCTAAAATTTATCACGGCAAGCAGACAATCAAACAGCTTATGAAACAAAATGCGGCGCTTTCAAATATTGAGATTACGGACAAAAATATCCGTTCTTTTGAGAGCGTCGCTAAAAAGTATAACATTGATTATGCACTCAAAAAGGACACAAGCGAACAGCCGCCCCGTTATCTTGTGTTCTTCAAAGGCCGTGATGTTGATGTTATCAATATGGCTTTCAAAGAATTTACCCAAAAACAGTTAAAACACAAGGATAAACCGTCTTTGCGGAAACTGCTTTCAAAACTCAAAGAACAGGCGCAAAAACTCAATCAAAACCGAGACAGAGAAAAAAACAAGGACAGGGATATTACCTTATGACGATTGATAAAAAAGTCATTATTGCAAATGCGCCTTATGTTCTGTTCTTTTGGCTCGGTGATAAGCTGGGCTATTCTTTAAGAGTTTTTGAGGGTAATAAAATATCAGCACTTATGAAAGGAATTGCGGAGCTTTTTAAGTCTCCGCTTTTCTCTTTCAATCCTATTGATATGCTTATAGGAGTTGTTACGGCAGTAGCAATAAAAGGCATTTTATATATACGCAGCAAGAACGCAAAAAAGTTCAGAAAAGGTATTGAATACGGCTCGGCTCGTTGGGGTACGGCAGAAGATATTAAGCCTTATATGGACGCTGAATTTCAAAATAATATCTTGCTGACAAACACGGAAAGGCTGACAATGAGCAGCCGCCCAAAAAATCCCAAACACGCACGAAATAAAAATGTATTGGTTATCGGTGGTAGCGGCAGCGGTAAAACAAGGTTTTTCATAAAACCCAACTTAATGCAGCTTCATAGCTCGTATGTTGTAACAGATCCGAAAGGTACGGTTTTAATCGAGTGTGGCAGGCTTCTTGAAAAGGCCGGCTACGAAATAAAATCGCTCAATACTATCAATTTCAAAAAGAGTATGCACTACAATCCTTTTGCCTACATAAAAGACGAAAAGGATATTTTGAAATTGGTTAGCACGATTATAGCCAATACCAAAGGTGAGGGCGAAAAAGCAAGCGAAGATTTTTGGGTTAAGGCGGAACGCCTCTATTACTCTGCGCTTATTGCCTACATTTGGTATGAAGCTCCCGAAGAAGAAAAGAATTTCATTACTTTACTTGACATGATAAATGCGAGTGAAGCCCGTGAGGACGACGAGAATTTCAAAAGCCCCGTTGATTTACTGTTTGAGCGTTTGGAGGAAAAAGACGCTGAACATTTTGCTGTAAAGCAATATAAAAAGTATAAGCTGGCGGCTGGAAAAACGGCAAAGTCAATTCTTATTTCCTGTGGTGCAAGACTTGCGCCATTTGATATTAAAGAGCTCCGGGCGCTTATGGAATATGACGAATTGGAGCTTGACACTTTGGGAGATAAAAAAACTGCTTTATTTATCATCACAAGCGATTTGGATAATACCTTTGACTTTATAACTGCAATGGTTATTTCGCAGATGTTTAATATCCTTTGTGCAAAGGCTGATGATGAATACGGCGGCAGATTACCTATACACGTGCGTTGTCTTTTGGACGAAGCAGCAAACATAACTATCCCTATGCTTCAAAGGCTTATAGCCGTTATACGAAGCAGAGAAATATCCGCTTGTATTGTTCTGCAGGCGCAGTCGCAGTTAAAGGCAATTTACAAAGATAATGCCGATACGATTATCGGTAACTGTGATTGCACCCTGTTTTTAGGCGGAAAAGAAAAGAGCACGCTGAAAGAGATTTCTGAAACGCTGGGTAAAGAAACGATTGATTTATACAATACATCAGAAACCCGAAGTAATCAGAACTCTTACGGCTTGAATTATCAAAAGCTCGGAAAGGAGTTGATGAGTCAAGACGAATTGGCGGTAATGGACGGCGGAAAATGTATTTTACAGCTTCGCGGTGTTCGGCCTTTTCTTTCAGATAAGTACGATATA
>JAFQRW010000011.1 GCA_017409875.1 Clostridia bacterium
ACATAATACCCAAAATGTTAAATATGGTTTAAGTGCAACAGCACCCGAAAATCCGTCAAAAGCCTCAACACAGCAGTATGACTACACATTTACAGGCTGGGATAAAGAATTTACAAATGTAATCCAAAATCTTGATATTTATCCGCAGTATACACCAATTCTGAGAAGTTACACCATAACATATGATTATCAAGGTGCAACTACTGTTGGTGTTTTAAACATTACAATCTATTATGATTCAAATATCATATTGCCGAATGAAGCAACATTTGAAAAAGAAGGATACAATTTCAAAGGCTGGTTTACCTCGCCAAATGGTGAAGGCGACCGAATTTCAACAACAGACGTTGTAACAGGTGATATCACAATTTATGCTTATTGGGAAATGCCCGAATACAAGGTAAGTTACTTTAAGGAAAATATTGATGGAAAATATACTCTTCAAGAAGATGACACCTTAACATTAACCGACTTAGCAGGAACACAGGTTTTTGCACCTGCAAAAGTTTATGAAGGTTTTGAGTTGGATACTGCTAATGTAAACAATATCCTTTCAGCATCGGTAAATGCAGATGGAACAACTGAACTTAAGGCTTATTATAGGCGTGTAACCTTTACTGTTACATTTTACGATGCAGTAGGCGGAGTCCATGATGTACAAATGGTTAAGTATCAGGCTGATGCTAATGTACCATCAAATCCTGTCAAAACTTCAACTCTACAGTACATTTATATCTTTACAGGGTGGGATAAGACATTTAACAACGTAACACAAAATCTTGATGTTTACCCACAGTTCAGCCAGAATATAAGAAGTTGCACAATTACATATAACTACGGCGAAGCAACTTTGGTGGGAGATGAAAGTAATTCAGTAGAATACGGAAATAGAATTATTCTTCCTGACGAAGCAACATTTTCAAAGACTAACTACGAATTTGGCGGCTGGTACTATAATGATACCTTTGCAGAAAGTGAAAAAGTTAATGCTAATGATATTGTAGAGGGTGCAGTAACAATATATGCAAAATGGGTTTCACAGCCGAAGTATATTGTAAATCATTATAAGGAAAATATTGACGGAACATATTCATTGGATGAATCAGCAACAACAGAATTTAATCTTGTTTCTTCACAGATTGCTACAGCAATTCCTGTGCCTTACGAGGGCTTTGAAGAAAACATTGCACATGCGGACAGAGTTGCATCACATCAAGGTGAAGCAGGCAGTGTAAATACATTAAAGTTGTATTATTCAAGAAAAGTTTACACAGTTAATTTCTATAAAGATTCTGAGGGAACATTAATACATAACACGCAAAATGTAAAACATGGTTTAAGTGCAACGGCGCCTCAAAATCCAGAGAAACAATCTACAGTTCAGTATGAATACACATTTACAGGTTGGGATAAAGAATTTACAAATGTAATCCAAAATCTTGATGTTTATCCGCAGTATATACCAATTCTGAGAAGCTACACCGTAACATATGATTATCAAGGTGCAACTACTGCTGGCATTTTAAACAGCACAATTTATTATGGCTCGAATATTATTTTACCGGATGAAGTAACCTTTGAAAAAGTGGGATACAACTTCAAAGGCTGGTTTACCTTGCCAAATGGTGAAGGCAATCTTGTTACAGAAAACACTGTTGTAACAGGTGATATCACAATTTATGCACATTGGGAAATGCCTGAATATAGCATTAAGTACTACAAAGAAAATTTGGATGGCGGTTATTCATTGGCAGAAACTGAAACAGAACGCGATTTGATTGGTCAAACTGTAACTGCGCCTGATAAGAACTACCAGGGCTTCACTTTAGATGAAGATAACCCAAATAACGAGCTTTCGTCAACAGTTTTAGCAGATGGCTCAACTGTTCTTAAAGCATATTATAACAGGAATGTATACACAGTTACATTTGATTATCAGGGAGCAACTGTGTATCAGACTGTATATCGCCCTGCAAAACACGGTGCAAATATATTTGTTCCTGATGAAGATACTTTCAGCAGGGATGGCTATACATTTGTGGACTGGTTTACAGATGTTGATGGTAATGGTGTAAGAGCAAATACAGTTGAGGTTACTGATGCGATCACAGTTTATGCATATTGGACGTTAAAGCCCACTTATATCATTGAGCATTATCTTGAAGATTTAAACGGTGATTATTTACAGACACCTGATTATTCTGATACTCATACTGATGATGAAGGAGTAACTGTTACTGCAATACCAAACAGTTATGAAGGCTTTGAATTTGACGCTGAAAACAGCATCACTTCAGGTGTAGTAAATGCAGACAACTCTACCAGACTGAAACTTTTTTACAAGAGAATAGAATATACCGTTACTTTCTATTATGATGAATCCGATTTAGGATCAGTGCATGATGTGCAAATAGTAAAATATCAAAATGATGCTGTTGCACCACAAAATCCGTCAAAACCGTCAACTGCACAGTATAATTACACATTTTTAAATTGGGATAAGGCATTTAATAATGTAACGCAAGACCTTGATGTTTACCCCGTTTATGAACAAACAGTTAGAAGTTATGACATAATTTATGATTATCAGGGTGCAACTGTGTATGATATGGTATATAACACAGTTACATACGGCACAACCATAATAATTCCGGAAAGTAATACGTTTGAAAAAACCGGATATAATTTTAAAGGTTGGTACACATCAGAAAACGGCAATGGAAGTGTGGTCAGCCCAAGCGATATTGTAACTTCAGATATTACAATATATGCTTGTTGGGAAATGCCTGAATATAGCATTCAGTACTACAAAGAAAATTTGGACGGCAGTTACTCCTGGGCTGAAACAGAAGCTGAGCACAATTTGATAGGTCAAACTGTAACTGTACCTGTTAAGAACTACCAGGGCTTCACTGTAGATGAAAATAACCCCAATAACGTGCTGTCATCAACGGTTTTGGCAGATGGCTCAACTGTTTTGAAAGCATATTACAAGAGAAATGAGTATCAAGTTATCTTTTACGATGCAAATAATGTAGCTTATAGCACCCAGAATGTAAAATATATGGGTAGTGCAACAGCACCACAAAATCCGTCAAAAGCTTCAACCCAGCAGTATGATTATACATTTTCAAGTTGGGATAAGGCGTTTGATAATGTTGTTTCAACATTAAACGTGTATCCTTTGTTCAGTCAGAATTTAAGAAGTTATACTGTTTCGTATGATTATCAGGGGGCTACAACTTCCGGAATAGCAAATGCTACATTAACGTATGGCAGCATTATTTCACTTCCTGATACAACAACATTTTCAAAAACCGGTTATGCGTTTGATGCTTGGTATACAGGTGCTGAAAAAACAGGAACTAAAATTGATAGCACTACAACAATCACAGGTAACATTACTATATACGCAGCGTGGAATGTTGCTTCTCCGCCTTTAGGCGGAGGAGGCGGAGGCGGCGCTCCCGTTCCTTTAACTGTTAAGTTTAATTCGAATGGTGGAAGTGAAGTTGAAAGCATAAAGGTAGAACTAGGCGGTAAAATTTCTGCACCACAAGCACCTACAAAAGATGGTTATGTATTTGCAGGATGGTTTAGTGATAAAGCACTTAAAAATAAGTATAATTTTGATAATGTCGTTAAAGCCGGAATGACGCTTTATGCCGCTTGGGAAGAAGAGACAGAAGAAGATAAAAAGAACGAAGAAGATAAAGATGACCAAAGTCAAACACCACTAAATGAGATTTCAAAAGTTCTTAATACCGACCCATCAGTTCAGTTTATAAAAGGTGATGATAATGGCAACTTTAATCCCAATAACCATGTAACAAGAGCTGAGGTTTCTGTTATGCTTTACAGATTGTTGCTTGATACCGGTTACGAAGTTGAATCTACCTTTGTAGATATTCCGCATGATGAATGGTATAGCATACATGTTAAGACATTAGCATCAAATGGTATTATTAAAGGCTACGAAGACGGATGTTTCTACCCAATGAAATCTGTAACACGTGCTGAGTTTGCAACCATACTTTCAAGGCTTGTAACTAATTCGGTTGCGCCTGAGGTTATATTCAGTGATGTAAGCGTAAACCATTGGGCGTATGAGTATATTGCTGCTGCATACAAAAACGGATGGATTATGGGATATGAAGACGGCAACTTTAATCCCGACGCTAATCTTAACAGAGCAGAGGCGGTTACGATTATGAACAGAGTGTTAGGAAAAACTGTTACTGGCTCTAATGAGTGCGTTTTCCCTGATGTTCCAAAAGACCATTGGGCATACGATCAGATTTGTGCATCTTCCAATTAAATTTAAACCCACCTGTTAAAGGTGGGTTTATTTTGTTTGAATATAAAAGAGACAAACCACATATTATTTAAAGACTCAAAAGAATTTATCTGTAACCGAAAGTGAGGTTTGTTATGGATTTTTTAGGGGATAATTTAATAGTTGCCTACGCAATAGGCCTGATTATGTTGTTTTTTCTGATTCGCATGTTTTACACGCCGTTGAAAATAGCACTTAAGCTTGTTGGGAATGCATTAGCAGGCGGAATATTTTTATTATTCATAAATGTTGTGGGTGGTATTGTTAATATACAGATTGGAATAAATCTTTTTACGGCACTTGTTGTTGGTATTTTAGGTGTGCCAGGTGCGGCATTAATGCTTATTCTTCAGGTAGTTTTGAGTGCCTGAGCAAAAAAGTCTCAAGCTTATTGGTGTATTCGTTTAAATCAAGTTTATCGTAAATATATAACGATTTTTCTTTAGTACATGACTCGTATATTTTATATGAATCTTTTGATTGTGTTTTGCTTGATATTATCAAAGTTGAAATAGATGTCTCGGGTATATTAACCCGGGATTTTTTTTTAAAAAACCTCAATATAAACTTATTCTTAATATCTTTATATAAATAAACAGGGAAAATATATGGGGTGTCAATTATAAGTGCATCTATTACCACCTGATTGCTTTTAGAACACAAAAAGCAGCTTAAAGCCGTAGAACTAAATCCGTGCAATATGATTTTACTTTTTTGGCCAAACATATCGGAAATTAAGCTTAACCAACATTCAAGGTCATCTTTTAGTACAGCGTCAGATTGCTTTTTTTTGCCACAGCTTTTCAAATAACCGTTTGCATATATTGATATAACACCTGTGTTTTGCTTCAAGTAAAAATTTTGGAGTTGTGTTACAGCTTGAAGATTACAACCATACCCTAAGTAAAAAACTGCAAACCTATCTGCTTTTTCTGACATATCAAAATCTGCAAAAAGCTTTGTACCTGATTTGTTATAAATATATCGGCAATTAGAACAATTTTTCAGAGTAATATCGCTTATATCAGTTCTTGCATAAATCGAAGAGCATATATAGCTTATAATGAGCAAAATTCCGCCTGTAAACACTAAAAATACTGCCAAATATATCACCGATATTAACTTGCCCGTGCAAAGTTTTTCAATACGAGAAAATTATGGTAAAGGTTATGGCGGTAGTAACAAATGAAATAATGGCAATAATCAGTTTTGAAAAAATGTATTTTGAAAAAGAAAACTTTACATTCTCAAAAACCGCCTTGCTTTGTGAAAATACGCAAAGTCCTGAAAACCCTAAAGCAGATGAAATTAATGATATTTTGAGTATCTCGTTAATTGAACTTAATGAGGTGTATTTAATACCTGTAGTAACTTCTAAAGCAGATAGCACCAATAATGCTCTAAAGGATTTGGCATCTAAAAAAACAGTTACAAATTTTGCAATTACCGAAAAAATAATTATGTAGCTTGCGATATTTATCATTGCACTTGCAGAACTTGTTACTGAGTTTGAAACTGAAAGGTTGTTTTTATATGTATTTAACGCACATGTTTTAATAGAGGGCCTCAAAATAATACGCATGATAATGCCGCCAAGTATTACACTTAAAATGTGAATGATATACAGAATGTACCCGTAAGATGTGTTGTTTAACATAAGAGTTCCAACAGTTCCAATTATAAACATTGGACCAGAGTTGTTGCAAAAACCAAGTAGAAATTCTGCGTCTTTAACTGTTATTTCGTCTTTTTTTAGCAGTTCGTTTATAGCAATAGCACCGATTGGATAACCGCCAATGCAACCAAGCACAAAGACAACTGCGTATTTTCTGTTGACTCCAAACAAAAATTCAAATGGTTTGCCAATAATTTTGGAAGCAAGATAATGTAGATTTCTTGCTATTATGAACTTTGATAATACCATAAAAGGAAAAATTGACGGCAAAACTATGTAAAGTGCTGTCGTAACACCGTCTTTGGCTGCCTCTATGCAACTTTGTGGATATATAAATAAAAATGAAACAGCTATCAAACAAAAACAAAAATTTAATATATCATTTAACCTTCTTGAGTACATATTAATCACCCCTTATTCATTTTATTGCATAAAGTATTTTATATTACTCATACAATCTTATAAGGTGATAAAATGAGAATTAATAAAAAAATTACTTCAATGCTTGATTTGCCTAAAGAGGTAACTTTAGATTATCCCAAAATTACAATTATAGGGGACGAAAGCATTGTTGTTGAAAACCACAAAGGACTAATTGAACTTTCGCAGACTGTTATCAGATTGAATACTAAAATATTTATCTTAAAAATTTGCGGAGAAAATCTTGATATAAAAAGCATTTCAGAGGATGAAATAGAAATTGTTGGCAGAATCACAGGCACAATTATGTCTTAATGGAGGAAAAAAGGTTGCACAGGGTATTTGATTTTTTTGTGGAATATGATATAATAAGACTAGAGGGAAAATATGTCGAAAAATTTTTTAATATAGCAACTCGTAAAAATATAAAACTTTGGAATGTAAGATATATCGGAAAATATGTTGCAGTATTTAATTGCTATAGAAAAGATTACGGTGAAATATCAAAAATTTCCGATAAAATTTCTGCAAAGCTTTATATTATGGACTCCAAAGGAGTTATGCATGAAGTTAAGAAATATAAAAATCGCATTTCGTTATATGTGGGCGCACTTTTAATGACAGGCGTGATTGTGTTGTTTTCAAATACAGTATGTGTAATAACTATAAGCGGGTGTGATAAGATTTCTGAAGATAAGATTTATGTTCAGCTTAAAGAATCGGGACTTTATAAAGGTATGTTTACTCCTGATATTGACACAAAGAAAGTGCGTCAGAAAATGCTTGCTAAAAATAACGATTTGTCTTGGATTGGGATAACTGTTAAGGGCGCTACAGTTAATGTGGAAATTGTTGAAAAAGTACCTAAACCCGAAATTATTGATAAAAACACTCCTGTTAACATTGTTGCTCTTAAAGATGGTGTGATAGAAAGCATTACTGTTAGAGACGGATTTTTAGTTGCAGCCAAAGGTGATACCGTAAAAAAAGGTCAGATGTTAGTAAGCGGTGTTAACGAAAGCAAGCAAGGGGATTTGATGCTTGTACATTCAGTTGCAGATGTAAAAATTAAAACATGGAATTATTTAACCAAATCTTTTCCTGTTAAAGTAACTGAAAGAATTCCCACAGGAGAGATAAAAAACCGCTACGCACTTAACCTGTTTGGCAAACAGTTAAATTTGTTTTTTGGCAAAACTCCTGATGAAAAAGAGTATAACATTAAAACTACACGAAAATCACTGTTTGATATGCCGGTTTTTATAGAAAAAATTGAATGTGAAAAAATAGAACATGTAGTTAAAAAGTATTCTGCTAAGGAAATCTTTGAAAAAAATAAGAAGAAAATGTATGATGAAATTTTGAATACTTTGTCAGAAAATCACATAATTTCAGATGCCGAATATAATTATACATATAATGGGGAAAATGTTATTGTAGATTTGTGTGTAATAGCTGTAGAAGACGGCGGAATAGAGCAAACTGCACAATATTAATCAAGGAAGGTTTATATGGAAAAAATACTGCACGAAAAAGACAGCGATGCTGTAAAAAGTCTTTTTGGAAATTTTGATGAAAATATAAAAATTATTGAAAACAAGTTTTCAGTTAATATTACCAGCAGGAACGGACTTATAAAAATATCAGGGGATGACTATGAAACATCCCTTGCACTTTCTACAGTCGAGACGCTTCTTGAGATTTATAAAAATGAGGGCATAATTGATGTACAAAAAGTCAACTATGTGTGTAGTATAATACGTGAAAACAGCGGTGATTTGGTTGTAAAGCTCAGCAGCAACACTGTTTGCGTTACAGCAAGCGGAAAAGTTATTAAGGCAAAAACAATAGGACAGGCAGAGTATATTGAAAGTATGATAAAAAATACTATAGTGTTCGGAATTGGACCTGCCGGTACAGGAAAGACGTATTTGGCAGTTGCGGCGGCAGTAAATGAACTCAGGAATAAAAATGTAAAGCGTATTATTCTGACAAGACCTGCAATAGAAGCGGGTGAAAAACTCGGTTTTTTGCCCGGTGATTTGCAAACAAAAATTGACCCGTATTTAAGACCACTTTACGATGCACTTTACGATATGCTGGGCGCTGAAACGTGCCAGAATTACATTGAAAAGGGTATTATTGAAATAGCACCTCTTGCATATATGAGAGGAAGAACTTTAGACGATAGCTTTATTATTTTAGACGAGGCTCAGAATACTACCAGTGAGCAAATGAAAATGTTTTTAACACGTATTGGCTTTTCATCTAAAGCAGTTGTAACAGGCGATGTAACACAAATAGATTTGCCCAGGGATAAAATGTCAGGTTTAAAAGAGGCACAAAGAGTATTAAAAAACATAGATGGTATTGACATTAAGTATTTGAGCGACAAAGATGTTGTCAGACATCCTTTGGTACAAAAAATTATTGTTGCGTATGAAAAATACAATAAAACAAAAAAGGAAAAAAGAGATGAAGGTAATAATAGAAAAGACTAATGAGTCACTTGAAATTCCCAAAGATATTGATGATGTTATTGAAAAAGCAATCAATGGTGTTATTAAGCATTTTTGCATTGATTTTGATTTGGAGGTTTCTGTGCTGTTTACCGGTCCTGAAGGTATCAAAAAAATTAATAAAGACTTCAGAAATATTGACAGCGAAACAGATGTTTTGTCATTCCCGCAATTTGAGTTTGAAACACCAGGGGTGTTAAATCAACATGTTTTTAAGGGAGTCTTGCCGCTGGGTGATATTGTATTAAACCTCGAAAAGATATATTCTCAGGCTGAGGAGTATGGACATTCTCAAGTCCACGAAGCGGGATATCTTACTATCCATTCAATGCTCCATTTGTTAGGATATGACCATATTTCACAAGATGATAAAAAAATTATGAGAGATAAGGAGAAAATCATCGTATCAGAACTTGGTATATGATTAATAATTTATGAAATCAGGATTTGTATCAATAATCGGAAAACCTAATGCAGGAAAATCCACTCTTCTAAACTGTATAATTGGTGAGAAAATTGCTGCTGTATCGGACAAGCCACAAACTACAAGAAACGCAATTTCAGGAATATATACAAAAGACGGATTGCAAATTGTTTTTATGGATACCCCCGGAATACACAAACCAAAAAACAAACTCGGGGAGTTTATGACAAAGGAAATTGAAGGTGCAATGAACTCAGTTGACGCAGCTGTTTTAGTGGTAGACTGCACAGAAAAAACTGACGTTAATGACGAAATTATAAATAACCTTGCAGCGTCAGAAATTCCTGTTTTTTTAGTAATCAACAAAATTGATTTGATAAGCAAAGATGAGCTTTTGAACATTATTGCTGACTACAGTCAGAAAATGAGTTTCGCGGCTTTTATTCCTCTTTCAGCTATAAATAATGATGGTGTTGATTTGCTTCTTGAAGAAATAGAAGCTGCGCTACCAGATGGTCCTATGTATTTCCCTGATGATATGGTAACAGACCAGCCCGAAAAGCAGATTATTGCAGAATTTATCAGAGAAAAAGCACTCTGGTGCCTTGAAAAAGAAGTGCCTCACGGGATTGCGGTTGAAATTTTATCCTTTAAAGAGAGTGAAAACGGTGTGCTTAAAATTTCTGCAACTATTTATTGTGAAAAGAAATCCCATAAAGGGATTATAATTGGCAAGGGCGGACTTATGCTAAAAAAAATCGGCCAGCTTTCCCGTAAAGAAGCAGAAGCTTTTTTTGGTACAAAAGTATTTTTAGAGCTATGGGTAAAAATTAAAGAAGACTGGAGAAATTCAGACATTATGTTAAAAAATTTTGGTTTTTCATCTAAGTAAATATTTACTTGAATACATTTAAAGTTTGTCATCCAAAATAATCATGAGGTGACAACAATGAATAACGAAAATTATTGGAATTTTTTTCGAAAAACAGGAAATTTAGACGCATATTTAACTTATATTGAATTTTGCAGGCTTACTGCAGGTGAAAATGCTGATGAGATTATAGAAGAGGTCGATGTGTATGATTCACAAAACGAGCGGCGTAATCTTAAAAGAAGTGAAAACGCAAGACTCGGACAAGATGTTGACGGTGCTGACCGCTGATTTAGGAAAAATCAGGGTTAGTGCAAAACATATCAGAAACTCCAAGAAAAACACAGGAGTTTCATTTTTGAACTATTCTGAGTTTGACTTGGCAGAGGGAAATGATATTTATTTTTTAAGGCAGTCAAGCGTTATAGAAAGTTTTTATGAGTTAAGTGAAAATATACAGACGCTTGCACTGGCTACATATATGGCTCAGCTTGCTTCTGAGGTAGTGCCGGAGGGAACAGAAAGTGAAGATACACTTTCGTTATTGCTTAACACATATTATATTCTTGCAAAAAAAGGCTTTGACTTAAAGACTGCAAAACTTGTTTTTGAAATTAAACTTTTAAGTTTGCATGGATTTATGCCGGATTTTTTAGGATGTAACAATTGCGGAGAAACTACTGATACGCTGCTCTTTGATATTACATCATCAAGTGTAAGATGTTGTAATTGTACAAATGTTGGCTTTGAGTTAAATGCGTCGTGTTTGAATATTATAAATTACGTCATTAACTCAGGCGTTAAAAGAATTTTTTCTTTTACTGCATCAAATGAAATTATCAATTACCTTTCGGAAATCATTGAAAAATACTGCATCGCTCAAGTTGGAAGGAAATTAAAATCACTGGATTATTACAACAGTATATTTTAAAAAAAGAACCTAAAGGGTAACTTTAAGTTCTTTTTTAAAACTTGTTATTAATAATATATGCTTTTGCTTCATTTAATAGTGCTTCCTTTTCGTTCGGAAGATTGTCTGATATAACCTGCTTAAGAAGATAATCCAATACTTTGCCAATATTTGTATTATCTTTAACGCCTAAACTTTTTATATTGTTACCTGAAACTTTAAGCTGTTTCAAACTGTAGCACTCATTATTAATTAAAATTTTATTCATTGTATCAATGTGGCCTGAAACGTCTTGACCTAAATATGACTTAAATTCTAAAACTAATGATAAAAGCTCCTCTCCTAAACCTGATAATTGTTTTTTTATGTTATATTTGTCGTTAATTATTGATGTGTTTTGGTTTAGCAAAATTGTATTTACTGAATTTTTTAAAGATTTTGAGACCACTAAAGTTCCGAAAACATCATCAATGTTGCATTTTGAAGATGAAAGTGCATAAGCTAAACGCAGTCTTATATCTTTTTTTACCATTATATCCTTAATGATAGAATTAAAATGCGGTATAAAAATTTTTATTACATCTTCAAACTCTCTTAAAATATCAATATAACAGTCAGACATTATAAGTTTAAAAAATTCATCTGTAATTCTTTCTGCAGAAATGTTTGAAAGCAACTCTTTTTTGCTAAAGATTGCTTTTTTTGTATTATCGTCAATTCTAAACCCAAGTTGTGCTGAAAACCTGATTGCACGCATAATTCTTAAGGCGTCTTCACCAAATCTTTTTTCAGGGTCTCCAACACATTTGATTATTTTTGATTTTAAGTCATTTACACCGCCATTAAAATCAACAAGACCATGCTCTTTTGAGTAAGCCATTGCGTTAATTGTAAAATCACGCCTTTTTAAATCTTCGCTTAAAGATGATGAAAAGGTTATGGTTTCGGGATGTCGGTTGTCAATATATTTGCCGTCAGTTCTGAAAGTAGTGATTTCAACAGGGAAGGCATCTATAATAACACAAACAGTTCCGTGCTTTATACCTGTTAGAATGGTTTTGAAGTTTTTAAAAACAGAGGCAGTTTCTTCAGGCAATGCACAGGTGCAGATATCCCAGTCGCTTGGGACTTTATTTATTAAACTGTCACGCACACATCCGCCAACTATATAAGATTCGTGCCCGTTTGCTTTTAGCATATCTAACGCACATAGTATATGCTTTGGTATATCTATCTTCACATTATCACCACCATTTTTTATTATAACATTTAAAAATTGTCAGGTCAACTTGACTATGGAGTAAAATTGTGGTAAAATATCTCTTGTATATTGTAATTTGTAAAAAGGAGAACATTATGAATTTTTTTGACGAACTTGTAAACTATGACAAAGAAGTGTATGATGCTTGTAATCTAGAACTTTCAAGACAGCAGCACAACATCGAACTTATTGCTTCAGAAAATATTGTTTCTAAAGCGGTTCTTTTAGCAGCAGGCACAGTCCTTACCAATAAATATGCAGAAGGATATCCGTCTAAGAGATACTATGGCGGTTGTCAGTATGTAGATATAGTTGAAAATATTGCAAGAGAGCGCGCTAAAAAGCTTTTTGGTGCACAGCACGCAAATGTTCAGCCACACAGCGGTGCAAATGCAAATTTAGCTGCATTTTTTGCGCTTGTTGAAAGCGGTGACACTATAATGGGTCTTAATCTTGCACATGGCGGTCATTTGTCACACGGCTCTCCTGTAAATATTTCAGGTAAATATTTTAATGTTGTGCCATACGGCGTTGCGGATAATACTGAAACCCTTGATTATGACGAAATGCTTAAGATTGCAAAGGAATGCAAACCAAAGATGATTGTTGCCGGTGCAAGTGCATATTCAAGAATTATTGACTTTAAGAAAATCAGAGAAATAGCTGATGAAGTTGGAGCATATTTTATGGTCGATATGGCACACATTGCAGGTCTTGTGGCAGCAGGACTACATCCAAACCCGGTGCCTTATGCTGATGTTGTTACAACAACTACTCATAAAACATTAAGAGGCCCAAGAGGCGGACTTATTCTTTGTAAGGAAGAATTAGCACAAAAAATTGACAAGGCAGTTTTCCCAGGTACTCAGGGAGGTCCTTTGATGCATATTATCGCAGCAAAGGCTGTTGCGTTTGGAGAAGCTCTTACTGATGAATTTAAAGAGTATCAGAAACAGATTGTCAAAAATGCCAAGGTTCTTTCTGAAGAACTTGTTAAAGAAGGATTCAGAGTAGTTTCCGGAGGAACTGACAATCATTTAATGCTTATTGATCTTCAGCCGTTTAATATAACAGGTAAAGAACTTGAAGCAAGACTTGATGAAGTTCACATTACCGTTAATAAAAACGCAATTCCTAATGACCCGCAAAGTCCTTTTGTAACGAGCGGAATTAGAATTGGAACTCCTGCAGTTACAAGCAGAGGATTTAAAGAAGATGAAATGATTAAAATTGCAAAATGGATTAAGCTTGTAGCAACAGATTTTGAAAATTCAAAAGAAATGATTACCAATCAGGTAATTGAGCTTTGCGAAAAACATCCTATATACAATTAAAAAAAAGAGGCTGTTTCTTAATGAAACAGCCTTATTTTTTTAGTTAATTGTTTTGCTTGAAGATAATATTTTATATATAACAGGTGCAATTACTGCAGTAATTATAATCTCAGGCATCATATACAGCCCGTTGTAAAACACCGAGTAGACAAGCGAAAGGGAAGCGTCGGAAAATGTTGTTAGTATGCTTTCGCCAATTTTGTAAAAACCCTCTTGTGTGAAAAACCATTCAGCCCATGCTCCGAAAAAAACAGCACCAGAAATAATGTGGACTACATATCTTAACAAAAGTGCAAACACGCTGCCAATGGTAATTTCTAAAATGTGGTTTTTCAGCTTGTTCTTAAAAATTCCACCAAAACCTAAAACTGTGTATGCTGCTACATAATCAAGCAAACATACGCACACAGCCCTCCATAACACCATTTGACTGTCACCGGGTAAAAAAAATGAAGCCACGGTATTCATCCCGGTTACCATTTGCAATAAACTGAAAATAAAAGCAGAAAAAAGCCCAAATTTTGTTCCATACATAAAAGCAATTAAAATAATGGGCAGGCAGCTTGCAAGCGTGATTCCTCCGCCGAACGGCAGATTAAACGGCGTGAACAACGAAAGCACTACGGCAATCGCAATCAACATTGCAGACGTAACTAATTTTTTTGAGTTGGTTTTCATAAAAAAACATCCTTTCAATATGTATTTTTGTACGCCTGAACGGATAAGTTTTTTAGCTATCTCAAAAAAAAGAGATAGCCAACAAGACTATCTCTAAATATCAAATCAGAAATATTCCCTACGTTGGCATTATCCAAATCAGGTTAACGGGTCGAAACCTTTGTTTCCTCTCAGCCGATCTTTGCGGCTCCCCGAAATTCTAAATTAATTATATTATATTTGTCTGATTTTGTCAAGCATTAATATGCTTTTCCCCAGTATACCATTTTTTTAGCAGGCTTTCCACAGCAAACACAAGTGGTCGAAATCTCTTCCTGCTCAAAAGGCATACATCTTGAAGTAGCACCGGTAAGCTCTTTGATTTTATCTTCACACTCTTTGTCGCCGCACCACATTGCTTTTACAAATCCTGGCTTTTCCTCAAGCTGTTTTGAAAAACTGTCCATATCGGTTGCGGAGAAAGTGCGTTCTTCTCTGTTTTCTAATGCACGATTGAACATATCATTTTGAATTGTATCTAAAAGCTTAATAACTTCGTCCTTGATATTATCAAGTGATACAGTAATTTTTTCACCATTGTCACGTCGTGCAAGAACTGCCTGGTTGTTTTCGATATCTTTAGGACCAATTTCAATTCTGAGCGGTATGCCTCGCATTTCCTGCTCGCTGAACTTAAATCCGGGACTCTTATCAGAATCGTCAATTTTAACTCTTACACAATCTGAAAGAGATTTCAAAAGTTGGTTAGCTATTTCTAAAACACCTTCTTTGTGCTGTGCAATAGGAATAATCATAAGCTGAACAGGTGCAATTTTAGGTGGAAGCACTAATCCATTGTTATCTCCGTGTACCATTATAAGGCCACCGATGAGTCTTGTAGATACGCCCCAAGATGTCTGGTGAACGTATTTTAATGTGTTATCTTTATCAGTAAACTGTATTCCAAACGCCTTTGCAAAACCATCCCCAAAGTTGTGAGACGTACCTGATTGCAATGCATAACCATTGTGCATAAGGGCCTCGATAGTAAAGGTTGAAATTGCACCGGCAAATTTTTCTTTATCAGTTTTTTGACCTTTAATTACAGGTATTGCAAGATATTCTTCGCAGAATTTTGCGTAAATATTAAGCATCAGGATTGTTCTTTCCATAGAATCTTCAGCAGAAGCATGAGCAGTATGGCCTTCCTGCCATAAAAACTCTAAAGAACGAAGGAAAGGTCTTGTGGTTTTTTCCCATCTTACAACAGAGCACCACTGGTTATACAGTTTTGGTAAATCTCTGTAAGAATGTATAATATCCTTATAGTGGTCGCAGAAAAGTGTTTCTGATGTCGGTCTTACGCAAAGACGTTCTGTAAGCTTTTCAGTTCCACCGTGTGTTACCCAAGCAACTTCAGGAGCAAAACCTTCAACGTGGTCTTTTTCTTTCTGAAGCAGGCTTTCAGGGATAAACATTGGCATATACACATTTTCAACGCCTGTTTCTTTAAACATATTATTAAGTGCCTGCTGAATGTTTTCCCAGATTGCATAACCATAAGGTCTTATAATCATACAACCTCTTATTCCTGAATAGTCAACAAGGTCAGCTTTTTTAACTATGTCAGTATACCACTTCGCAAAGTCTACATCCATGGAAGTAATATCTTCTACAAATTTTTTCTGTTCTTTTGCCATAATATATCTCACTTTCTTTAAGAAAAATTGTTATCAATTTAATAAACATACTGCGCATGCTTCAATGCCCTCACCACGGCCACAGAATCCCATGCCCTCGCTTGTTGTAGCTTTAACATTAACGCAGCTTTTTGGTATACCAAGTGCATCAGCTATGTTATTAATCATATTATCAATAAAGGGCATAAGCTTTGGTTTTTGAGCGATAATTGTAGCATCAATATTGCAGACAGTGTAAGGCATTATTATTTCGCCGGTTTTTTTCAAAAGTTCTAAACTTGAAATCCCTTTAAATTCATCGCTTGAGTCGGGGAAGTGATAACCAATATCTTTTTTTGCTGCAGCACCCAAAAGTGCATCACAAATTGCATGTAAAAGGACATCGGCATCAGAATGACCAAGTAAGCCTTTTTCGTATTGAATTTTCACTCCGCCAAGTACTAAATCTCTTCCTTCAACTAAAGTGTGAAAGTCAATTCCGTGACCAATTCTCATAAAATCACTCCCTGTATTCCATAAAAGCGGAAATAACAACAAAATCTTCTGGGGAGGTTAGCTTGATATTGCAACGCTCTCCCAAAACAACTTTAACATTAACACCGATTTTTTCTACCAAAGAACAATCATCGGTACCTTTAAAACCGGCGGCAATCGCTTCTTTATGTGCTTTTATTATAATATCTTTTTTAAACGCCTGTGGGGTTTGGATGTTAACAATTTTGCTGCGATTTAATGTACCGGTAACAAATAATTCATCATCAACAGTTTTTAAAGTATCAATGGCATAAACACCTAAAGTAGCTGCTTCATATTTATCTGCTGCTTTTATTAATTCGAGAATCATTCTTTCTGTAACTAATGGTCGTGCAGCATCGTGTGTTAGAACAATATCAGTATCAGCAGGTACAGCAACAAGACCATTTAAGATGCTTTCTTGCCTTGTAGAGCCGCCACAAATAACATTTTTTACTTTTCTGAATTTAAATTCACGCACAATGTCATTGATAAGCGGAATGTCATCTTTAGCAGCAACAATAATAACGTTTTTAATATCATCAACAGTTTCAAACATCTCAAGGCTGTATGCGATAACAGGTTTCTCATCTATCGAAAGAAAAATTTTATTAAAGCCCAATGCCATACGGCTGCCACAACCGGCAGCAGCAAGTATGACGGTACAATTACGTTTGTATTCAGAATGATTGTTAAAATGTCCTTGAATTATTTTCCCCACAATTAAACCTCTTTATATAATTTTTGATGAGTTGCATAAATACAACTCATCTAAAAGTAATTAATAAGCTAAACTGTTAATCTGAAGTTCTACATCTTCAAGTTCTCTGTTTGTGGCAAGCACGATTTCGCTTGCCATAATTTGACGAGCGTTATTAAGCATTTTCTTTTCGCAAGTAGAAAGTGCTTTTATGCTCTCTCTAAGCAAAAGACTTTTTATAACCTGACCAACCTCAACAATATTACCTGTTTTAATTTTCTGTAAATTCAGCCTGTATCTTTTGTTCCAGTTAAGATCGTCAGTTTCATTGTAGTGTTTGATTTGTTCGAGAATGTTGCCTAAATCTTTCGGGTCAATTATAGGCCTAACACCAATTTCATCGGCAGTTGCAACAGGAACCATAATATCCATATTTGTCGTAGCAATTTTAAGTATGTAATATTTTTGCAATTTGCCTAAGATTTCTTTTTCTTCGATTGCCTCAATTACACCGGCGCCGTGCATAGGATAAACAATCTTTTCGCCTATATTATACAAACACTCACCTCCGGGGAATTAAACATTCCCAATTTTACATAAATTATACCATATTTTTAGCAAAAAGTCAAAATATAATTTTAAAAATATTATAAAAAATGACAGTATTTTCAAGCAATAGGGTTTATACTGATGTAAAGATTGATTAATCAGGAGGAATAGGTAAAAAATGAATGATTGTATTAAGGATATAAGTGAAACTATAGACAAATACTACAGAAGAAACCGAAGCTTAGTTGACACTATGAGTAAAGCACAGCTTTCTTTGGAAAAAACAATCAGAGCGATTACAAAAGCAGCTACGCATTGCGGTTGCATAGAATTTTGCGCAAAAAAACAGCCTTGCGGATTAGACGAGACTGTTCCTGTATTATCATCAGGTAGTTTATGCACAGAATGTAGTCAAGAAGTAGAAAAGGAACTTGGGCAAAGTGCATTCTATCTTATTTCTTTAATGATTTTATTAGGGTACAATCCAATAGAGATTATTGAACGTGAAAATATTAATGTAAGATTGTTAGGTAAATTTAATTTGAGATAGCTTTTATTGCATCAAAAATATTTTTGACACCAACAACCCCGGTTTTATCTTTTAAAGAGGAGTAATTTGAAAAGGGAATGATTATTTTTTCAAATCCTAACTTTTTACACTCTTTTATACGGCTTTCAGACATTGGGACTGAGCGAACTTCGCCTGATAAACCAACTTCACCAAAAATTACTGTTGAATTTCCTATAATAATATCTTTGTAATTTGAATATATTGAAAGTGCAACAGCTAAATCTGATGCGGGTTCACAAAGACGCATTCCACCGGCAATGTTAATATAGGTGTCATAATTTGATAAGTTAAGTTTGAGCCTTTTTTCCAAAACAGCCATTAAAAGTACAACTCTGTGGTGGTCAACACCGGAAGCGGTTCGTCTTGGAACAGGAAAAAATGTTGGGCAGGTAAGTGCCTGAACTTCAGTTAATATTGGCCTTGTACCTTCTAATGTACAGGTAATGCAGTTACCTGCAACAGGCTCGGTATACTCGTTTAAAAAAGTAGAAGACGGGTTTTTAATATCAGCAAGCCCCAAGTCACTCATTTCAAAAATTCCCACTTCATTAGTAGAGCCAAAACGGTTTTTTACTGCTCTGAGCAGTCTGAAAGCGTGGGAGTTTTCACCTTCGAAGTATAAGACGCAGTCAACCATGTGCTCTAAAACTCTGGGACCTGCAATCGAACCGTCTTTTGTAACATGACCAACTATAAAGATAGTTATATTGTAGTTTTTTGCAAGTTTCATAAGCATAAGCGTTGCTTGTCTAACCTGACTTACACTTCCGGGTGCTGATGATATACCGTCGCAATATATCGTCTGAATGGAATCTATAATTGCAACTTTAGGTTTTTTCATTTCGATATTTGCAACAATGTTTGAAAGACTGGTGTTGCAGAGAACAGAAAGATTATCCTTGTTAACAGACAGCCTTTTAGCACGCATTTTTATTTGCGATGGAGATTCTTCACCGGAAATATATAAAACGTCTTCGTTTATGGAATTGCAAATCTGTAGCAATAATGTTGATTTGCCAATACCTGGCTCACCACCGACTAACACTAACGAACCTTCAACAATTCCTCCGCCTAAAACACGGTCAAGTTCTTCACTGCCACCGGTAAATCTATTCTCTGAGGAATATGATATTTCGCTGATTGGCATAGCCTTTTGTGTGATTTTTGGTTCAGTTTCAATACCGGAAGATAAAGATACAGTCTCAATTTCTTCAAACAATGTATTCCATTGATTACATTCGGGACACTTGCCTGACCATTTTGCCGTCTTATATCCGCATTCAGAACAAATAAATACAGTTTTACTCTTTGCCATTTTTACACTCCATAATACTTTTTATAGTAATACTTTACACCATTTTTGAGGAAAAGTCTACAAAATTTTTGTAATTTAAAAAAAACACTTGATTTTTTTTGAAAAATAGTGTATTATGTACGTTGGTTTAAAAAGGAGTGAAAAAATAATGGCTGATGTATCCTACATATTCAGCATGGTACTGCAGATTTTTATGCTTGTACTTGGTGGATATTACACTGTTGTTTCATTAGTTGGTTGTTTATTCAAGAAAGAGCCTGTGTGCAAAAATCCCGGTAGCAAAACTCACAAGTTTGCAATGGTGGTTGCCGCACATAACGAACAGGCTGTAATTGGCAATCTTGTTGACTCTTTGAATATGCTTAATTATCCGAAAGATGCTTATGAGATTTTTGTTATTGCAGATAACTGCCATGACAAAACTGCTGAGGTTGCAAGACAGCATGGTGCATCTGTACATGAGAGATTTAACGATACATTAAAGGGTAAAGGTCACGCCCTTGAATGGATATTTGAAAAGATTTTTGATATGCAAACACAGTTTGATGGCATTTGTGTTTTTGATGCTGATAATGTTGTTCACCCTGAGTTTTTGAATCAGATGAACAGACAGTTTAACAGAGGTTATAAAGCTGTTCAGGGGTATATCGATACAAAAAATCCTTATGATTCATGGATTACACTTTCATATGCAATTTCTTTCTGGAGCATAAACAGGTTATTCCAATATGCAAGATATACTTTAGGTATGTGCTGTCAGCTTTGCGGAACAGGATTTGCTCTTTCAACAGATATTATCAAAGAAATCGGTTGGGGTGCAACTTGTCTTGCAGAAGATATGGAATTTACAATGAAACTTGCTCTTAACAACTATAAAGTTGCATGGGCGCATGATGCAATAGTTTATGATGAGAAACCAATTACTTTCAGCCAGTCGTATAAGCAGAGAGTAAGATGGATGCAAGGTCATGCCGACGTTGCAAACAGATTTTTCTTTAAACTTGTTAAAAAGGGCTTTAAAGAAAAAAATATTATCCCAATCGACTGTGCATTTTATTTGTTCCAGCCTATCAGACTTATCGCAATGTTTATGATTCTTCTTATGGGCTATTTGCAGACGTTTTATCCAAACGGTGATTTTGGATTTTTCCAGATGCAGTATTTGTTCAGCACACCACTTATATGGAATACGATAGTAATTGCACAACTTTTGTATCTGCCCACAGTTTTAGCTTTAGAGGGCAAGATGAACTGGAAAGTTATAAAAGGATATGTTCCGTATTATTTCTACACATTTACTTGGTTCCCGATTGCAATAGTAGGTGTGGTTAAGAAAAATAATAAAGAATGGTTCCATACTCAACACACAAGAACAATTTCTTTGCAAGAGCTTAATAAATAATAATTTTAAAGACAGAATAAGGTGTACCTTGTTTTGTCTTTATTTTTTTTGCAAAATTCAACAATATATTGAAAAAACACTTACTGTATGATAAAATAAAATGATGCAATGAAAAGAGGTGAGATTATGCCGGACTTTAAGGTAGTATCAAAATATGAACCTGCAGGCGACCAACCTGAGGCAATTAACGCTTTGGCACAGGGTGTTGAAGACGGGCTTTGCGGTCAGATATTAAAAGGTGTTACGGGTTCAGGAAAGACATACACAATAGCAAAAGTTATTGAAAAAGTAAACAGACCAACTATTGTGCTTGCTCATAACAAAACCTTAGCAGCACAGCTTTGTAGTGAATTTAAGGAGTTTTTTCCTGAAAATGCAGTAGAATTTTTCGTGTCTTACTACGATTATTATCAGCCTGAGGCATATATCCCACACACAGATACTTATATTGAAAAAGATGCTTCGATTAACGATGATATTGATAAATTAAGACACAGCGCAACAGCATCACTTTTTGAAAGACGTGATGTGATTATTGTTTCTTCTGTCTCTTGTATTTATGGACTTGGTGACCCTATCGATTACAATACAATGGTACTTTCATTAAGGGTTGGTATGGCAAAAGACCGTGATGAAGTTATTATGCGCCTTGTAGAAATGCAGTATGAAAGAAATGATATTGATTTTTCAAGAGGTAAGTTCAGAGTCAGGGGAGACATTATTGAAATTGTGCCGTCAAACTCTCATGAAAACTCGATAAGAGTAGAATTTTTTGGTGATGAGATTGACCGCATAACAGAAATTAATGTAATAACCGGCGAAGTCTTAGGTGAGCGAAATCATGCGGTGATTTTTCCTAAATCGCATTATGTAACAACAAAAGAAAAAATGCAGACAGCTATAAGAGGCATAAAAGAAGAAATGGAAGAACGTGTTAAATTCTTTAAAGATAAAGATATGGCTGTTGAAGCGCAAAGAATTGAACAACGTACAAATTACGACATTGAAATGATGCTTGAAACCGGATTTTGTCAGGGAATTGAAAATTATTCACGGCATATAAGCGGAAGAAGTCCGGGGTCTGCACCTTTTACGCTTCTTGATTATTTCCCTGATGATTTTCTCTTAGTTGTGGATGAAGCTCACGTTACTATCCCGCAGGTAAGAGCAATGTACGCAGGAGACAGGTCTAGAAAGAAAAGTCTTGTTGACTACGGTTTTCGCCTCCCAAGCGCTTACGATAACCGTCCTCTTTGTTTCGAGGAGTTTGAAGGCAAAATTGGGCAAGCAATTTATGTCAGTGCAACACCGGCTGAATATGAAAAACAGAAGTCTGATGCAATTATTGAACAAATTAACCGCCCTACAGGACTTGTTGACCCTGAGGTTTCAGTTGTAGGAAGAACAGGTCAAATTGACCATCTTCTTTCTGAGATTAACAAGCGTATTGAAAACAATGAACGTGTTTTGGTTACAACACTCACAAAGAAAATGGCAGAAAGCCTTACCGAATTTTTAGATGATGCAGGCATTAAAGTAAGATATCTACATTCAGATGTAAAAACGATAGAAAGAATGGAAATAATCAGGGATTTAAGACTGAAAAAATTCGATGTTTTAGTAGGTATCAACCTTTTGCGAGAAGGTCTTGATATACCTGAGGTGTCTTTGGTTGCGATTTTGGATGCAGACAAAGAAGGCTTTTTAAGGAGTGAAACTTCTTTGGTGCAAACAATCGGCCGTGCTGCAAGAAATGTAAATGGAAAAGTTATAATGTACGCTGACACTATTACCGACAGTATGAAGCGTGCAATAGATGAAACAAACAGACGTCGCGACATTCAAATGAAATTTAATGAAAAACACGGTATAGTTCCCAAAAGCATTATTAAAGATGTCCACGATGTCATTGAAGCTGTTAAACCTGCACAAGAAACTGATATCTTAGAAAATATCCAAGATGTGGATTCTGCAATAAGAGAACTCACCAAAGAGATGCAACTGGCGGCTAAAAATCTTATGTTTGAGCGTGCGGCTATGTTAAGAGACAGAATTTTAGAGCTTAAAGAGCAAGAGAATTGAGGTAAAATATGAGAGAAAACATTTATATAAAAGGCGCAAGAGAGCATAACTTGAAAAATATTGATATAGAAATTCCGAGAGATAATTTAGTTGTTATCACCGGTCTTAGCGGCTCAGGCAAATCGTCGCTTGCTTTTGACACAATTTATGCAGAGGGTCAGCGTAGATATGTTGAATCGCTTTCATCATACGCAAGAATGTTTTTAGGACAGATGGATAAGCCGGATGTTGATTATATAGAAGGATTGTCTCCGGCAATTTCTATCGACCAGAAAACAACCAGCCGCAACCCTCGCTCTACTGTAGGGACAGTTACTGAGATTTATGACTATTTAAGGCTGTTATATGCA
The DNA here is from genome assembly GCA_017409875.1 of Clostridia bacterium. Classification (GTDB taxonomy): domain Bacteria; phylum Bacillota; class Clostridia; order RGIG6154; family RGIG6154; genus RGIG2094. The sequence continues at coordinate 23,590 of JAFQRW010000011.1, forward strand.
AGAATTGGCGTTGTTCATTGCCCTGTATGTCACAAGGAGATTAAACAACAGTCTGTTGATGAAATTGTTGACAAGGTGCTGAAATTTCCTGACGGCACAAAGTTTCAGGTTTTAGCACCGCTTGTTCGTGCACGAAAGGGCGAGCATGTTAAGCTTTTAAATGATGCGGCAAAAAGTGGATATGTCAGAGCGAAAGTCGATGGAATTATGTACGAGCTTACTGATAAAATTCCAATGGATAAAAATAAAAAACACGATGTAAGTATAGTTATTGACAGGCTTGTTAAAAAAGACAATATGCAAAAACGTCTTACAGATTCTATTGAAACGGCTTTAAAACTTGCATCCGGCAATGTGATTATTGATATTGTAGACCAGGAAGAAATGTTGTTTAGTCAGAACTATGCGTGCCCAAATTGTGGAATTAACATTGAAGAATTAACACCAAGAATGTTTTCGTTTAACAGTCCGTTTGGAGCGTGTCCACACTGTACGGGACTTGGCGAACAATTAAAAATTGATCCTGATCAGGTTGTGCCTGATAAAAACAAAAGCCTTTTAGAAGGTGCAATAGTTGCCAGTGGATGGAACACTGCCGATAATCCAAAAAGTATGGCGTATATGTATTATTCTGCACTTGCAAAACATTACGGCTTTAAGCTGACAACACCGTTTAAAGACATTCCCAAAGAGTATCAGGATAAGCTTTTGTACGGAACCGGTAATGAAAAAATTAAATTTGAATATCAGCGTGAGTATTCCGGAGGAACATATTTTGCAAGATTTGAAGGTGTTATTACAAATATTGAAAGAAGGCATAATGAAACTACATCTGAAGCGCAAAAAGCAGAACTTGAAACTCAGATGGTTAATATGGTGTGTCCCGAATGTGAAGGAAAGCGCTTAAAAAGAGAAAGTCTTGCTGTAACAGTTGGCGGTAAAAATATTATCGAGTTGACCGATATGTCGATTTCGGATGCTTTAAATTTTATAAAATCGCTTAAGCTTTCCGAAAAAGAAAAAATTATTGCAGATATGATTTTAAAGGAAATCATATCGAGATTGGGATTTTTGGTGAATGTCGGTCTTGATTATTTAACACTTTCCAGAGGTGCAAGAACTCTTTCGGGTGGCGAGGCTCAAAGAATAAGACTTGCAACCCAAATCGGTTCAAGTCTTATGGGTGTTTTGTACATTTTGGATGAACCCAGCATTGGTCTTCATCAAAAAGATAACGATAAGCTCATAGCAACACTTAAGAATCTTCGCGATTTAGGCAACAGTGTTATTGTTGTTGAACACGATGAGGAAACAATGAGAGAAGCCGACTATATAATAGATATTGGCCCTGGCGCAGGAATTCACGGCGGGAATATTGTATATGCGGGTAGCGTCGAAAAAATTGTTGACTGTGTGGATAGTATCACCGGTCAGTATTTAAGCGGCAGAATTAAAATTGAAATTCCTGAAAAAAGAAGAGAAGTAACTGATAAAAGAATTAAGATAGTAGGTGCATGTGAGAATAACCTTAAAAATATTGATGTAGAAATACCGCTTGGGGTTATGACTGTAGTAACCGGAGTTTCTGGATCAGGAAAAAGTACACTTATTAATGAAATTCTGTATAAAACTCTTGCTACAAAATTAAACAGAGCAAGGAAAAAATCTGGTAATGTCAAAGATATTTTGGGAATAGAGTATTTAGATAAGGTTATACAGATTGATCAAAGCCCGATTGGAAGAACGCCAAGGTCAAATCCTGCGACATACACAGGATTATTTAATGATATCAGAGATTTGTATGCCTCAACTCAGGAAGCTCAGGCAAGAGGTTATAAGCCCGGCAGATTCAGCTTTAACGTAAAGGGCGGAAGATGCGAGGCTTGCATGGGTGACGGCATCATCAAAATTGAAATGCACTTTTTACCTGACGTATTTGTTCCATGCGAAGTGTGTAAGGGTAAAAGATACAACAGAGAGACATTAGAGGTAAAATATAAGGGTAAAAATATCAGTGAAGTTTTAGATATGACAGTTGAAGAGGCGTTATACTTTTTTGAGAACATTCCGTCAATTAAGCGGAAACTTCAGACACTTTTTGATGTTGGATTAGGGTATGTAAAAATCGGTCAACCTGCAACTACGCTTTCGGGAGGCGAATCACAACGTGTAAAACTTGCAACAGAACTTTCAAAGCGGAGTACGGGCAAGACAAGTTATATTTTAGACGAGCCTACAACCGGACTTCATTCTGCAGATGTTCATAAGCTTGAAGAAGTGTTGCAAAAGTTGGTAGATGCGGGGAATACCGTTATAATTATTGAACACAATCTTGATGTTATTAAGTGTGCCGATTACATTATTGATATGGGACCTGACGGTGGGAATAACGGTGGAACAGTTGTTGTATGCGGAACACCTGAGCAAGTGGCACAATGTAAAAAATCATACACAGGTCAATATCTCAAACGCATTTTAAAATAACTTGATTATTTTGGTGATTAGTGATAGAATTGTATGTACAGAAGAAAGTGAGGAACTAAAGTGGAACAGATTACTGAATGTATTGCAAAAAAAGATCCTGATAAAATGGATGTTATTAAAAAAACAGGAGTAGTTGTTTTGGCATTTTTTGGTGCAATATTGGCAATGATGATTGCAGCAAGTGTACCTATTTTAAATTCAATGGGGTTGTTTTTTGCAGCAGCTGTTGTGTATATTGCTTATAGATTTGCGCAAACGACAGATATTGAATTTGAATATTGCATTGTAAATGGTGATATTGATATTGACAGAATATTTGCTAAAAAGAGAAGAAAACGTTATATTTCTGTTACAGCAGACAGAATAGAAAAAGTAGTGCCGGCTGAGAGCGAAGAACTTAATTCAACTGAAGTTAAAAAGACATATTTTGCTGCAAGAAGTAAAACCGACGATACTAATTATGCCGTGCTTTACAGAGGAAAAACAGGACTTGAGAAACTTATTATCGTTGATGATGATAAGACTTTGCTCCATCTTCAGACAGTTATGCCAAGAAAAGTTCAAAGAAGAGTATGATTACAAATATTGATTATGTGTTAAAGAATTTGCCAAGACATTCAGATGATGCTCATAAAGGCGACAGAGGAAGAGTTTTAATAATTGGTGGAAGCGTCGGGCTTACAGGTGCGATGTGTATGGCTTCAAATGCTGCACTAAGAGCAGGAGCAGGACTTATTACTGCTGCTGTTCCTGATTCTTTAAATCATATTTTCGAAACAAAGCTGACAGAAGTTATGACATTGCCGCTTAAAGATAACAATGGCGAAATTTCTGTTGAATGTGCAAAGGATGTTTTAAAATTTGCACTAAAGTGCGATGCAGTAGCTATTGGCCCAGGTTTAGGCGTTAGTGAGGGTGGGCGTTCAGTTTTAGATTTGTTATTGTGTGAATATAGCAAAAAACTAATAATTGACGCTGATGCTCTTAATATATTGTCAAAAGATGTATCTGCCTTTGGCAAATCTTCTGCTGATATACTATTAACCCCGCATGTTGGAGAAATGAGCAGACTTTGTGGTAAATCTTCAGAAGAAATTTCAAGGAACCGAGAAAGTGTTGCTTTAGATTTTGCAAAAAAGCACAATGTAAGTGTGCTTTTGAAGGGAAAAGACACAGTTATAACTGACGGAAATGAGATTTTTGTTAATCCAACTGGTAATAACGGCATGGCAAAAGGCGGTTCCGGAGATGTTTTAACAGGTGTTTGTGTTTCTCTTGCAGCACAAGGTGTATCTGCGTTCAAAAGCGGAGTTTTGGGTGCTTATATTCACGGTGCAGCGGGCGATTTGGCGAAAGATAAATTTACCGAATATGCTATGACACCATGTGACATTATTAATAATTTAGCAGATGCTTTTAAAAAAATCAGTGAAAATTAAAGAGGCGTGTTATTATGAATTATAACGACCGTTCATGGGCGGAAGTAAATCTTGATGCCATTAAATCTAATGTTGTAAATATAAAATCATATCTTGATAACAAGACGAAAATCATGGCTGTTGTAAAAGCTGATGCTTACGGTCATGGTTGCTTGGAAACTGTCAACACTTTAATTGAAAACGGTGTTGATTATTTAGCAGTCGCGTGCCCTGATGAGGCAATTCTTCTTAGAAAACGTGGCATCAATATTCCAATATTAATTCTTGGCTATTCAGATGAAGATCGTTTTGAAGAAATTGTTGATTATGATATCACTCAAACAGTTTTCAACTTAGAAAGCGCAAAAAGACTTTCACAAACAGCTGTAAAGAAGAATAAAAAAGCTAAAATTCATATAAAAATTGACACAGGAATGGCAAGGATAGGCTATTTGTATGGATATTCAGAGGAAATTGATGTTCAAACAGAAAATGAAATTTTAAAAATAGTTTCGTTAGATGGAATTGATGCTGAGGGTATTTTTACACATTTTTCTGTTGCTGATGAACCTGATGATGACTTTACAAATATACAGTTTGACAGATTTAATAAGCTACTTTTGTTTCTGGAAGAAAATGGTGTAAAGTTTAAGTATCGCCATTGTTGTAACAGCGCAGCTACAATTATGTTTCCCAAAATGCACCTTGATATGGTAAGACCCGGGATTATAATTTATGGTGTTTACCCTTCGGAAAAAGTTAAAGCAAAAATTGATTTAATTCCTGCAATGCAGGTAAAGACAAGGGTAGTTAATATAAACAAAATCTACAAAAATTCTCCCATAAGTTATGGTAAAACCTATAAAAGTGACAAAGATATTACTGTTGCAACTATACCAATAGGTTATGCAGATGGATTTCCCAGAATGTTGAGCAACAAGGGAAAAATTATTGCAAACGGAAAAATTGTACCTGTTTTGGGAAGAATTTGTATGGATCAATGTATGATTGATGTAACTTCTGTCAATAATATAAATGTGGGCGATGAGGTTACAGTATTTGGAAGTCAAGGTGAAAGCTTTATACCGGTTGAGAGCATTGCCGAAATTTCCGGCACCATAAATTATGAGATTTTATGCAGTGTTGGAAAAAGAATTCCAAGGATTTACTTAAAAGATGGTAGCGTTACAAAAGTATTAAATTTTCTTAACTGATTGTCACAAAAATGGTAATATTCCATATTATTGTTATTGACCTTGAGTTTTTAATTGTGTATAATTATATATGGGGATGTTAATCCTTTCAATTAAAACGCGGGGGCAAAAAATATGTCACAAGAACTTAAGAAAATGGAGGTCACTTTGCCACAAAAGCTGATAGACGAGCTTAAAGATATCGCAGAAGCAGTTGATTGTACTATTAACGATATTGTAGAAAAGTCATTAAAGTTTTATGTGAGAAAGTGCAAAAAAATTAATATAGAAAATTTAAAAAAAGGATATGGGGAAGCGGCAGTTTTTAACTTAGATTACGCCGAAATGTGTTTGTGTGCTGATAATGAAGCTTTGACAGTGTGTGAGGAAAAACTTTCGGAGAGTGAATAAAGTGATTGTTAAACGAGGAGAGATTTATTACGCTGATCTTAGTCCTGTTGTTGGTTCGGAACAAGGTGGAGTCAGACCTGTTTTGATAGTACAAAATGACGTTGGCAATAAATACAGTCCAACTGTTATTGCAGCAGCAATAACATCGCAGATTAATAAGGCAAAAATGCCTACACATATTGAGGTTGATGCAAGTGAATATGGACTTGCTAAAGATTCGGTAATCTTACTTGAACAGATTAGAACCATTGACAAAAGACGATTAAAGGAAAAAATTGGTTCGGTTGATAATGAGTTAATGGAAAAGGTTAACGATGCGCTCGTAATTAGTTTCGGGTTATTGGAAGTTTAAAAAGGAGATTGCATAATGAAAAACAAAAGATTTATTAGTGTTATGGTGGTAGTTGTTTTAATATGTGCAGCTGCTACATATATAGCTTATGCGAAAGCGGGCACAGAAGAAGACCCGGTGGTAACATTAAGTTATATTAACGACGTGTTAAAACAGGAGATGACTTTTAAGGTTGTAGAGGTGCCGGCAGGAAAGTTAATCATAGGTGATACTGGTACAGAAATGGTTTTAAGAATGGGTAAAGGATCCATTTTAGCGACGGCAAAGGGTGGAGTTGCTGATTTAACAGCAGGAAATGACCTTCCAAACGGCAGTTCTATTCCTGCCAATCATTATTTGCTCATTCCATATAATGACGGAAGAGGATTAAGTGTTACTACAGACAGTTTGATTATGGTAAAGGGCTCATACGAAATTAAGTAATTTTAAAGATTGCAGATTCATATAATGTTTCTGTAATCTTTTTTTATTGGAGAGTTTATGAGAAATTTCATTTCTAACGCTGATGAAAGCCTGAAAATTGAAGGATTTACCGATTTGATATGGGACAAAAGAAAAGAACCTGCAGCGGACAATTATCTTCAAAAAGAGTTGTTTAAGCTTGAAACAGTAATTGATAATATTAAAGAAAATGCAGGATATTATATAGCAAAAAACAAAGGGGGAAGTATTTTAGGCTTTTTATCAAATATAGGCAAACAGCCTCATCCGATGATACCACTTGCGTATGCAACTGTGTGGTATAATTCAAATTTTGGTGGGATATATCTTATCGGTATAGATAATATTAAAAATGAATACTTTGCTCCTATAAAAAAATAAAGCAGCCATTTGGCTGCTTTATTTAACAACTTTCATAATTTCACTATATCCCCAGAAATCATCTGAAAGGTCGGTGTATTTTTTGTCAGATAGATCTCCACTTGCGCCTATAATTCTGTTTATAAAAGCAACACATTCACTTCTGGTAACAAAGTCATCAGGCCTGAATGAATATGTCCCGTCGGGATTTTCATAACCTTTTGCGTATCCTTTAAGTGCAAATGCATTAATATAATTCTTTGCCCAGTTGTCTTGGATATCAGTGAAAAAATTTTTTGAAATTTCCTGGACATCAAATTTAAATGCAGCCGTAAGCAGTTTTATAAATTCTGCCCGAGTAATGTTGTTGCCACCCTTAAATGTTCCATCTGGATATCCCGAAACAACATTAACAGATGTAAAAGCACAAACCTGTTTGTTATATTCATCTAAAACATCTGAGAAAGTTGAATTGCTGCTAACGCTCATGAAATCAAATAAGTTGTAAAGAGCGTTAATTATTTCGTATCTTGTAGCATAAGCAAGAGGCTTAAATTCTTCATAGTAGTCGTTCATATATCTTATTTTGTCAGCATCTTTTTTAAGCATTATTGTAGGATTCTTATTAGTCACACCGCCAATACCTGTATTAGGTTTTGTAAGATTAACATTAACCTCTTTCGGAGCAAGTTTAACAACGGTTTTATCTTTTGATATAAGTTCATTACAAGTTACTTTGATTAACGTTTCATTAACTGAAAAATCTTCTTTAAGTTTAAATTTCACTTCAAATAGATTGCCGTCGTTTTTGATTTCATTAAGGCTCACCCACACAGCAGACACAAAGTCAGCGGTGTAAGTTTTTCCGTTTATATTTGAAGTGATGCTATCACCCTTACTTTTAATCAATTCACATTCGGTTATAGATATCGGGGTTAAAATGTCTTTGTCATAAGATACGTTAATGCTAAAAGCTGAAAATCCTTGATTGTTTTCGATGCTAATAATAGCTGTAAGCTCATTGCCTGAAATAGTTTGAGTTATTCCCAGTTCTGTTGAGTCAGCACTTGCAATGTTATAGAAAAAAACAGTAAAAAGTAGTGTTAAAGTTAAACTTAAAAGCTTTTTCATTAGGCTTCCTCCTTTTGAATATATATTAATTATAATACAATTAATCTTTTTTTTCAACAGAAAAATGCTGCCTACAAGGCAGCACTTTTAGTTTAGGTTTCAGGAGTAACATAAAACGTATTATAATGGTCATAAATAACCATACCAGGTTTTGCACCAGATTGCTTTTTGACATTTTTAACATTGGTACAATCAACGGGCGTTTTAGTTCCGCCTTTAACTTTTGAATGTATTGCTGCAAGGGTGGCAGCTTTTAAAATAACATTGTCGGGAATCGTTTGGTTATCTTGATTAACGACAATAACATGAGAACCTGGAATGTTTTTGGCGTGGAACCACAAGTCGTTACTTTTTGCAACTTTAAAAGTTAAATAATCATTTTGTTTGTTGTTTTTACCTACATAAATTGTATATCCATCAAATTCGATTTTTTCAGGACTTGTGACAGATGCTTTTTTCTTTTTAGTAGTAGAAGGAGAAGAAATATATCCTTCTTGTATAAGCTCTTCTTTGATTTCAGAAATTTCAGCATACGTTCTTGCACGTTGAAGCTCGTCTAATACACTTTCTAAATATATAAGCTCACTATTAGCGGATTTAATTTGAATGTTTGCCTGTTGTTCAGCATTTTTTGCCTTGTTATATTTGGTGAAATATCTTTGTGCGTTTTTAGCAGGAGAGATAGTTTCATCAAGTTTAATTTCAACAAGCGGCATATCCTGTTTAAAGTAATTTTCAACAGTAACCGAAGTATCACCATGTTTAATTCTGTAAAGATTCGAAGTAATAAGCTCGCCGAACTCTTTATATTTGTCACGTTTTGCACTGTCTAACAGCTGCTGATTAAAAATTGAAAGCTTTTTTTTACAACGTTCAATATTGTTAGAAATTAGTTTGGTCAAAACAGAAGAAAATTGTGACAGGCGTAAAAACAGTGCCTTTTCTGAATAATATTTTTCGGCTACATCGGAAATAGTGTCAGAAGTATATTTTTTAAATTTATCTTCGTATTGAGTAATTTCAATAGCGCTAAAATCAAGCGGAGTTCCGTCGGGCGAATAAATAACACAAGGTGAAAATAGATTTGAATTAATCTTTTCAAAAACAAATTTCATTGCCTGATTAAAAGGTAATTTCTCACAAATATACGAAATTTCCCTTGCAGTTAGCTTGCTTATGCCGTAAAAATTTGACATAACATAACTTTCAGGGTCGGGAACATACTCCGGCAGACTGTTATAATCAATCAAAAGAGGATTTAGCTTTTCTTGTTTTGGAGGAATTTTGTATTTAAGAGCAGGCAGGATTTGTCTAACCGAGCTTGTAGAAATATCAATTCTTTTAATTGAATCAATAATTACGCCGTTCTCATCCAAAAGAATGATATTGCTGTGTTTACCCATAATTTCTACAATGAGTTTTTTTGTAGTAATGTCCATTAACTCATTTCTGCACTCGATTTCAAAAACTAAAATTCTTTCAAAATCTAACTGGTAAACATTTTTGATTTTTCCTGAGCCAATGTGTTTTCTGAGCAACATACAAAACATTGGAGGTTCGTCCGGATTTTCAATTTTTTCCTGTGAAAAATAAATTCTGGGATAGCTTGGATTGGCACTGATATAAAGCTTTGTATTGCCACTTGAATTCCGCAAGTGGAGATATAATTCATCCTTTTGCGGCTGATGTATTTTATCAATTCTTGCACCAATTAGCTTGCTTTGTGACTCATGCACAAAACATTTTACAACACATGCATCAAATGCCATATATTCCTCCGATTATTATGCTATACAAATTTTTGTTCAATAATGTTCTTGATAAACTGGGCTGCACCTTCAATTCCAAATACATCAGTGCTTAAACATACGTCATAAGTATCGGCAGCACCCCATGCATTGGATGAATAAAAATTATAAAACGCAGCTCTGGATTTGTCAGTTTTTTTGATTAAAGTTTCTGCAGCAGATTGCTTTATCTGCATCTGCTCCATAACACGATTAACCTTTGAATCTAAACCGGCATGAATAAATACAGAAAGCTTATTCGGATGATCAGCTAAAACATAGTCTGCACATCTGCCGACAAAAATACACGATTCTTTATCTGCTAAATCTTTAATAATGTTTGATTGAATCATGAAGAGTTTATCATTTGTGATTATATCATTGAGATAATTCTGCGACACAAACTCGTTATAATGCGCCATTGAAAGCGAGTACAAAAAGCTGTTGTGCTTCTCGTCTGAATTTTCAAACATCTGTTTGCTGATTCCGCTTTTTTCTGAAGCAAGGTCAATAATGTTCTTGTCATAGTATTTAATTGCAAGCAACTCAGAAAGTTTTTCTGCAACTGCATGACCTCCGCTTCCGAACTGGCGACCTATCGTAATAACATAACTCATAATATACCTCCTTACAGTACAAGTTAAATCCTTTTGTTAAATTAATTATATCATTTTTTTTAGAAGTTAGCAAGAAAAATATGTATATAAATTTGAGTTGTGTAAATACTATTGTTAAACTATTTAAGGAGTTGATTAAATTGGATATAATTTCATTGGTGCTTGTTATAATAGGCGCACTTAACTGGGGTTCAATCGGGCTTTTTGGCGTAGATGTTGTTGCAACAATTTTCGGCGGACAACTTGCGCTTGTCAGCAGGATTATTTTTGGTTTGGTGGGTCTTGCCGGAATATGGTGTATAACACTTTTATTCCGAGATAGAGGCAATAAAGACACAATTTCTCACACATAATAATGGCTTTTTTTAAATAAAGGTTTTCGCATTTTAGCGAAAACCTTTATTTTTCTCTTAAAATTCTTTAAAATATATTTGAAAATTACAAAAAATATGATATACTATAATTGTATGTCTGTGAGGTGAGATTTTGAAAAAGTTAATTATGCTATTTGTTGCTTTATTTATCGTACAAAATACTTGTTATGCAACTGAAATAAGGTTGCCTATTTTAATGTATCATAACATTAACGATGAATATGAATCTCACAGCACAAATGTTGAAATGTCAACTGATGACTTTATCAGCCAGATGATGGCTCTTAAAGATGCCGGATATACTGCTGTTTTATTTGAAGATTATATTAACTATTTAAATTACGGAACTCAGCTTCCTGAAAAACCCGTTTTAATTACTTTTGATGATGGGTATCTTAACAACTACACAGTTGCATTCCCGATTTTAAAGCAACTCGGGATGAAAGCAACAATTTTTATTGTGACCGGAAGAATGGGTGTAGATGGTGTAGTTACTTATCCGCATTTTACATGGGAACAAGCGAAAATTATGGAGGACTCCGGCGTAATAGACATTCAAAGTCATACTCATTACCATAGCGAACTTGTAAATCTTTCAAAAAATGATTTGGTTTTGGAGCTTAGAAAATCTAAATACCTTATTGAAAAGAATTTAGGTAAAAAGGTTAATGTTTTAGCATATCCTTATGGCTTTTCAAATGAAACAGTTAGAAATGAAGCCAGGATTGCAGGATATGATGTGTGTGTCGAAATTAATGACAAAATTCCTAAAGTCAATTCATCTGAAAGCAATCAGTTCAAACTTTGCCGAATTACTGCATACGGCGGTGTCAGCGGCAAAAGCCTTATAAATACTATTGAAGGAGCAGTGTATGAAAACTGATATAATGGGTGTGCTTTTTGATAATTTTACAGTTGCTGATACTGTAGAAAAGGCAATTCAGGCACTTGATTCAAAAAAACCCTTTTTTATAGTTACACCAAACCCGGAAATTGTTAACATCGCTATCCAGAATCATGAATACAGAGATGTTTTGAACAGCGCGGATATAGTAACACCTGATGGTATTGGAATTGTTTATGCTTCTAAAATCATCGGTGGAGAGATTAAAAAGCGTGCAGCCGGGTTTGATATTGTTAAAGGCATTTTAGAAAAGCTTAATGAAAAAAGTGGCAGTGTATATTTGTTTGGCGGAAAGCCGTCAGTTGCAGAAATCGCTGCCCAAAAAATTTCTGAGGAATTTCCGGCAATAAAAATTGCAGGTTTTCATCATGGATATTTTGATGACGATGCAAAAATAATAAATGATATAAAAAGTAAAAAGCCTGATTTGTTACTTGTGTGTCTTGGTGCTCCAAAGCAGGAAATGTGGATTTATAATAATAAAGATATCTTAAATGCAGGCATTATGATTGGAGCAGGCGGAAGTATTGATGTTCTGTCCGGTATGACAAAAAGAGCGCCTGAAATTTTTATAAAACTTAACTTGGAGTGGTTTTATAGACTGTTAAATGAGCCTAAAAGGATAGGCAGAATGGCAAAAATACCTGTTTTTTTACTTAAAGTTCTTTTTAAAAGGGGATTGAAAAAATGAAAGTAAAACTTATTCATTACACAAAAGACTGCGAAAGACTTATTGCATCTGGCGCTAAGCTTTGTTATTCAAATGCGGATTTAGATTCAATTTCATCTAACTTAGATGATGAAAGCGTTGAAAAATTTTTAAATATGCTTTTAAGTATGGGTCACGAAAGCCCTATAGAGCATACAACATTTACTTTTGGTGTTTCCGGCGTTAGCCGCAGCTTGCTTGCACAGCTTACACGTCACAGAATTGCAAGTTACACTGTAAAGTCACAGCGCTATGTTAAAGAAGGACAGTTTGAATATGTTGTGCCGCCTGAAATTGAAAATGATGAAAGTGCTAAAAAAATTTACATACAAACAATGCAAATGGAGCAAAAAGCATACAATGATCTTACCGATATTTTGTTCAAAAAACATTATGATGAATTTATAAAGCAGGGGAAAGATGAAAAAGGTGCTAAAGTTGCAGCAGAAAAGAAAGCAATCGAAGATGCAAGATATGTTCTTCCAAATGCGTGTGCAACAACACTTATAATGACATTTAACGCAAGAAGTCTTTATAACTTTTTTAATCATAGGTGTTGTGAAAGGGCTCAGTGGGAAATCAGAGAACTTGCAAACGAAATGCTTAGACTGGTAAAAGAAGTTGCACCTGTTTTGTTTAAAAAGTGTGGCCCCAAATGCCTTGTAGGACCGTGCCCGGAAGGAAAAATGTCATGCGGTAAGGCACCGCTTAAGAGAAAAGAGTATTTAGGAGAGAATTAAGTGAAAGGTAAATTAATTGTTATAGAAGGTCTTGACTCCAGCGGTAAGGCAACACAATCAGAAATTTTAAAAAAGCGTCTGGAAGATGAAGGGCTTAAAGTAATGAAAATAACTTTTCCCGATTATGACAGCAATTCTTCTGCTTTGGTAAAAATGTATTTAAACGGTGAGATTTCAGAAAAACCAGAAGATGTCAATGCGTACGCCGCATCATCTTTTTATGCGGTAGACAGATATGTTTCGTTTAAAACAAAATGGGAACAGTTTTATTTAGATGGCGGCATAATAATTGCTGATAGATATACTACTTCAAATATGATACATCAGGCATCAAAGATTGATGGTACAAGGATTAAAAATCTTTACCTTGACTGGCTCTATGATTACGAGTATAAACTTTTAAAACTACCTGTACCTAACAAAGTAATTTTTCTTGATATGCCACCCGAATACGCCATTGAACTTATGCAAAGTCGTGCAAATAAAATCACCGGTGGTCAGAAAAAGGACATACATGAACGTGACCATACATATCTTGAAAAGAGTTATGAAAACGCACTTTATGTTGCAAAAAAATTTGATTGGACAGAAGTTTTTTGCGTTGAAGGCGGTAGTGTCAGAACTATTGACAGTATAAGTGATGAGATATTTGTTTCAGTAATGAAAGATGTTTTAAAGCGAAAAATAAGGAGCGAGACTTTAAATGGTTAATATTTATTTAGCAAACGGATTTGAAGAGGTTGAAGCTTTAACGGTTGCAGATATGTTAAGACGTGCTGAGATTGAGGTTTTTTTAGTTTCAACAGAGAGTGATATTTTTGTTACAGGCAACCATAATATATGCGTTAAATGTGACAAGATGCTTCAAGAAACTAAAGACTGCGATATGATTGTGCTTCCCGGTGGTCTTCCTGGAGTTCCCAATTTGATAGCAAATAAACAAGTTATGAGCATATTGGAAAAACATACTAAATCAGGTAAAAAAGTTGCTGCAATTTGTGCTGCACCTTGGATTTTAGGTGAGCTTGGCATAACAAAAGACATTGAGGCTGTGTGCTATCCGGGATTTGAGGAAAAGCTTATTGGAGCTACTATTTCACACAAGAAAGCCGTTACAGATAAAAACGTTACAACTTCAAAAGCTTGCGGAACTGCAATGGATTTTTCTTTTGAAATTATCAAAGTTTTAAAAGGCACTGCAGCTGCTGAAAAAGTTAAAAATTCAATTTATTTTGAATAAAAGGGTGTGACACTTTGAAAAGAAAAATCCTGTCTGTATGTGCAGTTGTAATTGCTTTAATTTTTATATTTTTATGTACTGAAATTTCGGGGTTATTCAGAGGTAATGAAATTGTAAGTCTTGAAATAAGCACTGGTGCCTCAATGCATCAGATTAGCAATCAACTTAAAGATAAAGGTGTTATTGGCTCTAAAAGTTTGTTTTTACTTTATTTCAGGCTTTTTGGCGGAACATATTATATGGGCACTCACGAATTTTCTTCAAAAAGCTATGGCGCTATCACTAATGAGCTTGAAACTCCTACCAAAATTAACGCGGTAAGAGTTACCATTCCTGAAGGCATGGAGCAGAGAGAGATTGCCGCTTTGTTGGAGAAAAAAGGTTTGGTTACTGCCGACGAGTTTAATTCTGCAGCAAAAATTGATAATTTTGATTATTGGTTTTTAAAGGGAATAAAAAAACGTGATATGGAGCTTGAGGGCTATTTATTTCCAGATACTTATGAATTCTCTTATGAAGAAGACGCAAAAAGTATAATAACAAAAATGCTTGATAATTTTAACAATAAGTTTACTGATAATATGAAAAACAGGGCAACACAGCTTGGACTTAATGTTGATGAAGTTATCACAATGGCATCTATTGTTGAAAGGGAAGTGGCATCTAAAAACGAACTTGGTTTAGTTGCGGGAGTTTTCTTTAACAGGTTGGATGAAAAACGTGAATCGGCAGGATTTCTTCAGTCATGTGCTACCGTGCAGTATATTTTAAAAGAAAGAAAGCTTGTGCTTTCAATCAGTGACACAAAAATTAAATCTCACTATAACACATATTTAAACAAGGGCTTACCGATTGGCCCGATTGCTTCACCGGGTCTTAATTGCATCAATGCGGCGCTTTATCCGGAAGATACTGATTATTTGTATTTTGCAGCCGACGGTAAAGGAAAGCATTATTTTGCTAAAACACACGATAAGCATCTGGAGAACATGAAGAAGGCAGGTCTTATGTAATTGGCAGGCGAAAAGATTAATTATGAATATATAACTGAATATCTGCATCAGATTTTACCTGAAACGACAGGATACCTTAGGGCTATGGAGGAATATGCCAATAAAAATGATGTTCCGATAATCCATAAGGAAATGAAGGCCTTTCTGGAAGTTTTATGCAAGGTTAAAAAACCAGATAGAATTTTGGAAATAGGCAGCGCAATAGGTTATTCTGCATCGTGCATGGCGTTAGCTTGCGGAAATTGTTGTCAAATAACAACCATTGAAAGAGATAGTGATATGACAACACTTGCCATAAACAATTTTGAGAAATTGGGGCTTTCTGATCAAATACGTATTATTGAGGGTGATGCTGTTGAAGTATTATCTTGTCTTACTTCAAAGTATGATATGATATTTATTGATGCTGCAAAGGGGTATTATAACGAATTTTTTGAGTATGCGATTAACCTTATAAATGACGGAGGACTTATTATATCCGACAACGTTTTGTACAAAGGTATGACTGCAGAAGACTCTATAGTTAAAAGAAGACAAAAAACAATAGTAGGCAGAATGAGAGAATACCTTATAATGCTTTGCAATCATAAAAAATTAACAACATCTGTTATACCGATTGGTGACGGTGTTGCAGTTTCAATTTACAACGAAAGAGGTAACGATATTGAATAAACCTGAATTGCTTGCTCCTGCAGGCAGTCTTTCAAAGTTAAAATTTGCTTTTTTATACGGAGCTGATGCAGTTTACATTGGTGGAGAGGCTTTTTCCTTAAGAGAAGCTGCCGAGAATTTCTCAATGCAGGAAATTAAAGAGGGAATAGAGTATGCTCATGAACGTAATAAAAAGGTATATATAACCGCAAATATTTTGCCTCACAATGATGATTTAAGCGGGTTTAAGGAATATATCAGTGAGGTTTACTCGTATGGAGCTGATGCTGTAATTGTATCTGACCTTGGATTGTTTGATATCGTAAAGTCGGTAGCACCTGATTTTAATATACATGTAAGCACCCAGGCTAATAATGTTAATTTTGCTTCTGCGAATATGTGGCATAAACTTGGAGCGTCAAGAGTAATTTTAGCAAGAGAGCTCTCACTAAATGAAATCTCTGAAATAAGAAAAAACACACCAAAAGACTTAGAGCTTGAATGTTTTGTTCATGGTGCTATGTGTATTTCTTATTCAGGAAGATGCTTGCTTTCTAACTATATGACAGGCAGAGACAGCAACTTAGGCGCTTGTGCACATCCGTGCAGATGGAAATACCATTTAATGGAAGAGAAAAGAGAGGGAGAGTATTTTCCTGTTTTTGAAAATGACAGAGGAACTTTTATATTTAATTCTAAAGACCTTAATATGATTAGGTTTGTTCCTGAACTCATTAAAGCCGGTGTTTCCAGCTTTAAAATTGAAGGAAGAGTTAAGACCGAGTATTATGTTGCAACTGTTACAAAAGCGTACAGAGATGCTATTGACAGATATTGTGATGGGCTTCCTTTTGATGAAAAAATTGCTGATGAACTTTTAAAAGTCAGTCACAGAGAGTACACAACAGGATTCTTTTTTGGAAAGCCTGATTCAAATCAGCAGATATATGGTTCAAGCTCATATAAAAGGGATTATGATTTGGTTGGTGTAGTTGACGGGTATAACAATGACACTAAAACTCTTGAAGTAACACAGCGAAACAAATTTTTTGTGGGAGACGAAATTGAGCTTATGATTCCCGGTAGCGACTTTAGAGTATTAAAGATAGATAAAATGTATGATAAAGATAATATTAGTATTGAAAGTTGTCCGCATGCTATGATGAAGCTTTTTATTCCATGTGAAATTGAGTGTCCAAAGGGAACAATATTGAGAAAAGCCCGATAATTATCACAAAAAAGTGCAAAATAATCATGGGTGATTAAATGCACAAAAATATTGCTACAAGAAATTTCTTGCTAAGAACAGTTATAGGATTTGCACTTTTAGTACTTGTTGCCAGATTATATACTATTATGATTGAAAATGGTCCTCAAATTAAAAAAAGTGCCGATATTCAAAACAGTTTAACTGTTCAGGTGGCAGACAGACGAAGTGATATATTAGATAGAAATATGCGTGCTTTTACCGGGGTAGAAAAAGCAGATTATGTTGTTGTATTTTCTACTGAAGACACTAAAAAGGACTTTAAGCTTTGTAAGATACTTGCAAAGTATTCAAATGAAAATGAATACGATATCTATTCAAGATTACAAGTATATAAAAGAACTTTTACTAAGGTGAGTGGGGAATATAAAACTGAGATTGCAAAGTACCAAAATTTTTCAGTTATCAGCGTGGCTAACCGCTATCTTCATGATTACCCTTGTGCATCACTGATTGGATATGTTGGCGACAGTAAAGGTGCGTCCGGTCTTGAAAAAGTGTATGATAAACCTTTAAGTAAGGTAAGTGATTATAGTGTATCAGCAAGAGCAGATGCGTTGATGAGATTTGTTCCGGGTGGAAATATAAAAACTGCAGGATTAAATATAAAATCTAGCAAGCTGAAAACAACTCTTGATTTGAATTATTGCCGTATCGCTGAAGATGTTTTAAAAAAGAGTGATTTGAAAGCTGGAGTAGTAATTTTAGATGTTAACACTTTTGATTTACTGGCTATGGCAACCAACCCATCCTTTGACCCTGACAATGTCAAAGATTACTTGGACTCAAAAGATGGGAACCTTTTAAACAGATGCTTAACTGATTATGATATGGGGTCAATCTTTAAAATAGTAGTTTCAGCAGCAGCTTTAGAGCAAGGCGCTGTATCGCCGGAAGATAAATTTGTTTGCAAAGGTTACAGTTATATTTCCGGTCAAAAAATAGATTGCCACAATATATATGGGCATGGTCAAATTACTTTTGAAGAAGCGTTTATGTATTCCTGCAATCCGGTATTTATTGAAATCGGACAGAGAATAGGATATGCTAAAATAATAGAATATGCAGAAAAATTTGGCATCGGTAAGAAGATTTTAAATCCAACATCTTTGCATCAGGGGCAAGGAAATCTCCCTGATAAAAACAACTATTATCTTGCAGATCTTGCTAACCTTTCGATAGGACAAGGGTTGCTTTCAGGGAACGCAGTAAATGGTGCAGTTTTAACTGCAGTTATTGCAAATGGAGGCATAATTAAACAAGTTAATTGTGTAGATAGTATTGTTGACAGCGTTGGACAAAAAAAGAAAGCTCTGCGAGTTTTTGGTGAAAAGAGGATTATTTCTGAAAAAACCGCATTACAGATATATAAAATGATGCTAAAAACCAATATTTCAGGAACAGGAACGTCAGGATATATTGAAGATTTTGGCTCAGGAGGAAAAACAGGAAGTGCTCAGACAGGATGGGTTGTTGATGGACAAAGATATCAGCATGGTTGGTATACAGGCTTTTTTCCTGCACAAAACCCAAGGTTTGCTATGTGTGTATTTGTTGAGAATGGGAAATCGGGAAGCGAAACTGCCGCACCTGTTTTCAAAGAAATTGGTGAAAGAATTATTAATACTATAGATTAAAGGTGATTTTTTGAGACAAAGAATGGATTTTGTAAAAAGAATGGTAGTAAAAGTAGGAACTTCTACTCTTACTTACGAAAATGGAAAATTAAATATTGGGAGAATTGATAAACTTGCAAGAACAATTGCAGACATCAAAAATCGCGGTATAGAGGTAGTCTTGGTTTCTTCAGGCGCAATTGGTGTAGGTGTTGGCAAGTTAGGACTTAAAGAAAGACCGACGCTTACGAGAGAAAAACAAGCCGCTGCTGCAGTTGGTCAGTGCGAGCTTATGTATCTTTACGACAAAATGTTTTCAGAATATGGCTATAAAACCGGTCAGGTGTTGTTAACAAGAGATGTAATTGACAATCCTGAAAGAAAAGAAAACGTTACTAATACTTTTAACACGCTTTTAGATATGCATGTTGTGCCTGTTGTTAATGAAAATGATGCAATTTCCATTGATGAAATTGTTATCGGAGATAATGATACTCTTTCTGCAGTAGTTGCAACTATTACTGATGCAGACTTACTCATAATTTTAACGGATATTGACGGACTGTTTGATAAAGACCCCAGAATAAATACCGATGCTAAACGAATTTCTGTTGTTGAAAAAATTACCGATGAAGTTAAACAGATTGCCGGTGGTGCAGGTTCAAGCAGGGGAACAGGTGGTATGTATACAAAAGTGCTGGCAGCAGAAAGGGCGCTGAAGCACGGAATAAATACTGTTGTGTGTAACGGTGAAAATCCGACAATACTTTATGATATAATAGATGGAAAAGATATTGGAACACTATTTAAATAATTTACATATTGGAGATAAAAAATGAGCTATTTAGATGATCTTGGTTTAAAAGCAAAAAAAGCTTCAAAGCAGATTGCTGTTTGCGGAACTGATATAAAAAACAAACTTTTATGCGAGATTTCAAAGCAGTTATTAGAAAATGCTGATTATATTGTAGGCGAAAATAAAAAAGATGTTGAAATCGCTAATAAGAATAATATGAAGGAATCTTTGGTAGACAGGCTTTTGCTTGATAACTCAAGAATCCGTGCAATTTCTGATGCAGTTATGGAAATTGCAGCACTTAAAGATCCTGTTGGTGAGGTGTTATCTGCTGAAAAAAGACCAAACGGTCTTTTAATTGCAAAAAAGAGAGTGCCTATTGGTGTAATTGGTATTATTTATGAGGCGCGTCCAAATGTAACAGTAGATGCTGCCGCACTTTGCATAAAGGCAGGAAGCGCGGTAGTCCTTCGCGGCGGAAGTGATGCAATAAATTCTAACAAAGCTATTGTTTTAGTAATTAAAAAGGCGATATTAAATTTAGGGCTTGATGAAAATATTGTTACTTTAGTTGAAGATACTTCACGAGAAACTGCATCACAGCTTATGAAACTTAATAAATATATTGATGTTCTTATTCCAAGGGGCGGGGCAGGGCTTATAAAAAGTGTTGTTGACAATGCAACAGTACCTGTGATAGAAACAGGAAGTGGAAATTGTCATGTTTATGTTGACGAGTTTGCTGATATTCAAATGGCTAAGAACATAATAGTTAATGCAAAAACTCAAAGAATCGGTGTGTGCAATGCAGCTGAATCTTTGCTTGTTCATGAGAAAATTGCACACAAAGCACTCCCTGTGATATTAAATGCACTTGTAGAAAAAGGTGTTGAAATCAGGGGGTGCGAAAAGACTTTAGAGATTTTTGACAAAGCTGTTTTAGCCACAGAAAATGATTTTTATGAAGAGTATCTTGATTTGATTATTTCTGTTAAAATAGTAAAAGATATTGATGAGGCAATATGTCACATTGATGAACATAGTACAGGCCATTCAGAAACTATTATTACTGATAACTATAACAATGCTTTAAAATTTACTAATGAAGTAGATTCTGCCGCAGTTTATGTTAATGCTTCGACCAGATTTACTGATGGCGGAGAGTTTGGCTTTGGTGCAGAAATTGGCATAAGCACGCAAAAACTCCACGCAAGAGGACCTATGGGTCTTAAAGAGATTACAACTTATAAGTATGTGATTTTAGGTGACGGTCAGATAAGATAGGGGGATTATATGGGTATTTACATATTGCTTGGTCTTGTCTTTGCAGCGATAATTGTTGTTATTGTTTTACAGCTTTTCCAAAGAAACGGTCAAAACATAAGTGCTGCTAAAAAGGAAATTACTGATGAAGTTAAATCTTCTATGAAGCTATTTAGTGATGTGCTTTCTTCATCTCAGGAGCAGTTTACAAAAATGCAGGATAGCCGTATGCAGGCACTTGCAACGCAGATTACTGAAAATACTAAGTTGAATGAACAAAAACTTGAAAATATGAGACAAGCTGTTCAATTAAGTCTTAAAAATATTCAGGATGATAATTCCAAAAAACTTGAGCAGATGAGACAGACTGTTGATGAAAAGCTTCAGAAAACATTAGAAACCAGGATAGGAGAATCATTTAAGATTGTAAGTGAAAGGTTAGAGCAGGTTTACAAAGGCTTAGGTGAGATGCAAAGCCTCGCTTCCAGTGTTGGTGACCTTAAAAAGACGCTTTCTAATGTTAAAACACGAGGAGTTTTGGGTGAAATTCAGCTTGGAGCAATTTTAGAAGAAATTTTATCACCTGAGCAGTATGATAAAAATGTATGCACAAAACAAGGTACACAAAATTTTGTTGAATTTGCTGTAAAGCTTCCGGGTGACGGCGACTTACCTGTGTATTTGCCTATCGATGCAAAATTTCCTACTGATGCTTATGCAAATTTAGTTAATGCGTATGACAGTGGTGTGCAAACAGAAATTGAGTCTGCAAAAAAGATTCTTGAGAGAAGAATTAAAGATTTTGCGAAAGACATTCACGAAAAATATGTATCTCCGCCTGATACAACTGATTTTGCGATAATGTTTTTACCTACTGAAGGATTATATGCCGAGGCGGTTAAAAACGGTATTACTGAAAATGTTCAAAGGCAGTTTAATGTTGTTATTACAGGACCTACTAATATGGCAGCCCTCTTAAACAGTTTGCAGATGGGATTTAAAACGCTTGCAATTCAAAAACGTTCAGGCGAAGTATGGGCAGTGCTTGGTGCTGTTAAAACAGAGTTTGATAAGTTTGGAGATGTTTTGCAGGCTGCCCAGAACAAGATAGAAATGGCAAACAGTGAGCTTGATAAATTGGTTGGTGTCAGAACAAGGCAAATTCAGAGAAAACTCAAGTCTGTAACTGCCATGCCGGAAAGCGAAACCAATAGTATTTTACTTACCGATGGCGAAACTGATTTATAATTTTTAGTATTGTAAAAATTAGTGTGATAGTGTATAATTAATTATTCGAGGTTGTGAAAAATTTTGGAACTCTTTGAAAAGACAATAAAAAGTGATTTAAAGTATGAAGGCTTAATTATCAATGTGCGCAATGATTTGGTTGAGCTTCCAAACGGCAAAATGGCAGGCCGTGATATTGTTGAGCATCCCGGTGGCGTGGGAATTGCTGCAATTACAGATAATAACGAACTTTTAATGGTTAAACAGTTTCGTGCCGGACCTAAAAAAGTACTGCTTGAAATTCCGGCAGGAAAACTTGAAAAAGGTGAGGACCCAAAAGTGTGCGGCATGCGTGAACTTGCCGAAGAAACCGGATATACCTCGAGTGAGTTTTTTAAAGTTGCTGAAACTTATTCTTCACCCGGATTTACTGATGAGCTTATACACATATATGTAGCAAGGGGGCTACGGCCAACACAAGGTGCACCGGATGAAGATGAATTTTTGAAAATTGAAAAGATTCCGATATCTGAACTTAAAGAAATGGTTGACAGGTGTGAAATTTGCGATGCAAAATCGGTTATTGCAATTCTTATGTCGGAAAAATATATGTATCGGGAGGAATAGTAATGTCAGTATCAAAGTCAGTAGTAAGATTACTCGGAAACGATTATCAGATTGAGAGCGAAAATTCTGATGAGTTAATTCAGAGAATCGGTTTTTATGTTGACAAAAAATTTAATGAAGTTGCTGAGCGCAACAGCAGATTAAGCACAAATATGATTGCTGTTATTACATCATTGAATATAGCTGAAGAAACTTTAAAACTTCAGGAGGAAAACAAAGAACTTTCTTCTCAGTTATCTGCTACTGTAGATATGTTGGGAGAAAAAGAATTTGATTTAAAAAAACTTTCTGAAGAGAACTTGAAATTGAAAGAACAGCTTCAAAATGCAAAGATTGAGTGTGCGCGTTTGGAAGCAAAAGCCGAAAGGAAGTATTGATATGAAGCTTGATATAAAATTTATTCCAAGTAATGGTGGGAAAGTTTCAGCAAAACCGTTTTATGCAACAGCGGGTAGCGCAGGTATGGATTTATCTGCGTGCTTGGATGAGCCCGTACTTATCAAAAAAGGCGAAATCAAAATAATTCCTACTGGTATTGCTATTGCACTTGAAGATAGTAATTATGCAGCATTTATTTATGCAAGAAGCGGCCTGGCGTGCAAAAAAGGTATTTGTCTTGCAAACAGTGTTGGGGTTATAGACAGCGATTACCGTGGTGAACTAAAATGCGCACTTATAAATTTAGGACAGGAAGATTTTGTGGTTAACCATGGTGATAGAATTGCTCAGCTTGTTATTTCGCCTGTAAAGCAGGTTGAGCTTAGTGTATGCGAAGATTTGGATGAAACAAAAAGAGGTAGCGGCGGATTTGGTTCTACCGGCGTATGACAAATTTAATTAAAACCGGCGATGTAATTATAGCAGTAATAATTTTGATTTTAACTGCTGCCTTTGTTTTACTGCCGTCTTTTGGCAGTGCAGATTTTGCTGTAATATATGTTGACGGAAAAGAATATGGAAAATATAATCTTAATGAAAACAATAAGACAACTGTTGAACTAGTGTCAGATTACGGGCATAATACTGTTGTAATTAAAAACGGACAAGTATTTGTTGAAAAAAGCAGCTGCAAAGATAAACTTGAAGTAAAAGCTGGCCCGATAAAAAAGCAAGGTCAAACTCTTGTATGCTTACCAAACAGAGTTGTAGTAACTATCGAAGGAGGGGCAAAAACAGATGCAACAGCGTTTTAAACATAACACTGCGCTTCTTGCTCTTCTTACCGGTGTGGGTTTAATTCTTGGATATGTGGAAAGTATTATATTTCCTCAAGGTATGGCTTATGGAATTAAGCTTGGAATTTCAAACATAGTTGTGCTGTTTTCGTTAATGTGTTTAGGAAAAAGCAATGCTTACATAATTGCCGTTGTTAAATCAGTGCTTTCTGGCGCATTGTTTTCTTCTGTGAGTGCTATAATATATAGCTTATCCGGCGTTTTGCTATCTGTTGCTTTGATGTCTTTTCTTGAAAAAAGATTTTATCCAGATAGAATTTCTGTGATTGGCATCAGTATTGCAGGAAGCGCCGCTTTTAATATCGGTCAAGTAATTGTAGCATGTTTTTTCACAAAAACATTGTTCACTATTTATGTACTTACACACATGTTGCCGATTTCAATAATTACGGGAACTGTCACTGGCATTATTACATATCTTGTTTTAATCAGATTTAAAAGAGGGATTTAATTTGTATAAAAAGAAACCATATAAGATTATTATTTTTGCTTTGCTAATTGTGATAATAGTAGCTTTGTGTATTTTTACTCCTGTTGCGAAGATTTTATCATCTTGGGTGGGTAATATTGTTACTCCTGTTCAATCAGGAATTGCTAATGTTGTAACCAGCACGAAAGAAGTTCTTACAAAATGGGAAAATACTCAAAAATTAGCAGAGGAAAATAAAGCACTTAAATCTCAGATTGATGAGTTTAAAAAAAATAACAGGGATTATTTGAAATTTAAAACTGAAAATCAAAGATTAAAGGAACTTTTAGACCTTAAAGATGAACTTGACACGTTAAACCCGATTGCGGCTTCTGTTATTACAAAAGATTCCGGTAATTGGTTTAATGTTTTTACTGTAAATGCAGGCAAAAATAAAGGGGCTATTGTTAATACTCCGGTTGTGAATTCAAAAGGGCTTATAGGCAGAGTTTCACAAATCGGTGAGAATTGGTCTAAAGTTGTAACCGTTATTGATTACGACCATTCTGTTAGCGGTACCATTTTAAGAACCGGCGACCTTGTTCAGATTGATGGCGACATTTCTTTAATGAAAAGCGGACTTTGCAAAATGACAATAATTACCGAAGGAGCAGATGTGATAATAGGTGATACTGTTGTTACATCAGGTATCGGCGGTATTTATCCTAAAGGTTTGTTTATTGGTACGGTTACTGAGTTTCGCAATAACAGTGAAGGTACCGGCAAATATGCCGTTGTAAAACCTGATGTTGATTTTCAGCATATTTTTGACGTTTTGCTTTTGACCAATGCGGAGGAATGAAATGAATAAAGTTTTAGCCGTATTAATGAGTGTTGCTTTAACGATAATTCAACTTACCATTACTCCTATGTTTAAAATTGGCTGGCTGAATTATAATTTTGCGCTTGTAAGCATTGTTATAGTTTGTTTGTTATGCGGAGGTAAGACAGGTATTGTTAATGCAATAGTTGTAGCTGTAATTTATGATGTTTTTGCTTCAAAAGTTCTTGGAACATTTGTTGTATTATATCTTTTAATAGCACTTTTGGTTGAACTTATTGCAAAACATATGTTTAATTGCAATGCCTACATTGCAGTTATATTTGTATTTACTTCAACTTTAATTACTGAGGTGTTAATTTATTGTGGGTTTTATGCCTTTAATGGTATGGTGTATAATGCTTTTGCACTTTCAAAAATTATTTTCCCGCAATGCTTGATAAATTCTGTTGTTTGTTTGATTGTGTTCTGGTTTTATAAGTCTGTTATAAGGCTTAAGAGAGAATAATTTTGCAGGAGGTGTTCAGTTGAATTACTATAATAAGCACGCAAGGACTTTCTTTGTTGTTTTAGTAGTTGCTATACTTTTTTTGTTGTGTGCTATCAGACTGATTAATCTCCAGATTATAAATGGTGAAAGTTACAGAAAAGTTTCAGAGGCAAAGCTTTATACTTCTATGACAATTAAAGCCCCAAGGGGAAATATTGTTGACAGATATGGCGAAATTCTTGCTACTAACCGCAGTGGATTTTCTGTTACAATAAAGCATACAGGACTAAGCCGTAATGAACTGTCAAAAATGTTGCATAAACTTGTAACAATATTAGAAGGTGAAAATGCAGAGTTTACTTATTCACTTCCTGTCACAAAAGAAATGCCTTATGAATTTGATTTCGGCAATAATGATAATATTGACGATAAAGTTGAAAAATGGCTTGATAAGAATAATTTTAATAAAGGAACTGCCGCTCCTGATGTTATCAAAAAGCTTTATGATGCTTATGAAATTGACGCCTCTTATGAAGAAAGTGATAAAAGACTTATTTGCGACATTATTTATGACATGAAACAAAAAGGATTCAGTGTGTATAATCCATACGTTCTATTGGATGATGTTAGCGCTGAAATTGTTGCTGTAGTTAAAGAAAACAGCAGTCAATTTTCAGGAGTTGAGGTTGCCGAAAGTAGTGTAAGGGCATACCCAAACGGCAAAATGCTTGCACATGTTTTGGGAAATGTAGGAATTATTTATCAGGAAGAATATCAAAAATTAAAGAATAAGAATTACAGTATGGATGCCCTTATTGGCAAGCAAGGTGTTGAACTAGCTTATGAGTCATACCTTAAGGGTGAAGATGGAATACATGGTTTTGAACAAACGATAGAAGGCTTTGAAAATGTTGTGACTTCTGTTCCAGCAAAGCAAGGCAATACTGTAATGCTTACCATTGACAGAGAATTGCAGGAAGTTACTGAAAAAGCACTTGCAGATACTATTAACTCAATTTCGCAATCTGTGCCAGACTGTAATGCAGGAAGTGTGGTGTGTCTTGATGTTAATAGCGGCGAGATTTTATCTATTGCTTCATATCCTTCATATTATCCGAATGAATATAATAAGAATTATAACAGTCTTATCAAAAACCCTGCAAATCCAGTTTGGAACCGCGCAATCGGTGGTGCTTACGAACCAGGTTCAACTTTTAAAATGCTTACAGCTATTGCATCATTAGAGGAAAATATTGTAACCCCATCAGAACTTATCTTAGATGAGGGCAAGTATAAGTTTTATAATGATTATCAACCTACATGTATGAAATGGAAAACTGGCGAGACACATGGTTATGTTGATGTGGTTACAGCACTGCAGGAATCGTGTAATTACTATTTTTTTGATGTTGGAAGACGGCTGGGAATTGAAAAGTTAGTTGAATATTCCAAAAAATTTGGGTTTGGTGAAACAACCGGCATTGAAGTTGGTGGTGAGGTAAAAGGGCAGATTGCAAGTCCTGAAAACAAGGAAAAACGTGGTGAAACATGGAATCCGGGTGATACCTTGCAGGCATCAATCGGGCAGTCTGATAATCTTATCACGCCTATTCAACTTGCCTCTTATGTTGCAACAATCGCAAATGGCGGTGTAAGATATCAGCCTCATATTTTAAAAATGGTCAAAGACAGTAATAGCGGTGAAGTTGTTGAGAAATCTAATATAAATATTGTTGATAGAATTGAAATAGATTCTAAAAATTTAAATGCTGTTAAGCTTGGAATGAAAAAGGTTGCAGAAGAAGGCACTGCCAGCAATGTGTTTGAGGACTTTTTTGTTGAAATTGCCGGCAAAACCGGAACTGCTGAGGTAAGCCGTGGCTCAAATAATGGAATTTTCGTTGCATTTGCTCCATACGATAATCCTCAAATTGCGGTTGCAATTGTAATTGAACACGGTACCGGTGGATACTTGGCAGCGCCTATTGCTAAAGCAATGTTTACACAGTATTTTTCAAACAAAGAAATTTCAGATTTATATTCAGTTAATACACTTAACAGATAAAAAGGATGTGATGTTTTGAGTAAGGTTATTTCAGTAATTTCAGGTAAGGGTGGCGTTGGTAAAACAACTGTTACGGCCAACGTAGGTGTTGCACTCTCGCTTTTAGGACATAAAACTGTGATAATAGATACCGATTTAGGCCTGAGAAATCTTGATTTAGCACTTGGATTGGAAAACAATGTTATTTATGATATGGTTGACCTTGCAATGGGTGAGTGCAGATTGCGCGAAGCTGTTATAAAAGATGAAAGATATGGGGCGTTAGGATTTATACCTACATCACAATTTAAAACTGATAATAATATAGATTTTGAAAGATTTAAAAAAATCATATTAGAATTGAAAAGGCAATACGAATATATTATTATTGATTCTCCTGCCGGTATTGGTGAGGGCTTTGAAACTGCTGCTAAGCTTTCTGATATGGCATTGATTGTTGTAAACCCTGAACCTTTTTCGCTCAGAGATGCTGACAGAGTTGCAGGGCTTTTGGAAAATCTTGGTGTTAAAGATATGCGCCTTATAATAAACAGAGTAAGACCTCAAATGATAGACCGCGGAATTATGCTTAATTTAGATAGCGTAATTGAGGCACTTGGCGTGAGATTAGTCGGCGTATTATATGAAGACGAATCTGTTATTGAAGCTGCTATTTTTGGCATGCCGGTGGTACTTAATAAAAAAAGTAAAATTGCTGATGAGTTTAATAGCATTGCAAAAAGAATTAACGGGGAAAATGTGCCTATAGAAAATATTAAGAAAAAGTCAGTGTGGCGTAAGTTGTTAAAGAAAAAATAGAGCATAATACCAATTTCTCTTTAATATATTTTAGTGTGATAAAATTCTTAAAGGGAATGGTTTTATGAAAAAAACTACAACTAACAATCGCAATATTAAAAGTAAATCTGATGAAAAATTTGCGAAAAAGTTTTTAAGTCAAACTCTGGTTTCTTTGCTTGTTTTTGCGTTGGTTTTTATTAATTCAAAATTGCCGTACACTCTTAGTAAAAAAATCAGCCAAACAATTAGATATTACCTTACAATGAGTGTAGATTTCAACAAAGCTGTTGACACGGTGAAAATGTATTTTGACGATTTTTATAATCAAGTACAAACACTGCCTGCAAGTGGAGATACTAACAATAATTCTGCTGATGAAAGCTAAATTTAATTTTTTGCAAGTTGGTGATTTGGATTATTAGTTTGAGTCCGTTGTGGATAATGCTTCTAGTTTTTTTTGTTGTTACAAATAATTTGAATAAATATTTATTAACATTTTTTATTGCCCTGCTGCACGAAGCGGGGCATCTGCTTGTCGCAAGAAATTTTGGGTATAAAATTAATGGTATAAAAATCGAACCGTTTGGTGTGTGTCTTAAACTTTCCGATAAGAAAATCTGCAGTTTTCATGAAGTATTAATTTCTGCAGCAGGTCCTTGTGTAAATATTCTGCTTGTAATTTTTGGAGCTATCGCTGTTAAGTTTGGAATTCAAATTTCAAATGTGTTTTTTATATCAAATTTTTATATGCTTTTTATAAATCTGTTGCCCGTAATGCCCCTTGATGGCGGCAGAATTTTAAAAGCAGTTTTGTTTTCTGAATTTGAAAGTAAATTTTCCAAGAGAATTGTTAAAATAATCTCTTTGATTTTTACTTCAGTAATTTTTATATGCGGAATTATCTTTTTTGTCAGAAGTAAGCAAAACATATCTTTGTTTGTTGCAGCACTTTTTCTGCTCGATAATATCAGGTTCCGTGACAGCAAATCCAGCAAAATAACAAACTTGTACTTTTCAGATATTGACAAGGATTTGACTAAAGTTTATTACTTAGGTGAAAATGTTTTAGTAAAAGATGCATTGAAATTTTTACCCTATGATAGCATAAATGTTGTGTTTATTATTGATAGCGAAGGTACGGTGATAGCTACTGTTACTAACAAATATATACTTAAACTTGTTAGCAATGGTTACAGTAATGATAAACTATCTAACGCTATTAATCTTGATTTAAACTGACTTTTGTAGTAAAATTATGGTTGATTAAATGCTATGAAAATTCTTTTCGGAGGAAAAAATGAACGATAAACTGTTTGAAAAATTATTACTTGAAGTGCAAAAACCCGCGCGTTATATCGGTGGGGAAACAGGGAGCATTGTTAAGGAGTTTAATAAAGCAAAATGTAAGGTTGCCTTTTGCTTCCCTGATACGTATGAAATTGGAATGTCACACCTTGGTATGAAAATACTATATGGTGTTTTGAATGATAACCCTGATTATCTTTGCGAAAGATTTTTTGCACCATGGATTGATATGGAGCAAAAGATGCGGGAAAACACCATTAAGCTTTATTCGCTCGAAAATAAAAAAGCACTCAGCGAGTTTGATATAATAGGATTTACTCTTCAGTATGAGATGTCATATACGAATATTTTAAATATGCTGGATTTAGGTGGCGTAGAACTTTTAGCGTCTGAACGAAAAGGTGATATTTTTGTTTGCTTTGGTGGTCCGTGCGCGTACAACTGTGAGCCAATAGCAGATTTTGCCGATTTTGTTATGCTTGGAGAAGGCGAGGAAATCTTTATTGAGGTTGCTGATGCATACACAAAATGGAAAAATTTAGGCAAAACAAGAAAAGATTTTTTAGAAACCATTGCACGTCTTGACGGCATATATGTTCCCAGTTTTTATGATGTAACTTATAATGAAGATGGAACAGTTAAAGAAATTAAGAAAAACAATGTAAATGCCGCCGACAGGCCGGTTAAGAGAATTATAAAAGATATGGACAAGGTGTATTATCCAACTAATCCTATTGTTCCTTTTACTGAGATTGTTCACAACCGTGCTATGCTTGAAATTTTTAGAGGGTGTACCAGAGGATGCAGATTCTGCCAGGCAGGATTTATTTATCGTCCGGTACGTGAAAAATCTCCAGAAAAGCTTGTACAGCAAGCTAAAGAGCTTGTAAATAATACCGGTTATGACGAACTTTCGCTAACTTCACTTAGTTCGAGTGATTATTCTTGCTTTAATCAGCTTGCAGATAAGTTGTTGGATGTAACTGAAAATAAAAAGGTGAATTTGGCACTGCCATCACTAAGAGTAGATAATTTTTCTGTTGATTTAATGAACAGAATTCAAAAAGTCAGGAAAAGCGGACTTACATTTGCACCTGAAGCAGGAACTCAAAGGCTTAGAGACATTATTAATAAAAATGTAACAGAACAGGATTTATTAAATACAGCAGCACTTGCGTTTTCAAACGGTTGGAGCAATATTAAACTGTATTTTATGACTGGTCTTCCTTTTGAAACTTTAGAGGATGTTTTAGGCATTGCTGATTTAGCCGAAAAAGTAGTTAATATATATTTTAAAACTGCTCCCGACAAAAAAAGACGTCAAGTTAAGGTGACGGTAAGCACCTCTATTTTTGTTCCAAAGCCTTTTACACCATTTCAGTGGCAAGGACAAGAAAAAATGGATAGCGTTGTTGAAAAGCAAAATGCCCTTAAAGCTGCTGTTGGCAAGAATGTAACATATAACTGGCATGACAGTAAACTAAGTTATCTTGAGGCAGTTTTTGCCCGTGGAGACAGACGTCTTAACAAAGTAATGCTGAAAGCTTTTGAAAAGGGATGTAAGTTTGACAGTTGGGACGAATGTTTTGACTTCGAGAAATGGATGGATGTTTTTAGAGAATGTGACATAGATCCTGATTTTTATGCGTTAAGAAGCAGAGATTTAAATGAAGTACTGCCGTGGTCTCATATCGATGTAGGTGTTAGTGATGCGTACTTAAAAAAAGAGTTGATGCGTGCATCTGAAGGGATTACAACTCACGATTGCAGACAAGGTTGTACAGGTTGTGGCATAAATGGATTAGGAGGTGTAAAGTGTGTATAAAGTAAGACTTTCCTTCTACAAAAAAGGCTATGCAAAGTTTGTTTCACATCTCGATTTAATGAGAATGTTTCAGCGAATTTTTAAAATAGCAGGGGTCGATATTGCTTTTTCACAAGGCTTTAATCCACATCCTAAAATGTCTATAGCACATCCTTTACCGGTTGGAGTAACCTCTGACGAGGAATATCTGGACATTCAACTTAATTCTATGCCGGATTATGATAGACTTGTTAGTCAAATTAATAAAGCGATGCCTGAAGATATAAAAATATTGCGCGCATGGGAGCCTATTGAGGCAATGAACTTGCTTTGCCTTTCAAAATATACTGTAAAGTTAACTTTGCGAGAAAAAGTTCATTGCTTTGAAGATATAATTACTGCTTTTAAAAATATGAATGAAATTGTTGTTTCAAAAAAAACAAAAAAGGGAATAGCAGACGTTGACATTAAGCCGTGGATTAAATCATTTGATATATTAGAAAGTGATGGCACTGATTTTACTGTTAGCATGCTTTTGTCAACAGGAGAAAAAGCAAACCTGAAGGCATTTACCGTACTAGATGCCTTGGCTAAGTATATTCCCGAGTTCAAACTTTTATATTGTGACATAAACAGAGATTGTATATTAAAAGAAAATATGGCGAAAATTGATGTTTAACTCTTTACAAATTGATTATTTTAGAGTAAAATAATATGAAGAGTATTTTTGCAAAAAATGTTTTGCTTCATAGGAGGTAATTTTAATGTATAAAAAAGTTTCCACCGATTTGGATTTTAAGCAGAGAGAACTTGAAACCATTGAATTTTGGAATAAGAATAACGTGTTTGAACGAAGCATTAAAAAGGATGCTCCGGTATTTACTTTCTTTGACGGACCGCCTACTGCTAACGGTAAACCGCACATCGGTCATATTTTAACGCGTGTTATGAAAGATATTATACCAAGATATAAGACTATGAAAGGTTATAAAGTTTTACGTAAAGCAGGATGGGATACCCATGGCCTGCCTGTTGAGCTTGAAGTTGAAAAAATTCTTGGTATCGATGGAAAACCTGAAATTGAAAAATACGGCGTTCAGCCTTTTATAGAAGAATGTAAAAAAAGCGTTTGGAAGTATGAGGGACTCTGGAAAGAAATGAGCCAGAGAGTTGGCTTTTGGGCTGATATGGAAGACCCTTATGTAACTTACCATAACGAATTTATTGAATCAGTTTGGTGGGCACTTAAACAAATTTGGGATAAAGACCTTATTTACAAAGGTCACAAAGTTGTACCTTATTGCCCACGTTGCGGAACTGCTTTGTCAAGCCACGAGGTTGCACAAGGTTATAAAGATGTTGAGGATACATCTGCTTATGTTAATTTTAAAGTTAAAGGCAAAGACGAGTATATTATGGCGTGGACAACCACCCCGTGGACGCTGCCTTCTAACGTTGCACTGGCAGTAAACGGCGATGTGGATTATATTAAAGCAAAATTTGAAGATAAGTTATATATTGTTGCTAAAGAGCTTGCTCACGGTGTGTTTGGAGAAGAATACGAAATAATTGAAGAGTACAAGGGCATTGACCTTGTTGGTATCGAATACGAGCCGCTTTTTGATTATGCAAGTCCTGAGAAAAAATGTTGGTTTATTATTGCTGATGGTTATGTTACAACAACTGACGGTACAGGTATAGTTCATATTGCTCCCGCTTTCGGTGAAGATGATGCAAGAGTTGGTCGTGATAATGACCTGCCATTTGTTCAGATGATTAACACTGAGGGTAGATTTATTGAAGGCACTGATAAGCTTGAAGGTCTCTTTATCAAAGATGCAGACCCGATTGTATTAGAAGATTTGAAAGCAAGAGGCCTTTTGTTTAAACCTCAGAAATTTACACACTCATACCCGTTCTGTTGGAGATGCGATACACCGCTTATCTACTATGCAAGAGCTACATGGTTTATTTCAATGACTAAAGTTCGTGATAAGCTTCTTAAAAATAACGCAACTGTCAACTGGATGCCTGAAAATATTAAAGACGGCAGATTTGGTAACTTCTTAGATGGCGTTATCGACTGGGGACTTTCAAGAGAGAGATATTGGGGAACTCCTCTTCCGATTTGGGAATGTTCTTGCGGACATCGTCACATGATTGGAAGCATTGAGGAACTTAAATCGATGAGTGATAATTGCCCTGATGATATTGAACTGCACAGACCTTATATTGATGCTGTTGAAATTAACTGTTCTAAATGTGGCGGAAAAATGCATCGTGTTCCGGAGGTTATTGACTGTTGGTTTGATTCAGGTTCTATGCCTTTTGCACAGTGGCATTATCCTTTTGAAAACAAAGAAATCTTTGATGAAAATTTCCCGGCTGATTTTATCAGCGAAGCTATTGACCAGACACGTGGATGGTTCTACACTTTAATGGCTATTTCTACATTGATTTTTGAAAAAGCACCATATAAGAATGTTATTGTTTTAGGACACGTTCAGGACAAAGATGGTCAGAAAATGAGTAAGCACAAAGGTAACGTTGTTGATCCTTGGGATGTGCTTAACAACCAAGGTGCAGATGCTGTCAGATGGTATTTCTACACTTCAAGCTCTCCATGGCTGCCTAACAGATTCTATGATGAGGCA
Source organism: Clostridia bacterium (assembly GCA_017409875.1). Taxonomy (GTDB): domain Bacteria; phylum Bacillota; class Clostridia; order RGIG6154; family RGIG6154; genus RGIG2094. Next base: position 57,794 of record JAFQRW010000011.1, read on the forward strand.
GTCAACGAGTGCCAGCGTAAGTTTATGGGAACACTTTGGAATACCTATGCGTTTTATATTCTTTATGCAGATATAGATAACTTTAACCCAACTGAGTACAAACTTGAATATGACAAGCTTGCTGTTATGGATAAATGGATTTTGTCAAGACTTAATTCTCTTATCAAACAGACAGATTACGACTTGGAGAATTATAGGATTACTGAATCTGCAAGAGCAATTCAAGACTTTGTGGACGAACTTTCAAACTGGTACGTAAGAAGATGTCGTGAACGTTTCTGGCAAAAAGATATGCCACAAGATAAGATCAATGCATTTATGACACTTTATACTGTTTTATATGAAGTTTCGAAATTAGCCGCACCTTATGTTCCGTTTATGACAGAAGAAATTTATCAGAATCTTGTAAGAACCAATGATAAATCCGCACCGGAAAGTATTCATTTTTGCGATTTTCCCGTGGCAAATGACCTTTGGATTGACAAAGATTTAGAAAGCAACATGGAAACAGTGCTTAACATTGTTGTCGCAGGTCGTGCTGCTAGAAATACTGCAAATGTTAAAAATCGTCAGCCGCTTTCATGCATCTTTGCAAAGGCTGAAAAACAGATTGCTGATGAGTATTTTGATATTGTTTTAGACGAGCTTAATGTTAAAAAATTAGAGTTTACTGATGATGTTTCAGGATTTGTAGGATATAAATTTAAGCCGCAGCTTAGAACATTGGGGCCTAAATACGGAAAGATTCTTGGCAAAATAGGGCAATTCCTTTCTGGATGTGACACAATTTCTGCAATGGCTGATTTAGATTCAGGTAATACTTTTGATTTTGAAATTGACGGCACATTGGTTCAGTTGTCAAAAGATGATCTTTTGATTGAAACAACTCAAAAAGAGGGAATGGTTTCACAAACCGAAAAAGATGTTACCATTGTTCTTGATACTAATTTAGATGACGCTCTTATTGAAGAAGGATTTATAAGAGAGATTATCAGCAAAATCCAGACTATGAGAAAAGACAACGACTTTTTAGTTCAGGACCACATAAAAATAGCATATTCTGGAAACAGTAAAATTGGTGAAATTATTGAAAAGAACAAGACTGAAATTATGTCTGATACTTTAGCAGACGATGTTTTTGAAGGCACAGTTAAACACCAGAAAGAATGGAACATAAATGGTGAAAAGGTTGTTCTTTCAGTAGAAGTTATTAAATAATTTAAAAGGAGAATATTATTATGGCTGTAACAAAAGATACTATTATTTTGGATGTTTTAAAAATTGATCAGGGCACAGCACCACTCTTTTTTGAGATTGGTATGCATTGCTTGGGATGCCCTTCTGCAAGTGGCGAAAGTATTGCCGAAGCTTGCGCAGTTCACGGCGTAGATGCAGATGAATTGGTTAAGAAGATCAATGATTATTTAGCATCAGTTGGCAAATAATGCTTAAAATCGGTAGCGTAACAATACCTTCTGCCGCGGTTTTAGGACCGATGGCAGGGGTTACCGATGCATCATTCAGAATGATTTGCCGTAAATATGGTTGCGGATTTACTTGTTCTGAAATGGTCTCTGCGAAAGCACTTTATTATAACGATAAAAAGACAGAACAGTTAATTATGCCTTTTGATGATGAGCAACCGTATGCCGTGCAGTTATTTGGGTCTGATCCTGAAATTATGGCGCTGGCTGCTAAAAAAATTAAAGATATGAATGTCTGTCATATTATCGATATAAATATGGGGTGTCCTGTGCCTAAAGTTGCTAACAATGGTGATGGAAGCGCACTTATGAGAAATCCTGAGCTTGCCGGGAAAATTATTTATTCAGTATGCAATGCTGTTGATATTCCCGTAACTGTTAAAATTCGCAAAGGCTGGGATGATGATAGCGTTAATGCTGTAGAACTTGCAGGTGTTGCTGAGAAAAACGGTGCTATGGCTATTACCGTTCACGGCAGAACAAGACAACAGTTTTATTCTGGTGAAGCCGATTGGGACATTATCAGAGAGGTGAAAAAATCTGTTTCAATACCAGTTATTGGCAACGGTGATATATTTCAATTTGAGGATATTGAAAAAATGATGGATTTTACCGGATGTGATGCGGTTATGATTGCCCGCGGAGCGTTGGGTAACCCATTTATATTTTCAGGAATTAAGCCTGATTTAGATACAATAATTGATACGGCGTTATTTCACATGAAATGTATTGTAAGGCACAAGGGCGAATATATTGGAATAAGAGAAGCAAGAAAGCATATTTCGTGGTATATCAAAGGCTTGCATGGCGCTGCCAAGGCTAAAAATGCAGTTAATTCTGCTGAAAGTGCTGCGGAAATATATGATATTCTTGAAAGTTTAAAGAAAAAACAATGGAGGGAAGAACTGTGAGCGAAGCAAAGTACAAAAGAGTCTTACTTAAAGTAAGTGGTGAGGCTTTGGCCGGAGATAATAAATTCGGTCTCAATCAAAAAACCATCAGTGATATTTGCGACAAAATCAAAGAATGTGTTGATATGGGAGTTGAGATTGCCATAGTTGTTGGCGGTGGAAATTTCTGGAGAGGCAGAGATGGCCAGGGAATGGAAAGAACACGTGCCGATCACATGGGTATGCTTGCTACAGTTATAAATTCTCTTGCATTAGCTGACTCACTTGAACAAAAAGGTGTTCCCACCAGAGTTCAGACAGCAATCGAGATGAGGCAGATTGCTGAACCTTATATTAGAGGAAAGGCAGTTAAACACCTTAAAAATAATCGTGTTGTTATTTTTGCTTGTGGTTCAGGCTGCCCGTTCTTTTCTACAGATACGGCTGCTGCTTTGAGGGCTGCGGAAATCAATGCCGACATTATTCTTTTGGCAAAAAAGGTTGATGCTGTATATGATAGCGATCCTAATGTTAATCCTGCTGCTGTTAAATTTGACCATTTAAGCTACATAAATATTTTAAACAGCCGTCTTGGTGTTATGGATTCTACCGCTACATCGCTTTGTATGGATAATGATATTCCTATTTTAGTGTTTGGTCTTAATGAGCCTGAAAACATTATTAAAGCAGTTAAAGGTGAAAAAATCGGAACTATTGTTAATAATTAATGATTAAGGAGAATATATATGAAAGCGCAATATACAGAAGTTAAATCAAAAATGGAAAAAAGCATAAGTGTTTTAGCAAGTGAGCTTGCATCAATCAGAGCAGGCCGTGCTAATCCTGGAGTGCTTGATAAAATTACTGTGGATTATTATGGCGTCGCTACACCTATTCCTCAGGTTGGCACTGTTTCAGTTCCTGAGGCGAGAACCATTGTTATTCAGCCATGGGATGCTACGATATTAAAAGAAATTGAAAAATCAATTTCTGCTTCTGACCTTGGCATCAATCCTAACAACGATGGTAAGGTTATCAGACTTACTTTTCCACCACTTACAGAAGAAAGAAGAAAAGAATTAGTTAAGAATGTTAAAAAAATAGGCGAAGACTCAAAAGTTGCAATCCGTGCTATCAGAAGAGATGCTCTTGAAATGTTCAAAAAGCAGCAAAAGGCAAGTGAAATAACTGAAGATGACCTTAAAGGCATCGAAAAAGACATTCAAGATATGACAGATAATTCAATTAAAGAAATTGATGAAATTGTTAAGAAAAAGGAAGCTGAAGTTCTTGAAGTATAAGTTTGACATAAATAAAGTCCCCAAAAGTATTGGTATAATTATGGATGGTAATGGCAGATATGCTACAATGCGTGGACTTTCGAGAAAAAATGGGCATAAAGCAGGTGCAGAGCGATTAGTAAAAATTGCTGAATACTGTGAGCGTATCGGTGTAAAAAATCTTACAGTTTATGCCTTTTCAACTGAAAACTGGAAACGCCCCAAAACTGAAGTTATGGGGCTTATGTCTCTTTTGGCAAATTATCTTAAAAATTGGGAAAGCTATATTGGTGGAACTGAAATCAGAATTCGTGTAATTGGTGATATTTCAGATTTTGACCCAGCAATTAAAGCTGCAATAAGTTATGTTGAAAAAATGACTGAGAAGAAAAAAGGGCTTAGTGTTAACATTGCATTGGGTTATGGTGGAAGAAACGAAATTGTTTCTGCTACAAAAAAAATAGTTGAAGATGTTAAAAATGGTGTAATTTCGCCCAAAGATATTACAGAAGATAAGTTTTCTGAGTATTTATATACTAATGATATCCCTGATCCTGATTTAGTTATAAGAACTGCCGGGGAGTTAAGACTCAGTAATTTTCTTATCTGGCAGTCATCATATTCAGAGTTTTGGTTCACTGAAAAACTATGGCCGGAATTTATGGAAGAAGATTTACAACAGGCTATTTGTGATTTTCAGGCGCGTAAACGCAAGTATGGTGGCTTGCTTGAAGTAGATAATAAAGCGGAGGAATAATATGTTACAAAGAGTAATTACAGGTGCTTTGATAGCTGTTATTATAATTGCCATACTTTTTTCTAATGCTGCTGTTGTTAGTGCTTTTGTTGGATTGCTTATTTTAGTGGCACAGTTTGAAATTTCTAAAGTTGTTGGCCTTGACAAAAAAGCTGAACTTGTTTGGTGCAACATATTATATTCTGCACTTTTTATAATTTTCATTTGTTTTGGGCAATTCAAATATATCGGTGTTCTTGCAGCGATATATATCGTTTTGCTATTCGTAGTTATGCTTTTTAACTATGAAAGAATTAAGTTTTACGATCTGACTATTTCAATATTTTGTATGATATACATAACCGCGGCTATGCTTCATATTATCGTAGTAAGAAATATGGAGTTTGGCAACATCTATATTTTCGCAGTTTTTTTGGGTGCATTCGCAACAGATACATGTGCATATTTTATAGGAGTTTTGTTTGGTAAAAATAAACTTTGTGAGAAAATTAGCCCCAAAAAGACAATAGAAGGAGCTTTGGGCGGTGAAATTGGCGTTATTTTGATAATGTTATTTTTTGGATATATTATAAATAAGATTACAAGTCTTAATGTGAATTATTTATTACTTGCTATTTTAGGTGCATTAAGCGGACTTGTATCGCAGTTGGGTGATTTGACAGCCTCTATAATTAAGAGGGAATTTAGTGTTAAAGATTACGGGCATATATTACCCGGACATGGTGGTGTTATGGATAGAATTGACAGCATCATTTTAACTGCACCGCTTGTATATTATTTTGTTACTTTTTTGCCGATTTTTTCGGCGTAAATATTTGGAGTTTATATGAAAAAGATTTCAATTCTTGGTTCTACAGGTTCAATCGGTACGCAAGCATTAGATGTTGTTGACAGACAAAAAGATGAGTTTAAAGTTTGCGGCCTGTCTGCAAATAAAAATATTAAACTTTTAAGTGAACAAATCAGAAAATACAAACCTGAAAGTGCTGCTATTTTTGATGAATCACTTTACAAAGATCTTAAAACATCTGTAAACGATTGCGATACTAAAATTCTGTGCGGATTAGATGGTGTAAGAGAAGTTTCTGCTAATTCCGGTGCTGATATTGTTTTATCTGCGATTGTTGGTATTGCAGGACTTTTACCGACACTTGATGCTATTGATAATGGTATTGATATTGCTCTTGCAAACAAAGAGACGTTAGTTACAGCAGGAAAATTAGTTACTGATAGCGCAAAGAAAAAAGGTGTTAAGCTTTTACCTGTAGACAGTGAACACAGTGCTATATTTCAGTGCTTAAATGGTGAAAAACAAAAAAGTATAAAAAGAATTATCCTTACAGCTTCAGGCGGACCATTTTTTGGGAAAAAGCGCTTTGAACTTGAAAACGTAACTGTTTCAGATGCACTTAATCACCCTAATTGGAGTATGGGAAGCAAGATAACAATAGACAGTGCAACTCTTATGAATAAAGGTCTCGAATTTATAGAGGCAAAGTGGCTATTTGACGTTGAACCTGAAAAAATTGATATTGTTGTGCATAAACAGAGCATTATTCATTCAATGGTTGAGTTTACTGATGGAAGCATTCTTGCACAGATGGGCAAACCTGATATGAGAACACCGATTAGCGTTGCTCTTAACTATCCGGACAGAGAAGTTTTGAATTCTTCTCCGTTGGATTTTTCTAAACTTAGTGCTCTTACATTTGATAAACCTGACTATATTACTTTCAAATGTCTTAGCCTTGCAATTGACACTGCAAAAATAGGCGGAACTGCTCCGGCATTTTTGAATGGAGCAAATGAGGCTGCTGTTGAATTGTTTTTAAATGATAAAATCGGATTTTTAGATATTGGAGATTGCATTGAAGAAGCAATAAAATCTTATAAAAGCATTACAAACTATACTTTAAGTGATATTTTAACTGCGGATAAACAGGCAAGGGAGAAAATTTTGCAAATATGCGGAAGGTGATTTTTTGTTAACTGTTGTTGTAGCTATCATAGTTTTTGGAATGTTAATTGGTGTTCACGAAGCGGGACACCTGATTGCTGCAAAACTGAATAAGGTTGAGGTTACTGAATTTGCTATTGGTATGGGACCGAAGATTTTTTCTTATCAGGGCAAAGAAACTTTATATTCACTCAGGCTGATACCGATTGGCGGATATTGCAAGCTTACGGGTGAGGACGATAAAGTCGTTTCACCTGTTTCTTTTTCTGAAAAAAAACCGTTACAAAGACTAAGTGTTTTGGCTGCCGGAGCAATTATGAATCTTGTTTTAGGGTTTGTTGCTCTTGTTATTTTATTTAGCCCAAATCAATATATTTCTACACCTGTTGTAGATAAAGTTCTTGAAGAGGCTCCTGCATATTCTCAGGGGTTAGAACCGGGGGACAGGATTTTAAGTCTTAATTCTTCTGACGTTAAAATTGACTCGGATATTTCCTTTTTCCTCTATCGTAATGGTAATAAAGATATTGCAGTTACTGTAAAGCGAGGAGAGGAAAAATTAACTTTAAATATTACACCCATGTTGGATAATGGGACATACTATATCGGTTACACACCAAAACTTGTTGAAAACACTTTTTTTGAAACATTAAGGTATTCGTATCACTTTGAAGTATTTATTTCAAAAATGATAGTTGTTTCTATTGTTGATATGTTTACGGGAACCGTTTCAATAACCGAAACGTCCGGTCCGGTTGGAATTGTTAATGAAATTGGAAAAGCAGCACAACTTGGATTTAGAAATGTAATTTACCTTCTTGCTTTGATTTCTGTTAATTTAGGGTTGTTTAATCTTTTGCCGCTACCGGCTTTAGACGGGGGAAGAATATTTTTTGTTTTAATAGAATTTATCTTCCGAAAACCTGTTCCGCAAAAATATGAGGCGTGGGTGCACGCACTTGGATTTTGTGCTTTGTTGGTACTGATGGTTCTAGTTACGTTTAATGATATATTTAAATTATTTGGCAATTAAATGAGGTTTACTATGAGAAATACCAGAGAAATTCAAATAGGAAATATTAAAATAGGTGCAGGCAATAGAATTGCTATTCAATCTATGACAACAACAAAACCTTCAGATTTAGAGCAAACTATCAGTCAGATTAAGGTGCTTGAATCTGCAGGTTGCGATATTGTTCGAGTTACTGTACCTACTGTTGATGATGCTAAATTTATAGACAAAATTAAAGAAAAAATTTCAATTCCTTTAGTTGCAGATATACATTTTGATTATAAAATTGCTTTGGAATGTATTGAAAGAGGCATTGATAAAATAAGAATTAATCCTGGAAATATTGGCGACAGAAACCGCGTTAAAGTATTAGCACAGAAAGCAAGCGCTTGTAATATACCAATACGAATTGGTGTAAACTCGGGCTCTGTTGATAAAGAAATATTAGAAAAGTACGGTGCACCAAATGAAGATGCTATGGTTGAGAGCGTTTTAAAGGAAATTAAAATTTTAGAAGATTGTGATTTTACAGATATTGTTCTTTCGCTAAAAGCATCAAATGTGATGACAACAGTTAAAGCCTACAGAAAAATATCCCAAATTGTTAATTACCCGTTACATATTGGAATCACTGAGGCAGGAAGTGAATATTCGGGACTTGTTAAATCTTCTGTTGGGTTAGGAAGTCTCATTTTAGATGACATTGGTGATACTATGCGAGTTTCGCTTACTGCAGAACCTGAAAAAGAAATTTATGCAGCTAAAGAAATTCTTAAGGCATGTGGTAAGCTTGACAAAGGTGTTAATATTGTATCTTGCCCTACCTGCGGAAGATGCAACTATAATCTGATTGAGCTTGTTAAGAAAGTTGAACTATTAACTAAAAATATTGATAAAAACCTGACAGTTGCTGTTATGGGATGTATTGTTAACGGACCTGGTGAAGCAAAAGAAGCAGATCTTGGTGTTGCCGGCGGTCTTAACGAGTGTATTCTTTTTAAAAAAGGTCAGATTGTCAGGAAAATTCCCTTTAAAAATTTGTTAGATGAACTTATGAAAGAAATTATCGGAGCATAAAATGAACTTTTTAGAACTTTTTAATGATGTGGTGGTATCGCCAATCATGCTTGTTACAAAAGTAACCAATATTAAATTAAAACCTGCTTCAAATTCGATGCAGGTTACTTTTACTGTTCCTGAAGAGCCTACCGATGCTGAAAAAAAAGAGCTCACTGATGCTATTTTGAATATTTATCCTGTAGACAGTGTTGATGCAACATTTAATGTCTTACCGCAAACCAAAAAAGTCAATCCTGTGCTTATCGGCAAACCACTGACAGGTGATGTTGAGATTGAAAAAATCTGCAATTTGGACCAGTATTACGGAAAGGCTGTAATTGAAGGCCTTGTTATTTCTACCGAAGAAAGAGAAACAAAAAGAGGTAAAATACTATTTAAATTTCAAGTAACTGACAAAACATCATCAATCACTTGCAAACTTCATATGACAAAGCCTGTTGCAGAAAAAATAAGCTCTCAGATTAAAACCGGAAAATATTTGAGAGTAATGGGCGAGGCATCGTATGATAAATATGATAACGAGGTTGGAATATTTGCTGATGCAGTTACTATGATAGACGAGCCGCTTATTATAGACGACGCTGAGGAAAAAAGAGTTGAACTTCATTTACATACAAAAATGAGTGCTTTGGACAGCGTTATCGAAGTTGAAGATGCTGTAAAACGTGCTGCACAATGGGGTCACAAAGCGATTGCAATAACTGACCATGGTGTTGTGCAAGCATACCCGGATGCGTTGGATGCAGGCAAAAAGAATGGTGTGAAAATTATCTATGGCGCAGAGTGCTACCTTGTTGATGATGAAACCAAAATTGTAAAAGGATGCAAAAATTCCGGTTTAGATGAAAGCTTTATAGCTTTAGATATTGAAACAACTGGTTTAAGTCCGCTTACATCTTCAATCATTGAAATCGGTGCTGTAAAAATTGAAAAGGGTCAGATAACTGATACTTATAGTCAGCTAATCGATCCCGGATTTCAAATCAGCAGCTTTACCACAGATTTAACCGGAATCACCAACGATATGTTATTGGGTATGCCTGACATAAAAACTGCGCTACCTGAGTTTTTAGATTTTGCAGGAGACTTGCCGATTATTGCGCACAATGCTGATTTTGATTGCGGTTTTATTAAATATAATTGCGATAAACTAGGCCTTACTTTTTCTAATACATCTATCGATACGTTAGAGCTTTGCAAAAGCACTCTTCCAGACTTGAAAAAGTTTAAGCTCGATATTGTTGCAAAATATTTTAAAATTAATATGGGAAGTCACCACAGAGCATTTGATGATGCAAGAACTTGTGGTATGATTTTTATAAAATCAAAAGAAACACTTGCAAAATTAGGCGTTGAAAATATTCAGCAGATAAATGCAAAATTTGTTCATTCTGATTACACTAAAGCAAATACATATCATATTGTTCTTTTAGTAAAGAATCAGACTGGTATGAAAAATTTGTATAGAATTATCTCCGAGTCACATCTTAATTATTTTTATAAAAGACCGAGAGTTCCTAAAAGAATACTTTCTCAGTACAGAGAAGGTTTAATTGTAGGTTCAGCATGCGAAGCAGGGGAACTGTTTCGGTCAGTTGTTGACGGTAAATGTCATGATGAATTGAGAAATATTGCTGAGTTTTACGATTATCTTGAAATACAGCCGATAGGTAACAATAGGTTTATGTTAGAAGATGGCACTGTTGATAGCGTAGAGCAGTTGCAAGATTTTAATAGAATAATTATTGACCTTGCTAAAGAGATGAATAAACCCTATGTTGCTACTTGCGATGCTCACTTTTTAGATCCTGATGATAAGATTTTCAGGGCAATAATTCAAGCTGGTCAAAAGTATAAAGATGCAGATAATCAAGCTCCACTTTATTTTAGAAACACAACTGATATGCTAAAGGAATTTGAATATCTTGATGAAGAAACTGCCTATAATGCGGTAGTTAAAAACACAAATTTAATTGCCGATATGATAGAGGATGATTTACAACCTATTCCTAAAAAAACGTATGCGCCTAAAATTGACGGAGCTGAGGATGACGTTAGAAATATTTCATACAAAACTGCTCACGAGATTTATGGTGAAGATATTCCTCAGTTTGTTCTTGACCGAATGGAAAAAGAACTTAATTCGATTATTAATAACGGATTTTCAGTTATGTATGTAATTGCCCAAAAATTGGTTTGGAAGTCTTTGGAAGATGGGTATTTGGTTGGTTCGCGTGGTTCTGTTGGATCGTCATTTATAGCGTTTTTAATGAAAATTACCGAGGTGAATTCACTCTGCCCTCATTATGTGTGTCCTAATTGTAAGCATAATGAGTTTATAACTGACGGCAAATATGCTTGCGGTGTGGACATGCCTGATAAGGATTGCCCTGTGTGCGGCACAAAAATGAATAAGGACGGGTTTGATATTCCGTTTGAAACTTTTCTTGGTTTTCACGGCGAAAAAGACCCTGATATTGATCTTAACTTTTCAGGAGAGTATCAGGCAAAAGCTCATAAATACCTTGAAAACTTTTTTGGAAGCGATCACGTGTTCAAGGCGGGAACTATTTCTACTCTTGCAGATAAAACTGCATACGGATATGTTGTCAACTATCTTTCAGAGAGAAATATTGTTGCTACCAATGCCGAGAAAAACCGCCTTACAATAGGTTGTACCGGAGTTAGAAAGACTACAGGTCAGCACCCAGGTGGTATGGTGGTTGTTCCTGATGATATGGATATTTACGATTTTTGTCCAATACACAGACCCGCAGATAAAACTGATGTTGATATCATAACAACCCACTTCGATTATAGTAAAATGAAGGGTACGCTTTTAAAATTTGATATATTAGGACATGACGACCCTACTGTTTTGCGTATGCTCTCCGATATCACTGGAATTGATGTTCAGAAAATACCGCTTGACGACCAGGATGTTATGAGTTTGTTCTCCAGTAATAAGATGCTGAAATATAAAGATGAACTCTATGACGAAGAGTATAATGAAATCATTGGAACTAATGGTTTACCTGAGTTTGGAACTGGTTTTACTAAACAAATGTTGTTAGATACTTTGCCTACTACGTTTGGCGAATTAATAAGAATTTCAGGACTTTCACATGGTACTGACGTGTGGCTTAATAATGCACAGGATTTAGTCCGTAATAAAATTGCCACTTTAAAAGAAGTAATTTGTACACGTGATGATATTATGGTAAATCTTATGTATATGGGTATGGATGCACAAGATGCATTTGACATAATGGAATTTACAAGAAAAGGTAAATTTGCTCAGCATCAGGAATACATACCCAGAATGAAAGCAAGTAAAGTTCCTGACTGGTACATTGATTCTTGCCTTAAGATTAAGTATATGTTCCCAAAGGCACATGCAGCGGCGTATGTTATGATGGCATTCAGAATTGCGTGGTTTAAGGTTCACAAACCTCTTGCTTTTTATATGACATATTTTACTGTGCGTGCAGACTTGTTTGATGCAAGTATTATGACAAAAGGGATAGAAAGAACACGACAAGAGATTAAAAAGCTTAGAGACAGTACTGAAAAACTTTCTGTTAAAGACTCTTCCGTGCTTACAATTTTAGAAGTTTGTAATGAAATGTATACAAGAGGCTTTGAATTTGCTAAAATTGATTTATATAAGTCGGATGCAGTTAAATTCTTGCTTGATGAAAATGAGAAAATTTTACCTCCTCTTTCTGCTATGCCGGGACTTGGCGAAAATGCAGCTAAATCTATTGCAGAGGCAAGAGTAGACGGTGAATTTACTTCTATTGAAGACCTTAGAATGAGAAGTGGCGTTAATAAGACAGCAATCGAGGTTTTACGACAGGAAGGTTGCCTTGACGGAATGCAGGAATCTGCACAGATTACATTTTTTTAGTATATCATAGTTAATTTTTGCATAAATATAACATATAACTATACGCGTGTGAAATGCTTGATTTTCATGCTTTAGGAGGGTATTTATGGAAAAATTGTTTACTAACAATGAGGTGCGACTTGAGGGGATTGTCGATAGTGTCCCTGAGTACAGCCATGAGATATATGGTGAAGGTTTCTGCAAGCTGACATTAAAAGTTCCGAGGCTCAGCGATAATTATGACAGTATAATTCTGACAGTTTCTGAAAGAATGCTTAGTAACTTTGATTTGTATATCGGAAGATATATGCAAGTTGATGGCCAGTTTCGTTCATACAATAATTATTCAAGTGAGGGAAACAAACTGATACTTACTGTGTTTGTAAAAAACATTTACGACATGACAGAGGATTTTGATTCTCCTAATTCGATTTATTTAAATGGGTTTATTTGCAAACCTCCCGTGTATCGAACAACACCGTTTGGCAGAGAAATATGCGATGTTTTAGTAGCAGTAAACAGACAGTATGGTAAGTCTGATTATATCCCATGCATAACATGGGGAAGAAATGCTAAATTTACCGGAAACCTTGAGGTTGGTACTAATATAAAAATGTGGGGCAGGATTCAAAGCAGAAACTATAAGAAGAAAATTTCTGAAGAAGAATTTGTTGATAAAACTGCCTATGAAGTTTCTGTAACTAAGCTTGAAATAGTGAAATCTGAACAATTTAGTGAAAATATGTAAAAAATCTTTATAAACACTTGATTTTTTTAATTTAATGTGGTACAATGCTATTAACATAAGATTTTACCAAAGGAGTGGGCAAAAGCTCACTCTTTTGCGTTGTAATTAGTGTTTTAAACATTTCAGGAGGTATTATGGCTAATAAAGTTGAAGAAATTGTCGAAAAGCTTGCCGAAAAAGTAGCTCATCCGCTCGGTATTATAATTTATGATGTTGAGTTTAAAAAAGAAGGTTCTGAGTATTTTTTAAGAGTGTATATCGATAGAGAAGAATCTGCTGTATCGATTGATGATTGTGAGGCAGTTTCACGTCCACTAAGTGACCTTTTGGATGAAGAGGACCCTATACAGCAGGCATATTATCTTGAAGTGTCTTCTCCTGGGTTAGAGAGGAAATTGAAAAAGCAACGTGATTTTGACAGATTTATTGGAGAAAATGTCAATGTTAGTTTTTATGGGTCTTACGAGGGTAATAAAAACATTATTGGCAAACTTGGTAAAAGAAACGATTCTTCAACTCAGTTAGAGTTAGAAGATGGTAATATAATTGAAATTCCAAATGAAAAAATTTCATCAGTAAGATTAACTATTGATTTTTGAGGAGGTAACATAAGGTGAACAGCAAAGAATTACTTAATGCGATTGCCATGCTTGAGAAGGAAAAAGGTATTGAAAGAGAGTATATGTTTCAGGCAATCGAGAGTGCGCTTGCAATAGCGTACAAAAGAAGCATCAAAGGAATTAAAGGTGCAGATTTAGTTGTTGAGCTTAACAGAGAAAATGGAGAAGTAACTTTGTATAAGCACTGCAAGGTAGTTGAAAATGGATTAGGTCAGGACGGAGAGTACGACTTAGACGAGGCAAAAGAAATTAATGAGGCTTATGAGATTGGCGATGTTGTCGTTGAAGAAATAGATCAAACTCCTTTTTCAAGAATTGCGGCACAGACAGCAAAGCAAGTTATGTTGCAAAAACTTCGTGAAGCGGAAAGCGGCAAACTCTATACAGAATTCAGAAAGAAAGAAAATACAGTTACTACTGGTATAGTTAAAAGAATTGATAAGAAAAATATTATAGTTGATGTTGGCAATTTTGAGGCAATTATTCCACCAAGCGAACAAATTGAAGGTGAGAAAATTGAACCGGGTGATAAGATTAAACTTTATGTTGCCAAGGTTAACAAAACTAATTACGGACCTGAAGTTATTGTTTCAAGAAGCAATGCAGGGATTGTTGGTAAACTTTTTGAAAATGAAGTTCCTGAAATTGGAGAAGGCATTGTTGAAATCAAAGCTATTTCACGCGAACCTGGCTCCAGAACAAAAATTGCAGTTTATGCAGAAAATTCTAATATCGACCCAATCGGCTCATGTGTTGGTCAGCGAGGAACAAGAGTCCAGAATGTTGTTGATGCACTTGGCGGAGAAAAAATTGATATCATTAAATGGAGCGAAGACCCAGCTGAATTCATTCAGGCTGCCTTAAGTCCTGCAAAGGTTATCTCGATTGATGTAAATGAAGATGAAAAAATGTGTACGGTTGTAGTTCCTGCTTTTCAGCTTTCACTTGCAATCGGAAGAGAGGGACAGAACGCAAGATTAGCAGCTAAACTTACCGGATGGAAAATAGATATCAAAGCGGAAGACAATATTAATTTAGAGTTTTAAGGGTAAATTTATGAATGATAAGGTTAATTACAGAACTTGCGTGTGTTGTAAAAGCTTGAAATATAAGTATGATATGGCAAGAATAGCAGTAGTTGATGGCAAGGTAAGTTGCGATGTAAGCTTTAAGGCTGGAGGACGCGGAATGTATATTTGTAGTCTAAAATGTCTTGAAAAGATTTCTTCATCCAAAAAGTTTTCGAAGATTTATAATTTGGTGTCAGATGAAGAAATTCTTAAATCTATAAAGGAAGTGCTCAAAAATGCAGAATAAAGCAGAAAGACTTATTGGACTTGCAACAAGAGCCGGTAAAATTATAACAGGAATTGAATTATGTGAAAAAGCTGTTAAAACAAATAAAGCTAAACTTATTATTCTTGCAAGAGATATTTCAGAATCATCAAAAAAGGTTTTTATAGGTTCAGGAGTTGATACTATATATGTTGACTCTAAAGAAAAACTTGGCAAATGCACGGGAAAAGAAGTAAGAAGCGTTGCTGTGATAACCGATAGTGATTTTTCAGACGCTGTCTTAAAGGCATATTTAAATAACGATATGTGATTTATATTGCGTCTTGATACAAGAAAGCGAGGAATTTTAATGCTACAAAAAGTAAGAGTACATGAACTTGCAAAAGATTTAAATATGACAAGCAAAGATGTTATAAGCATTTTAGAGCAGTTTGGTATAGCTGTTAAAGGTTATATGACTGTTTTAGAAGAAAATCAGCTTGATTTAATCTTTGAAATGCTGTCACAAAAATTTGACAAGGGCGGTAAATTTGACATTTTAAACAGCACTATGCAGTATGGTGTAATTGTCAGAAAAGAAGAACCTAAGCCGGAGAAAAAAGAAGAAACTGTCGTAGAGGCTAAAAAAGAAGATTCAAGCGAACAAAAACCTAAAAAGCAGTCAAATCCGCATCCTTTTGAAAAATCTGAGAAGAAGAAGCAATCACAACCTCAGCAAAAGAAAGAGCGTGTTAACGTTGTTGTAAATACACGTTCAGAAGCTATCGATGTTAATCGAATAGAAAAAGTTGAACAAATCGAGGAAATGGTTTCGGATAAAATCAAGGATAATGTTCAAAATAAACAGAAAATCAAAAAAGGACAAAACAGATTTGGAAGAAAAGACAACAAGCCTTTGCAACAGGTTAAAAAAGCAATTCCAAAGCCTGTAAAACTTGAGGTAGAAATTCCGGATTCTATTTCTGTCGGTGAGCTTGCATCAAGACTTAAAAAGACTGCTGCAGAAGTAGTTAAGAAGTTGTTTATGTTAGGTCAGATGGCTGCAGTGAGTGATATTATTGATTTTGATACAGCTGCCATTGTTGCCGAGGAATTTGGTGCTATTGTAACAAAAGAAGTTATTATAACCGCAGAAGAGTCTCTTTTGATTGACATTGAAGACAAAGAAGAAGATTTGCTTCCACGTAGTCCGGTAGTTTGTGTTATGGGACACGTTGACCATGGTAAGACAAGTCTTTTGGATAAAATCAGAAGTACACATGTTACTGATGGTGAAGCCGGGGGCATTACACAGCATATTGGTGCATATAGAGTTAATCTTAATGGCAAAGAATTAACCTTCCTCGACACTCCAGGACATGAAGCTTTCACAGCAATGCGCGCAAGAGGTGCTCAGGTTACCGATATTGCAATTTTGGTTGTGGCAGCTGATGACGGTATTATGCCTCAGACTATTGAAGCAATCAACCATGCAAAAGCTGCAGGAGTAAGCGTAATTGTCGCTGTAAATAAATGCGATAAAGAAGCTGCTAACCCTGACAGAGTTTTGCAGGAGTTAACAGAATATGAATTAATACCTGAACAGTGGGGTGGAGATACTATTTGTGTAAATGTGTCTGCACTTACAGGTCAGGGTATTGATGAACTTTTAGAAATGCTTCTTTTGGTTGCAGATGTAAGAGAATTAAAAGCTAACCCGAACAGAGAGGCAAGAGGAACTGTTATTGAATCAAAACTTGACAAAGGAAGAGGTCCTGTTGCAACTGTTTTAGTACAAAATGGTACTCTTAAAATTGGTGATATTGTTGTTGTTGGAACATCTATTGGTAGAGTTCGTGCTATGATGGACGACAGAGGAAACAGAGTTAAAACTGCTGAACCTTCAGTTCCTGTAGAAATTCTTGGTCTTTCAAGCGTTCCAAGTGGTGGTGATCTTTTCTATGTTGTTGAAAATGAAAAGAAAGCCCGTGATGTTGTTGACGAAAGAATTGCTAAGCAAAAAGAAGAGGCATTGCAGGCAACACAAAAAGCATCTCTTGAGTCTTTGTTCAGCCAGATTGAACAGGGCAAGATGAAAGAATTAAATATTATCATCAAGGCTGACGTTCAAGGCTCAGTTGAAGCAGTTAAGCAGTCTCTAGAAAAACTCAGCAACGATGAAGTAAGAATCAGAATAATTCATGGCGGTGTTGGCGGTATCAATGATTCTGATGTTATGCTCGCATCTGCTTCTAATGCTATTATTGTTGGATTTAACGTTCGACCTGATTCAAATGCTATTTCAAGCGCTGAAAAAGCAGAGGTTGAAATTCGTCTTTACAGAGTTATTTATACTGCAATAGAAGAAATTGAAGCTGCTATGAAAGGTATGCTTGACCCTGAATTTAAAGAAGTTGTACAAGGTCATGCTGAAATCAGGCAAACTTTCAAGGTTTCTGGTGTGGGAACTATTGGCGGCTCTTATGTATTAGACGGTAAGATTTCAAGGAATTCGCAGGTTCGTATCGTTCGTGACAGTATTGTAATTCACGAAGGTGTCTTAGATTCACTTAAGAGATTTAAAGATGATGTTAAAGAAGTTGCAAGCGGTTACGAATGCGGTATCGGTATTGAAAACTTCAACGATATCAAAGAAGGCGATATAGTTGAAAGCTTTATAATGGAAGAAATTAAACGTTAACGAAAGGAACTGGTATGGCAAAATTCAGACAACAAAAAATTGATGAAGAAATCAAAAGAGAATTGTGCTCAATTTTACCAATGCTCAAAGACCCCCGATTTGACGGCGTTTTAATGTCTGTTGTATCTGTGATTGTTACAAAGGATCTGAAATATGCAAAGGTTTATATTTCTGCTTTTACTGATGACGATAAGAAAAAAGAAGTCTTAAAAGGACTTAATAGCAGTAGCGGCTTTATAAGAAAAGAAATTTCTTCGCGTACCAAATTAAGATATACTCCGGAATTAAACTTTGTTATTGATGATTCGATAGAGTATGGTTCTCATATTAATCAAATTATTAACAAACTAAACGGTGAACAGTGATGGAAAATATAGTAAGCGTATTAAGTTCGTGTGAAAAAGTTGCGATTTTTGTTCATACTTCAGCTGATGCTGATGCATTGGGAAGCGCATTTTCTCTTAAGTACGTTCTTGAAAAGAATGACAAAGCCGCAGATGTATATCTAAATGAAAAAGTGAGTGAAAGATTAAGTTTTTTACAGAAATTTTGCTTGCTTGAATATCAGTTGGGTGAATTAAAGGACGGCTATGACCTTTTTGTTGCACTCGACTGCGGAGATGAAGGAAGACTTGGTGTTTATAAAGATTGTTTTGTTAGCTTTGATAAAACTGTCAATATTGATCACCATTTTACTAACAAAGAATATGCAAAATATAATTATGTAGACGGAAATGCTTCTGCTACCGGCGAAATCATAACAGATTTATTAAGCAAGATGAATTTTACATTAGATAAAAATATAGCTGCGCTTTTATATGCGGCAATTTCTTCTGATACCGGTTGCTTTGCATATTCAAATGTTACAAAAAAAACTCATGTTCTGGCAGGTAAGTTGCTTGAATTTGGCATTGACAGTGCTGAAATTAACAGATTATTGTTTAAAACATTTTCACTTCTTGAATTAAAACTACAGTCGTTTGTTATTGAAAATATGAAAGTTTTCCACAACGGAAAGCTTGCGGTTGCAGCTATTACGGAAAATCAACTTAAAAAATTTGGCGCATCTTATGAGCATACTGAAGGACTTGTAGATATTTTAAGAAGTGTTAAAGATGTTGAAATAGGTTGTTTAATAAAAGAGCAAGATGGGAAAACAAAAGGCAGCATCAGAACTAACACATTTGTTGATGCTGCAGAGATTTCTGCCATCTTTGGTGGTGGAGGACATAAGAGGGCTGCAGGATTTTCAACTGAATTATCAGTTGAGGATACATTGAATAAATTTGTAGAAATTACTAAGGATTTGTTTTAGGAGGAACCCTATTGACAGGAATTGTTAACATAAACAAACCTTATGGCAAGAGTTCACACTTCGTTGTAGCTGTTGTACGTAGGGTAACGGGGATTAAAAAAGTTGGTCATACAGGAACTCTTGACCCTTTGGCAACCGGTGTGCTGCCGATTTGTATCGGCAGAGAGTCTACTAAGCTTTCACAAAAGATTATGGATGGCACTAAGTGCTACAGGGCAGTGCTTCAGCTTGGTATAACTACTACTACTCAAGACAGCGAAGGGGAAATTATTTCCCAAAAAGACGTTAATGTTTCTTTGGACGATATAACTGAGGCTGTTAATAGCTTTGTTGGTCAAATAAGTCAAATTCCGCCCATGTACAGCGCCGTTAAAATTAACGGACAAAAATTGTACAAGCTTGCAAGAGAAGGCAAAGAGGTTGAAAGAGAGCCAAGAAAAATCAATATTTATTCTATTGAAATATTAAATACAGATTTAAATCTTAATCAGATAGAACTTAATATTTCATGTTCTAAAGGTACATATATAAGAACACTTTGCAATGATATTGGTGAAAAGTTAGGATGCGGAGGATATATGGCATCGTTAGTAAGAACAAAAAGTAGCTGTTTTTGTATTGAAAACAGTTTTACATTGGACGAATTTGAGCAAATGTGGAAAAACGGAGAGTATGAAAAGGTGCTTATTCCGCCTGAAACCTTTATTGAGGAGTAAACTATGAGAGTGATATATGCTGATGAAAAATTGTGCTTGAATAACACTGTGGTTATTCTTGGCAATTTTGATGGTGTGCACATTGCTCATCAGTCGCTAATTAAAGAGGCTGTAAAAATTGCCGAAAAAAAATCTTTGTCATCTGTAGTTTATACCTTCAGTGAGCATCCTCAAAAGAAATTATTTGGAGATATTAAAACAATAACTTTAAATTCTGAAAAAGAAAAAATTTTTTCTGACTTAGGTGTGGATGTTTTGGTTTATCAACACCCAACCAAAGATTTTTTAAATATTCCACCTGAAGATTTTATATCAGACATTTTGGTAAAATCTCTTGGTACAAAGGTAATCGTCGTTGGTGAGCATTATTCTTTTGGTTGTAATGCTTCGGGTAATAGTAACCTTTTGAAAACTTTTTCAAGCAAATTTGGTATTGTAACACACATTATGCCTCTGATTTTTAATGACGGTGAGTTAGTGTCAAGTTCAAATATAAGAAAACATATTGTTAGCGGTGAAATAACCCGCGCAAACAAATTGCTTGGGAGAGAGTTTTGTATATCCGGAAAAATTGAGCACGGCAATCAGATGGGAAACAAAATGGGATTTCCAACTGCAAATATTAGCTTGATGACAGAAAAGGTTATTCCAAAGTATGGTGTATATGCGTGCAGTGTTCTTATTGAAAACACACGTTACCAGGGGATTGCAAATATTGGTGTAAAACCTACTTTTGACGGTGAAATTCCTTTAATAGAAGTGCATTTATTTAATACAAACGAAAATTTTTATGAGAAAAATGCAACTGTAAATCTTTATGAGTTCATCAGAGAAGAAATTAAATTTTCTGATATATATTCTTTAAAAAATCAAATTGAGATTGATGTAAAATCAGTAAAAGAATATTTTTCATATAACCTCAAATAATAAAAGTGTCCCTAATGGACACTTTTATTATTTGGAGTGAAATTTATGCTTAGAACAGACCTTGCTTTAGAAGCAAAAGAAATGTACCACGAAAAAGTAGGGGATACAACTGAAATTGAGGGCGTTGTTGCTGACAGTAAAGAAATTGATGGCGTTATAGTAACACATGTGGAGATTTTAAACGAAAAAGGTAGCAACAATATTGGTAAACCTGTTGGGAATTATTATACTTTGGAAATACCTGAGTTTAAGGAGATAGGGTA
Organism: Clostridia bacterium; assembly: GCA_017409875.1. Taxonomy (GTDB): domain Bacteria; phylum Bacillota; class Clostridia; order RGIG6154; family RGIG6154; genus RGIG2094. The sequence goes on from JAFQRW010000011.1 coordinate 78,708, forward strand.
TGCATATTATCATCTTGTTTCCGAACTGCTAAGCGAATACTTAAAAAAAATATTGCCATGCATGCAAGGCAAAACTGCACTCGTGGTTGGACTGGGCAATAGGCATATAACATCAGATGCACTTGGCCCTTTTGCAGTAGATAAGCTTATAGTAACAAGACATCTTTTTGAACTTGCACCCAAAAGTGTTGGTGCTCTGGGCTCTCTTTGTGCGGTTTCTCCTGGAGTATTAGGAGGGACGGGTATAGAAACAGCAGAAATAATTAAAGGTGTGTGTGATAAGATAAAGCCTGACGCAGTAATAGTGATAGACGCACTTGCTTCAAGAAAGACTGAGAGAGTTGCAACAACAATTCAAATGTCAGATACAGGGATAAATCCCGGGTCAGGAATTGGCAATCACCGTAAAGAGATTACAAAAAGGTATCTTGGTGCGCCTGTGGTTTCAATTGGAGTTCCTATGGTGGTTGATTCGTTAACCATAGCTTATGATGCAATTGATGAAATAGGTATGATTGAAAAAACTGAAATATTAAATAAAATCGGTAAAAAAAAACAAGACGAAAACGCCTTGTTTATTGTAACGCCTAAAGACATAGATAAGCTAACAACTCAAATGGCAAACATCATATCAAGTGCAATCAACATAACTCTTCACAATATAAAAATTGAAGAAATTGATAGCTATCTGGGATAATTAATCGCTTAAATTACTAATTTTTACAGTTCTCTTTTTTCGTATTTCTCTTTTTGTTAAATCTTCTTTATAACGCTTACATGCACAATTATTATTTAAAACACCATATTTCGAGCAAAGAACCTCATCTGTAACAAGAACTGTTGCATAAACGCAGGTATCGCAAATATTGATATTTTCCATACAAACACCTCGTAATTTAGTATTTATACTGTTATTATATCAGAAAAGAGCAGTGTTTGCAATATATACTGCTTTAAAAGTGTTGATTTGGTAATAAAAATTTGTTATAATATATAAAGTTAAAATAGTTTTTATGGAGGTGGATGTTTTGGGAAATGTTAAAAAACAAACTTTTTTGCAAGGTGCATTGATAATTGCTATAGCACACATTTTTGTCAAAATTATTGGTGCGTTATTTAAAATTCCGTTGACAAGGTTTATTTTAGGACCTGACGGAATTGGAATTTATAATTCTTCCTATACAATTTATAATGTACTTTTTATTGTTTCTACAGCAGGTCTGCCAGTCGCAATATCAAAAATGGTTAGTGAAAGTATTGCCAAAAAAAACTATAATGAGGCATTAAAGATTTTTAATGTATCAAGGATAATACTATTTGTTTTAGGTGCTTTAGGATTTTGCGTGCTTTTGTTTGGCGCAACCGCATTTGCCGAATTTTTAAAAATTCCCAGTGCCGGAATTGCTATTATGTCAATGGCACCAAGTTTATTTTTTGTTTCACTGATGAGTTCTTATCGCGGCTTTTACCAGGGAATGTCAAATATGATGCCAACTGCAATTTCCGAAGTAATAGAATCATTTGGCAAAATGTTTGTCGGACTTGCTCTTGCATACATATTTTTAAGTTATGGTGTGGAATATGCTGCTTCAGGTGCGATTTTAGGTGTTTCAACCGGTACATTTATTGCTGCTGCTTTTTTAATGTTATATTGGAAAAAACTGCAACCGGATGTTAAAAAAATGTGCACTCAGGATGCAAAAACAAGCTCGTCAAAAAGCATAGCATCAAAATTAGTTAAACTTGCAATCCCCATTACATTAGGGGCTTCTGTTTTTACATTAGCAAGCGTTATTGATTTAACAATGATAATGAGACAGCTTGCTGACCTTGGGTTTGACGAAGATGCAAGAAAAACAATGTATGGATATTATTCAGGCTATGCAGTGACTATGTTTAATCTTCCGCCGACAATTATTGCGTCTCTTGCAGTAAGTATAGTTCCTGCTATATCTTCTGCTTTGGTTAATCGTGATGCAGTTACAGCAACAAAAACTGTTGAAACGGCAATAAGAATTACTTTTTTGATTGCTTTGCCATGTGCTATTGGTATGTCGGTTTTGTCAGGGCCTATTTTAAATCTCGCTTTTGGAGATACAGGAGCTGAATTGCTGCTCGCTATTCTTGCGTACGGTGTTATTTTTGTTAGTGTTGTAATGGTTGCAAATGCAATCATACAGGCTAAAGGAAATGTGTGGGTTCCTGTTATCAATATGTGCATAGGCGGCATCGTTAAGGTTGTTGTTAATTATATATTGGTTGGCAATATCAATATTAATATTAATGGGGCGCCTGTTGGTACAGTTTTATGTTATTTAACTACTGCAGTGCTTGATATTGTTGCTATCAATAAATACTTTACACCTAAATATGGCGTTTCGTTTTTTGTTAAAACAATAATTTCTGCGATAATAATGGGTGTATGTGCAAAATATCTTTATAGCGGTTTAGTATCAGTTACTTCATCAAATAATATTTCGCTTTTAGTTTCGGTAGTATGCGCGGTCCTCATATATTTCGGCCTTATTATTGTGTTTAAAGCGGTTGAAAGACAGGATTTAGAGGCAATGCCTTTTGGTGAAAAGCTGGTAAAATTACTTAATAATTTTTTATAATACCAATTTGTGCCATTTAAATGCAAAATTTAACTGCATATATAAAAAAATATTCAATTTTTTTGGAAAAATTTAAAAAAAACCTTGAATATTGCGAAAAAATTGTTTATAATAGATTTAGTTGTTGTTGGTAAAATGGCGTTTGCCTTTTATATATTCCAATTTGTTAAATTAAAAAAATAGGAGGTGTTTGTTAATGAATAAGACAGAACTTATTGCTGCTATTGCTGAAAAAGCAGAACTCTCTAAGAAAGATGCTGAAAAAGCATTAGCTGCTTTCATCGCAAGTGTTGAAGGTGCTTTAGCAAAGAATGACAAAGTTCAGTTGGTTGGCTTTGGTACATTTGAAGTTAAAACAAGAGCTGCTAGAAAGGGTAGAAATCCTCGTACAAAACAGGAAATTACAATCCCTGCTTCAAAAGCTCCAGCTTTCAAGGCTGGTAAAGCATTTAAAGATGCTATAAAATAATAGCGCCTAAGAAGACAGTTCGGTTTCGGACTGTCTTTTTTCTATAAAAAATATGGAGGAAAAATGCGAGTAGACAAATTCTTAAAAGTATCACGGCTAATTAAAAGACGTACTGTTGCTAACGAAGCCTGTGATAAAGGACGAGTTGCGATTAATGGTAAAGTCGTTAAAGCTTCTGCTATTGTTAAAGTTGGTGATATTCTGACAATTCAACTTGGTGAGAAAGCGATTAAAGCCGAAATATTAAAAATTGATGAAAAACACGTAACTAAAGATGACGCAACATCAATGTACAGACAATTTGATTAAGGTATAAAATTCTCCTTTGCTAAATAGAATTTAAAAAAAGCAAAGGAGTTTTATTATGGAGGAAAAGAAAAATATAAAAAGCGAGTCAGTTCATAACGTTATTATGGAAAACAGAGAATCGCTTAGTATTTCTGGTGTAGAAGATGTTGAAACATTCAACGAAGAAAAAGTAGTACTAATAACACAAATGGGAGCACTTTCAGTAGAGGGGAGCAATCTTCACATTAATAAGCTTTCTGTAGAAACAGGAGAACTGCAAGTGGAAGGCGAAATCAATTCAATAATATATTTAGGAGATGAGTTTTCTAATTCTAAACAAGGTTTTTTCGCGAGATTATTTCAGTAACAAGGAGTAAAATATGACAAATTCATTTTGCTCTGAGATAAAAGTGTTAGTTTGCTGCATAATTCTTGGTATAGCCTCTGGTGTAATTTTTGATTTTTTTCGTGCGTTGAGGTATGGTACAGTTGTTAAGCATTTTACAATTATCGTCCATGATGGGATTTTTTATTTGTTAACTGCGATGCTAACATTTAAAGTACTCCTTTTTATAAACGGTGCTCAATTAAGGTTTTATATGCCTGTTTCGGCGTTGATTGGGTTTATATTTTACAGACTGATTATCAGTCAACAAATACTATTGCTATTTGTTAATATAAAAAAATTGCTTGTTTCTGTACTGAAAATCACCTTTAAAATTGCTGTGCTTCCTGTGGTAAAAATATTAAAATGGTTGCTCACTCCTGTTTTGCTATTAAAACGCAAAATTTTGATAAAAAAAGATAAAATTGCATTGACATTTGATAGATTTTGTTTTAAAATAAAGTGTAATGTTTTAAAGTTGTTTGGTGGCAGAAAAATTTGCAAGGAGCGTAAGCCGTGTCGAAAAAAACAAAGACCACAAAAAAGAGTTTAATTATTTTAGTTATCCCTTTGGTTGTTTTAGTTTATTTTTGCGTTACTTTTGTTCAACAGCAAATTACTATTAGTCAACTATCTGATAGAGAAAAATCTATCAGAACTGAAATCCAAGCCCAAGAGGAACTAAAAAAAGAAATTGATAAAGAAATGCAACCTGAAAACGAACTTAAAAGAGTTGAAAAGATTGCTCGTGATAAGCTTGGGTTTTTGAAAAAAAATGAACGTTTGTTTGTTGATTCATCAAGATAAAAACGATTTGCTTAAGGTATTGCCAAGGAGGATTTTTAGTTTATGCAGCTTGAAGTAGGTAGCATTTTAGAAGGTAAAGTTACAGGAATTACAAATTTTGGTGCGTTTGTTCAGATTAATGACAGCAAAATTACCGGTCTTGTACATATTTCAGAAGTATCTTTAGATTATGTTAAAGATATAAATGAACATCTTAAAGTTAACGACAGTGTTAAGGTTAAGGTTGTTTCAGTTGCACCGGGAGGTAAAATCAGCCTCTCTATCAAGAAGGTTCAGGAAGAAGAGCGTGCTTTAAAAGCTTCAAGACCTGCTGATGTTGAAATGTTCACAAAACCTGCAACCACCGACCTTTCGTTTGAGGATAAGATCAACCGTTTCAAATCTGACAGTGATGAGAGATTGCAAACGCTTAAACGCAACTTTGAATCAAAGCGTGGAAGTTATGGTGGAAGACGTCAGAGTTATTAAAAAATTTTAGCTTTCCCTATTGTTTTAGGGAAAGTTTTTTTATTTAAATGATGTTAAGGTGACTACCCAAAAGTAAACTCAGAATATAATGCTGGGTTTATTTTTTTTGGACTTGCAAGCTGTAACAATATAATCATATACTTTACAAAGGAGGATTTTAATGTTTTTGTTATTTAGCTCTGCACTAAGTCAGGTGTTTTTTTTGCTTTCGTATGTTTCAACTTCAAATTCTTTTCCAAAACCACTTTCTGCAAAACAGGAAAAAGAGGCTTTGGAAAGACTAAAAAACGGCGATACAACCGCAAGAAATCTCTTGATTGAAAAAAATTTAAGACTTGTTGCATTTATTGCAAAAAAGTATTCTTCGCAAAACTATGATGCAGATGACTTGATTTCTATTGGCACAATTGGTTTAATTAAAGCAATAAACACATTTGACCAAAACAAAGGTATACGACTTGCTACATACGCTTCAAGATGTATAGATAATGAAATTTTGATGGTGATAAGAAATGGTAAAAAACTTATGAACGAAGTGTCTTTAGAGGAGCCTATTGGTATTGACAAAGAAGGAAATGAGATTAGTTTTATTGATATTATAGCAAAAGACGACGATGATGTGATTGAGTCAGTTGAGATAGGAACGCAAGTAAAGAAGATGTACTCAGCTATTGAAAATGTATTAGACGAACGAGAAAAAAAGGTAATTATGTACCGATACGGATTAAATAATTTTGAGGAAAAAACTCAGCGCGAAATTGCAAAACTGTTAGGAATTTCAAGATCTTATGTGTCAAGAATAGAAAAAAAGGCTTTAAAGAAACTTAGAACACAATTTTAAATAATGAATATTTAATTAAGAAACTACCAAAACTAAGAAAAAACACAAGGTGAACAGAATTGTTAATATCTTTAATCAGAACTTTGATTTTGTATTTTTCTATTATAATTGTTTTCAGGTGTATGGGAAAACGCCAAATAGGAGAACTTCAACCAAGTGAATTAATCCTTGCAATTATGGTGTCAGATATCGCCACTGTCCCAATGGAGTCCACGGGCAAGCCGCTTTTAAGCGGAATTATACCAATAATAACATTGATGACTGCTGAAATTGCACTTTCGTTTCTGTCTCAAAAAAGTGAAAATATCAGAAAACTACTCACTGGCTCGGCGAGCCTGATAATAAATAAAGGTAAAATTGATATAAAGGAACTAAAAAGGCTTAGAGTAAACATTGACGATTTGTCTGAAGAACTCAGAATGAATGGTTACTCAAGCATCTCAGAGATTGAATATGCAATTTTAGAGACGAATGGAGAAATCAGTATTATACCAAAATCTAATGTAAGACCAATATGTGCAGATGATTTAGGCTTGGATGTGAAACAATCCAGCCTTTATAAGAATATAATTAAAGACGGAAAATTGGAGCAAAATAATTTAAAAGAAATAGGTAAAGATGTTAAATGGGTTGATGATATTGTTGCAAGTGAGGGAACAAGTATTAAAAATGTTTTTTTGATGTCATCAGATGGGGAAACATATTTTTTACAACGTAAGGAGTAGAGATGAAAAGTTTTATATTTTCAACCTGTTTTTTTGCATTAATGCTATCAGGAATAATTTTTTATCATATAAGTTTAGAACACAAAGCGGACAAAATTAATACAATTACTAAAGAAATAGAAAGCAGTATATTAAATCGTGATGTTGAAAAAGTAGATAAAAAAATTGAAGATTTAAGTAACAAGTTTTCTGAAATGCAAAATTGGATAATGGCATTTGAAGATCATGACCAAATTCTGACAATGGCACAATGCGTTGAGGGGATGAAGTCATATTGCGAGTATTTTAATGCTAATGAAATTTTAACTGAGCTTTACAAATTCAGATTTCTTCTGAATTACTCAGTTCAAAGTGTAAAGCCTACAATTAAAAATATATTATAAACAGTCGCATATTGCGATTGTTTTTTGTTCTAATAATGTACAAGCAGCATATATTTAAACATAGATTAAACGGAGGAAAAAATGATATATAACTATTTTCCTGAAGAAATCAGGTTGTGTTTTAAAAAAGCTATTGAAAAGCTTAATACTCTTGAGGAAATAAGAGTGAGAAGCGAAAAAAATGTAGTGCTTTATGCTGCAGGTAACAAATTTTTTGTAACACCTGATGGTCATCTGACAAAAAACGCACAAGCGGGAATTAAAGTGCACCAAATACAGATCGACGAAATATTAAAACTGATGACACAAAACTCTTTGTACTCTGTCCAAGATGAGATTAAAAAGGGATTTATCACTTTAAAAAATGGTTCAAGAGTCGGGTTGTGCGGAAAATGTGTAGTAAACCATGATAAAGTTGAGTTTATAAAGAATATATCAAGTATAAATATTAGAATTGCTAAAGAAGTAAAGGACTGTGCATTAGAGGTTTTTAAGCAAATATACACATATCCAAAAAACGTTTTGATTGTTTCGCCTCCAGGATATGGTAAAACAACGCTGTTAAGAGACATTATAAGGCTTGCTTCAAACGGCGGAGAAAATGTTTCAATAGTTGACGAAAGATGTGAGCTTGCACCAATAATAAATGGACAATCGGTATTTGATATTGGTGAAAATACTGATGTTATATGTGATTTACCAAAAAATCTTGGAATTGAAATGGTGTTAAGAAGTATGAATCCACAAATTATTGCAACAGATGAAATTGCAACAAAGGAGGATTTTGATGCAATATTTAAGGCTATAAATTCTGGTGTTAAAATTTTTGCAACATTTCACGGAAATAGCAAAGAAGATTATTTTAAAAAGTTTTGTAGTGATAATAAAATAATGTTTGACAACTATATATATATCCATAAAGATACCTCATCTAAAAGATACATACGATTTGAATAAAGGTGGAGATTAAGATGAAAGTTATTGGAGCAAGTTTAATAATAGTTTCTTGTGGATTTTACGGACTTAACTTTTATAAAAAGTGTATCTCAAATATAAAATACACTCAAGGTTTAATAAGTGGTTTTGAATTTATTAAAAGTGAAATATTTTTTTCTCAGCTGATTTTATGTGAAGCTTTTTTAAAGAGCAAAGTCTTTGCGGGAAGTGCAAATGCTTTTTTTGAACTTATTGGCAATGAAACAAGTCGTGAAGGTGTAGCATTAAATAAAGCGTTTGAGAAATGTTCATACATACTAAAAGCCAATACAAACAGGCAGGTATATTGCATAACAAAAGATGCAATTTTACAGCTTGGTACAAGTGATGCAGAGTGCCAGACTAAACTTTTGGAAAGCACAATAGATAAATTAAAAAAATCCTTAGAATTGCAAAACGCTTTTTGTGCAAAAGAAGGGATGATGTGCAAAAAAATTGGTTTTGTTTTAGGAATGGCTGTTTCACTACTGCTAATTTAAAAAATAAAACAAAAGGAGAAAACAATGGATGTTGATTTGATTTTCAAGATTGCAGCTGTTGGAATTTTGGTTGCTGTTTTAAATCAGTTGTTATCCAAATCAGGACGGGATGAACAAGCCATGCTTGTCACTTTAGCAGGTCTTATTGTTGCACTGCTTGCTATGATTAGCGAGATTAAAAATTTGTTTGATATAGTTAAGGACACATTTGGGTTTTAACTATGAATATAATACAGATGCTTGGCTTGGCACTTTCGACTGTGGTACTCACTAATGTGCTTAAGCAATACCGACCTGAATTTGCAACTGTTGTTATTACGATATTAGGTGCTTTGTTTTTTGTGTACATTTCTTCAAGTGTTACAAAAATTTTTGATTATATAAGCAGAATTTGTAATTATACCGGCATAAATATCATATATATTGAAGTGATGTTTAAAGTTATTGGTGTTTCGTACATATGTGAATTTGTATCAGCGGTGTGTAAAGATGCAGGCGTAAGTTCTGTAGCTGTAAAAGTGGATATTGCGGGTAAATTAATAATTTTATTAGCTTCAATGCCGGTTTTTAAAGAACTAATAAACATAATAATCGGGATTGCCACTTAGGAGAAGTGAAATGAAAAAAATACTAATGATTAGTCTTTTGGTGTTAGTTAATTTCGTAAGCATAAGTGTTTGTGCGCAAGATAGTATAATTGAGATGTATAACGAAATCGGAATTGATGATATGATTTCTTCGGCTCAGGAAAACTTTCCGGAATTTGATGGTGAAGAGATAGTTAATATGCTTTCAAGCGGCACAGCTTTTGATAACAAAAAGATATTAGATATTATAACAGATTTCCTCTTTAAAAACACAAAGAAATTGACCAAAGCATTTATTCTGATTGTAGTGGTAGGTTATGTTATAAGTGTTGTACATACAACAAGTTTGGCGTTTGGCGGTGGAAGTGCTCAAATCGCTTTTTTGGTGGGTTATACTATATTTTCAGGCATGCTGATTTCAGTCATTGCAGAAATTATTTCACCTGCCAAAGAAACAATTCAAACATTAATAACGATGATTAAAGCAATAATACCAACTTTACTTACTTTGATGACATTTAGCGGAGGTGCTAACACATCGGTTTTAATGTCATCTTTGTTGGTTTCAATGATAAATGTTATATCATTAATTCTTGGAAATTTTTTAATAAATATAATCATGGCAACACTGGCACTTTCTGTTGCAGATAAAATGTCTGATCGAATTAACATAACGTCTGCTATAAAATCATTAAAACACTTCGTAAAATGGGTACTTTTGTTTTGTATGGCAATTTACAGCGGAATATATGGTGTTTACGGGCTTGCAGGTTCTGCACTTGACAGCAGACTTGGCAAGGCTACCAGGTTCGCAGTTGGCAGCAGCGTACCTATAGTTGGTGGGGTAGTATCAGATTCTATTGAGGTTATTTTGGGGACAGTTGGTGCAGTAAGAAGCTTAACAGGTGTAGTAGGTATAATAGCTATTTGTGCAGTGGCGCTTTATCCGATTTTAAAAACCGCACTTGTAATGTGGCTTTTAAGGTTATCAGCGGCTGTTTTAGAACCGGTTTCCGATAAAAGAATTGTGCAGCTTACCACAGATATTGCGGACAGTGTTTCTGCCATATTTGCGATATTAGTTTCAGTTAGTCTTTTGTTTATCGGATGTGTTGGGGTAATTCTGATAAGCGGTAATTTTATATCATGAGGTAGATTATGAGTGAAATCCTTCTTTTGATAGCAGGAACTGTTGTTGCTATTAATCTGGTGTATGTATTGCTTCCAAATGGAAGTTTTGAAAAGTACAGCAGATACACATTTGGACTTATCTTAATTTTAGTGTTTATCGGAACTTTAACAAACGCTGAGATTTCAAGTCAGGTTCTTGACTTTGACAGTCAAATGCCGGTTTATAACAATGACGGTATAAAAGAGACTATTAATAATCAAACAGAAAAGCTTATCGAAAGTAAAATAAAAGAACAACTGACTGAAAATAACATAGTCATTGATAATCTGTACGTGTTTTTAGAAGAAAACGAACTTGAAAAAGTGGTTGTTATTCCGAAAAATAAAAATGAGTCTGAAAAAATTTGTGATATTATTTCTTCATTTTGTGACATACAAAAAGAAATAATCATTATAGAATAAGGTGGAAAAATGAATTTCAAAAACACTGTTGATAAATTCATGAATAAAAAAGTCTTAATTGCAGTTTTTTTGATTGGGATACTAATAATGCTATTTCCTGATTTTAAAAATGAAGATGGGGAAAAGCTTTCAAAAATGGAGCATAGTGAAAAAATTGACGTTGCAAGTCTTGAAAAAACATTAAAAAGAATTGATGGAATTGATGACGTGGATGTATTTATTTCATATTGTGACAACGGCACCATAAACTACGCTTATGACACAAGAAGCAGTAATAATCAACGTGAACTTGAAATTAAAATGAGTGATAAAAAACCGGTAATTTCTAGAGCGCTAAATCCTAAAATCAATGGGGTTTTGGTGGTAGTTGAGGGTGCATATATTGATGAACCTGAGTTGTATAGTATAGTTAAAGCTGCTACAGGTGTACCTTTGCACAGAATTTGTATTAAGATTTGTAAAGGAGAATAAGTATGAAAATGTTTGCAAACAAAAAGTTTATATCCTTTGTTATGGTTGCAGTTTTGCTTTTTGCAGGATTTGTTAACAGAAATTACAAAAAACCAGAAGATAATCAAACTGCAAAAATTTTAGGAGAAGCTGCTTATGTAAATAATAATATTAAGATTCAAGAAAGTGATGAATTAAAAAGTGCCAGAAATCTGAGAGAAAAATCACGAGACCAAACCAGTGAAATGCTACGTGAAATAATTGATAATCCAAGCACAACAGACGAGGGAAGAAAAAGTGCAGAACAGGCGTTTATTGAATTGGCGAAATCAATAAAAAACGAAGCAGACTGTGAAGCAATTTTAAATCAAAAGGGGTTTAATAACGTAGTCGTTACAATTACGGAAAATAGTGCAAACGTATCTATCGAAACCAAGGATTTAATGAACACCGAAATTGCACAGATAACTGAAACTGTATCTACTATTACAGGCTTTGAGTCAGAAAAGATAAAAATTTTATCTAGTGATTGATATTCAGTCAAGTTTGTGCTATAATAATCTTGCAAGGATGAAATAATAACTGTAATTTTAGTTTTAGGAGGAACAAAAGATGATTGAAAAACAAAATAATTTTGGTGAAGTCAGAATTTCCGATGAAGTTATTTCTGTAGTTTCTTCAATTGCAGTAGGAGATGTTGAAGGTGTTGTTGGCATTTACGATGCAGGGAAAACAGGTTTGTTTGGCATAAAGTCAGCATCTAAAGGCGTATCAGCCGAAATGAAAGATAATGTTATTTCTGTCGACATTGACATTGTTGTGAAATACGGTGTTAAAATGCAGGAAGTATCCTGGGAAATTCAAAGCAAAGTTAAAAATGCTGTAGAAACCATGACGGGAATTATGGTGCAGAAAGTTAACGTAAATGTTAAAGGAATAGAAATTCCGGAAACAAGTGAATAAATGGGTCTTTTTAATACGAAACGACCTATCATAATGATTATCCTGATAAATATATTAGGATATGCACTCTTGTCGTTTTTTGGGCACAATTATGATACCGATATGTTGTATGTAGGGCTTGCTGTTATCGGCATGCTCTGCTTTTCGTATATTTTAACATCTAAATTTGGCGTTCAGGATGGATATATTTTTCTTATAGTTGCTATGCTTTTTTCAATTGGTGAGATAATGCTATACAGAATTGATAGCTTTTATGGACACAGGCAATTAAGATGGCTTGCTGTGAGTTTACTGTGTTTTTTTGTAGTTTATTTTGTGATTATGAAATTTAATTTCTGGTCTAAAATAGGATATGCTTACTACATTTTTGCAGTTGCTTTGTTAGTGGCTACTATATTTTTAGGCACAACCAGGGGAGGAGCAAAAAACTGGATTTTCTTTGGAAATTTCGGATTTCAACCATCTGAGATAGCAAAATTGCTAGTTGTATTTTTTCTTGCTGACAGATTCAATCGCCCTGAAAAATATCGTATAAGTAATATAGGCGAAGGCGTTGTTACTTCTGCTTTGGTATACATATTAATAGGTGTTATGCTTTTACAAAGAGAATGGGGTACTTCAATACTGATTTTTTTAGTTTTCATTTCGCTTATGTATATTTTTGGAGAAAAGAAGCGAATTATTTTTGGAAATCTGTTTTTAGGTTGTGTTGTGTGCATACTGGGAGCTTTGATAGTTCCTCATATAAAGGTAAGAATTGATGTATGGCTTGATCCTTGGGCAGATATGACTGGTAAAGGGTATCAGATTACTCAGTCTTTGTTTGCAATAGGTTCAGGTGGCTTTTTTGGAAGCGGGATTGGTTTAGGAAGTCCTGAATATATTCCTGAAGTGCATTCTGATTTTATTTTTTCAGCAATTTGCGAAGAATTTGGAATTCTTGGCGGTGTTGCGGTGATTATGCTGTATTTTTTACTTGTATATAGAGGAATTCGCATATCAATGAAGGTTAATAACATTTTTTACAGATGTATTGCTGCAGGAGTAAGTATCTTATTTGGTTTTCAGACTTTTATAATTTTAGGCGGTGTAATTAAACTAATACCTTTGACTGGAATTACCTTACCTTTTATAAGCTATGGTGGCAGCTCTTTATTGATAAGCTTTGCGGCAGTTGCAGTTCTTGAGGCGATTGCAAACAGAAACGAAACCGTGCGATAAAGTGATTTTTTATTAGGAAGTGGTTTTCTTGAAAAAAAGTCAATTAGATAAAAATGGTAGTATTTACAAAGAAGAAACACGTTTAATAGTGTTGCTTTGCATTGTTGGATTGCTATTTTTGTGTCTTGTTGGATATTTGACTTACATTGAAGTCTTTTCAAAGGAAGAGTTTATTAACAACGCTTTCAACCAAAGACAATGGAAACAAGAAGAAAATACATTGCGGGGAGATATTGTAGACAGAGATGGGGTTATTCTTGCATATAGCACAATGAACTATGATGAAAAAACTCAGACAAGAGAATATCCGTATAACAAGCTATATACACATTTGGTGGGATATACGTCTAAAATTTATGGCAAATCTCAGATTGAACTTGCATACAATAAACAATTAGCAGGACTTACAGATTTGACAGGGTTATCTGATTTAACTGAACAAATAAGCGGCAACAAAAAAGGAGATACAGTTACTTTAACAATTTCCAATAAACTGCAAAATGCAGCTTCTAAAGTTATGGGAAACAGAAATGGCGCTGTTGTTGCAATTCAACCTAAAACCGGCGAAGTTTTATGTATGCTCAGCAATCCTTCTTTTTCTCCGGATAGCCAGTCTTTACAAGAAAAATGGTCATTACTAAATGATGATGAAACATCTCCGTTTGTTGCAAGAGCAACTAATGGGTTGTATGCTCCGGGTTCTATTTTCAAAACAATTCTTTTGTGTGCAGCGCTTGACAATGAACTCGAAAATATTGAAATTGATGATAATGGTGAATATACTGTTGGGAATAAAACTTTTACCAACAGTGGACAAAAAGCATTCGGCAGAATTTCTCTCGAAGAATCTTATGCTGTTTCAAGTAATGTCGCATTTATGCAAACAGGCGATATACTCGGGCAGGAAACTGTTAAAAACTATATGAAAAAATTTAAGATTGCTGATAAAATACCTTTTGAACTAACAGTTGCAAAAAGTAGATTTGACTATGATGAAACATTAAATAAGGCCGATTTTGCGCAGCTTTGTATCGGTCAAGGGAAACTTTTAGTAACACCGTTTCAGATGGCGCTTATGGTATCGGGTATTGCAAACAATGGAATTCTTCAAAAACCTTATATCGTCAGCAAAGTTACAAGCAGCCTTGGCATAGCAGTCGAAAGCACAAAACCTCAAATTTGGGATAGAATTGTTTCCGCATCTACTGCTGCTAAAGTCACAGAGTATATGACAACTGTAGTTGACAGTGGGACAGGCTATAATGCTAAAATTAACGGTATAAAAGTTGCAGGGAAAACAGGAACTGCTGAAAATGAAGTCGAAGGTAAAGAACATACCTGGTTTGTTGGGTTTGCGCCTGCTGACGACCCCACTATTGCAGTTGCTGTTATTTGTGAGTATAGTGGTAATACCGGCGGCAGCGATTGCGCACCGGTTGCTGCACAGTTGTTTAAAACGTGGTTAAACAACTAAAAATTACATTTTTGGAGGTAACATAATGTATAACGTAAAATCGATGAAAGCTGAGGAGTTTATTTCACACCATGAAATTATTGAAACTCTTAAATATGCTGAAGAAAATAAAAATAATATAGAATTAGCTAAATCTATTTTGAAGAAGGCGGAACAATGTAAGGGATTGTCTCATCGTGAAGCCTCAGTTTTGCTCGCTTGTGAAGATAAAGACATAATAAATGAAATATACACCCTTGCTAACAAGATTAAAAAAGAGCTATATGGCAATCGAATTGTAATGTTTGCTCCGTTATATCTTTCAAACTATTGCGTAAACGGTTGCGTATATTGCCCGTATCACGCAAAAAACAAACAAATACCAAGAAAAAAACTCACACAACAGGAAGTAGAACGCGAAGTAATTGCTCTTCAGGATATGGGGCATAAACGTCTTGCTATTGAAGCAGGTGAAGATCCGGTTAACAATCCGATTGAGTACATTTTAGAGTGCGTTAAAACTATATACAGCGTTAAACACAAAAATGGTGCAATAAGACGTGTTAATGTCAATATTGCAGCCACAACTGTAGAAAACTACAGAAAACTAAAAGAAGCAGAAATTGGAACATATATCTTGTTTCAGGAAACTTATCATAAAGAAAGCTATGAAAAACTTCACCCAACTGGCCCTAAACATGATTATGCATATCATACTGAAGCAATGGACAGGGCAATGGAAGGTGGAATTGACGATGTTGGTTTAGGCGTGCTTTTTGGGCTTGAGATGTATAAATACGAATTTGCCGGTCTTTTAATGCATGCTGAACATTTAGAAGCAGTACACGGTGTTGGCCCCCACACCATTAGCGTGCCTAGAATTAAACGTGCCAGCGATATTGACCCTGATGTTTTTGACAATGGAATTGATGATGATATATTTGCAAAAATTATTGCCTGCATAAGAATTGCTGTACCTTATACAGGCATGATAATTTCTACCCGTGAAAGCAAAGAATGCCGTGAAAAGGTGCTTCCTCTTGGAATTTCGCAAATAAGTGGTGGCTCAAGAACGAGCGTAGGTGGATATTATGAACCGGAGGCAGAAGACGATAATTCAGAACAGTTTGACGTCAGCGACAAAAGGACTTTGGACGAAGTAGTAAGATGGTTAATGCAATTAGGTTACATTCCAAGCTTTTGCACAGCATGTTACCGTTTAGGCAGAACAGGTGACAGATTTATGCAGCTTTGCAAGGCAGGACAGATTCAAAATTGCTGCCACCCAAATGCTTTAATAACTCTAAAGGAGTTTTTGGAAGACTATGCTTCACCTGCTACCAAAGAAATAGGTGACAAGTTAATTGACGTTGAATTAAAAAATGTTCCTAATGAAAAAGTCAGAAAGATTGCTGAGCAAAATCTTTCTGACATTAAAAGTGGATTACGTGATTTTAGATTCTAAACAAGTTTTAAGATGTAATATGTAATTAACAAAGTAATTATAACAAGAACTATTGCAATTGCCATAAAAATCAATGCGGCAGATGCGTAGTTCTTTTTATTTACATTAGTTTTGGAAGATGCAGCCCAAACGATAAATGTAATAATGTTAATTATCGGAATTATCGAAATCAAAAACATCAAAAAGTAGTCTGATATTTTGAGCATTCGTATTTTTTTAGTTTGTGGTAAAGTGGCAAAAGCTCTTTGTTTAAGAGTTAGCGGCACACCGCAGTTTTTACAAAAAGTATCATTTTCATTTATTGTTTTTCCACATGTAGGACAGTTCATATTCTTACTCCTTTTATAATATCTAACCCGAATTTTCCGTTCTCAATTTCGATAACACCATACGAACAGTGGCTGTCTCTTGGCCTTGAGATGCTTCCGGGATTTAGTAATGTGATTTTGTTTTCAGTTACTATTTCGCTTATATGTGTATGTCCGCAAAGAATTATACTGCAATTTTCGTCTTCGGCGATTTTAAAAAGTGATTTTTTGCTATATACGTGCCCGTGACAACAAAAAATCCTTACTCCATCGATTTCTACAACAGTTTCAAGAGGGGTGGAAAATTCAAAATCGTTATTACCACGGATCTTGATAAATTCTAAATCGGGATATATATAACTTAACTCTTCTGCATCTTTGATATGGTCGCCAAGATGGATGACCATATCAACACCTATCAGATTCTCCAATACTTTTAAAGAGTTATCAATGTTTCTGTGGGTGTCTGAAAAAACAACAATTCGCTTCAAAAAAATCACCATAAATAGTTTAGTATATAAATTAAAATTTGTCAATATTAAGTAACACGTTGATTTGATAATTCATATTATGAAATGAGAACTGCGGTTCAAAAAAGTAATAGGAGGAATTATTATGTATAACAAAAACTGTGAAAAAGGAATGGACACAAGCATTTTATTCTTCATTTTGGTATTCTTAATTCTTTTTGGTTGCTAACATATTTGTAAAATGGATGCCATACAATTTAGTATGGCATCCTAACAGAAAGGAAGATGTGACTTAATTTGTTTGGAAATAACATTGACCCTCTTGCATTAGAGAAAATATCTCGGCTGATTAATTCACCGGGAGGCAATGAACTTAAAAAGCAACTTAAGAATATTGATAGAGATTCACTAATGAAGATGTTTGGTCAGCTGAATGTTTCGAAAAAAGACATTGAAAATTTCAGCGACAAAATTAAAGAAACATCTCAAGAAGATCTTTTGAATGAAATTTTAAAAAAGGTGAGGAAAGAGTAAATTATGGACAGCAACGCAATGAATTTGTTTAGCAGTTTACTTTCAAATCCGGATGCTATGAAAAATATAAAAGATATTATAGGAAACGTAGATTCTGGCAATAAAAATGAAGAAATTAGTGAACAGAATAATTTGAATTCTTTTCAGCCTAAAAATGATTTGAATTTTTTAAATGATATTTTAAGTCAAAGCAAAAATAATGATTTATTGAGAAAAGTAAATAACGCTTACAATGTTTACTCAAACAATTCCACACCAGGAATAAAACTGTTAGAGGCTCTTGCGCCATATCTAAGCAGCAAACGTGTAAACAATCTCGAGAAGGTTAAGACAGTAATAAAGATGACGAATGCCGTTTCTGAATTTAATAAAAAATAATGTATTGGAGGAACTATGGACAGGAGGTATTACAGACAATACGAGAATTTCGATACCGTAGTGCCAAGGATTGAGGATTTTCCGGTACTTAATTCTGAGTCTAGTGAAAAGGAACGTGATGTTGAAGTAAAAGGCATTACAAACCCACTAAAACATTTAAAGCTGGATGATTTGGTTTTGCTTGGAGTAATTGCTCTGCTATTGGCAGAAGAAGAAAAAGATATAACTGTAATACTCGGTGTTGCATTTTTGTTTCTTGCCGAGTACATATTTTAAAACCGCACTCTATGTGCGGTTTTTTAAATTAATAAAGTATGCGTTAATGTGTCCTCCACCAATTATTACAATTGAACAGATATAAAGCCATAAAAGCAATACAATAACACTACCCATCGTGCCATATAATTTTGAATAATCAGCAATTTGACTTACATAATATGAAAAGAACATTGAAGAAAGCGAAAGACCTGCAGTTGCAAAAATAGCACCGGGTACAGCTTCTGAAAATGTAATTCTTTTTGGTGGCAAGATCATATATAAAAGAACCATATCTACAATAATGATTATAATTGTTGCAAAAACGGTAATGGTATGTGACAAATAAGTTACATCTATATATCTTGATATAAAGCTAAGCCCGATGTTAAGAATAAGCACTGCAAAAAAGGAAAATACAATCACAAGTAAAACAGCTATAGTTATTATTATAGAAATTATTCTGATAAAAAGTCTGCTTTTGGTATTGCCTTTAGGGTAACTTTCTGCAAATGTAACCTTTAAAGAGTTAAATAGCATTGAAGACGCCCAAAGAGCGATGAATGAGTAAAGAACAGTGCTTGCAGATGAAGGATTAAGCGTAATTGTTAAAAAATTATCGTAAATAACATCAAAAGTTATTCCAGGGAAAACGTATTTTAAACTGTCAAGAAAATTTACTACAGACAACGAAAAAACAGACAGAATCCTTGTAATAATATATATGAATGGGAATAAAGACAGCAAAAAATAATATGCCACCTGGGCAGAACGCATAAAAATGTCTTTTTTTAGTAAGTAAATAAAAAATTGTTTCATAGCTAACCCCATCTCTTGACATATTTTCAAATATATAGTACAATATATTGTGTGGTTTTATATATTTATGTGTTCTATACATTTATGTGTTCTATACATTTATGTGTTCTATACATTTATTATAAGCAATATACAAGATAAAATCAAGTGTTTTTGAAAGGTGATGAATTTTAAGTGAAAAAAACGGAGTATGGTAACGAGAGCATTACTTCATTAAAAGGCGCCGACAGAGTCAGATTAAGACCAGGGGTTATGTTTGGTTCAGACGGCATTGAAGGCTGCCAACATTCTGTTTTTGAAATATTATCAAACTCGATAGATGAAGCCAGAGAAGGATATGGAAATTTAATTGTTCTTGAACGCTTTGCTGATAACTCTATTAAAGTTACTGATAAAGGCAGAGGTATTCCGGTTGATTATAATGAAAAAGAAGAGCGTTACAACTGGGAACTTGTGTTTTGTGAACTTTATGCAGGTGGTAAATATAAAAATAATTCTGATGAAAACTATGAGTTCTCTTTGGGCTTAAATGGTCTTGGCGCATGCGCAACACAATATGCTTCTGAGTATATGGATGTTGTTGTAAATCGTGATGGTTTTAAGTATTCTCTGCATTTTGAAAAAGGTGAAAATTTTGGTGGCCTTTTTAAAGAAGCCACAGATAGTAAATTAACTGGCACACAAATAACATGGAAGCCTGATAACGAAGTTTTTACCGACATTAATATTCCTTCTGAATATTTTATCAGCGTGATGAAAAAGCAAGCTGTTGTTAATAAAGGTCTAAAATTCAAATTTATTGATCATAAAGAAAACACAAATTTTGAATTTGTATATCCTGATGGAATTGTTGACTATATAAAAGAAATTGAAAATGAAAAAAGCTTTTCGGAAGTAAAATTTATTGAAACTGAGAAAAAAGGACGAGATAGGGAAGATAAACCTGAATATAAAGTAAAGCTTTCTTGTGCTTTTGCTTTTAATAACGAAGTTAATCTTATTGAGTACTATCATAATTCCAGTTTTTTGGAGCATGGTGGTTCTCCGGACAAAGCTGTTAAAAATGCTTTTGTTCATTCCGTTGATAAACTGATTAAGAATTCTAACAAATATAAAAATAATGAGACCAAAATCACTTTTGTAGATGTTGAAGACAGTTTGATTTTTGTTTCCAACAGTTTTTCTACAATAACCAGTTATGAAAACCAAACGAAAAAAGCTATCAGCAATAAGTTTATTCAGGATATGATGACGGAATTTTTAAAGGAACAGCTTGATATTTTCTTTATAGAAAACAAAACTGTTGCTGATAAGGTTGCTGATCAAATACTTTTAAATAAGCGTTCAAGAGAAAATGCCGAAAAAGCAAAGATTTCATATAAAAAGAAATTAAGCGGAAATACTGATGTTACTAACAGAGTTCAAAAATTTATTGATTGCAGAACCAAAGATGTTACAAAAAGAGAAGTGTATATAGTAGAGGGTGACTCTGCTATGGGTTCTTGCAAGCAAGGCCGTGATGCTGAATTTCAGGCTATTATTCCGGTAAGAGGTAAAATACTCAACTGCTTAAAGGCAGATTATTCTAAGATTTTTTCAAGCGAAATTATTACAGATTTGCTCAAAGTTTTAGGATGCGGTGTCGAAATTAAGACTAAACACTCACAGGAAATGTTTGATTTAAACGCTTTGAGATGGAACAAAGTAATTATTTGCACTGATGCTGATGTTGACGGATTTCAGATAAGAACGCTGATTCTTACAATGCTTTATGCCCTCGTTCCCACACTGATTAAGGCAGGCAAGGTTTTTATTGCAGAATCGCCGCTTTTTGAAATCACATCGAAAAATGAAACGTTTTTTGCATATAACGAAGCTGAAAAAGCAGAAATACTAAAAAAACTTGAAGGACAGAAGTATTCTATACAGCGTTCAAAAGGTCTTGGCGAAAATGAGCCGGATATGATGTGGAGAACGACAATGAATCCTGAAACAAGAAGACTTATTAAAGTTATGCCGCAAGATGAAGAAACTACAAGAAGAATGTTTGATATTCTTTTAGGAGATAATTTACAAGGCAGAAAAGATTACATTGCGGAATTTGGTAGTAAATATTTAGAACTTGCTGATATTTCGTAATACGGAGGATTTTATGAATTTTACTGAACAAAAAATAGCGGATACTCTTGAAACTAATTATATGCCTTATGCAATGAGTGTTATTGTATCAAGAGCTATACCTGAAATTGATGGATTTAAACCATCGCACCGAAAGCTTTTATACACTATGTATAAAATGGGTCTTCTAACCGGTCAAAAGACCAAGTCTGCAAATGTTGTAGGACAAACTATGCGTCTCAATCCTCATGGTGATATGGCTATATATGAAACTATGGTGCGTCTTACAAGAGGTAATGCAGCTTTGTTGCATCCTTTTGTTGACTCAAAGGGCAACTTCGGTAAACAGTTTTCAAGAGATATGGCGTTTGCGGCTTCAAGATATACTGAAGTAAAGCTTGATGAAATATGTAAAGAGCTTTTTTCAGAGATTGACAAAGATTCTGTTGAGTTTCAGGATAACTATGATGCTACAATGAAAGAGCCAAAGTTACTCCCGGTTACTTTCCCTAATATTTTAGTTAATCCTAATGAGGGAATTGCCGTTGGTATGGCAAGCAAAATATGCAGCTTTAACTTGCGTGAAATTTGCGAGGCTACCGTTGCATATATGCGAGATGAAAAAGTTGACCTGATACCTATTATCAAAGCTCCTGATTTTCCTGGCGGAGGTCAAATTTTGTATGATGAAGACCAAATGCGTACGATTTATGAGACTGGCAGGGGTAGTTTTAAAATTCGCTCAAAATACAATTATGACAAGAAAAACAACGTAATAGAAATTACTGAAATACCGTATTCTACTACGGCTGAAGTTATCATTGATAAAGTAATAGAACTTATTAAAGCCGGAAAGCTCAAAGATGTTACTGATATACGTGACGAAACTGACTTATCGGGCCTTAAAATTGCTATTGACGTAAAACGCAATGTCGATATTGAAAAGCTTATGTCAATACTGTTTAAAACAACTACGCTTCAAGATACATTCAGCTGCAATTTTAATCTTTTGATTGATGGTATGCCAAAGGTACTTGGCGTTAAAGAAATATTAAAAGAATGGGTAAGGTTTCGCGTTGATTGCGTAAGGAGAACCTTAAGGTTTGATTTATCAAAAAAAGAGGCAAAACTGCATTTGCTTAAGGGCTTAGAAAAGATTTTGCTTGATATTGACAAAGCTATTAAAATCATTCGCGAAACTGAAAAAGACGCTTTGGTTGTTCCTTCTCTTATGGAGGGCTTTGGAATTGATGAAATACAAGCAAACTTTGTCGCAGAAATTAAACTTAGAAATTTAAACAAAGAATACTTGCTTAAAAATATTGTCGATATTGCTGATTTAGAAAGAGAAATTGATGATATTAGAATTACTCTCGAGAGTGACAGACGCATTAAAAACTTAATTTCAAAACAGCTTCAGGAAATTTCAAAAAAATATGGTAAAGACAGACTAACAGGAATCATTTCTGCTGAAGAAAATCAAATCGAGTATACGCCTGAAAAGTATATTGATGATTTTTCACTTAAAGTTTTTGTTACAAAACAAGGGTATATTAAAAAAGTTTCGCTTGTTTCCCTTCGTGCAAGTAATGTGCAGAAATTAAAAGATACTGATGAGATAATGCAGGAAATTGAAACCTCAAACAAAGAAGAGCTGTTGCTATTTTCTAATCAATGTAATGTTTATAAAGTGAAAATATATGATATTCCCAGCGTTAAGGCAAGCGATTTAGGTGAGTATATGGCTAACTTACTTGGACTTGAAGAAGGTGAAATGATAGTCTATGCCGTTGTTGCCGGCGAGTATCGTGGATATATGGTATTTGGGTTTGAAGATGGCAGAACGTGCAAAGTACCGCTCAGCGCATACATTACAAAGACAAACAGAAAAATGTTGACAAAAGCTTATTCTGACCATAGTGTGTTAGTTGGCTCGGTATACATTCCGGAAGATAGAGACCTTGTTGCTTTTGGTAGCAATGAAAAAGCCCTTGTCTTTAATACTTCAATGATTCCGGAAAAAGTGACAAGAAGTTCCCAGGGTGTAAAAACGTTTAATCCCGGAAAACGTGGTAAGATGATCAATCTTATATTATTTGAAAAATCCGGAATTTCAGATGCAAAACCATACAAATCGCGTAATCTTCCTGCTGCAGGTGCAAAACTGATAGCTGAGGATAAAGACGGTGAGCAACTATCTTTAATTTAAAAAACTGTTGATATTTTATACAATATATGGTAAAATAATATAAAAATATTTTGGAGGTGCATTTATATGCCAATGGATCAATTTGTAGCGCAGTACGGTATGTGGATTTATCTTATTTTTATCATTGCAATTTTTTATTTTATTCTTATAAGGCCGCAAAGAAAAAAAGATAAAGAACACAAGAATATGATTTCATCTTTAAAAAAGGGTGATCAGATTTTAACTATTGGTGGATTTTATGCCAAAGTTGTTTCACTCAAAGACGATGCTCTTACAGTTATGTTGGGGGATACAAAAGTAAAAATTGAACTCGGTGCTGTTAAAACTGTTATTAAGTCAAATAATAATGCTGAAGCAGCTTTAGAAGAAGAAACAAACGAAGAAACAGCTGAGTAATTAATGAATAATTAGCACATTCCTTGCATAGTATTTAATAACTTATGCCGCAGGGAGTGTGTTTTTTTGAGCAAAATTTCTTATATTAAGTCTATCGATAATTCACAACAAAACATAAATTTTAAGCGAGCATTTAAAGGAGTGCTTATATCAATTTTTGTTAATATAGCGTTATTGATACTGCTCGCTGTGATAATAACATATTCCAACCTTGAAATCGATTATGCACCGTTAATTGGCAAAAGCATTTTCTATCTTGGTGCATTTCTTAGTGGCTTTTTTTCAAGTCTTGGAATTAAAAATAATGGTTGGATATTAGGGTTGCTTTCGGGAATTGTTTATTCACTGACAATTTTGTTGTTTGGTGCGTTAGCATCCGAAAATTTTAGTTTCAAGCTTTCATTAATTACAACGCCTGCGTTAGCAATTATTTTAGGAGTAATCGGTGGTATTGCCGGGATAAATGTTAGAATAAAAAAAAGAAAATAAAAAAATGCTGCTTAGTGCAGCATTTTTTTATTTGACATCATTTTGTTTTGTGGTTTTTGCTTGAATTATTCTATATAATATGTTATAATTGACACATACAGAATTTTATTTCATAAAATTCTTGAGAGCTGACGCTCTTTTCTGCTCTTTCGAGCACTGTGTCAATTGACGGCGTCGCAAAAATGCCCTTGCAAGCAAGCATTTTTACTCCTGGTAAAATGATTTTGCGGCATCTAAATTGTGCACGAATTTTATAATAAACACAACTTTAAAATGTCCTTGGGAGAAAGTATTTTTACTCCTCATTGAACGTTTTCTTGGGATGCAAATCGTTCCACTGGTATTAATGTGGATTTTTGAATGTTTGTAGATATAAATTGCTTCAATATCTTGTTTGCCGTGAAATAGTAATCTATTCTAATAAAATTTTCAGGAAGTGTATTTATGTTTGAAAAATTAAAAAAGTTTTGTGATTCATTTTTAGAGCTTGGTGTTCCTGGTTTTGATTTAGTTATCTATAAAGACGGGGAATGTATTCTCAGATATATGAATGGATACAGTGACGTTGAAAATAATGTTAAAATGAATGGAAACGAAAGATACAATATCTACTCCTGTTCAAAGGTTATCACTTGTACAGCGGCTTTACAGTTGCTTGAAAAAAGGTTGTTTTCACTTGAAGATAAACTTTCCGACTATATGCCCGAATTTAATGAAATGACGGTCAAGACTGACGATGGCGTCATAAAGGCTAAAAATCAAATTTTAATAAAGCACTTATTTGAAATGACAGCAGGCTTTTCCTATAACTGCTGTTCACCTCAGTTAAAAAGATGCGTTGATGAAACTGTCGGCAAATGTCCTACTAGTGAGGTAATGAAGTGTCTTGCTAAAGAACCGCTACTATTTGAACCTGGTGACAGATGGGAGTATAGTTTATGCCATGATGTTTTAGCGGCTTTAGTTGAGGTTGTTTCAGGTGAAAAATTTGAAAACTATGTTAAAAAGAATATTTTTGAAGTTGTTGGAATGAAAGATTCTACATTTATGTTGCCTGAAGCAGAAATTGAAACAATCGCACCGCAATATAGGTTTGAAGATGGTAAGGCGGTCAATATAGGTAAGCATATATCTAATTATAAAATTGGCACTGAATATGCATCGGGCGGTGCGGGTGGTATTTCTACTGTAGATGATTATATAAAGTTTTTAGAGTGTTTACGCACATATAAACTCTTAAAACCTGAAACAGTTAAGTTGATGATGACTGACCGATTAACAGATGAACAAAAAGGGACGTACTGGACAAAGGATACTCACGGTTATGGTTTGGGTGTGCGTTGCCCTAATGGCGATAAAAAATATATTGATTTTGGCTGGGGTGGTGCTGCAGGTGCATACTTAGCTGTTGATACTCAAAATGCAATTTCAATTTATTTTGCTACACATTTATTGTCTTCGCCTGCACAGGGATTACGTTCGATGCTTTATAGATTTGTAAAAGCAGAACTGATTGATAACAACGACTTTGAAGATTTGCTTAAATCTTTGAAAGAATTGTACGATTATAACTTAACCTATTAATATGCCACCAGACATTAAGCGCAGGTTATAGCGGAAGAATTATTAAAATTAAAGGAGATACGATATGAATTACGATGAAACTGTTAAATTTAAAGTAACAAAAGATGTTAAAGATCGTGCCAGAGAAATTATGAGCTTAGTTTATGGTGCCTTAAAGGAAAAGGGCTATAATCCGGTAAATCAAATAGTAGGTTATTTTCTTTCGGGTGACCCTTCATATATAACAAGCCATCAGAACGCACGCTCAATTATTACCAAGCTTGAACGTGATGAACTTTTGGAAGAAATTGTTAAGTATTACATTAAAGAGGATTAAAAAATTCCATGAATAAGGTTTTTAAAACTATATCCGGCATGTTTATAATTATGTTGCTTGCAAAAGTTTTAGGACAAGCACGCGAAGTATTACTTGCATGGTTTTATGGCACCGGTACGCAGGCTTCTGCATTTTTAACTGCTTCGCAGATACCGCTTAACTTTTTTGATATGATTTTAGGACTTGCTATTGTTTCAGCATTTGTGCCTGTTTTTAATGAGTACTATCAAAAAGAAGGTGAGACGGAAGCTAATAGGTTTGCGAACAACTTTATTGGCGTTGTTTTGATAATTTCTGCTGCTTTGGCTGCTATTGGAATTATATTTTCAGATTTTGTTATAAAAGTTATTGCTTCGGGGTTTGATACACAAACAGCACGTCTTGCGTCAAACCTTTTAAAGATTATGTTTCCATCTCTTATATTTACAGCGGTTGCTTATTCTTACGCGGGAATTGTTCAGTCTTATGGCGAATTTAAGCTTCCTGCGGCTATGAGTATCGCTTCAAATCTTGTTGCCATACTCTATTTTTTAGTGTTTAATGATATTGGAGGAATATTTGGTTTGTCTGTTGCAATGCTTATCGGATGGGGATTGCAGCTTATTATACTTATTCCTGCATTAATCAGGTTTAAATACCGGTTTGGCTTATCATTTGACTTTCTTCATCCTGGTATGAAGAAGGTTTACAAACTTGCCTTACCAATTCTATTAAGTTCGTGGGTTCAGCCGCTAAATGTGATGATAAATCTGTATCTTGCATCGTTTATTGATGGCGGCAATGCAGTCAGCTATATTAACTATGCAAACAAACTGTACATAATTATTGTCGGTGTTTTCGCTATGTCGGTTACTAATTTGATTCTACCGAGGCTTTCAAGACTTTTTGCTGACAACCAAACAAAAGAAAGTGCAGATGTTATTACTTCGTCACTTAGAGCAGGAATTTTATTTATCGTTCCTGTTATGTTTTTATTTTTAATTTTTTCCTATCAAATTGTTGAAATTGTATATATGAGAGGCGCTTTTGACAGTAAATCTGTTTATATGACTTCAACGGCACTTTTCTTTTATAGCTTTGGTATGCTTGGTTACGGATTGCAGGAAATATTAAATAAAAGTTTTTATTCCATGCAAAACTCTGTTGTTCCAATGAAGAATGCTTTTTTTACCATTGTAATTAACATTGCTTTGAGCTTTTTACTTTACAGACAAATGGGGGTAGGTGGATTAGCACTTTCATCTGCTATTGCATCTGTTTTCAGCGCAGTTAATCTTACCATTCAAATCAAAAGAAAAGTTAAACAAATTAAATTAAGAGATATCATCAGTTTATTGATTAAGGCTACTGTCTGTGCTGGTGTATCTTGCCTGATTTCTAGAGTTTTGTACACGTTCTTGATTTCATTATATACTCCGGGATTTTTTGTGAAATTTACAGTGCTTGCTTTGAGTGTGCTTTTCACTTTTGTGATTTATATTGCCGGATTACTTATCTTGCGTGTTAAGGATTTCAAAAATATTCTGAAAAGAGGTGTGGATAGTGATTAAAAAGTCTCTTTTATTAAATTATATTATTCTTTTATGTTCTAAGCTTTGTGTATTAATTACTGAGAGTAAAACATGGCATTTTTTTGCTGTCTGCAACAATAAATTTAACAAATCTGCTAATAACAGCTTTTTCGTAAGAATTTGTTCAAAAGCTGATAATTTAGATATTGCATACAAAAACAGATTAGGGAAAATTTCTGGTTGTTTGTCGCGATTTTTTAATAAGATTTTTTCAGCTCTTGCAAGATCCGTACATGGCAGTTTGATTATCGTAAAAGCTAATGATATATGTAAATGTTTCTTTAATATTCCGTTGATTTTTCCAGGAATCACTTTAATAATATGGGGTGGGGTATCTTGTATTCTGTCTCATTTTACTCTGTCAGAAAATGCTGCATTATATTTGTCAATATTGTTGGTTGTAATAGGCGTTATATTAGTTTTTTTGAGAAAAAGTGCAAATTGCTTACTGCATGAATCTTTTTTTGTAGCAAAATTTCTTGCTTTGCTAAGTTTAAAACTGCCGAATGATTCAACCCCGTCTAAGTACCATAGTTATAAAGATGCTGTTCATATTGGCATTATACTTTCTTTAGTGACTTGCGTTTTTGGCATTTTACCTGTCGCTATATCTGTCGTTTTATTTGCAATAATAGCTTTTGGATTTTGCTTTACATCATTTGTTGCATGGGTTTACATTTGCGTTTTACCTTTTATGCCAACGATGGTTATGGTTTTAGGTGGTCTTGCACTGTTGTTATGTATTGTTATTAAGTCTGTTTTTGGGTATAAATCGAAAATGTTTAATGACACCTATACACTTAATATGTTTTTTCTATTTATGGGCATTGCTTTTGCAATCGCGGCAGTTTTTTCGTATGCCAGAACCTCAAGTGTAAAAATTGCTTTGGTGTATATCGCTTTTTTATGCGCTACTTATGCACTTATAAGATTACTGTCAACTAAAAAAATGCTATTGACCGTCATTAATGGAATTTCTGTTTTTTCAATTCCGGTTTCATTGTTTGGAATTTTCCAGCATTTTACCGGATTTGATGAGCAAAACACTTGGATTGATACAGAAATGTTTGATGAAATATCTGGGCGTGTAGTATCTTTTTTTGGAAATCCCAATGTTTTTGGTGAATACTTAATTTTGGTTATTCTAACTTCACTTATATGCTTTTTTATTATGAATAACAAGTATGTTAAACTGTTGCACCTTTTAGCCGTTGGATTTTCCGGTGTAGCGCTTATTTTTACTTATTCTAGAGGTTGTTGGATAGGCGTTTTATTTGCAATCGTCATATTTTTATTTATGAGTAAAAGAAAAGTATTTGCAGCATTTTGCGTGCTGGGTATGTGCTCAGTCTTCTTTCTACCTGACTCCATTATCACTCGTTTTACCAGTGTGGGAAATCTTGCTGACAGCTCGACTTCGTACAGGGTGTATATTTGGGAAGGGACATTAAAAATGCTAAAAGATTTCTGGGTAACAGGAATCGGGTTAGGATCTGATGCGTTTAATGCTATATATCCTTTGTATGCATATTCTGCTATAACGGCCCCGCACCCTCACAACTTGTATTTAGTAATTTTAACTGAAACAGGTATGGTTGGCGCCGTCGCATTTTTAACAATTATTGTTTTCTATTATAAAAGACTATTTTCGGTTGTGAAAAATTCAAACGATAACACTTTAAAAATAATTGCATCTGGACTTGTTGCAGCTATGAGCGGCTTTTTGCTGCAAGGTATGTTTGATAATGTGTGGTATAATTACAGAGTATTCTTACTATTTTGGATTTACATTGCTATAGGTGCAGTTGTTGATGTGGTTTCAAGGAGGTTTGACAGTGGCGAAAATTAAAGTATTAAATGTAACAAGTGATCACAACATTGGTGGAGCGGGACGTTGTATATTAACTTTTTTACAACACTATGATAGTGAAAAATTTGATGTAACTGTTGTTGTACCATACGGAAGCGAGTTAATTTCATATATTGAGGCAACTAAAACAAGAATTATACAAACAGCCGGGCTTGAAAATAAGTCATATTCTAATCAGGCTGTCAAAGAACTTATAAAAATATTCAGACATGAAAAACCAGATGTGGTGCATACGCATGCTAGTTTTTCTGCAAGAATTGCTGCGAAAGCTTGCGGTATCCCGATTGTTTATACGCGTCATAGTGTTTTTCCAAATTCTCCGAAAATTAGCAAGGGGATCGGTAAGATAATAAACGGATTTGTAAATAATATTACATCCAATCGCATAATTGCAGTTGCGCAGGCTGCAATGGACAACCTTACTGAAGCAGGTGTATGCGATAAAAAAATTACTGTAATTAAAAACGGGGTTAAACCAATAAAAAGATTTACCGAACAGGATTTAGAAAACGCTAAACAGTTTTATGGTTTGAAATCAGAATTTGTTTTTGCGATGATTGCAAGAGTCGAGGATATTAAAGGACACGATTTTTTCTTAGATGCTGCCAAAAGCATTATTAAAGATTATGATAATGTAAAATTTATGATTTGCGGAACGGGAAGTTATCTTGAGCATATCAAAAATCGTGTGGATGCTGAGGGATTGGCAGATCATGTTCTTGTTACGGGTTATATCAAGGATGTGACGTCGGTTATGAATGTTATTGATGTCAATGTTAATGCCTCTTATGGCACAGAAGCTACCAGTCTGTCACTCCTGGAAGGAATGAGTATTGGGACGCCTATTATAGCTTCCGATTATGGCGGGAATCCTGAGTTGGTAGTTGATGGTTTAAATGGTCTTTTATTTAAAAGTAAAGACAGCTTGGAACTTGAAAAAAATATGCGAAGGCTTTTAGATGATTCTGAATTGTATAAAAAGCTTTCATTGGGTGCAGAAAAACTCTATAATGAAAAATATACTGCAGATATTTATGCTCGGAATATTGAAGATGTTTATGTATCTTTGGTAAGGAGAAAGTAATATGAAAAAATTTAAATTTAATTTTGTTGATACCATTATAATTTTAATGGTTTTAGCTGTAATTACCGTTGGATGGTTGTTTATAAATAATCGCTCAAGTGACGGTAGTTCTTCCAAGTTTAGTTATGATATACTTTTAAAAGAAATTCCCATTGAAACCGTTAATGCCATTACAAAAGGAAGCGATGTTTTTGATGGTGTTAAGATAATAAATATTGGCGTTATAAACGATTTTTCGTATAAAAAATCTCAATACTATGAATATAGCGAGCAAACAGGAGAGTATGTGTTTACTGAGGTTCCTGATATGTATGATGTAACAATTAATGTGCAGGCTGGCGGTACTTTTTCTGGTTTGACCCATATTGTCAATGAATATGAAATTTATGTTGGTAAAGCTGTAGATATAAAAAGTGTAGGGTTTGTGGGACATGGCGTAATTGTTGCCGTTAACGAGGTGGAGTAATATGAAAAAGAAATTCAATATAATTGATTTGATTGTAATAGTGTTTTTATGTGCAGTTATTCTGTTTGTTGCTCATAAATTTTCTCACAACACTATTGTAAAAGATAATAACAATAACACAGATATACTCTACACTCTCAAGATAGAAGATATTATGGATCTTACAGTAAAAGCTGTTCCTGATTCGGGTAATATCTATGATAAAGATGGCAACGCTCTTGGAAGAATAATTAAAAAAGATGTGTCAAATGCAGAAAAAATTAAAGTTAAAGCTGACGGGCACTACACCAAAGCAATAATTCCTGATAAATTTGATGTTTTGCTTACGGTTGAGGCAAACGCAGTTATTAAAAACGAAGGATACTTCATTGAAGGGAAGAAAAATATAGGTTCAGGCAGCGAATTAACTGTCAAAGCACCTGATATTGAATTCCTTGCCCATGTAATCGAAATCACGGATAAATAATACAAACGCCCTCGAACAACGAGGGTGTTTTGTTTGGCACACCCAAAGGGATAGTCGGCTGAGCCGTCTCGTGATTGCCGACCCAAAGGCTTTTGCTTTTCGGTACCCGGCTACGCACCTGAAAACTTAAAAGCAAATTAGGGGCGAGCAAATTAGGGACGGAGCAAATTAGGGACGTGCCTGTTTTTACACGTTTTGTTTGACTATAAATTAAAAATATAGTATAATCCAAATCACAAGGGAGTGAATGATAATGAGCAGACCACCAAGAGTGTTAAGTGAAACAGGATTATACCATATTATTTTTCGAGGAATTAACCATCAGAATTTATTTGAAGATAACCAAGATTATGAAAAGTTGCTTGAAATAATAGAAATAATAAAGAAAGATGAAAAATTTGAAATTTATGCGTATTGCTTAATGACAAACCATGTGCATATGTTTATTAAAGAGCAAAATATGGGGGACATTAAAAAGATAGTTCATAAAATATTAACCCGTTATGTTGCGTGGTACAATCATAAGTATAAGCGAAGCGGTAGTTTAATAGGAAACAGATATAAAAGTGAGCCCATTGAAGATGATGTGTATTACTTGTCTTTAATAAGGTACATCCATCAGAATCCTGTTAAAGCTGGGATTGTTAAGTGCATTGATGAATACAAATGGAGTAGTTATAATGATTATATAAAATTATCTCAAAAGCTTATCAACATAAAATTTGCGTTAGATATGTTGTCTGGGGACAGAAGTCTTGCGCTGGCATTATTTAAGGAGCTACATAATTTGGTAGAGGAAATTGATTTTTCGATATCCAATACAAAAAAATTATCCGATGAACAGTTACGAAGAAAGATATATAAATTGACAAAGCTTCAGGGTTATGAAATATCCACAAAGCCAAAGTCTGAAAGAAATGAAGTCCTATCTTTATTACGCCGTAACGGATTTACAATAGGACAATTGGAGAGGTTAACCGGAATTTCAAGAGGAATAATTAGCAGAACATAAAATGTGCAAAAACAGGCACGTCCCTATTTTTATTTGCAATTTATGGCATAGGATGGGGCGATGACGCAACACCATTGTATGCGGTTGGTGGCAAAAAAGCTGAAAATGCATATAACAAAATGAAAAAATTTATGGAGGATGAAATTGATGAGTTTGACGGAAGCAGAGAAAATTTTGAAAGCTGGCTTAACAGTTACCTCGTTACCAAAGGGACAACAAGCGATAATATTTCTGATGATGGAAACAGAAGAGCAAGCGTTGAAGATGGCTCGATTCATAGCGGACAACAAGCAAGCGACGGAAAAAGAACTGATGGCGGAAGCACAGAAAATAGCAAAGATAACTTGACTGTAAATAATGAGGGTAATATACCTAATAAAAACAGTTTAAAGACAAAAATTAAGTATTCACCCACAGGGATAAAATTACCATCAAACGAATACGCAAAATTTCATTCAAGTACAAGCACGGATTATTATAAAGCGTATAAGACACACGAGGGATTACAGTATCAAAGTTGTGTAACCGATGACACTCACATACTTTACATATATGAAGATGGTGGATTTGGTAAGTATAATGTTGTAGCAAGAGTTGATTATAAATATGGCGATGTTGCTACTAAGATTATGGAGGTATTAAATAATGAAAAGCATTACCAAATTACAGGAGTCGTTAACTATATACTTGAAACATTTGAAGTTAGACGAAGCGGCTATACTGTTTATAATACTTACACTAAAAAGCGAATCAGCTCAAGAGGCGATGGTACTTTATTTGAGGGAACACAAGAATCCCACGCAGGAAGAGTTGATGCAAGCAGCAGTGGAATTTCAGGAAATAAGCGAGAAGCTGGGGTTAACGGAAACACAGACAGAGGAGTAAACGAGAATGCAAGTTATTCGTTGAAACAGTGGCACACGGGGTTAAGCAAACCACGAGCTGTAATGGTTGAAAATTGGATTCGCCGTGCTGGTAGTCCAGAAAGCAAGAGAATTGCCAAGGATACTTATTGGTATAGCGGCAGACTTGACGGAAGAGATTTGCTTGTCTTATATAGCACAGAGAATGCCGACAGCCCTACTATTTTATATTTGGCACGCGGGAAAAAAGCAAAAGTAGAATTAAATTCATTGTTAAATTATATGGAGGATTTTGAAAGTGGAAAGAGAAAACGTTTTGTCAGAAAATCGGAGATTGCTGATAAGGTACTTGGCGGAGATTGGTTGCAAAAGAAGCACAGTATGGCACATAACAATGATAGATCTGGAAAGCGAGGAAGCAATACTGGATATGCTTCAGTTTTGCAAGGAAAATCATCCAAACTTATCGGAAGCCCAGCTTTTAGAAATGTCATCGAAGATTGCTTTAGAATACAAGAAAGAGACGGAGGAGTAAATAAAAATCATTCCCTCAAAGGTGGCATACAAAATCCATCAAAGTGGACAAAGGAGTTTCTTGACACTATTGAAGATGTGAGAGACGGTAAAAAGAATGCTGAAAGCAGACTTTACAAGTATGTTGAAGATGGAACATTAAGCACTAAAGATTATGATGAATTGATAGAAAAGTATGGTGCTATCCCAAGTGGTGAAAGACCACACAGAGAGGTGCAGGTTCCACGAAAAACAGCAGACGGGAAAAAGGTATCACAGACAGTACGCACAATTCTTGAAGCGAAGGCAACACCTGATGAGGCTGTACCTACTATTGAGAAGATGGTAGAAGATGGCATTTTTTCTTATGATGCCTATACGGACAAGCAGGCAATAAAAGATGCCGAAGATTATCTTAAAGAGTACGGATGGGAGAAAAGTTATAAAAATTGGTTTAATGATGTAGAAAAGGGTATAGTGTCCAAGCAACATACTGCAATGGGATGGGCGCTATACAACAATGCAGCAAATACTGTTGAGGCATCAACATCAGAAAGTGAGAGAAAAACAGCAGTTCGGACCTCTCTTGAAATTTTAGATGCAATGGCAAAACATCAGCGAAGTGCCGCACAAGCATTGCAGGCTACACGAATACTCAAAAAGCTCTCACCTGAAACTCAATTATACGGAGTGCAAAAAAGTGTGCAGGCGTTACAAAAGGAATTGATTGACAGGTACGGAAACAGAGCACCAGACCTTAAAATTGATGAAGTGCTTGCGGCAGAGTTTTTAAATGCGGGAACAGAGGATGAAAGACTGGCAGCAGAAATAGAAATTTACAGGGACATAGGCAGACAGGTACCATCCGATTGGCTGGATAAGTGGAACGCGGCCAGATATATTGCGATGCTTGCAAACCTGCGTACTCACGGCAGAAACATTTTGGGCAATGCGTTTTTTGCTCCTGTTGTTATTGCAAAGAATTTAACTGCTACTGCTATAGAGGCAGCTGTTTATCGAATTTCGGGTAAAAAAGTTTCTTGATATCCTTGAAAAATTTACAAAAATCAATGACATGCAGGGCAGGGGAATGTATCTCCTGCCTATATTTTTTTGCAATAATGGACAAATAACGGACAAAATTGTGTTTGAGGTAAAAAGTAAAAAACAACCGCTCTGTAGAAATGGCTCTACAAAGCGGTCTGCTGTGGCGCACCCAAAGGGATTCGAACCCCCGACCTGCGGTTTAGGAAACCGTCGCTCTATCCTGCTGAGCTATGGATGCAAAACTTAACACATTATAATATAAAAACTTGTTTTTGTCAATGAATTAGCAAAAATTTAGCACCATTAAAGGTGCTTTTGGAGCGCCCGATGGGATTCGAACCCACTACCTTCAGAGTCGGAGTCTGATACTCTATCCAGGTGAGCTACGGGCGCAAAATGTAAATATATTTTAAGATAAAATAGTACTGTTGTCAAGATATTAATCAATTAATTTCGATATTTCACTTTTCAATCTTGATATTATCCTTTTTTCTAATCTGGAAATATATGATTGTGATATTCCAAGCATATCTGCGACTTCTTTTTGAGTTTTTTCTTCAGTATTCTTTAAGCCAAATCTTAACTGCATAATTGTTTTTTCACGATTAGATAATTTTTCCATAGCCTGTTTCAAAAGTTGTTTATCTGTTTCTTCATCCAACGATTTTTGAATCATATCTGCATCTGAACCTAATATATCCGAAAGAAGTAATTCGTTCCCGTCGTGGTCTGTGTTAAGTGGTTCATCAATGGATATTTCCTGCCTTTGCGAACTAACTTTTCTAAGATGCATAAGTATTTCGTTTTCAATACACCTTGATGCGTAAGTTGCAAGCTTTATGTTTTTTTCAGGATTAAATGTATTGATTGCCTTTATAAGACCGATTGTACCGATGGAAATCAGATCTTCAATATTAATACCTGTGTTTTCAAATTTTTTTGCTATGTATACTACCAATCGCAAATTGTGTTCAATTAATATTTTTTTTGCCTGTTCGTCATTGATTGAGTTTAGAAGCTTGTGTTCTTCTTCACGAGGCAACGGTGCAGGGAGATTGTCACAACCTCCTATGTAAAATATTGTTTCCTTGCATCCTGTAAAAAAACTAATGATTTTTTTTAACAAATTTTTAAACATAAATATTCTCCGTTTCTTTAAAACTGATAGTATTTCGTTCAATTTGTGCACGGCTTAAGATTATATCGTAATCACTGTAAAAGTCTTGATCACTTATGCCGATAATAGCATTAGCTATTATGCCATCAACTGTAATACTGTCAGGCTTTATAACAGGCATTACCCCCGTGCCTAATACAGTAGTACACTGTATATAATCAGTAGGTGATGTTTGTAAGTTAAAAAAGTCCTTCAAACACCTTTTGCTAACAATAAAAACCGGAAGATTTGTTTTTTTATCAACTAAATTATTTCCACTATCATAAAATCCTATTAATGTTATACTTTTGTTGTTGTATGATATCTTTACAGCCTTGTAAGCATCCTTTATCAGAAATTGTCTTGATAAAAATTTTAGTATGTATTTGCATAATAAATATAATATAAAGATAGCTAGGCATATTTCAGCATAAGCAACAGTGCCGTATTTTGCATCTTTAACTGTAAAGAGATTGCCCGGCAAGTTTATTGCTGCAAAAATCCCCGACAGAATTAGTGCGTAAATCCAAAAAACAGCAACAAGTTTAATAGTTTGCTTTAAACTTATTTTATCAACAGAATAATAACACATTAATAAAGGAGCTGTTATTTTAAATAAAATAAATATGTACCTGTAAGAAAACATTAGCGGCAAGGAAATTATTGCTGCTAAAATACTTACAATAATTATTCTCAGTCTGTTAATTTCAAGTTTACTTGTTTTTAAACTGAAAAATATTAAAGTGTAATTAATAATAAAGTTGTTTAATAAAAAAGTATCAATATAAAATACGCTGCCCATTTTATTCACCACTTATTAATTTGATATTAAAATTATAGCATAGCCCAGATAATTTTTTTGTCGTTTTTAACGGAAACAATCCAATTAATTAATAGTACTTAAAACGGTGTTTGGAAAATACTTGAGCAAAATTTTTTGATAGTCCATTCCTTTTTTTGCGTATTCGTTTGCACCGCATTGACTCATTCCCACGCCATGTCCATATCCATAAACTTCAAAAATATATTCATCCTTGTTTTTCTTAACGGAAAAATTTGCTGAACGTAAGTTTAGTTTATTTCTAACATCCTGTCCGGTATAGATATTGCCAAAAATATTAATTTCTTTAACATTTCCGCCGTCGGTTCTGGAAATAATACTTATGTTTGTGTCCGCATTGTCACTAAAGTAGTTTTTTAATTCCGTCTGCTTTAAAGAAACAGTACTCAAATATCCATTCACATTTTTATCTAATTCACTATCTACGTTTATCAGGTAGGGGAGTTGTTCGCTCCACACATCAGATGATTTTTCGGTTCGTCCTGAAGAAATGGCATGAAATGCCGCAAGTATAGGTTCATTGTTGTATGTTAAAATTTGATTTTGCGTTTTTTTAGATAACGTTCTGTACCTTTTACAAAGTTGCTTTGCGTTTTCTCCGTACGTTTTCTCTTCGTCGCCTGGCAACAAAAATGCTGTGCAATGGTTGAAGTCCGTGCAAACGTCTGCTCCGTTATGTTCTGAAATTTTTTTACCCAATTTCCTGTACGCATAAGTTCTCACTGCAACCGCCTGAGCCATTATGGCGTCATCTTCAAATGATGAGGGTACTTCTTTTGCTGTTGCACGCCAAACATATTCTTCGAACGGCATAGAGATAATGTTTTTACTGCCTTTATCTAATACTAAAATTGTTATTTCATTCTTATCTTGTTTTTTTTGAATTCTGTTGTGACATAAAAATAGGATTATTGGTATTAAAATTATAATTAAAATGCAATTAAAAATATATAAACTTTCACTTTTCACACTTTACACCTCGAGGCTTTTAAAAAAATATCCGTGTAATTATATTCACTTGACAAAAATTATAGAAATGTGTATACTATTTTTGTGAATTTTTTAACATTTTTAATTGCGAAATATAGGAGATAATGTAATGAATAATAAATTTTTAGAAAATAATAAAATCGATAATCATTTAGATAACCTTATCAATTTGGCTGAAAGAATGGATGTTATTCCGAGTGAATTGTACAACAAATATAATGTTAAACGTGGTTTGAGAAATTCTGATGGAACGGGCGTTTTAGTAGGACTTACTTCTATTGGAGAGGTACATGGCTACACGATTGAAGATAGTGATAAAATTCCTGCTGACGGCAAATTGCTCTACCGTGGACTTGAACTTAAACAATTAGTTAAAGGATGTTTAAATGATAGTAGACACGGTTTTGAAGAAATATGTTTTTTGATACTATTCGGCGTTCTTCCAAACAAAGAACAGCTATCTGAATTCAAAGATTTGTTAGTTGAATTAAGAACTTTGCCTAATAATTTTATTGAGGATATGATTTTGAAGGCACCGAGTCCTAATGTTATGAACAAGCTTGCACGATCTGTTTTAGCGCTGTATTCTTATGATTCTAATCCTGATGATGTTTCAGTTAAAAATACTTTAATTCAATCTATTGGTTTGATAGCAAAATTCCCAGTTTTAATTGCTAATGCTTATTCTGTTAAAAGACATGCTTACGACGATGAGAGCCTTTATATTCACAATCCAAATCCTGACCTTGATATTGCTGAGAACTTTTTATATATGATCAGGCCTAATCGTGAATTCACGAAAGAAGAGGCTGATATTTTAGACTTGTGTCTAATGGTTCATGCTGAGCATGGTGGTGGTAATAACTCTGCTTTTACTACACATGTAGTTTCTTCAACAGGCACAGATACATACTCTGCAATTTCTGCTGCTATTGGCGCTTTAAAAGGTCCAAAGCATGGCGGAGCTTCGCTATCTGTTACTGAAATGTTTGAAGATATTAAAGAGCACGTTTCTGATTGGAAAAATGAATCTGAAGTTGAAGAATATCTTACCAAAATTGCAAAAAGAGAAGCTTTTGACAGAACTGGATTAATTTATGGTATGGGACACGCTATTTATACACTATCCGATCCGAGAGCAGTAATGCTTAAGTCAAAAGCCAGAGAACTTGCATGGCTAAAAGGAAGAGAAGATGAATTTGAGCTGTATGAATTAGTGGAAAAATTATCACCTGTTGTCTTTAAGAAAATTAAAGGCGATTCAAAAGTTTTGTGCGCAAATGTCGATTTCTATTCTGGATTTATTTACAGCATGCTTGGTATTACTAAAGATTTGTATATACCGCTTTTTGCAATGTCGAGAATTGTAGGTTGGTGCGCTCACAGAATAGAGGAAATTATTTCTGGTGGAAAAATTATGAGACCTGCTTACAAAAGTGTTACTCATAAAGCAGAATATACCTCTCTTAATGACAGAAATTAATTTATTACTATCTATTGATTTTTTGTGTTTAAGAGTAAAATATCTATATAAATTTCATGAGGTATTTTAAATGAGAATTCATAAGTTTCTTGCTGAGTGTGGTGTTGCTTCAAGGCGTGCTTCTGAAAAAATGGTTCGAGATGGAAGAGTGTTTGTCAATGGTTCTGCTTCAGTGATCGGGCAAGACATTGATGAAACTAACGATATTATCACAGTTGACGGCAAGATAATAACTAATACAAACAAAAAACTATATATTATGTTATATAAACCAACAGAGGTTGTTTCGACATCTGTTGATGACAGGGGCAGAAAAACTGTTATTGACTTGATAAAACATGATATAAGCCAACGCATATTTTGTGTAGGAAGGCTTGATTACAACACAGAGGGTTTGATTCTGCTTACAAACGATGGTGATTTTGCAAACATAGTAACTCATCCCAAAAATAAAATTTCAAAAACATATCTTGCGAGAGTAAAGGGTGGACTTCTTACGAAAGAAGATATTAAAATTTTGCGTAACGGTGTTATGCTTGAGGATGGAAAAACTGCTCCTGCAAAAGTGTATGTTGAAGATGTTTATAATGATAATACATCTTTGGTGAAAATTACTATTTGTGAGGGAAGAAACAGACAAGTACGAAGAATGTTTGATGCTGTAAATCATCCTGTTATAAATCTTAAAAGGATAGAAGTTGGCGGTGTTTCTCTCGGCAATCTGCCATATGGAAAGTGGCGCCATCTCACACAATCAGAGATTCATAAAATTTTAAATAATTAAACGTGGGAAAATTAAATGAAAAATGTTTTAAAACAGATTGAACAATTTTATTCATCTTTTAGTAAGGGACAGAAAAAAATTGCTGATTATATAATTAATCAGTATGATAAAGCTGCATATATTACAGCCGCAAAATTGGGCAAAGAGGTTGATGTCAGCGAATCAACCGTAGTTCGTTTTGCGGTTACTCTTGGTTATGAGGGTTTTCCTGAGTTGCAGTCTGCACTTCGTGAAATTATTAAAACTAAACTTACGGCATTACAACGATTTGAAATTCTATCTGATAAAATGAACAATGAAGATGTTTTGACTAAAATTATGTCCGGAGATATTTCAAAGCTTAAAGTCACGATGGAAAATTTGAATAGAGATGATTTTGATGGTTCTGTAGATGCGATTTTAAAAGCTAAAACTATTTATATTTTAGGTGTTAGAAGTGCCTCTTCATTAGCTTCGTTTATGGGCTTTTATTTTAACCTTTTATTTGACAATGTTAAAATTGTTCAGACAACCAGTATAAGTGAAGTATTTGAGCAAATTTTAAGAGTTGGGGAAAACGATGTTGTAATTGGCATTACTTTCCCAAGATATTCGAGAAGAACAGTAAAAGCTTTGGAGTATGCTAAAAGCAGGAATGCAGCGGTTGTTGCAATTACTGACACATCCAAATCGCCGATTGTACCTTATTCTGATTACAAATTATATGCAAAAAATGATACAGCATCGTTTGTTGATTCTTTGGTTGCACCAATGAGTATAATCAATGCTCTTATTGCTGCACTTGGTATGCAAAAAAAAGAAGAAACATCAACAATTTTTAATAAATTAGAAAAAATTTGGGAACAGTACGATGTCTACAATAAGGAGCACAGTGATGAATGATAACTTTTATCACGTTGCAGTTATTGGTGGAGGAGCCTCTGGCATGATGGCGGCAGTTTCTGCAGCATTTAATGGTGCAAAAGTTGTGCTGTTTGAAAAAAATTCAATGCTTGGTAGGAAGGTTCGCATCACAGGAAAAGGCAGATGCAATGTTACTAATGCTTGTAATGATACAGTGTTTTTTGAAAACATTCCAAGAAATGCTAAATTCATGTACAGCCCATATTATCATTTTACCAATGAAGATTTGCAAAACTTCTTTATCAATAACGGTCTTGAATTAAAAACTGAACGTGGAGACAGGGTTTTTCCGAAATCTGACAAAGCAGCAGATGTTGTTAAGATATTTGAACGTTTGATTTCTGATTTGGATATTAAGGTTGTTTATTCTAAGATTGTTTCAATTGAAATGATTTCTGATAATTCCTTTAAACTTGTTGACAAAACAAACACTACATTTTCTTCAAACAGCGTAATTATTGCAACAGGTGGGATATCCTATCCACTTACTGGTTCGACAGGCGATGGATACAAATTTGCTAAGCAATTTGGGCACACAATTACTAAACTTAAACCATCTTTAGTGCCAATAGAAATTCTTGAAGAATATTGCTCCGAATTACAGGGACTTTCTCTTAAAAATGTAGCCCTTAAGATGCACGCAGGAGACAGATGTGTATATTCCGACTTTGGTGAAATGATGTTTACACATTTTGGCGTTACAGGACCGATAGTTCTTAGTGCAAGTTCTCATATTAAAAATCAACAAAAATATAAAATCTTTATCGATTTAAAACCGGCACTGTCGCATGAAGTTTTGGACAAGAGATTACTCAGAGATTTTAACGAGTTTATTAATAAAAACTTTTCTAACTCTTTAGAAATGCTATTGCCAAGAAAAATAATTCCTGTTATAATTAAACTATCTGAGATAGATCCGTTTAAAAAGGTTAATTCAATTACAAAACAAGAACGAGCTAAACTTGTTAATTCAATTAAAAATTTGCCATTAACCGTTAGGGGACTAAGGCCAATTAGTGAGGCTATTATTACTTCAGGCGGAATTAACATAAACGAGGTAAATCCATCTACAATGGAATCGAAAATATGCAGCAATTTGTATTTCTGCGGTGAAGTTTTAGATGTTGATGCTTATACAGGTGGATTTAACTTACAAATTGCCTTTTCAACCGGATATTTAGCCGGTGAAAAGGCTGCACAAAGCACTTTAGGAGGGTTTTAATGAAAATTGCTATTGACGGGCCGTCAGGCGCAGGTAAAAGCACAATTTCAAAATGTGTTGCAGCAAAACTTGGTTTTGTGTATATTGATACTGGTGCAATGTATCGAACCATTGGATTAAGTGCAGTTAACAATAAGTTTGATACAAAAAAAGATATTGAAAGTATTATAAAAATGCTTGATGAAATAAACATTGATATTTCGCTTGATGCTTCAGGACAAAGAATGTATTTAAATGGTAATGATGTGACCGATTTAATTCGCACGCCTGAAGTGTCTGCTGCAGCGTCTGATGTTGCAGTTATTCCTGAAGTCAGAATTAAACTCGTTGAATTACAAAGAAAACTTGCTGAAGGTAAAAATGTAATTATGGACGGAAGGGATATTGCAACCTATGTTCTTCCTGATGCAGAAATAAAAATTTTCCTCACTGCTTCTGCAGAAAGTCGAGCTGAAAGAAGATATAAAGAGTTGCTTTCCAGAGGAATATCTACTACATTTGAGCAGGTTCTCATTGATGTTAATAATCGTGACGAAAATGACAGCAAACGTGAGTTTAGCCCTTTAAAAGTTGACGATAACGCTAAAATTATTGACACCACAGGCAATTCACTGGAAGAATCTATTACGGTTATTAAAGAATTTATTATTAAAGAGATGAGTAAATAAATGAAAAAAATTATTATTGCGGTAGTCAAAGCATTTTTAAAAGTTATATATCGACCAATCGTCATTGGCGCACAGAATCTTGAAACTGTAGGTGGATTTGTTTTAACCGCTAATCATAGAAGTAATTGGGATGTTTTGGTTTTATATGCTTTCTTAAATAAAGAATTATATTTTATGGCAAAAGCAGATCTATTTAAAAACAAGTTTTTTGGCTGGTTTCTGAAAAAATTTGGTGCATTTCCTGTTAAAAGAGGCGCTAATGATCTGGGAGCTATCAAACACGCAATACATATTTTAAACGACGGCAAAATTTTAGGAATTTTTCCTCAGGGAAAACGTACTGATGAATTTAATGTGGATGATGCAAAAGCAGGGGCTGTTTTAATTGCTTCAAGGTGTAAAAAACCTGTAATACCTGTTGCTATTAGCGGTGAATACAAACTTGGTAGCAAAATTTGCATTAATATAGGCAGCCCGATTTATTTCGGTGAGCAAAAACTTTCACCTGAAGAGTTAAATTCTAATACTGTTGTTGTTATGGAGAAAATTAAGGAGCTTTCTGAAACTGTATGAGAGTAATTTCAGCAAAAACCGCCGGGTTTTGTTATGGCGTTAACAGAGCTGTTAATCTGCTAAATGATGAAATTTTAATTTCTGATAATATAAAAACGTATGGTCCAATTATTCACAATACATCGGTTGTAGATTCGTTTGCACAAAAAGGTGTTGAAGTTGTAGAAAATGCAGCTGGAATTTCACATATTGATACCGTTTTGATTCGTTCTCATGGTGTTTCTAAACTTGAAATGACTGAAATTGAAAAAAAATCTTTAAAAATTGTTGATGCGACCTGTCCTTTTGTAAAAAAAATTCATAATGTAGTTGAAAAATACTACAATTTAGGTTATAATATATACGTTGTCGGTGATATCAATCATCCAGAGGTGCGTGGCATACTTGGTTGGTGTAATAATGATGCCAAAGTTATTTCCTCTGTCGAGGAAGTTAAATCAAGTATTTCTTCTTTACAAAAACTTTGTGTTGTTTCCCAGACAACTTTTGAAAGAAAAAATTGGGAAGAGATTTCCAGAGAAATTCTTAAATTTAACGCAAATGCAGTTATTATTGATACTGTTTGCAATGCAACTTTAGAAAGACAAAATGAAGTTGTTAAGCTATCTGAAATTTGCGACGCGATTATTGTTATTGGGGACAAAAAAAGT
Organism: Clostridia bacterium; assembly: GCA_017409875.1. Lineage (GTDB taxonomy): Bacteria > Bacillota > Clostridia > RGIG6154 > RGIG6154 > RGIG2094. Next base: position 122,934 of record JAFQRW010000011.1, read on the forward strand.
TCAAATAGCAAACGTCTTGCAGATGTTGCAAAGAAAAAATGCAAAAATGTTTTCTTTGTGCAGGACAAAAATGAACTTACTCCTGATATGGACAAGTTCAATGTGGTTGGTGTTACTGCAGGCGCTTCAACGCCTGCGTGCATAATAAAGGAGGTAGTAAACATGTTAGAAGAAAGAGAAATGAATTTTGAGGAGGCAATTGAAAGCACTTTAAAACCTTTAAATACAGGGGATATTGTCAAGGGCAAAATTTTTAAAATTACGCCCACTGAAGTGTATGTAGGTCTTGATACCAAAGCTGATGGTATTATTCCTGCGGATCAGGTAACAATCAAGCCGAATGTAAATATCGAAGATATTTTAACAGTTGGCCAGGAAGTTGAAGCTTTTGTTGTTCGTGTTAATGATATTGAAGGTTATGTAACACTTTCAATGAGAAAGCTTGAATCAATGGCAGCACAGAAAGAAATTAATGAAGCTTTTGAAAATAAAACACCTGTTACCGGTGTTGTTACAGAAGTTGTTAAAAGTGGTATTATAGTTGTGGCTTTAGGTACAAAAGTTTTTGTTCCTGCTTCACTTGCTACTGAAAGATATACTGATGACTTGACACCAATGATAGGTAAAGAAGTAACTTTAAGACTTATCGATTTTGATAGAAGAAGGCGTAAAGTTGTTGGTTCTATCAAAGCGCTTTTACTCGAAGAAAAGAAGAAAAAATCTGAAGCTTTCTGGAACACTATTGAAGAAAGCCAGGTTATTAAAGGCGTCGTTAAATCAATTACTAACTTTGGTGTTTTTGTTGACATTGGCGGAGTAGATGGTTTAGTACATATTACTGAACTTTCTTGGCAGCATATTAAGCATCCTTCTGAGGTTGTTAAAGTTGGTGATATTTTAGAAGTTACTGTTTTGAGTTTTGATAAAGAAGCTAAAAAGATTTCTTTAGGGCACAAAAAAGCTGAAGATAATCCATGGAATAAAATTGTTGAAACAATTAAAGAAGGCGATATAGTTGATTGTAAAATTGTACGTCTCCTTCCATTTGGTGCTTTTGCTGAAATCATTCCAGGTGTTGATGGCTTGATTCATATTTCACAGATTTCAAACAAAAGAATTGCAAAGCCGGCTGATGTCTTAGAACTTGGTCAAGAGGTTCAGGCTAAAGTTGTTGACATTAATAATGAAACTCAAAAGATTGGTTTGAGTATGCGTGCTCTCATTGAAGATGTTGAAGTTCCTGAAGCAACTGAAGAAGTTGCTGTTGAAACTGATGAAGCTCCCGTACAGGAAAGCGAAGTGGCTGAAACTGTTGAAGAGGCTGCTTCAGAAGAATAATTTTTATGATAAGTATGGGTGGGTTTTGTTACCCGCCCAACTTTTTAAATTATTAATTAATAAGAATGGTGATAGTATGAGTATTATCAGAGATATAAATCTGCATGAACATGGCAGAATGAAAATTGATTGGGTCAAGAAAAATATGCCACTTTTAAACAGTATTGAGGCAGATTTTTCAAAATCCAAGTGCCTTAGTGGTATTAAGATAGCTATGTGCATTCATGTTGAAGCAAAAACCGCATATTTAGCTGAAGTTTTAAAGGCAGCCGGCGCTGATGTTAGACTTACTGGATGTAATCCGCTTTCTACTCAAGACGACGTTGCTGCAGCGCTCGCAAAAAACGGACTGGAAGTTTTTGCATGGCATGGTGCAACAGTAGATGAATATAACTGTCATTTAAAGAAAACTCTTGAGTTTAATCCTGATATATTTTTAGATGACGGAGGAGATGTTACAAATTTATTGCATGACGAGTTTTCATCTATGGAAGTGTGGGGGGGAAGCGAAGAAACCACCACCGGTATCCATAGACTTCATTCAAGGGAAAAAGCTGGCAAATTGCGTTTCCCTGTAGTTTCTGTGAATGATGCTGATTGTAAGCACTTGTTTGACAACAGATATGGAACAGGGCAATCTGTTTGGAATGCAATCAATAAAACAACAAATCTTATTGTTGCAGGCAAAAATGTTGTAATTGCAGGCTATGGTTGGTGTGGAAAAGGTTGTGCTATGCGTGCCAAAGGGCTTGGTGCGAATGTTATTGTATGCGAAATTGATCCAATTAAGGCTATTGAGGCTGTAATGGACGGTTTTAGAGTTATGACGATGAATGAAGCAAGCAAAATTGGAGATATATTTGTTACTGTTACAGGTTGTGAGCGTGTAATTCATAAAGAACACTACAAAAATATGAAAGACGGCGTTATCCTTTCAAATGCAGGGCATTTTGATGTAGAAGTCAACATACCTGAACTTAAAGAAATGGCTACAGAAGTTAAATGCGTGCGTGATAATGTTATGGGATATAAAATGCCTGACGGCAGATGGATTAATGTTTTAGCTGAAGGTCGTCTTGTTAATCTTGCATCCGGCGATGGACATCCTGCTGAAATTATGGATATGAGCTTTGCTATTCAGGCACTCACAATGAAATATATAGCAGAACATCACAATGAAATGACCAACAAAGTTTATGATGTGCCAAAAGAACTGGATAATTATGTAGCAAATCTCAAATTAGCTACAATGGGAATTACTATTGATAAACTAACTGATAAGCAGGCAGCATACTTGAATTCTGCTGCACATTAATTTTGAACGGAGAATCACTTTAATGATATACAATTTACCTGTACTTCCTTTGCGTGGAATTGTAGTTTTCCCGGGTATACAGATTCACTTTGATGTTGAGAGAAAATCATCTATTGCTGCAATTAAAGAGGCGTTTAAAAATGAACAACTTGTTTTTTTAGTTTCTCAAAAAGATGCTTCTGTTGACAAGCCAACTCCAAATGATATATATCATCATGGAACTCTAGCAAAAATTTCTCATTTTATTAAAACATCAGAAAATACATATAGAGTTGTTGTTACAAGCAAATATAAGGCATATGCAAACGAAATTAAACCTGGTAATGGATTTATGCTATGTGACGCACAAAAGTGCGAAATTACCAATGATCTTAATTTGGATATCCCTGAGGATTTGCAGAAATACCGGGAACTAAGGGATAAAACTTATGCTTATTTTACTACTGCAAACAACAACGTTCCTGATGTTATTGTTAATTCATTCGATTTGCGCAAGCCTTTATCTGTTTTATGTGATAATATTTGTGCAAATTTGTTAATTGAACCATTTGAGCTACAACAACTACTTAAAATAAGTGATATCAGGCAGCTTTTTGTTGAATTGATTAAATTTTTAAACCGCGAAATTAAAATTATCGAAATTGATGCAGAAATTCAAGGTAAAGTTAAGCAGAAAATTGATAAAAACCAGCGCGAGTATTACTTAAACGAGCAGCTTAAAACTATTAAGAATGAATTAGGCAACAGCGATGAACCCGATGATATTTACGCTGAGTATTATGAAAAAATTCTTGCATTAAAACTTCCTGAAGTATATGAAAAGAAACTTGTTAAAGAGGTTTCTAAACTTGAAAATATGAGTTCTCACTCTTCAGAAGCAGGTGTCATAACTTCATATCTTGATTTAGTTCTTGATTTGCCTTGGAATACTTTTTCCGAAGACAATCTTGATGTAAAAACTGTCAACAAAGTTTTAAATGAAAATCACTTTGGACTCGATGAGGTAAAAGAAAGAATCATAGAGTATATTGCAGTGAAGCAACTTCATGGCAGAGGAAATGGCAATATTATTTGCTTATCAGGCCCTCCTGGAGTTGGAAAAACTACTATTGCTGAATCATTGGCAAATGCTATTGGCAGAAAATACATAAGAATTTCGCTTGGAGGTCTAAAAGATGAAAGCGAAATCAGGGGACATAGGAAAACTTATGTAGGTGCAATGCCGGGAAGAATTATCAATGCCTTTAAACAGGCTGAATGCCTAAATCCACTGATTTTGTTAGATGAGATTGATAAGATTGGCTCAGATTATAAAGGCGATCCCACATCAGCGTTACTCGAAGTATTAGACAACGGGCAAAATCGAGAATTTAAAGATAATTACTTAGAAATTCCTTTTGACATTTCTAATGCAATTTATATTGCAACCGCCAATGATATGTCACAAATACCTGCTCCACTTTTTGACAGAATGGACATAATTTCAATCCCTGGATATACATTTGAAGAAAAAATTCAAATTGCTAAAAAACACCTTATTCCAGCAGAGATAAAAAACCACGCTGTAAAGAATGTTGTGTTTTCTGATGATGCAATTAGTGAAATTATTAATTCTTACACCAGGGAAGCAGGCGTTAGAAGTCTTGACAGATTCATTCAGAAGATATGCCGTAAATGTGCTGTGAAAATTGTATCCGGCGAGCAAAAAAGTATGCGTATTACCAAAAACACCGTCACAAAATATCTTGGAACAAAGTTGTATACTGATACATTAAATAAAAAAAATAATCTACCGGGAATGGTAACAGGACTTGCATGGACACAGTACGGCGGAGATGTTCTTACTGTTGAGGTTACATTAATGGAAGGCGATGGTAAGCTTAAATTAACCGGAAATTTAGGAGATGTTATGAAAGAATCTGCAGAAATTGCATATTCTTATCTTAAATCTAATTGCAAAAAATATGGAATTGAATTTAGCAAATTTAAAAACAACGATGTTCATATTCACGTTCCGGAAGGTGCTGTTCCTAAAGATGGTCCTTCTGCGGGAGTTACCATAGTTACTGCACTTATTTCTGCTCTTACAAATAAAAAATTTAAAAGCGGATATGCAATGACAGGAGAAATTACTTTAACGGGAAGAGTTTTACCAATTGGCGGACTGCGTGTAAAGTCTCTTGCTGCTTTGCAAAATAATATTTGCACAGTATTTATCCCTGAAGAAAACAGTAAAAATATTAACGATATTTCAGAAACTGCACGGGAAAAGATTAAATTTATTACAGTTAGTGATGTTTTCGAGATTGTAAAAAATTCTTTAGACGTTTAAAATAGGAGGTACATTATGAATTTTCATAATGCTGAATTTGTAATTTCTGCGGTTAACGAATCGCAGTATCCAAAAGGCAATTTACCTGAAATTGCTATGGTGGGACGCTCTAATGTTGGTAAATCATCGCTTATTAATAAGGTTTTAAACAGAAAAAACTTTGCGAGAGCAAGTTCTAAACCTGGAAAAACTACAACAATTAACTTTTATAATATTGATAAAAAAATTAATATTGTAGACTTGCCAGGTTATGGTTACGCTAAAGTTTCTAAAAACGAAAAGCTTTCATGGGCAAATATGATTAATCATTATCTTGAAGGCAGGCAACAACTTAAAACTATTTTTCTTTTGATTGATGCAAGGCATACTCCAACAGAAGATGACCTTATGATGATTGATTGGATTGAGCATTATCAGATTGATTATTATGTTATTGCTACCAAAACCGATAAGTTAAAACCGTCTTTAAGAAAGCAACAGCTTGATGAAATTCTTAATATACTTGAGATTGATGATAAAAAATTTATTACTTTTTCTGCTCAAACCGGCGAGAACAAAGACAACATTCTTAAAATATTTTCGTCATTTGAGTAATCTGATTATTACAGGAGGATTATATGTCAAATTCTAATAAAGTTATTCTGTATTTTATTGGATTAATTTTTGTGATTGTTGGCACAGCGACTGCATTAGAGATGATTAATATTTCGTTATCTTCTGCTGTTTTATTGATAATTGGAATAGCTTTTTTGGTATTGTACAAAAAACTTCATAATAAGATTTTTAAATACTTGTCGAGCTTCTTTGTTCCCACAGGTATTGCATATTTTATTATAACTTCTTTTAATGTTCCTGATGTTGTGAATTTTCTTTTAATATATTTTTCTTTGGCAAGCGCGTTTTTGTGTTTGTATTTTACTACAAAACGAAAGTTGTTTTTGTACATTTCTTTTGCTGTGATTATGTTTGCTCTTCATGTTTTTACTAATGCACAACGGGCTATGAGCGAATTTTTAATTGCATACGACTGCATATATGTAGCAGTTCTTTGTGTTGTGTTGTTTGTTCTTGAACATAAAAGCTTTGGGTACATTCCACTTTACGTGGCTATAGTTTTGTATTGTGGTGCTGTTTTAAATTTCATGAATTCATACAATGTAATTTCACCAATGGTCTATAAACTTTTACTTTCCATTGTCTTTGTGATAATCGGTGCGGTTATAATTGGTTATTGTTTTGCAAAATCGAAGAATGATAAAGAGGAGGCTTTACATGAGTAAACAAATTAAAATTTCTGCGCCAAAGGGTACTCACGATATATTACCAACTGATGTACATATTTGGCAGTACGTTGAAAAGAATATCTATGATATATGTCAAAAATTTGGTTATAACGAGATAAGATTTCCTGTTTTTGAACAAACTGAGTTGTTTAACCGTGGGGTAGGCGACACCACTGATGTTGTTCAAAAGGAAATGTACACTTTTAACGATAAGGGTGACAGGAGTATTACACTTCGTCCAGAGGGGACAGCTTCTACTGTAAGAAGTTATCTTGAAAACAACTTGTTCAACACACCTGCGCCTGTAAAGCTGTTTTATATTATTACTTGCTACCGTTATGAGCGTCCTCAAGCCGGCAGATATCGTGAATTCAGACAGTTTGGTGTTGAAAATTTTGGAAGTAGTAATCCACTAACTGATGCTGAAGTTATATCTTTAGCAATGAATTTATTAAATAAACTTGGAATTGAGGATTTGACACTTTATATAAACTCGATTGGATGTTCGAGCTGTAGAAAAAAATATAACGAACTATTGAAATCATATCTTCAAATGCATAGCAGTGAGCTTTGTGATTTGTGTAATGACCGTGTTGGTAGAAATCCTCTTAGAGTGTTAGATTGTAAAAATCCGGAATGTCATGATGTGATTTGTGACGCTCCAACTGTTGATACAGTTTTATGTGACGATTGTAAAAATCATTTTGAGGTTTTAAAACAAGCTTTAGATTCAATAGGAGTTAAATACACAGTTGATAACACCTTAGTTCGAGGCCTGGATTATTACACAAAAACAGTATTTGAAATTAAATCTTCAGATCTTGGGGCGCAATCAACTGTTTGTGGTGGCGGAAGATACGATGGATTAGTAGAGCAACTTGGTGGTTCAAGTACACCCGGCATTGGCTTTTCTGTTGGTCTCGAGAGATTGATTGATATCTTAACTAAAAAGAATCTTTTACCTAAACAAAACGATAGCGTAGATTTGTTTGTTGCGTCTATTGGGGATAATGCCTCGCAAGCTGCATTTAAATTGGTAAATGATTTAAGAAATTCTGGCGTTTCAGCAGAATTTGATCATCTTGAAAGGTCTGTAAAAGCTCAGCTAAAATATGCTGATAAAACTAATGCAGGATATAGCACCGTGCTTGGCGACGATGAAATTTCTTCAGGTGTTATTTCTGTTAAAAATATGAATAGTGGCGAAGTAAGAGACATTAAAATTGAAGACTTAACTGCCGAAAATTTGAATTTTTAAACACAGGAGTGTGCCATATGAAAATTTCAGTTGTAAAAGAAATACTAAATGCGGAAGTTATCTGCGGCGAAGAATTACTTGACGAAGAAGTGTTTTCTGCTTGTGGTTGTGACCTTATGAGCGACGTGCTTGCCTTTGTTAAAAATCAGGGATTACTTCTTACTGGATTAAACAACCCGCAGGTTGTAAGAACTGCTTTTATGATGGATATGAAAGCAATTGTTTTTGTGCGTGGAAAAAATCCTGATGATGAAGTTATTCAGCTTGCTAAACTTAAAGATGTGATTATTTTAAAAACCGATGAACGACTTTATTCAGCGTGCGGCAAATTATACAGTGCCGGATTGATATAAAAATCTAATAATTGGAGATGTATTTATTTGGAAAATGCAAATTTAAAATTGCACTACAATGTAGACAAAAAAGATTTCATTAACGCCGGAGAAGCATCCAGTTCTGTTAAAAAGGTACTAAGAAAATTAGGAGTTAATCCGGAGTGTATTCGCAATCTTGCTATAGCTATGTATGAGGCGGAAATCAATATGGTTATACATGCAAATGGTGGTACAATCGATGTAGATATTTCTCCAGAATGTATCCATGTTGTTTTATCAGATAGCGGACCCGGTATTCCTGACATCCAACGTGCTATGCAAGAAGGTTACTCTACTGCCGGAGATAATGTACGTGAACTTGGATTTGGTGCAGGAATGGGTCTGCCAAACATTAAGAAATATTCGGATGATTTGAAAATTACTTCTGAAATCGGCGTTGGAACTACTGTAGAAATTAAAGTAAATATTCCTTCTTAAAGAACGGAGGACCATTATGGACAAATATTTTCACTCTGTTACTCTTGATAAAGATTTGTGTAAAGGTTGTACAAATTGCCTTAAACATTGTCCGACAGAGGCGATTAGAATCAGAAATTCTAAAGCTAAGATAATTAAAGAACTATGTATTGATTGCGGTGAATGCATCCGCATTTGTCCTTATCATGCTAAAAAGGCAATTACTGATGAATATGAAAAAATATTCGATTACAAGTACAAGATTGCTTTGCCTGCACCTGCTTTTTATGCTCAATATAACGATGTTAATATTGAAATTTTACTTTATGCATTAAAACTTTTGGGTTTTGATGAAATCAGAGAAATTACAGTTGGTGCAGATATTGTTTCAGCAAAAACTAATGAACTATTGTCAAGCAATAATATTGAAAAACCGCTTATAAGTTCTTCGTGCCCTGCAATTGTCAGGTTGATTAAAATTAGATTTCCAAGTCTTATACCTAATATTCTTCCATTTCAAAGTCCATTGGATATTATTGCTAAAAAAGCAAAGTTTGAGACTGCAGAAAAACTTAGTATCAGCCATAAGGATGTGGGTGTGTTTTTCATTTCTCCATGTGCGGCTAAAGTTACGAGCAGCAAGGTTCCAATTGGAATTCCTGAGTCGTATGTAGATGGTGTCATTTCTATAGCAAAAATTGTCCAAGAAATTGCACCTTTTTACTCTAAACTTACTGAATCGGGTGATGATTTTTCTCAGTCAACTGCATCAGGTATAGGTTGGGCTAAAAGCGGTGGTGAAAGTCACGAGCTTCATTCATTTAACAGTATTGCTGTTGATGGTGTTAAAAACGTAATCAAACTTTTAGAGGATTTGGAAGACGACAAAATTACTGATATTGATTTTATCGAGTGCTGTGCTTGTACTGGAGGATGTGTCGGTGGACCTCTTACTGTGAATAATACATATGTATCTCAGGCTAACATTAGAAAGTTAATAAAAAAATATCAACGAGAGCCATCCTGCTTTAATTGCAATGAAGAAGATGTTTCGCTTTCTTTATCAATTGAACGCGATACTATATTAAAGCTTGGCTCTAATATGTCGGAATCAATTAAGATGATGGAAGCTATTGATAAACTTGCTAAAAAATTACCTGGACTTGATTGCGGTTCTTGTGGAGCTCCGTCATGCAGTGCCTTAGCTGAAGATGTTGTTAAAGGTTATGCAAAAGAGTCTGATTGCATTTTCATTTATAAGGAAAAACTAAAAACCTTTATGAATGAAATGAATCTTTTGAAAGAGTAGGGTAGAAGAAATGTTAGTTAAAGATATTGCTGAAAAATTACAAGCTGAAATTGTAAATCCCGGTCATCATTTAAACCGCGAAATTAAAGGTTGTTATATTGGCGATTTACTTAGTTGGGTTATGTCTAACGCACAAGAGGATGATATCTGGATTACAATTATGTCAAATGTAAATGTCGTTGCGGTTGCAACACTTACAGATGTAGCCTGTGTTTTATTATGTGAAAACGTTGATCCGGATGATAATTGTTTAAAGCGTGCAAACGAGCAGGGGATTAGCATATTAAAAACTAAACTTACTGCTTACGAGGCAGCTGTTAAAATTGGTAATTTGTTATGAAACTTTTCTATGATTTACATATTCATTCAGCTCTTTCTCCTTGTGGAGACGACGATATGACTCCGAACAATATTGTTAATATGTCTATCATCAAAGGATTGGATGTAATTGCTGTTTCTGATCACAATAGCATTAAAAATCTTTATGCTGTACTTGAGGTTGCAAGAAACACTGATTTAATAGTTATTCCTGCAATGGAAGTAGAAACTTCTGAGAACGTGCATATGTTAACTCTTTTTCGTGACATGAAATCAGCTGAAACTGTTTACAAGCTTGTATATGACTCACTCCCAAATATTGTTAACGAAAAGGAAATATATGGCGAGCAGCTAGTTTTGAATTCATTTGACGATATAGTTGATTACGAGGAAAAGTTGTTGGTAAACTCTGCAAATATTGACATGGCAGATTTGGTTAAAGTTGTTAATAGTGTTAACGGCATTGTTATTCCCGCACATATTGACAGGACATCATACAGTGTTTTAAATACTCTTGGAACTGTTCCAGATTTGGGCTTTAAGTGCGTTGAACTCTCTAAAAATGCTAACGAAAGCATGTATGAATATCTTGGTTACAAGTTTATAAGAAATTCAGATGCTCATTATTTATATGATATTTTTGAGGCAGAAAACTTACTTGATTGTGACGATAAATCTATAAATGCAATTTTTGATTCTTTAAACAAATAGTAAAATGATTATATTTTTGTTTTTTTTGTAGATTTTTGACTAATTATGTGTTATAATTACTTTTAGATGATTATGCAAATATATTTTTTAAGGAGGCATTAAGATGTCAGATAAAAAACTGCCTGCTTTTAATGGTACAAAAGAGCAGGAAGCACAGCTTATGGAGGTTATTAATAAACATAAGCAGTCTAAGGGGGCTTTAATCCCGGTTTTACATGAAGCACAGGAAATATATGGATATCTTCCTGTTGAAGTTCAGACTATCATAGCTGAAGAGTTGGATATACCGCTTGCTGAAGTTTATGGTGTTGTTACATTCTATACTCAGTTCTCGTTGTATCCAAAGGGTAAATACAAAATTGCTGTTTGCCTTGGTACTGCATGCTATGTAAAAGGTTCAGGAGATATTTTGGATAAAATCAAGGAAATACTTGGAATTGAAGTAGGGGAATGCACTCCTGATGGAAAGTTTTCTTTAGAAGCAACCCGTTGTATTGGTGCATGTGGTCTTGCACCGGTATTAACCGTTAACGAAGATGTATACGGTAGACTGGTTGTTGATGATGTTCCTGGAATTATTGAAAAATACCAAGATTAATTAAATGAAAGAATTATCATTAAACATACTTGATATTGCAGAAAATTCAATAGCAGCAAATGCATCTTTGGTATCTATCTGCGTTACTCAAGACTCTCATGAAAATCTTTTAAGCATTGTTATTGCTGATGATGGAAAAGGAATGGATGCAGACTTTTTGAAAATGGTTACCGATCCTTTTTCTACCACCAGAAAAACACGTAAGGTTGGAATGGGTATTTCGTTACTAAAATTGATTGCTGAACAATCTAACGGAAATCTTGAGATTATATCAGAGGTTGGCAAAGGAACTACCGTAAAGGCAACTTTTCAGTATGATCATATTGATAGACCGCCGCTTGGCAGTGTTGAACAAACAATATCGGTTCTTGTATCGTGTAATTTAAATGTCGATTTTATTTATGAACACATTTTTAATGATAAAAGATTTAAGTTTGACACCAGGGAAATTAAAAAAATCCTCAAAGAAACACCCATGAATAATCCAGATGTTATATTATGGGTACAAGAATATATCAAAGAAGGAATTGCAAATATTACTTCTTAACAAACTTGATTATATTTTATGCTATTTATTAGCAAGATAGGAGTTTTATTATGAAAAGCTTAGCAGATTTAGAAGCAATAAGACAAAAAACTTTTAACAAAGTTAATTTAAGAAACGAATCAAAAGACGATACACGTATCGTAGTTGGTATGGCAACTTGTGGTATTGCAGCAGGAGCTCGTCCTGTTATGCAGGCTTTTGTTGAAGAAATCAATAAAAGAAATCTTTCGGACGTTTACGTTTCTCAAACCGGTTGTGTTGGACTTTGTAAATACGAACCAATTGTTGAGGTTTATGCTGCTGGAAAAGAGAAAGTTACCTATATAAAGGTTTCTCCTGAAAAAGTTGCAAAAATTGTTTCAGAGCACATTGTTAACGGTAAAGTTGTTGACGAATACACCATAGGTGCTGTTGAAAAATAATTACAGCTAATATTATTTGGGGTATTGAAATGGAGGATAAAAAATGGAACTTGTAAGATCACATGTTTTGGTTTGTGGAGGTACCGGATGTACTTCTTCAGGATCTTCACAAATTATTGATGAATTTGAAACTCAACTTAAGAACTTTAATATTGACAATGAAGTTAAAGTTGTAAGAACTGGTTGTTTTGGTTTGTGCGCTTTGGGCCCAATTGTTATTGTTTATCCCGAAGGTTCATTCTATAGCATGGTTCAAAAGGAAGATGTCGCTGAAATTGTTGAGCAACATTTGCTTAAAGGTAAAATTGTAAAAAGACTACTTTATAAAGAAACTGTTGAAGAAGACAACATTAAATCATTAAATGAAGTTGATTTTTACAAAAAACAACTTCGTGTTGCGCTTAGAAATTGTGGTGTAATTAACCCTGAAGATATTGATGAATATATCGCTCAGGACGGTTATAAAGCTTTAGGAAAAATTCTTACAGAAATGACACCTGAAGATGTAATCAATACTGTTAAAGACTCAGGTCTTCGCGGACGTGGAGGCGGTGGCTTCCCAACAGGTGTAAAATGGAGTTTTGCAGCTCAGCAAAAAAATGAACAAAAATATGTTCTTTGTAACGCCGACGAAGGTGACCCTGGTGCGTTTATGGATAGATCTATCCTTGAAGGGGACCCTCATAGCTTAATCGAGGCAATGACAATTGCAGGTTATGCTATTGGTGCAAATCAGGGTTATGTGTATGTTAGAGCAGAGTATCCTATTGCTGTACACAGACTTACTGTTGCTATCAAACAGGCTAGAGAGTATGGCTTGCTTGGAAAAAATATTTTTGGCACTGATTTCTCTTTTGATCTTGAAATCAGACTTGGTGCAGGTGCTTTTGTTTGCGGTGAAGAGACAGCTCTTATTACTTCAATCGAAGGTCACAGAGGCGAACCAAGACCAAGACCACCTTTCCCAGCGGTTAAAGGTCTCTGGGGCAAACCGTCAATCCTTAACAATGTTGAAACCTATGCAAATATTCCTGTTATTTTCTTAAAAGGTGTTGAGTGGTTTACTTCTATCGGCACTGAAAAGAGTAAAGGAACAAAAGTATTTGCTTTAGGTGGCAAAATCAACAATACTGGATTGGTTGAAGTTCCAATGGGTACAACTTTAAGAGAAGTTGTATATGAAATCGGTGGGGGAATACCTAATGGCAAGAAATTTAAAGCTGCTCAAACCGGTGGCCCTTCAGGTGGATGTATCCCTGCTGAACTTATAGATACACCTATTGATTACGATTCACTTATAAGCATCGGTTCTATGATGGGTTCAGGTGGACTTATTGTAATGGACGAAGATACCTGTATGGTTGATATTGCAAAATTCTTCCTTGAATTTACTGTTGATGAATCTTGCGGAAAGTGTGTTCCTTGTCGTATCGGTACAAAGCGAATGCTTGAAATTTTAACTAAGATTACTAACGGTCAAGGTACACTTGAGGATATTGATAAACTTGAACAGTTGTGCTTATCTGTTAAGAGCAGTGCCTTGTGCGGACTTGGTCAGACAGCACCAAACCCGATTTTAAGTACACTTAGATATTTCAGACATGAATATGAAGAACACGTTGTTGATAAAAAATGTCGTGCTGGCGTATGTAAAGCACTTCTTAGTTATAAGATTGATGCCGATAAGTGTATTGGTTGCGGAATTTGTGCTAAAAACTGCCCTGTTTCTGCAATTACCGGAAAAATCAAAGAACCGTTTGTTATCGACACTGCTAAGTGTGTAAAATGCGGTCTTTGCGAAACAAAATGTCCTAAAAAGGCAATAAGCAAATAAGGAGGTAAGTTGATAATGGAAAATGTTACTCTTAAAATTAATAATATAGAAGTCACAGTTCCTGCTGACTATACAATTTTACAAGCAGCAAGAAGTGCAAACATCGACATTCCTACACTTTGCTACCTTGAAGGAATGAATAAACTTGGTTCTTGTAGATTGTGTGTTGTTGAAATTAAAGGTGCGAGAGCTTTGCAGGCAGCGTGCGTATATCCTGTTTCAGAGGGAATAGAGGTATTTACAAATACTCCTGCTGTTAGACGTGCTAGAAAGGCTAATTTAGAACTTATTCTTTCTAACCACGACAGAAGTTGTCTCACATGTTCAAGAAACAGAAATTGTGAATTACAGGCTTTATCTGAAGAATTTGGAATTGAAGAACTTGCTTTTTCTGGTGAAAATGATCCAAAATTAGCTATTGACGATTCTTCTACTTCATATATTCGTGATAATAACAAATGCGTTCTATGCAGACGTTGTGTGGCTGCATGTGATAATCAGGTTGTTTCAGTTATTTCTTGCATTAACAGAGGTTTTGATACTACTGTAAACACTGCTTTTGAAAAACCGGTTTCTGAAGTATCGTGTATCTTCTGCGGACAATGTATTAACGCTTGTCCTACTGGTGCATTAACAGAAAAACCACATATTCCGAAAGTATTAGAAGCAATTGATAATCCTCAAAAACACGTAGTAGTTCAGACTGCACCTGCAGTTAGAGCTGCACTTGGAGAAGAGTTTGGTTTACCAATGGGAACACCTGTTACTGGTAAGATGGTTACAGCACTTAAGTTGCTTGGTTTTGATAAAGTGTTTGACACTGATACTGCTGCCGACCTTACAATCATGGAGGAGGGAACAGAGTTTATTGAAAGATTTACAAAACAGGAAAATCTTCCGCTTATAACATCATGTAGTCCTGGTTGGGTTAAATTCTGTGAGCATTATTTCCCTGAATTTACAGACAATCTTTCATCTGCAAAATCTCCTATGGAAATGTTTGGTGCTGTAATCAAGTCTTATTATGCTGAAAAGAATAATATTGACAAAAAAGATATCTATTCTGTTGCAGTTATGCCTTGTACCTCTAAGAAATACGAGGCACAGAGGGAAGAAATGTCAAGCAGTGGAACATTTGATATTGATGCATCACTTACAACTCGTGAACTTGCTAAGATGATTAAGCAAGCCGGCATTAACTTTGTTGATTTGCCAGATTCAGAGTTTGATGATCCGTTTGGAACTGCTACAGGTGCCGGTGTTATATTTGGTGCTACCGGTGGTGTTATGGAAGCTGCACTTAGAACGGTTTATGAAGTTTTAGAAGGTAAATCACTTGAAAATCTTGAACTTGCTCCGATTCGTGGTATGGATGGCATTAAAGAAGCTTCTCTTGAGATTTCAGGAAAAGAAGTAAAAGTTGCCGTTGTTCACGGCACAAAAAATGCAAAAGAGTTGCTTAATAAGATTAAAGCAGGTGAGGCTAAATACGACTTCATTGAAATTATGGCTTGTCCTGGCGGTTGTGTAAACGGCGGCGGTCAACCGATTGTATCTGCTAAAAAACGTGCTTTAGTTGATGTAAGAGTTGAAAGAGCAAAAGCACTCTATTCTGAAGATAGAAACTCTGCGTTGAGAAAATCTCATGAAAATCCTGCGATTAAGAAGCTTTATGAAGAATACTTTGAAAAACCATGCTCACATAAAGCACACGAACTCTTGCATACTCATTATACAAAGAGAAGCAAGTACTAAAATTTAAACTTTTTTCGGGTGAATGCTGATTATCTTAGTGTTCGCCCGAAATTTAGTATTTTTTTGAAAATATGTATTGATTTTTTAAAACAGTTGTGTTATAATATCTCTGTTGTTAATGAAAGAGGTGAAAATCATGAAGGAAGGATTGCATCCTGAATATCAGACTGCTACAGTTAGATGTGCTTGTGGTGAAACTTTTGAAACCAGATCTACCAAAAAAGATATTTCTATAGAAATTTGTTCAAAATGTCATCCGTTCTATACAGGTAAACAAAAGATTGTTGACGCTGGTGGACGTGTTGATAAGTTTAGAAAGAAATTTAATTTGGATTCAAAATAATTTCATTAATTTTATTTTGTAGCTTTTGCGCTTTTTTGATTTATTTCAAAAAGGCGCATTTTTTTATGAAGCTTGAGGTGGGAGATAAAAACAAATCCCGCTGGAGCCAACAGAAATTTTTAAAACATATCTAAGTCGTTTTTGTAATTTCTATTTGAAAAATTTTTACGATATAAAAAACAATTTATTTTAAATCACAATTAATGTCTAAAAAATGTGTATAATCTAGTGGGAGAGAAAACTCTTGACATAATAGAAAATTCATGATATAATTATACAAAATAAAAATTTTGTATAATTGAGGTGAGGGCAAATGAACTTTGTAATATCAGAGCAACCCTTTGTATATAAAGAGTTTTTAATGTATATGCAAACAATTCGTGGCAAATCGTTAGGCACTATATCAGAGTACTCCTTAGACTTAAACCTTTTCTTTAAATTTATGTCAAGACATTTTAAAGTTGATAATTCTGAAAAATCTATTGATGAAATTGATATAAGTTCTCTTGACTATAATTTTGTAAAAAAAATTCAGCTCACAGACATCTACGAGTATCTTTCTTATATGAACACCGTCAGAAAAAATTCTGCAGCAACACGAGCGCGTAAAGTTGCTTGTTTAAGAAGCTATTTTAAATACATGCATAGCAAAGCTAAATATATTGATGATAATCCTACAAAAGAGCTTGAATCACCAAAAATTAAACAATCTCTTCCTAATTATCTTACTTTAGAAGAATCCAAGCTTTTATTGGAAACTGTTTTAAAAAACTCTAACGGTTATCGCGATTATGCTATTATCACCTTGTTTTTGAATTGCGGTATGCGTTTATCTGAGTTAGTTGGAATTAACTTGTCTGATATTAAAAATGACACGTTAATTGTCACTGGCAAAGGCAACAAAGAACGAACTATATATCTAAACAACGCTTGTATTCAAGCGATTGCAAAATATATGAAAGAACGCCCTGTGGATAATGTTAAAGATAAAAATGCTTTATTTTTAAGTGCACGTAATCAGAGAATAAGCAACAAAACAATTCAACACTTGGTAAAAAAATATATAGAGCTTGCGGGGTTAGATACTTCCCGATTCTCTACACATAAATTAAGGCATACGGCAGCAACACTTATGTATCGTGAGGGCAATACAGATTTAAGAACACTTCAGGAAATTTTGGGTCATGAACACTTATCAACCACTCAAATTTACACGCACGTAAATGATGAGCAACAGAAAAACGCCGTGAGGAACAACCCTCTTGCAAATATTAACACATCTGAATAATACTTGGGAGATGATTTATTCATCTCCCCTTTTTTAAAGTCTACTATATCCAAAAAAGTTTAAAATTCCGTCGTAAATTGCAGATGCAAATCCATATTGATTATCTCGTAGTTTTTGCGCGTCGGCGGGATTGCTAATAAATGCTAACTCTATCAACATTGCAGGCATTTGTGTTCTTCGAAGCACAAAAAAAGTTCTGTTTACTTTTACACCATTGTCTTTTGTTCCAAGCTGAGTAGTAATTTGTGTGAGTATGTCTTCAGCCATATTATATATTGGCGTTCCTTCGCTATATACATATATTTCACTACCATTAAATGCTGGATTTTCTGCCGCGTTAACGTGAATACTAATAAAATAATCTGCACCCCAAGAATTTGCCATATTAACTCTTTCTTGCAAGCTGCTTGTATTATTATATCCAAGCGAATCCGTTGGAGTGTTTCTTGAGGTAATTGCATCAAATCGATAATCACTATTTAATAAATCTCTTAAGAAAATACCAACATTATATGTTATATCTTGCTCTCTTAAACCGTTGCCCTCAGCACCGGCATTAACGTTTTCAGGGTTATGTCCCTGATCTATAAAAATTTTAATAGCCATTTTCTCACCCTTTCCCTACTATTATATATTGTGAATTCAAAAAAGTGAGAAATTAAAGTTAAAAACCGGATAATCTATCCGGTTTTTAACTTTAATTTTAGTTGTTATTTAATTGAATTTTCGTATGATTCAATCATTTTTTTAACCATCTGTCCACCAACAGAACCAGCTTGTTTTGAAGTTAAATCGCCATTGTAACCTTGCTTAAGGTTAACGCCAACTTCATTAGCAGCTTCCATTTTGAACTGATCTAATGCAGCTCTTGCTTCAGGAACTACAACTTTGCTTCTTCTTGACATAATCATGACACTCCTTAATTAAATTAGTGATTTTCATCACGATAATATTGTTTGCAGCATCACTTTTTATATCCAAGAATGTTTTTCAAAAAGTTTAAAAAAATTCCATATTAATCTTTTAAACAATAAACTTTTTCAATTTCAGCAATAAACATTGTGTGTACATCGCCATCTGGATACATTTTTTTAGAAAAATCTTTATTACAAAACAAATTTTTGTCCATATCTTGAACATAGACTTTTTTACACAAAAATGCTAGTTTTGATTCACTAAATAAAACAGAGTTTTTACAAATTTCAATAGGTGTCAATCCTGTTTCTTTTACTTTATTGTAATCTCTGCCGGATTTAGTACCGCAAAATTTCAAAACATCATCATAGCCGTTTTGCAAGAAATTTATGGTAAATTCTGAACCTTCTTTTAAAAATTGATAAGTATATCTTGATGGACGAATTACTAAAGAAACGGCATTTTTATTCCACATCACACCAAAAAAGCCCCAACTTGCCGTCATCATATTAATCTTATCATCATTTTTAACAGTGATTAAAGCATAGTCTTTTCCTATTAAGCTTATAAAATTATCTTTAACTTCATTTACATCAATTTCCTTAAATCTATTCACAAAATCACTCCCTTAATTTATATTATATATATCTGTTAAGATTTTTAGTATATTTTTACATATGTTATGTTGTGTTAAACTTTTAGGTTTATAGACTAAAAGAGGTGTTTTGACACTAGAAAGATACAATTCTATTCTGTTTTCTGATACATAGTTTATAACCTTTTCTATAGGCGTTTGCTGTGAAAGCTTAAAGTAAATCACATCGCTTTTTTGGGAAATATCTGTGATAAACAGCAGCTTTGCAGCGTTTCTTATAAGCGCACTATCAATTAAGTTTAAAACGCTTTGCGGCGGGTCACCAAATCTGTCAATTAATTCATCAATTATTTTAAAAGAATCTTCGTAGACTTCTATAGAAGCAATTGCTTTATAAATATCAACCCGTGTTTTTTGATCTTCAATATATTTTGCCGGTATAAAATTGCTTACAGTTAAATCTATCGTTACCTGAATATCTTCTGGAACATCTTTATTATTCTTCAGTTTTCTGACTGCTGCATCCAACAGTTTGCAATATAAATCATATCCGACTTGATTCATATGTCCATGCTGTTTTTTTCCTAAAACACTTCCGGCACCTCTTATTTCTAAATCACGCATAGCAATTTTAATACCGGAGCCAAATTCGGTAAATTCTTTTATTGCTTTTAACCTTTTTTCGGCAATCTCATCTAAAATTTTATTTTTTTTAACAAAAAGATAAGCGAACGCCATTCTTGAAGATCTACCTACTCTGCCCCTTAATTGATATAACTGTGAAAGTCCAAATTTGTCTGCATCTTCAATTATCATGGTGTTCATGTTAGGAATATCAAGGCCGGTTTCGATAATGGTGGTGCAGACGAGCACGTCATATTCCTTGTTAATCACCGAAGCCATAACACTTTCTAATTCAATTTCACTCATTTTTCCATGTGCATAAACAATTCTTGCTTCCGGAAGTAAATTAGAAAGCTTTATAGCAAGTCGTTCTATCCCCTCCACCCTATTATGCAAATAATAAACCTGACCGCCACGTGCAAGTTCTCTTTTAATTGCATTTTTTACTGCACTTTCATCATACTCCATAACATAAGTTTGTACAGGATATCTATTGCTTGGAGGATCATTTAAAACACTCATATCTCTAAGTCCAGTCATTGCCATATTAAGCGTTCTTGGTATGGGCGTTGCAGTTAAAGTTAGCACATCAACATTATTTTTAAGCTCTTTGATTTTTTCTTTATGAGTTACACCAAAGCGTTGCTCTTCGTCTACAATTAATAATCCAAGATCTTTAAAATCAACGTCTTTTTGCAAAATTCTATGGGTACCTATAATTATATCAACATGACCATTTTTTAACTCTTGGACTATTCGGTCTTGCTGCTTTTTAGAGCAAAATCTACTCAGCATTTCAACCTTAATAGGAAAATCTTTCATTCTTTGCACAAAAGTATCGTAGTGCTGTTTTGCAAGAAGTGTTGTTGGCACAAGATATGCAACTTGTTTTGAATCTAATACGGCTTTAAAAGCAGCTCGAATTGCGACTTCAGTTTTTCCATAACCTACGTCGCCGCACAATAGTCTATCCATTGGTTTAGATGACTCCATATCTTTTTTAACTTCTTTGATTGCTTTTATCTGATCTTCGGTTTCTTGGTATATAAATGTGTCTTCAAATTCATATTGATAATCACAATCCGGCGAAAACTTAAATCCAGTGGAATTTTCACGTTTTGCGTAAAGTTCTATTAAATCTTTTGCCAATACTTCTAACGATTCTCGAACTTTATTTTTTGTAGCATTCCATTCGTTACCACCAAGTTTGTTTACATGTATGCCAGTCTCAGCACCAATATATTTATTTACCATATCAAGCTGATTTACAGGCACGTACAGCATATCAGCACCTTTATACTGGATTTTAAGATAATCCTTTACTATATTATCAACTGACAGTTGGTGAATTCCTTTATAGATTCCAATACCATGTGCATAGTGCACAACATAATCGCCAATATTAATATCTGAAATGTCTCTTATATTACTCTTACGTCTTAGTTTTAATGAGGATTTTTTCTCACCGGATAATAGTTCATTATCAGAAAAAAATGCACAGCAAGTCAAAGGATATTCAAATCCCAATCTTAGTTTTCCGCTAACTAAAGTTGCAACACCACGTTTTGCCATTCCTTTGGGATTGCATACGGTATTAATTCCACTTTCTTTTAACATTTTCTTTAATATAGATAATTTAGTCTCTGTTTCACATGGAATTATGATGCGGTATTGGTTGTCAATATAATGATTTAAATCATCGCAAAGCAGCGCAAGATTTCCACTATACGTTGGCATAGATTTAGCGGTAATCGAAAAGATTCCTTTAGGAGAAAGACCTCTTGAACTCGTAGAAAGATTAGATAACCCTACTATTAAATTAGGTTTTATAGAGTTTAATATTTTATTATAATCTTCAAGATAAAATGAAATGTCCCCACGAGATTTAGAAAAAGAAAAACCATTTTCAACAGCATTAGCCATACTATCAGCTAAGGATTTAACAGTGCTTTTATAATATTCGTCAATACGATGCGGTTCGTCAAAAAAGGCAATATACTCATTAAGATAATCACATAATGTAACATAATCATCGCCAAAATCATCTTTTGCA
Source organism: Clostridia bacterium (assembly GCA_017409875.1). Classification (GTDB taxonomy): domain Bacteria; phylum Bacillota; class Clostridia; order RGIG6154; family RGIG6154; genus RGIG2094. Next base: position 144,563 of record JAFQRW010000011.1, read on the forward strand.
GGCGGTATAAAAACGCTGTTGATTTTTTCAATAGAAAGCTGTGTATCAGGATCAAAAATTTTTATAGTATCAACTTCATTATCCCAGAATTCAATTCTAAACGGGTGACTTTCGCTGTACGAAAACACATCAACAATTCCGCCTCTGACAGAAAATTGACCTTGAAATTCAACATTTGACTCTCTTTTATACCCTAACTTAGCAAGAGTATAAGTAAGCTTTTCAATATCAAAAAATTCTCCTTCTTTTATTGATATAGAGTTATTTATAAAGCTATTTCTGCTGGCAATTTTTTGAGACAATGCTTCGATAGTTGTAACAATTATCGGCTTTTCATTAAAACTAACAATTTTACTCAAGACTTTAATTCTATCTTTAATATTTTGGTTGCTTTTCGCATCGACAGTGTGAAAAATAATATCTTTTGGAGGAAAAAGCATTACATTATCCCCGGCAAAAAAACTTAAATCCTGACAAGCAAGTTTCGCTGTTAAGGCATCTGAAACTACAAACAGCATACCTTTTGATAATTCATTGCATAAAGAAAATGCCAGATGCACTTTTTGCGTCTCGCATGTTCCTGTAATTCTTATTGGAGATTGTTCCGATTTTAAAGATTCTAAGATCAGATTATACTGTTCTTGCTCTTTAAGCAATTCGGTAAAAAAATTCATATTAACTCCTGATAAAATTGTACTTATTCATAGCAGACTTAGTGCCGCTGCGGATAAGTTCTTCGATAGCCAGATTTACCTTTTCAAAAGTTTCAAACATAATCTTTTGCTGATTGTCAGAAAACTTACCGAGGACATAATCAGCTAAATCGTAACCATCCGGCTTAGCATCTACGCCAATTTTTATGCGAGTAAATTCATCGGTATTTAGATTTAAAATAATTGACTTAATACCGTTATGACCACCTGCACTCCCCTTTTCCCTGATCCTGAGGCTGCCTACAGGCATTGAAACGTCGTCATAAATAACAATCAGTTTATTAAGTTCAACTTTATACCACGAAACAAGTTGTTGAATGCTTTCTCCACTTAAATTCATAAAAGTTTGCGGCTTTACAAGTACTACTTTTTGATTTAAAATACTTCCTTCACCAATTATTGCTTTATGTTTAATTTTTTTTACATTAATGCTTTGCTTCTGAGCAATATAATCTATTGCCAAAAAACCCGTATTATGTCTGGTAAAAGTATACTTTTCACCAGGATTTCCCAATCCTACTACTAAATACATTTTATTTTCTTTCCTTTAATACTGTATTAATAACGCTAAGAATTTTATCTGTGTTTTTAAGCACATTTTCACTTGATTGGTTTAAAGTGTATCTATCTTGATTTTTATATAAATCAAAAACTTTGTCTAAAAAATTCTTAACTGTAAGGTTATCTTCTTCAACAAAATCAGCATATCCAGACTTGTAAAATGATGTGGCATTTAAAATCTGATCTCCCCTGCTTGCTTTTTTTGAAAGCGGGATTAAGAGCATTGGTTTATTTAATGCAAGCAGTTCAAAAATCACTGTTGCCCCGGAACGCGAGACAAACAAATCTGTTGCTGCAAAGACATCATTTAACTCTTTGGAAATATACTCGTGTTGGCAATATCCTTGAACATTTAAAAGAGTTTCCTCAAGTTTGCTTTTTCCGCAAATATGACAGATATTAAATACTTGTAGTAGCTCTTTTAGATTTGCACGCACAATCTCATTTAAAAATGCTGAACCCAGGCTTCCGCCGATGATGGTCAAAACAGGCTTATCATCTTTAAAACCACAAAACTCAATTCCACTAGTTTTATTACCTTTCGTTAATTCATCACGTACCGGCATGCCAGTGTAAATACTCTTATCAGAAGGAAGGAATTTTGCTGTTTCAGGGAATGAATAACAAATTTTTGATGCAAATGGAATACATAATTTATTTGCAAGTCCGGGGGTAAAATCTGATTCATGTAAAATAACAGGAATTTTCAGAAGTGAAGCAGCCCAGACAACAGGACATGAAACAAATCCACCTTTGCTGAAGATCACATCTGGTTTTTCTTTTTTAAGAATTTTATATGCTTGCATGCTACCTTTAAATATTTTAGATATGTCTTTTATGTTCTCGATATCAATGTACCGTCTTAGTTTGCCGGCTTCTATTTCAAAAAAAGGAATATTTTGTTCGTTAATAAGATTGTATTCAAGACCTTTTCGTGTACCTAAATAAATTATATCAAATCCAGCTTCTTTTAGGGCAGGAAACAAGGCAATATTTGGTGTAATATGTCCGGAAGTTCCGCCGCCTGTCATAGCAATTTTCAAAAATATCGCTCCTTAATTCTTATAAATCTATAACAAATATATGGTATTTCAATTATGTATATAACTCATTTACCTGTTCCAATACTTTCTGTCGAGATTCCTATACTGTATTGCTTCAGAAATGTGTTTGGTTTTTATGTCATCGCTTTTATCCAAATCAGCAATAGTTCTTGCAACTTTCAAAATTCTGTCATACGCCCTTGCGCTAAGTCCCAACTTTTCAAATGCAACTTTTAAAAGCAAATTTTCCTGTGTTCCTAAATTACAATATTTTTTAATATGCTTAGTTGTCATTTGCGAATTTGAAAAGATCCCATCGCTCTTAAATCTTCTTTGTTGAATTTCCCTTGCAGCATTAACTCTTTTTTTGATTTCTTTTGATGACTCAGAAACAGATTTTTCTTCAAGATCATCATATTGAACTGGATTAATTTCAATATGCAGGTCAATTCTATCGAGCACTGGTCCGCTGATACGTGATAAATATTGATTTATCTGATGCTCTGTGCAAGTACATTCGTGATTAGGATCACCGTAATAACCACATTTGCACGGATTCATTGCTGCAATTAACATAAAGTTACAAGGGTATGTCATTGTAGACTGAACACGAGATACTGTAACCGTACAATCTTCCAGAGGCTGCCTTAAAACTTCTATGGCTTCTTTTTTATATTCCGGAAATTCATCTAAAAACAAAACACCGTGATGGGCTAAACTTACTTCACCCGGTTTCGGAACAGATCCTCCACCAGATAAAGCTACAGTGGAAGTTGTGTGATGTGGAGACCTGAAAGGCCTCTTGGTAATAATAGGTGTTTGTTGGGGTAAAATACCTGCAACACTATGAATTTTTGTGACTTCTAACGCTTCTTCTAAAGTTAAATCAGGTAAAATTGTCGGTAGCCTTTTAGCAAGCATTGTTTTACCGCTACCCGGACTACCAATTAAAAGGCAGTTATGTCCACCTGCTGCAGCAATTTCTAAAGCTCTTTTCACATTTTCCTGACCTTTTACCTCGGAAAAATCACACTCTAATTCTTCACTTGCGTTAAAATACTGCTTAACATCAACCTCAATCGGCGTAATAACATTCTCTTTTGTAAAATGCAAAATAATATCTTTAATGCTGTTGCACGGAAACACACTTATACCGTCAACCATTGCAGCTTCAGCGGCATTATCTTTAGGAACAAAAACATTTTTTATCCCCTGCTTTTTTGCACATATAGCAGCAGGCAGTACACCTTTAACTTTACGAATTTCACCAGTTAAAGATAACTCTCCTAAAAACATACTTTCAGATAAATTTTCAAAACTGACTAAACCTAAACTTGAAATTACCCCAATTGCTATTGGAACATCATATACAGCACCTTCCTTTTTTAAATCAGCCGGTGCTAAATTTACAACATACTTTTTTGCAGGCAAGTCAATCTTTGTGTTTTTCAAAGCACTTTTAATACGTTGTCTGCTTTCTTTAACAGCAATATCAGGAAGGCCAACAATCTCAAACATAGGCATACCATTACCAGCATCTACTTCAACTGTAACAATATACCCATTGATTCCATCTAATCCGAAACTGTTAATAATTGAAATCATTTAAAAAACCTCACTGTGTACTCATTTTTGCTTGTGTCCAAATATCACTGTATACGTTGTTGACATCCCCTACGTCACAGATTATTTCAGAATTTAATGTATATTCTTCAGGAATGTTGATTGCTTTGTTATTTTTAAATTCATCATCAAGCAAATCAACAGCAGCTGCATTCGTTGTGCCATACTGTATTTGTGGCATAATTGCAGCGTTGATTTCTGGTCTGTTAAGAAAATCGATAAATTTATATGCACCTTCTTTGTTAGGAGCATTGAACGGAATACAAAAACTGTCGATGCCAATACCGATGCCTTCAACCGGGTAAACAACTTCAATATCAGAATTTTCAGCGATTGCTGCTGATACTTGTGAAGAATACATAAGGCCAACAGTTGCCTCTCCTGAAAGCAAAACTTCATGAGGCTTATCAGAATTAAATGTTAAAACGTTTGGCATAAGTTTATTTAATGCGTCTTTTGCGTCGGCAAGCTTTTGCTCATCCGTTTCATTCAAACTGTTGCCAAGCATCAAATTCATCATCCCTATTACAACACGCATTTCGTCAATACTTACAATTTGCCCTTTAAGTTTAGGATTTAGCAAATCTTTATATCCTGTAACTTTAACAGGTGAAGTTTTGGGATTGTACGCAATCAACGTACTACCAGTAGCATAAGGCACAGTATACTTATTACCAGGGTCAAAGTTTTTATTTAAATATGACTTAGAAATGTTACTCCAGTTGGATATCTTGGTCTTATCGATCTCTGTCATAAGGCCACCATCTCTTGCCATTGTTTCAAAAATATAATCACTTGCTAAGACAACATCATATTCGCCGGCATTCACAGCTTTTAATTTTGCATACATTTCTTCGTTGGTAGAAAAATTAGTATAATTTACTTCAATTCCGGTTTCTTTAGTAAATTTTTCAATGATATCTAAAGGAACATATCCTTCCCATGTAAATAGACAAATGACTTCCTTTTCATTTGAAGAGCAGGAAGAAAAGCAAACAGTTAAAATAACAAGTAAAATTAATGATAATACTTTTTTCATATGACATCAAACCCCTTTATAAAAGATTTTTTGTAGGTTTTTTAACATTTATTACTATCACGCAAACAAAAGTTATAAGCAAAACAATAGTCGATAATGCATTTATTTCGGGACTAACCCCAACCTTCATCATTGAGTAGACTTTAACAGGAAGAGTTGTAACTGTAGCACCTGACATAAAAAAACTAATTATTACATCATCAAATGACATAATAAATGCAAGAGCAGCGCCCGAAATAATGCCTGGTAAAAGTTCGGGTATTGTTATGTGAAAAAATGCCTGCCAAACGCTTGCACCAAGATCCCTTGCAGCTTCTTCTAAGTTGTTTTGCAGGCTGTTAAGTCTTGCGGATACCACAATCATAACAAACGGCACGCAAAAAGAAATGTGTGATAAAATTAATGTAGCTAATCCGAATTTCAAATCAAGCATTGAGAAAATTTGCAAAAAAGCAATTCCAACAATTATTTCTGGAGTTAATACCGGCAAGTAAACCAATGGAAAAAATATTTTAGTGAGCTTAGTTTTAAATCTATTCAGCGCTATACTTCCAAGAGTACCTAAAATTACAGATAAAACTGTAACAATAACAGTTAACAAAATTGAATTTAAAAGTGCAGATATAATGCTTTTATTTGAAAAAAGTTTAATATACCAATCAAAAGTAACTCCACCCCAAAGAGTAGTTGATTTTGTGGAGTTAAATGAATACACAGCAACAATTATTAAAGGAAAATATAAGAATAATAATATTATTGTTATATAAAGTGTTTTAAAAAACTTATTCATTGTTTTGTTCCCCAGTTTTAGTATTACTTAAATAAGAGGTTTTATAATATATTGCTATAAAAAATAAAGCAAAAAGCATCATTAAAACTGATAGCGCTGACCCAAATGGCAGGTTCCTTGTTGATGTAAACTGGTCTCTGATTATATTTCCCAAAAGAACAGTTTTTCCCCCACCGATAAGGTCAGAAATAAAAAACAGACCTAAACATGGAGTAAAAACTAAAATAGTTCCTGCCATAACCCCAGGAATCGTTAAGGGCAAAATTACACTTAAAAAAGTCTGAAATTTGTTTGCGCCTAGATCATGTGAAGCTTCTACAAAAGAAAAATCAAGTTTTGTAATAGATGAATATATTGGCAGAAACATAACCGGCAACAACAAATAAATCATTGCAAATATAACTGCTCCTTCTGTATATAACAATTGAAGAGGCTCAGTAATAGCACCAAGCATCATTAACAACTTATTTATGATTCCATCTGAGCGCAGAACAATTAAAAAAGAATATGTTCTAACAAGAGAGTTTGTCCAATATGGTAATATTATTAACATAAACAACGCCTGTTGAATTTTTCTGCCCGTTTTAGAAATAATGTACGCAAGAGGATACGCCAGCAACAAAGCAGAGATAGTTGTTATAAAAGCGATTTTAAGGGAATTAACCATAATGTTTAAATAAACCGGGTCAAATAGTTTTTTAAAATTTTCAAACGTAAACATTAGCTTAATATTACCTAAAGAGTCAGCTTTTAAAAAACTTACCACAATAATAAAAAGTGTAGGAATTAAAACAAAAGCAATCAAAAACAAATACGTTGTATACGTTGAAAAAATTTTTAACGAATTACTTTTTTTCATCTTATATATCCTTTGATTTGTCAACAATATAATGCACATCTTTATTGCTACACAAAATATTGATGTTATCTCCCACAGCATAAGGTTTTGTGTCAAAGCTATGCATTCTTAAAACTGTGCCATTCTTTAAGATAACATTTGTGATGACAACCCCACCTTTTACCGACTGATCAATAACTGTGGCATTTATGCCATCGTCAGAAATTTTGAGACTTTCCGGACGTATAACTGCAAAAACTTCCTCGTTTTCTGACAAATTGAAATTTTGGATTAAAACACTAAAATCATATTGATTATCACCAATGTGTAAACCTTTTAAAATATTAGGCTCCCCAATAAATTTTGCAGCAAACAAAGTCTTGGGAGTTTTATATATTTCATCAGGAGTTGCAATTTGTTCAATGGTTGCATTGCTCATTAAAACAATGCGATCAGAAAGATTGAGTGCTTCATCCTGGTCATGTGTGATATATACAAAAGTAGTGTTTAATGTCATTTGAATTTTTTTCAGCTCTGTTTGCATTGATAATCTGAGTTTGTAATCAAGAGCGCCAAGCGGTTCATCTAAAAGCAAAACCTCCGGCTTCAAAACAATGGCTCTAGCTATCGCAACACGTTGCTTTTGTCCGCCGCTGAGTTGGGTAATTCTGCGATTTTCATAACCGGTTAACTTAACAAGTTCCAAAGCATCAGAAACTAAAGTTTTAATCTCATCTTTTTTGAATTTCTTAAGTTTTAATCCATAAGCAATATTTTCAAAAACATTCATATGCGGAAAAAGTGCAAAATTCTGAAAAACAGTATTTACATTACGTTTTTCAGGTGGCAATTCCGAAATATTTATGTCATCTAAAAAAATCTGGCCGCTGTCAGGAGTCTCTAAACCTGCAATTATTCTAAGCAAAGTAGTTTTTCCACACCCCGATGGACCTAAAATTGTGATAAATTCACCTCTTTTAATATCGAGGTTAAAGTCACTAATTGCAGTGGTATTTCCAAATGTCTTTTTAATATTTTTTATTGATAATATTGTCTCTTCCAAATTATTTTACTTCCTTCGTATGTTTAGTAAGATACATTTATTACCTTGCAATCATATTTTATAATATTTTACCAAAAAAGTCAATAAATATAAAGGCAGATAGTGTAAAGCACTACCTGCTTAAAAATGTTTAAATCTTCTTTTTGTTTACTTGTGCTAAAAGTATACCTGCAAAAATTAACACGCATCCGGCATACCCACGAATTGTCATAGTTTCACCAAGTATCATTGCGCCTCCAATTGCACTGAACACCGCTTCAGTAGAGCAAATTATAGAAGCAAATTCAGGACTGACGCCTCGCTGTCCTAAAACTTGGAATGTATACGCAATTCCAACAGACATCACACCGCCATAAAGTATTGGTACGGCAGCATCGGCTATTTCATTAACTTTAGGGTTTTCAAAAACAAAAGCACAAGCAAGACTTAAAATTGCACACACTAAGAATTGACCCATAGAATATTTCAGCGGACTGATGTCTTCCACAAATTTATCAATCACAAGAATATGAGCTGCCCAAAAAAATGAACCTATAAAAACAATAAAGTCACCTAGATTTACAGACTCCGTGTCTGATATACTTAGAAAATATAACCCAACAACTGAAAGCGTAACACCAATCCAAGTTGCAAAACTTGCTTTTTTGCCAAAAAACATTCTGAAAACAGGAACCAAAACAATATACAAACTTGTTATAAAACCAGCTTTACCGGCACTTTGACCTATTTCTATACCTAATTGTTGTAAAGAAGAAGCCAAAAATAGTATTGTGCCTGTGATAATAGATGCAACAGTAGTCTTTTTTAAACTAATGTAAGTCAACTTTTCTCTTTCAAACAATATAATAACAGGCAATAATGAAATTGTACCCAAAACATATCTTACCCCGTTATATGTAAAACACCCTACATACTCCGTGCCAACACGCTGGGCTACAAAAGCAAATCCCCAGATAATTGCAGTTATTAATAAATAAATTGTAGACCTAACCTCTTTTGTCATTAGTACCACCTTAGTTAGTAATTTCCATAAAAGTTTAGCACATTCCGAATACAATGTCAAATTTTAGCTTGTAAATGAAAAGAAAGTCTAGATTTTTTTCTCAAAATATGATATTATATATATAGTATAATAAAGGAGATAAAAAAGTGGCTGGCAAAAAAAGAAAAAACAATAAGAAAAACAAAGTTGAAACTAACAGAAAAAGTATAATTCCTGAAATAATAGCTGTTGCATTTGTAGCAATCGCATTTTTTGTAATTGCTGCGATGTTCACCTCAAGCACAGGATACATCGGTGCTATAATTCGTGACATATTTTTAGGTCTGTTTTCTTTTTCTGCATTCTTTATTCCTTTTGTTGTGCTCGCTATTGGCACTAATTTGATAATTGAAAAACAAATCAAACGATACAGATACATATATGTAGCAGTTGGGGTTATGCTGCTTGTCATTTCTGCAATGTTTGAGTTTTTCTCCGGAATTGTTCATGAGAATGGTTTTTTTGAAACAGTTGGAGAGCTATATTTAAGTGGCAGCATTATCAGTGGCGGTGGAGTCTTTGGAGGACTTATAAATATGGGACTTAGCGGCCTCATTGGTTCAACCGGAACTATGATTGTGTATATTGCGTGCTTGTTAATCTGTATTGTAGTAATCTTCAGAATTTCTCTTATTGACAATGCAGAAAAATGTGCTAAGGGTATAAAAAATGCTGCTGAACAACATATTAAGCAGCGCGAGATTGAACGTGAAGAAAAACGTGCGAAAAAAATACAGGCAATTAAAAACGCTCTTTCCGATGACGAAGATGAGGATGACAATCTCAATCCTAAAATTATCACAAATGATTATGACTATGATGAAATAATTATTCCGGATGATGAGGACATCATTATTGGTCCTGATTCGCCAATAATCCCGGAAATAATTGATTCTCCGTACACTGATACAGTAATTGAGCCTGATAATCAGGTCGCTTTAAATATTGACATGCCACTATCTCAAGAGCCAACTTATTATGAAAATGGCGATTATGAGTACATCGAAAACTACATATTCCCTTCTGTTGAAATGTTAAAACCTAACAAAAAAGGTAAAAAAGCAACTAAAGAAACTGATTTAATGAATAATGCAAGAAAACTTGTTGATACTCTCGACAGTTTTGGTGTTAAAGCTAAAATTCTCCAGGTTAGCAAAGGTCCAACTATCACCCGTTACGAATTACAACCGATGGCCGGTGTTAAAGTTAGTAAAATTGTTAATTTAGCTGATGATATTGCACTTAACTTAGCAGCACAGGGTGTAAGAATTGAAGCTCCTATTCCGGGGAAAGCCGCTATTGGAATTGAAGTACCGAATAATGATATAGATATGGTGTCTATGCGAGAAGTTATTGATTGTGAAGAATTTCGTAATCATCCTTCAAAGCTTGCTGTTGCACTTGGTAAAGATATAAGTGGTTCCCCTATTATTATTGATCTTGCTAAAATGCCGCATCTTTTGATAGCTGGTGCTACCGGTTCAGGAAAAAGTGTTTGTATTAATTCAATAATAACAAGTATTATGTATAAAGCAAATCCCAATGAAGTAAAACTTTTACTTATTGACCCCAAAGTTGTTGAATTAAAGGTTTATGACGGTATTCCGCATCTTGATACACCGGTAGTAACTAAAGCTAAAAAAGCTGCCGGTGCACTTTCATGGGCAGTTACAGAGATGATGAAACGCTATGATATGTTTTCTGAAGCAAAAGTAAGAGATATTAAAGGCTATAATGTTTATGCGGCTGAGAATGGTTTAAGACAAATGCCACAGGTCGTTATAATAATCGACGAATTAGCTGACCTTATGATGGTCGCCCCAAATGAAGTTGAAGACTCAATATGCCGTCTTGCTCAGCTCGCACGTGCAGCAGGAATGCACCTTGTAATTGCAACTCAAAGACCATCTGTAAACGTAATTACCGGTATTATAAAGGCAAATATTCCGTCCAGAATTGCTTTTGCGGTTTCTTCACAAGTAGACTCAAGAACAATTTTAGATATGGCAGGTGCTGAAAAACTGCTTGGCAGAGGTGATATGCTCTATCATCCGGTTGGCACATCAAAGCCAAAGCGTATACAAGGCGCGTTTGTTTCAGATTCTGAGGTTGAAAAGCTTGTAACTTTTGTTAAAAACAATGCCACCGCACATTACAACCATGATATTGATGAGCACATTGCAAAACACGAACAAACAGAAAGAGAAAAAACTGAAATAAATGATCCAGGCGACAACGACGAGCTTTTGCCAAAAGCGATTGATATTATTATGGAATTAGGACAAGCTTCAACTTCTATGATTCAGAGAAAACTAAGTGTGGGATACGCAAGAGCCGGCAGAATAATGGATCAGATGGAAGAACGCGGAATTGTAGGACCATCTGAAGGAAGTAAACCGAGGCAGATTCTTCTTACAAAAGAGCAATACTTGGAGTTAAAAGCAAGCGGTATTTTTGAAGAACCTAAAAAGTACTAAAAAGAGAGATGGCTAAAGCCATCTCTCTTTTTATAAAATTATGCAAATAAGTCCTCCGCTGCCTTCGTTAACAATTTTTTGCAAAGTTTCCTGAAGTCTAATCTGCGCATCATCAGGCATCCTGTACAACTTGTTATGCAGGCCTTCATTGACAAGTTCATGCAAAGATTTCCCAAAAATATTTGTTTCCCATATCTTTTTTGTGTCAACTTCAAACTCCTGAAGTAAGTATTTAACCAAATCTTCAGATTGCTTTTCTGTGCCAACTATTGGACTAACTTCAGTTTCTATATCCGCCCTTATCATATGTATATTATGTAGCAAACCGAGGTGTTATATTAAATAATACTATAATTAATTTTTAGGTCACGCGCTTTCTTTGAATTAGCTCCTCTAGTTTTTAAAATAGTTCCTGTGGTATTTTCGTATGGCAAATATAAACGAATTTTTAACTCTATTTCAGTTTCCTCTCTGCCTTGACACACAATAATTTTATCCAGAAAAGAATCAATAAGATTTTTACTCATATTATCGCTAAAACAAAGTTCCTTTGATATATGCTCTTCCAACTCCCTGTTCCTGTCAATCTGGGCAATGTTTATTTTTTCTTCTGATTCAAGGTCTTTCTTCCTTTTATCAAGTTGGTCAAGCTGAGAATTAAGGGCATTATTTCGTTGCTCAAATTCTTCATTAGTAATCCTTGAATCCATTACCAAATCCAGAAGTTTTTCCTTTTTCGCATAAATAGCACTTATTTCTTTTTCGATTTTATACATTGATTTTTTAATATCCAACCTATTGCCTTTGTACACCTCAATAAGCTCGTTTATAATTCCATGTTTATCCAATAAGACACCTTTGTAAATTTCTTCCAAAACCGCATCAATTTCTTCTTTATAAACAAGCGGATTTCTGCATTTATTACCATTTCCGTACTCTTTACAAGTCCAAAGTTCCTTATTTCCGGATTTATACTTATATACAGTATGATAATAACAAGTGCCGTGCTCGCCACAAATAATCTTACCGGAGTAAAGATACTTATTCTGATAACTTGTCTTATCATTGCTTGACATTTTTTCACTTCGTTCTTTGAGTTTGTGATTTGCCTTGTCCCACAGCCTTACAGATACAATAGGAGGCACAGTAAAATTATCTTCATAAAGAATCCAATCTTCTTCTGGGAGATATTTTATATCATCGTGCCTAAAATCGAGTTTATGAGTTTTATTTCCGCAGTAATACCCCTTATATTTGGGATTTTTCAAAATCCCACGTATAGTTGAAAAGGAAAACTCCTTACCATTAGTATTTTTGTACCCCAACTCTGATATAGCTTTTGCAATCTGTCTGATGCCCATATCACAATTTGCATAGAACTCAAAAATTTTCTTCACCATTTCGGCTTCTTTTGGAACTATAACAAGTTTTCCATTATCCTTTTGGTATCCCCAGATGCTGTCGTTACCTAAAACAACTCCTTTTTCTATAGAACGTTTAAACCCAAAACTTACACGTTCAGAAACTTTTCGTGATTCATCCTGTGCCATCCCGGACATAATGATAAGTCTGAGCTCACCGTCAGGCTCCAAGGTATTTAAGTTATCATTCACAAAAAAAACGCCGACACCATTTTTTAACAACTCTTGAGTGTATGTGAGGCTGTCTAAAGTGTTACGGGCAAATCTTGAAATTTCCTTTGTAAGTATTAAATCAAATTTTCGGAGCTTGGCGTCTTGTATCATTTTCAGGAACTCTTCCCTGTTTTTTACACTTGTAGCTGAAATCCCTTCATCGACGTAGCCACAAACCAATGTCCAGTTGACATTATCTTCTACCATTTTTTGAAAATATGCTTTTTGAGAAGCCAGAGAATGAAGTTGTGCATCTTTTTCAGTTGATACACGAGCATAATATACCACCCTTAAAGGAATGTCAGAAAGGCGTTTGCCATAGCGTGTCATTTGTTCTTTTATTGTGTAAATATCCATTTTTACCCCGCTTTGTTAATTAAAAAATCCTTTGCAAACATATACATTTCTTCGGTTATTACTTTCTTGTCATAAAGTCTTTGGTTTACATAAATCTTTAGTTCAGTTTCAAATTTTTTCCGCCTTTCGGTATAAAAATCCTTTGCTTGTACATTTTTTGACACTACAATTCCACCTTTTTTAATATTTGTACAATAGTATGTTTTTCAGTAATATTTTATACCAACAAAAAAACGAGTTTAAGATAAGATCCAAACTCGTTTATAACTATCTAAGATTAAGCCTTTTTCTCATTTCGCTTAAACTATCAACCTTTCCAGTTGAAATGGTCTGATTTTGTTTTAGCTCAACAAATGCACTATCTTTGTTCGTAAAAATTATTCTAAACCACCTTACAATATGAAAAAACGGATACAAAACAGGTGCTCTGTCAAGGATTTTATAATATTTCTTCATTGCTTCATAAGGCATAAATACTCGATGGAAAAAGTATTTAAGTTTATTTTGTGAATGTTCATTTATTGCAACCCTGTTTTCCATTGTTCCGTATACTCCACCACTTAAAATATACTGTTCCATCATTTTTGTGGTTTCATTATGAGGATATCCATTAGCCCAGACATTTGATAAATGTTCTAATTCCACTGCAAATTTTTCTAGGTCTGCTTCCTTTAATAATGGCAAAAGCTTCTTTGCGTCTAAATTAAGGTTGTTTTTTAAAAGCCAGATGTCAAAGATGGGTCTTATGCCACATCCACCTCTTAAAAAATGATATGCAGCATGGGAAATAATGTGAAAATATAAAAATTCGTCGCTAAGTTGGTAGTGGTTTTCCTTATCCTCAACAGGACGCGCAAAGTCCCATACTCTTGAAAGCACTCTATTAAAAGCGTAACTACCACTTATTATGTTAAAATGTAGTTCTAAATGAACATCTCCCGGTGTATGCAGCAAAATATCATGAGACTTTCGCTTGCCGTCACTTTTATAATTAAGCTTTTGGGTAAGTAATGCCACAATTTCTTCAACGCGTTCCTCTTGAACAAGAATATCTATATCACAACTGTTTCTCATCCATTCTTCGGGATAATACTTGCGAATCACAGAACCTTTAAGCGGTAAAAACTTTATTTTTTCCTCTTCAAAGAATTTGCATATTCTTTGATATTCGTAATTTTTCTGTTCGTACCTGTAAACGGCTAAAAGCATTGCTCTTGAAAACTTTTTACTTATTTCATCATTTCCAAGTTTCTGGTTTTTTGAAAGAGCAAAAGCAATGATATGGGCAATGTTGTGGGTTTCGGCAATTTTATAGATTTCTTCTAAGGTTTCATTATTTATGCTGTCTATGACTTCTTGTTGTTTCCCTGTTACTGCTGACCTTATCAGAGAAAGCATTAGTTCCACAGCCGTCATATAAAAAATCTCCTTTAATTACTTTAAAATTCATCTACAATTTCACAGTCCCAGACATCCACACCACTATCTTGAAATACTTCATGAAGTCTGTTTTTTAAGTCATCCTTGCTAACACCTTTTTTAAGTATAACCTGTAAGAATCCTCCGCCACCCGCACCACAAATCATCTTTCCATCAATCAATTCTTCAATGCTTAAGAAAATCTGATCGATACAAGTATTAGTGCTTCCTGCGTCTATACGCTGACTTTCCTGCCAATGCTCGTTAAGTAGCTTAGCAAAGCCATCAACATTACCCTTTTCTAATTCAAAACGCATCAAAACCGCAATTCTCTGAATGTTATAGTGAGCATCTACCGATACTAAGTCGTTACAGATGTATTTTGTGATAACTTCTCTTAAAAGATTTCTTGCAAGCCTTCTTTGTCCGGTATAAATTATACAAAAACGCTCATTTAATTCCTTCAAGGTTTCTTTTGAAATTACACAAGGTGTGCAAACAATATCCTGTTTAAGTGCCGGCATGCTTGTTAGCATTTTAATACCAGGAGCAAGTCCGCCAACCTGATCCTGCCACCCTCCGCCTGTGGACATAATCTGTTCCATACAAAGAACCCTCTCGTACAGTTGTTCCCTTGTCCAACCTAAACCAAAAGCTTCATTAATAGCTTTTACACAAGCTCCTGATAAAATTGAGCTGGTACCAAGCCCACTTCCTTTTGGAATGTTGATAACACGGGTGTTCATATAAAGTCCGCCACCAAGGTTTGCTAAAATTTCGCTAAGGCAAATTTTTTCTTCCCTTGGCACAACTCCGCAAGCAATCAAAGCAGCTTTGTGAAGTGCAAATGGGTCTGAAGGGTTGTTGCAAGCCTGAATTTCCTCTATATTATCAAATTCCTTGTATGAGCCGATGTCAGTACTTTCTAAAATTATGTATGGCTTATCTATCCTTTTAATTGTAACTTCAACAGGAAATTCACCATTTATAGAAATTGATGCATTCAAAACAGTTCCGCCATTCTCCATGCAGTATGGCGGAGTGTCACTCCAACCACCGCCCCAGTTCACACGAACAGGCAATCTTACTACAGTTTCATCTTGCGAAAAAGTCATTTCAGCATACCTGATGCCATCTTTAGATGCTAAAAGCGTTGCATCACAAATGGTTTTTAGAGCAGTTGCCCCCATTTTATCGCTTATTTCACCTTCGGTTAAGAAGCTTAAATAACTGTAAATGCGAATAAGCTCACTAAATTTACATAAATTGGTAATGTCTAACTTCTCTGCCTTTTTCAGTAAATAATCTATAGTTTTATCATCAATTTTATTGTATTTTTCTTTGATTTTCAAGGCGGGATATTTATTTCTTATGCCATCTAAAATATCTTCTGCCACCACCTGTTCATACAGGTTTTCCTGCCATGGAAGTATTGCGGTTACATCTGCCTGATTAAAGCTTTCCATAAGTGAAATCATATCTAAGCCTACTGTGTCGCCATTTACTGTGCGACTTACTGCCTCTTCAATCGAATCACAAACAGGAAAAAGTTTTGCTGTCCATAACGGCTCGGCTATTTCATTGCCAAACCACTTATTCTCCTTAGGATTATCTCCCACTCCATACATACGAACAACAAATCTGCCGTCACTTAACTTTAATCCGTGCAAAACTGTACCGTCAGCTATCGTTTCACCGCTTAGGGTAACTCCTGAAATAACACAATTTTTGCCAACAGTACTTCCACGATGGATTCGGCTGTCTTCAATATAGCTCCCCTTGCCAATTACACTTCTTCTGCTTACATAGCTGTTGGAAATGGCATATTCTTTGGTATCAATATTACTAGCAACAACTGACTTCCAACCAAGGAAACGATACTGATCCATTTCCTCTGTCATTAGAGCTAAAAGCTCTTTTGTAGTGCCAAAATGGATGAAGCTTGCAGGTGATAACTGAATAATTTTCATTTTGTATTTATGTAAAACATCCCAAAGCTTTGTACGACAAGCTGCAAGCTCAGGAGTATAATCACCCTCCGGTTTTTCGTTGTAATACTGCTCTAAGGTTGAATTTGATGCTAACGGGTATAAAAAGTCCGCATAAAACGACACCTTTGCAGTTTCATTTGCAAAAGAATTATAGTCTTCTTCGGTTTGAACCAATTTATAAAGGTCCTCTAAAACCTCTGCATTTAAAATAACTGCACCAGTGTCTATGTCAACATTACCCCTATGATCAACAGCTCCAACTTTTGTTAAGGTTTCGACGGTTTGCTTGTGCAAAAATCCGCCAACCATGCCGTTTTCATCCTTAAGGTAAACTCCGTGGTTTTTACCGGTTTCAACATTTTTCTTAATTGATAGTGCAGCAGCACCTACTCCGTAAAAGTCAATCTGTAATGCATTAAACAGTAGCAGCACATCGCCTGAGCAAACAAGCATACCTTCACTGATTCTCGTCGCTACCATTGACATGCCAATCATAAACTCATCAAATAAAGTGGAACGACTTCCGTCAGGCAACAAGCGTGGCACAGGTGAGAAAAGCTTTCCGCAAGCGGAATACTGTGGTACACGCTTGCTATCGCCACCTGAATGTATGCATAAAACACGCTTTCCTCTAAAGGTTTCTTCCTGTTCTTTTATGTAACGAATAACAGAAAAAGTTGCACCGCCTGAGCCTATACGCTTCCCGCCAAGGTCAGGAATTACCGCAAACTTTGTGCCTTTAGGAACCAGATTTTTCGCCTGTCTGTGCTTAATTTGCATTTCATAGGCTAAAGCCTGCGTCTCGTTGGATGCAGTCAAAATGACATAGTCCCATACCGTAAGATTGTCCTTTTTCAGTGTAGATATATAATACAAAAGAGCGTCATTGTAGGATTGTTGTTCAAACATAGTAGTATATGTGTTCATAGAATATTCTCCTTTAATATTTAATACGCTTTGTTAGAAAATTTCTTCTATATCTTAGGTTTTTATATTATCAGACTGTCAATCCGTAAATTGCAGGCACCAAGGCAATAATAATCAAATACATAATCAAATCCAACGGGAAAGAGTATTTAAAATAGTCATTGAATTTGTACCCAACACTCATACTCATACCCATAGTTGAACTTGCAAGTGGACAACTGCAAGCAATACCTGATGCTATGGTAATGCCAAGTGCAAATGCGTATGTATTGAGTCCCATTCTGGGTGCAATAGAAATAAGTATTGGTAGAACAATTAAAATTGCAGTTGAATTTGACATAAATTCACTTGTGATCTGAACAAAGGCAACCAAAATGCAGAACAACACAAACGGACTTAAGCTATTACCCACAAGCATCTGGAATCCGTTTGCAATAATTTCTGTTCCACCTGCAGCTTCAAGAGCTTTTGCAAGACCAAGACATCCGGCGAGTCTTCCCACAATGTTCCAGTTTACAGCTGCAACTGCTTTTTTCTGTGTAATGCAACCTGTGATAATACAGATTAAAGCCGCAGTTGTAGAAGTAATGGCAATCGGAATCCACTCTGTGATATATAGAACAACTGTTATTGCAAAAACAGCTGCCATAATAACCATTTTGACCTTGCTGTATACCTCTGTTTTTTCAGGCATATTGTATTCTACATCTTCATCCGCACGATTTCCCCAGATTATTTCACCGCGTATGCGTCCGATAAACAGACAGTATAATAATCCAACAACTAATAATATTCCGGCTACTAATGTAAAGTCAAAAGTCTTGAATACTCTTAGGCCCGTCTCTTCCAAAAGTCCCTGGGCTGTCATCTGCTGGGTAGAGCCAACAAGCGTTGATGCGCCTCCAATAACACAGGCAATAGCAATAGGCATTATTAGGTTTTTCGCCTTAATCTCAGGGTTTGCCTTAGAAATTCCTATAATAATCGGTATAAAGATTGCAAGAACTGCCGAGTTTGTTAAAAATGCCGACATAAAGGCAGATACAATATACGTACCTATCATCATTTTACTTCGGAGCCTTTTGAAATCTTTATAATCCAGTTGCCAATAGCTAGTGCAAGGCCTGTTGCTGCAATCGCAGCACCTATAATCATAACTCCGATTGTTAAAATAACCGTGCTTGACGCAAACTGCCCGAAAGCAGTTTTAAAGTCGCACACCCCGAAAATAACCATAACTGCACAACCTAAAATTACAGTTGTTGCCATAGGTAGCTTGTCCCAAATAAATAGAACAAGAAAAACCACAAAAATAATTAGTGAAATTACGTCAATTCCCATTTAATTAATCTTCTTATTTAATTTATGATATTTAAACTTTAAAAAATTACTTTAAGTAAACGCTGCTATCATTAGTTTAAAACTTTAGATTGTTTCCTCTTTCTATTTAACAATCCCTTAAATAAATCGAAAAGATCCGCTCTGTAAGGTCTAATGAACAGGAGTGCAGCTATACCTATTATTGCAATTTTAATAATAAATTCAAGCAAATTAAGATTTGTTTCACTAATAAAGGAAACACACATGCCAGCAACACCTAACAAACCTGCAAAAAATATATACATTGACATCCTGCCTAAACCAAAATCTATATTTTCTGCTTTGTTGCTCATTATAACAGTAATGGTTGAAAGTGTAATCTTGGAAATTATTTGTGCAACAACTATACCAAAATATCCAATGAGTCGCGACAAAATGATTGCTACACCGACATTAACAATAACTCCTGTTAACGAACAAACAAATGTAAATTTACTCCAATTAAGGTTGTACATCAAAGATTGGACATGCGTATAATAAACAAAAGATATTAGCTGCGACAACACAAGAAATGGGACCATTTTCCACGCCTCAAAATATGTTTCTTCACACATGATGAAGATAATTTCTTCAGAAAAAACTGCAATCCCTACAGCACAAAATGAGTACAGTGCCATAATCATACAAGACATTTTTTTAATCTCTGCACGTCCTTCTTTTCCATATCCCATCTGCTCAACAAACCATGGACGGAATGCAAGATTAATAGATGTTTGTACGAGATTAATAATTGTAGAAAACTGAGTAGCCAAACTATATAATCCAGATAATGCATATGTAAGGTTATAGCTAATAACTAGTTTTATGCCATAATTATTTGCACTATTGGAAAGATTGTGTGGCAAAATTGGCAAAGAATATTTGACAGCCTTTTTTATCAACGCCCAATCTAGACATATTGTCATAACTTTCTTGCGAAGCATTGAAAATATCCCATATACAGCAAACAAAAAATTGGTGGTAAACAAAGCAATAATCATACCTTTTGCACTCATCTTTAAAAAGTAAACAAACAGAACAACAGCCAGAGCATGAATTAAAAGATATATAATGCTGTTAATAGAATAACCTTTACCATTCTGCTGGGCTTGCAGGGTGCTTTGATAAATTAAATAAATTCCTTCGGTACCAAGAGCCAAAATTCCCCAAAAAGCATATGGATAAAATGGAATATTTTTAAAAAATATATTTGTAAAAAAATCTTTTCCAAGTATAAAAATTAAGCAAAATACAAGTGCACAAATACAAGTAAATAAAACTATAGATCCTACAAAACGTTTCTTATTTTCTTTGTCATACTCATTATAAAAACGAATTAAAGCAGCACGTAAGGACAATGTAACAACAATACTAAAAGTACTGACAAATGCAATTATTGTAGTAGCAATACCATATTCTGTTGTGCTCATACAATTAGTATATATTGGCACTAAGAAAAAGCCAACAGCTTTTGAGGCAATCGTACCTATTGAATAAAGCAAAGAATTGTTAAATATTTTTTGCGCGCTTTTATTAGCCATCAATTCTTCCTCCATATATTATTCTCTCAATGCTATCCAATTCGCCATATCTCTTATCTTCCGGTGGTAATTTCATATAATCACCATACAGGCTTTTTAAATATTCCTGTGTTTTTGCCGGAACATATCTCATTTCGCCTTCAAATAGCATTTGTTTCGGCTCACCATAGATATCTTCGTTCATACATTGCTTACTATAGGCATAATGACTTGCCATACTAACCAGCAAATTTGAACCATTACCATTATATTCCTGCATTATTTTATCCATTTTGCTATTTAAGAATTTAAAAGAAAATGGAGATAAAATAAACTGAACAACTTTTTTCGCAAAGAGTTTTATTGGCGAAATGTTATCTTCATAAACATTTGCAAGCTTATATCTATTGATACAATAAATTCTTTTGATTTTTTTTGCCTGTTTAGCTTGTTTATCTAAGTCTACTGGTGCCTCGTCAAGAGGAAAAATATCTAAATAAATTCCATCATATTTTGTTTTATATTTCCCCTTACCTCTTGTTTTGTATATAATATGGGTATCTTTTTTTCTAAGAATAGCATGTGGACCCCAGTGATTAGGCTCAGTACTATAGTGTTCATAAAAATAAGGACTTTCTTCCTTGTCTTCCCAGTACTTACGAAACAGTTCATAATCCTTGCGTCTCATTGCAATATCAATATCTGCATCCCACGGAATAAATCCACCATGCCTAACTGCACCAAGCAAAGTTCCTGCTATCAAATAATAGACAATTCCAAGGTCTTTACAAATTTTATCAGTTTCATATAACAACTCAAGTTGTGCCAACTGATATTTTCTTATATCTTTTTTATCCATAATATACCTTCTTTCTATATATTTATATTGTAAAGTTACAATCTCTAAAAAGTATTTACTTAGCCTACCATAGTAACATAGCATTGTAACACATCGCAAGCTAATTTTTAATATTTCTCTTGCTTTAAATCCATTTTTATGATTTTGCCCTATCTTTTAGTAGTTTTTCATGTTCTAAAATCTGTGTTTCCGTAAATCTCTTTTTTATTAATTTTGCCGGGACTCCTCCAACAACAGCGTAAGGCTCGATATCTTTCGTTACAACGCTACCTGCCGCAACAACCGCACCCCTACCTATAGTAACACCTTTTAATAATGATTTCCAATTTCCAATTTTGCACCAGTGGAATAAATCACAGCATTTGGCCCTATATAAACATTATCTCCAAGTGTTATATTATTTCGTCCTGTCACAATAAAATTACTGCCAATTCTGAAATTTTGCCCTACTGAGTGTAACGCCTTAACTAGATTTTTTCTATTTAAATATCTAATCACACCGTATATATTCATATTATTTTCTCCTTTAATGATTATAAATAAAAGTATGTACTAAACCTGCCGTAAAAACATAGCATTGTAACGCACTCCGCTAACATAAACAACTGCATTCCATTACTTTTGCTGAAAACTGCATTATTTTCTGCAAAATACATAGGTGTCATCGCTATTAAAATCTGAAACATTCTAAAAAACATTGTGTTATTTGGAACATACGCAATGGTAAATAACAAAACTAACATATACATAATATTAAAAGCAATATACTTTTTATTTTCATACTTGGAAATTTTTATAACAATGAATGAAATAACAATAAATGCAAGTAACTGATATGAAAACAAGCGAGTTCTATTAAACATATCTACAAAATTTTCTTCAGAGTATCTTAAAAATTTATCAACAATAAATCTATAAAGAGGAATACTTCTGAAAAATCTGTCTGTAATTGAAATAACTTTTTCAGAAAAAGCCATTAAAAAAGGAATAAAAACAGATAGTATTCTTACAGACTTAATGTGGTAAAAAATAATAAGTAACCACATTAATAGAATTATAAATCCTGATGCATGAATATAAGTGGGCACTATAATCATAAAAAGCGAAAAGGCACGTCCCAAAAAACCGGTTCCTTTTCTAAACCATATATATATCCCTGCTATTCCAATACAATATGCAATAAAATATCTCATGATTGAAAAAACTATTCCAAAGTTTAAGCAACACAAAAAAAACGAATATATCATAGCAAACTGGTGCTTTGTTAATTCAAAATTATCTGTAAAATCAAAAAATATTGCTAGCAAAACACCATAGGTACTTAGTAAGGCAACAGGAAAAAATAATGATATAGGAAGATAACTAAAAATTTTCATAATTACAAAAAAAGCTTGTGAATTTTCATATATATACGATAACCGTTCGTATGCTGCATCAGAACCAAACCGTTTCATAAAAAGTATAGATTCATGAAATCTATACATATCTGCTTTTGGTGACGGTTCGTATATAAATGCAAATACTATTAAGGCGGTATATGTGAGTACCTTTATTTGTTTTTTAGAAAATTTACCTGTAAATGCAAGTAAGCTCAGACCGCCAAAAATAGTAATCAATATAATCCATGTCATTAAAACACTACCTCTTTCAATTATTGTCTAGTATTTTGTTATAAATGTCACATAAACCCTTTTCAAACTGTTCGATGGAAAAACGTTGATTAATATTTTCCTTTGCATTTGCTCTATATTTGTCAATTCCTGTTTTTAAAATACAGTTTAATTTATCAAAAAAGCCATCCACATCTTCAATATCAAACAACTCACCATTATACCCATTCTCAATAATTTCACCATTTCCTCCGACAGGGGTAACAATGCAAGGCAGACTGTAGTATCCTGCTTCCAGAATAGCGATTGACAAATTTTCCTTATATGTTGCAGAAATATAAACATCTGATGCTGACAAATATCTTCCAACATCTGAAACCGAACCCATAAAAACAACCTTGCCTTTAGAAATCTGTTCTGCAAGACGCTCTTTCATAGTTTTTAGATATGGTCCATCACCTAATATTAAATATTTGTGGTTGTTATTTTTGTCATTTTCTATAATATTAGCAACAACTGCTGCTCCTTTTCCTTCAGTTACTCTTCCTACCGAAACAAGTACAATGTCATCCTTTTTAAACCCTAAATTCTCTCTCTCAGTTTCTCTCACATACTCAGGCATATCGGATACGCAGTTATGAAGATAATGCATCAAATGCTTAGTATTTTTTGATATGTATTTTGATTTTTCTGCAGCTTCACAAACACAAAATACGCCGTCTGCATTCTTTAAGGTCCATCTTTCAAGAATATTTTTGAATAGAAATTTTTTAAATACACCTATGTTAAAAGAATCATGCTGCATACCATGGACGGTAATTAAGATTTTTGCCTTTCCAAAGATCTTGGCGCACAAAGTTCCAACGAATCCTTCACTTTGCAATCCATGAATATGAATGATATCCGGAGAATTCTTTTTGAATTCACTAACAATGCGCTTTAAATCTTTAAAACTCATACGGTATATCAATTTGTTTTGATATACACATGAAAAATTATATTTATCGCTCAAATATTGAGAATTATTTATTAAATTGATATACGTCGTCGGTCCACCAACAGCAGTTGAATTTGTGTAAAAATGCGTTATATTCCTTTTCAATGTTATCACCCTTGATTTATCATTTAATATATTTTATTTATTAAATCAACGTTCAACTGCTTACTTTAGCAAAATCTAGCATTCTCTTTGTTTGCACAACATCATTTTTGTTTTCAATAACAAACTCTTGTCCATTTTCTTTGCTATTTCCGTTATCCTTAGCAAATTTTACAGCGTTTACAATCCCTTCTGAAGAAAAATTTTCTATTGGTATCATATACTTATAATAATCTTCGGGAATTCCTGCCATTATAACAGAAGCCACTTTATTTCCTGTAGCTAAATATTCAAACACCTTTGACGGGAAACAATATGGAGCATAAGGTGCGTCAGGCACCCGGATATGAAGAAGCAAGTCTGCCTGCATTTCAAGTTCTAAAACTTCCTCTCTTGTATCAAGACAGCCTAAATATTTAATTCTGCTGTCTTCTTTTGCTGCAGCATTAACTTTTTCTACATAATTGCCTTTTCCTGTAAGCCAAAGTTCAAGGTCTCTGTCCGGCAAGTCTTTCATTGCCTGTAATAGCTGAGGCATTCCTCTTGCAACATCAACAGCTCCAGAATACATCATAACAAAGTTCTCGTTAGGTTTCTTTTTTTCAAAATTTTTAACAAAATTAATGTCTTCATTGCTTATTGAGCCTTCCATAAGCATCCACTTTTCAGGCGATAAACAAAAATAGTCTGCCATAGGTGCTGAATATAAAACAAATCCGTCAATGACTGGGAATAGTCTTTTCGTTTTTATTTCAGAGCGCTTTTTCAGATAGTTCCAAACCTTGCTGTTTTTCATATTAACAAACATAGGAATGTCAGGAATGATAGTATAAATTCTACAATTTGGTATGTGATTTTTAAGCCAGATGGCAGCTTTAATTTTTCCAATGCCAACACCGTACGTATAAACTACAAGCTCGTCCACATTTTTGTTGTTTTCATACCACCTTTTTACTTCTTTTTTATACGCTTTACCCCTGAGAAATCTATTTATATATGGAAAATTACAAAATCCGCTATGTACATCATAGGTTCCGGCTTTACGTTGAAATTTTTCTTGTTTGATAAACATCTCAGCCTTAGGAAAAGAAAGGCCTGAAATGACGCCAATTGTATCCATTGTATAGTCAGTGTTTTCTATGTTTACATCTATTCCGCCTACAAGACTTCTTTCACTAGTAAATGCAGACAACTGTCCTGTGCTTTTTGTTGGCAAATTTGCAAATTGCTCATCCGTCATATAAGAGCCAATCCAAATAATCTTTTTCATAATCTAATATCCTTTATAATAAATAGTTAATATTACCACTCTTTTGTATATTCTCTATAATCCTTGCAGCAATCATAGATATATGCGTGGACATCAGCTTTTTGTTGCTCTTTGCTTGGTAACTTCATATAATTGCCATATCGTCCGCTTAAATAATTCTTAATGTTCTGTGGACCCATAAGCATACAATCCTCAAACTGAATATCCGCAGGTTTTTCAAAACACTCTCTTTCAAACACGCCCTGACTGAGCTTTGCCTTGGTGATATAATAACTCCAAACATAATCCTCAGTAAGATTATCATATTTATAAATATTCTTATAGAATTTGCGAAGTAAAATCTTGTTTGGGAGAAGTTTCATAATTCTTGCAAGAATTTCCTGTTTTATATTCTTTGGTTTCCAGCCTCTCTGGATTAATGCGAAAAGCACAACATATTTTGACATATTGTAAATTCGTTTTTGAATATTTTGTTTACCCTCTGGAAGCTTATGCAGAATCATAATATCAACATAAATTCCAAGGTGCAAATCTTTTCGTCCCAACATAGATTTTTCAATAAAGGTAGTTCCGTTCATGCGCACTTTGGCATATTCAAGATAATCAGGTGTTGTGCGCCATTCCTGAAGGACAAAGGTTTCGTTTTTTTCTTTATCTAAAGCTCCTTTAAATTTTTCGTACTGATCAGGGGTCATAAAGATGTCAAGGTCATCATCCCAAGGAATAAAGCCACCGTGCCTTACAGCACCAAGAGCTGTTCCTCCCATAATAAAATAGGTGATATCATTTTGTCTGCATACCTTATCTATGTATTTCATTATTTCAAGAATTTTCATCTGTACGTCCCTTACGGCCTGTTCCTTCTCCATCTTTCTCCTCCAACGCTTTAAATTATCAAAGTTTTTTTGCCACGTAATAGTATTTACTCATAAATTTTTTGATAAACGGTATTTTGCTAAGTGCTTTCACAGTTTTTCGTATAACATTAAAAATTACTTTCCGTACTGCATGCTTGCCCTTTGAAGAAGTCCATCTATGAGGATGTGTACTAATTATAACAGAGCTTTCTCCTTTCAAAATCAGCTCCAACACCTTATCCAGTTCACCAAGAAAAACATCCTTTTCTTTGCTTGGGACAATGTCGTTATTTATAGGATCAAATATGATCTGAAATCCAAGCCCTGCATCGGAAATATATGAATAGTCCGTATTTGCCATTTCTTTAAAGTTTACCATAATATCTGCAACATCAGGGTATTTTTCTGTAACTTTTTCTGCACGGAAAAAGTCACGATTTGATGTATAACCTTTTCGTTCAACCACAGGGTTACCGTGCTGACAAACAGTTTTGATTTTAAAACCGCTGTTCTCGAAAATCACCTTGTTTTTTTCATACAATTCTATTGCTTGCTCCAAATCCCCGCCTGTTGCATCCATTACATCATAGTGATAAGAGACTTCATGACCGAGATTTTTGATTTCATTCAGTATTTTTATATTCTTTTCATTGTCTAAAAGGTATGCCTGAACATAATATGATCCTTTATGTTCATACTTATTTTCAATCTGTGCTAATTTTAAAGCTTTTTCAAGGGATGTTTCCACATCGTGCTTTAAAACAAAGTATTTATCCTCAGATTTGTCAAAAAGAGAGCGAGCTGTAATACTATGTTTTCCGTTTTTATGTAAATTTTCGCAAAATTCTTCCCATTCTGAATAAATAAAATGCATTATTTTTCAGCCAGCCTTTCTCTTAAAATTGTTGAGGAAATACCATCTGTATGGTCTAAATAAACTACCTCACAACCAATTTCAGCGAATTCTTTTTCGTATTTATTCCAGGCCTCAGTTCCCTTCCAGTCAGAACCTACAAAAACCGCATCTGCATTAGCCTTGCGCACAGCCGTTAGCTTATCCATATCGTTTTGGGGAATAACTTCATCCACATATCGTATAGCTTCCACAATAGCCATTCTTTCCTTTTCACAGATAATAGGATATTTATTTTTTCTGATAAAACTAAGTTCGTCCGTTGTGACTCCAACAATTAGGTATTCACATTGTTCCTTTGCTCTTCTTAGAATATTTAGGTGACCAATATGAAACATATCATATACACCGGTTGTGTAACCAATTTTATATTTTTTCATTTTTAGTTACCTCCTTAGTCGCATTTTTTATATGTCTTTTTAGTCCGATAATTTTTATCATATCATTCTATTCCTGTTTTGCCTGTAAGGAGTGTAGATGACACCCCATCGGTATGTGGAAGAAACACCATATCCACTCCCACCGCTTTTAAGTCCTTTTCCGCCTTATCATATAAGTTTGAACCTTTCCAGTCATCCCCATGGAAAATCGCATCGAATTTCAGATTTTTCCATGCCTCAAACTTATCCATATTAACCTGTGGTACAACCTTATCTACGTATTTGACAGCTTCTACAATTGCTATTCTGTTTTCAAAAGGTATTGTAGGAATTTTGTTCTTATATTCCTTTACCAGTTCATCCGTAGAAACTCCAACAATTAGGTAATCACATTGTTCCTTTGCTCTCCTTAGGATATTTAGGTGACCGATGTGAAACATATCATATACACCGGTTGTGTAACCAATTTTATATTTTTTCATTTTTAGTTACCTCCTTAGTCGCATTTTTTATTACTATGTTACGGATTTTCCCGCGCAAACTTGGTGGTAATATCACCTGGAGTACAAAGCGTGGTGCAACATTTATAATATGTCTTTTTAGTCCAATAATTCCTTTTTTATACATGTAGTTTGAAAGCCCTGCAGTGCTTTCAAAGTACTTTAAGCCTCCGCGACGTTTATACTGATCCTGCGATGTTCTGACAGCCACAAGATTTTCGGGACAGTTATAGAAAACAGCTCCCGCTTCATACATTCTAATCCACAGGTAATAGTCCTCTCCACAGTACCAATCTACGTACCCGCCTGCTTTTTCATAAATCTCCTTGGTGAACATTACGCAAGCTTGAGTAATAGGACACATTTTCTTCATCAAAGCAACAATTTCCTTATGATGTTCAGGTCTTGAACTTATTGCTATAACATTATCGGGGTTATCAATAAATTTTGTATGTGAACCACTCATAACATTAACTTCAGGATATTTTTCAAATGCTTGCATCTGCAGAGCAAACCTGTCAGGCAAATTTATATCGTCAGCATCTGCAATCGCGATATAGTTATGAGTACACTCTTTAATTCCAGTTTTTCTTGCAACGCCATGTCCCATATTTTTTTCTAAACGAATTACCTTAAGTTCCTGATGTTGATTTTGCATATCGCAAATGACCGCATCAGTTTCTTTGGGCACAGGGCCATCTATTACAAGCACAACCTCACTCGGCATAAATGTCTGTGAAAACACACTTTCTATTGCTGTGCGAAAATGGTCAGGATTATCTCCACCATATACACACATTGATACGGAAAACTTCATATTATTCATCCCGCATCCCCCTTAAATACTCTTTTTACCATATTTATTTTCTGTCTTATAAATCAAATAATCACCATATTCTATGTCGCCAAGCATAAACCTTCTCATTACACTGGTAAGCTTCATTCCATTTATAGGAACGAAACCCATTTTTTCAGTAGCTGCTCTGCTTGCAGTATTATCTTTACTTATCCAATCATAAAGTACCGCATCAAGTGGCAATTCTGCTAATACCATTTTTAGCATTTTTGTTGAGAAACCCTTGCCTCTAAACTCTTTATTAACCGCATACGGTCCAATCATATACGAATCCTTTTCAAAAAACGAATATCTCCCATGTCCACAAAGCTGTACCGCGCACATTCCACACACATTCATGTTCTTATCCACTAAATAATAAACTTTATAATGTGCTCTAAGAAACTCCAACATAAATCGAACTATTTGTTTTATGCTTCTTTCAAAAGGATATTCGTTTCGATAAAACAACTGAAACATGTTAGGTCTAAAGAGATATAAGCTGTGCTCCTTATCGTCTGATTCGGAAATTTTAAACATTTTTTTGTTTATATCTTTTTTTAAAAGCTTCATTTCTTTCCCCCATCTAAGAGATTGTTCATTTTATTGGATTTGACACTGTTTACCTTTTTCGCTTTTTGATCTCCTTACCGTATTTCCCCAAAGCCTGAAGCGAAAATGAAAAAAACGGTACGGGATCATGCCAGTTCCATATCTGATCATAGGTACTCCTGAAATCAAAAAAAGGTGGATCGGTACGAAAACGTTTTTTAGATTTAATAAACCACAATAGCTCTGTATGCATGCAACGCAAGCGTACACCTTTATCATATTCAATATATGGTGTAACTTCTTCTCCCATTGCAAGCTGCACAATTTGTTCTACTATGTTTATCCCTGATTTAATTACAATCTTTACACTTCCTGATACCCTCGGATTGATTTCAATAACTTTTGCTACGTTATCTCTTGGATCCTGAATAAGATCAATATCTGCAGGACCTTTCCAGCCAATAGTTTTTAACAGCTTTGTGCAGGTTTCCACAATGTCTGGTCTTGACACACTTACATTGCACGTACTCGAACCTCCATCTACAGGAAACCATCGATTTTTTGAAAATACCATAGCAGTTTTCACTTCGCTGTTTTCATCCATAAACATTGCGCACTCATACTGTATGTCTGTCTGAGGTATATACTCTTGAATAACAAACTCTTTTACATTTTCGCCAATGCTCTTGCAAAATCCCTTAGCAGAAGCCATATCATCAAACCTATGAAATCCGATTGAACCATAACTCTTTCTCGGTTTAATTACTATCGGAAAGGTGATGTTCTCCCAATCCATATGCTCAACATTACTTAAATTGTGAAATGTTTTAGGACAAGGGATGTCATTGCGCATACAAATATCCATAGTTTGGAGCTTGTCATAAGCCTTAAAGAATAGCTCAGGCTCAACAATCGCAATTTTAGTATATTGTTCAAGTTCTGACTTTTTGATGGACAACGCCTCAGCAACATCATCTGAGGTGGTTATTACGATATCGTACTTTTTTGACTTAGCCAGCTCCTCAATAGCAGCAATCTGGCTATCTACACCTTCACCTTGATGTATATAGAATTCTTTAAAGTCAGGATATTTGGAAGTTTTTCCAACATCCAAATTTGATTTATTCAGCGTAGTGACAATACAACCAAGCTTTTTTAATTCTTCCAACAATGGCAAGGTCTGTCTATCTCCGCCATCTGCCAACAATACATGTATATTCTCATAATTCATATCGCCCTAACACCCTTTTACCTATTTTCTAAAATCTTATCAGAATACCCCGACAGTTCCTTTGGGGTATTAAACTTTTCTTTTCCAAAAACTATTGCAATTATTATGTATGCTGTTTCAAGTATCAGTTTAATATCAAAAAGGAACGAACAGTTATTTACATAATAAAGCTCCAAAAACAATTTCTGTGGCAAAAACTCATTTTCGTATTCTTCAGGAGACTCAAAATTTTCACCATGGGTATAGTCATAAAGACTGGCAAGGCTAGTTAGTCCCGGTTTTGCCTTCAAAATATTCTTATACTCTCCCACGTATATCTTATCGGCATTACTCTTATCTTCAGGTCTTGGGCCAACCACAGACATTTGTCCAAAAAGCACATTAAGGGCTTGCGGCATTTCATCAATCTTAGCCTTTCTTATGAATTTACCGAAAGGAAAAATTCTATCGTCATTTCTTAGGGTTGTAAGTTTAACATTTCCCGAATCTATTCTCATTGAGCGGAATTTATAGCAAGTAAAAATCTTGCCGTCTTTACCGATTCTTTCAGCTTTATAAATGGGATTTCCGGGACTCATAATCATAATCAGTACAGCTGTAATTATATACACAGGTGAAAAAACAATCAAAAATGACAGAGCAAAAACCACGTCAAAAGCTCGTTTTAATAATGCATTAAATGTTTTCATTAGATACCTAACTTTCTAAGCATTACAAAAGATTCTGCCGCTTTTACTCCGACACGCAGTCCAACTGCCTCATCATCTTTTTTAAGGTACTCAACAGAGCGTGGATGAGGATAATCACGAAGCTCAGTTTCGTAAGCCTTCATCGCTTTGTACTTTAGCGGCGCTTCCTTGGAAATGTCCACAAAAAGGTTTGGCATAAAGGTGGTTTGTAAAACTGCAGGACTCCATTCAGTTGATGACGGAACACTGTAACAATAAACTTCCTTTACACACTGTGACATAACAGGTCTTACTGCTACCATTGTTGAATGGTAAATACACCTGTGATCCATATTCACATCGCCCCAAAAATGTGTAAAAACAGTATCAGGCTTAATATAATCAATAGTTTTTTCAATAACCTGGTTTACATCAATATGTGGTGTCACATCAAGTTTCATATCAGGCAGCATTCCATACATAATAGATTTTATACCAAGAATATCAGAAGCTTTCTTTGTTTCCTGTTTCTTAGAATCAAGAATTTCCCCAATATTTTCACTGTCTTTATATTGAGAAGTGCTTCCATCCGTAACGATTAGCAAATGCACTTCTTTTCCTTGTGATGCAAGCTTTGCAATAGTTCCGCCCATACCTAAAACTTCGTCATCAGGATGAGCTGCAATAACCAAAATTCGATCCATTTACAATGCTCCTTTTATCTGAAACAACTCTTTATAATTTCAATAACCTTATCCTGTTCTTCAACTGTCATCTTGTTATCGCTCGGCAAGCATAGACCTCTTTGGAAAATATCCATACCCACATCAAGAGGCTTGCCATCTTTCCCCAAGCTTCCGCCACTTATGTATGCGTTGGTTTTTGCTCTGCCGTCACCTTCGCGGGTTACAAACCCGTTCATACGATAGATGGGTTGCATATGCATAGGTTTCCATACAGGTCTTCCCTCTGCATTATATTCAGCAAGAGTTTCAAGGATTTGGGTCGGACTTGATTTTCCAGATTTCTTAACATATAATGCCTCGCATTCGCCTCTTACTTGCTTTGTCATAGCATCCTCGTCAATTATCATGCAGGAAAGCCAGAAGTTTGGCACACTGTTTTTTTCATCATAAGGATTCATCTTAACAGGCAAGCCTTTAAAACCTTCCTTGTATCTTTCATAAATCGCCTTTTTGCTTGCAATATGCTCCGAAAGGTGTGGGATTTGCCCCCTTACAACACCTGCAATAACGTTACTCATACGGTAGTTATAGCCTACTTCCTCATGTTGATACCAGGGAGCATTTTCACGGCTTTGTGTTGACCATTTTCGAGCTTTATTTGCAGCATCCTCACTATCTGTCAAAAGCATTCCGCCGGAAGAGCCTGTAATAATCTTATTTCCGTTAAAGCTGATTGCGTTATATGTACCAAAACTACCCGTTTCCAAGCCCTTATAGGTAGCACCCAAGGATTCCGCGGCGTCTTCAATGATTAACGCACCGTGTCTTTCGCAAACTGCCTTAATTTCATCAATTTTTCCGGGGGTTCCGTAAAGATGTGCAACTACAACAACCTTAACCTCTGGATATAATTCAAATGCCTTTTCAAGTGCCACAGGGTCCATGTTCCATGTGTCGTATTCTGTGTCAATAAATACAGGCACGCCACCCTCGTAAACAACAGGATTTACCGTTGCACTAAAGGTGCAATCAGAGCAAAACACCTTATCACCCGGCTTGACACCCGAAAGCTTTACCGCCAAATGAAGTGCTGCAGTACCTGCTGAAAGTGCAACTGCATACTTGCAGCCTACGATTTCACAAATCTGCTTTTCCACTTCGTTTATGTTAGCACCCACTGTAGACATCCAGTTCGTTTCATAGGCTTCGGTAACATATTTTAGTTCATCGCCGTGCATTGTAGGTGTTGCAAGCCAAACTTTCTTTTCGAATCTTTCCATAAAACTCCCCTCGTTTCAAACATTTTATCTTCCAACCTAATGTTTTTTGCTAAAAGTCAAAGTATATAGCTAAACACAATAATTATATCACGGTTATGTTGCTTTGTCAATATAAGTATGGTGTTGCCACCTCCTTTAGCCATACATTTTTCGACACAAAAGACAAGCCATTATTGGCCTGCCTTTATATATAGTTATGCAGTTTTTAATAACCTCTGTTTGTTACACATTATATGTATAGATGGTGCTGATGCTTTAAGACGTACGCCATACCGTCCCCCTTGCTTAACAATTTGTGGTTCTTCTAATACCAACTCATCGATTGTTGGTGATACGATGCCATACCCCTTTCTATTTACCTCCGATAAAGCAAATGAGACTTTGTCATACTCTTTTTTAACTTCTGCAAGACTGGTAATCAAACTTATTAAACTTTCTTGACCTGTTATTTCAAATCCTGATCTTTCACCTAAAATTTTATAAAACAATTCTTCTTTTACAGAAATGTTTACCACTGCGCTGCCACTACCTAAATCCATAGAAGAGATTTTACAATCAGTAATATTTTCTCCATCATAAATGTAGTTCTGAATTTTTTTAATATCGCGGATTCGGTTTACATTCATTAATGAATTCTTTATTAAAGCTGTTATCTCTGCACTAAACCAATGCTCATCTGGAAGGCTTTCTATCCATCCAGGAAGTTTCAGTTTGATTTCTCTGATTGGAAACTCGTGCAAAATGCTTCTTATTATTGAATTAATATCATGTTCATTTAAAGTTTGACAATTTACTGCAACAACTGTTGAATCATACTTGGCTTCAAGTTTGTTTTTTAATTCTATAGTAGAATTCGAATCAGGATTTACACTGTTTAGCAATATTAAAAACGGTTTATTTATTGCTTTTAATTCTTTAATTACTCTTTCTTCTGCCTCAATATATTCTTCTCTTGGTATTTCAGTTATACTACCGTCTGTTGTAACAACCAAACCGATTGTTGAATGCTCCGAAATAACTTTTTTCGTACCTATTTCTGCTGCTTCTACAAAAGGTATTTCTTCATCATACCATGGTGTTGATACCATTCTTGGAGAGTCATTTTCGGTATGCCCCATTGCTGAATTTACTACATATCCTACACAGTCTATCATTCTGACATTCATTGTCGCATTATTATCAATTATAACTTTTACTGCTTCATCAGGAATAAATTTTGGCTCGGTAGTCATTATTGTTTTACCGGCAGCACTTTGTGGTAATTCATCTACCGCGCGTTCTTTTTTAAATGAATCGGTTATGTTTGGCAAAACCAATTCTTCCATAAATCTCTTTATGAAAGTAGATTTTCCTGTTCTCACCGGCCCAACAACGCCAATATAGATATCTCCATTTGTCCTTGTTGAAATATCATGATAAATATTACTCATTTGATAATTCCTCCCGCACATTCGTTTGTAAATATATATGTTTATTTTGCTGAAAATATGATAAGCTTAAAAGTTTTTAAGAATTGACAAAAACATTGATATATATTATAATTTATAAAAAAAGGAGTGTTGATTATGAGTAAAAACCCTTATGCAGGTACAAAAACTGAAAAAAATCTTTGGGAAGCTTTCGCCGGAGAATCACAGGCAAGAAATAAATATACATATTTTGCCTCTGTTGCGAAAAAAGCAGGCTTCGAACAAATTTCTGAGTTCTTTTCTAAGACTGCTGATAACGAAAAAGAGCATGCAAAACTTTGGTTTAAAGAATTAGGCGAGCTTGGTGTTACTGCTGAAAATCTTCTACATGCTGCTGAAGGCGAAAATTTTGAGTGGACAGATATGTACGCAAGAATGGCAAAGGATGCCGAAGAAGAGGGCTTTACTTCACTTGCTGCAAAATTTAAAGGTGTAGCAGCTATAGAAAAAAGTCACGAAGAAAGATATCGCAAACTTCTCGACAATATTGAAAGTGATAAAGTGTTTGAAAAAGAATCTGAAACAGTGTGGGAATGTAGAAACTGCGGTCACATTCACAAAGGTGCCTCTGCACCGAAAGTATGTCCTGTTTGCAATCACCCACAAAGCTATTTTGAAATAAGAAAAGAAAATTACTAAAATTAAAAGGCGAACCTTTTGGTTCGCCTTTTAATTTATCATTTGTAGCCGTTAGGATTTTGTGTCTGCCATTTCCAAAGGTCACAGCACATATCTTCTAATGTGTGCGTTGCAACAAAGCCTAATTCCTCTTTTGCTTTTGTTGGGTCAGCATAACAACTTGCGATATCACCGGGGCGGCGGTCAGTAATTTTATATTTAACATCAATACCGCTTGCTTTGGAAAAAGCTTTAACCATCTCTAAAACACTATATCCGGTTCCGGTACCTAAATTATATATAACAACACCTACGTCGTTTTGAATTTTGTCTAATGCCTTTAAATGTCCGTTTGCCAAATCAACAACATGAATGTAATCACGGACACCTGTACCATCTTTTGTATTGTAGTCTCCGCCAAAAACAGATAAGCATTCAAGTTTGCCGATTGCTACCTGAGAAATATAAGGCATTAAATTATTTGGAATTCCTGATGGGTCTTCGCCTATCTTTCCGCTTTCGTGTGAACCAACAGGATTAAAATATCTTAAAATTGCAATATCCCACTCATTATCTGATTTGTAAATATCTTTAAGTATATATTCAATCATAAGTTTTGTCTGACCATAAGGATTAGTAGCAGAAAGTGGGAAATCCTCCTTAATCGGTACGGTATGTGGATCGCCGTAAACTGTAGCCGACGAACTAAAAACAAGCTTCTTAACGCCATGTTTTGACATTATATCACATAAATTAAGCGTTCCCGTAATATTATTGTGATAATATCTGATTGGAATTCTAACGCTTTCGCCAACAGCTTTTAGTCCTGCAAAATGGATTACTGCATCAAATTTATTTTCATCAAAAACTTTATTGGTAGCTTCATAGTCAAGCAAGTCAACTTTATAAAACTTCAAGCTTTTTCCTGTGATTTCTTTAACTCTTTCAAGGGAAACCTCACAACTATTATCAAGGTTATCTAAAACAGTTACATTATGACCTGCCTCTAAAAGTAAAACACAAGTGTGGCTGCCAATATAACCTGCTCCGCCAGTAACTAAAATATTCATAAATCTTCCTCCTATTATATAACTCTAATGCTCTCAATTACCTGATCGCTTACCGGTCTATCCATATAATTGCATTCAGTTGCAGCAATTTCATCTAAAACCTCAAAACCTTCAACAAGCTTTCCAAAAGCAGCATAATTCCCATCTAAATGCGGTGCATCCATGTGCATAATAAAGAACTGCGAACCTGCAGAGTTCGGATTTTGCGAACGCGCCATAGATATAACACCTCTTGTGTGTTTTAAATCGTTTTTGATACCATTAGCAGAGAATTCTCCAACAATAGAATAACCCGGGCCTCCCATTCCACTACCTTCAGGGCATCCACCCTGAATCATAAATCCTTCAATTACTCTGTGGAAAATCAAACCATCATAAAACTTTTTTTCAACCAAAGATAAAAAGTTTTCAACAGTTTTTGGAGCAATCTCAGGATAAAGTTCTAATTTCATCTCTTTGCCATTTTTCATCTTAATGCAAATCATTGTAAACATCCTTTCCTAATATAGTAAGCCTTGCTATATTTAAAGCATTATATGCTGCAAGTTCACGATTTTTGTTGCGATCACCTTTAAAAACAAACTTATACGCTCTTGAAATATCCATATAGGAAACCCCGATATAAGTTAAGCCGACAGGTTTTTCCTTACTTCCTCCGGTAGGTCCTGATATTCCTGTAACGGATATGCCAATATCTGAGCAAGATGCACTTCTTACGCCATTAGCCATAGCAATAGCAGTTTGGCTGCTGACTGCACCATATTCTGCAATAATTCTTTCGTCAACATCTACAAGACGATGTTTTGCCTCGTTTGAATAGGTAATATAACTTTCGCAAAAAACATCCGACGCACCTGATATTTCTCCGATTTTAGAAGCAATCAACCCCGCCGTGCAAGATTCAGCAAAAGAAATTTTTAAACTATTTTCTTGTAAAAGCTTAACTAAAACTGATTGCAAAGTATCATCATCTTCGCCATAAACAGCATCACCAAGTATATTATATATTTTTTCTGACATATCTGTAATTAGAGAGTCGGCCTCATTTTCGTTGTTTGCTTTGGCTGTAATTCTAAATGTGGATTCAGTTTTTTTAGCATAAGGTGCAACAGTAGGATTCGTTTGATTTTGAATGATATCTTTTAGTAAATACTCTGCATTTGATTCGCCAATGCCGAATACGCGAATAAATTTTGACTTAATTATCCCACCGTTTTTTTTCATTATAAACGGCTTAACATAGTCTTCAAACATTGGCTGCATTTCAAACGGAGGGCCTGGTAAAATCACAACTGTCTTACCGTTCTGTTCATATAAACATCCGGGCGCAGTACCGTTATTATTCTGAAGTACAGTAGAATTTTCTAAAACATACGCTTGTTTTTCATTTGTCGGCGACATATATCTGTTTTTAAAGTACTCAACAATTCTTTCATAACTTTCTTTATGATACACAAGATTGATACTTAAAGCTTTTGCAACAGTTTCTTTGGTAATGTCGTCTTCTGTAGGACCAAGTCCACCGGTTAAAATAATCATATCAGACCTATTATAAGAAGTTTTGATTGCTTCAATAAGTCTTTGTTCATTGTCACCAACTACACACTGATGAAAAACGCTTACACCTAGTGCGGATAATTCCCTGGAAAGATACTGAGCATTCGTGTTTAAAATGTCTCCTAATAAAATCTCAGTACCAACTGCAATAATTTCACAGTTCAAAATAATTTCCTCCTTATGGCTGAATATAAATTGTCTCTAAATTATTTGTGCACTCATCAATAATATTATTCATATCAAGAACTTGCTCAGATTTTAGGATATCTTCAAGTTTAGGCTTGGTTTTTGGATGCTTTGGCACAAAAACTGTACAGCAATCCTCGTAAGGCAAAATAGAGGTGTTAAACGTGCCGATTTTATGGGCAACTGTTACAATTTCTTCCTTATCCATACCAATAAGAGGTCTGATAACAGGAAGAGCGGTTGCCGCATCAGTAACACCAAGACTTTCTAATGTCTGACTTGCAACCTGACCAATACTTTCGCCTGTAACAAGAGCAATAGAATTTGTATCTATGGCAATTTTTTCTGTTATTTTCATCATAACACGTCGCATGATTACAGTAAGCTCATCATCAGGGCACTTTTCATATATTTCAAGCTGAGGTTTAGTAAAATGAACAATATGCAAATTAAAAGGACCTGTATATTGAGCAATTATTTTTGCAAGTTCAATAACCTTATCTTTTGCTCTTTCACTGGTGTATGGATGTGAATAAAAATGAACAGCGTTAAGTTCAACTCCACGTTTGGCAGTCATATAGCCTGCAACGGGACTGTCAATCCCGCCGGACAACAAAAGTGTTGCTTTACCGTTACTGCCAACCGGCATACCACCTGCACCTTGAATTTTACCTGTATGAACGTATGCACCATAATCGCGGATTTCAATATTTATAATAATATCAGGATTTTCAACATTTACAGTTAAATCAGGGAAGTTATCTAAAATATACTCTCCTATCAAAGCACAAATTTCAGGTGACTTCATCGGGAACTGCTTATCTGATCTTTTTGCAGCACATTTAAATGTTTTTGCTTTAAGCAAATCATTGGCAAAAATATCAGTTACCAGTTTTTTTACACACTCAAGGTCTTTTTGAGTTTCGTATGCACGAACAACTGAAGCAACACCAAATATTTTTTTAAGCAGTTCAACAGTTCTGTCAATATCCATATCCATATCCGGAGTGATATAAATAGTAGACTGGGCAAATTTCATATCAAATCCACCTAAATGCTTAAGCGAATGTCTTACATTTTTCATTAGACGTTTCTCAAACGAACGTCTGTTTAATCCTTTTAAAACTATTTCCCCTAATTTTAGTAAAATAATCTGTTTCATTAGTTACCTCATCTTCTGGTGAATTTTCTTAAAAAAGCGACACTTTCTGCAATTACCTCTACGGCATAGTCAATTTCTTCTTTCGTATTAAAAGTAGAAAAACTAATTCTTACAGAACTTTCTGCAACACTGTGTTCAATCCCCATAGCTTTTAAAACATAACTGATTTTAGTTGACTTTGAATTGCAGGCAGAGCCAGTAGATACATATATTCCTTTTTCCTCAAGAGTGTGCAAAAGCACCTCTCCCCTTACCCCTGAAAAAGCAACGCTGACAACGTTAACACTGTCTTGACCGTTAAATTTGACATCGGGTATTTTTGAAAGAATTAAGTCTTTAAAATATGAGCAGAGGTTATTAAGATATGAAATGCTTTTTTGCAAATCATTATATGTGATTTCAGCAGCTTTACCAAAACCTAAAATTCCTTCGGTGTTGTATGTACCAGACCTAATCCCAGCTTCCTGACCACCACCAAAAGAAACATTTGAAAGTTTTACTTTGTTTTTAACAACCAACGCACCTATTCCTTTAGGGGCATGAATTTTATGACCTGATACGGATATTAAGTCAACATCCAACCCACTAAAATCATACTTTCCATACGCCTGCACGGCATCAGTATGAATAATTGCATTTTTGGAAACAGACCTGATTTTTTCAACAGGTTGGAATACCCCCGTTTCGTTATTGCAGAGCATTATTGAAATCAGTATTGTATCGTCACGCACAGAATTTTTCAATTCTTCAAAATCTATAATTCCATTTTTATCAACACCAACATACGTTACTTCAAACCCAATGGTTTCAAGGTACTTAAAACAATCTAAAACAGCATGGTGTTCTATGGCAGATGTTATAATGTGTTTGCCTTTTTTTGAATAAGAATTTGTCACGCCTAAAATTGCAATATTGTCAGATTCCGTACCGCCCGAAGTAAAAATTAATTCGTCAGCATTACAATGTAGCGTAGACGCAATTTTCTTCCTGGCTTCGTTTATCAGGCGCTCTGAAGCAATACCTGCGGAATGTAGTGCCGAAGGGTTTGCATAGTTACAAGACATAGTCTGCAAAACTATGTCTTGAACTTCATCGTATGGTCTTGTTGTAGCGCAGTTATCAAAATATATTGTTGTCAAAAAAAGCACCTCATAAATAGAATACTACATATTACCGTATTTTTCAATATTTTGGTAAATCATTTCTTAATCATTTCCAAAAATTCTTCTTCTGAAACAATAGTAATACCAAGTTCAATAGCTTTGGTAAGTTTACTACCCGCTTCGTCACCTGCTAAAACATAATCTGTGTTTTTAGAAACCGAAGAAGAAGTTTTTCCCATATTGTCTTCAATAAGCTTTTTTGCCTCATTGCGTGTTAAATTGGGCAAAGTCCCTGTTAATACAAAAGTTTTACCGCTAAGTACATCAGATGCGTTCTGTGAAATAATTTTTTTCATATTTACACCAGCATCTTTCAGACGCTCAATCTCATGTAAATTATGATTGTTTTCGAAAAAGCTTTTAACAGACCTTGCCATAACAATTCCAACATCGTCAATATTTGAGAGTTGCTCTTCAGTGGCAGATATCACGTCATCTATAGTATTAAAAACATTGCATATTTTTTTTGCAGCAACTTGTCCAATGTGTGGAATGCCTAAAGCAAACAAAAGACGATAAAAATCATTATCTTTTGACTTTTGAATAGCATTTTTTATGTTTTGAGCAGATTTTTCACCTAAGCCATCAATGTTTGCTACGTCATCAAAATTTAAATAGTACAAATCAGCTGCACCTGAAATTAAACCTTTGTTTACAAAAATCTCAATGATTGCCTCACCCAACCCATCAATATCCATAGCATCTTTAGAAACAAAATGAATTATATTTCTTAAAAGCTGGGCAGGGCACTCCATATTCTGACATTTATGTGCAGCCTCGTTATCTGCCTTTATTACATCACTTCCGCATGAGGGGCATTTATCAGGCATCACAAATTGTTTTTGCGTGCCATCTCTTTTGCTTTTAACAACTTCTACAACTTCAGGTATAATATCTCCGGCTTTTTGTATGACAACAGTATCGCCTATTCTGATATCTTTTTGCGATATATATCCATAATTGTGAAGAGTAGCTCTTGATATTAAACTGCCCGAAACAAAAACAGGCTTTAAAACAGCATTTGGTGTTAATACACCAGTTCTTCCAACTTTGATTTCAATATCTTCTATAATAGTTTCTTTTTTCTCAGGAGGATACTTGTACGCAACCGCCCATCTTGGTGCTTTTACCGTAGTACCAAGCAATTCTCGTTGTGATAAATTGTCAATCTTAACAACAGCACCATCTATATCATAAGGTAAAGAATTTCGCATCTGACCGAATTTCTCAATAGTATATATAACTTCATCAATATTTTTGCATAAAACAGTTTCAGGGTTAATTTTAAAGCCGAGATTTTTCAAAAAGTCCAATGACTGAATATGACTTGCAAACTCTTCACCGGAAAACTGCTGAACATTAAAAACAAAGATATCAAGATTTCTTTCTGCAGCCACTTTAGGGTCTAATTGTCTTAAAGAGCCCGCTGCAGCATTCCTTGGATTTGCAAAAAGTGGAAGACCGTGAAGTTCACGATAATCATTTAGATCTTCAAAGCTTTTTTTAGGCATAAAAACTTCTCCGCGCACTTCGATATCAATATTCTTATTAAGTTTTAATGGTATTGAAGATATTGTTTTTAAATTATTTGTAATATCTTCGCCCACTATACCATCGCCACGTGTTGAACCTCTAAAAAATTCGCCGTTCTTATATTCTAAAGACACAGACAAACCGTCAATTTTCAGTTCGACAGAGTACGTATAATTCTCTAATGATTTACTAATTTTATTATCAAAGCCCACAAGTTCTTCGAACGAAAAAACATCATTAAGACTCTGCATTTGAACAGTGTGAGTTACGCTTTCAAAGCTATCAAGAGGTTTATCTCCAACACGCTGAGTAGGCGAATAAGACAAAATTAGCTCAGGATGCTGTTCCTCTAACTCGACTAATTGCGCATATTTTTTATCATATTCGTAGTCAGAAATGTCGGGATTATCAAGAACATAATACTTGTAAGCATGTTCATTTAACTCAGCAACTAAATCTTCAATTTTTTTATTAACGCTTTTCAAGTTAACACCACCCATATGCTCAATAATAATTATAAAAATAATACACAATTTACGCGCCAATCATTTTAAATAAATTTTGCACTACTGTAATATTTACATAAAGCCATTTATGCATCTATAAAATTTTGGTAGATAAGCCATTTTGTGAGCAAGTCAATCCACTGTTTAGCATGATTCAAAACCTTTGTATCTTCTGTTGGAAGACCAATCCCATGGTTCCCGTCGGGAAAAATATGCATTTCAACCGAGGTTCCGTTTTTCCTCAAGTTTTCGGCATACTTAAGCGAATTTAGTACACTTACGCTGCTATCATCAA
The DNA here is from genome assembly GCA_017409875.1 of Clostridia bacterium. Taxonomy (GTDB): domain Bacteria; phylum Bacillota; class Clostridia; order RGIG6154; family RGIG6154; genus RGIG2094. The sequence continues at coordinate 187,258 of JAFQRW010000011.1, forward strand.
AATTATGCCATATAAATGTCGGTGCATCAACCTTTACCTTTGAAAATTCAAGGCTCAAAACATCTTTGTATTGCTCATATTTATCGTTAAGCAAACTGCTGGGCGACCCGTAATGTATATAGTGGTTTTCTTTATCAAGACCAATAACGGGATAGCAAAGGATCTGATAATCAGGCACATAGTTTTCCTTATCAATTTCGTCAATGTCTTCAAAGTCAATTTTATCGTTATAAGAAAACAACGACGCTGTAAGATGACCACCCGAGGAATATCCCATAGCAGCAATTTTGTTTTTGTTTATGCCAAATTTTTCACTGTTATATCTTATAAATCTTACCGCTCTTCTTCCGTCGAGTATCGGCAAAGGAAAATAGTCAGGCTTTACGCGATATCGAAGACAAAATACATTTATGCCCATCTCGCAGTAATACTTCGCCACTCTTTCACCCTCTTGTTTAGGACGATCAGGGTCGACCTCATAGCCACTTCCCGGCACAATAAGTAGTGCTGAATCGGTTATCGCTTTTTGGGGCGCATAATGTTCAATCCATGGCTCATAATTTGTCGTGCCTGGTATATTATCCCACAAACTGTATCTTGTAATTTCCATATTTATTCTCCTTTAATGATGAGTTATCGTCATAATTGACATTATAAATTTATTATACCATATTTTTCAATTTTCTGCAAGCTGTAAAACTGTATCGTCAAGTTTTTGAGGAGAAGTAGTAACATTTGTATAACTTTGTGGAACCTCACCTACTATTACCGTTTGTGCAACCGGCACTGTTGAGGAAACTGTATGTTTAATTTGTATGGCAGGCATAACTATAACAACATTTATATTGAACTTCAAATCAATCTGGTGCTTCGATTGATTGACTCCAACCGATTCAAAAGTACTTTTAAGATCTGCGTTTATTATTCCAACAGGCTTTAATTTAATGTGTATAACCGGCCCTATTTCCGACAAAAAAGGATTGTTTAAAAAAGAAAGTACAGGGATCCCAAAACGTTCATTTTGAAGGTTTTTAATTTTTTCAGTAATACTGCTTAAAAAAACAGATTTAAACTCATTAACTTTTACAGTATCAGTTTCAATTCCAACAATTTTGTTATCATTATCTTTTATTATATTGACAAAACTGTCGAATTCCTTTGAGCTAATTATTTCAAGTACCGTTTTATTCATAAGATTTTGCATTAGATTATTTGTTCTTCCTACTGCCATTGATGTTATGTATGGCTTATAAATACCTGTAAAAAAACCGCTTAAAAGTATTCCAAGCATCATCGTTATAACTAAAACAGCAATTACTTTTTTTATGTAAACAAACTTAAAACACACTTTTTGTTTCATACAGATACGCATAAAATCACCAATATATTATATGCAACTATTAAATTAAATTGATAACAAATATCCACCCTGGTTGGGTGGATATTTGTTATCTCTTTTCAATATATTTTCTTACATCAATAGAAACTGCCAATATTATTATTAACCCTTTAATAATATATTGCAAATAAGGACTTACACCAATAAAATTAAGACCATAATTTATAAACTGAAGGATTACAGTTCCTATAAGAACGCCAGGTATTGTACCAACACCTCCTGAAAAAGAAACCCCTCCTACAACACAAGCGGAAATTGCATCAAGTTCATAATTTATACCACTGTTACTTGTAGCTGATCCAACACGTCCTGCTTCTAAAAAGCCAGCCAAACCATATAAAATTCCTGAAATCAAAAATATAATAATAATATTTGTTGAAAGTTTAACCCCGGATACTGCAGCCGCTTCCGGATTTCCTCCAATGGCAAACATATTTCTCCCAAGAACGGTCTTATTCCATACAAACCACATAATTACAGAAACTATTGCAAGGTAGAGTATCAGATATGGGAACTCAAACGCTCCAAATTTTAGCGAACCTGTAACAAACCTTACATATCTGTCATCTAAATTTGCAATCGGTTGTGCTCCAAGAGGTGGGCGGTCTATATATATGCAGGAAACACCATAGGCAATAAGCTGTGTACCAAGAGTTACAATAAACGCATGAAGTTTTAATTTTGCCACTCCAAATCCATTTATTAAACCAAAAATTCCACCAATTATTACTGCTACAAGCATTGGAATAATTATTGGCAGTTGTGGCAAATTTGCATACATTCTTGACGCATACGTTGTTGATTGCAAGAGCGATGCAGACACAATTGCAGTTAATCCTAAAATTCTTCCTGCAGACAAATCTGTACCTTGCAAGACAATAAGACCTGCAACGCCTAATGCAAGTATACCTCTTGTGGATGCCTGACTTAGTATATTAGTAATATTTTTCAGTGAGATAAACGACGGATCTTTAATTATCACTATAAGAATAAGAATTCCTAAAACAATATAAAGAGAATAGTCAAGTAAAATTTGTGATAGTTTTTTATTTTTTATCAACTTGGTTCTTCCTTTCAAGATGCTATATATACTTTGCAGACAATTCCATAATTTTTTCCTGTGATAAATTTGTAACAGGCTCAATCCCGGCAACCCTGCCGTTTGACATCACTAAAATTCTGTCGCATATGCCAAGTAACTCAGGCATTTCCGAAGAAACTACAATAATGCCCTTACCTTTACTTGCCAAATCAATTATCAGTTGGTATATTTCAAATTTTGCTCCTACATCAATACCACGTGTTGGTTCATCTAGCAAGAAAACTTCCGGTTCATTTAAAAGCCATCTTCCCAAAATAACCTTTTGCTGATTGCCACCTGATAAATTTCTGATTTTTGCTGTAGAAGATGGCGTCTTTACGTTTAATTTTTCAATGACCCATTTAGCTGCATTAATAGTTTTTTTGTTATTAATAATTCCAAAACGGGTATATTTTTTTAAGCTAGAAATTATTGAATTAAAAGTAATATCTAATCCGCCAAAAATACCATCTTTCCTTCTCTCCTCCGTAAGAAGTGCAAACCCATTTATGATTGATTCACGCGGAGTTTTGTTATAAACATGTTTTCCGTTAATAATTATCTCGCCGCTTGATTTGGTTGCAATACCAAAAATTGTTTCTAAAAGTTCTGTACGCCTTGAACCAACCAAACCTGACACTCCTAAAATTTCACCTTTTTTAAGTTCAAAATTTACATCATTTATGCATGGCGGATATTTACCGGTTAAGTTTTTTACTTCCAAAACATTAAATTGAGAAATTTTGTTAGTTTTATCAGGATACCTGTTTGTGAGCTCCCTGCCGACCATAAGTTTAATAATTGTATCGGTTGTTAAATCGGAAGCGCTATGTGTAGCAACCCATTTTCCATCACGCATAACTGTTACTTCATCACATATTTCGAGTATTTCTTCCATTTTATGAGAAATATATATAATTCCGCACCCAGCATCTTTAAGTTTTTTAATAATTACAAACAATCGTTTTACTTCTTCTGAAGCAAGCGACGACGTAGGTTCATCTAAAACAACAATCTTTGAATCATAAGATACAGCTTTGGCTATTTCGACCATTTGTCTGTCAGAAACAGAAAGCTTACTCATTTTAACATTTGGGTCAATATCAAGGCCGAGTTCTTTAAAAACCTGAAGTGTTTTTTCAATATACTCGCTATTACTGACAACACCAAGATTATTAGGGTATCTTCCAAGCCATATATTGTCAGCAACAGTCATTTGTGAAACCTGGTTTAGCTCTTGATGCACCATTGCAACACCATTATTAAGCGCCTGTTTAGGTGTATTAAACTCGATAACCTGACCGTTTAATTTGATTATACCGCTATCTTTTTTATACACGCCAAACAAGCATTTCATAAGAGTTGATTTTCCTGCACCATTTTCCCCCATTAAAGCGTGTACACTACCTTTTTTTATTTGTAATTTTGCATTGTCAAGCGCTTTAACACCAGGGAACTCTTTGCTGATATTTTTCATTTCAAGCAAAAATTTTTGGTTATCCATATCTTTGTTATTTTTCTCCATTGTATGCCTGATAAGGTATTCTTACTGATACACCGGTAGTATCATATTCAAAATCTGTGCCATCAATAAAATCAAAACCGCTTGCTGCATTAACTCCAATAGTATAAAGTGCCATTGCCATTGCCTGACCGTCTTGCAATACTGTTCCGGTCATATATCCTTTTGAAATTAAATCTTTTGCTGCATCAGTTGCATCAACGCCTACTACTGAAACAAACTTCTCTTTATCCCCTTTATTATAACCTGCTGCCTGAAGTGCCGCTATAGCGCCTTGTGCCATTCCATCATTATTTGCCACCACAAACTCAATTTCGTCACCGAATTTAGATATCCATGCCTCTGTTGCTCTACTTGCAAGTTCGGTATCCCAGTTACAAACCTGAAGGCCTAACTGCTGTGTCTTAATACCGCTTTCATTTACAGTTTTAATAGACCACTCAGTTCTGGCAACAGCCTCCGGATTGTCCGGTTCACCTTTTAACATAACATACTGTAAGATTCCATCATTGTTTTTATCATAATCATCAGACTTCCATGTGTCTGCAATAATTTGTCCTTGTATAATTCCTGCATCTTTTGCATTTGTACCAACAAAACGTGCTTTACTATACGATTTTAGCACTTCTTCAGCCGGCTCTCGATTGAAGAAAATTATTGGCACATCAGCACTTTTTGCTTTATCAACTATTGTTTGCGCTGCACCAATATCAACAATGTTAACCAGTAGCGCATCAACATTTTTTTCAATTAATAAATCGATTTGATCATTTTGTGTTCCCTGATCGCCTTTGCCATCATTTAACAACAACTTAACTTTTCCTTCAGCCTCTTTTTCAAGTGCTTGCCTAACTGTTGAAATATAGGTGTCATCATACTTATAAAAACACACTCCAAGTGTAGGAACAGTCTCATCCATTTTCCCGTTTTCTCCGCATGATGCAAATAACAATGTACAAATAAATATTACTGAAAATATAATTTTTTTCATTTTTCTCTCTCCTTTCATATATATTATTATTTTTTTAATTTTTTTTATACAAAAAAATACAGCGAAATAATTCGCTGTATTTAAAATTAAAAATCATTTAAAATATTTAACTGCTGAATCAAAGATACCCATGTCATAGTTACCTTCAACATTTTTATAAAGTCCATAACCAATTCTTTCTGAATGCCCCATCTTACCAAACACTCTACCATCAGGAGAAAGTATACCTTCAATGGCAAAATCAGAATTGTTGGGATTAAAATGAATATCGTTGGTTGGATTTCCATTTAAGTCAACATACTGGGTTGCAATCTGACCATTGCTTGCAAGTTTCTTAACAAGGTCACTGTCTGCAATAAATCTGCCTTCACCATGTGATATTGCTACATTGTATATATCGCCAACTTTTGTATTCATAAGCCAAGGCGATTTATTAGAAGCAATTCTGGTTCTGACAATTCTTGATTGATGGCGACTGATTGTGTTATAAGTAAGTGTAGGACAAGTTTCATCTGTGTCAATAATTTCGCCGAAAGGCACAAGTCCTAATTTAATAATTGCCTGAAAACCGTTACAAATACCGCACATCAATCCATCACGATTCTTCAAAAGATTGTTAACTGCATCTTTAATCTCGCCATTTCTGAAAAATGCTGTAATGAATTTACCAGACCCATCAGGTTCGTCGCCACCAGAAAAGCCACCGGGGATAAATATAATTTGTGAAGAATTAATTTTTTGTGCAAAAGCTTTTACAGATTCTTTAATATTTGCAGAAGTTAAATTGTTAATAACAAATATCTCTGTTTCAGCACCGGCATCAAGTAAAACTTTCTGAGTATCAAACTCGCAGTTTGTTCCCGGGAATACCGGAATCAATACTTTAGGCTTAGCATAAGAAGTTTTTGCTTTAAAGTTATGTGTTTTGCTAAAATCAAGCTTTGGTATTTCTTTGTTTTCTGACTTAATGTTGCACTTAAAGATAGGTTCAAGTTTGTTTTCATATTTAGAAAGCAAATCGTTTAAATCAACTTTATCATTCTTATATGAAATCTCAAATTCCTTTGTTGTATAACCAATTACCTGTCCAATATTTACATCGTCAGAAACCTCAAGAACAAATGCACCATAGTTGTAACTAAACATTTCTTGAACAGAAACATCATCTGAATACTTAAAACCAATGCTGTTACCGAAAGACATTTTCATTATCGCCTCGGCAACGCCACCATAAGTTGGTGTGTAAGCAGAAAATACTTTTTTATCCGAAATAAGTTTATTTACAAGGTTAAACAATTCTTTTTGCGAGGACGCACAAGGAAGATTTGCGCTTGTATATTCAGGTTTAATCAAAACGACTTTACTGCCGACTTTTTTAAACTCAGGTGAAATTATACTATCAACTTTTTCTGTTGTAACTGCAAAAGATACAAGAGTTGGTGGAACATCAATGTTTTCAAAGCTACCACTCATTGAATCTTTCCCGCCTATTGCTGCAATCTCAAAATCTTTCTGTGCCATAAATGCACCCAAAAGTGCAGACAAAGGTTTGCCCCATCGCTTACCATCTTTTAAAGGTTTTTCAAAGTATTCCTGGAAAGTTAGGTAAACATCTTCAAACTTGCTACCCGCAGCAATAAGCTTTGAAACAGATTCAACAACTGCTAAATACGCGCCATGATACGGGCTTTTTTCTGAAATAAACGGATTGTATCCGTATGCCATAACAGAGCAAGTGTTAGTATGCTTTGTTTCAACAGAAACTTTATTTACCATAGCCTGAATAGGAGTAAGCTGATTTTTTCCGCCAAACGGCATTAAAACCGTTCCTGCACCGATGGTTGAGTCGAATCTTTCTGAAAGTCCACGTTTTGAACATACATTAAGATCATCAGCTAACTTATTATGTGCTAAAGTAAAATCATTCTCATCAGGTTTATTATAATCTTTCGTATTGCAAGGTGTAATATCAATATGTTTTTCTGCACCGTTTGAATTTAAAAATTCTCTCGAAATATTAACAATTTCCTTGTCGTTCCAGGTCATAACCAATCTTGGATCTGACTGAACTGTAGCAACAACAGTGGCTTCAAGATTCTCACAGTTTGCAAGAGAAATAAATCTATCAACATTTTCAGCTTCAACGACAACCGCCATACGTTCCTGAGACTCGCTGATAGCAAGTTCAGTGCCATCAAGACCATCATATTTTTTAGGAACGGCATTAAGATTGATTATAATGCCATCAGCTAACTCTCCGATAGCCACTGAAACACCGCCTGCACCAAAGTCATTGCAACGCTTAATAAGCAGTGATGCTTCTTTATTTCTGAACAAACGTTGAAGTTTACGCTCTTCAGGAGCGTTACCTTTTTGAACTTCAGCACCGCAATTTTCCAAAGATGAAAGTGTGTGTGATTTTGAAGAACCTGTTGCACCACCACAACCATCTCTGCCGGTTCTTCCGCCAAGAAGTATAACAACATCGCCATCTTCCGGACGTTCACGCCTTACATTTTCAGCAGGAGCAGCTGCAACTACAGCACCAATTTCAAGTCTTTTGGCAACGTAACCGTCATGATAAATTTCATCAACAAGACCGGTTGCTAATCCAATTTGATTACCATAAGAACTATAACCATTAGCAGCGGTTGTAACAATTTTTCTCTGTGGAAGCTTACCTTCCATAGTATCCTTAACGGGTATTAACGGATTTGCTGCGCCAGTAACACGCATAGCAGAATAAACGTAACTTCTACCTGAAAGTGGGTCACGGATAGCTCCACCAATACAAGTAGCAGCACCACCAAATGGCTCAATTTCTGTAGGATGATTATGAGTTTCGTTTTTAAATAACAACAACCACTCTTCATCTTTTCCGTCAACATCAACAGTCATTTTAACAGTACATGCATTAATCTCTTCTGACTCATCAAGCTTTTCAAGCTTGCCGATTTTTTTAAGATACTTGCCAGCAAGCGTTGCAATATCCATAAGATTTATTGGCTTAGTTCTACCAAGTTCTTTACGGGTACTAATATACTCGTTATATGCATTTTGTAAAATATCATCTTCAAATTTCACACTGTCAATAGTGGTTAAAAATGTAGTGTGACGACAGTGATCAGACCAATATGTATCAATCATTTTAATTTCAGTGATATATGGGTCTCTGTTTTCAGATTTAAAGTAATTCTGGCAGAATTTAATATCATCAAAATCCATCGCAAGACCTTGTGATGCCATAAATTCTTTCAAACCATTGTCATCGAGCTTGCAAAATCCTTCAAGGAGTTTTACACTTGTTGGAATATCATAATTGATTTTGAGAGTTTCAGGCTTTTCTAATGAAGCCTCCCTTGCCTCAACGGGATTAATAACATATTTTTTAATCTGTGCAATATCGCTCTCAGCAAAGTTTCCGTAAAGCAAATACACCTTTGCAGATTTTACAATAGGCTTTTCTATCTGCGAAATTAATTGTATGCACTGTGCCGCAGAATCAGCCCTTTGATCAAACTGTCCCGGAAGGTATTCAACAGCAAAAACAACATCAGCTGCATTAAAATCATCAGTCACAATATCAAGCTGTGGTTCGGAAAAAACCGTGCTTTTGCAATATTCAAACAAATCAGCATCAATATTTTCAACATCATATCTATTAAGAATTCTAAGACTGTCTAACGAAGATATCTGAAGCAACTCATTTATATCATTCTTGAGTGCCTCTGCTTCATGCGCAAGACCTGCCTTTTTTTCTACATAAATTCTAAAAACCACAAAAGGTTCCTCCTTAAAACGTTATAGAGCTTTTAAAGCTTTCTGTCCAATATCTTTTCTGTAATATGCATTGGCAAATTTAACATTGTCTACTTTGTTATATGCGTTTTTAATTGCATCAGAAAGTGAATCTCCAATAGCACTTACTCCTAAAACTCTTCCACCTGATGTAAGAAGTTTATCTCCGTCAAGTTTAGCACCTGCTACATAAATCATATTGTCATCAGGCATTGTTATTTCAAATCCTGTATCATACTTTTGAGGATACCCATCTGATGACATAACAACACAGCATGCGCTCTTATCAGAAAATTTAACAATGTCTTTGTTTAAAGTACCGTTTGATGTGCTTATCATAATATCAAGCAAATCACTCTCTAAAAGTGGAAGAACAACCTGTGTTTCAGGATCGCCGAAACGGCAATTATATTCAATTACCTTAGGACCTTTTGGTGTAAGCATTAAACCAAAATACAAGCACCCTTTAAACGTTCTCCCCTCGTTTTTCATCGCATGAAGAGTTGGCATAAATATTTTTTCCATACACTCTGCAGCAATACTTTCTGTATAATATGGATTTGGTGCAATTGTACCCATACCACCAGTGTTTAACCCTTCATCGTTGTCTTTTGCACGTTTATGATCCATAGAAGAAACCATTGGCACAAGCGTTTTTCCATCTGTAAATGCAAGAACAGAAACTTCGGGACCAGTAAGGAATTCTTCAATGACAATGTTATTTCCGCTGTCGCCAAAAACTTTATCTTCCATAATGGAAACAACTGCCTCTTGTGCTTGTTCAAGCGTTTGCGCAATAATAACACCCTTACCTAAAGCAAGTCCATCAGCCTTAATTACAACAGGAATTTCGCAAGTTTCAAGGTATTTTAAAGCATCTTCTTTATTATTAAATGATTCATAATCCGCAGTAGGAATGTTATACTTTTTCATAAGATTCTTTGAAAAAACCTTACTTCCTTCAATAATTGCTGCTTTTTTATCAGGTCCAAAACAAGGAATACCAATTTCATTAAGTGAATCCACTGCTCCTAATACCAAAGGATCATCAGGAGCAACAACAGCAAAATCAATTTTCTGTTCTGACGCAAATTTTACAATTTGTTTAATATCTTTGGCAGCAATGTTAACGCAAGTTGCATCTTTTGCTATACCACCATTACCCGGAAGAGCAAAAATATCAGTAACATTTCTATTTTCTTTAATTTTTTTAATGATGGCATGTTCTCTACCACCGCCACCTACTACTAAAACTTTCAAATTGAAAGCCTCCTTTAAAAGCGATTTTAGTGATGGAACAATCTCATACCAGTGAATGACATTGCAATTCCAAGCTTATTGCATTCATCAATAACAAGCTGGTCTCTGATTGAACCTCCCGGCTGAGCAATAAACGAAACTCCGCTTTTTGCAGCACGTTCAATATTGTCGCCAAATGGGAAAAATGCATCACTGCCTAAAGCAACATTCTTGATAGTAGAAAGATATGCTTTCTTTTCTTCTTTTGTAAAAGGCTCCGGTTTTTCAGTAAATAATTTCTGCCAAACACCATCTTTAAGTAAGTCCTCATAATCGTCCGAAATATATATATCAATTGCGTTATCTCTTTCCGGTCTTCCAACAGTTTCAATAAATGGAAGGTTTAAGACCTTTTTATTCTGACGCAAGTGCCAGATATCAGCTTTATTTCCTGCAAGTCTTGTACAGTGAATTCTTGATTGTTGACCTGCGCCAACGCCAATAGCCTGACCATCAACAGCATAACAAACAGAATTTGACTGTGTATATTTAAGTGTAATAAGTGAAATAATTAAATCTCTAATTGCGCTTTCCGGCAAATCTTTGTTATTGGTTACAACATTATTAAGTAAATCTTTGTCAATTTTAAAATTGTTTCTTCCCTGTTCAAATGTAATACCATAAACCTGCTTAATTTCACGCTCTTCAGGGATATAGTCAGGATCAATTTTAACAATATTGTAATTGCCACTTCTTTTTGTTTTTAAAATTTCGAGTGCTTCCGGTTCGTAATCAGGAGCAATAACACCATCAGAAACTTCACGTGCAATAAGTTTTGCTGTTACAACGTCACACTTGTCACTAAGTGCAATCCAGTCTCCAAATGATGACATTCTGTCAGTGCCTCTTGCTCTTGCGTAAGCGGTCGCAAGCGGTGAAGAATCTAAATCTTCAATATCATCAACAAAGCACGCTTTTTTCAAATCATCACTCATTTTAATGCCGACTGCAGCAGAAGTTGGACTTACGTGTTTAAAAGATGTTGCTGCCGGCATACCTAAAGCAAGCTTTAACTCTTTAACAAGCTGCCAACTGTTAAATGCATCTAAAAAATTAATAAATCCCGGTTTACCGGAAAGGATTTCAATAGGTAATTCCTCACCATTTGACATATAAATTTTTGCAGGTTTTTGGTTTGGGTTACAACCATATTTTAATTCAAATTCTTTCACAACAATTACTCCTATCTATATTTATTAATCATTCTGTTTTTGATTTCACCAGTTGTTAAATCAATATATCTGACATAAAGTGATATTTTATTATCACTGTTTAAATTTTCCCACAAATTATTTGTGAATTCGTCAATATCATCAAGAATTTCAACACGCTCAGGCTCACCAGTAAAGGTTGGAATTGGATTTCCATCACAGTTATAAGTATGTATAAAGTGTCCAAGTCCATCAACAGGTTCATACGAAAATGTATATCTGTTACAGTTACCGCCTAAGCCATCAGAACTCTTTAATATGCTCATTTTATATGAGAATTTTTCGTCAAGCGAAAGGATAGCGCTGATTCTTGGAGTAAAATTAGGACTGTCAGGCTCAAACTTTCTAGTTTCTAATGCCTCTTCAAAAGTTTTTCCTTCTTTGATAAATTCATAAATTGTATCTGTCTGGTCGCCATTAGTAGCAATGAGTTTGTTGCCAATATTTCTAATTGGTGAGTAGATAATTAAAGAAGGGTCCTCAACTTTTGAAGCATCAAAAGGATAAATAGTTACATCATTACCCTCTTCAACAAAAACTCTATTTCTACTATTATCGCTTCTTCCCATAATAAAATATGCAACAACAGCATTTTTTCCGTTTTTACTCTTGCCCGCAACAATACCTCTGCCAACATAAGAATTGTCTTTAATTAACTCTCCTATGTTGTTAACATCATAAATTCCCATAATTATTTTCCTTTCTTTATATTAGATGAAACAATTTCACATGCCTTTGGAAGTATAATCCATTCTGCTTGTTCCATTACTCTTTTTTGTAAAGTTTCAGGAGTATCTCCTTCTAAAACATCAACACTTTTCTGTAAAATGATTTCACCGCCGTCAGGGATTTCGTTCACATAATGAACTGTAGCTCCTGTGACCTTAACGCCGTAATTTAAGGCAGCCTCATGTACTTTAAGGCCATAATACCCCTTTCCGCAAAACGACGGAATAAGTGATGGATGTACATTTATAATTCTGTTTCTGAACTGTTTAGTGAAATTTTCACTCAAAATACACATAAAGCCGGCAAGAACTATGAAATCGATATCATATTCTTGTAAAATTTGAATAATTTGATTCTCAAACTCATCTTGCGTTTTGCATGTTTTTTTGTCAGCAGCTTTTGCAGCTATCCCATACTTTTGAGCACGTTTAAGCGCATATGCATCCGGATTGCTCGCAATAACAACCTCTATCTTTCCGCTTTTTATAATTCCTGAATTTTGCGCATCAATTAAGGCTTGTAAGTTTGTTCCTCCTCCGGAAACTAAAACAGCAATTTTTGTCAGCATATTACCACACTCTCATCGCCTTTTACAATCTCTCCGATTATATAGGCATCTTCTCCGTTATCTTTCAAAACTGAAAGTGCCATATCAGCATCATTCTTATCAACAACAATGCTCATACCGACGCCCATGTTAAAAGTATTAAACATATCTCTTTCGGAAATATTACCTGTTTTTGCAATAAGTTCAAAAATAGGAAGAACTTTAACAGATGCTCTGTTAATTTTTGCAGTAAATCCATCAGGAATACTTCTTGGGATATTTTCATAAAAGCCTCCGCCGGTAATATGTGAAACAGCTTTAACTTTAACTTTTTTAAACAATTCAAGCATTGGTTTTACATAAATTTTAGTTGGAGTAAGTAAAGTTTCGCCAATAGATTTTCCGCCTAACTCTGAAACAGGGGTTTTTATATCAGCATTTTCGACATCAAAAACTTTTCTTACAAGTGAAAAGCCATTTGAATGAACACCACTTGAAGGAAGGGCAATAATTATGTCTCCTTCTTTTATCGTTTTATTATCAAGGATTTTTTCTTTATCAACAACACCAACAGCAAATCCCGCTAAATCATACTCATCTTCAGGATAAAAGCCAGGCATTTCGGCTGTTTCACCGCCAATTAAAGCAGCACCAGACTGAACACATCCTTCGGATACGCCGGATACAATCTGTGCAACTTTTTCAGGATAGTTTTTTCCTACAGCTATGTAATCAAGAAAAAACAACGGTTTTGCGCCACAGCATATAATATCGTTAACACACATTGCAACACAATCAATGCCAACCGTATCGTGCTTGTCCATCAAAAACGCCATTTTCAGCTTTGTTCCTACACCGTCTGTTCCACTGACAAGGACTGGGTTTTTAATATCAGACATATCCAATGAAAACAATCCGCCAAAACCTCCAATATCAGAAACAACCCCGCTTGTCATAGTGCGGGCAATATGCTGTTTCATTAAACGAACCGCCTCATAACCTGCAGTAATATCAACACCTGCTTCTTTATAACTTTCGCTGTAACTTTTCAAAATAAATACTCCCTTCTGTAAACTTTATAGTAGCACAAAACTTTCCTGAATACGTTTCAGAAAAGTTTTGGTTATTTATTCAGCATAAAAACTGTATTTTTCAGAAATGATCCGATCTTTTTCAAGAACTTTTTCTGATGCTATTTTACGCATATTATCAAATTTATGAGCTATTTCTTCATCTGAAACTGCGAGAATTTGCAAAGCAAGCAAAGCTGCATTTTCAGCACCGTCGATAGCCACAGTAGCAACTGGCATTCCTGAAGGCATCTGCACTGTAGATAAAAGTGCATCCAAGCCATCTAATGTTGACGATTTAACCGGAATTCCGATCACAGGCAGAATAGTATTGGCAGCAACTGCACCGGCAAGATGTGCTGCTTTACCTGCAGCAGCGATAACCACACCAAATCCATTTTCCTTAAGGGAAGATGCAAATTCTTTAGTCTGCGAAGGAGTTCTATGTGCAGATAAAACACGCACTTCACATGGTACACCAAATTCTTTAATTTTATTTATACATTTTTCCATAACGGGCAAATCACTATCACTGCCCATGATCACTGCAATTTTTTTCATAACATCCTCCTGATTTCAACAAAAGGGCAATCCTCTAAATATAAAAATAAAGGATTGCCCAGACGGTCGACATAAATACCGCTTTTTATTCCATGTGGTATTATCCACTTATCCGTCAGTCATAAAAAGCACATTAATATGATACCATATTTTTGTAGTTTAGTCAACAGAATTTAACATATTAAATTTCAATTTTACAAAATATTCTATTTAATTATCATTGTACATTTTCCGCATAAACATTAATGCCTTTTTTTCAAGTCTTGAAACCTGAACCTGCGATATTCCAATTACATTTGCCACCTCCTGCTGAGTCTTTTGCTTAAAAAATCTAAGCAATATTATCTGTTTGGCTTTAGCATCAAGTTTATCAATAGTTTGCTTTAAAAAAACTTTGTCTTCTATTTCCATATCATTATTTTCCTCAAACGACATTGAATCTAAAATATAAGTTTCCTGGGGAGTTTGTTGATAAATTGAGTCAACCGGCAACGTCGCTTCGAGAGCTTCAACAATTAATTCAACACTAATTCCGGTAAAATCGCTGATTTCCTTGATTGTTGGCTCTCTTCCATTTGCTTTACTAAGGTTATCTGACGCTCTTTTAACTTTAAAAGCAGTTTCTTTTGTTGTTCTTGGAATTTTAATTATACCATCATCTCTGAAAAACCGCTTGATTTCACCTATAATTAGTGAAACAGCGTAGGTGGAAAATTTAACATTTAATTCGGCATTGTACTTTTTTGACGCTTTAATTAAGCCGATACTCCCAATTTGCACAATATCATCAAAATCAACACCACGCCCTGAAAACTTTTTTGCCACCATATATACCAGACCCATATTATCTTCAACGATGGTATTTTTTTCTAATTCATTAATCATTATTTGCTATTTTTTTCCTCATTATAATTTTTGTGCCACAATCAGGTTTTGAGTAAACTTGTAAATCGTCCATAAATGTTTCCATCACCGTAAATCCCATCCCTGATCTTTCCATTTCCGGCTGAGTTGTAAATAGTGGTTGCCTTGCCGCTTCTACATCAGATATCCCATAACCCTTGTCAGAAATCTCAACTATAATCTCATTCTTACAAATTTCGGCAGACATAAATATTATTCCAGCTTTATTTTTATATCCGTGAATTACAGCATTGGTAACAGCCTCAGAAACGGCTGTTTTAATATCACACAGTTCGTCTAAAGTAGGATTTAAATCTGAAACAAAATGCGCAATTATCTGTCTTGCTAATTTTTCATTTTCAGCACACGCTTTAAACTGTGTGTATATGTAATTATTCTTCATTTTATTTCACCTCGCACGTACAGCTTTCATTATTATACATAATCGGAATAATTTTATTTATACCTGAAATTTCAATAATTTTAAGCACAGCTTTAGTAGGATTATTGATATAAACCATACCACCTATTGCATTAAGAAGTTTATATCTGCCCAATATCATTCCTATTCCGGCACTGTCCATAAACTCAACTCCGGAAAAATCAAATATCAGGGTTTTAATTGGGCGTTTGCCAATCTCACTATCGATTTGTTTTCTGATATCAAGTGCATTTTTGTGATCAATATCTTCACATAGTTTTACAGTCAATGTATTATTTGTGACCAAAATATTCATAATTTACCTCCTTAGTCATCATAATTTAAATGATACATTAGTACCTAAAAAATAAATGCAGAAAAAAGTCGCAAACTCTATAAAAGTTTGCGACTTTTTTTGCAATAAATTATTTAAGCTTTTCTAAGTTTTCAATAACGCTATCAAGCATCTGACGATATTTAATTCCTTTTTCTTTTTCTTCTTCAATAAGTTTTGCCGGTGCTTTAGCAACAAAACCCTGGTTGCTTAATTTACCTTCAACTCTTTTTACTTCTGCTTCTAAGCGCTGTTTTTCTTTCAACAAGCGTTCTTTTTCTTTCTCAAGATCAACAAGATCACCCATCGGGATAAGAATTTGTGCTTCATTTGATACAACAACAGTTGCATCTTCCAACACAAAATCGTCATCAACAATGTTAACTCCTGAAGCATTTGCAAGCTTTTTAAAGAAAACCTCACCGCTTTCAAACACATCTTTTTGTTTGGTTTTAATGTAAAGATTAGCTTTTCTTGATACAGGAACATTCATGGTTGCTCTTGTGTTTCTTATAGCCTTGATTGCATCCATAATGAGTTCAAGTTCTTTTTCTTCTTTTTCAAAGCTCATTTCTGCTGAATATTCAGGCCATCTAGCACGCATTATTGTCTCTCCATCATGCGGAAGATGTTGCCATATTTCTTCAGTAATAAATGGCATAAATGGATGCAGAAGTGTTAATGTATTTGTCATTACATATACTAAAACACACTGCGCTGTCATATTTGTTGGGTCTTGTGCTTCATATAAACGTGGTTTAATAAGTTCAATATACCAGTCACACAAATCGTCCCATATAAAATCGTAAAGTTTAGCAACTGCAACACCAAGTTCAAACTTATCAAGATTTTCAGTTACTTCTTTAGTCAATGTGTTAAGCTTGCTGATAATCCACTTGTCCTCAACACAAAGCTTAGAAACATCAAGTTCTGCAATATTTTCTTCAGTTAAATTCATAAGAATAAATCTTGAGGCGTTCCAGATTTTGTTTGCAAAGTTTCTGCTGGCTTCAACACGTTCTTCATAATATCTCATGTCATTTCCGGGTGAATTACCTGTTGCCAATGTAAATCTGAGTGCATCAGCACCATATTTATCAATAACTTCAAGCGGATTAACACCGTTTCCAAGAGATTTTGACATTTTTCTACCCTGACTGTCACGAACTATACCGTGGATAAATACGTGTTCAAAAGGTGCTTTACCTGTGTGCTCTAAAGCAGAAAATACCATTCTTGCAACCCAGAAAAAGATAATATCGTATCCTGTAACTAAAGTGCTGGTTGGATAGAAATATTTTAAATCTTGAGTATCTTCCGGCCATCCAAGGGTTGAAAATGGCCACAATGCTGAGCTAAACCATGTATCTAAAACATCTTCTTCCTGGCGAAGCTTTCCACCGCACTTAGCACAAGTAGTAAGCTCGTCTTTTGAAACAAACATTTCACCACAATCATCACAATAAAATGCAGGAATTCTGTGTCCCCACCATAATTGTCTTGATATACACCAGTCACGGACATTTTCCATCCATGATAAGTATGTTTTAGAAAACCTTTCGGGAACAAATTTAAGCGTACCGTCATTAATAACCTCTATAGCAGGTTTAGCAAGCGGTTCCATTTTTACAAACCACTGCTGAGATGCAATAGGTTCAACAGTAGTGCCACATCTGTAACAAGTACCAACATTATGTGAATGCTTTTCAGTTTTTACCAAAAGTCCTAACTGTTGCAAATCATCAATAATTGCTTTTCTGGCTTCATATCTGTCCATACCCTTATATTTGCCGCCAAATTCGTTAACGCATGCATTGTCATCAAGCACTTTAATAACTTCAAGATTATGTCTTTTTCCTACCTCGAAGTCATTAGGATCGTGAGCAGGTGTAATTTTAACACATCCTGTACCAAAATCCTTCTCAACATACTCATCGGCAACAACAGGAATTTCTCTGCCAACAAGTGGTAAAATGAGCATTTTACCAACCAAATCTTTATATCTTTCATCATCAGGATGAACAGCAACAGCAGTATCACCTAAAAGTGTTTCAGGTCTGGTTGTTGCAATAATAACAAACTCACCACTATCTTTAACGGGATATTTAATATGCCAGAATGCTCCCTCCTGCTCCTGATATTCAACTTCCGCATCAGATAAAGCGGTAGCGCAATCAGGGCACCAGTTAATAATTCTGTTGCCTCTGTAAATCAAACCTTTTTCATACAGATTGCAAAAAACTTCTTTAACCGCTTTTGAACATCCTTCATCCATTGTAAAGCGTTCTCTTGACCAATCACAAGAAGAACCGAGCTTTTTAAGTTGATTTGTTATGGTGTTGCCGTATTTAGCCTTCCAATCCCAAACCATTTCCAAAAACTTTTCACGTCCAATGTCGTGGCGTGTTAAACCCTGTTCTTTTCTTAAAGTTTCTTCAACTTTAATCTGTGTGGCAATTCCGGCGTGATCTGTACCCGGCACCCAAAGGGCTTCATAACCCGAAAGCCTTTTATATCTGATTAAAATATCCTGAAGTGTTTCATCTAAAGCATGTCCCATATGAAGTTGACCAGTAACGTTTGGAGGTGGAATAACAATGGTATAAGGCTCTTTTTTAGAATCAGCACTTGCCTTAAAATATCCATTTTTCTCCCAAGTTTCATAAAGTCTGTCTTCAAACTGCTTTGGATCATAGTTTTTTTCTATGTTTTGATGTTTGCACATTAAAAATCATTCCTTCATTAAAAATTTATAATTAACTAATCTGAGCAAGTGCCAGAGAAACTTCAGCTTCAGGTACTAAAATTTCATAAGTGCCAGGCTCATTGTTTTTTGATATTCTTTTCTTAATTCTAACTTTTACAGACAGTTCTTCTAATGTTTGCTTAATATTCTTCGCAACATCAATTTCATCTGTAACAAAAATAACAGTCCACATATTATACCTCAACTTACTTATTTACTTAAAACACAAACAACCATTTTAGTAAAACAATCCCTGAAAATTTTCATTTTAGAAAGTGGTGACAAAAATTCTCTAAGCGGAACTTCGCGGTAATAATCACACTTAAATGTTGTTTTTTTAAGAATAGATTTAAAACGTTTTGTGCTCATTTTATTTATATATGAAAAATACTCTTGCCCACTATCATTAACACCTATTCTGAATGAAACTCTCTCTTTGCCATCGGGATTATCTTTCATTAGCTCTTTATAACCGTCAATAAGAGTTTTGTCGTTAAAAAGCAAATGTACCCATGGAATTCCTATTGCGTCACTAAGATGAGCGCCAAACGGATGATTATAAGGTGGGAAATTAATATACAGTTTTCCAGACGGCTTTAAAACTCTGTACACTTCCTTTAAAACCATTTCGGGTTGAGCAACATGTTCCATTGCATCGTTCATAATAACTGTATCAAACGTATTTTCGGCAAAAGGCATATTTGCAGCATCAGTACACATAAATTCAAAGCCTTCAAGATTTAATTTTTCCTGTAACTGCTTAGCCTCAACACCATATTTTTCTACAACATCTACCCCGATAACGCTTGTAGCTCCTTTAGAAAGGTAATAAAGTGACTTTCCTGCTGCCCCACATCCAATGTCAAGCACATTTTTTTCATCAAACATTTCATTTTCGTCGGTATATTCTAAATAAAACTTAATGGTATCTCTTCCCTTTTGGAATTGCCACTCAGCGTATGTCATTTCACCGTTTTGTTGCATATTAAACGGATGTTTAGGAAGCTTAAAAAGCTTGTTTAAGCGCAATAACTGTCTTACAGACATATACTACCCTCCCAACCATAATATAACAATTTATAATTATAACCTCAACAAGCAAAAAAGTCAATATAAATTATTTTATACGTTTTTTCAAGCATAATATTGACAAGCAACAACTTTTTGTGTATAATAACAAAAGTTATCTGGGTGTGGCGCAGATGGTAGCGTGCTTGAATGGGGTTCAAGAGGCCATGAGTTCAAATCTCATCACTCAGACCAAAAAGTGCGGATTTCAAAAGAAATCCGCACTTTTTTATGATATATTCTTATATTTTGGTATTAATAGCTGCATTCCTTTTTGCACTTCGTCTGATATTCCGTCATTTATTCTCTTTATAGCATCTACTGTAGTAAAATATTTTTTTGCAATATCCCATAAAGAATCATTTTCCTGAACGAAATAAACAGTTATTGATGCTACATCTGCTAATATTGGCATACTTTCAGAAGAAACTTCCGTAATAATTTTTGTTTTAGTATCCGACCACATAACTCCGTCAATTCTAATGTTAACTCTTAAATCCACACAGTTTGCATCACTTAGAGTATATGTTGTATTTAGTGTTTTTACATTAAATATACCGTCTGCCGATATGTTATCGTAGCAGTCAAAACTTTCTGAAAATTCAATCTCATTTTTTATACAATAAATCGGTAAGTCTTTTTGCTCAGTGATATATAAGACATAATTATCTATTGTTCCGCTGACTGTAAGTTTGTCATTAAACTGCTCTGTTTTTTCAATATAAGCTTTCGAGAAAGCGTCATAAATTTTTCCGATTTTTGGCTCATTTTCAGCTATATTAATTTGTGTCTTGAATGTTTCTTCATAATTGATATCACAGATTTTTTTAGGAAGGTTAGCAACAACAGTTTCAGTTTTCAACTTACTTGTTGTGGCATAACAGTCACTAACAACATCTAACTTTTCCTCTCTTAAAGCAAACAGTTTTACAAGGATTTCTGATGCTGTTTCTATTTCTCTTATTTCACCGTTAGCATCTTCTTGGCAGCTGTATGAGTTATCAGCAACAAAAAGTTTAATATTGGTCAAATCCTCTGCCTTAATTCCATCAACATCAAGGATTTCCGTAAAAGGAACAATGCCACTTATAACCTTAATCTCAGCGTCCACAGAATTAGTGTATGCACATGATAGTTTTACTTCTCCCTTTAGAATAACTTTATTGCTTATAATTTTAGTCGTATATTCGTTTATCATTGGGGTTACTTTAATAACTTCTGCAGCCGAAGCCTCCGATTGAGGGATAATAATTTTTTCATTTACCGCAAAGCTCTTTGCGTAATTTGCAGAGTTTGACAAAAAGACGATCTCTTTGCTTTTTGTCTGCACATTATCATCAACAATATTATTAACACAATCAGTGTTAACAAACTGACCGATTAATGCAGAAATTTCTACAGAACTTTTTACAGAAAACTTTCTTCCGTTGATAATTTTATAATTAACGCCTGCTATGTCTGCTTCGAAAGTACCAACCATTTGAGGATTTATCCCTTTAAAAGAAACAACATCAGTAAATGGCGTCTGAGTTTTTATGCTTTGCAAAGCTTCTGTGTTATCATCAGGTATATATATGATGTTAAAATAAACATTTCCATTAACTAAAATTCTGTCGTTTTGAATTTCACTGTTGGTCATTTTCGCGCAGGCATCCACCTGTAAAATTTTTTTGATATCAGGCTTAGTATCAGGCACGATTACATCAGAATCAGTATTTACAACAAAAGTTTTATCTGCTACTTTCTCTGTCCAAGAAATTTTTTCTTTTTTTATTTCCATACATTTCCCTCACTTTTACTTTTTTTAAATAATATGAATTTTTAAACAATATATTCCCACTTTGCATAAATTTGCTCATTGAAGACATACTAAAAATATGAACAAATTATTTAAAATTCTAAAAAATTTTATATTGTATTCCGTGAAAGATGAAAACCCAAAATTTCAATTTGATCCCGAAGAAGCAGACACACAATCAACACCGTCAAAAGATATCACTGTCAAGCAAAGCATTGAAGAAAATTTAAGCAATGTTAAAGATTACTTTAACTTCGGCATCAGCGGTGATATTAAAATCAGGGAATTTAAGATTTCGGGAGTAAAGGCGTTTATTCTATTTATTGAAGGAATGGTAAACACAGACTTTATTGACCAAAATATTTTAAAGCCATTAATGCTTCATTCACATGAAAAACCTACTAAAGACACCGTTTTAGATACCCTTATTACCCACAACCAGGCAATAACATCCGGGGAATTTAAAAAAATTGCTTCAAGCGTTAACTTTGGAGATTGTGCAATATTTGTTGATAATGTTGATGTTGCTATAATATGTGATGTAAAAACATGGGATAGGCGCGGCATTGACGCTCCTTTAACGGACGCAGTAATAATGGGACCTCATGAAGGGTTTAATGAAAACTTTAAGATTAATACTGCATTAGTGCGAAAAATAATAAGAGATGAAAATCTTATTATAGAGAACTTATCTGTGGGAGCACAAAGCAAAACCCCTTGCGCTTTTATGTATATGAAAAATATAGCAAATGATGAATTAGTTGAAGAATTAAAGAAAAGAATTAATAATATTTCGTGCGACTATATTTATCAGGTAAGTGAACTTGAACAGTTTATAGAAGACAGTTCTTTCTCGCTGGTGCCTCAGATGCTCAAAACAGAACGACCAGATAAAACTGCTGAGTCACTTATTGAAGGAAAAATAGCAGTAATTCTGCAAGGAAGCCCCTTTGCACTAGTTTTGCCCATTACAATCAGTGAATTTTTTACAACAGTTGAGGATAAAAACTTACGTTTTCCATACTCAAATATGATTCGCATAATAAGACTCTTGGGGATTTTAGCTTCAATCTTACTGCCCGGTTTTTATATTTCAATTTTAAATTTCCATCACGAAATGATACCTACAAACCTCTTATTTGCCATTGAAGCTACCAGAGAGGCAATTCCGTTTTCAGCACTGACTGAACTGATAATAATGGAAATTTCGTTTGACCTTATAAGAGAAGCAAGTATTCGCGTTCCCTCTCCTGTCGGTTCAACACTTGGAATTATTGGTGGTCTTATTATAGGACAAGCCGCTGTCAGCGCTAATGTTGTAAGTCCAATCTCTATAATAATTGTGGCTCTTGCCGGAATTGGCTCTTTTGCAACGCCTGATTACTCGGTATCTTTTGGTTTTAGACTTTCAAGGTATTTTTATACGTTTTTAGGCTCAATTTTTGGTTTTTTAGGACTAAGTTTAGGCATTTTTATTAATATCAGTATACTTTGCAATGTAAATTCTTTAGGTGTTTCTATGATGAAGTCGCTAGATAATGATGAAAATGATAATATTTTCAGGTATCTGTTCAGCTACCCAATATGGAAGAGAGAATTAAGGCACAGCTATTTACACGCAAAACATCAACGCGTTCAACAACATATAAGCAGAAAGTGGGCAAAATAATTTGAGTGAATATAAACTTGAAACAAAAGAAGCGATTGCTTTAATGGTAAATCTTTTATGCAACAAACTTTTTGTATTAGCCCCATTTTATCTGAAACAAATTGCAGGCAATACAGCTTTAATTGTAACCGCAACATTTTATTTAGTAGCATTTACATTGTGGAGTATCTGCTCAAAAATGAATGACATTGATAAAGATTTATTGGATATCACAACTAACCATATATTAAGAAAGTTTTTGGGCTCAATAATTGCACTTTCAATAACTGTGGTTACAATCCTGACACTCCGTCAGTACGCAGAAGGAATTAAAGTGATGGCATTGCAAAATACACCTATTAATTTAATCATTGTCGTATTTGGTGTTGCAATGTTATCAGGTGCTTTTTTAGGCCTAAAAAGCATTGGGAAAACAAACGGTTTTTTTGTTCCGCTAATTTTTATTGTTACATTAATACTCGTATTTGCTACCTTCAAACGCAAAGATTTAGTTAATCTTTTTCCTGTATTCGGTAATGGATTTGGTAATATTGCTACAAGCAGCATTATAATGTTATCAATGCTTTTTGAGGTAACAATACTTTTCATGTTACCATCTGTTTTAAAGGCTCCAGGAGATTTTCAAAAAATAGGCAGGTATACTTTTTTATGGTCAGGCATTTGTTTTATAAGTGTAGGTGGCATTTATTCAATATCATCACCCGGACATCAAAGTGTTCAAAGTTATGAGCCTTTTTTCAGATTGATTAAGCAAATTGAATTTGGCAATTTCCTGCAAAGATTCGATTCGTTTTTTTTAATTCTCTATTGTATATCTGCGTTTTTGTATCTGTCTGCAATGTTATATTTTGGAGCGAATATTTTTGCGAAAACTTTCGATATTAAAAAAAGTAAGAGGCTAATTTTGCCAATAGGCTTAATTATCTCTTTCACATCAGCAGTTAATTTTTTGGAAGAATATATGTTTTATATAGTAGGAAAATCAAACTATATTTTATGGATAATTGCATTTGCAATTCCGCTTACAATACTATTAATTTCAAAGCTAAGGAGCACAGAATGAAAAAAATTGCTCTTGTACTACTAACACTACTAATAATACTGACAACAAGTTCATGTTATGATTCTACAGAAGTTGACGATATGATATATGTTCTTGCAATCGGAGTGGATTTTGCCGAAAACGGTTATTATGAATATACATTCCAGTCAGCAGTTCCTTTAAACATTAGCAGCGGAGTTGAAACGGGATTTGCTTCATCCGAAGAATCCGTCACTTTACAAAACATTAAAGTTTCAGCTCCAAATTTATATTCTGCCATTGACACCACAAATCAAAAGGTGACCAAGGAAATTAATATTTCTCACTGTAAGCTGATAGTTTTCTCAAAAAAGCTTGCACAAAGTAATCTCGAAAATCAACTAAAAGCTGTTGTTCAAAACACAAATCTCAGACCATTGGTGTATGTTGCGATAGCCGATGGTTTGGCACAGGATTATTTGAATAATATATCATCTCCGTTTGAACTAAGCCCTGCTAGATACTATGAGTCTTTTTTTAACAAAGACTATTCCCCACAGTCATTTGTGGCGCAGTTATACGATTTTGAAAAAAATAAAATTGTAGCCGTACCATTGATTGAAGAAGACAACAAAATTACAACTTCAATAATTAAAGAATATACTCAAATAGGCACATTAGACAACGACGAAACTGTTGCCCTAAATATTTTAACCGGCAGGTTTAAGAGCGGTTATCTTACTGTTGACAAAAGCTTGCCTGCAATAAGACTGAACCATGACAAGATGCCAAATATCACTGTTGACACGGGTAGTAAACACCCGATAATTCACTTTGACTTAAGTTTTTACGGCACTCCAACATCTATAATAAATAATAAAGAAGAATATGATGAAGTGGTAAAAATGTATATTGAAAACTTATGTAAGAATCTGTTGATAAAATCATCTAAAGAATTTAAAGCTGATATTACTAATATAGAAAAATTTGTAAAAATCAAGTTTTTAACCCAAAAAGATTTTGAAAAATTTAATTGGGATGACAAATATCAAAACGCTGAATTTGATGTAAACGTAAAATATCGTACAATACGTTAGGAGTAGCTCAAGATGAAGTTTCTTTTTAATCTTGTTGTTGTGCTTTGCAGCTTTAAAACATTTTCTGACGGGATTTTTACGTTAAAAAAACAAAGAAAAAGGAGCTTGGCTCCTTTTTCTTTTAGGTAATATTATTAATTTCACCAATATGCACTATAATAAATGTAGCACTTAATTAGTTTTCTTCCTTGCTTCTCATTAAGGCATTAAGTTCTTTCATAAAGGTATCAATATCTTTAAATTGCCTATATACAGAAGCAAATCTTACATACGAAACTTCATCTATATCTTTGAGTGCTTCCATTACCTTCTGTCCAATTTCTTTAGTAGAGATTTCCTTATCAAGCGTGCTGAAAATATCATTTTCAATGTCGTCAACAATGTTTTGGAGCTGTTCAATAGTAACAGGACGTTTTTCACACGCACGCATTATGCCATTTAAAAGTTTTTGAGAATCAAACATTTCTCTTGACTTATCTTTTTTAATAACGCGAAGAGGAATACTCTCAACTTTTTCATAAGTAGTAAATCTCTTTGCACATTCAATGCACTCACGCCGTCTTCTGATAATTGTTCCCTCATCAGTTGGTCTAGAATCAATAACTTTGCTTTCTATGCTACCGCAAAAAGGACATTTCATATCCACACCCCACTTAAACATTGTTTTCATTATTTTACCAAAAAAATACAATAAAATCAATAATTTTTTAGAAATTTCAAGAAAAAACTTGTATTTTTTTTCAGTTTATTATATAATTGGTAGGTATTTAATTAGTTATGGAGGAACTGGCATGGAAGGCATTGAAAATAATGTTAAAGAATTATCTGAAATTCTACAGGTAAGACGTGATAAATTATCTGAACTTCAAAATGAAAATCGTGATCCTTTTGAAATCACAAAATATAACCGTACTCACACTTCAAAGGAAATTTCTGAAAATTGTACAACTGAAGAACGTACTGTTTCTGTAAGAGGTGAAGAAAAGCAGGTTACTGCGCTAATTTCGCCCTTAGACGGTCAAAACGTTTCAGTTGCAGGAAGAATTATGTCCAAGAGAGGTATGGGTAAAGTTGGCTTTGCTCATATTGCAGACCCTGATGGCCAGATTCAGCTTTTTGTAAAAAAAGATATTTTAGGTGAAGACGAGTATAACAGATTCAAAAAGCTTGATATAGGTGATATTATTGGTGCTGAAGGTGAAGTCTTCACAACACAAACCGGCGAATTATCAGTAAGGGTAAACAAAATTACGCTTTTGACAAAATCGCTTATGCCATTACCTGAAAAATTTCATGGAATGACTAACACAGACTTGCGTTACAGACAACGCTATGTTGATTTGATTATGAACAGAGATGTAAAAGACACTTTTATTAAACGTTCTAAAATCATTTCTACAATCCGTGCTTATCTTAACGCACAAGGCTTTTTAGAAGTAGAAACTCCTATGCTTGTTTCAAACGCAGGTGGTGCTGCAGCTCGCCCATTTGAAACGCACTTTAATGCATTAGACGAAGATTTTAAGCTTAGAATTTCATTAGAATTATATTTGAAAAGACTTATTGTTGGCGGTTTAGAAAAGGTTTATGAAATCGGCAGAGTATTCAGAAATGAAGGTCTTGACACCAGACACAATCCTGAATTTACTCTTATGGAGCTTTATCAGGCATATACCGATTACCACGGAATGATGGATTTAACTGAAAATCTTTACAGACATGTTGCAACCGAAGTTCTTGGCACAACAAAAATCACATATAACGGAATTGAAATGGATTTAGGTAAGCCATTTGAAAGAATTACAATGGTTGATGCAGTTAAAAAGTATGCAGGCGTTGACTTTAACGAAATTAAAACTTTAGATGAGGCACGTGCTGTTGCTAAAGAGCACCACGTTGAATATGAAGAAATCCATAAAAAAGGTGATATCTTAAACCTCTTCTTTGAAGATTTTGTTGAGGAACATCTTGTTCAGCCAACATTTGTTATGGACCATCCAATCGAGATTTCTCCGCTTACTAAAAAGAAACCGGAAAATCCTGAATATGTTGAACGCTTTGAATTTTTCATGAATGGTTGGGAAATGGCAAATGCATATTCAGAGCTTAACGATCCCATTGATCAAAGAGCACGTTTTAAAGCTCAGGAAGAACTTCTTGCCCAAGGGAACGAAGAAGCAAACACAACTGATGAAGACTTTATGAATGCTTTAGAAATCGGTATGCCTCCAACAGGTGGTATTGGCTTTGGTATCGACCGTATGTGTATGCTCCTCACCGACTCTGCTGCAATCAGAGATGTTTTGCTCTTCCCCACAATGAAGCCGCTTGAGAAAAACTAAACATTAATGACCTGTAAAATTTGCAGGTCATTTTTAATTATTATTTTGCTTTTACTTTAAATATATGTTAAAATATATAACGAAGGAGTGGATGATTTGGCACATATAAATTCCCCTGCGCAAATTAAAAAAATTATGACAGAAAATGATTTGATTTTTCACAAAGGTCTTGGACAGAATTTTTTGTTTGACGAACATTATTTAAGCGCTATTATAGATGCAGGCAGTATCTCAAAAGACGATACCGTTATTGAAATCGGTCCCGGACTTGGTGTATTAACAACACGCATTGCCGAGCGTGCTAAGAAAGTTTATGCCATAGAAATTGATACAAAAATTGCAAATGTTTTAAAAAAAATAACTTCAGATTATAACAACATCCAAATTATCAATGAAGATGTTTTAAAATTTGACTTAAATACACTTACCAATGGGCAGAAAAACATCAAAATTATTGCAAATCTTCCATATTACATTACGACACCTATTATAATGAAAATTTTGGAAGAAACAATCAATATAAATTCAATAGTCATTATGATTCAAAAAGAAGTTGCTCAGCGACTCACAGCAAAAGCCAACTCAAAAGATTATGGCGCTATCACCCTTGCTGTTGATTATCATGCTGATGCAAACATAATGTTTACTGTACCTGCTGGTGCCTTTATCCCGCCACCAAAAGTTGAGTCTGCTGTTGTAAAACTTAATGTGCTTGATAAAAAAAGAGTTGATGTTTCAGATGAAAAACTTTTCTTTCGAATAATAAAGGCAGCTTTTGGACAAAGACGAAAAACTCTAGTAAATGCGCTTTCTAACAGTTGCCCGGAGTTTAGCAAAGACCTTATAAAGCTATCTTTGTCTGAAATTTGTGTGCAGGAGAATATACGTGGTGAAGCATTAAACATTGAAGCTTTTTCAAAAATTTGCAATTTTTTACAAAAAAATAGAGGAAAAAAAGAATTTATATAGAATAATAAAAATATGGATAATTTTTTATTTGTTCAAGCTAATATGAATTTTTAATAACTGGAGGAATAAATTATGACAAATAATAAGGTTGTTTTAAATTGGCTTAATGAAATGGCCGAAATGACAAAACCTGAAAAAATCGTCTGGATTGACGGTTCTGAAGAGCAGCTTGAAAAACTACGTGCCGAAGCTGTTGCTACAGGTGAATTAATTAAACTTAACCAGGAAAAATTACCAGGTTGTTACTATCACAGAACTGCTGAAAATGATGTAGCTCGTGTTGAAGACAGAACTTTTATCTGCACACCTACAAAAGAAGAAGCAGGCCCTATTAACAACTGGATGGATCCTGCTGAAATGTATGCAAAACTCAAGAAACTCTACACCGGCTCAATGATGGGCAGAACTATGTATGTTATCCCCTACTCTATGGGTCCTGTTGGTTCACCATTTTCAAAAATCGGTATTGAACTTACAGACAGTATCTATGTTGTATTAAATATGGCAATTATGACACGTATAGGCAAAGCAGTTATTGACAGCCTTGGTGATAACACTGATTTTGTTAAGTGTCTTCACGCTAAAAAAGATGTTGATCCTGAAGAAAGATATATTGTTCAGTTCCCACAAGATTCAACTATCTGGTCTATTAACTCAGCTTACGGTGGAAACGTTCTCCTTGGTAAAAAATGCTTTGCTTTAAGAATAGCTTCATACCTTGGTATGAAAGAAGGCTGGATGGCTGAGCATATGCTTATCTTAGGTTTGGAAAATCCAAAAGGTGAAGTTAAATACATTTGTGCAGCATTCCCTTCAGCATGCGGAAAAACCAACCTTGCTATGCTTATTCCGCCTGAATATTTAAAGAAAAAAGGCTATAAAGTTTGGACAGTTGGCGACGATATTGCTTGGCTTAGAATTGGTCCTGACGGCAGACTTTACGCTATTAACCCCGAAGCAGGTTTCTTTGGTGTTGCTCCTGGAACAAGTGAAAAAACAAACTTTAACGCATTGGCAGCTACCAAGAAAAACACCATTTTTACAAATGTTGCAATTAACAATGATGACAATACTGTTTGGTGGGAAGGTTTAGATAAAAATCCACCTGAAAACTGCACTGAATGGACAGGAAAACAGGTTAATGGTAAAACTTTTGACGGCAAACTTGCTCATCCTAACTCAAGATTTACAGCTCCTGCTATTAACTGCCCATGCATTTCAAGTGAATTTGAAAATCCACAGGGTGTACCGATTTCTGCAATTGTATTTGGTGGTCGTCGTGCTAAGACGGCTCCACTGGTTTATCAGGCAAGAGATTGGGAGCACGGTGTATTTGTTGGTGCTACAATGGCATCTGAGACAACTGCTGCAGCAGCCGGTGCTGTTGGTGTTGTAAGACGTGACCCAATGGCTATGAAACCTTTTGTTGGTTACAATATGGCTGACTACTTTGCTCACTGGATTGAAATGGGCAAAAAGCTTGATCCTGAAAAAGCTCCTAAGATTTTCCACGTTAACTGGTTCAGGCAGGACGATGAGGGCAACTTTATGTGGCCTGGATTTGGCGACAACATGCGTGTTCTCCTTTGGATTTTGGACAGATGTGAAAACAGAGCCGGCGCTGTTGATTCAGCTATTGGTTATCTCCCTGAAGATGGTGCTGTTGACACAACTGACCTTGATTTAAATCCTGATGTTTTAAAAGAACTTTTAAGCGTAGATAAAGACATTTGGATGGAAGACGTGGTTAATCAAAAAGAATATTTTGCACAGTTTGGCGACAGACTTCCTAAAGAAATCGCAAAACAGCTTGAGATTCTTGAAAACAACTTAAAATAATTAAATTTAAAGGTGGTGCATTTTGCACCACCTTTTTTATAATATTTCTTTATGCCTTAAACGAAAAGAGTGATCATATGACTCAACTTTATCCTTGCCGCTGATAATAAATATTTCACCACCAGCCGCAACTAACCTGAATTTTGTATTCTTGTAGTCATCATATTCTAGAATCTTCTTTCTGTAATTATTTAGATTTGCATTTTTATCATTTTCAGACAAAAGAATGTCCGGAACTTTTAAATTTGGATTATTTATCACGAAATCTCTTGCGAGTCCCCATTTTATATCATCTCCATAAATCTCATATAAAAGCTCATAAAGTGCCGGTCTTGATAACGGACCTTCTTTCTCGCGTTGATAAAGTTCAACTCCAATTTTTTCAAATGTTTCGAATGGATCATTTCTTAACCAGCAAGGAGAGATGAGAAAGCTCGGAAGATAAGACCAGCCCGTTAATATTAATAAGGAATTATGAAATGCCCCACTATTATAATACTTATCAACCGCATTTTCAACTTTCTTCAACAAAATTAAATCTTTAGCATGCATTGTGCTTGTTGAAAGAACCTCGTACGGTGGGAATGATGTAGTTTTAATCTGATACTTTTCTGCATCCTTTTTTAGATTAGTATTGTGCAAAAGTTTCAAAAAGCCAAGTTGAAGCATATCAGGATGCAAAGAATAAACATAGTTAAACCCATCTTTGAAACTTTCCAATGTTTCCATTGGCAGTCCTGCAATCAAATCAAGATGAACATGTACCCCCGATGGGATCAGATTTAATTTTTCCTTAACTTTTTTAACATCATAAACTCTGTTAATACATTTCATTGTATCTATGTTTGTAGTTTGTATTCCCATCTCAAGCTGTACTAAACCATTCGCTTTACGCAAAATCTTTTTAAACTCTTCTGTTAACAATATTGGTGATACTTCGAAATGAAATTTTGTTTGCTTATTATTTTGTACAATAAAGTTTAAAATCTCGCAAGCGCGTTCATTGTTTTCATTGAATGTACGATCAATAAATTTGACTAGCGGCACAGAATTATCAATAAAGAATTTAATCCCATTTTTAACATACTCCATATCAAAGTATCTTGTCCTGCCTTCAGAAGATGACAAGCAATACGAACAATTAAAAAGACATCCTCTTGATGTTTCAAAATACACAATTTTGTTTTTTAATTCAGTAACATCAACTTTATTATAAGGAAATTTGATTTTTCGTAAATCAACCTTTTTCACTTCATTGCAAATGATTTTATTGCCATTACGATAAACATAATTGGGAATTTGATCATTGGAGCTACCATTTATAATTTCTGTTATGGCATACTCCCCTTCACCGATAATTATTCCATCAATAAAATTATATTTACTTAAAAGTTCAGTGTAATTATATCCAGCCTCAGGTCCTCCAAATATAATCTTTATATCTCTACGAGCATTTTTTAACATGGGTACTAATTTCAAAGTGAATTCCACATTCCATATATAAACAGAAAAGCAAAACACCTTGTAGTCCCTTTCACAAAGTGCTGAATACACATTGAATATATTATCATTGATACTACACTCAAATATATCACACCCACAATTTTCCCTGAAATATCTTAGTGCTAGATTTGAGTGTGAATATTTTGAATTAACTCCAATAACAATTACATTGCTACTAATCATAATCATCTCCTTAAATGCATAATTATTTTAACATAATTTCACAAAAATTTCATTATTTTTTATATATTTAGTTATTTTGTACAAAAATTTTAAAAAAGTTTGTTGAAATATATATTTGAATTTCTCTAAACTTTGTGTTATAATATTTACGAAAAAAAGAAAACGAAAGGATGTTTCAAATGGCAGATTTACAACTTAAAAATATTTACAAGATTTACGATGGCAATGTCACAGCTGTAAGCGATTTTAACTTGGATATTGAAGATAAGGAATTTATCATTTTAGTTGGTCCTTCTGGTTGTGGTAAATCAACAACTCTTAGAATGATCGCAGGTCTTGAAGAGATTTCTAAAGGCGAGCTTTACATAGGTGGACAGCTTATGAATGATATCGAACCAAAAGACAGAGATATTGCGATGGTTTTCCAGAACTATGCACTTTATCCACATATGACAGTATATGATAACATGGCTTTTGGTCTTAAATTAAGAAAAGTTCCGAAAGATATTATTAAAGAAAAGGTACAAGAAGCTGCTCGCATTCTTGATATCGAACACCTTTTGGACAGAAAACCTGCTGCTCTTTCTGGTGGTCAGAGACAGCGTGTTGCTCTTGGTCGTGCTATCGTTCGTGAACCTAAAGTGTTCCTTATGGACGAACCTCTCTCAAACCTTGATGCAAAACTCAGAGTTCAGATGAGAACTGAAATTAATAAATTGCACAAAAAACTCAACACTACATTCTTATATGTTACACATGACCAGACAGAAGCTTTAACAATGGGTACAAGAATTGTTGTTATGAAAGACGGCGTTATTCAACAGGTTGACTCACCTCAAGTTTTATATTCAAAACCTTGTAATGTATTTGTAGCAGGCTTTATTGGCAGCCCACAGATGAACTTCTCTGATGCTAAAATTGATAAACGTGCTGACGGTACTTATATTGTTTTAGCTGGTGGCGGTGAAGTTAAACTCACTGAAGCTAAAGCTCAGCAGCTTGAAGCAAGCGGTTTTACCGGCACTGACGTTATTATGGGTATCAGACCTGAAAACATTCACGATGAAGATGTATTCCTTGCTAACTCACCTGACAGTATTCTTGATGCTAACGTTATCGTTACTGAGCCTATGGGTGCAGAAACATATCTCTTCTTAAAAATCGGTGAAACTCAGTTTAACGCTCGTGTTAATCCGAGAACAACCGCAAAACCAGGTGACAATATTAAAATCGCTTTTGATGTTAGCAAAATTCACCTCTTTGACAAAGAAACTGAAAAGACAATTATCAACTAATATCACAAAAAAGAGCAACCTAAATGGTTGCTCTTTTTTTATACCTGATAAACTTACCTTTTAATATTAATCTTCTTAAATTTTTTCCAAAATTTTCAATAAAATAATTTGATGCTTTTTGTAAAAAATTTGCTAAATACATTGACATTTTACAAAAAAGAAGGTATAGTTATATATTGATGTATTATGTTGCAAAGGGGATTGATAAATGAAAAACTCAATCATACGTCTTGAAAATATTTCAAAGACATATGGTGACACTAAAGTTCTAAATGAACTGAACTTATCCATTAAAAAAAACGAATTTCTTACTCTGCTTGGTCCTTCCGGATGTGGGAAAACAACTACACTTAAAATTATTGGAGGATTTGAAACTCCGGATGAAGGTAATGTATATTTCGAAGAACAGTGCATTAACACACTTCCCCCTTACAAGAGGAAACTTAACACTGTATTTCAAAAGTATGCTCTTTTCCCTAATATGAATGTTTTTGAAAACATTGCTTTTGGTTTAAGAATAAAAAAACTACCTTCTTTAGAAATAGAATCTTGTGTTAAAGATGTTTTAAATATGGTTAACTTAAATGGTTTTGAAAAACGTGATATTTCATCTCTGAGTGGCGGTCAACAGCAGCGTGTTGCAATAGCGCGTGCCATCGTCAACAAACCTGATGTTTTATTATTGGACGAGCCATTGGGTGCTCTCGATTTAAAACTCCGAAAGGATATGCAGATAGAACTTAAAAATATACAAAAACAACTTGGTATTACTTTTATTTATGTAACTCACGATCAAGAAGAAGCTCTTACTATGTCTGATACCATAGTAGTAATGAACAATGGTCTTGTGCAACAAATCGGCTCGCCTGTTGATATATACAATGAACCGCAAAATGCTTTCGTTGCCGATTTTATTGGTGAAAGTATTATTGTAGATGGTATTATGCACGAAGATTTTGTTGTTGAATTTATTGGACACAAATTTGAATGTCTTGATAAAGGATTTGACAAAATGGAAGCTGTTGATGTTGTAATTCGTCCTGAAGATGTAAAAATTGTAGAAAAAGATGCGGGCAAATTTAATGTTGTAATAGATTCTGTTACTTTCAAAGGCGTGCATTATGAAATGGTTGCTCACACTGATAATGTTTGTGACACAAAATGGCTTATTCATTCCACACAAAAAGCTGTGGAAGGTAGCACTGTCGGCATTAATCTTGAGCCAAATGATATCCACATAATGAAAAAGCTTTCTGCAGAAGTTGGTGATAGCTATGAAGAAAAATAAATCCTTCTGTGCTTATCCTTATTATGTTTGGATGATAACATTTATCGTTATCCCCCTTTTGCTCGTCCTTTGGTATGCCCTTTTTAAAAGTGAAAATGACAGTATTGTTTTTACAACAGAATATATAAAAAGGTTTTTTGAACCTATATATATTCAGGTTTTTTTACGTTCTATTGTTCTTGCTGTTATAAGCACTGCAATCTGTCTTGTTATTGGATATCCTCTTGCATATATACTTGCAGGAAAAACCTTTAAACACAAAAATATGCTTATGTTTTTAGTTATTGTTCCAATGTGGATGAATTTTCTGTTAAGAACATACGCTTGGCTTACAATTTTGGAAAAAAACGGGATTTTAAATCAGATTTTAAGATTCTTAAACCTTCCTACTCAAAACATACTTTATACAAATTACGCTGTAATTTTAGGTATGGTGTATAACTATTTGCCATTTATGGTTTTACCATTATACACTGTGCTTTCAAAAATGGACATTAATCTTATTAATGCTGCTGAAGATTTAGGTGCAAACAAACTTACTGTTTTTAAAAAAGTAGTTTTCCCCTTAAGTCTGCCTGGAGTTGTTTCAGGAATAACTATGACATTTATGCCTGCTGTAACAACATTTGTAATTTCAAAATTGCTTGGTGGCGGACAAACAACGCTTATTGGTGATTTGATTGAAAACCAGTTCAAAGTAGCAAATGATTGGAATTTTGGTTCCGCACTTTCTCTTATTCTGATGGTAATAATTCTTCTTAGCATGAGAGTGATGACTAAATATGAACAAGAGAACGAAGGAGGCGGATTGTTTTGAAAAAAAGCATATACAGACTATACACTTTTTTAGTATATTTTTTTCTGTATGCACCAATTATTGTGCTGATAGTATACTCCTTCAACGAATCATCATCCAGAGGCAAATGGGGCGGTTTTTCTTTAAAATGGTACGCCGAATTATTTGACAATCCTACCATTATGACTTCTTTAAAGAACACTTTGCTTATTGCACTGCTGTCAGCAGTTATTGCAACTATCATTGGAACACTTGCAGCAATTGGTATTCACAAATTAAAACCATTCACAAAAAACTTTGTTATGGACATTACCTATCTTCCTGTATTAAACCCTGATATTGTTACAGGTATATCATTAATGTTGTTGTTTGTGTTTTTATCAATACCACTTGGTTTTGTATCGCTGCTGTTATCGCACATAACATTTAATATACCCTATGTAATTTTAAATGTTATGCCAAAACTTAAGCAGCTTAATCCTAACACTTACGAAGCAGCACTTGACTTAGGTGCAAGCCCGATATATGCATACAGCAAAGTAATTTTACCGGAAATAGCACCAGGGATACTCACTGGATTTTTATTTGCTCTTACGCTTTCAATAGATGACTTTGTTGTAAGCTTTTTCACAACAGGACCAGGTGTATCCACCTTGTCAATTACTATATATTCTATGACAAGAAAAGGTATTAAACCAGAGATTAATGCACTTTCTGCATTAATGTTCATAACAGTGCTAATTCTATTATTTATTGTAAATTACAGAAGTGAAAATTCTAAAAAGGAGAATATTGATGAACAAAATATTTAAAATCACCCTTTTATTATTATCTATAACCCTAATTTTAAGCTGTTGTGGTCAAAAAGCTGTTCCTACTGCTGACAAGCCGTTAGCCGGCACTACCCTAAAGGTTTATAACTGGGGTGAATACATTGACGAAGATGTAATTTCTATGTTCGAAGACGAAACCGGAATTAAAGTAATCTATGACACTTTTGAAACAAACGAAGACATGTACACAAAGCTTAAAGCTGCGGGTAATAATAGTTATGATGTGTGTATACCTTCGGACTACATGATTAAAAAAATGTTAGACGAAGATATGCTTGCCGAACTCGATTTTGCCAATATTCCCAACTACAAATACATTGACGAAAAATATAAAAAACAGGTTTTTGACCCAGAAGATAAATATTCTGTACCATATATGTGGGGAACTGTTGGTCTTGCAATAAACACAGACTTGGTAAAAGATGAAATTACAAGTTGGAACGTATTGTGGGACGAAAAATATGAAAAGCAGATCTTAGGCATTGACAGTGAAAGAGATGCTATTGGACTTACACTTAAGTATCTTGGCTATTCATTGAATTCAAAAGATGAAAATGAGTTGAATGAAGCTAAAAACGCGTTGATTTCTCAAAAGAAAAACATCCTTGCATACGTTGGTGATCAGGTTAAAGATAAGATGTTAAATGAAGAGGCTGCAATTGCAATTTTATGGTCTGGTGATGGTATTGTCTTAGAGCAAACCGATCAAAAGTTTAAATATATCATACCTGAGGAAGGTTCTAATTATTGGATTGATTCTGCAGTTATTTTAAAAAATTGTCAAAATAAAGCAGGAGCAGAAGCTTTTATTAATTTCTTATGCAGGCCTGATATTGCACTTAAGAATGTTGAATATATTTGTTATTCTACGCCTCACACCGAAGCATATAATATGTTAAGTGATGATATGAAAAACAATAGTGCAGCATATCCCCCAGATGAAATTATTGCAAAATGTGAAATATTTGAAAATCTGAGCGATGTTGAAATTATGCAAAAATATTCAAAGATATGGCTTGATGTGTTGTCGCAATAAATATCCACCCGCATAGCGGGTGGTTTTTCATTTTCGGGCATAGCCCTATCCTTTACTGGCAACGCACAAGTGCGTTTTATTATTGGCCTGCCAGCCATGCACTCTTTACTTACTACCCATAAATGGGTCCCGCGGGTCAAACAAACTTAATTGATCACTTTCATAATCTCTTTTTAATTGTTCGGATATATATTTCTTTATCGCTTTTGTGTTTTTACCCGCGGTATCCACGTAATATCCCTTACACCAAAATTCGCGATTTCGGTATGCGAATTTCATATTTCCCCACTTTTGAAATATCATAAGTGAGCTTTTACCTTTTAAATATCCCATAAACCCTGAAACACTCATTTTGGGCGGGATGCTGACCAACATATGTATGTGATCCGGACATACTTCTCCCTCTATTATCTCCACTCCTTTCCATTGACATAGTTTTCGTAGTATTTCTCTGATTTCTAATCTTTTTTCTTCGAAAAACACTTTCCTTCTATATTTCGGTGCGAACACTATATGGTACTTGCAATCCCATTTTGTATGTGCTAAACTATTTGTGTCTATGTTTTCTTTTCTCATAGATTTAATCCTCCAATGTGTTTTTTTATTCTTGACTGGCAGGTCAATTTTATTATATCACATTGGAGGATTTCTGTTCATCGGTTAACCTCTACTGAACCACGCGACTATCGCGTGGTTTTCGTTATGCAATAAAATAAAGAGGTGCGTTTTCGCACCTCTTTTATTATTTCATTTTAACTACTGTAACCCCTGCTTCCCCTTCGCCATATACGCCAAGTCTGAAATCCTTTACCGCATGATGCCCCTTAAGAAGCTCATGAATTGCAGATTTTAATGCACCCGTACCTTTTCCATGTACTACAGTTATTTGCGGCAAATTTGCAACAGATGCGTCATCTAAGAACTTATCAACCTTATCAACAGCTTCTTGCGCATACATTCCCCTTACATCTATCTGTGGTGAAATTGTAGCAGCCTTACTCACAAACTCTTTTGTAGAAACATACGCCTTTGCAATATTTTCCGATTCATTTTCTTCAGCAATTCTTAAAGATGCTAAAGGAACAGAGATTTTTAAAATTCCCGTCTGAACCTGGACATTTCCTTTTTTATCAGGTGCAGCAAGCACCGTACCATTAGAATTGGTATCAGTAACAAAAACAACCGTTCCAGGAATAACATTTTTAGGTATCTGTCCTTTTACTTCTTTAACCTGCTGATTATTTCTTCTCCTGACGCTGTCTTTTTTCTTTTTAAGTTCTTTTCTGAATTTTTCAAGTTGCTTTAATGCTTCATCGTCATTGTTTTGTTTCTTAAGGTTAATAATCTCAGCAATCATTTCATCAACTTGTTTTTGCGTGTCAGAAATGATTTTTTCCGCATCGTAAGCTGCTTTTTCCAAAAGTTTATCTTTTTCTTTTTCAAGCTTATTTTTTTCGTGTTTAGCAGACTGCTTATATTCAGCAGCATCTTTTTTTAATCTCGTAGCCTTGTTTAGTTCTCGTTGTGCTGTCATGCGACTATGCTCAAGGTCAGATAAAATATCTTCAAACTTGATATTATCACGCGAAATATAGCTTTCTGCCTCATTAATAATACTTTCATCAAGTCCAATCCGCTTGGAAATTGCAAACGCATTTGACTTTCCGGGAGTGCCAATATTAAGGTTATATGTCGGTCTTAGTGTTTTAACATCAAACTCACATGAAGCATTTTCTATCCTTTCAGAACTCATAGCATATAATTTAATTTCACTGTAATGAGTAGTTGCAACTGTTTTTGCTCCACGTTTTCTCACTGTTTCTAATATTGCTATTGCAAGTGCTGCACCTTCTGTTGGGTCAGTACCAGCTCCAAGCTCATCAAACAATACCAAGCTTCCAGGTGAAACATTGTTAACAATTTCCACGATGGTAGTCATGTGCGAAGAAAAAGTACTAAGGCTTTGTTCAATGCTTTGTTCATCACCAATATCAGCATAAACATTTTCAAAAACTGATATTGCACTTCCATCCGCAACAGGAATTAAAAGTCCTGCTTGTGCCATAAGAGTTAAGAGCCCTACTGTTTTTAAACTAACAGTTTTTCCGCCGGTATTTGGTCCTGTAATAACCAATGTATCAAAGCTTTCTCCAATGTAGATATCTATTGCGACAACCTCAGTTTTGTCGATTAACGGATGACGTGCTTTTCTCATTTTAACAACGCCATCATTATTAACTTTCGGCTTCATAGCATTAATATCTACTGCATATTTTGCTTTTGCAAATGCAACATCAAGTTTTGCAATATACTTGATGTTTTCTAGTAAGCTATCACCAATAAGTGCAATTTTTTTCGAAAGTTCTTTTAGAATGCGCTCAACTTCTCGAAGCTCCTCTAACTCAAGTTCACGGATGTTATTATTAAATTCAACAACAGAAGCAGGCTCAACAAACAAAGTTGCACCGGTTGAAGATGTGTCGTGAACGATACCTTTTATATTTGCTTTATACTCTGATTTAACAGGAACAACATATCTCCCGCCTCTTGTTGTAACAATGGGCTCTTGCAAAAACTTTGCATACTGTTCAGAAGAAATATAACTGTTAAGCGTAGATTTGATTTTGGCATCAAACTGCATTTTGCTACGCCTTATTTTTAACAATTCTGAAGATGCAGCATCAGATAACGTTTCTTCATTAAGGATTGAAGAATCAATTTCTTTTTCTAAAGATTCATAAGAATAAATATTTTCAATATAGCTGTTAATTATCTCATATTCTTGAATATCTTCACCGTACTCATGATAAGCTCTTGAAACCCTAAGCAGTGTGCAAATTGACAATAGTTCCTTGATTGATAATGTGCCATCTGCCATTGCTCTTTTTATAAGCTCGTCCTGATTTTCAAGTCCACATGATGGTGGTGCAGAAAACTTAAGCAGCAAAACAACTGCTTGATCTGTTTCATCAAGCAGGTACTTAACATCATCAATATCAGTTTTTGGTTTCAAACCTAAGACTCTTTCTTTAGTCTTACTGCCTGTTGCGTATTCTGATACTTTTTTTAGAATTTTATCAAACTCAAGAATAGTTAAGGTTTTATTATTCATAACAGGTTAATAACCCCTCTAAAAAATTTACTGAATTTTTAATTTGACTTATATTTTGATAACAATCGCTATACACTTCTAAAATTAGTGCTTTATCATAGTTAAATCTATTTAGAAGAGATAAGACCTCTTCAAAGTTTCGCTTGCCGTCACCTGGTAAAACACAAGTAGAAGCATCGTTATAATCACTGACATGTACGTTAACAAGATTGCCTTTCATTACACTTATATAATCTTCAATGCTTTCATTTGATCTAAGTGCCTGTTTCAAATCAAGTGTAAACCCAAAATCTCTATAATCAAGGTATTGCATACAGTTTTTTAAAAAATCAACGCTCCCCGACTGGCACCAACTTACATTTTCCCACGCAAGCAATCCGCCACACTCTCTTGCAATACGAGCAAGAGAAGTAAAGACAAGAGAATACTCTCTATATGAAAAATAATTATTGCTTTGTATGTTTCTATTCCCATGAAACGTGTAATATGAAGCACCAAGATACCCCATTGCCTTGCAAACTTTTGTAAACTGCAAAAGTGCATCATTGCTCCTTCTTTTATATTCACTAAACAAAAAAGGCTCAAATGCTGCACAAAAAGAGTGTACTGAAACAACATTGATTCCATAAAAATCAAGCTTATCTTTCAGTAACTTGCAAAAATCCTGCTCAGCTTCACAATTTGCTTCAAGAAATATTTCAATATTTTTAACCCCAAGTTGCGCAAGCTTATCAATAGTTTTTTCTGTTTCCATTGGGTATAAGCTTGCTGTTGATACTCCAATAAACATTACTTAACCTTTCTAAAAGTGTCAACAAGTATAATTCTCATATTTATTCCCCTAAAAATTTTCAATCATCCAAATGTGGCATATTCCATTTAAAGTATGCCGCAGCAAATCTTATTAAAACTATAACAATGCTTCCGATTGTCATGGAAACTTCTGCTCCTAAAGGCTTATAAGTATAATAACACACTACGGCGCCTGCTATTGAAGCCAAAGCATAAATATGCTTTACAAATATATACGGAACATTACCAGTAAATACATCTCGTGTTATTCCGCCTCCAATACCTGTTATTACTCCGACAAAAACTACCAACAAGACATTATCATCATAACCAAGTTGCATAGCTGTATTAATACCAATAACTGTAAAAATAGCAAGCCCAATGGAATCAAACACCAGCATCATAGTATCATACAGCCCCCTGCGACTGTCATTAAGCAACTCTTTTTTCAAATATATGATTATAAACAAGATAAATGATGTGATAACAGATGTTATTACATAGGTATAATCGCAAAACATTACAGGCGGTCTTATGCCTAAAATTATATCTCTGATCAATCCACCGCCAACGGTAGTTACAACACCAAGTACGATAACCCCAAAAACATCCATTTTCATTTTAGCTGCAGTTAAAACACCTGACGAAGCGAATGCAATGCACGCTGTAATCTCTAAAAATCTCAACCATATACTTGTCATTTTTAC
The DNA here is from genome assembly GCA_017409875.1 of Clostridia bacterium. GTDB lineage: Bacteria > Bacillota > Clostridia > RGIG6154 > RGIG6154 > RGIG2094. Next base: position 229,218 of record JAFQRW010000011.1, read on the forward strand.
ATCTCCAAACAAACTAATATAAGCTAGAAAATTGCAATATAAATAATATGCAAGCGCAAATCAGTTAAATATTTAAATAAGTCTGCCAAAAGACAGACTTATAATCTACTCACTAAAAGTTCGGTTAGCAATTGTCTCTTTCATAGCTGCAACATCCAACAAATTCACCACAAAATCTTTATTATAATCTGCCACATAATTATCACGGTCAGTCCATAATCTTGTAACATCTTCAACATTTGCAAGGTAGTTTTTTAGCTTAATTATATCTAATGTATTTAAAACACTATCGTTATTTACGTCACCAATTACTAATTCAGCATCAATTCCTAACGGAAATGTAACCCTTGCAGCAGCACTGAAATCATCACCACCAAGCAAAAGAACGTATGTTCCGATAGGAGCCTGCGAAGAAATTGGGAACGTAAAAGAATCGTTATTATATACAACCTGGTTTATATAATAAATATTTTCTTTTGTCGGTGTTGCATCAACACCTTCAGGTTTATAAGCAACCACAGTCAGTTGTGACGAGCCTCTTACAAGTTTGTCAGATGAAAACGAAACAGTTACACTCCTGCCAGAAACCGAAACACCATCTTGCGCAATGCTTATGGTATTTCCGTTTTCAGTAGCAGAATAAAGAGCTACAGCCTGTAAAACATCGAATTCACTACTTTGCTTAGCAAAACACGATAATGATGCAGATACAATTAAAAACACCAATAAAATGCACAATAATTTACGCATAAGCTACCCCTTGACTTTTTTTCTTTAATTGTACAATATTTCAATTCATTTGTCAACTTGAAAACCTTGTTAAAATAAAAATTATATGATATACTAATAAAAAATATACAGGAGAAGTTTTTATGAATTTGCTTGGTATTATTGCAGAGTACAATCCATTTCATAATGGTCATAAATATCACATTGAAAGATCGAAAGATTTCTTCAAGCCTGACGCCACTGTCGCGGTTTTAAGTGGCAATTTTACTCAACGTGGCGACATTGCCTGTTTTGACAAATGGACACGTACTAAATGCGCTCTTTTAAATGGTGTTGACCTTGTTGTTGAGCTTCCTGCGATTTTCGCAACTGCATCTGCTGAACGATTTGCTCAAGGTGGTATTTATTTACTTGACAAAATGAAGGCGAAATACTTATCCTTTGGCGTAGAAAACAATATTGACGAACTAAGCAAGATAGTTGACATGTTGCTTAATGAAGATTTTGAAATACAAAAAAAATCAGAAATTCCTTTTTACAAGCTAAGACAACTATCATTAAATAATAGCGAAATAGTCACAAAACCAAACAACATTTTAGCAATAGAATACCTCAAGGCATTAAAGACATTAAAATCTGATATTATCCCCCACGCTGTAAAAAGATTTGGTGCAGGATACAACGATATTGAAATAATAAACAATACCGTCTCTGCCACAAAACTTCGTGATATGATACAAAATGATTATGATTACTCAAATGTAATCCCTGAAAATCTTGACAGCGTATATAAATCAGCAGTATTTTTACACACTGAAATGCTATTTGCACAATTAATATATTCAATAAAATCCAAATCTGCATCCGAATTAAAAGAATATGCTCACATACGCGAAGGAATTGAAAACCGGATATACAAGTATGCTTTTGAGGCAACATCTTTTGACGATTTAATTAAAAAAGTCAAATCCAAGCGATACACTTATACTTCCGTTTCCAGAATGTTAATCAGTATTTTACTTGATATAAAAAAAGACGATTTATGCGTCCACCCCCAATATATTCGTGTTTTAGGGTTAAATGACAAAGGTACCAAGGCTCTAAAATTTATTAAATCGCAGTGCGATTTACCTATTATCACAAAAACTGCCACAGTGTATGATAAGCTATCTAATGAAGCTAGAAATTCTCTTGATATAGACATAAAATCCAGTGATATATATTATTCTATTTCTAAAACTGTTACCTCAGGTCGTCCTGATTTTATAAATTCACCAATAAAAATATAAGGTATGCTTTTTAAGAGCATACCTTTTAATCATTTATTCAGCGAGAGCACACCACATGCCCATGCATTTAAATTTTCAACACGTTCTAAATTAAATCCATACTTTTGGATTTCATCTAAAACCTCATCTTTTCTTTCAATAATTATGCCGGAGACTATTAGCTTTCCGTCATCTTTCAGGAAGTCTGCAAAATACGGTGCGAAAGCTTTTAAAACATCTGCTACAATATTAGCAAATATGTAATCATATTGTTTATAGCCAATGCTATCTCTTAGCTCTTTATTTGATGTTATGTCTCCACACAAAGCATCAAATTCACTTTTGTTAAAATTATTAATTTGAAGATTTTCTGTAGCAATTCTGATGCTGTTTTCATCAATATCCACTAATTTTGCATTTTTCCCGCCAAGCAAAAGAGCTCCAATAGACAAAATCCCACTACCGCAGCCTAAATCAAGAATTGATTTATTATCAAGATCAAACTGTTGCATAACTTCAAGACACATTTTTGTGGTTTCATGCGTTCCCGTACCAAAACTCATTCCGGGATCAATCTTTAATATCTTTCTATTATCTTTATTGACAACACTTTCCCAAGAAGGCTTTATCAAAAGTTTTTCGCCAATGTATAGAGGCTTAAAAAACTGTTTCCAGTTATTCTCCCAATCTTCTTCTTTAACATTATTGATTGAGACATCTAAAGCTCCATACTTGTTTTGTTTTCTTAATTCTTCAAGCGCCTGTTTTAGTGCAGACATCATATCGAGCCCCTGAGAATTCTCCGGGAGATACAGTATAACCTTTGTCTGGCAATCTTTCAGATACATAAGGTCGTCATCAACATAATCCCAATAAGTCTGAGTACCTTCTAAGAATTCATTAAAATCCTCAGCGCTTTCAATTCTGATTCCTGTGATACCAATATTTAGGAGCTGCCCGGTAAGGACTTCAATTCCTTCGGTGTTTGTATCAATACTAACTTCAATCCAATTCATACCAATTATCCTACTTAAATATATTTTTTACTTTTTCGAAAAAATTGTTCCTGTTTATATGATTATTCCCATTATCATAGCTTTGAAATTCCTTTAAAAGGCTCTTTTGTTTTGAAGAAAGGTTTTTGGGAACATCAATTACAACAGTAAACAAATGATCTCCTTTTCCGAAAATCTTTTTGATACCCTTTCCTTTAATTGAAAAAGTTGTTCCGGTCTGGGTTCCGTCAGGAATTTTATATTTAATCTTACCATGAATTGTGGGTACATCGATTTCAGCTCCCAAACATGCCTCAACAAACGTTATAGGAACATCACAATACACATTTGCATCACGTCTTTTGAAAATCGGATGCGGAGCTATTCTTATTCCGATTATAAGGTCGCCATATGGGCCACCATTAGCACCAATATTACCAAAGCCGCGCTTTTGTAAATACTGCCCGTTGTCAATGCCCTCAGGAATGTCAAGCTTAATCTTTTTATTCTTCTGTACCATCCCTTTGCCGCTACATGTTGGGCAAGGAGTCTTGATAACTTTCCCTTTACCGCCGCAATGTGGACATGGTGATGATGTCATCATATTGCCAAGGATTGTTCGCTGCATTCTCTTAATCTGGCCTGTTCCTCTGCACTGCTGACACACTTCAGGTTGAGTACCTTTTTTTGAACCGCTGCCACCACAGTCAGGGCAAGCTTCAACGCGTTTGAAACTAATTTCTTTAGTTGTGCCAAACGCAGCTTCCTCAAAAGTAATATTTGCTGTAATTTCAATATCACTTCCCTGTCTTGGAGCATTAGATGATGCAGATGAAGAAAATCCACCAAAGAAAGAATCGAAAATATCACCAAAACCTTCTGCACTGAAACCTCCAAATCCGCCGCCTTGTCCTGCTCCGTAACTTGGGTCTACTCCTGCATGGCCAAACTGATCATATCTTGATTTTTTCTCAGGATTAGATAATACCTCGTATGCCTCATTTACCTCTTTAAACTTTGCTTCAGCCTCTTTGTCGCCGGGATTCATATCAGGATGATATTTTTTTGCCTGAGTCCTGAAAGCTTTTTTAATGTCAGCCTCAGAAGCACCTTTTGATACGCCCAGCACTTCATAATAATCGCGTTTATCTGCCAAAAATTATCTACCTTTCAAAAAATAATAAATAACAATGCTGTAAGCGGCTATAAAAGCCGCTTACAAATATCAACACTTACTCGTCGTCTACAACTTCACCTTGAGCCTCGTTGGCACCACCATTTGGGTCCATACCAGCTTCCGGATTTGCCTGCTGATACATTTTTGCAGAAATCTCATAAAATACTTTAGTAAGACCTTCTGTTGCCGCTTTAATAGCCTCAGTATCAGTACCTTTAAGCGCTTCCTTAACTTTTTCACACTCAGCAGTAATATTTGCTTTTTCTTCCTCAGAAATTTTATCTTTCATTTCGTCTAAAGCTTTTTCTGTCTGATAAACTAAAGAATCCGCCTGATTTCTTACCTCAATTTCTTCTTTTTTCTTCTTATCTTCTTCAGCATATTGCTCGGCTTCTTTTACCGCTCTGTCAATATCTTCATCAGAAAGATTTGTGCTTGCTGTAATAGTAATTTTTTGTTCAGCACCTGTTCCTAAATCTTTTGCAGAAACATTTACAATACCATTGGCATCAATATCAAATGTTACTTCAATCTGCGGAACGCCTCTTGGTGCAGGAGCAATACCGGTAAGATTAAATCTACCGAGTGTTTTATTGTACTGAGCCATTTCTCTTTCACCCTGCAAAACGTGAATTTCAACAGAAGTCTGACCATCTGCAGCAGTAGAAAATACTTGGCTTTTTTTTGTTGGGATAGTAGTGTTTCTTTCTATAAGCTTTGTGCAAACACCGCCTAAAGTTTCAATACCAAGTGAAAGCGGAGTAACATCAAGAAGTAAAAGATCTTTAACGTCACCAGCTAAAACGCCACCTTGAATTGAAGCGCCAATAGCAACGCACTCATCCGGGTTAACTCCTTTATGTGGTTCTTTGCCCATAATGTTCTTAACAGCTTCCTGAACAGCAGGAATTCTTGAAGAGCCACCAACTAAAATAACTTTATTTATTTCTGATGCAGAAAGACCTGAATCACGAATTGCATTTTTTGTTGGTTCAATAGTTTTTTGAACCAAATCTGCTGTAAGCTCATCAAATTTTGCCCTGGTAATAGTAATATCAAGGTGTTTAGGACCTGTTGCATCCGCAGAGATAAACGGAAGATTTACGTTAGATGTCATTGCAGAAGATAATTCAATTTTTGCTTTTTCTGCAGCTTCTTTAAGACGCTGAGCAGCCATTTTATCAGCTCTTAAATCGATACCGTTTTCTTTTTTAAACTCTTCAGCAAGATAATCAATTACTTTCTGGTCAAAGTCATCGCCACCAAGATGGTTGTTACCGCTGGTAGCAAGTACTTCAAATACGCCGTCGCCAATTTCAAGAATAGAAACGTCAAAGGTGCCGCCGCCTAAATCGTATACCATAATTTTTTCGCCATTATCTTTATCAAGTCCATAAGCAAGTGCTGCTGCAGTTGGCTCGTTGATAATTCTTAATACTTCAAGGCCTGCAATTTTACCTGCATCTTTTGTTGCCTGACGCTGAGAATCAGAAAAATAAGCAGGAACAGTAATAACTGCCTGAGTAACAGTTTCACCAAGATAGCTTTCAGCATCGGCTTTCAATTTTTGTAAAACCATAGCAGAAATTTCCTGTGGTGTATATGTTTTGTCGTCAATATTCACTTTTTTATCTGTTCCCATATCTCTTTTAATAGAAATGATTGTTCTGTCAGGATTTGTAATAGCCTGTCTTTTTGCAACCTGACCAACTAATCTTTCACCATCTTTTGTAAAAGCAACAACTGACGGTGTAGTTCTTGCACCTTCTGCATTGGTTATAACAGTGGCTTCTCCACCTTCCATAACAGCAACACAAGAATTTGTAGTACCTAAGTCAATACCAATAATTTTTCCCATTTTATATTCCTCCTAAAAATACTAATTTGCTACTTTAACGACACTGTGTCTTAACACTTTGTCCTTTATCATATAACCCTTAACAAATTCCTCAACAATTTCATTTTCACCAAATTTATCATCGTCAACATGCATCACTGCATCGTGAAAATTCGGGTCAAAGTTCTCACCAAGCGCAACAATAGGTTCAACACCGAAGTTTTTCATCATATCGGTTAGTTGTTTATAAATCATTCCGACGCCTTGTGCAAAATCCGATTTGTCACTTTCATCAATAGCAGCCATTGCTCTATCAAAATTATCAACAACCGGTAAAAGCTGTTCTAACGCTGCACTAAGTCCGTTATTATAAGAACCAAGCATTTCTTTTTGTGTTCTTTTTTTATAGTTGTCGAAATCAGCATAAAGTCTTACATACTTATCTTTCCATTCATCAAGTTGTTCAGTCGCTTGTGCTTCACTTTCTAAAGTTTCATTTTCACAAACTTCAGTAGTTTCATTTTCCTTTTCACTCACTTGTTTTTATCCTCCTTATTTGCAGTTATCTGTTTCATTTTGTCATTAATGATGTCAGTTACATAATCCATAACTGTAACAGCCCTTCTGTAGTCCATTCTGGTTGGCCCGATAAGTCCGATAAATCCTTCCATATTGTCGCTTACCTTGTACCGTGATACAATCAAACTACAATCCTCAATCGGGCTGCCCTTTTCACCAATTTTAATAACAATTTTTTTATCTTTATCGCTGGCATTGTTCATTAATTTCAAAACATCTGAGCGATTAGAAATCAAATTTAAAAATTTCTTTGCTTTTTCAACATTTGAATACTCGGGAAAATTAAAAATATTTGCCTGACCATTAACATAAATATCATTTTCATTTACAACTTCCACACTGTCTTGCATAAATTTAAAAACTGCCAGCACTAGCTCATTGGAAACTCTTGCATCATTTACAAGTTTAACAATATTTTCCATTTTAATATCAGAAAAATCTATCCCTACTATATTTTTGTTGATAGCATTTTCAAGTCGGTAAAGTTCATCCTCGGTCACAGAATTCTCAAGTACAATTTTCTGGTCTTTAATAATCCCTTCATTAGTAATTATTATTGTAAGTACAATTTTCTTATCAACGCTTATCAATCTTATATTCTTAATTGAACCATACATGAGTCTTGGTCCGACTATAACAGACGTGTAGTTTGTAAGCTGTGACATAACTCCAGATGTCTTTGCAATTATTTTATCCAAAAAATCAATTTTGTCTTCCATAACAGTTTTAAGAACGTTGATTTCTTCAAGTGTTAAGCTATACTGTGTCATCAACTCATCAACATACATTCTGTAACCTGCAAGTGAAGGAACTCTGCCGGACGAAGTATGCGGCTGATTTAAAAGTCCTAATTCTTCTAAATCAGACATTTCATTTCGGATAGTCGCTGAGCTTAGTCCAAGATTATATTTCTTTTCAATAGTCCTAGAACCAACAGGTTCAGCCGTACTAATATAATCATCAACAATAGCTTTCAATATTAACTTTTTTCTATCGTCAATCATTAATGTTCCTCCTTTTATTAGCACTCACTCTTTTTGAGTGCTAATAACTATTAATAAGATATCACTATTTACAACATTTGTCAATAGTTTTTTGAAAAAAGTTTGACTTTTTCTGACTATTATATTACACCTATCAATATTGTGTTGAATTTAAAATAATTTTTTGATATAATAGCATTATAAACTATGAAGGTGTGATTACATTGAAACTTATATATAAATTTGTCTTTGTCTTTTTTTTACTGATGAGTGTAAGTTTTGTAGCCCTTGCAAATCCAAGCTATGGATCATGGGCAGAAGAAGCTATTACAAGTGCAATAACAAAGAAAATTTTAAAGGATGACTATATTCAAGATTATTATTCCCCTATTACAAGAATTGAACTTGCAAGATTAATTGCTGATACTTTTGAGCAAATCAGCGATGAAATACCTGATAATTTTGAAAGTTTTATTGATACCGACGACGACTGCGCAAATATCGTCTCTGCTCTTAATATAATGAACGGTTATGGCGACGGAACATTTATCCCGAATGCATTTACAACACGTCAGGAAATGGCAAAAATTATTCTTACATATCAATCTGCAATCACAAAAGTCCCCCTCGTTTTACCTATCGAATTCACTTCACCATTTACTGATTTTAACTACTTAAGCAACTGGGCAAAGCCGTATGTACAAAAAGCATATCAAGAGGGTTTTATCAGCGGTTATGCTGATGGAAGTTTTTCTGGTTCAAACTATGTTTCCTGGCAAGAAGCTATTGTTTTAATAGATAGAGTTTTCCCATTTAGTAATATTGATAATAAGGAAACACAAATTCTCTGTGATGACTTTAATTTGAATACTGATGTGTCCAATGGAATTTTGACTATATCGTGGGATGATATTGACGAAACAAAAAATTACACACTTACAATAACTGAGCAAAGGCTATCACGATACGAAAATGACATTCCTCCAAATTCGCCTTTAACAATAAATCTTAATAATGAAAGCAGTTACAGCATAAGCATAAATCCGAACAAAAAGTATTCAATAACCATTTCGTGCAAAAATATGTTTTCAGAAAAAACTATTTATACCGAAAAATTGATTTTAGAAGATATGAATGAAATTTCAGCTAATTATCCAACCACAGAAGTTGAAGCGGAAGAAATTGTCACCGAAATTACTGTCCCAATATGGAAGCTTTCAGGCAATGAAAAAGTTCCATCTGAAGCTACATTTAAAGTCCACAACAAAATCGCACAAAAAGTAATTTTAGTTTTTGAAGAAATTTATAACGGTGATGAACAATTCCCAATAAAAGACGTAAATGCTTATACCTGGCGTGGAGGCACAACCGAACACAATGGCGGGACTGCAATAGATATTAACAGCAATGAAAACTACTGTATTTACAATAATGGCACAATTATCGGTACTCATTGGAAGCCTTATGATGACCCATATTCTATAACACCTTACGGCGATGTTGTAAGAGCTTTTGAAAAATATGGTTTTACCTGGGGAGCAGACGCATGGTCTAATCCAAAAGATTATATGCATTTTTCATATTTAGGTACATAAAAAAACGCCGCTTAAAAGCGGCGTTTTAATTGTTGTCAATTCTTGTCTTTGGTTACTGCTTTAATAGCAAACAATACTGCTATCATAAGTACAATCGCTATTGGGAGCAGAATAAATGCGTTCTGGATAAAAGCTGCCAACAGATATGCAACAAACGAAACGATTGCAACAGTTATTGCATAAGGAAGCTGTGTTGAAACGTGATTAATGTGATTGCACTGTGCTCCGGCAGATGACATAATTGTTGTGTCAGAAATCGGTGAGCAATGGTCGCCGCAAACTGCACCTGCAAGACAAGCAGACATACCAATAATTAAAAGCTCACTTGTAGGCTCAAAAATTGCAGTAACAATAGGTATCAAAATACCAAATGTTCCCCATGAAGTACCTGTAGCAAAAGCAAGTACGCATGCAACTAAAAAGATAATTGCAGGTAAAAAGTTAGCCAGACCTGCAGCAGCAGATTTCATTAAAATATCCACATATTCAGCTGCACCTAAAAGGCTTGTCATATTCTTAAGAGCAGTTGCAAAGGTTAAAATCAAAATTGCAGGAACCATTGCAACAAATCCTTTTGGAATACATTCCATTGCTTCTTTAAATGTAATAACTCTTCTTGCAACAAGATAAACTATTGCAATAACAAGAGCAATTAATGCACCCCAAGGAAGTCCAACAGTTGCATCAGTGTTACCAAAAGCAGTAACAAAATCATCTCCGGCAAAGAAACCGCCAACATACAAAAGACCGATAACGCATGTAGCTACTAGCACCAAAACAGGAAGCACAAGATCAATAACCTTAGCTTTTAAATTTGTCTCTTCAACAACAGTAGCTTCTACTTTTTCACCGCAAGTATATAAGTCGCCGTTGTTCATTGCATTAAACTCATGGAGTTTCATCGGACCAAAATCAAACTTCATAACAGCAATAGCAACTACAAACACAAGAGTTAAAAGTGAATAGAAGTTGTACGGAATAGCACGAACAAAAAGCTCAATTCCGGAATATCCTGTTCCTTCTGTAAACTCTGAAACTGCAGCAGCCCACGAAGATACAGGTGCAATCATACAAACTGGTGCAGCTGTTGCATCAATTATGTAAGCAAGTTTTGCACGTGAAATTTTATGTCTGTCAGTAACAGGTCTCATAACACTACCAACTGTAAGACAGTTGAAATAGTCATCAATGAAAATTAATACACCTAAAATAAATGTTGCTATCATTGCGCCAACTCTTGACTTAATGTTCTTTTCAGCCCATTTACCAAAAGCAGCAGAACCACCAGCTTTGTTAACTAATGCAACTATAATACCAAGAATAACCAAGAACACAAAAATTCCTGCTGTTCCCGCAGTTGCAGCAATGATACCTTCATTTAAAAGATTGTCCATTGCCATAACAGGCTGCCAGTTTGCAGAGAGTAAACCGCCCAAAACAATACCTACAAACAAAGAAGAGTACACTTCTTTTGTAATAAGAGCAAGACCTATAGCAACAATAGGTGGAACTAATGCCCAAAATGTTGAAAAATACATGCTCTGGAATTCCTCAGTTTCGCCGCCATCAGCAAAAGCAACGCATGAAATTGAAAGAACCAATGTCATAACGATGAGGAATGCAAAGATTAACTTTTTGTTTGAAAATAATTTCATCCCAAACTCCTCCTTTTAAAATATGTGTTAAATTTAATATTCATATAAAAGCAAAATTAAAGCACAAGAGTGAAAACGCTCTTGTGCAAAAACCCAAAAAGATAACAGATAGCGCTCCACATTTACTGTGACAGTACGCCGCATATTGTACGGAATACCAGCCTCAAAGATTTGGCAATAATCTTTAAAACTTCGGCGATAATTCCTTTCACATATTAAAAATTTGCCCATAATAATATGCTACTGATAATCACCGCACCTCTATCAAATATTAAACTTAAATACATCTAAATGTTAACATAGTTTACAATCTATGTCAAGACATTTTCTGACAAAAATATCAAAAAGTGACCACGCATCTATTTATAGGAAAACCCTTTTCTGAAAAGTTTTTTTCGTACTCAGTCATTATGTTATTATAATTATATTCAGAATTATGTAAATCAAACGTAAGCTCTGAAATCTTAGCCCCGAACAGCTCAAACTGCTCGAGTGAAAAGTCGAACAGTGGTCTGTTATCAGTTTTAAAATAAACTTCCCCGTCTTCAGATAGAACGTACTTATACTTTTCAAGAAATGTAACGTAAGTAAGTCTTCTTTTTGCCTGACGAGATTTTTTCCACGGATCAGAAAAGTTAAGATAAATTCTTTCAACTTCTCCACAATCAAAAATGTCAGTTAATACATTTGCATCACCAAACAAGAATCTAACATTCTTAATTTGCTCATTTTTAATTTTTTCCATAGCAAGGATTAAAACATCCAGGCACTTTTCAATTGCAACAAAATTTACATCAGGGTTCCTGCGTGCAAGCTCTAATATAAAACCACCTTTTCCACAACCAATCTCAACATGAACAGGATTTTGATTGCCAAAAAGCTTATTCCAGTTTCCTTTGTGATTTTGTGGTTCTAAAACAGCCAGCTCAATACAATTTTCAAATCTTGTGTCCCTGTTCTTTTTGCGTCTCATTCTCATAAAATCACCTGTTTGCCTTGCTTTTTGCTCTTAAATTATTGTTTAAAATTTTCTTTCTGATTCTGATATTTTTAGGAGTTACCTCAATCAATTCGTCATTTGCAATAAATTCAATTGCTTCTTCTAAACTCATAATATGCGGCGGAATTAAACGCAACGCATCATCAGCTCCTGAAGAACGCGTATTTGTAAGATGTTTTTTCTTGCATACATTAACATTAATATCTTCAGCTTTAGGGGACTCTCCTACCACCATGCCTTCATAAACCGGTGTTCCCGCACCTATAAATAAGCAGCCTCGTTCTTGAGCATTATAAAGTCCGTAGGTTACCGCTTCACCTGATTCAAATGCAACCAAAGAACCTGTGTTTCTGCCTTCAATATCACCTTTATACTGCTGATATGAATCAAACACCGTATTCATAATGCCTTCGCCTTTTGTATCTGTTAAAAATTGATTTTTGTAACCAAACAATCCTCTTGATGGTATTAAAAACTCGAGTTTTGTTCTGGTTCCTTTAGGTTCCATAGAAACAAGTTCTGATTTTCTGGTGCCAAGTCTGCTCATAACTGCGCCGACTGCATCGTCCGGAACATCAATAACAACCCTTTCCACAGGCTCAAAAGTTTTACCGTCTACTTCTTTTAAAAGTACTTTAGGAGTGCTTACTGCAAACTCATAACCTTCTCTTCTCATAGTTTCAATCAGAATTGAAAGGTGCATTTCGCCTCTTCCGCAAACCTTGAAAGAATCTGTTGAATCGCCATCTTCAACTCTTAAAGAAACATCTTTTAAAAGTTCCTTAAACAATCTGTCACGAAGCTGACGTGATGTGACAAACTTGCCATCTTGCCCTGCAAAGGGACTATCGTTCACGGAAAATGTCATTTCAACAGTAGGTTCGCTGATTTTTATAAACGGAATTGGTTCTACAGCCTGCACATCACAGAGAGTGTTTCCGATTGTAATATCACCAACACCAGAAAAACATACAATATCCCCAACTTTAGCCGTCTTTACCGGCTGTCTGGTCAGACCTTCAATTTGATATAAATTAACAACCTTGCTTTTATAAGGAGTGATATTTTCGTGGTAGTCACAAACAACAATTTCCTGATTTTGTTCTAATATGCCTCTTTCAATTTTTCCAATCCCTATTCTGCCAACATAATCATTATAATCTATTGAAGAAACCAAAACTTGTGCCGGACCTTTTTCATCACCGCTTGGTGCAGGAATCTGATCAAGTATTTTTTCAAAAAGCGGAACTAAATTCTCACCTTTATCATCCGGAGAAAGTGAAGCAGTACCTTCCCTTCCAGAGCAGAACAAAACCGGGCTGTCTAACTGTTCATTAGTAGCATCAAGCTCAATTAAAAGTTCTAACACTTCATCGATTACTTCGTCAATTCTGGCATCAGGCTTATCAATTTTATTTATTGCAACTATAAGGTTGTGCCCAAGCTCTAACGCTTTTTGAAGAACAAACCTTGTTTGTGGCATAGGACCTTCTGCAGCATCCACCAGAAGAATTACTCCATCAACCATTTTAAGTACACGCTCAACCTCGCCACCAAAATCAGCATGTCCCGGTGTGTCAACAACGTTAATCTTAACATTTTTATAATAAATTGACGTGTTTTTTGCAAGAATTGTAATTCCACGTTCTTTTTCTAAATCGTTAGAATCCATAACACGTTCTTCAACAACCTGGTTTTCCCTGAAAGTTCCGCTTTGCTTTAACATTTCATCAACCAAAGTGGTTTTTCCATGGTCAACGTGCGCAATTATTGCAATATTTCTCAAATCTTCTCTAACCATCAAAAATCTCCAATCTGTCGCTATTAATTGTCTTTGGCGTATTCATCAATTATTCCAAGTGCACGTTCAGAAATCTTTAAGTTTTTCTCTCTCTTTTTTCTGATATGCTCTTGTAAAGAAGAAATTATCCCAAAATTAATATTCATAGGTTGAAACTTAACTATAGTTTCATCGCTGATATAATGAGAAAGAGCACCAATAGCAGTTTCTCTCGGCAAAACATCAGCCTGTCCTTTTTTAATAATCTGTGACAAATATATACCTACCGCAAGGCCCGATGCAGCAGATTCAATATATCCTTCAACGCCGGTAATTTGACCTGCAAAAAATATTTTCTTATCCTTTTTAAGTTGGTACATATTATTGAGTAATTTAGGTGAATTGATGTAAGTATTTCTATGCATAACACCATATCTTACAAATTCAGCATTTTTAAGTGCAGGAATCAAACCAAAAACTCTTTTTTGCTCACCAAATTTTAGGTGGGTCTGGAAACCTACCATATTATAAAGTGTAGCCTCAGAATTATCCTGTCTGAGTTGAACAACAGCATAAGGTTCTTTTCCTGTCTTAGGATCAGGTAACCCAACAGGCTTTAGAGGACCAAAGAGCAGTGTTTGCACACCGCGTGAAGCCATAACCTCTACAGGCATACAACCTTCGAACACTTTATTGTTTTCAAATTCTTTAAGATGAGCGCACTCAGCATTAACAAGCTCGTTGTAAAAGATTTCATACTCTTTTTCGTTCATCGGGCAGTTAATATAACACGCCTCACCTTTGTCATATCGTGATGCTTTATAAGCATTTGAAAAATCTATAGATTCTGCGGTTATGACAGGAGCCGCTGCATCAAAAAAGTGCAGGTACTCATCACCGGTTAATCTTGCTATTTCTTGTGAGAGAGCATCTGAAGTTAAAGGACCTGTAGCAATTACCGTAAAATTGCCATCAGGAATACGAGTAATTTCGCCATTAACTACTTCAATATTTTCGTTTTTAAGCAACATTTTGCTTACATATTCAGAAAATTTTTCACGATCAACTGCCAAAGCTCCGCCCGCCGGAACGCTATTTAAATCAGCAGATTTGATTATTATTGAATCAAGCCGTCTCATTTCTTCTTTTAAGAGTCCGGGAGCATTTTCAAGTCCTGCAGCACGCAAGGAATTAGAACATACAAGTTCAGCAAAAGTGTTTAAAGAGTGTGCAGGAGAAAACTTTTCGGGTTTCATCTCAAACAGTTTAACTTTAATACCTCTTTTAGCAAGTTGCCATGCACATTCACAGCCTGCGAGTCCTGCTCCTACTACATTAACTGTCAAGCTTTTTTGCCTCCCTTTTCTTTCTGGCAATCAGGGTTGCTACATTTAATTCTTTTGTGACCCCTAAATGAGTTTCTAACCAACATACTGCCGCACTTCTCGCATTTTTCTTTAAGTGGTTCATCCCATGTCATAAAATCACACTTTGGATTGTTTTCGCATCCAAAATACTTCTTACCTTTTGCTGATTTTTTCTGCAAAATCATACCACCGCATTTTGGACAATTTACACCTGTTTCAACCGCAATAGCTTTAGTATTTCTGCATTCGGGGAATCCCGGACATGCAAGGAATTTACCAAATCTACCTTGCTTGATAACCATTTTACGGCCACATTTTTCACAAACAACATCGCTTTCTTGGTCCTGAACGACAACTTTTTTCATTTTTTCTTCTGCTGTTTTAATTTCAGTTTTAAGTTCACCGTAAAAATTGTCTAAAATATCAGTCCAAAGCTTTCCCTCTTCTATTTCATCAAGCTGTTTTTCCATATTTGCAGTAAAGTCGACATCAACAATATTTGAAAAGTGCTTTGTCATAAGCCCGTTAACAATATCTCCAAGTTCAGTAGGCTTTAAGGTTTTTTGTTCTTTTACAATATATCCTCTGTCTAAAATAGTCGATATAGTCGGGGAATATGTGCTTGGTCTTCCAATGCCATTCTCTTCCATAGCTCTGATAAGCGAAGCTTCTGTGTATCTTGATGGCGGTGCGGTAAAGTTTTGCTTTGGTAAAATTTCCTCAACAATTACCCTTTCGCCTTCATTAAGCATTGGCAACATTCCTTCATCTTGCTTTGCTTCATCAGTAGATTCTTCATAAATTTTAGTGAATCCTGCGAATTTAACTTTGATACCGCTTGCTTTAAAGATATATTTATCTGCACAAATATCTGCATTTATTGTATCGTAAACTGCTTTTGCCATCTGGCTTGCAACAAATCTCTCCCAGATAAGTTTATAAAGTCTAAACTGTTCCGGCTTTAAAGATTCCTTAACGATAGCAGGTGTTAAGAAAACATTAGTTGGTCTGATAGCTTCGTGTGCATCCTGAGCATTGCTTTTAGTTTTGTACTGTGGCATATAATCTGGCGTGTACTCGGGAGGATAATTTTCTTTCAAAAACGCTTTACAAGCTACCCCTGCCTCATGAGATATTCTGAGCGAGTCGGTTCTCATATATGTTATAAGACCAACAGCTCCCTCACCTTTAATCTCAACTCCTTCGTAAAGCATCTGAGCAACACTCATAGTTCTTTTGGTAGTAAAGTTAAGCTTTCTTGATGCTTCCTGCTGAAGTGTAGAAGTAGTAAAGGGCGGAGCCGGATTTTTTTCCTTAATACCTGTTTTTAAATCCCGAACATAAAACTCTGCATTTTTTATTACCTGCAAAACATTATCAGCCTGCTCTTTAGAGCTAATTTCGAGTTTACCTTTATTGGTTCCATGAAATTTTGCAGAAAATTTTTCTTTGGCATTTTCTCTAGAAAAATCTCCTGTAATTGTCCAATACTCCTTAGGAACAAATTTATTAATTTCGTCCTCACGATCACATATAATTTTTGTGGCAACTGACTGTACTCTTCCTGCACTCAATCCCTTTTTAACGTTTTTCCACAAAAGTGGACTGATTTTATAGCCAACTATTCTGTCTAGAATTCTTCTTGCTTGCTGGGCATTTACAAGATTTTCGTCAATTGGTCTTGCGTGTTTCAAGCTCTCTTTAACAGCATTTTTTGTAATTTCATTAAATGTAATTCTCACATCGCCTTTGCCATCAATTCCCAGTACGTTAGAAAGATGCCACGAAATTGCCTCACCCTCACGGTCAGGGTCAGTTGCAAGATAAACTTTTTTTGCAGCTGATGCTTCTTTTTTTAATTTAGACAACAATTCACCTTTGCCGCGTATTGTTATATATCTTGGCTGAAAGTTATTTTCGAGGTCAACTCCAATCTGGCTTTTAGGCAAATCTACAAGGTGCCCCATCGAAGCCATAACCTTGTAATTCTTGCCAAGATATTTTTTAATTGTACTTGCCTTTGCAGGAGACTCTACGATTACTAAGTTATCTGACATAATTTCCTCCAATATACTATCATTTGATTTTATATCTATTACCTTCACATTTTTCAATTACATCTAAAAGCTCTAAATTCACAAGACATACAGACACATTTGTTACAGAAATATTAGTTTCTTTTATAATCTCGTCTATATGTAAAATCTTTCCCGAAAGTGCTTTTAATATAACTTTTTCTTCACACTCAAAACTCTCAAGAACTTTTTCATCAACTTCAGGAAGATTAACTTGTCTATTATTAAAATCAAGATTTTCATTTAAAAGTTCGGGATATTTTGAAAAATAGTCAATTAATATATCTTCAGGACAAGTTACTAATATTCCACCCTCTTTGATATATCTATTGCTTCCCTTATAAAACTCGCTGTTGATGCTTCCGGGTATTACATAAGCATCTCTGCCATAAAGAGCTGTCCAGTTGAAAGTATGAGATGTCCCGCTTTTTGCACCGCATTGTACAAAAACTGTTGCATCTGAAATACCTGCAAGCAATCTGTTGCGAAATATAAAGTTTTCTTTGTATGCACGAATTCCAAATGGATACTCTGTTATAAATAGCCCGCCACTTTGCAAAATGCTGTTTTTAAGCCTGAAGTGCACAGCGGGATAAGTAATGTTAATTCCACATGGTAATATTACTACTGTAGAAAGAACAGTTTTGTTAATATTAGCTTCAATTCCTTCAGCAAATCCGGCAACAATTTGTAACCCTGCATCTGACAATGCTTCTGAAAACCACCTTGCATTACTTATCCCCTCTTGGTTATGCTTTCTTGAGCCAATAACCGTAACTTTAGGAAGTTTAAGCTTCTTAAAATCACCTTTTGCATAGAGAACAATAGGCGGCATATCAGTATACTTTAATAGATTTGGATAGAAATCATCATTTTGGTTTATAATTGCAATTTCTTCTTTTTCACAACGCAAAATTATTTTCTCTGCCTGTTTTAAATCTTTCCTAAGCATATTAACTTTTTGTTTGTCAGGCAAATTAAGTAAATCTTCATCTGTAAAGCTATTAAATGCATTTTCTGAAGTTTTGTACTTTTCAATTAATTTGTTAAATATATCAGGGCGGTTAATGAGCATTGCAGAAAACCAGACATCATATAATTTATCACTCATTAATGCCACCTCTTTGTCTTAATGCTTCATACATAAGCACAGCTCCTGCAACAGAAACATTCAAAGATTCTGCTTTACCTAAAATAGGTATTTTAACAGGAATAATACTTTTCAAACTCATTAGCTCGCAAGAAAGTCCGTGAGCTTCATTTCCAAGACAAATTACGCACCTTTGCTTTAAATCTGCCTCAAAATGAGATTTGTTTGCCTGCAAAGAGCCTGCAAATAATTTAAAATCGTCTTCTTGTAGTTTTCTTAATTCTTCCAAATACCTTTTTTCCCTTATAATATCAACATGAAAACAAGAACCCATTGTAGCGCGAATAATTTTAGGTGAGTAAACATCTGCACACTCAGGTGAAAGAATTACTAACTTAATGCCTGCCGCATCTGCAGTTCTTATAATAGCGCCAATATTTCCCGGATCACTTAAATTATCAAGATACACAGCAAGCGTAATAATTGAAAAATCAGGGTTATTTTCTGCAATTTTCATAACAGCCAAAACACCCTGCGGAGATTTTGTGTCAGAAATTGCTTCCATTATATAGTCAGGAACACAATAAACATCAAAATCTGAAGGATTTACAATTTCCTTATATTTTTCCGTAACAAAAATACTCTTTACATTGCTTCGGGAATGCAAAACTGCCTCTTTAACAATATTTTCTCCCTCTGCAATATAAAGTCCGCTTTCCATACGATTACTTTTGTTTTTTAATTGTTTTGCTTCTTTAACCAGACGGTTTGCAGCACTACTGATATTAGTTATCAAAAAATCACCCTTTTAGCGTAACTCACCTACATTATAATAAGCCAAAAAAGAAAGGTTGTCAATATTTTTTTATATTTCAAAGTGTGTTCCGGCAACAAAAGTGAAAATGCATGCCACCTTTAGTGCGTAAAACAATCTTGTTTTTTTATAAAACATAGGACTGTTTACTAATACCTTTAAATCTTTTTCAAGCCCAAGAGCATAAATAACCGCATCTGCTATATATTTTTCAATTTGCGGATAATTCTTCTTAATATATTCTCTTAAATATATAACATTATCAGAACTAAATCCTTTGTAATTTAAAAAATTATATTCAAATTCATCATAAGATACAACTGTGCAGCCTTCAGCAAATTCAGCAAAATCTTTAATAACAGTTTCAAGTGATTCTGCATACTCTAATTCTTTGTTTGTAATGTTAGTAAATAACTCTAATTCTTCAGTCTGTGGTCTTAATGGCTTAACTAACTTTGAAAAAGTGTCACAAATTTCGCCATTTATGATTTTAACTGCACTTATTAGTAAAATATCATCGTTTTCAGGGCTAACTCCGTTCGTTTCAATATCAACAGTAATATAATTCATAATTTTCTCCTCACTTAAGTTTTTTAGGACAAATGTCCCTAACCGGGCATTCGTCACAATTTGGTTTTCTTGCATTACAGTACTTTCTTCCATGAAGCACAAGTTGATGACAAAATTTTGTCTGGATTTCAGGCGGAACAATCTTTTTTAAGTCCATTTCTATCTTAAACGGATCAGTGTTTTTGCTAAGTCCCATTCTTTGTGAAAGTCTTGATGCATGGGTATCAACAACGATAGATGGTACATTGAATGCTTCACCCAAAATAAGGTTGGCTGTTTTTCTTCCAACTCCATCAATTTCAAGCAGCTGTTCCATTGTACCGGGCACTTCTCCACCAAATAATTCACAAAGTTTTTTGCATCCATATTTAATATTTTTTGCCTTGTTTTTATATAATCCTAAAGTTTTAATATAATCTTCAAGCTCACATAGATCCGCCTCAGCAAAATCAAATGCTGTCTTATATCTTTTGTATAGTTTTTCAGTTACTTCATTAACTCTGTCATCTTTACATTGCGCAGAGAGTTCAGTAGAAATCAAAAGCTGCAAAGTGTTCTCTGTTTTAAGTGAACATTTTGCATCAGGATACTCTTTGTTTAATATATTATAAACCAACAACACAAAATCTTTCTTTCTCATAAACTTGCCTCCATTTATTTATTTTAACATATTTTTTATCAAAATCAAACATATTTCAAAAATAACTTGCAAAGCCCAACAAAAAAATATATAATTATGGTAAGAATTTTTGTATGGAAGTGATATTTTGACAAGTCCATTAGCAGACAGATTAAGGCCTGTTATTCCCCAAGATGTTGTTGGTCAGCAACACTTATTAGGCGAAGGTAAAATGCTCAGCAAAATCATTAGCAGCAAATATATACCAAATATGATTTTTTACGGGCCATCAGGTGTTGGAAAAACAACTGTTGCAAACATAATAGCTAATATTTCTGATAAAAAGCTTTATAAACTTAACGCAACAAATTGCTCTGTTTCTGATGTAAAAGCTATCATAAATGACACAGAATGTATAGACGCATCAAATGGCATCTTATTATATCTTGACGAAATACAGAATTTCAATAAAAAGCAGCAACAATCTCTACTTGAAGTTGTTGAAAACGGACGCATCACACTTATAGCAAGCACAACAGAAAACCCGTATTTTTACGTATATAATGCACTCTTGTCACGTTGCACCGTTTTTGAATTTAAACCTGTTGATGAAGACAGTATTATCAATGCACTAAAACGTGGTGTAAGCATACTTGAAAAAGATTATAATAAGTCTATCAAGGTAGACAACGATGCATTTTTGCATTTGTCAGCAACTGCAAACGGCGATGTCAGGAAAGCTATTAACGGTTTAGAGCTTGCTGTTTTAAGTAATGCTGTAACCGACCAGAATGAAATTGTTGTTGACCTTAAAACTGCATTGGAAGCAAGTCAGAAAAGCGGTTTTAAATTTGATAAAGACGGCGACAGTCATTATGATATTTTATCTGCATTTCAAAAGTCAATCCGCGGAAGCGACCCGGATGCTGCAATCCATTATCTTGCACGACTTGTCGTTGGAGGGGACCTTGCATCAATTTGCAGGCGTTTAATGGTAATTGCATCTGAAGATATAGGCCTTGCATATCCAACTGCAGCAAGTATTGTAAAATCATGTTGTGACAGTGCATTACAACTTGGTTTTCCTGAGGCGCGTATACCGCTCGCTCAAGCTGTTCTTTTGCTTGCTACAGCGCCAAAATCAAACTCTGTTGTAAATGCGATTGACAGTGCGATAAGTGATATAAATTCCATAGACATTGGAGATATTCCTGCGCATCTTAAAGATGGTCATTATGAAGGTGCAAAAAAGCTTGGTAGAGCTGAGAGTTACAAATATCCTCACGCATACCCTAACAATTATGTAAAACAACAGTATCTTCCTGATAATTTGATTAGTAAAACTTATTACAAACCTGGCAACAATAAAAATGAACAGAGTGCAAATCAATTTTGGAAAAAAATCAAATAATTTATTAAAAAATCCGGCAAATAAGCCGGATTTTTTATCATAACTTTTTATTTCAAATATTAAATGTTTCATAGGTAATTTTTGAGTAAAATTATGTAAACCAATACACTTTTTTACTAAAAAAGGCACAGATTTAATGCCATTTTTCTTATTAGTCTACAACCAAATTTTGTTAATAAACTGCTTGGACATTTGTAGATAATGTTCATAACTTTGTAAATAAGTGTATTTTGCTTGTTTTTTACCTGTCGATAACTTTGTGCAGCTTTTCTAATTATAATTAATTATGTAAACCGATTTAAACTGACTGTTTTAGACATATTTTGATTAATTCAACAAAAAAAACACAGGGCTTTCCTGTGTCATTTTTTTATATAAATTGAGCAGATCTGTAAGCCGGGTTCTGTTTAAGACAATCATCTATCTAGATTATGCATCTCTGCATAATTCAAGCCACCTACCCAAGGAGCGTCGGGCCAACGTATTCTCCTTAATCCGGTGTTGCTCCGAGTGGGGTTTACACGAAAAAACAGTTACCTGTTTTCCAGTAAGCTCTTACCTTACTATTCCACCCTTACCACTAAAAGTGGCGGTTTATTTTCTGTTGCACTTTCCTGAGAGTCGCCTCTACCGGGAGTTACCCGGCACCCTGCCCTGCGGAGCCCGGACTTTCCTCATCTGCATCCTTTCGGACGTTGCATCTGCGATTGCCCGATCTACTCAAAATATAAACTAAATAGTTTTAAAAACATTGTTAGGCTGTGTTTCAATTACATCAATATCAATTCTTTTTCTTAATGCATCAGCAAGATTTTTCATCGCAGGATACTCTGTTTCAAAATGCCCTGCCTCAACAATACACAAACCGATGTTGTGTGCAAGCTGTGCCTGATTATATTTGCACTCACCAGTTACCAACAGGTCGCATCCTAAAGAAAATGCCTCCTCTATAAAATCGCCGCCTGATCCTCCTAAAACTGCTATTTTCCTTATTTTTCGGTTTAAATCTCCTACAAAACGCACGCCTTTGGTTGATAATGCTTTTTTAGTTCTCTCAATAACATTCTTAAGCAAATCTTCATCAATTTTACCAACTCGCATCATGCCGAATTGTTCACAATTATACATTTCAAGCTTATCCGCCAATGCATAATTTACACCACCTATTGCACAATCGAAATTAGTGTGAGCACTATAAACGTTAATGCCATTTTTTATAGTCTCTATTATCAAATTATCAGTAATTCTGTCAAGCGGTTTAAAAATTGCAGGATGATGTGTTAAAATAAGATTTGCGTTGTGTTTTATTGCAGTTTTAAGTGAATTTTCATCAAAGTCAAGACTGATAACTATACTTTTAATATCACTGTTTACATCGCCTATCATTAATCCAACATTATCCCACTCACAAGCAGCTTCAGTCGGAGCAATACTTTCAATTATATCAATAATTTTTTGCAGCTTCATATATTTTCTCCAAATTATTTATAATTAACTTAGTTTTTATCATTAAATCTTCATCAACAACCGTTGCACTCTTTAGCCCAATGTATTCCTTGCTGTACTTTTCAAGCAACTTGCCTACAAAATCTTTAAGCAAAGGGTCTTTTTTGTTGATTAAAAATGGTGAAACTATATAATCAAATTCAGTTGTGTACTGATTTTCACCTTTAGTTGTTTTTATAATAGTGTAAATTTTATTTTTTTCTCTAACTAACACTTCATCAGCAATGCAAAACCCGTTATTATGCAAAAAAGCCCTCAGCTGAGAAATATGTGTCATTGGCTGTAATATAATTTCCTTTGATGAGGTGCAAATTTCTAAATCATTTTTTAGTATTTCAGATATTAAATCCCCACCCATGCCGGCAATTATAATAGTATCAACTTCACCTTTAGACAGTTTTTTTAACCCGTAGCCTTTTCTTACGTCTATTTGATTACTCTTGCCGCTATGTTTTACAGTTTTTTTGCACGCATGGACAGGTCCATCTGCTACGTCACTTGCTATCACTTTGCTGCAAATATTCTTTTCAACTAAATAAACCGGCAATTTTGCGTGGTCTGTTCCTATATCTGCTGCTGAAGTATAACTTACCATTTGTGCAATTTTTAAAAGCCTTGGTGTTAAAATCATATAAACCTCGTTATCAACCAACAAAAAAGGCGGTATATGCCGCCTTTTTTGTATGTATCACTTATAATATAGTTCTTTTATCTTCCCTGATTTTCTGAAGAACAGATGACAAATTCTGTTCAACACCGTCTAAAGTCTGAGAAACATATTCTTTAGTAGCCATTCTCATATCGCGTGATTCATTTTGAGCAGCTTCCATAATCTTCATAGCTTCTTCATTAGCAAGTCTTGTGATTTCATGTTCATTAACCATAACATTTACTCTGTCAGCAGTGTTTTTGAGAATGTTATCAGCTTCTTTTTGAGCCTCAATTAAAATTCTCTGTCTTTCTTCTGTAATACGCTTTGCTTGCTTTAATTCTTCAGGAAGTTTGAGCCTGATATCCTGCAAAGATTCAAGCAATTCATCCTTATCAACAAAGCCTCTTGAAGTAAAAGGGATTTTCCATGCGCTTTCAATAGCTTCTTCTAGCACATCGATAAGATTCATTATATCCATTTAAGATTTCCTCCTCAATCTCTTATAAATAACATCAATTATTTGTTCAGGCACAAGACCGGTAAGGTCACCGCCTAATTTCCCAACTTCTTTAACAATACTAGAGCTAAGATACGAATACCTCTGATTTGACATCATGAACATTGTTTCAACTTCAGGATAAAGTTTTTTGTTCATGTGAGCCATCTGAAACTCGTATTCAAAATCAGAAACTGCTCTAAGCCCCTTAATAATAGTTTTTGCTCCGACTTTTTGTGCGTAATCTACTAAAAGTCCTGTAAAAGTATCGACTTGAACATTTTCATAATCTGAAAACACAGTTTTCGCAAGTTCAATGCGCTCCTCAATAGAAAAAAGTGAAGTCTTTTGACTATTAACAGAAACAGCAACAATAACTTTATCAAAAACACATGCTGCTCTCTTTACAATATCTGCATGACCGTTAGTTATCGGGTCAAAACTACCCGGATAAATTGCTATTTTCACTAATTACCGCCTCCGAGTTGTGGCTTGTACAAAGTAATATAAACTCTTCCGTACCGTACGTTTTTTAACACCTCATATCCATCGAACTGCTTAAGAGGTGCTTCGCTTTCCAAAACAACAACTGCGCCATCAGTCAAATGATTCAAAAGTTTTGGGAAAACCTCATTTTCAATTCCAACAGAGTATGGGGGGTCCAAAAACACAAGATCAAACTTTTGAGTATTCTTGATAAAAAAATCCTCAAAAGAACATAGGTTTAATTCTGATTTGTCGATAAGCTTTGTATACCTCAAATTATTAACAACACAATCGTATGCTTTTTTGTTTTTTTCAACAAAGACACACTTTAAAGCCCCTCGACTAAGCGATTCTATTCCAAGGCTACCCGAACCTGCAAACAGATCTAAAACCAGACTATCGCTTAAATACGGATATAGTATTGAAAATAAAGATTCTTTTACTCTATCAAGTGTAGGACGAACATCAAGCCCATCAGGGGTAGAAAGTTTACAACCTTTTGCAATTCCTGTTATAACTCTCATACTGTTATGCTAAAAGCTCCTCCTAACGTGACACAATAATCTCAAAATAACCCTATATATACTATTTTATAATAATAAAAAAATTTGTCAAGACTTTCAGAGTAAAAATTTAAGTTTTTTTTACAATTAATTCAAAATATTTGCATTATTCTCACTATTTGCCATTTTTTCTACCATATACTTCATTATTTGCTTTTCAGTGCTTGTAGGAACGAGAATCTTTGCATTAATTTCCTCAACTGCTTGCTTTGCATAATACAAAAGTTTTAAATCATCTTCACCAACAGGAAGGCTAATTGATGGCAATCCATGCTGACGTGTACCTAAAAAATCTCCCGGCCCACGTTGCTTCAAGTCCTGTTCGCTTATGTAAAATCCATCATTTGAGCTTTCAATAACCTTCAGTCTTTTTACAGTATCTTCATTTGAGGTTTTTGCTATCATAATACAATAAGACTGTTTTTCTCCTCTGCCTACTCTTCCTCTCAACTGATGAAGTTGGGACAATCCAAACCTTTCGGCATTTTCAACTATCATTAAAGTTGCATTTTTGACGTCAACACCAACCTCGATAACTGTTGTTGCTACCAATACGTCAATTCTCTTGTCTTTAAAGCTGTCCATTACTGAGCTTTTTTCTTCATCTTTCATCTTTCCATGTAAAACTCCAATTTTTAAATGCGGAATTTTACTTTTAAGCTCCTCAGCAAATCCGACTGCATTTTTAAGGTCTGAATTTTCATTTTCTTCAACTAAAGGACAGACGATATATGCTTGTCCACCCGAAGAAATTTCTTTTTCCAAAAACGTATATACCCTCTGTCTGTAGCTTTCACTTACTAAATATGTTTTTACAGGCATTCTTCCCTTTGGCATAACATCAATTACAGATACATTAAGGTCGTTAAACATAATTAATGATAACGTCCTTGGAATAGGAGTTGCAGTCATCACAAGCAAGTGTGGATTTAAACCTTTATTTATTAGTTTTTGACGCTGACGCACACCAAATCTATGTTGTTCATCAATAACGACAAGCCCAAGATTTTCTAATTCAACATTATCTTCTAAAACAGCATGTGTTCCAATCAATATATCAACTTTTTTATCAGAAATTTCTTTTAGAATATCATTTTTTTCTTTTCTTGTACATGACGATGTTAAAAGCCTGATATTGCATTCAGGCATGTAAGATACAAAGTTACTATAATGCTGCTTTGCAAGAATTTCGGTTGGTGCTATTATTGCACTTAAAAGTCCATTTTGATTGCAGATTTTTGTTGCAACTGCAGCTACAATGGTTTTACCTGAGCCAACATCTCCTTGCAAAAGTCTGTTCATTTGCTTGCCTGATACAAAATCGCTTTTAATCTCCGAAACCACTTTTTTTTGAGCATCGGTAAGCTTAAAAGGTAGTTTTTCTTCAAAAAAATCCGTTTGAAGGTTTTTAAAAATTATGCCGTCTTGCTTTCCGCTTTTTCGGATTCTTGACAGCATCACCTGAAAATAAAAGAATTCCTCAAAAGCAAATCTGCGTCTTGCAGCACTTGCCTCGTGCTCATTTTCCGGAAAATGAATTTTATACACAGACTCATTTATATCAGGAATTTTAAACTTTTCCTGAACACATTTTGGTAAAATATCAGGAATAAGTTTTTTTGCATATTCAATTCCGCTTGCCATTATATTATAAAAAGTTTTTTGAGAAATTTTAGACAACAAAGGATATACAGGCACAATTTTACCTGTATATCCCTTATTGTTATCAGAAGGCTCAAAAATCGGACAAGACAGTTCGAGTCTTCCTTTAGATTTCTTTACTCTTCCATAAAAATTGTACTCACGATCTTTAATTAGCTGCTTTTCAACAAAACGTTGATTATACCAAACAACCATTATTTCGCCAGTTTCGTCATATATAATACAATTTGAAATAGTGAGCTTATTTTTTACTCTAACGCTTCTGACAACAGTCTTTAAGCAAGCTTTAATACAAACCTCGTCGCCCTCTGCCACATTTTCGATGTCACAAAATATTCTTCTGTCTTCATACCCGGACGGAAGAAAATAAATCAGGTCATACAAACTTTTAATCCCAAGACTATTTAAAAGCTCACATCTTTTTTGCCCAACACCATTTAAAACAGTAAGAGGTGTGTTAAAAATATTCATAATTACTCCGCGGAAATGTAGTAATAATAAAGCGGTTGACCACCGTTGTAAACCGTAAAATCAATATCACTGCTTGCATATTTTTCTTCTAAAGCTGCAACAAGTGTATCGGCATCCTGTTCAGAAACTTCTTCACCTCTGTATAGAGAAACAGATGTAACATCATCGTCTACCATTAAATCAACAACTTCAAGAGTAGTTTTAAAAACATCTTTTGAAGCTGTGCATATTTTACCTTCCAAAAGCCCCATTATATCATCTTTTTCTACATGAAGATCATCAATATCGCAATCACGTGCAGCAAATGTAACTGAGCCTGATTTAATGCTTTGTGCAGCACTGAGCATTGCATCGGCATTTTCTTGTGCATCAACATCTTCATCAAACGCAAGCAGAGCAGAAATGCCCTGAACAATAGTCTTGGTGGGCACAACAATTACGTTTTTCTCAGAAATATTCTTTGCTTGCTCGGCAGCTAAAATAATGTTTTTGTTGTTTGGGAAAACATATATATTTCCTGCGTTAAGACAGTCAATTTCTTTAACAAAATCTTCAGTAGAGGGATTCATAGTCTGCCCTCCCTGAATGATAGAATTACAGCCAAGTTCCTCAAAAACCTGAACTATTCCCTCACCGGTTGCAACTGTTATAAAAGCATTTTCGACATATTCTTTTGGTTCTTCTTTTACCATAGCACGGCTCTGCTCTTTAAGATTATCGATTTTGATGTCAACAATTTCACCAAGTTTCAAACTCTCTTCAAGAACTATACCGGGATTATTTGAATGCACATGAACTTTAATAATATCACTATCGTCAATTACAATAACACAATCACCAATGTACTCAAGTTTTTTGCGAAGTTTTTTCCATGGTGCTTTAAGCTCATCTTTTTTAATAATCAGCTCAGTGCAATATCCAAACTTTATATCCTCAAGTGGGACATATTTATCCTCTGTAACAAATTCAACTTTTTCTTCTTGAGTTCCTACCACAACACCATTTTTTAGGAAGTATAATGCTCCTTCTAAAAGTGTCATCAAGCCTTTTCCGCCAGCATCAACAACATTTGCCTGTTTAAGAGCAGGTAACATTTCAGTAGTAGAATCAAGAGATTTATTGCCAACCACAACAACAGTTTCCAAAAATTCCACTAAATCAGTGTTTTCTTCAAAAGTATAGTCTTCAATTCCTTCGCAAATCTGCCTTGCAACTGTTAAAACAGTGCCTTCCTGTGGCTTCATAACAGCACGATATGCAGTTTCTTTTGCTGAATTAAGTGCCAATTTGATGCTGTCACCATCTGCGACATCCAACCCTTTTAAACCTTTTGAAAAGCCTCTGAAAATCTGTGATAATATAACACCAGAATTACCTCTGGCACCTCTTAATGAAGCGTTAGCAGCAATTTCAGCGATAGCAGATACAGTATCTTCATCACTGTTTTCTAATGCAGTTTTTACCGCATTTACCGTTAAAGACATATTAGTCCCCGTATCTCCATCAGGAACAGGAAATACGTTAAGATCATCTACCATCACTTTTTTATTTGAAAGATTATTTGCAGCTGAAATAATCATCTGTTTTAAAGTTATTCCGTCAATAGTAGCAAATGACAAAGCGTTCACCTCCATATTAATCATTAGAAACTCTTACGCTTTCAACTTGAACTACAACTTTATCAACAGAAAATCCGGTCATAGATTCAACAGCATATTTTACAGCGTCAACAATATTGTTACTTATGGCGTTAAGATTAACACCATATTCAGCAATAATGTGAAGTTGTAAACAAATTGAATTTCCTGAAGATGTAACCTTAACCCCCTTATTTGCTGAATCTTTTTTAAGAATAGATGCAAGCTCATCGGCTTTTGATTTAAACGCCATACCGACAACACCAACACATTTTGTAGCTTCGGCAGCTGCAATTTTTCCAATTACTTCGTCAGAAATGACAATATTACCATATACATTTTCAGTTTTTACAGCCATGTTTATCATCCTTTCGTAAACAAATTAAAGAATCTTTATTTCAGGCTCAATATTTACAGCAAATTTTTCAAATACTTCTTTTTGACACAAACTTATTAGTTGTTTAACATCATTTGCAGTAGCATTACCTGAATTAATAATAAAACCACTATGTTTTTCGGAAACCTTAGCTCCCCCAACCGAAGCTCCTTTAAGTCCACAATCATCAATGAGCTTTGCCGCAAAATAACCTTCAGGTCTTTTAAAAGTACTTCC
The DNA here is from genome assembly GCA_017409875.1 of Clostridia bacterium. Taxonomy (GTDB): domain Bacteria; phylum Bacillota; class Clostridia; order RGIG6154; family RGIG6154; genus RGIG2094. The sequence continues at coordinate 258,848 of JAFQRW010000011.1, forward strand.
GGCACTTGGGTAGTTCAAAGGTTGTTTATCACTACGTCTTTTGTTAAGCTCTTTCATCTTAAGCGATATGTCATCTTTAATGCCGGATTCAAGTTCAATAACTGATGACAAAACCACATAATCTTTATCAGAAAAAAAGCTATGCCTATAACCAAATTTATGCTCATTACCGCTAATCTCATAAACATTTCCCATTCGATCACAAAAGAGAGTAGTTTTTACAACTTGCGATAACTCTCCGTCATAGGCTCCTGCATTCATCACGATTCCGCCGCCAATAGTCCCAGGAATTCCAGAGGCAAACTCAAAACCTGCGAGCGAATTTTCTAAAGCAACAGATGCAATTTTAGCAAGAGTTGCGCCACACTCTGCGCAAATTTTGTTTTTGTCACAATTAACCGAGTTGATTTTTGATGTTTTTATAACAAAATAGTCAATCCCTTCGTCGGGTGCTAAAATGTTTGACCCATTTCCTATAACAAGAAATCTTTCATTCTTAAGGCACTTTATTACCTCTACTAATTCATTGACAGATGTAGGGGTGATAACAGTTTTTGCATTTCCGCCAATTTTAAACGTAGTATGATTTTTCATAGGTTCATTTTCAAAAATGCAATCTTTTGAACAAATTTTATAGAGATTTTCTATATCAAACCCTCCTATTTAAAATCATTTATTCCTTTAAAAGAGCAGCTCCGATAATACCCGCATCATTTCCAAGTAATGCTTTTTCAATTCTTCCATCCTCAAACAACGGACTATCAGTGCCATCATATTTTTCTTTTAAAGCCGCTTTTCTTAATGGCTCGAGAAGATATTCTCCTTCATTAGAAACCCCTCCACCAATTACAAGTACCTCGGGTTGGAAAATTGTTATAAGGTTTGCAACTCCACAAGTCAGATATTTTATATACTTATCCACAACCTTTTGTGCAGTTTCATCTCCTTGTTTTGCTGCATCAAATGCAGTTCTTCCGCTAAATTTTCCTTCTTTTTCAGCTAATTCCCACATAAGCGAATTTTTGTTGTTTTCAGCGTATTCTCTGGTCATTTTAATCAGTGCTGTAGCAGAAGCATATGCCTCCCAGCAACCTTTTCTGCCGCACCCACACTGCCTGCCATCAATTTCTATAACCATATGTCCAAGTTCACCGCCAAAACAATTAAAGCCGCTATAGAGACTACCATTAACAACAATTCCGCCACCTACTCCAGTGCCTAACGTAATCATGATAGAATCTTTTGTTCCTTTTGCTGCGCCCGCAACAGCCTCTGCCCAAGCCGCACAGTTTGCATCATTATCAAGATAAATTGGTTTATCTATATATTTGTGTAATTCCTTACGAATATCATATCCGCGGAATGGCAGATTAGCGCCTGCAATTAAAACGCCTAATTTCTTTTCAACAAAGCAAGGACAAGCTGCACCCAAAGATGTAATATCATCCATGGAAAGACCAGCCTCTTTTACTACTTCCATAGAAACAGAAGCCATATCTTTAACAATTTCTTCAGGAGTTCTGTGTGCTAAAGTAGGTATGCTTTTTTTGCAAATAATTTTGCCTTCTTCATTTACAACACCGACTGCAATATTTGTTCCACCAAGGTCGATACCAATATAATACATAATTTATTCTCTCCTGCCTCAAAAAATGTTAGTTTAAGCTTTCGTTTTGTCTTCTTTCCATATCATCTGTCAAACGCTTATTAAGCTCTTCAGCGGCATTGTATCCCATTCTCTTTTGACGATTATTCATAGCCGCAACCTCAATAATAATTGCAAGATTTCTTCCGGGCCTTACTGGAATTGTAAGTGCAGGCAAATTAATGCCCAAAATTTCAATAGTTTCATTATCAAGGCCAAGCCTGTCATACTTTTTATGTTGTTGCCATTGTTCAAGATTAATAACCATATCAATTTTTTCAGTGTCTTTAACAGCACCCATACCAAAAATATTCTTAACATCAACAATGCCAATACCACGAAGTTCAATAAAGTGTTTAATTATATCAGGTGCACTACCTACTAAAGTTATTTCAGACACTTTTTTAATTTCAACAGCATCATCAGCAACAAGGCGGTGCCCACGTTTAACGAGTTCGATAGCAGTTTCGCTTTTTCCCACACCACTTTCACCAAGGATTAATATTCCTTCTCCATAAACTTCAACTAAAACACCGTGTCTTGTGATTCTTTCTCCAAGTTCAACGTTAAGCATTGCAATTAATGCACTCATAAATCTTGAAGTTGATTCTTCAGTACGAAGAATAGGAATCTTTCTTTCTATAGAAGACCTGATCATCTGTTCAGACGGCTGAAGTGATCGTGTAATTACAAGTGCAGGAATTCCGGCTGAAAATAATCTGTCGATTTTCTCAAATTCTTCTTCAGGCGACAACTTTTCAAGATATGTGCTTTCCATCTTTCCAAAGACCTGAATACGCGAAGCATCAAAATAATCAAAAAAGCCTGTTAAAGGAAGTCCAGGTCGATTAACATCCATGTTAGTAATTTTTATACTGTCAACAACTTCTTCACAAGTGACAATCTGAAGTCTTTGCTTATTAATTATTTTTCTTAAATCAACCGAAAACAAGGGCATATCCATATATAATCCTCTTTATATCGATAATATTTTGCACAAATAATTATTAACAATTCTACATTTTGTTAAAATTAATAAGTACATATCAATTATACCATAATTTCCTATAAAATACAAGCTTTCTGTATAAAAAACCATTTAAAGCATTAAGACTTACTGCTGTCGTTTGATGTCTCATTCGTTTCAATTTCCACAAGGCCATCCGGTGTTTCAACCATATCATGATTCTTTAACAAAAATCTTCTGACAGCAAACAAAATTGTTATTGCAACAACCGTAATAAGATTTTCCCACGATGCAACATGTCCGACAATAAGCTTTCTTGCAAGCGCAAATGCCAAAACCTCAATTACTGTTTCTGGAGTATGTTTACACAACATTTTAATTAACTCTGCGCCAATAGCAAGGATTATTGCATCATCAAGTATTTTAACAAAAGCATCTACCGCACTGTTGAAAATTGATACATTTAATGTATCAACAATCATACGCACAGCAAAAATTACAATACCAACACTTACTATAAGCGATATAAACAATTCAAACAAATAGCTAAGCTCAAACATTTTGTCTTGCAATTTTTTTCTCATATCAATTCCTCCAAACTTAAACATTGGTTCACTTTATAAGTGATTTTTATAGTATAATCTAATTATGTAACTAAGCACTATTTAGATGCCGCAAACAATTTTACCAAGAGTAAAAATGCTTGCTTGAAAGGGCATTTTTGCGATGCCGTCAATTGACATACGCAGTCGCAAGACTGCAACCGAGTTGTAAACTCGCAGGACTTTTGTATAGCAAAAGTCCATATATGTCAATTATAGCACATTATTTATAAAAAAACAATAAAAAAAAGAAGTGCGACAAGCACACTTCTTAAATTACATTATAAACCCCGCCTGACCGTTTCCCCGACTATTTTAAACCTGAATCTTCAGGTGGGTTTCCTCTCATCTGCTTAATCGCTCCTCCAATGCTACTTTTGTAGGGAGGCCTGCAAGCCACAAACGAAGTAAGAATCCCTTAAAATGAGTGTTGGTTCAAAACACGGACAGGGACTAAACACGAATCAGGCAGGATAAGAGGAAAATTACTCTTCCCCTTCTTCCTCTTCGCAAAGCTCAGCATATCTATCGAGTACCATCTGAGCCTCATTGTCATCATCAACACCGACTAAAACCTCACAGTCAGCATCATCATTTTCAAATTTAAGTATAACAACTCCGCCTTCGGGATCTTCAACAGGAAGCAGAAGAACATAATACTCATCATTCATCTCAATGGTATCAATATGTTCAAATTCAACTTCTTTACCTTCATCGTCAGTTAAAACGATAATTCCATCTTTTTCAGGCATTATCCTACACCCTCTTTTCTTTCTAATATAATTCTATAACAATTCTAAAACTATGTCAATATTGTTTACAAGATTACCAAAAATTATTCTTTACACTTAACAGCAGACGTTATAACATAAGGAATGCTTACAACAGCAAACATTAAAAACAGATTATACCATCTAACCTGATAAAATGCCTGAAAAATATATGCAACCAATGTAAAAAATACGTAAATACTGTATGCCCACGAGAAATAAGTATCTCTCTTTTTGATAAGACAAAAAGCTCCCACTGCAAGGGCAAATAAGCAAATTACAAGATAAATAATATTCTTAACATTTATTACTACATTTACCAAATTCTCAGGAACAAAGTACAAAGATGCAGTAGCTCCGATAGGCAAAATTATTAAAAATATTGCAATCCACCATTTTGATAAAAATCTTTTCCCGAAAGCCACACGGTCAGCAAAAGAAAACACAAAAACTGTAGACAAAGCATATGCTGCCGAAAAGAAATAGTTGTATAATGTAAGAACATTTAACCCATGTAAAATCTTTGCAACAAATCCTAAAACTCCTAATATTAAAAATTCCGTACTTAAAAGTATAATGTCACACCTTTTAGTAACCATGCCATGCAAAAGTGAAAAAAATGCAGGTATTGTTGCAAAAAAGTAGCCACACATCATAACCCATTTTAAATCAGTTGCTAAATTTATAAGATAGTAGTAAGAAATAGCAACCATGGCTAAAACCATAGCAAATATTGTATTAATCCTTGCGATTTCATTTCTGTCAGATAAATATTTTTTCATATTTTACCCCCTTAAAAATCAAGTTTAGACTCAATAAATGCCTTGATTTCTTCTATCTTAATTCTCTGCTGCTGCATAGTATCTCTGTCACGAACAGTAACACAACCATCTGTTTCAGATTCAAAATCATAAGTAATGCAATAAGGAGTACCAATTTCATCCTGACGGCGGTATCTTTTTCCTATTGAACCCGCTTCATCATATTCACAATTAAAGTATTTAGCAAGGTCAGTATAAACTTTTCCTGCTCCTTCTGCCAACTTTTTAGAAAGTGGCAAAACAGCAGCTTTAACCGGTGCTAATGCAGGATGCAATCTCAATACAACTCTGGTATCGCCTTCAGAAATTTCTTCTTCATCGTAAGCTTCACATAGAAAAGCAAGCGCAACTCTGTCTGCACCAAGTGATGGTTCAACACAGTATGGAACATATTTTTCGTTTGTAATAGGATCTGTATATTCCATTGATTCACCTGAGTGATTGGCATGTTGTTTTAAGTCAAAATCAGTTCTGTCTGCAATGCCCCAGAGTTCACCCCAACCAAACGGGAACATGAATTCAATGTCAGTTGTAGCATTTGAATAGTGAGAAAGTTCTTCAGGAGAGTGGTCACGCATCTTGATGTTTTCCTCTTTCATACCAAGTGAAAGTAGGAAATTCTTGCAATAGTCTTTCCAATAATTAAACCAATCCATATCAGTACCCGGTGCACAGAAAAACTCAAGTTCCATCTGTTCAAACTCTCTGGTTCTGAACGTAAAGTTTCCGGGTGTGATTTCATTTCTGAATGATTTACCTACTTGTCCAATACCAAAAGGTATCTTTTTTCTTGTGGTTCTTTGAACATTCTTAAAGTTAACAAATATACCCTGAGCAGTTTCCGGGCGCAAGAAAAGTTCAGATTTTGAATCTTCTGTAACACCCTGAAAAGTTTTGAACATAAGGTTAAACTTTCTGATAGAGGTAAAGTTGGCTTTTCCGCACTCAGGACAAACAATTCCATTTTCAATAATATAATTATACATTTGTTCATCTGTCCAACCATCTGCTGAAATATGTGCTGCATCTTCAATAAGTTTATCAGCTCTGAAACGTGCTTTACACTCTTTGCAGTCCATCAGCGGGTCTGAAAAACCACCAACGTGGCCTGAGGCAACCCAAGTCTGCGGATTCATAAGGATAGCAGCATCAAGTCCAACGTTATATGGACTTTCCTGAATAAATTTCTTCCACCAGGCTTTTTTTACATTGTTTTTAAATTCCACACCAAGTGGTCCGTAGTCCCATGTGTTAGAAAGTCCGCCATATATTTCAGAACCAGGATATACATATCCTCTTCCCTTGCATAAAGCAACAACTTTTTCCATTGTCTTCTTAGAATTCTCCATAACATCCTCCAATTATTTATTATATAGTTTTTTTGTGTGATATTGGGGCTCACATGTGATATTTATGCCAAGTCTTTTAAAAACATTTTCATCGACTCCGGACAAAATAACCGTTGAGTGAAGTTCGCATCCCCTAAGCTTATCTAGCTGATTTAAAGCTTTTTGAGCATACAAATTTGTAACTCCGCAAATTGCCAATGCAATTAAAATTTCATCAGTGTGCAGCCTTGGATTGTGATTGCCCATGTGCTTTGTTTTTAAAACTTGTATCGGCTCAATTTCATTTGGTGAAATAAGCTTTATATCATGGTCAATTCCTGCAAGCTCCTTTAGTGCATTTAACAATGCTGCAGCAGAAGCTCCAAGAAGTGAAGATGTCTTTCCGGTAATAATCTTTCCATCCGGAAGTTCTATTGCAACAGCAGGTAAGCCTGTACTTTCTGCGCGAGCAAGTGCGTGTTCTACAACTGGACGGTCTTTTGCTGAAACATGAGTCTGATTCATCAGTAATTCAAGTTTATATACTTCTTCTTTATCAGCAAGTCCCTGCTTTTGAGCGCATCTTGAAGCAAAATATCTTCTTACAATCTCTTGCTTAGACGCATCACACACTGCATCATCATCAGTAATGCAAAATCCAGCCATATTAACACCCATATCTGTTGGGCTTTTATAAGGTGAAACACCTTGAATTTTTTCAAATATTGCATTCAATACAGGGAAAATTTCAATATCTCTGTTGTAATTTACAGTAGTTTTTCCATACGCTTCCAAATGAAAAGGATCAATCATATTTACATCGTCTAAATCTGCAGTTGCCGCTTCATAAGCTAAATTTACCGGGTGTTTAAGTGGTAAGTTCCATACAGGAAATGTTTCAAATTTTGCATAACCAGCTCTTACATTTTTTTTATTTTCGTGATAAAGCTGTGAAAGGCATGTCGCCATTTTTCCGCTTCCGGGGCCGGGCGCTGTTACAACAACAAGTGACCTTTCGGTTTCAACATATTCATTTCTGCCAAATCCGTTTTCGCTGACGATAAATGGTATGTTTGACGGATAATCAGGGATTGAATAATGAATATACACCCTTATTCCCATACTTTCCAATCTCTTTTTAAATGCATCAGCAGCGCATTGTGAATTGTATTGTGTTATTACAACACTTCCAACAAACAAACCAATTCCTCTAAATGCGTCAATAAGACGCAAAGTTTCCAAGTCATATGTAATGCCAAGGTCGCCTCTACGCTTGTTTTTTTCAATATCACCGGCACTGATTACAATGACAATTTCTGCTTCATCTTTAAGTTCTAAAAGCAATTTCACCTTACTGTCAGGCTGAAAACCGGGTAGTACACGTGAAGCATGATAATCGTCAAAAAGTTTTCCCCCGAACTCTAAGTACAACTTTCCACCAAACTCAGAAATTCTTCTGCGAATATTCTTGGACTGAAGCTCAAGGTATTTTTCATTGTCAAAGCCAATCTTTGTCATAACGTAAATCCCTTCAATTAACAATTCTATCAATAAATTATATCACTTAATTATAAATAGTGCAATACACTATTCGTTTTTTTTAAGACATTTTTATTTAATAAGTTTGCCGTCGCTTCCAACATTAACATAAACAGTTTCAGTTTTTTCACACGCACATAGTGCATCGGTTTTTTCAATAATTTTATTTATTAGCTTGTCCGAATTGTCAACTTTTTCAAAAACCTCAGCACACACACGATCGGCATATATAACTTCACCGACAGGCACATCATCAGATATTAGAAGATTCATAACTTTACCCCAAATGTTATAATCGCAAGAAAGTACGATTTTATCGCACAAGCACCGTGTGACTACCGCTGCCTGGCATATAGCTCTTTTTACGCTTTCTGAGTACGCTCTTACCAATCCGCCTGTTCCAAGAAGTGTTCCGCCAAAATATCTGGTAATTACCACCGCAACATTTAAAAGGCCTTCCCCTTCTAACACATTAAGCGACGGGACCCCCGAGGTTCCCGAGGGTTCACCGTCATCAGAGTATCTTTTAACATTCTGCTCCGACAAAATGTATGCGTAAACATTATGGGTTGCATCCCAATATTTGGCGCGCATTTCCTCGATAAAAGCAGTTGCTTCCTCCTGCGTATAAACCGGTCTTAAGGTTGCGATAAATTTAGACTTTTTCTCAATATATTCTGCAACATACTCAGCAAGAACTGTCTTGTATTCCTTAATCAAAAAATCACCCTTTGTAAATCAGATTTTAAAAATATTCTTTAAAATCCTGCTCCAGAATTTAGATGGATTAACTACAACAATTTTCATAAACTCAACCCTTTCATTGAATTACGCAAAAAGCACCATGCAACAGACAAAAATAACCGCTGCACAAAGCAAAAACAAAATCCAGCTATCCGGCAGCAATATGTAAATGACAATGCCAGCCGCAAATCCCAGGACCATGTAAAGCCACCATTTGCATCTTCTAAACATAATACCATTCCTCACAGAAAAAGAAGTGTCCTTCGCTATTATTATATTAAAGACACTTCTTTTTGTGCAAATTAAATATCTGTTTTAGAAACAATAGCAAGCACTTTGCCGGAATTTACCGTAATACTTGCGCCTGCTAAAGCAACGTTGCTCAACGTAAGGGTATCCCCTATTTTAACATCAGCATTTTTTAATGGATATTTAAAACCAGATAAGGTTATATTAGAATCCTCTAGTGGCAGAAAGCTGACACATTTTCCATTAAAGTCATTAAAATCCGCCTTGTCATCACAATAAGAAATAATAACGTCATCCTCTTCAATCAAGATATCATTATATTTCAAAAAAAGATATAAATTGAAAAGCTGATGATCAAGCCTGCCTCCCAAAGCACAAGTGAGTATAATCTCGCCATCATAGTTATTGGCAGCATATTCAAGAGCAATTTCTGCATCACTCAAATCTTTATCCGCAGGGAAAACCAGTGTATCAACATTATCAGGTTTTTCAGAAGAATCGAAATCCCCAACAACAATATCAGGAGTTATTCCTGCGCTTAAAGCATGTTTATATCCGCCGTCTGCGCAAATAATTTTGTCTGCTTTTAAAGCAAGCTCTTTTAAAAAAGCAAAATTTTTGCATCTGCCATTTAAAATAATAAGAATTTTCATATCACTTTGCCTTAATTGTTTTAACAACCATTTCAGGATCTTTTGCGTTAAATACCGCACTTCCTGCTACAATAATATTTGCACCTGCATCTATTACTTTATCAATGTTTTCAAGTTTTACTCCACCATCAATCTCAATATCCAGTTTCGGATACTTTTGTCGTAAAAATCTGATTTTATCAAGACATTCTTCAATTAGTGACTGTCCGCCAAACCCCGGATTTACCGTCATAATAAGAACCATATCAACATCATCAATATAAGGAAGCAAAACATCAACAGGTGTGGGTGGATTAATAGTAATTCCTACTCTTACTCCAAAAGATTTAATTTGTTTAATCAAGGCATTCATATCTTTTGCTGTTTCATAGTGAACAGTAATAATATCAGCACCACTTTTAACAAAGCTTTCAATGTATTTTTCAGGATTTTCAATCATAAGATGAACATCAAACACAGCTTTAGAATGAGGTCTTAAACTTTCAACAACACATGGTCCTAAAGTTAAATTAGGCACAAAATGTCCGTCCATAACATCTATATGAATATATTGACTTCCGGCATTTTCAACCATTTGTACTTGACTGCGCAAAGCAGAAAAATCTGCCGACAGTATTGATGGTGCTACAATAGCCATTTACAACGTTCCTTTCTCAAAAAAACTTTTCTCTTTTGTCCTGAGCTTCTTCAAAAAGCGCCACATAACTTTCGTAACGGCTTTTCTCGATTTTTCCTTTTAAGAGCATCTGCTTTATCATACAATCAGGCTCATTGATGTGCGTGCATCCAGAGAATCTACACTGTCCGAAATACTGTTCAAACTCTTTAAAGCAACGCTCAAGTCCACCTTTATCAACACAGGATAAATCAACTACACTAAATCCGGGAGTATCTGCAATAAAACCACCAAATTCCAACGGAAGTAAAGATGCGTGCGTTGTAGTATGTCTGCCTCTTTTGATTTTGCCAACTTCGCCTGTAATACGCTCATAGCTGTTATCCAACGTATTTATCAAACTGGACTTTCCAACGCCTGAACATCCTGCAAACGCAGACACCTTACCTTTTAAAACCTCTTTGAGTTGTGTTATATCTGTTTTTCCATCAATAGTTGAAGTAATTGTAACAGGATATCCTGCGTTAGTATAAATTCTTTCAATTTCTTTATAATCTGCAAGGTCTGACTTATTAATGCAGATATGCACATCAAAATTATTATATTCCAAAAGTCCCAACAGTTTGTCCGTCTGCTTAAAATTCGGATCAGGTTCAGCTGCAGCAACAACAACTATAATTTGATCAACATTAGCAACTGCAGGCCTTATAAGACTGTTTTTACGTGGCAAAACACCGGTTATTGCATAAGTTTCACTTTCTTGTTCTACCGTTACAAAATCCCCGATTAAAAGTCTGATATTCTCTTTTTTGATCCTGCCTCTTGCACGAGCCTGGCAGACTTTTCCGTCAATCATAACGGAATAAAAGCTGCCAAATCCATTAATTAATAATCCTTTTTTTTCGCTCATCAGAATTTTATAGTCTTCTCTGTAACTTTTTGGTCGTCAATATATGCTACAACCACAACATTGCCGCTTCCTGATACAGGTACACTGATAGCACCTTCTGAAGTTTTGTGCATTCCTTGATATACTGTTTTGCCATTAGCGGTTACTTTAACAGTAACTTGCTCCTTATCGGCAGGAAGCATAACAGTAACTTCCTTAGTTACGGTGTTTCCTCCAGTTTGTCCCTCACCAGTATTTCCAGATCCTGTTGTGTCTTCATCACCTGTTCCGATAGTAATAGTAACAGTTGTTTTTTCGGTAACTTGTGTGCCTGAAGCTATAGACTGTCTGATAACCTGACCCTTTTCTGACATCTTTGACTTTTCATATACAGACTTTGAATTCAGATTAACAGAAGACAATTCACGTTTTGCTTCATCTTCACTCTTACCAATAAGTGCAGGAACAACAGGAAGAGGTTCTTCCTCACCCGAACTTACAACCAAATTCACAATATCAACACCTGCTTTAATTTTTGCTCCTTTACCTGGGTCAGTTTCAATAACGATATTTTCAGGAATGGTTGAATCAGTTTTATATTCCACAGAGTATAAAATATCCTGTTCATCAAGCTTGATTTGAGCCTGTCTGTAGTCCATATTTATAACGTCTGGCATTTTTACAGTTTTTGCACCTTTACTAACAACAACAGTAATAGTATACGGAGATTTAATCATAGTTCCTTCTTCAGGATCCTGACTTATAATTAAGCCTTCATCATAGTCTGCAGAGTATTCAGAATCATCTTCCTTAAAATTAAAGTTTTCGTATGTTGATTTGGCTTTTTCAAAATCAACTCCTACTAAATCAGGAACTTCTATTTCTCCTTTAGCGCCACCTGACCACGGCATAGCACCAGGGAACATAATAGCAATCACAATAAAAGCTAATATAGCAACTACAAGCACTGATGCACCTATACCTGCCAGCACTGCAACCTTATCTTCTTTCTGTTGTTGAGCAGTCTTATTGGTTTTTTTTGCTATTTTATTCGTTTTAGCAGTTTTTTTCATACCTTCTTCAACAGCTCCGACATCAATTTTTTTAGTTTTAAACATTTCTTCATGCTCACGTTTTTCAGCCTTGTCGCCTTCCATTTGCTTCACCCAGTTCAGTTCAATAAGCATCTCACCAGCAGACTGAAATCTGTCATTCTGATTTTTCTCCATCGCTTTTTTAACAATTTCTTCAACACCAGATGGAATATCTGCAACAATTTCAGACGGTGCTATTGCCTCTTCCTGCATATGTTTTAAAGCTACCGACACAGAATTGTCACTTTCAAAAGGAAGTTTGCCTGTAAGCATCTCATACATAACAATACCGAGAGAATAAATATCAGATTTTTCATCTGTATAACCGCCTCGAGCCTGTTCAGGTGAGCAATAATGAACTGTACACATTGCACTATCTTCCACTTTCATGGTAAAAGTAGATACAGCCCTTGCAATGCCAAAATCTGTAACTTTTAAGACATTATCTTTAGTTACTAAAATATTCTGTGGCTTTATATCTCTGTGAACTATTCCTTTTCTGTGTGCGTGCTGAAGCGCTGAGGCAATCTGTGTTGCAAAATCTACAGCTTTTTCCCATGAAAGCGCACCATTTTCAGCAAGATACTCTTTAAGTGTTATTCCTTCAACATATTCCATTACTATATAATGTATGTCGTTTTCGCTACCAATATCATACACTGATACAATATTAGTGTGTGAAAGTCCTGCTGCCGCCTGAGATTCTATATTAAATCTTTTCAAGAAATCTTCATCATTTTTGAATTCATCTTTTAAAACTTTAATAGCAACATACCTGTTAAGATATGTACATCTGGCTTTATAAACATTTGCCATGCCGCCTGTGCCAATGATTTCTAATATTTCATATCTGCCTGAAAGAAGTGTTCCCATCATAAATTTCCCTCCAATTACTTAAAACTTAACCAACACTGCTGTAATATTGTCTGTTCCGCCATTTTGATACGCTTTATCAACCAGCATTTTTGTTATTTCATCAATATTACCATCACTTTGTGCGATTTTTCTTATATCATCATCCGGCACAGCGCCACTTAATCCATCGCTGCACAAAACAAGCACGTCGCCTTTTTTAACACAAATATTAAATGTATCAACTTCAACTTCTTCTTCACAACCAACAGCTCTTAAAATAATATTCTTATCAGACCTGTTTTCAGCCTCTTTAGCAGTAATTTTCCCTGTATCTACCAAAGATTGTACGTATGAATGGTCAGTTGTAATCTGCACGATTTTCTTTTTTGAGCAAAGGTAACATCTACTATCTCCTACATTTGCAACAATTACCTTATCGTCTGCCCATGAACACATAACCACAGTTGTTCCCATATCACTAACAGATTTATCAAACGCGGCTCTTTCTAAAATAGCTTTATTTGCCGAAGCTACAGCCTCTACAATACTTTTCTCGCTGATTTCGGATAAAGCTGTCAAACAACCTTTAATGTGCTCAACTGCCATATTACTGGCAACTTCACCCTTGCTGTGACCACCCATTCCATCAGCAACAATAGCAAAATTGTTTCCAACAGCAAAACTGTCCTCGTTGTTTTTTCTTTTTCCTTTGTGAGTATGTCCTGCAGCTACAATCATTTTAATCACCTCTTTGTGAATACTCTAAATCTTATTTTCATGTCGTCTCCTAAGTTGTCCGCATGATGCATCAATATCACTACCAAGCTCACGCCTTACAGTAGTCGTGACGCCATTTTGTTCAAGCACTGTTCTAAATGCTAAAATATCTTCTGGAGTGCTTTTTACAAATCCTGTTTCTCTTACACTGTTAACTGGTATAAGATTCACATGGCAAAGCATACCTTTTACGAGTTTTAAGAGTTCTTTAGCAGTTCCAACTGAATCGTTTACTCCGCTTATCAGCGAATACTCAAAGGTTACACGTCTGTTTGTTTTTTTGATATAGTAGTCAAGCGCTTCAAACAGTTGCCTGATATTATACTTTTTATTGACAGGCATTACTTTGCTGCGCATTTCATCGTTTGGTGCGTGCAATGATACAGATAGTGTCACAGGAAGACATTCGTCTGCCAGCTTTTTAATCTTTGAAACAATACCGCAAGTTGAAAGAGCGATGTGTCTTGCACCAATATTCATGCCAGCATGATGATTTATATTCTTAATAAATTTTGTGACATTATCATAGTTATCAAGCGGCTCTCCCATTCCCATAAGCACAATATTTGAAATTGTGTATCCGCTCTCTTTAGCAGCAAAAATTACCTGATCTGCGATTTCTCCGGCTGTTAAATCTCTGACCTTTCCGCCGAGTGTTGAAGCACAAAATCTGCACCCCATATTACAACCTACCTGAGTAGAAATGCAGATAGGGTGACCGTGTTTATAATCCATTAAAACGCTTTCAACGGTTTCTCCGTCCATAAGTTCAAATAAGTACTTTATTGTTCCATCCTTTGAAACCTGTTTTCTTAAAACCTTTAAAGTGGTGATAACACATGTACTATCAAGCTGGTCTCTTAATTCTTTAGAAAGGTTGGTCATTTCTTCAAAAGATTCCACACCCTTATATAGCCACTCATACACCTGTTTCGCACGATATTTTTTATGTCCGATTGACAGAAAATATTCAGTTAATTCATCAAAGGTTAAATCCTTTAATCTTACTTTTTCCATACTATTTTCCTTTTGAAATTTTACACATATAAAATCCGTCGTGAAATTCTGACGGCAAAAGTTGAATTTCTTTCTCTATATTCAGGTCACTGTTTTCACTTAAAACCTTTGCAGTAACACATCCGTTTTCCTTACTGTTAATAGTACAAGTACTATAGACAAGATATCCGCCTTTTTTCAAGTATCTAACACAATTTTTAAGTATATTATACTGCAAAACGCTAAGGCTGTCAAAGTCATGTTTCGCCCATTTTATATCGGGCTTTTTTGATATAACCCCAAGCCCTGAGCATGGTGTGTCAACAAGAATCTTATCGAATTTTTCCTCAAAATCAGGATTAAATTTTTCACCATCATTGACAATAGGTTCAATGATATCAACGCCTAATCGTTTGGCAGTATTTTCAATCAAATTAACTCTGTGCGGGTATAAATCGCACGAAAAAATCTTTCCCTTATTATTCATAAGCTGTGCCATATAGCACGACTTTCCACCAGGAGCAGCGCATATATCAAGCACAGTTTCATTCGGTTTTGGATCGAGCAACTCTACAGTTTCAACTGATGCTTTATCCTGAATAGTAAAACTGCCCTCATCAAAACCATGGATTTTACAGTGGGCAAAATTTTTTATAATAAATACATTTCCATCATCAACAAAATCTGCTTCGCATTCTGTAAGAATAGGCAAAAAATCTTCTTTTTTTACTTTAAGCAAATTCGGTCTTACAGAAACGCCTTTATTCTTATTGGAAAGCGCCATAATTTCTTCAGCCTTTTCAAAGCCAAAATCCTTGATAAAAATATCTGCGATTTCACCTGGAAAAGAATATTTTGCCATCAAACACTCACGCTTATCATCAGGATATTTGATAGTATCTTTTTTTCTTGTAACATTTCTTAAAACTGCGTTTATAAACCCAACAGCGCCCTTGTTGGCATACTTGTAAGATAGTTTTACACTTTCGTTACAAGCGGCAGAATCAGGGATTTTATCAAGGTACATTATCTGATAAATACCAAGCCTTAAAATATTTTTAACGCTGTCTGTAAGCTTGTTTTCTTTAAGATTAGAAAAAATATTTCTGATATAATCAAGATTATACTTATATCTTAAAACACCATAAACAAGTTCTGTCGCAAGTGCTTTTTCCTGATTATCTAAAACTTCAAGCGCCTTTTTTAGTTCAAGATTGACGTAAGTGTTATCTTTCTCGTATTTATTTAAAACATTTAAAGCGAGTTCTCTAGCTTTCATATTAATCGTTTCTTCTTGCTAAGCTTAAGAGTCTTAAAAGATTTCCAAGAGCAACAATCGTTGCCGCAACATAAGTCATTGCAGCAGCAGATAATACCTTTTTAGCTCCACCAAGCTCATCATCAGTTAAAATATACTGTTCTTCTAAAACGCTGATTGCACGTCTGCTGGCATTAAACTCAACAGGTAAGGTTATAATCTGGAAAAGCACAACTGCCGAAAACAGTATAATTCCAAAATTCACCAAAGTTGAAAAAGAGAAAATTATTCCTAAAATTACCAAAGGAAATGCAATATTTGACCCTATACTTGCTACAGGCAAAACTGCATTTCTCAGTCTGATAGGCATATAGCCTTTATTGTGCTGAATAGCATGACCTGTTTCATGTGCAGCAACACCAAGTGCTGCAACAGAAGTGCTGGAATATACACTATCCGACAAGCGTATTACCTTACTTTTTGGGTCAAAATGGTCTGTAAGGTTACCTGAAACTTTTTCAACAGTAACATCACTAATGCCATATAAGTTTAGTATTTTTTTCGCAACATCAGCACCGGTAATACCTCTGTGGTTGTTAACCTTGCTGTATTTATTAAATGTTGATGACACTTTTGCTTGTGCAAACATAGCCAATATAATTGCCGGTAAAACATAAACTAAATATCCTGTATCGAAGAACATAAATAAGCCTCCTTGTTAAATTTGTATCCTTTCAAAAAGTCCTCCGCAGCCATAGGTTTTTTACCCTCAGGCTGTATAACAACAAGTTTTATAGAAGTTAAATTGCCGCAACCAACCTCAAAACAATTTGATGAAACATTTATTTCTCCCTCACGCAGTTTTGAATTTTGGCTTACAACCGCACTTAATATTTTTAGTATTTTGCCGTCCAAATATGCCTTAGCTCCCGGAGCAGGATTAAGTCCCTTAATGAGACAACAGATTTTTTCAGCATCAAGTGAAAAATCAATATAGCTCATTTCTTTTGAAATCATAGGTGCATAAGTCATTTCATTATGATTCTGTGGCGTGCGTATTAATGTGTTATTGTTAATTTTATCGATTGTTTCCGAAAGTGCAACACTACCTAATTCAGACAGTTTTTCAAACATACTGCCTGACGTATCTTCATTTAGAATTTCGATTTCTTTTACAACAAGCATATCGCCGGTATCTAAACCCTTATCCATAAGCATTGTTGTAACTCCTGTTTTTTTCTCGCCGTTAATGACACTCCACTGGATTGGAGCGGCACCTCTGTACTTAGGCAAAAGTGAAGCATGCACGTTAATGCAGCCATATTTGGGAAAGTCCAGAACAAAATCAGGCAAAATTCTTCCGTATGCAATTACTACAATAAGCTCAGGATTTAATTCTTTCAAAAGAGCACTAAATTCTTCAGTTTTAACACTATCCGGCTGATAAACATCTATTCCCGCATTTATAGCAAACTCTTTAACAGGCGGTGGCATAAGCTTATATCCTCTGCCCTTTTGCCTGTCAGGCTGAGATACAACACCTATAATTTCAATATCATTTCTTTTTGTAAGCATTTCAAGGCACGGCACTGCAAAATCAGGCGTACCCATAAACAAAGTTCTAATCATCGTATTCTTCACCCTCGTAGTCAGGAATAATTTTATCAACAAAAAGGGTTCCGTTTAAATGGTCGTTTTCGTGGCAAATCGCACGGGCTGCAAGACCTTTAACTACCATTTCAAACGGCTTTCCAAAACGGTCTAATGCCTTGAATTTAACGATTGCCGGTCTTTGAACATATCCATATTCTCCCGGAAAGCTCAGACATCCTTCCTGAGCAATCTGCTTTCCCTTGACATCTAAAATCTCAGGGTTTATGCACTCAACCAAGCCTGTTTCATCAGTTTCAATAATAAAAACTCTTCTTAAGATTCCAACTTGCGGTGCAGCCAAACCTACTCCTTGCGCCTGTCTCATTGTCTCTTTCATATCATCTAACAAATAGTGAAGCCTGCCGTCAAAATTAACAACTTCGCGACACTCTTTTCGCAAAACATCATCACCAGTTTTAACTATATTTCTGATTGCCATACTTTTATCTCCTTTAGGTAGCATAAAATCACATCATATTATTAGGATTTATGTCAAGTGAAACATTAACATCCACTTTTTGGGGCACAGTTACAATTTCTCTTAATATTTCTCTTTCTTTTTCTGAAGCATCACATTTTAAAATAACACGCCATCTGAATTTATTATTAATCTTAGAAAGCGGTGCAGGCGTAGGACCTAATAACGTGTGCTCAACACCCAAATCTTTAAATTTACTGCAAATGTTTCTTGAAATATCTGAAATTGTATTTTTAACATCATTTCCGTTTTGACCACTGACAATAATGTTTACAATATCACCAAACGGCGGATAATTCATACTTTTTCTTAAATATATCTCTTTTTTATAAAACTCCTTAAAATCCTGATGAGACGCGCACTCTATTACCCAATGATCAGGTGAATATGTTTGAATTACAGCTCGGCCTTTGGTATTACCGCGTCCCGCTCTTCCACAGACCTGCGTTATGAGCTGGAACGTTCTTTCAGAAGCCTGATAATCATCAACATAAAGCATCATATCGGCAGCAAGCACACCAACAAGCGAAACATTGGGAAAATCAAGACCTTTTGTAATCATTTGAGTTCCAACTAAAATATCTATTTTTTCTTCACTGAATTTTTTCAGTATTTTATGATGAGCAAGCTTTCCCCTTGTAGTGTCATTATCCATTCGTATGACTGACGCAGTCGGAAAAAGTTTTTTAAGTTCTTCTTCTACTTTTTGTGTGCCTATGCCAAAATATCTGATAGCACTGCTTTTGCATTTAGGACACACTGAATAATTGTTTATGGTATAGCCACAGTAATGACACACCAAAGTATCATTAAACTTATGATAAGTAAGTGCTATATCACATTCAGGACACATTGCGGCATATCCGCAACTTCTGCAAGAAACAAACGTAGAAAAACCACGTCTGTTTAAAAAAAGGATTGTCTGCTGACCGCTTTCAATATTTTTACGGATTTCTTCTTGAAGTGCTATGCTTAAAAAAGACTTATTTCCATTAGATAATTCATATCTTAAATCAACTATGTTAACATCAGGAAGCTCTACATTATTATATCTGTTTTTTATCTGCAATAGCTGCAAATCACCTTTTACTGCCCTGTATGCACTTTTCATGCTCGGCGTTGCAGACGCAAGCACTAATGGAGCATTTTCCAGTCTGCATATTTCTTCAGCAACTTCTCTGGCATCGTATTTAGGTGACATATCAGATTTGTATGAGTTTTCATGCTCTTCGTCAATTACAATAATTCCAATATTATCAATAGGAGTAAAAATTGCTGATCTTGCACCAACTACAACATCAATTTCTCCTGATTTAATTTTATTCCAGCAATCGTATCTTTCACCTATTGAAAGACCGCTGTGAAAAACGGCAACTTTTTTGCCAAGCCTGCTTTTAAAACGTTCCGACATCTGTGGAGTAAGCGAAATTTCAGGAACTAAAATTATTGCTTTTTTGTTATTTTCAACAGCATGAGCTACGGCTTGGAGGTATACTTCCGTCTTGCCGCTTCCGGTTATACCTCTTAACAAAATACCGCAAAACTCATTATTATCAACTTTACTATTGATGTAATCAATAGCATTTTTCTGCTCAGCATTGGGCTTTAAAGGCTGAGTTGTGACTATTTTTTCCTCTGAAAATGGATTTCTTTCAACAGATTTATCAAATATGTTTATATATCCTTTTTTTTTAAGTGCAGAAATTGTGCCTCTGGTAGTCATTGCAAGCTCACCCAAATGAACAACAGGAATTTCTCCTAATTGATTTAGCAAATCTAACACTTTTGCCTGAGCCGGAGCTTTTTTTTCAAGTTCAGATAAAACCTCGTCAAACAATTCAGGCTCTAAACAAAGACTTGCATATTTAAGAAGCTTATCACCAAAGCCACCATACCCCTTATTCTTCCCTGACATAGCCCCGGGAGGCAGCAATTCTTTCAAGCAGTCATAATATGTGCAAACACATCGGGTTCTCATCCATTTTAAAAGATTTACATCTCTTTGAGAAAGAATTCTGCCGAGTACGCAATCTATTTTTTTTAATTTATCACTTTCTTCAGTCTCGCCAAAGCCGATAACAACACCGTCTGTTTTAGTATTACCTCTGCCAAAAGGTACTATTACATGGTCGCCTATGCAAGCTTCATCAAACATATAGTCAAAACACTTATCAACAGCTTTTGAAGGGTTGTTTATAATAACCTTTGCGACTTTAACAAGGCTCATAATTCAAGCACCTTATCAAAAATAACATTTGATACATCCTCTTTACTCATAAGCGGAAGCTGGGTTTTTTCTTTGTTTTTTGTATAAATTGTAACGATATTTGTATCAGATTTAAACCCTGCGCCTTCTGCCATCAAAGAATTTGCAACAATCATATCAAGATTTTTATCTTCAAGTTTTTTTAAGGCGTTTTGCTCTAAATTTTCTGTTTCCATACAAAAACCAACTAAAATTTGGTTTTCCTTTTTGTTGCCTAATCCTTTAAGAATATCTGGATTTTTAACCAGTTCAACATTCAATTCATCAGATGTTTTCTTTATCTTATTTTGAGCAACATTTTTTGCCCGGTAATCACCAACTGCTGCACTTTTAACAACAATATCGCACTCTTTAAACCGACTTAAGACTTCTTTTTCCATTTCAAGTGCTGATGAAACCTTAACTACCTCAACACCATACAAATCTTTAAACTCTGTATTTCCTGCAATCAAGGTTACGTCTGCGCCACGATTTCGAGCGGCTTTTGCAACACAAAGTCCCATTTTACCCGAAGATGGATTTGTAATATATCTTACAGGATCAATATGTTCCATAGTTGCACCGGCAGTAACCAAAACTTTTTTTCCAAGTAAGTCTTTATTGTTACAAAGTGCGATTTCAATCGCCTGCTCAATATCATCCAAATCAGCAAGCTTACCTTCTCCGACATCCCCGCAAGCTAAGCGCCCTTTTGCCGGATTTACAAATGTGTATCCGTATTCTTTTAAAGTGCTGACATTTTTCTGTACTATAGGATTTTGCCACATATTTGTATTCATAGCCGGTGCAATCAGGACAGGAGCTTTTGTTGCCATAACCGTAGTTGAAAGAAAATCGTCAGCAATACCATTTGCGATTTTACCAATTATATTTGCAGTAGCAGGTACAATTACAAACAAATCTGCCTGCTTGGCAACAGAAATATGCTCAACATCAAAACTTGCAGGCGTATCAAACATTTTGGTTATAACTTTATTTTTGCTGATAGTCATAAAAGTAAGAGGCGACACAAATTCGGTTGCAGACTTTGTCATGACCACAACCGTGTTAATATTCTTTTTAATAAGGCGACTTACCAATTCGCACGATTTGTACGCTGCAATTCCTCCAGTAACGCCAACTACAACTGTTTTTTTATGCTCCATACATAAAAACTCCTAAAACTATTCTATAACTTCTACTTTACCTTCTGCAATTTCTTGAATTGCAACAGAAACAGGCTTATTGCAAACCTTTTTATATTCAGCAACCACTTCGGATTGACTTTCTCCCATTTCTCCTGAGATTGCTCTTGCTCTTTTAGCAACAGCTAAAACAAGAGAATATCTGCAAGCTCCGTTTGCTTTTTCAACAAGTGATGAAAGTGTTGGGTATAACATAATCAATTTCCTCCTAAATATTTAAATTACATCTTTCAGATCTTAACTTTTCTACTTCAATAATTTTATTAATTAAACCAACTGCATTTTCCACAGTGTCATTAATAACATAATAGTTGTATTTTGATGCATATTCAAGCTCTTTAAGGGCAGTTTGCAGACGTTTTTCAACAACATCTTTGCTTTCAGTTCCTCTTCCCTCAAGTCTTTTTCTTAATTCTTCCATTGATGGCGGAAGAATAAATATGTAAACGCCTTCAGGATGCTTGGCTCTGATTTGCATTGCCCCTTGAACTTCAATTTCCAAAACAACATCTTTGCCTTGTGCTATACAATCAAAAACCGGTTTTTTTGGTGTCCCGTATCTTTGACCGCAAAAATCCGCCCATTCTAGAAAATAATCTTCTTTAATAAGCTGATTAAATTTCTCATGAGAAAAAAAGTGATACGACTCTCCGTCAATTTCTCCTTGGCGAGGCTGCCTCGTAGTTGCAGAAACAGATAAAAACGCATCTTTTTTCTGATTAAAATACTCTTTGCAGATAGTTCCTTTTCCTACACCGGATGGTCCTGAAATAACTACCAGCAAACCTTCTTTATTCTTAAGCATTTTTACCTCCGTTCATCTGTTCAACACGCTGTGTAATAGTATCAGGCATAAGTGCCGACAAAATAATATGCCCACTTTCAAAAACTAAAACTGCTCTTGTACGTCTTCCACAGGTGCCGTCTACCAGCTTAAACATTTCCTTTGCCTGTTGCATAAGTCTTTTAATTGGTGCAGAATCAGGCGAAACAACAGAAATGAGTTTATCTGCTGATACTACATTTCCATAACCTATATTAATTAAATTCATATATTTTTCACCCTATTCTATATTCTGAATTTGTTCTCTTATTTTTTCAATTTCATTTTTAACATTCACAACAAAGGAAGAAATTTTAAGTTCGTTTGATTTTGAGCCGATTGTATTTATTTCACGGTTCATCTCCTGAACCAGAAAATCAAATTTTTTACCAACAGGCTCTGCGCTTTCTAAAAGTTCTGTTGCTGCCTTCAAATGACTCTTAAGCCTAACAGTTTCTTCATCAACACACACCTTATCGGTATATATTGCAACCTCTTGTATTATTCTGTTTTCATCAATATCTGTTGACTGCAGTGCATCAGTAATTTTTGAAAACAACTTTTGCTTGTATGATTCTATATTAAGCGGAACAAGTTTTTCAATCTCTGAAACGGTTTCAGAAATTGTAGAAAGCTTGCCTAAAATATCGGTTTTAAGTCTATTGCCTTCTTGCTGTCTCATCTTTGTATGATTAGAAAAGCTTTCTCTTAAAACAGGTTCAAGATATTGCCATATTTCCTCTTCGGTTTGTTCCTCGTGCTCGATTTTAACAATATCGCTGTTTAAAAACCTTGTAGCACACAAATCATATGTAATATCAAGCTGGCTGCAAAGCTCTTTGAAAGCAGTAGTATATGACTCTGCAAGTTGCCTGTCAAGAACGACCTTTTTGCCTGAATCTTCTTTTGAATTTACAGAAATATAAACATCAATTTTTCCACGGGTAATGAATTCTGAAAGCAATTTTTTAATTTTGTCTTCAGCAAACATAAGATATCTTGGACTTTTTATGTTAACATCAAAATATCTGTTGTTTACTGAACGGACTTCAACAGTAACCTCACGCTCTTCAGTGACATTTTGTCCTTTTCCATATCCGGTCATACTCTTTATCACTTTTATACCACCTACTTTATAAATATACATAATTATTATAACACAATTTTTTTAAAAAATAAATAGATTTCCCAAAAATATTCCAAAAACAGCTGAAAACTCTTGAAAAAATTAAACAGAATATGTATAATACCAATATACTTTGATATGGAGATTTTATATGGTTGAAAAAAACAAAACATATATTAATACTGTTTCAGGATTTGGCGCAAATGGTGAAGGCGTTGTAAAGCAGGATGGATTCCCTGTCTTTGTTCCTTACGCTTTAGAAGGTGAAGAAATTGAATATAAAGTTTTGAAAGTGCTGAAAAGTCATGCTTTTGGCAAACTTTTAAAGATTATATCTCCATCATCTGCAAGAATTAACCCTTGTTGTGATGTGTTTTACAGATGCGGCGGATGCTCACTCCTTCACATTGACTATAAAAAACAGCTGGAAATTAAAAAAAGCAATGTAATTAATTGCTTTAAAAAATACTCAGGACTCGAAGTGGAAGTCAATGATGTAGTCCCCTGCAAAGAAATATATGCTTACAGAAATAAGGCGCAATACCCTGTTTCTGGCGACAAATGCGGATTTTATGCACTAAGAAGCCATGACATTGTACCACTTAAAAATTGCAAAATACAAAACCCAAATGATGAAAAAATTTTAGAAGCAGTACTTGCCTATATCAAAATAACTAATGCACCTATCAAACACATTTACACACGTTATGGTAAAAATGAATGTATGGTTGTGTTGGTTTCAACAAGTTCAAAACTTAAAGAAAGTAATTTTTTAGTTAAAAAATTACTTGAAGCCAATAAAAAAATCACAAGTATAATTTTAAATGTTAACCCCGAAAACACAAATGTAATCTTAGGCAAAAAAAATACAACACTGTACGGAAAAGACACAATAACCGCTGCTATCGGAAATCTTGATTTTGAAATTTCACCGCTGTCTTTTTTTCAGGTTAACAGTACCCAGACAGAAGTTCTATACAAAACTGCCAAAAACCTTGCACACTTTAAAACAACCGATAAAATCATTGATTTGTATTGCGGAACCGGTTCAATAGGACTTTATATGGCAGACAGTGTGAAAAGTGTTCTTGGAGTTGAAATTGTACAAGACGCAATTACAAACGCATATAATAACGCCAAAAGAAACAATATCAAAAATGCACAGTTCATTTGCGGCGCTGCAGAAACCGTAATGCCTGAAATAGTAAAAAACGAAGGCAAAATAGACGGCGTAATTTTAGACCCACCAAGAAAAGGCTGTGATGAATCACTTTTAAATTGTCTGCTTGACACTAAAATTGAAAAAGTTTTGTACATTTCCTGCAATCCCGCAACACTTGCACGTGACTTGAAAATTCTGTCTGAAAAATATATCCCGTCTGCAATTACCCCTGTAGACATGTTTCCACACACTTCACATGTGGAATGCGTCTGTTGTTTAACACAAAAGTCACAATGATAAAAAACAAATTTGCCAAATATTTATCTTTAAATGACTTGATTTTTTATGTGTTTTGTGTTAAAATTCCATTGTTGCATCAAAATATGCGGACGTGGCGGAATTGGCAGACGCGCATGGTTCAGGTCCATGTGCTCGCAAGAGCATAGGAGTTCAAGTCTCCTCGCCCGCACCACCTAAAGCACGGTTATTAAATTAACTGTGCTTTTTAATATTAAAAAAACGCCCAAAATTGGGCGATTTTTTTATAAATTTTCAAATGTTCCTGCTACACAGATTTGTTTTTCGGGTGTCTGCAAATGCACATAATATCCGTTATCAAGTTTTTTAACACAAACTTCAAGTTGGTCGTCTAAGTACGCTGCTTTTTTGTAAAGAATTTTAAGATTATTAAATGTAAAATCAAACGGCAATGCATCCATTAAGATATCTGCACTTTTTTGATTATTAAGATGTTTATTTGTATCAATATCTTTGTTTGAAACTTTAATCATGTAATCAGCTTCTTCAAACTCAAACAAAGCAGGACGCACATATTCAAAAAAACTGTCGTTAAAATCATAGCATTTATAACACTCATGAAGCTCCGGCGGAATTCTGCAAACTTTTAATTTTTCTGTGTCAACAACAAACCAGTTAGCAACAGTTTTTACAACCGGCTGGCCGTTTTGCTTTAAAATACAACACCTTTCCGAGATTGCACCTTTTAGTCTTTGCACAGCAGTAAATGCTTCTATTGGTGTGTGCGTCTTTACTGGCTTTATGAAGGTTAAATTAATACCCTGCATTAACCAAGCCATATTTAATCCTCTCATCTTATCGATTCCAAACCCGCAAAAATCTGCTTCTTTAGTAGAAATATCCTGAACAATATCCAGCACTGTTCCCACTTTTACAGTTTCAAAATCTTTATAATCTCCATATCTTGTTTCATAAGTATGTGTAAACATAATTCACCTTTTGTTATTAACCTAAAAATCCTAAATGTTCCAAAACAATTTTAATACCAATAAAAATTAAAACAACTCCGCCAAAAATTTCTGCTCTGGATTTAAACTTGCATCCAAATTTATTGCCAATTACAAGGCCAACAGCAGAAAGAATAAAAGTAATTACTCCAATAAATGTAACTGCGGGAATAATATCAACGTTTAAAAACGCAAATGTAATACCTATCGCCAAAGCGTCAATGCTGGTTGCAACAGCCATAGGAAGCATTGATTTTACTGAAAATGACGAATCAAGTTCCTCACCGCAACTACGTGACTCTTTAATCATATTTATCCCTATCGCACAAAGCAAGACAAGTGCAAGCCAATGGTCTATGTCCATAATCAGCGTTTTAAACCTCGCGCCAAGAAAATACCCTAAAAGCGGCATTAGTGCCTGAAAACCTCCAAAATACAAACCAACAATAATACCATGTTTTTTTTGTATTTTTTTAACTGACAAGCCTTTGCATATTGCAACAGCGAATGCATCGGCAGAAAGTCCAACAGCTACAGCAAACAATTCCCAAGATTGCATTATTTCCCTCCATATATATGTAAATACCTTTATATTTTAACAGAAATTGTACTTATTTTCAAGTATATTAAAAAAATATCATTACAATTCTAAACAATAGAAAAAAGATTGCGGGTTAAGCAATCTTTTTTACCATGTTAATATGTGGCCAACCTGCTTCAATATAATATTCTCCAACTGCTTTAAAGCCGATTTTTTCATAAAAACCAACAGCAGTATTAATTGCTCCAAGCTCCATTTGGTTACATCCATTTTTTAAAGCAAATTCCTCAATATACTCAAACAGGATTTTACCATGCCCCTTACCTCTGAATTCAGTTTTTACGGCAACTCTCCCCAAATGGACTATGTTTTCAGTAACACTTGCTCTTGCACAGGCAATAAGCATATTTCCCTCATAAAGGCAAAAGTGAATATATTCATTGTCCTTGCCATCAAATTCTATTTCTTCCGGCACATTTTTCTCAACTACAAATGTTTGTGTTCTTAAAGCCTTTATTTCGTCATTGGTATCATTTAAAACTCTAAATTCCATAAATCAAAAACCTGCCTCATCAAGCGCAATTACAAAACTTCTCGCCTTTTTTATTCCATCAAGCGAAGGTGTTGTAGTATTAAAAAGAAGTTCCCCGTCATTTGCATCAAAAACATATGTGTGGTACCAATGAGTTCCTTTTTTGTCTACATCATACATAACAATTTTTAAATCTCTGTTTATAAATTTACTTGTATCTAAGATCATTTTTTCTTCTAAGTTTTCTACTGTTTAGTAATCGCCCAAAAACTCTTTAGAAATACTTTCTGCTTCTTTTAATCTGCTCTCAGAAACATTTATGTCCCAGCTAAGTCCGGAATTTACATATATTTCTTCACCATCAACCAAACTTTTTTGAACTGTTTGGCTGATAATCTCGTTAACATTTATTTCAGGAACAGCCTCGCTACCTTGCGGCAGCGCAGATGGTTTATCCAAAAGTTTTACAACACCCATGGCTATCAATACCGCTGCCACTACTATCAAAACTGCAAGTATAATTCTTTTTAATGTCATAATATCCTCCATAAATAATTTTATACTCGTGTCACATAAGTATCAAAATTAACCGGCGCAATCAAAAAATCCTGCAACGGTTTTTGTATAAAAAAGTCACTCCTAAGAATAAGAGTGGCTTTTTGTGTATCATTGAATTTTCGGTAGGCTTGCCGCTGCCACAGACTGACCAACTCTTCTGGAGCTTTCGTCAGGAATATGGAGCTGAATTTTCTTAGCTAATTCAGGGAATTCCTTATCTAAAACTTCCTGTGCTCTCTCTAAAAGAATGGTACCGCCTTCGCCTGAGGTAACTCTGCCCATAATCAAAACATGCTTTATATCATAGAATTCTGTATAGAAAGCGATTGCATAACCAAAATATGCACCAATGGTATCGTAGATTGCCTTTGCTCTTTCATCGCCATCTTTCATAAGGTTTTGAACAACCTTTAATTTTTCTGCCGGAGAAAGGCTCTCATCAAGCTCTATACCTGCAAATGGAGCAAGCTTAATCACACCGTCCTGAGAAAAATACTTAACACCGCAGCCAAAATCGCCTGACCATTCATCCACCATAGCGTCCTTACAAAAATCAACAGGAACAAATGCGAGTTCGTTTAACCAACCGGTAATATTGCCCTGTGGGTCAACATAACCGCCTGCTTCTGATGTACCCATAGCAACACCTAAAACAGAGTCATCGTTTAAGTCCATAGCACCTGCAAGTGCAGTAACGTCACCGTCGTTTGCAACCTCGATAGGAATATTCTCGCCGATTTCTTTTGCAACATCTATGTACATATTCTTAACTTTTTTATCAAAGTCTTCATCGCTTACCTTTAAAAACAATGAAGCAACCATTATTCTATTATCAACATAAACTCCGGCACTGGATACACCGATAGCGTCAACTCTTGGCATGTGAGATGCTGCAGTTTTCATAGCTTCTAAAATGCCCTGGTAGTGATAATCCGGATCGGAATTGATTTTGGGAAACCAAACAACCTCTTCAGAATAAACGCTTTCGCCGTCAACAACTGCACTAACCTTTCTGTCACTTCCGCCTGCGTCAAAACCAATTCTACAACCTTCTAAGTGTCTTCCGATAGGAGCAGCTGCAGATTTATCTTCAGGAGCCTCATTTAAAGCACATACGATAACCTCAAACGGCTTTTCATAAACTCTTTCCATAAAGTGAACATCAAAATCACGAAGTCCGCCGTCTTTATAGGCATCTTTAATTTTTTTACCCACTATCTCGCTACCTGCGATATAGATTTTATAACCGCCGGCAACCCATAAAAGTGCCTTTGCCATTCTTTCAACAAATGCAAAGTTTTCTTCGTCATGACCTGTGCCGTCTTTAAAAATTCTGGTTTTATAGGTAACGGTATACCCCTTATTCCTTTCAACAGCAATAATAAGGTCCTGACCATTTTCTTTAGTTGCTTCTCTCATTTCCCTGCAAACGATGGATAATGGCTGGAATTGAGGGTCTAATTTAGCACTAACCTTAAGATTCATATTTTATATCTCCTTTTTTAATTGTCTTCATTACATTAAATTCATTGTCCAAAATAACAAGATCAGCTTCCTTACCAATCTCGATTGAACCTTTTTTATCACTTACGCCAATCGCCATAGCCGGATTTAACGTTGCGCAGTTTACACATTCCCAAAGCGGAATGGAGGAATTGGTATAAACATTCCATATGCCTTTATTAAGCTTTAAAACGCTTCCTGCAACGGTTCCGTCTTCAAGACGGCAAACAATATCCCTATAAACTATTTTGTTTCCTCCTAAGGTATATTCTCCATATGGCAAGCCACCGGCAGGGAGACAATCCGTAATAAAGCAGAGCTTTCTTCCCTTCATCTTATATACTAAATCATAAAGAGCCGGAGAAACATGGAATGCATCAACGATAAGCTCACAACTTACATCAGAAGTTAAAGCAGCAGTTACAACGCCAGGGGCACGGTGTGCCAAAGGAGTCATGGCATTGAAAAGATGAGTTGCATGCCTTACACCATTTGCGATACTTGCCATAGCCGTATCATAATCTGCAGAGGTGTGGCCTATAGATATAACAACATCTGTTTCTTTGCTGATTTCTCTTAATGCATCAAAGGTTTCCGTATCTTCTTCCGGTGCGAGAGAAATAATTTTAATAACATCTGAATATTCTTTCACAAATTCAGCATCAGGCTTTAAAATATACTTAGGGTCCTGAGCGCCTTTTTTCGATTCGCTGATGAAAGGTCCTTCCGCGTGAGCACCTAAGATTTCACTGCCCTCCCAGTTTTTGCTTTCTTCTTTCAAGGCTCTTAAAACCTCAAGAGACTTTTTGATAACATGCATATCTACTGTCATAGTAGTGGGCAGATAAGATGTTACACCATTTGCAATAATCCCTTTTGAAATGGTTCTGATGCTTTCTTCTTCGCCGTCACAAACATCCTTTCCAAGATATCCGTGAATATGTAAATCAATAAAACCGGGTGTTACATATCCCCCGTTTGCATCAATAATTTCACAATCATTTGGAACCTTATCACAAGGCACAATTGCATGTATAATGTCTTCGTATAATACTGCGCTGTTTTCAACAATTCTATCTTTTAAAACGATCTTACTGTTTACTATCGCTTTCATACTTTTTCCCTCGTTTCCATACAATTTTATTTTATAAGATTATACCATGTTTTTACAATACTTGCAAGAGTTTAAAAGCAATTTTTCTAAAAAAGTATATAATATGCAAAAAGCTTTACAGGTGATTTATTGATTGCATTTTGTGTCTTAAAATGATATAATTAAAGCAACACATATGAAATGAGTGATTAAATTGACTAAAGTTATGTTCGTGTGCCACGGCAATATCTGCAGAAGTCCAATGGCAGAATTTTTATTTAAAGATTTAGTTAAAAAAGAAGGTTTAGAAAACAAATTTTACATTACATCATCTGCCACAAGTCTTGAAGAAATTGGAAATTCCATTCATTATGGCACAAAAGAAATTTTAAACAGATATAAAATCAAATTTGACGACCACAGAGCAATTCAGCTTACAAAATCTGATTATGACAAATACAACTACATCATTGCAATGGACAGTAATAATATGAGAAATATATTTAGAATCATAGGTACTGATCCTGAAAACAAGGTTTACAAATTGCTGGATTTTTCCGATGGCGGAGATGTTAAAGACCCCTGGTATACCGGAAATTTTGATGAAACCTATGAAGATATCACCAAAGGCCTGAAAGCTTTTTTGAAAAAAATCAATAATTAATATATGCCCGAATAACTTTGGTTATTTCGGGCATTATATTGTCAAAAAACGAGGTGATAAAATGTGTACGGCAATATCCTACAAAACATCTGACCATTATTTTGGCAGAAATCTTGATTGGGAATTTTCATTTGGCGAAAAAATTACAATAACACCACGAAATTTTAAACTACGCTTCAAAAACCAACCTGATGTTAAAAACCATTATGCAATAATAGGTATGGCATTAACCGAAAACAACTATCCACTATATTTTGATGCAACAAACGAACATGGGCTTAGCATAGCGGGGCTTAATTTCCCTTCAAATGCAGTATACAATCCTTATCGTGATGACAAAATCAACATAGCTCCCTACGAATTTATCTCATGGGTACTTTGCCAATGCAAAACTACTAAAGAGGCAACTAAACTTATTAAAAACATAAATTTTTTTGACCCACCTTTTAGCGATTCTATTCCCCTATCTCCCCTCCATTGGATTGTTTCGGACAAAAATACTTCCATAACAGTTGAACCTGTAAGTGATGGTACAAAGATAATTGAAAATCCTGTTGGAATTCTTACTAACAATCCTCCATTTGAAATGCAATTGCATAATCTAAATAATTATATGAATCTTTCCAATGAAGATCCAAAAAACAGTTTCAGTGATAAGCTTAATCTGTCAGCATACAGCAGAGGAATGGGCGGATTAGGTCTTCCGGGTGATTTATCTTCACAATCACGATTTGTAAAGGCCGCTTTTACAAAGTTTAATGTTGTATCAGATAGTTCAGAGCAGCAAAGTGTAAGTACATTTTTTCATATTTTGTCATCAGTAGAACAACAAAAAGGCTGTGTAAAAACCAAAGAGGGTAATTTCGAGTACACAATCTACTCTTCTTGTTGCAACACAGACAAGGGCATTTACTATTCTAAAACCTATTATGGCGACGGTATAAGTAAAACAGATATGCACAGCAAAGATTTAAACAGCAGCGAACTGATTTTCCAATAAATATCCACCCGCATAGCGGGTGGTATTTCATTTTCGGGCATAGCCCTACCCACTACTGGCTGCGCACAAGTGCGCTTTTTTATTGGCCTGCCAGCCATGCAACTTTTACTTACTACCCATAAATGGGTCCCGTGG
>JAFQRW010000012.1 GCA_017409875.1 Clostridia bacterium
CCACGGGACCCATTTATGGGTAGTAAGTAAAAGTTGCATGGCTGGCAGGCCAATAAAAAAGCGCACTTGTGCGCAGCCAGTAGTGGGTAGGGCTATGCCCGAAAATGAAATACCACCCGCTATGCGGGTGGATATTTATTACCTATTTTTTAAATATGAAAAATACTGCACCTAAAATACACAAAAATGCGAAGAAATAATTTATGGTGAATCTTTCTTTAAGATATAAAACAGAAAAGACTGAAAAAACGGTAAGAGATATTACTTCCTGAATAACCTTTAGCTGTGCAGCGGAAAAATATTCGCTTCCTAAGCGGTTTGCCGGCACTTGAAATATGTATTCAAAAAAAGCTAAAAGCCAGCTTACAAGAATTACTGCCCAAAGCGCAGTGCTTTTAAATTTAAGATGACCGTACCAGGCAAATGTCATAAAAATATTTGAAATGACAAGAAGACCTATCGGCGCTAGTGATTGCAACATAAAAAATTCCACCTTTAAATAATATTTTTGTTAATTATATAATGGTTTTGCAATAAAATCAAGAAAAAAGTAAATCTATATTGCAAATTCTATACAAATATGGTATAATAAACTGATGTAAAATGATTTTAATTTTGGCAGAAGGGGAATGCGTTATGGATATTTTTGCAATTTTAAGTTTAATAGGTGGACTTGCATTATTCTTATTTGGTATGGACCTTATGGGGGACAGCCTCAAAAAGCTTGCTGGTGGAAAGCTTGAGTCTATATTAGCAAGACTTACTTCGAACAGGTTTAAAGGATTTTTGCTTGGGCTTATTGTAACTGCAGTTATACAGTCTTCGTCTGCAACTACTGTTATGCTTGTTGGCTTTGTTAATTCAGGAATCATGAAACTTGGACAAACTATAAGCATTATTATGGGGGCAAACGTTGGAACTACTGTTACGGCGTGGCTTTTGAGTACAGCAGACATTAAGGGTACGGCTACACTTATTAAGCTTTTAAAGCCTGAATCATTTACACCTATTTTAGCAAGTATCGGACTTATAATGACTATGACTGCAAAAAGCGATAAAAAGAAAAACACGGGAACTATTTTACTTGGCTTTGCTATTTTGATGTTTGGAATGGATGCGATGAGCGATGCAGTTTCAGGACTTAGAGATAACGAAACTTTTACAAATATGCTCACAATGTTTTCAAATCCGATTATGGGTATTTTAGTAGGAACAATTTTCACGGCGATAATTCAGTCGTCTTCTGCATCGGTTGGTGTATTGCAGGCGCTTTCACTTTCATGTGTTATTCCCTATTCAACAGCGGTACCCGTAATTTTAGGACAGAATATAGGAACAACAATAACCCCTATTATTTCGTCAATAAGCGGAAATACAGAGTCTAAACGTGTTGCAGTTTCCTGCCTTTATATAAAAATGCTTGGCGTTGTTATTGTAGTAAGTGCTTTTTACATATTACATAATTTCTTAGAGTTTAGCTTTATGACTGAGCAAGCAGGGGCGGCAGGTATTGCGGTTGTGCATACACTGTTTAATATTATTTCTACTGTAATTCTTATTCCGTTTTGCGGTGCTATTGAAAAGCTTGCAATCAAGACCATTAGATCCAACAAACAAGAACGTGAAATTGATGTGTTTGACACTTTGGATGAAAGATTTTTGGACGTGCCTTCTTTTGCGGTTGAAAAGTGCCGTGAGTTGGTTTGCGATATGGCAAAAATTTCAGGCAAAGCATTTAATAAGGCGACAGCGCTTCTGGAAACTTTTAATGCAGAGGAGTTTTCAGAAGTTGAACGCCTCGAGACAATGATTGATAAATATGAAGATAAAACAAGCACATATTTAATCAAGATTGCGGCAACTCAAATGTCTGCTAAAGACAGTAAGGTTGTAACTGAGCTTTTGCATTGCATAGGCGATATAGAAAGAATTTCTGATCACGCATTAAACCTCGCTGAAACTGCAAAAGAAGTGTATGATAAAAAAATCAGCTTTTCGGATCAGGCAAAAAAAGATATTGCTATTATAACTGCTGCAGCATCAGAAATACTTGACCTTGCAATTACAGCACTTACACAAGACGATCTTGAAATGGCAAAACGTGTTGAACCTTTAGAGCAGGTTATTGACAGACTTAACAGAAAAATCAAATCAGGTCATATCGAAAGATTAAGACAGGGCGACTGCACTATGGAGCTTGGATTTATACTTTCAGACCTTCTGACAAATTACGAAAGAGTATCTGACCATTGTTCAAATATCGCTGTATGCTTTATTGAAATAGCTCATGATTCATTTGAAACACATGAATATTTAAATCAGTTAAAAACCAGTGGAGAAAAAGAGTTCAGCGATTTGTATGAAGCATACAAACAAAAATACTATATTGAATAATATTTTACGAGGTGCTGTAAAGCACCTCTTTTTATCTATAATAAGGCATTTACAAAATGAAATATTTGTGATAGAATATTAACATACTACAAAAAAGGAAGTGAAACTTTATGGACGCGTATCCCGGGCGATGCGATAAAACTAAATATTTAGGGCGGTCCATAAAGCATAAGACCGCCTGATAAAGGAGGTCTTTTTTTAATGGAAGAAAGAATTAAAGAGCTTGTTTTAAGCAAAAATTTTGGCGAAATCCGAAAATTTCTTTTAGAAGAAAATGCGGTTGATATTGCAAATTTGTTTGAAACCTTAGAAGGCGACGATATTGTGAGAGTTTTTCGCTTATTGCCTAAAGAGTTGGCTGCAGAGACGTTCTCATATATGGAAGCAGATATGCAGCAAAGCATTGTTGAGGCAATTACTGACCGAGAACTTTCAGGGATAATAGATGAACTGTTTTTAGATGATACTGTTGATTTTATTGATGAGATGCCTGCAAATGTTGTAAAAAGGGTGCTTAAAAATACCGATCCCAATACAAGAAAACTGATAAATCATTTCCTGCAATATGAAGATGATACTGCAGGAAGTATTATGACTATCGAGTTTGTTGATTTGAAAAAACAAATGACTGTAAGAGAGGCATTTGAACACATAAGAAAAATAGGTGTTGACAAAGAGACAGTTTATACGTGTTATGTTACAAATAAAAATAGAAAATTGCAGGGCGTTTTGTCTGTAAAAGATTTACTTTTAGCAGATTATGACAATATTGTTGGCGACATTATGGACACAAACGTGATTTATGTCCACACTGATGACGACAAAGAAGAAGTTGTAAATGCCTTAAGTAAATATAACTTTTTGGCACTTCCTGTTGTTGATAAGGAATCAAGGCTGGTTGGTATTGTAACTATTGACGATGCTATTGATGTTTTGCAGGACGAAAACACCGAAGATATTGAAAAAATGGCAGCTATTACGCCGTCTGATAAGTCATATTTTAAAACAGGTGTTTTTGAGACTTTTGTTCAGCGTATTCCATGGCTGATGATTCTTATGATTTCAGCAGCATTTACAGGTGCAATCATATCATACTTTGAAGAAGCACTTGGTAAGATGGTGATTCTTACATCTTTTATACCTATGTTCATGGGAACGGGCGGTAATGCAGGAGGTCAGTCTTCAGTTACAATTATCCGCGGAATTTCGCTTGGTGAAATCGAATTTGGCGATTTGTTCAAAGCAATGTGGAAGGAAATCAGAGTAGGCGTTTTGTGCGGCATATCGCTTGCGTTTGTTAATTTCCTCAAACTGCTGTTTATTGATAAAGTGAATTTTGAAGTTTCAATGGTTGTTAACCTTACACTTGTTGCGACAGTTTTTCTTGCAAAAATAATAGGATGCGTGTTGCCTATTACAGCAAAAAAATTAAAATTAGACCCTGCTGTTGTAGCCTCACCTTTTATTACAACAATAATTGATGCATTGTCACTTGTAATTTACTTTAATATTGCGTCTAACATATTGAATATTTAAAAATAATATCTATAAAAAGGAGTTTGAAATGAAAGTTTTAGTTACAGGTGGTGCCGGCTTTATCGGCAGTAATTTTATTTATTATATGCTTAAAAAACATCCCGAATATGAACTTGTCTGCCTTGACGCATTAACCTATGCAGGTAATCTGAGCACTCTTAAAGATGCGCTCCAAAACCCTAAATTTAAGTTTGTAAAAGGGGATATAACAGACAGAACGCTCGTGTTTGATTTGTTTAAGCAAGAAAACTTTGATGTTGTGGTAAATTTTGCAGCTGAAAGCCATGTTGACAGGTCTATTGAAAATCCTGAGGTTTTCTTAAAAACAAATATTTTGGGTACACAGGTTTTGATGGATGCATCACTTAAATATAATGTAAAAAGATACCATCAGATTTCAACAGATGAGGTTTATGGTGATTTGCCGCTTGACAAACCTGAACTTATGTTTACTGAAACTACACCTATTCATACATCAAGTCCGTACTCAGCATCAAAAGCATCTGCAGATTTGCTGTGCCTTGCTTACTACAGAACTTTTGGTCTTCCTGTTACAATTTCAAGATGCTCAAACAACTATGGCCCATATCATTTTCCTGAAAAGCTTATACCGCTTATGATTATAAATGCTTTGGCAGAAAAGTCTCTTCCTGTTTACGGAAAAGGCGAAAATGTTCGTGACTGGCTTTATGTTGAAGACCATTGCAAAGCTATTGACGTAATTATTCACAAAGGAAAAGTGGGTGAGGTATATAACGTCGGCGGACACAATGAAAAGAAAAATATTGAAATAGTAAAAATTATTATTGACCGTCTCGGTAAAAGTGAGGACCTGATTACTTATGTTACTGACAGAAAAGGTCATGATTTAAGATATGCCATTGACCCGACTAAGATTACAAACGAGCTTGGCTGGTACCCTGAAACAAAATTTGAAGACGGAATTGAAAAGACTATTAAGTGGTATCTCGAAAACAAACCGTGGTGGCAGGAAATTGTCAGCGGTGAATATAAGAATTACTATGAAAAGATGTATTCAGATAGATGATTTGCAAGTTCTTAAAAGAAAAATTGCATTTTTGTATTAAATATTCAAAAAACATGTTGATTTATGGTGAAAAATGTGGTAAAATTTTAAAATGAATTTCAGAAAGAGGCACTTATGAATTTTAAAAGATTTGAAATCATAAAAAAACAAGTACTGAATGAACAGGTTACACTTTTGGAAGTGTACGCACCAAAAGTTGCAGCTAAAGCTGAGCCCGGACAGTTTATAATTTTCAGAATTGACGAAAAAGGAGAGAGAATTCCTCTTACAATCGCGGATTATAACAGACAAACCGGCGGGGTTACAATAATATTTCAGCAAGTTGGGGCTACAACAATGAAGCTTGCTGATATGAATGTTGGCGATTGCCTGTTGGATTTTGTTGGCCCATTGGGAACGGCATCCGAGCTTGAGGGATATAAAAAAGTTGCCGTAGTTGGAGGCGGTCTTGGCACTGCTATTGCATACCCTCAGGCAAAAAAACTCTTTTCGCTCGGCAGTGAAGTTCACATTATTACCGGTTTTCGCAATAAAGAGCTTATTATTTTAGAAGATGAGTGCAAAAAAGTGAGTAACAGATGTGTTGTTGCAACTGATGATGGTTCAAACGGTACAAAGGGTTTTGTTACTGATGTGTTAAAAAGCCTCATTGAGGAGGGAAACAATTACGACCTTGTAATTGCCATAGGACCTCTTGTAATGATGAAGTTTGTTTCAAAGCTTACAAAAGAATATGGGATTAAAACTATTGTGAGTATGAATCCTGTTATGATTGACGGCACAGGTATGTGCGGCGGATGCAGAATAACAGTAGGTGGAGTGACTAAATTTGCTTGTGTAGATGGCCCTGATTTTGACGGGCATTTGGTTGATTTTGACGAGGCAATTATGCGTTCAAAAGTATTTAATAAAATGGAACAGCAGGCAAAAGAAACTCATATTTGCAAGAGATTGGGAGGAACTGTGTAATGCCCAATATGTCAAACGAAAAAACAAAAATGCCACAGCAGGCTCCTGATATAAGAAATAAAAACTTTAGTGAGGTTGCTTTAGGCTACGATAAAAAAATGGCAATGGAAGAAGCAGAGCGTTGCCTTAATTGCAAAAACAAGCCATGTATGAACGGTTGCCCTGTAAATGTTAAAATTCCCGAGTTTATTGACCTTGTTAAAAAAGGTGATTTTGAGGGCGCATACTATAAAATTAAAGAAACAAGCTCACTCCCTGCAGTTTGTGGCAGAGTTTGCCCTCAGGAATCTCAGTGTGAAAAATACTGCGTCAGGGGAATTAAGGGCGAGAGTGTGGCAATAGGTAGGCTTGAAAGATTTGTAGCAGATTATTTTATGGAAAACTGCAAGGAAAAACAACCTGAAATTGTAAAAAAAGGCAAGAAGGTTGCAGTTATCGGAGCAGGACCTGCTTCGCTTGCGTGTGCGGGAGACCTTGCAAAAGCGGGTTACGACGTTACAATTTTTGAAGCCTTTCATAAAGCCGGCGGTGTTTTAGTATACGGAATTCCCGAATTTCGATTACCTAAGAATATCGTTCAGGCAGAAATAGATAAATTAAAAACCTTGGATGTTAAAATAGAACTTGATACTGTTGTTGGAAAGACTATTGAAATTTCAGAGCTTTTTGACGATGGGTTCGAGGCAGTGTTTATAGGCACAGGCGCAGGACTTCCTTCGTTTATGAATATAAAGGGAGAAAGCTTAAACGGTGTTTATTCAGCAAACGAGTTTTTGACAAGAGTGAACTTAATGAAAGCCTATAAATTCCCAGAATATGACACTCCTGTTTACCTCGGCAAAAATGTTGCAGTAGTGGGTGGCGGTAACGTTGCTATGGATGCTGCAAGATGTGCCAAACGCTTAGGTGCTGAAAAAGTGTTTATTATTTACAGACGAGGCGAAGATGAAATGCCTGCAAGACTTGAGGAAATCGAGCATGCAAAAGAAGAAGGAATAATTTTTAACCTTCTTACCAATCCAGTTGAAATTGTAGGCGATGAAAATGGATGGGTTACGGGTATTAAATGTATTAAAATGCAGTTGGGTGAGCCTGATAAATCGGGCAGAAGAAGACCTGTTCCGATAAAAGATTCGGAGTTTGAAATCAAGCTCCAAAATGTTATCATAGCGATTGGTCAGACCCCTAATCCTTTAATAAAGCAAACCACAAAAGGACTTGAAACTTATGAGTGGGGCGGAATAATAGCCGATGAAGAAACAGGCAGGACATCTATTGACGGTGTATATGCCGGTGGTGATGCCGTAACAGGCGCTGCAACAGTAATACTTGCGATGGGCGCAGGCAAAAAGGCGGCAAAGGCTATCGATGAATATTTAAGTTAAAATTTTAAATTTCGATATTAGTGAAATGAAAAGGAGATGTGTCAAATGGCATTGAAAAATGAATACTTAAAAAGAGTATTTGAACAGGTGCAGGCAAGAGACAAAAACGAACCAGAATTTCTTCAGACAGTAGAAGAAGTTTTTGAATCGTTAGAGCCTGTTATGGAAAAACATCCTGAATATGAAAAAGCAGGACTTATGGAAAGAATGGTTGAGCCTGAAAGAGCAATCTCTTTCCGTGTTTCATGGGTTGATGATAAGGGTGTAACCCAGGTTAACAGAGGTTTCAGAGTGCAGTTTAACAGCGCAATCGGACCTTATAAGGGAGGCTTAAGATTCCATCCTTCTGTAAACTTAAGTATTATGAAGTTCTTAGGCTTTGAGCAGACATTTAAAAACTCACTTACAGGCCTTCCTATCGGCGGTGGTAAGGGTGGTTCTGACTTTGACCCAAGAGGTAAGAGCGATGGAGAAATCATGAGATTTTGCCAGGCATTTATGACAGAACTTTACAGACATATCGGTCCTGATGTTGACGTTCCTGCAGGTGACATCGGTGTTGGAGCAAGAGAAATCGGCTTCCTTTATGGTCAGTACAAGAGAATTAAAGGCTGCTGGGAAAATGGCGTATTAACAGGAAAGGGCATAGCATATGGCGGCTCGCTCATTAGACCTGAAGCTACAGGTTTTGGTGCTACATATTATGCCAACGAAGTGTTAAAACACTTTGGCGAAACTTTTGAAGGCAAAACAGTTGCAATTTCAGGCTTTGGTAACGTTGCCTGGGGTGTTTGCCAGAAAGTTGCAGAACTTGGCGGTAAGGTAGTTACAATCTCAGGTCCTGACGGATATGTTTATGACCCTGAAGGCGTTACAACAAAAGAAAAATTTGATTATATGCTCGAAATGAGAAGCTCAGGCAGAGACCGTGCCCAGGATTATGCTGAAAAATTCGGTTGCGAATTTTTTGCTAAACAAAAACCGTGGGGCGTTAAGGTTGATATTTGTATGCCTTGTGCAACTCAGAATGAAATTAATGTAGAAGAAGCTGAAAAAATCATTGCAAACGGCACAAAATACTACATCGAAGTTGCTAATATGCCTACAACTGCAGATGCTATGGCTCTTATCCGTAGCAAAGGCTTGGTTGTTGGACCTTCAAAGGCTGTTAATGCCGGTGGTGTTGCAGTTTCAGCATTAGAGATGAGCCAGAATTCAATGAGATACAGCTGGACGGCAGAAGAAGTTGACGAAAAGCTTAAGGCTATTATGATTAACATTCATAACGTATCAATGGAAACTGCAGAAGAATACGGTCTTGGTTATGACCTTGTTGCAGGCGGAAATATCGCAGGCTTTAAAAAGGTTGCAGAGGCTATGATGGCTTTTGGTATTATATAATAAAATTTTAAAAACACACCTTCGGGTGTGTTTTTTTGTATACAATTTTTTAAATTTATTCATAATAAATTCCGGAGGCGGTTTATTTGAAGAAAATTGCAGTGATAGTTTTGATATGTCTTTTTTTGTGCTCCTGCTCCGGACATACGCCTTATCGCGGCGGCAGCAGAATGGTAAAAAAAGCGACCGAGAAGGTCGCTTTTTTTGTTACGTCAAGGTGCTCGTTCTGATAAAGAGGGTTAAACCCTAAAAAAGCCTGCCAGGTTGTGAGTTTTATTGTTGAAAAAGTGAAAAATGTGTGGTAAAATATATGTAAAAAGAAAGGGTATGTAAAAGAGGTGCTTTTATGAAAGGTATTATTTTAGCAGGCGGAGCCGGAACAAGGCTGTATCCTGCGACACTTGCTTGCTCAAAGCAGATGCTTTGCGTATATGATAAGCCTATGATTTATTATCCTATGTCAACTTTAATGTTGGCAGGAATAAGGGAAATTCTTATAATTTCTACACCAAACGATATTGGAGGATTTGAAAGACTTTTTGGTGACGGAAGCTCGCTTGGGCTTAATATATCTTATGCAGTACAAAACGAGCCCAAAGGCCTTGCAGAGGCATTTATAATAGGTGAAGATTTTATAGGTAATGACAGTGTCTGTCTGGTTTTAGGGGATAACATTTTTTACGGTTATGGCTTTTCTGAAAGACTTCAAAGATGCGGTGGACTTGAAGATGGCGGCGTAATTTTTGGGTATCACGTTTCAAATCCAAAGGATTTTGGGGTTGTTGAGTTTGATAAGAATAACAATGTAATTTCGATAGAAGAAAAACCTCAAAATCCAAAGTCAAATTATGCAGTTCCGGGGCTTTATTTTTATGATAATTCGGTAGTGGAGATTGCTAAAAACATCAAGCCATCAAACAGAGGCGAGCTTGAAATCACAGATGTTAATATGGAGTACTTAAACAGAGGAAAACTCAAAGTTGAACTTATGGGCAGAGGAATGGCTTGGCTTGATACGGGAACGCACAAGGCAATGCTTGATGCTTCTAACTTTGTTGAAACGGTACAAACAAGACAAGGCCTTTACATTGCCTGTTTAGAAGAAATTGCCTACAAAAAAGGATATATTTCAAAAGAGCAGCTTCTGAAAATTGCCATGCGCCTATCTAAAACAGATTATGGTATGTACCTGAAAGGAATTGCTGAAAAATAATGAGAGTTTTAATTACTGGTGCAAAAGGGCAGCTTGGCACACAGCTTGCGAGAATCTTACAAAATAAAGAATCTGAAATAGGACATATTCCTGCTTGTTATAACAATGCCGAAGTTGTTTTATGTGATGTACAAGAGCTTGATATTACAAACAAAGATGAAGTGTTGGCTTTCGGGGAGTTTGATATAATTTTCAACTGTGCAGCTTATACAAATGTAAACAAGTGCGAAACCGAAGAAGATTTTGCCTATAAAATAAATGCTGTTGGTGCTGAAAATCTTGCACTTTTGGCAAAGAAAACAGGGGCAAAATTAGTACATATTTCAACTGATTATGTGTTTGACGGCGAAAAGACAGACATTTATTCAGAAGATGATGAATGTTGCCCGGTGAGCGCTTACGGAAGAACAAAAAGAGCAGGCGAGGAGAAAATTATCTCAGCTTGCGACAAATATTTTATTGTAAGAACAGCATGGCTTTACGGATATTACGGAAATAATTTTGTTAAGACAATAAGAAAGATTGCTACAGAAAACGACAGTATAAAAGTGGTTGCAGACCAGTTTGGAAATCCTACAAATGTTTGCGACCTTGCACATCATATGCTTTTGCTGGGAGTAAGTGATAAGTATGGAATTTACCACTGCACAGGTAAAGGAGTTTGCTCATGGCACGATTTTGCAACAGAAATCGTAAAAGTGTTTGAAATTGATTGCGACGTTAAAAAATGCACCACAGAGGAATACCCAACACCTGCAAAAAGGCCTAAAAATTCTGCACTTTCCCACAAAAATTTAGAAAGTGCCGTAGGCGATTATATGCGTGACTGGAAAGAAGCGCTTTTGTGTTTTGCCAAAAATGTTGATAAGGAGAGTTGAAATTGAGTAATTTTATTTTTGAAAAAACCCCTATTGAGGGTTTAGTTGTTATAACACCCAAGGTTTTTGGCGATGCCAGAGGTTATTTTATGGAAACCTACCGCGAAAAAGAGTTTATAGAGGGCGGAGTTAATGCCAAGTTTGTGCAGGATAATCAGTCTAAATCAAAAAAAGGTGTATTAAGGGGACTTCATTTTCAAAAAAATAATCCGCAAGGTAAATTGGTAAGAGTTTTAGAGGGTGCAGTTTATGATGTAGCAGTTGACATAAGAAAGGACTCTGCAACTTACGGCAAGTGGTACGGCGTTTTACTCTCGGAGGAAAATAAAAAGCAGTTTTATATCCCTGAGGGGTTTGCGCACGGATTTGTGGTTGTGTCAGATAGTGCGACATTTGCCTACAAATGCACAAATTATTACGATCCCACAGATGAGGGTGCAATTATTTATAACGACCCTACACTTAATATCAACTGGAACGAATACTATGATGGCGAATTTATTTTAAGCGAAAAAGATTTGAAAAATCCACCATTTGAAAATTAAATAAAAAGTAACGGTGTGCTGATCTGGCACACCGTTTTATCATTTATTTTATTGCTGAGCTGTCAATGCAGTCAAAATCACTTAAAAATTCTTTTATAAATGCTTTCATTTTGTTCATTGCCTCGACTGTGTTCCCCTGAATGTCAAGCGGCATTAATGGTTCGTGTAAGGAAAGTCTTAATAAGAACCAGCCATTTTCTACATTTACTCTTACACCCTCGTAATTTGGTGTTTCAAGACTAAAGCCCTCGGCTTTTTCTACTGCCTGTTTTAACTCTTCAAGAATCTTTTCACCATCAGGTTTAAAGTCTTTGTTTAAAAGATTTAAACGGTAGCCTGTTTCAAATTCGGGGTCTTTTAATTCTGAAATCAGGTCAGTTAAGTTTTTGCTTTCTTTTCTCATTAAAACAGCCTTTATTAAAAGCCTTGTAACTAAGTAAGCTCCGTCATCTAA
Organism: Clostridia bacterium; assembly: GCA_017409875.1. Taxonomy (GTDB): domain Bacteria; phylum Bacillota; class Clostridia; order RGIG6154; family RGIG6154; genus RGIG2094. The sequence goes on from JAFQRW010000012.1 coordinate 11,824, forward strand.
GAAATAGTTTTCTTTTAATGCGGCATGTCCGCTTGTTTCGATTGCAAGAGGAGCATATATGCCTTCGTTTTCCAAGCGAATTGCTTCATTTATAACATTTTTATATCCTCTTTTAAATCTGTGATGAGTTCCACCTAAATTATTTTCAATAAAGTTTTTAAGCTCTGCACTTGTGACAGAGTCGGTGACGATTGTACCTTTCTTTTCTTCCATTAATACTGCCGAGATTAATGCGATAAGTCTGTTTTTATTGATTTCGCTTCCGCTATAGTCAACTATTGCGGCACGGTCTACATCAGTGTCAAAAATAATTCCAAGGTCTGATTTTGAATCTAAAACTGCATCTGAAATTGCTTTCATAGCCTCTTTGTTTTCAGGGTTTGGAATGTGGTTGGGGAAGTTGCCGTCAGGCTCTAAAAATTTACTTCCCGAGGTGTCGGCGCCAAGGTCAGTTAGCATTTTTGCATAAAATCCTCCGCTACCGTTACCTGCATCAACTGCAATTTTCATACCCTCAAAGGGCTTTTGGAGGTTTGTCTCTTTTTTGATTTTTTCGGCAATATCTGATGCGTATTTTTCAATGTAGTTAACTTCTTTAAGATTGCCTTGCTTTGAAAAATCAAACTCACCTTTTCCTGCATATTCTAAAATTTTTGTTATATCGCTTCCTTCAAAACCGCCATCTGCGGTAAAAAACTTAAGTCCGTTGCGATTAAAAGGAAGGTGACTTGCGGTAAGCATAACTGATGCATCGGCTTTATAATTTTCATCAACAGTTATCATAAACATAGCAGGGGTGGTTGAAAGTCCGCAGTCAAAAACAGTTACTCCGCTTTTTATAAATGCGTCTATACAACATTTTTTAAGACGGGGAGCAGAAATCCTGCTGTCATGACCTATTGCTATTGTTATATCATTTTTGTTTAATTTTTCTTTTGCGTAGCATGCAAAACCTGCGGCAATGTTAAAAACCACATCGTCTGTTAAATTTATGTGTAAGCCCTCTATGCCTTCGGATGCGATACCGCGGATATCGCTTCCATTTTTAAGGTTGAGCCATTTTTCTGATAAACTCATATTTTAGCCTCCATTTCTTGTCTTTATTTTACCATAATTTGAATAAAAGTTCAATAATAAAAGAAAAATAGATAAATATCTTGAAAAAGTAATAAAATAGGTGTATAATATATGAGTTAATGAGAATTTAAAATTAACTTTTACATAGGAGGTATTTTATATGGCAACATTTTTAGACACAATTAAACAGCGTGCAAAAGCAGACAAAAAAACTATCGTATTGCCTGAATCAATGGACAGAAGAACTTTTGAGGCGGCAGAAACAATTTTAAAAGAGGATATCGCAAACATTATCATCATCGGAACTGATGAAGAAGTTAAGCAAAACAGTGAAGGTCTTGATATTTCAAAAGCGACAATTATCAATCCTTTCACTTATGAGAAAACAGAGGAGTACTTAAACCTTTTTGTAGAACTTAGAAAAAATAAAGGCCTTACATACGAAGAAGCTAAAAAGACGGCTCTTTCAGATTATATGTACTATGCATGCTTAATGGTTAAAGCAGGAGATGCTGACGGTGTTGTTTCAGGTGCTTGCCACTCAACAGCAAACACACTTCGCCCAAGTCTTCAGATTGTAAAAACAAAACCTGGTGTAAAACTTGTTTCAGCATTCTTTTTAATGGTTGTGCCAGATTGTGAGTATGGCTCAGACGGTGTATTCATTTTCGCAGATTCAGGCTTAGAGCAAAATCCTGATCCTGAAAAGTTAGCTGCTATTGCACAGTGCTCAGCAGAGTCTTTTGAACTTTTGGTTGAAAAACCGGCGTATGTTGCAATGCTTTCACATTCAACAAAGGGAAGCGCAAAACATGCAGATGTAGACAAAGTTGTAGAAGCTACAAGGATTGTTAAAGAAAATGCACCTCATCTTAATGTTGATGGAGAACTTCAGCTTGATGCGGCAATCGTGCCATCGGTTGGTGAGTCAAAAGCTCCGGATTCGACAGTTGCAGGAAAAGCAAACGTTTTGGTGTTCCCTGATTTAGATGCAGGAAACATTGGCTATAAGCTTGTTCAGCGCCTTGCTAAAGCAGAAGCATACGGCCCTGTTACTCAGGGTATTGCTATGCCGATAAACGACCTTTCAAGAGGTTGCTCTGCAGATGATATTGTTGGTGTTGTTGCAATCACTTGTGTTCAGGCACAGGCAAAATAATTTTTGAAAGAGGGATTTTGAAAATGAAAATTTTGGTTATTAACGCAGGTAGTTCATCACTTAAGTATCAGCTTATTGATATGGATACAAACAATGTAATGGCTAAAGGTCTTTGCGAAAGAATAGGTATTGAGGGCTCACTTTTAACACATCAGGCTGGTGGCGAAAAATACCCTATTTCTATCGAGATGAAAGACCACAGCGATGCTATTAATGCAGTAATTAATGCACTTATCAGCAAAGAACATGGTGTTATTGCCGATATGAGTGAGATTTCTGCTGTAGGTCACAGAGTTGTTCACGGCGGCGAAGAATTCAGCGGCTCGGTTATTATTACAGAAGCTGTTAAAAATGCATTGGAAGCTTGCATCGAGCTTGCACCGCTTCACAATCCTCCGAACCTTACAGGTATTGCGGCTTGCGAAAAAGCAATGCCGGGCGTTCCACAGGTAGCAGTTTTCGATACTGCTTTCCATCAGTCAATGCCTGCATCATCTTACCTTTATCCGCTTCCTTATGAATACTATGAAAAGTATAAAGTAAGAAGATATGGTTTCCACGGAACATCACACAAGTATGTTACACAGCGTGCTGCCAGCATGCTCGGCAAAAAAGCAGAAGAACTTAAAATTATTACCTGCCACCTTGGCAACGGTTCATCAATTACTGCTGTAAACGGCGGAAAAAGTATGGATACTACAATGGGCTTTACTCCATTAGCGGGAACTTTGATGGGCACAAGATGCGGCGATATCGACCCTGCTATTGTAACTTATATTATAAATAAAGAAGGAAAATCTGCTGAAGAAGTAGATTCAATTATGAATAAAAAATCAGGTATTTATGGCGTATCAGGCGTTTCAAGCGACTTCAGAGATGTTGCTGCAGCGGCTGCAGATGGTAACAAGAGAGCAGAAGTTGGGCTTAAAATGTTCTATTATGAAATCAAAAAGTTTATCGGCGCTTATGCTGCTGCAATGAACGGTGTTGATGCTATTGTATTTACTGCAGGTATCGGCGAAAACGATAAGACTTTAAGAAAAGAAGTAACTTCAGGTCTTTCATTCTTGGGTGTTGAAATAGACGATGAAAAAAATAGTGTCAGAGGCGAAGAAATTGACATTTCAGCTTCAGATGCTAAAGTTAAGACTTTGGTTATTCCTACAAACGAAGAGCTTATGATTGCGCTTGACACAAAAGAGATTGTTGAAAATCTTTAAAAAATCTTCTTGACAAATTCTAAAAAATCTTGTATAATAGCTTGTACTGTGTGTATTGGAGGTATTTAATTTGCTTCTTGACATTTCTGCTGTACTTAAAAGCAGTATGGAAAAACTCAAATTTGAAAATGAAATTGATGTAAATGATGTGGATTTTTCAGAGTTTGATGCAAATTTTCCTGAAAGTGTTAAAGTTTCGGGAAATGTAAAAAATGTCGTTGGAGTAGTTGAGCTTTCAGCACATGTTGATTGTACTTATGCTACTACTTGTTCAAGATGTGGTGAGAATATAACCAAAAATCTTTCATTTGATTTTGAACAGACCTATGTTAAAGAGCAAACTGCCGAGGCAGAAGACGCTTTGACATTAGAAGGCAAAACAATTGACCTTAAAGATATTGTTTGTAAAAATATCGTCCTTGAGTTGCCGCTTAAACAGTTGTGCAAAGAGGATTGCAAGGGAATTTGTCAACAATGCGGAACAAATCTCAATCATAAGCAGTGTGACTGTAAGACAGAGTATTTTAACCCGCAATTTGAAATATTAAAAGGATTATTTGATTGACATCATATAAAGATGTTGTATTGAGGAGGTGTAAAAATGGCAGTTCCAAAGAGAAAGGTATCTAAAGCAAGAAGAGATAAGAGAAGAGCTAATTGGAAATTGGCAGTACCGGGCATGATTGCTTGTCCTCAGTGCGGAGAACTCGTTATGCCGCACAGACTCTGCCCTAAATGCGGTTATTACAAGGGAAGAGAAGTTATTAAAGTAGAAGCGTAAATTTTATGGTTATCCCCCGTACCTCTTACTTAGGTACGGGGGATTTATCTTTCTAAACATCTTGACATTAAAGAGGTTTTGTTGGATAATATATTAAAGGGATTTATAATGCCCAAACAAAAAAGTTAGGAATTGAAAAATGACAAAAATAACTTACGTTGAGCCGGGGTCAATCGCGCAGGAAGCAGGTATTGTCGCAGGCGATTTTTTAGTGGCTTTAAACGGTAAAAAAGTAAATGACATTTTAGAATACAAATTTATTACTGCTGATTTTGAGTATGAAATCACCATAAAAAAGCAAGACGGAAGCTTTGAAGTAATTGAGATTGTAAACGAATACGCAGAAGATTTGGGCTTAGAATTTGAAAATGCACTTTTAAGCAAGGCAAAATCATGTGCTAACAAGTGCATATTCTGTTTTATTGACCAGATGCCAAAAGGTATGCGTGAAACACTTTATTTTAAGGATGACGATTCAAGGCTTTCTTTTTTGCAGGGTAATTATATTACCATGACAAATTTATCGGATAAAGACATAAAAAGAATTACTGATATTAAAATGTCGCCCGTTAATATTTCTGTGCATTGTACAGATGGTGAAAAAAGAAAATTTATGCTTGGCAACAAAAAGGCCGACAAACTACTTGCGCAAATGAAACAGTTAGATGATGCGGGTATTTCTATGAATTGCCAAATTGTTTTGTGCCCCGGGATTAACGATGGAGAAGTTTTGGATAAAACGCTTTCAGACCTTTCCCGCTTTTCAAACGTCTACAGTGTATCTATAGTGCCTGTTGGTATTACAAAGTACAGAAAAGGTCTTTATCCGCTTACACCATTTGATAAACAAAAAAGCGTGAAGCTAATAGAGCAGGTAAGCGTGTGGCAAAATAAGTTTCTGCAAGAAAAAGGGAGCGTAAAAGTATATCTGGCTGATGAATTTTATATCATGGCAGAAACGGGTTTTCCGCCGTATGAACACTATGAGGATTTTCCGCAGCTTGAAAACGGTGTTGGAATGGCACGGCTTACAATATGCGACTTTGACGATGCAATCAAAGAGATAAAACAGCCTGTTTATAAAAAAGTAAGTGTTGCAACAGGCAAAATAAGTGAAAAACTAATTAAAGATTTGGTGTCAAAGATTGAAGGGATTGACGCAAAAGTTTATGCCATAGAAAATGACTTTTTCGGGAAACAGATAACTGTGTCCGGGCTTGTTACAGGCGGTGATATAATAAATCAGCTTAAGGGCAAGGATTTGGGGCAGTGTTTATTTATACCTATTAATATGCTTAGAGCAGACACTGATGTGTTTTTAGATGACATTACAGTTTCAGATGTTGAAAAAGCGCTGAATGTAAAAATTGTTGTAACTGAAGATGCAAGGGACTTTGCATTAAAACTTAAGGGTGAAATTTGACAGAAAGGAATGATATTTTATGAAACCTGTTGTTGCGATAGTCGGAAGACCTAATGTTGGTAAAAGTCTTCTTTTTAATAAGCTTGCAGGACACAGAATATCTATAGTAGAAGATACTCCAGGCGTAACAAGAGACAGAATTTATGCTTCTTGCGAGTGGCTTTCGTATAAATTTACAATTATAGATACAGGCGGTATTGAACCAAAAACCGACGATGTAATTTTATCGCAAATGAGAATGCAGGCAGAAATTGCCATTGATACTGCCGATGTTATTATGTTTGTTGTAGACGTTAAATGCGGACTTACTGCAACTGATCATGAAATCGGAACAATGCTCAGAAAATCTGAAAAGCCTGTTGTTTTGGTTTGTAATAAGGCAGATAACGCAGGCGGTATACCAATGGAGGCGTACGAGTTTTACAATTTAGGACTTGGCGACCCTATGTGCATTTCTGCAATCAATGGTCTTGGCATTGGCGATATGTTAGATGAAGTTGTAAAGCATTTTCCTAAAGATGTTGATACAGGCGACGAAGAAGACGTTATCAAAATTGCAGTTACAGGAAGACCTAATGCAGGTAAGTCCTCATTGGTTAACAGAATTTTAGGGGATAACAGAGTAATTGTGAGCAACATTCCGGGAACTACAAGGGATGCTATTGATGTTGAATTTGAAAAAGACGGTCAGAAATATATTTTCACCGATACCGCAGGCCTTCGTAAAAGAGGTAAAATTGATGAAAACATTGAACGCTACAGCTCTGTAAGAAGCCTTCTTGCAGTTGACCGCAGCGATGTTGTTGTGATAATGATTGATGCAACCGAAGGCGTTACCGAGCAGGACACAAAAATTGCAGGCTATGCCCATGACCAGGGCAAAGCAATGATTGTTGTTGTAAACAAATGGGATTTGGTTGAAAAAGAAACCAACACCATGAAAGAGTTTGAGAAAAAAGTGATGGAAGGCTTTAATTTTATGCTTTATGCACCAATACTCTTTATGTCGGCCAAAACAGGTTCAAGAGTTGACAAAATTTTTGAAACTATACAATATGTAAACGAACAAAATTGTATGAGAATACAAACAGGTGTTTTAAATGACGTGTTAAATCAGGCAATATTAAAAGTTCAGCCACCGTCAGATAAGGGTAAACGCTTAAAAATTCTTTATATGACACAGGTTGCAGTAAAGCCACCAACATTTGTTGTGTTTGTAAATGATACAGAGCTTGCTCATTTTTCTTATATACGTTATCTGGAAAATCAGATAAGAGAAGCGTTTGGACTTAAAGGAACACCGCTTAAATTTTTGGTGAGAGAAAAAACACGTGGTAAATAAGTGAGGGATTTGTATGCCGGTTTTAAAAATTTTATTGATTATAGTAATTGGTTATCTTATCGGCAGTATCAGCAGTGCGATAACTATGGGTAAAATTTACGGGATTGATATTAAAAAAGTCGGAAGCGGCAATGCAGGTGCTACAAATGTAGCAAGAAGCATAGGCAAATGGCAGGGCGTTGTTGTATTTTTATTCGATTTTTTCAAAGGTGCCATTGCGGTTTTGATTGCATCGTTTATCTTAAAAGATTATGCAGTTTTAGCAGGCCTTTTTGCAATAATCGGACATAACTTTCCCATATATTACGGGTTTAAGGGCGGCAAAGGAGTGTCTACCACGTTTGGTATACTTCTGGCGATAGATTTTAGAATTGGAATTATAATAGGAGCAGGAGTTTTAGTTCTTTTGTTTACAACAAAAATCATGTCGCTGAGCAATCTGATTTGTTTTGCATTTTTGCCTTTGGTGACATATTTTATTGATAGCGGAAGAGGCAATATAAATGTTTATATTACCATGATTTTTGCAGTTCTTATTTATTTTACGCACCGTGAAAATATAAAGCGTCTGCTAAATGGCACAGAAAACAAATTCGGCAAAAAGAAGCAGGAGGAAAATAAATGAAAATATCAGTTCTTGGCTCAGGTACATGGGGAACGGCACTTGCGATGCTTTTAGACAAAAAAGGTCATAAAGTTACGCTTTGGTCATTTTTTGAAAGCGAAATTAAAGAAATTGAAAATACAAGAGCACATAAGTTTTTGCCGGGGGCAAAAATAAGCCAAAACATTTTGCTCACAAATAATCTTGACTTGGCAGTATGTGCGGATATGCTTGTTTTGGCAGTACCGTCGCATGTAGTAAGAAGCACTTGCAAAAGCTTGAAAAAATATAAAAATGTTCCTTTGATTGTAAATGTTGCAAAAGGCTTTGACGAAGAAACAAACGAAAGGCTTTCGGTTGTAATAAAAAATGAATTAGGAGCAGATTGTGTGGTCTTATCAGGACCTACACATGCAGAAGAGGTAGCACAAGGGTTGCCCACAACAATAGTTGCGGCGGCAGATGATATAAAAAAAGCAAAAATTGTGCAGGATGCTTTTATGTGCGAGGCTTTAAGAGTGTATACAAACACAGATGTTGTAGGAGTTGAGGTAAGTGGAGCACTCAAAAATGTTATCGCACTTTGCGCAGGAATTTCTGACGGAAGCGGTTACGGGGACAATACCAAAGCGGCACTGATGACCAGAGGGATAAAAGAGATTTCAAGGCTTGGAATAAAAATGGGCGGAGAATTTGAAACATTTATGGGGCTTACAGGCGTTGGAGATTTAATTGTAACATGCACAAGTATGCACTCAAGAAACAGAAGAGCAGGCATTTTAATAGGCGAGGGGAAAACATTGGACGAGGCAATTTCAGAGGTCGGCATGGTGGTTGAAGGTGTAAAAAGCTGCGTGTGTGCTAAAAAAATTGCAGACCAGCTAAACGTAGAAATGCCAATAGTAAATACTGCGTACGATGTTTTGTATAATGGTGTTACACCTAAAAAAGCAGTACAAATGCTTATGACAAGAGAATCCAAACACGAATAAAGACGGTAACCCCGTCTTTTTTTAGTACGAAAAAATTAAAAAAACGGTAAAAAACAATAAAAACAAGAGCAAATTATGCGAAAATTAAAATTTTTGACCTTTCCTGACCAAATAACAGGCTTGAATAACTTTTAAAAAAATATATAATAATAGTCAAAGATGGTCAAAGTCAAAAAAGGAGAACAATATGAAAATCAGCGATATAATAGAACAGTTTATCAAAGAAATGTTAGAAGAAGAACAAGGCACAGCACATTTTCAGCGCTCTGAGCTTGCAAACAGATTTGGTTGCGTGCCATCGCAGATAAACTATGTAATAAATTCGAGATTTACAAATAATCACGGTTATATTGTAGAAAGTCACCGAGGAGGCGGCGGAAGCATTAAGATTACCAGAATTCCTATGGATAGGACAGGGTATTTAATGCATATAGTTTTATCGCTGGGCAATTCAATCGGTCAAAATGCTGCACTTACCTTTATAAATAACTTTTTGGATTACAACGCAGTAGACCGCATTCAGGCAAGGCTGATGATGGCTGCAGTGTCGGATAAGGCGCTTTCTGCAATAAGCCAGCCCCAAAAAGATGAAGTAAGAGCAGATATATTAAAAAATATGATAATCAGTATTATGGGATAGGAGGTACAAGGTATGATTTGTCAGATTTGTGGGAAGAATTTAGCTAACATTCATTTTAAAACAATAATAAACGGTGTAGCACGAGAGACTTATATGTGTAGCTCTTGTGCTGCAAAAAGAGCAGCAAATGACAGCGAAGGAGGTAGTTTTATGCCGTTTTTTGACAATAAGTTTTCAGATAAAGCGGAAAACGCATTAAGAAAAGCAAGTGCCGTAGCAGCAAAATGGGGACATCGTTATGTAGGCACCGAGCATCTTTTGTATAGCTTGGCGTTTGATGACGAAAGCTTAGCAGGGGCAGTTTTGCAAGATAATGGAATAACAAAAGAGGCGGTTGCACAGAAAATAGCAGAAATAGTAGGTATGAATCCAAACGGACAGGGCGTAATGGGATTTACCCCAAGAGTTAAAAGAGTAATTGAGCTGAGCTATGCCGAGGCTCGCCGTATGGGACATAGCTATATTGGCACGGAGCATCTTCTAATGGCGCTTTTAAGAGAGGGTGAAAGCGTAGCTACAAGAATAATTTCCGAGCTTGCAGGAGATCGCCAGAAGCTTTACACAGAAACAGTTAAAAACTTAGGCGGAAACTTTGAAGAAGAGGAAATAGACACACAAAATGAGCCTGAACGCACTCACGGTAAAAAAACGCCGGCTTTGGATGAGTTCGGACGAGACCTTACCAAAATGGCAGGGGACGGCAAGTTCGACCCTGTAATAGGAAGAGATAAAGAAATTGAAAGAGTAATTCAGATTTTGTCCAGAAGAACAAAGAACAATCCATGCTTGATAGGCGAGCCGGGCGTTGGAAAAACTGCAATAGCAGAGGGATTGGCGCAGAAAATCTGTTCAGGCAAGGTTCCCGAAATACTCAAAAACAAAAGAGTGGTATCACTTGATTTGTCGTCAATGATAGCGGGAGCGAAATACCGTGGTGAGTTTGAAGACCGCCTCAAAAAATGTATGACCGAGATAAAAACCGACGGCAATATAATTATATTTATAGATGAAATTCACACAATAATCGGCGCAGGGGCGGCAGAGGGCGCAATAGACGCGTCAAATATCTTAAAGCCATCACTTGCCAGAGGTGAAATTCAGATAATTGGAGCAACCACCATAGACGAGTACAGAAAGCACGTTGAAAAAGATGCGGCGTTAGAGAGAAGATTTCAGCCTGTAACAGTAGGTGAGCCAACAGTTGACCAGACAATAATGATTTTAATGGGACTTCGTGATAAATACGAGGCACATCATAAGGTAGAAATAACAGACGGCGCAATAATAGCAGCCTCAAAGCTTTCGGCAAGATATATAACAGATAGATTTTTGCCCGACAAAGCAATAGACTTAATCGACGAAGCGGCGTCAAAGGTAAAGCTTGAAACCTGCACCGCGCCGGACGATATTTCCGATTTAAAAGACGAGGTTGAAAAGCTTAAAAACGAAAAAGAGGCAGCCATTTCATCGCAGGACTTTGAAAAAGCCGCAATCCTGCGTGACCGAGAAAAAGAGCTCGCAGAGAAGTTAAAAGAGAGAAAAGACAACTGGCAGAAAGAAACCCAGATTAAAAAAATGCTCGTAACAGAAGAAGATATAGCAGGCGTAATTTCAAGCTGGACGGGTATACCTGCATCAAGATTAAATGAGGGTGAAAGCAAAAGATTGTTAAAATTGGAAGAAACGCTTCATAACAGAGTGGTAGGCCAAACCGAGGCAGTAAGCGCAATCGCAAAAGCAGTAAAGCGCGGAAGAACAGGTTTAAAAGACCCTAAGCGCCCCATAGGCTCGTTTATTTTCTCAGGGCCTACAGGTGTCGGCAAGACCGAGCTTTGCAAAGCTTTGGCAGAGGCGGTGTTTGGCGATGAAAATGCCATGGTGAGAATAGATATGTCTGAGTATATGGAAAAATACTCGGTATCAAGGCTTGTAGGCTCACCTCCGGGATATGTGGGCTATGAACAAGGCGGACAGCTAAGCGAAAAAGTGAGAAGAAACCCTTATTCAGTAGTGCTTTTTGACGAGATTGAAAAAGCGCACCCCGACGTGTTTAATATACTGCTTCAAATTTTAGAAGATGGAATTTTAACAGATTCTCAGGGCAGAAAAATAGATTTCAAAAACACAATAATAATTTTAACGTCAAATGTAGGCGCATCTAAAATAACAGAGACACCACGCGCGTTTGGTTTTGGCGAAACAGAAGACAAAACCGAATCAAATTATAATGATATAAAGCAAAAGGTGCTTTCAGAGCTTAAAAACACCTTCCGCCCAGAGTTTTTAAACAGAATTGATGATATAATTGTGTTTAAACAGTTAGTGCAGGAAGAAATTGAGCAAATTGCTGAAAAAATGCTGTCAGGGCTTATAAACCGTTTAAAAGAAAACGAAATTGAGGCTATCGTTACACAAAATGCAGTCTCTCAGCTTGCAAAAACAGGCTTTGACCCCGTCTATGGCGCAAGACCGCTAAGACGTGCCATAACGTCAGAGATAGAAGATATGTTGGCAGAGCATATGTTAGAGGGCAAAGTTTTAAAGGGCGACAGCATAAGCATAGATTTTGACGGCGAAAAGTATTTTTTAATTAATAATGAAAAATGAATAATGAATAATTGTGGTTCAAATGCTTTGCATTTGTTTTATTGATGTGATTTGTTTGGTGATAACAACATTAAATCATAAAAAGTCAGGCGTGTGTCCTGACTTTTTATTGTTATAAATTTGGCATTTATTTTATCATATATTAGTTTTGATTTTTCTTTGCAGTATTTATTGAAGAAATCAACACCTTTTTAAGTTCAAGACAATCTTTAAGCAAAGACATACCTTCTTCATTGGTTAACAAACTTGATTTTATCAACAATAATTATTCATTGATTTAAAAAATGTATGTAAATGTCAAAAAAACATACATAAAAAACCAAAATTGATACTTGACTTTTATATAAAAAAGATTTATAATAACTCTGTATCGGTGTACTTTAGACTAATGCCCTTGTTTTAAAGTGGCACCTCATCAAAAAAATTAACAATTAGAGGAGGTAATATTGTGAAAAAGATTTTAGCATCTATACTCACAATAGCCATGCTTGCAACCACTATGTCTGCATGTGTAATCCCTGCTTCTGCTGAAGAGGCTGCTGCCGTTGCGACCGACAGTAATGTCATCTATTCAGAAGACTTTACAGGTTACACACAAAATGTAAACTGGATAGAAAAGTTAAGTGGTGATTATGTTACAAATATCGGCAGTGAGACTGACACTGACTGGTCAATCTTCGGAAACAACCTTAATACCAGCGTTGGTAGCGTTAAGGTTATAGAAGACCCAACCGGAAGTGGAAAAGGCAACATTTTAAGCATTGACCTTAATGGTGATGCAACATCCGCTGCAC
>JAFQRW010000013.1 GCA_017409875.1 Clostridia bacterium
CTTGGTGCAGTGTTCCGGATAAGAAAAATGCCAAACCTTTAGAGGATTGGCAATATATAACCGATTTTCGTGCTTTGCATGATGAATTTCCCGAGCTTGTTGATAAGAATGGTAAAGGCTGGCTTTACAGACATATAGCGAATATTGTGGCTTATGTAAAAAAGAACCCTGACAAGGTCAGCGTAGCTGCAACCACGAAAATGGACGGATATTTGAAGAAATTCGAAAGGAATTGGCGAGAAAAGATTAAGCAATTTCATACAACCATTTATGATGTTAATACCATAAACGGTTGGATAATACGATTTGACGGAATTGTTGCCGATGCACTTGAGCTTGGCCCGCTTCGTGAAGAGAAAATAGAAATTCCTGATTCAATTCTGGATAAGCTACACGAGATTCTTCCAGAGAATTGCATAGAGGGAGTCACTGTTTTAATCAAATATTATATTGCCAACAGGCAGCCTGACACAGATTGGGTTGTTATCTCGCACATAAATCTTGATGGATTTCTTGGCTACGGCACATTCACAAAGAAACTCCTTGCAACAATACCAGAGGATATTTTAATTCGTTCAACAAATCACGGCGTTAACCGATATAAAATAATGCCGGAATTTTTGCCGTAAAATGAAACAAGCGGAACCGAGATTTCTTCCGATTTCTCGATTCCGCTTTTTCTTTGTTTCCACCGTGTCATATTTTGATATGGCGTTTAAGCTATGATTTGTCGTAATTGGCGCAAAAATGTGTTGTATTGGTTTGTAAAAATAATTGCTGTGCAATTCTGCATTAATTCATTCCATTGTCTTACACTGGCAATTCTGCCTTGTACTATTGCAATTCTATGGAATGTATGTTATAATTCCATTAGATTTGTCGTAATGCAGGTAATGTTTTTGACCACATGTTATCCCACAGTTAGCTCTGGAGTATATGGAAACAGTGGAGATAAGATGGCTAAAGAGTATTTTAAATGTAGCGGAAAGGGCTAAAAAAAGTAAAAAACGCTATATATCAGGCTTTAGAGCGCGTTCGGGACGAAGAGGCCGCAGGTTCAAATCCTGTCATCCCGACCAGTCGAAAACCTTGGCACGCATTATCGCGCACCGAGGTTTTTGTATAACAAAAAAAGACGGTTTAAAACCGCCTTTTTGGTGCTCGAAACCGGAATCGAACCGGTACGGGGATCACTCCCCACGGGATTTTAAGTCCCGGGCGTCTGCCAGTTCCGCCACTCGAGCAAGTGTATTAAGTCTTGCGACTTAAATATGATAACATAAATAAGATGGTTTGTCAATATATTTTTTCCAAAATAATTATATTAATGGTGCAAAAAGTTTGACAAACTTTTGGTTTATGCGTTTTTTAAGTGAAAGCTTTTGCAAGTCTGCTTTTTTAATCTGTGTGGAGTCTGACATAGTTTTAATCATATCCGCCTTAACATCTTTAATAATTTTACCGCCGTAAAAAACTGTTCCGTTTTCAAAATGCAAAAACAAGCTTCTAAAATCCATATTGGCAGTGCCAATAACTGCAATTTTATCATCACTTATAAAGGTTTTGCAATGCACAAATCCGGGAGTATATTCATATATTTTAACTCCTCCATCCAAAAGGACTTTATAATAGCTTTGGGTTACTTCAAATACCGCCTTTTTATCGGGAATGCCCGGCAAGATTATTCTCACATCAATTCCGCTTTTTGCTGCATTTGTAAGGGCTGTAATCATTGTATTGTCTATAGCAAGATATGGACTGGTAATATAAACATATTTTTCTGCAGTATTTAAAATTGAAACATAAAGGTTTTGAGATGTTTGCTCATAATCAAGCGGAGAATCCCCGTAGCTTTGTATATACCCTTGGTTTGTTGATAATAAATTATTACTTTCATACAAAGGTAGCGATGGTTTGTCACCGCTTACAAAGCACCAGTCAGTCATAAAAATAGAGCTGAGCCCGCAAACGGCGTTACCGGTAATTTTAAACGCATTGTCTTTCCAACGTCCAAAACGGGCAATTTCATTTATATACTCGTCAGCTAGATTGAGTCCTCCGGAATAAGCAATTTTATCGTCTATAATGATCATTTTCCTATGATTTCTATGATTGAAAAATCTATAGTCGCTGACTGATGAATAAAGACGAAACCTATTAAATTTATAGGCTTTAATGCCTGATTTTTTTAATTTTTCAGGGTAATCTGACGGCAGTGATAAAATACAACCAAAATCGTCATAAATCAGCCTTACATCTACACCTTTTCTTGCCTTGGCTTGAAGTATTGACAAAATTGATTCCCACATTTTTCCATTTTTAATAATATAGTACTCAAGGTATATTTTTTCCTGAGCTTTTTGAAGTTCAGTAATTAAGTCTGTGTAAAAAAGTTCACCAAAACAAAAGTATTCCGAGCCTGCATCGTGATTAACCGGAGAGCCTGTAGAGTTTGCAAGATATTTTGCAATTCTTGCATATTTAGGGTAAGCATCACAAAGCTCATCCAAACGGTTTTTAAATCCCACAAGCTGTGTTACAACGGAGTTTTCAACTTTTGAGTACCCTATTCTAAACTTGGAGTTTGCGTGATTTCCCCAAATCACATAGAAAATAAATCCGGTAACGGGCAGAATAACTATAGTTAAAATCCACATTAATTTGTATGCCGGATTGATTTTATCATTAACAACCAGACCTAAAGAAATTATAAGGCTGACTATTGTAACGACAACATAAGCATAACCGCTGCCTTTTTGAAAGGCAGCAATAAACGCAAAAACTATTAACAACTGGAATACAAAAAGAATTCCAAATAAAAATGATTTTGATAATAGAATTTTTGAAAGTTTTTTCAAAAATAACACCTCTTCTATTAAAATAGTATATCTCAATTTACAATTTATGTCAATGATTATGAGCTTTTTGAATTGACAACAATCACTTAAAATGATAAAATCAGTTGTATGTTTTAAAAATAGGAGAAATTATATGAAACTGACCTATAAGAGCACATTTGTTGCCGCTTGCATAGGATATATATGTCAGGCTTTGGTAATAAACTTTGCTCCGCTATTATTTTATACATTTGAAAATGTTTACGGTATTAGTCTTAAACAAATCGCACTTTTAGTTACCATAAACTTTTTTGTGCAACTTTTAGTTGATGCTGTCGCAGTTAAATTCAGCAATAAGATTGGCCTGAAAAAAGGTGCTGTTGTAACTCATATTTTGTGTGCAGCAGGAATTGCCGGGCTTTCAATATTTCCAAAAATCTTCCCATCACCCTATACAGGGCTTATGGTTGCAACCGTTATCGCAGCAATTGGCGGAGGTCTTACAGAAGTTTTAATAAGTCCGGTTGTTGAAGCTCTTCCTATGAAAAGGAAGTCAGCAGTGATGAGTTATTTACATTCATTTTATTCGTGGGGGCAAGTAATAGTTGTTTTATTTACAACGCTTTATTTTAAACTTTTTGGCAGTGCCAACTGGGAGTATCTCCCCCTTTTGTGGGCTATAGTTCCGTTTTTTAATATTTTCTTTTTTGCCGCAGTGCCTGTTAAGTCTCTCCCGCATGATGAAAATTTTATGGTAAAAAGTTTATTTAATGACAAGTTATTTTTGGCATTTGTCATTTTAATGTTGGGTGCCGGTGCAGCAGAAATGACCATGAGCCAATGGGCATCATATTTTGCAGAAGCCGGACTTAAAGTTTCAAATACTTTAGGGAATTTATTGGGCCCGTGCCTTTTTGCCGTGCTTATGGGACTGGCAAGAATCATTTACGGAACATACTCCTCAAAAATAAACATGTCAAAAGCATTGGGCGTTAGTACTATTCTTTGTATTTTATGTTATGTTACTGCAGCAATTTCCAAAAATCCGGTAATCAGTCTTATTGGTTGTGCTGTATGTGGATTTTCGGTTGGAATTATGTGGCCGGGAGTCTTAAGTATGTCAGCAGAAATTTTTTCAGGAGCCGGCAGTGCATTATTTGCACTCCTTGCATTAGCTGGTGATATTGGTTGCTCATTAGGGCCTTGGCTTTTAGGTGAAATTTCTGACTTTATGATAAATTCATATCAAAAAAGTAATATTTTGCAAAGCTTAGGATTTGGTCAATTAGAATTAGGAATTAAATCCGGGCTGTTGTTTACAACAGTTTTCCCAATCACAATGTTGGTTATAATAACCTCTCTGAAAAAGATGCTCACAAAAAAATAAATTTTTTAAAAAAAACTATTGACAAATAAATTAAAACTTGGTATACTATAACAGTCGCTGATGAGCGAAGTAGTATGGGAGCATAGCTCAGCTGGGAGAGCATCTGCCTTACAAGCAGAGGGTCATAGGTTCGAGCCCTATTGTTCCCACCATACGGCCCGGTAGTTCAGTTGGTTAGAACGCCTGCCTGTCACGCAGGAGGTCGAGAGTTCGAGTCTCTTCCGGGTCGCCATTACTTTTCTTTGATGCGATGTGCCTCTGTAGCTCAGTCGGTAGAGCAAGGGACTGAAAATCCCTGTGTCGGTGGTTCGATTCCACCCGGCGGCACCATATGCGGGCGTAGCTCATCTGGTAGAGCGCCACCTTGCCAAGGTGGAGGTAGCGAGTTCGAGCCTCGTCGCCCGCTCCATAAGCAAATCAGAGGGCGCTTTATAAAGCGCCTTTTGTAAAAAAGTCGCCTTTG
Organism: Clostridia bacterium; assembly: GCA_017409875.1. Classification (GTDB taxonomy): domain Bacteria; phylum Bacillota; class Clostridia; order RGIG6154; family RGIG6154; genus RGIG2094. The sequence continues at coordinate 4,688 of JAFQRW010000013.1, forward strand.
GCGACTCATATATGCATGGTGCCATTGCCAAGTGGTAAGGCCAAGGTCTGCAAAACCTTTATTCCCCGGTTCAAATCCGGGTGGCACCTCCAAGTGAAAGAACCCTTGATAACGCTTAACAAAAGGCTTTGTCAAGGGTTTTTGTTTGTTATTTTATTTATTTTGTATATTTTGTTTTTTGTGTTAAGATTTAAAAAATAATATCATTTTTGAAAAAATTACGGTCAATATTACGGTCTGTCTAAGGTAAAAATTATAGCTCATCAAATTGTTGATGGCCTTTATTTTTTTCTTATTGTATAATTGCAAAATAAAATGTAATATGTTTAATTCCGATTGTTTTCAAACTTAAAATAAAAATCTGTCAATTTCACATTTAAATTATACCATTTTAAAATTTATTAATCAATGCTTTTCAACAAAAAAGTACATTTTAAGTAAAAAATAAAAGCAGGAGACCTAAGTCCCCTGCTTTCTTTTTACATCCCCAGCACTTTTACAATGCCTTTTGCCGCTATCTCAGACATGTTCTCATTGCCAAGTTTATATTTTTTAAGAATTTCAATCTTTTCAGCATCCGTCTTCACATTGGAAATCGCCCTTAAATATACACTAAACTCGGCAGCATCCATTTCGACATACTCACGAAATCCTTTAAGCTTGTTATACGCAGCTTTTTCTTTGGAATTTAAACCGTTATATGCAGTGCTGTCATGCACATCCCCTGCCTTGCGGTTTTTAATAGCAAGCTCATAAAACGCATTTGCCTGAGCCTGATTCATACCGTGTTTCTGCAGATTTGCCATTTTCTCATTCTTTTTACCGCTTCCGGCAATCTTAAGATAAGTATAGTAAAGTTCCGCATTAACGCCAAGCGCCTTTGATGTTACATTGAATTTAGCATTTTGAGCTTCAGAAAGCTGCGATAAATAGAAGGTGTCCTTGTTTGTATAATCTACTTTGCCGCTTCCGTCTAAAATATCTTTATCAAGGTAGCGTTTTTGTTCTGCAGACAACCCTTCTTCATTGAAAAGTGCAAATCGTTTATAATCAGCCTTTTTTTCTTCCTCAGGCGTAAGCTCAAATACCTTTTTCTGTCGCTTTGTAAGATACTGATTATACTTTTCCGCATCACTTTGAGTATATTTGTACTTGGCATCCACATACTGCTTATTGCTGATGTTCGCATCTTTTTTTGCAGCTTCAGCTCTCTCTTTTGCCTTGTCACCCCAGTATGAAATTTCAAGCCAAGCTTTTTGACCTTCAGGAATGTTGGCGTTTTGTATAAGCTCATATCTCTTTTGACTTACACTCTCAACTGTTTTTCCGTCCGCATCTTTTTCAGGCTCCAAAGCTCTGATAGCGTTAAGTGTCTGGTGCGCATCTTTCCGTTTTCCCTGTTCCGCAATTTTATTGTACCTCTCGGTATCTTTAACAGACATTGACTTAAATCCGCTTTTTCTCCAATCCTGAGCTTCTTTAAGCGCAGACTTTCCAAACAAAGCCCCCTGAACATAATTTAAAGCTGTCTCACCTTTGCTGTCGTTGTAAACGGGAAATTGCATCTGTTTGTTACCGTCTTTATCAATCGAGTAGCTTCCGCCTTTTTTAACTGCTGATATACCCTCTGCAGTCTTTTTGACCTGATTAAGTCCAAACGGCACAACTCCATATAAAAGCTTACCACCTTCTTTTAATGCAATGTCACCTTTCTTTTTCCATGATACATCACCATCAAGAATTTTGCTAAGCTCCCCTGCATCCGGAAGCGCAGAACTAATCGGCACACGACCGCCACCCATCACGCCGCCAACGAATGGCATGTCTTCTGCAACATTTGCCGCAATATTTTCAAGCGCCTCAGACGGCTTCTTTTTCTCGACCTTAAAATCATCGCCATTAAGGTCGCCTTTTATAAGTTCCGAAACTAAATCTATGCTGTTAGGCATCTTTGCCCCAAAGAAATCCCCTGTTATCTCATTCGCAAATCCTATTGCATCGAGTGCAGGTCTTCTTCCCACCAACTTTTCATAAATATCGTTAAACAGGTATGCACCTATAAAGTATTTTAACAGTGCACCTGCAATAGCAGCTATTGTCTTATTCCTCTTTGCTTTTGGCAAATCCTTGCCTAAATAAGATAGCTGGTTGTTAACCTCAACCTGGAACATTGTAAATGTTTTAAACAGCGGATTTTTAGCACCAAATATTGTAGGGAGTGAACCTTTTGAACGGTCAGCAATCAGTCCCGCAGCGTACCTGTCTGCATCTTTAATCGCCTCGTCCGCATCCATACCGTTTTTAATATTCTCATAAAACTTAGCGCGGGTAACAACATTTGCAGTAAACATATCCGCAAACTCCATAGGTGTTGACAAAACATCAGAGATTTTAGTTGATGTAGATTTTGTAAGAAGTTCAGAGCCTTTTCTGTTGGTTAAAAAGGTTGATGCACTCTCAAACCCATCATTATGTAAAAAGTTCTTGGCAGTATCTCTCACCGCTTTTAAAATAGAAGTATTGCTACATTCCGCACTTGCCTGTGTAATCGGAATAAAGTTTGTCATAGCAGAAGACAAATTCCCTGCAATCATATTCCCTGCAACATTCTTGTTAGCCCAGTTTAAAACATTATAAACCTTTCTGTTTAAAAGATTTTCAACATTTCTGTCATACTTGGACTTTTTATTTGCAAGTAAGTTTGTATATTCGCTTAGTTCCTGAGCCAAACCTCCGTGCTTGGTAATATTTCTCTCATACAACCTGTCAAGTGCTTCGTTTTTAACATCTTCAGGAAGAAGCGCATTATCTTTTATAGCATCAATTCTTTCTTTAACTCCCGCTTCCGAATATTCATATCTCAGTTGGCGTTCCAATGCCCTCAGTTCCTGAATATCGTCTGTGTGATAAATAACATCGCTTACTGACTCAATGTATCTGTCAAATCCGGCAACAGCATCATAGTCCGTCTTGTTGCCTTTTCTTTGAAGTGCCTCTGTCATAAACTTAATGCCTGGCTTAAAGTCCTGAGTTTTACCTGCGATGTTGGTAGGAAGATTGTTAACATCAGTTGAAATCCCAAGTGCCTTTGCAAACTTCTCAAATATTCCGCCCACTTCGTCATAATCACCAATACCAAGCTCTGTCGCAACCTCCGGTTTTATTCCCTTTTTGCCGTCTGTAAGAAAATGCGGAAAATATCCTTGTCTGTACTCAACCGGCGCATATCCATTTCTTATCCTCGCCTCGTTCATCTTTTCAAACAACTCATCATAAATGGTCCTGAACTCTGAAATAGCATTGTTGATTTTGTTATAATCAAGATTAGGGTTTTCCTTTAAGAAGATTTCTTTCTGTCTTGTCAGTTCTTTAATTCTTCCCTGCGTTTTTTCTGAAATATATTTTCTGCTTGTAAGCATCTTAAGATCAGACTCAATCTCACCTAAGAACTGCACCGCAAATCTCTCAGAAGTTGTGTTCCCTTTTGTAATCTTATCAGAAAGATTAAGGTCAGCAACTCTTTGACGGTATGCGTTCTTGTTTCTTATACTCTGCGCCTCGTGTTCATGCACCGGAGCAAAATAATGGTCGTTAAACTCTTTGGCTTTTTTCTCGCCGCCTTTTCCCATTATGTCATAAATGGTTCTCTCCATTGTTTCTCTCGCATAAGAAAATCCGGTCTTTTTCTCTTTCCAAAAGTCAGAACCCTCAAGGAACTTTTCGGCAGTTTCAAACCTTCTTTTCTTAACCGCCGATTTGTGCTTTTCAAGTGCACCGTTTAAAAGCTCAACAGGTGCTCTCGCCTCAACAGCCTTTTTAATGCCCTCAACATTAAACCTCTTAGGGTTAATGTTCTCTATCTCCACATCACCCGAAAGCACAAGTTCCACTTGCTTTTTATCTCCAAGTGTAAGCAGTTCTTTTTGCATTACCTTTTCATAATTCTTGCGGGCATCTTTAAGTTCTGCATAAATGTTGTTGGCTTCTTCTACCGTCAGTTCATCACGACCATGCACATTCTGAACATCAGAAAGTTCCCTTGCCTTTTCGTACCTTGATACATCTTCAAGCCTTTTTTCGAACTCACCAATGCCCTTCATAAACTCTTTGCGGTAATCTTCTTTAAACTGTGCTTCTCGTTCTTCTAAAGTATACTCCAAAGGCTTAAGGCGTTCCATAACCTCAGCAATTCTTAAAAGTTGGTCAGACGGTGCAATTATATCATCAGGGAACAAATCAGGATACTGCTGGCTTAATTCGCTATATTTAGAATCTATCGGGTACCCGTTTATAGTGCTTAAGTTCATATTACCAAGCTGACTTCTTCTCCATACTCCAAAATCAGGAATGTCGTGCGCTTCATCAGGAGATATGTATAACTTGCTTGATTTTAAGTCTTTTCTTAAAGCCTTTGCAAAGTCCTTGTTGGTATCATCAATTATAATGCCCTCTTTCCAGACCTTTTCAAAAAGTGCATTTTTGCTCTCTTCTGAAATCTTGCCGTTTTTAAAATACTCACCTGCAAGTTTATCAAAATCGCCATCAATAGCTCCAAGCCTTGCCTTAGGAATACCAAAAATCTTCCCAATGTCCTTTTTAGCAGTGTTTGAATATCGATTATAATAATTCTCCGCCTTCTTAGATGATATCTTGATATCATTTTCCGACTTTGCTTCTGCATCCGCAACAAGAGCAGAGAATTGAACATCGTTTGTACTCTGTCCTACTTTTTGTTTCGAACTATACCCTCCTTCTTCCACTTTTTGGTTTTCCGTTTGGAACGCATTATAAACATTGCGTGAAGAATTCTGGTTCTTATTTTTTTGTAAATTTCCATTTTGATACTCCTTGTGTGTAAATGGTGGTATTGTATTACTCTCTACTTTTAATGGAACAGTATTTCTTCTTTGAGCATCGGTCATTTTATCTAATCTGCGCTCAACTTCTCTTGCTTCAATTTCGCCATAGAAATTTTCATATGCACGCTGTGCAACGTCATTAATACTGTTCACATTTCCGTATATTTGATTATATACCGCGATTAATCTATCGTCAACAACTTTTTGAATTTCCTGTATAGTTTTTGCATTGTGATACAAATCATCATTACTATTACGCAATTCATCTGCCATAAGTCGACGGACATGTTCAAGCGCCGGATTTGTATCAGTCCCTGACTCAAACCCTTCGATAGTTTGTACCGCATGTTGTATTTCATGAATAAGTGTTGATTTAGCATCCTTTACATTCAATTCTTTGTTTATTCTAATTTTGTTATTGTAGGGATTGAACTCTCCTTTTTCACCCTCTGCCATTTCAACAAACTCAACTTCAACATCTTTAAGTTCAGGATAATTCTCATATAAATTACCGTGTTCAAGAAACTCTGAAAGATATTTAGGATTGGTTCTTACTCCATTTAATGAGTTTTTCAAGCTGTTTAATTCATTCAGCTCACTGTTTATTATAGTTCCAAATATAAACTTTCTTTCAAGTGTTTTAAATCTGTTAATGTCAGGATTTTCAAATTTTCCTAATTTGTGAAGTTTTGCTTTACTATCATCAATCTCAAATCTCCACTTGTTGTCTTTGCCTTTCATCCAGCCTGTTTTTTTCCAGATGTCCTCTTTTGAAGTTTTCCCTTCGGCAAGTAATTTCTGTGCTTCAGCAAGTTTTGAAAGATTTGCACCTTTAGCCTTTTCTCCCGCAAAAACATATTGTGCCACACCGTCAGAGGTTCCGCCCATGGCGCGTGTGTCTATCCCCATACCTCTGGCAATGGCATCAGATACACTTGTCCTGGTCTTTAATGCTTTTTCAAAAAGTCTTATGCCCTGCTCGATATCGGAAAGTGCATATCTTGTTTCATAGGCTTCTTTGTCTTTAAAGTATGTAGTAACCTTCTTATAAGTTTCCACCAAAGAATCAAGCACATTTTTTGCAAGTGGTCTGTTTTCCTGCGCCATTCTCTCAACTGCTTCAGGACTTGACATAAGTTTTCCCATATACTCTGCAACCAACTCCGCTTCTGCACCATTTTTATCAAGCGAAACTCCTCTTTTGCCATATCTGTCAATTTTCTTTTCAATAGCAGACTTATAAGTATTGTTCTCATTAAACATGTGTGCAAAAGCATATTTCTTTAAAGCATCATAATGCTTACTTCTTTCTGCAGAGTGTGTAAGCTCGTGATTTACAATCTTTCTTGCAACTTCATTACTGTCCTGAACAGTATCAAAATCAAGTAAAATAACATCTGCAGAATTAACATAAGCACCTGCAGCCTTCTTGCCTGCCAGAGCATCAGTATCACCAATAATAAATCTCACATTGGCAAACTTAGAATAAAAGTCTATCATCTTGCGTGTTGCTTCAGGTATCGCTTCCATCTCCGCGCGTGCCGCATCCAAAACGCCTTGTGCATATTCTTCATCAAACTCAAAATCTTCTGAATAATTTGAAGTCCCTTGCATATCATTACTATTGACAGTCTCCGCATTTTGTGGTAGACTGTATTGTGTAAGAGAGGTTGTTTTGCTAATTGCAGGATAGAATTCGTTCTCGTCCTGGTAGCCAACCTCTCTTATTTTATCTATATCATAAAAATAAGCACGGCCGTTTTTATCAATTCTCGCAATTACTCTTCCACCGTAAATTACACCGGAATTGTCTACTGCAAATTTTGTATCATAGTAATTGAAACCGCCATCACAATCAAGTCCCGCATGATTTTTAACATTGCCATTCTCATCTAAAAGATTTTGGCTCCACTGTTTATCAGCACCAATTTCTATTATTTCGTCTAATATAGATGCTATAGGTTTTTTCTCTTTAGGTATTTTTGCATCTTTTCCTGGATATAAAAATTTTCCTATTTGGTCAAGTTGCATATCATCTTGTGATTCCTCAACAGTTATTACTTTGTTTTTGAAAATTTCATTGAAGTATCTTCTGATCGCGTGATTGACACTTTCTCCTTTTTGTCTTTTAATTCGTTTCCCATCAAGGAAAGCAACTTTACCCATTTCCTTACTTTCTTTAATAGCAAACTGTGCGTCTCCCTCCGCAACTTCCATATGTTGCATCCTAGTGTTATTAAGTTGCTCGAGCACATCTTTAGCAGTAGTCTTTTCATTTATTTCAACACCGCCATAAATATAACTTGTACCACCATTCTTTTTTGCATTAAAAACACCTGAAACAGTAGAAGCAGTTATATTAAACCCCGCCATAAGTCCGCCCATTAAAGCACCGTAAGCAGCACTCAAAGCAGGTTCTTTTACAATCTTGTTAAAAAGCACCATTTGTCTTGCTTGAGCTTCAGTATAATTATGTTTATTCACAAGAATATCGTATTCCAAAGCCATATCACTGTTGTCGCCATTAACAAGAACATCTGAAAGTGTGTACGCATAGTTTTCGGCCAATTCTTCTAATCCTTCCAAAGCGCCTTGTCTTACTATATGTTTGCCGCCAACTTCAGCAATCGCACGAAATGCCGTACCTCTTGTCCCTTTTTCAATAGCGTTTTTGGTAGCTGTTGAAATTGCTCCGCTTCCCTTCATCAATTCATCAAAAGGCCCTTTAGATGCTAAAAATCCAACCGGCGCATTGATTAAAAACATCCCAAGTGCCTGACTGTTACTTCCACCTTTTCGTGCTGTATTGTACGCCGCATCACTTCCTGCTTGCATAGCATAAACATAAGGTGCTGCCGGTCCGAAAGCTGCAGGTGCAAGAGAATTAGTTGTGTCAAGCAACAATCCCTTCGCCTTACCCACAAACCCCTCATCGCCATTTGTAAAAGCCTCTCTCGAATCTTCTTTAAGTCTCTGCATCTGTGAACCAGTTGACCATTCAGGAACATTTTCAGGTATTCCGCTTCTCTTGTTTTTAAACTGTTGCTCTATAACCTCTCCGCCATATTTAACACCACCTGCAAGATTGGATAGGACATTTGTCGCAGGTGCAATAACATTTCTTACGCCCCAGTTTGTCTTTGATGCCTCTTTCATTTTTTTGCCTAACTGCTCATTGTATAAAGACATCATTCTCTCTCTCGCTTTATCAGCACCATAATATCCCCACCAGAAATCCACCTGATGTTGTTGTGTAGGAGTCAGTTCTCTGTATACCGTTGCATCTGATATTTGTGCTTCTGTTTTTCCAAAGGCGATAAGGTCCCCAGAAGAATCAATACAATTACTCGGATGCGATTTATCACTTCTTGCCCTTGCAATAATGTTCGCACCTTCTTTTTCATATATAAAATCTTCTTCATAATCTCTTTGTTGCTGAGCTTGTTGCACCTTAATTCTGTCATTCTTAGCCTTTTCATAAGAAATTATATCTTTAGCATTATTATATTCCGTTCTTGCCGTGTTTAATTTGTACTTATCATCAACAGTCGTATCACGAAATTCGCCTGTTTCAACACTCATGGCTTTATCAAAAGCTTTTCTTTTTTCGTGTTCCGCTTTTCTCAATTTAAATCCCGAATTATACTCATTTATATTGTTATCAAATATCTTTTGTTCGTTCAAAAGATATTTTTTGTCTTCATCATCTAATTTTGTACCATCATACAAAGAAACTATAGGTGTACCTTTATATTTTCTTATTTGACTTTCATAAAACGTCTGCACCTTGTTTTTCGGCTGATTTATATTACCGTCAAAAGCATATTCTCCTGTGCCCTTTGATTTTATAGCAGAAGAATTACCCGCAGGGCTTAATAATATCCCCATCGGGTCATTAGTTTTATATCCCGTTGTTATTTTAAGTCCTGTTTCCTCTTTCTTTTTTTCTTTAGGCACATCAATAGAAGGTCCTTTTGCTTTTGATTGATACTTTCCAACATTTTTATATACCGGCATTTGTAGTGTATCTCCTCTCTCTCAAAACACTTTTAGGGCGGTGAAATACCGCCCTGTTGTGTTATCTGTTATAAATTAAATTAGCTGGCCAACCCAAAGAGCGTGTTTTGTTGGTTACCGTAGGTCCGTTTCCCGCAGCAATCCCCGTTTTTTCATCCTCACCGAATAAGGCCTTAAGCAAATCTTTATTGCCTGTTATATCATCTTGCGTATAATAACTCCCGCTTCCCTTGTTTTTCGTTTGCGCAAGCACAAGGGCATTATAAAGCTCCGCATCTGAAATTTCCTTTCGCTGTGCAAGTTCTTTATCAAACTGTCTCACATTTTCTCCATGAGTAGTATCAAACTCTCTTTGACCTTCTGCAAAATTCTTATTCCACTGTTCATACCCTGTTGCCCAATCTCTGTCTGTATTATACTGATTAAGTCCCATCTGAGTAAACTGCGCCTCGTTTTGTGCCTTTTGTGCCTCTTTGTCATAATAAGCCTTAAGTAGCTGTGCGTTAAGTCCCGCAATTTCAGAATTCTTCTGTGTTTCAGTATCATACACATTGCCCATATACTCGTTTGCAAGGTTAAGCGCACTTGTTTCGGTAAGTCCCCCGGTGTAGCCCATGGCGGACAGCTGTTGCGGAAGAGCATTTTTAGATTTTAAGTAATTTATGTAGTGCTTTCTGTTTGTGTCATCATACTGAGTCTTTAAATTCTGTATCTGATTGTCAGTTACAGCCTTCTGACCTGCATAAGAATTATCTAAAACATTGTTTGCATATTTTCTCTGGTCTTCAATATACTTGTTTGTGTCAACATACTGCTTGGCATATATGTTGTCACTCGCACCCTTTTGATACCCTTTCTGGTACCCATACGCAGTATCAGCGCTCGCACCTTTAAAAAAGTCTGCAATATCGCCGTAGCCTGAAGTATAAAGGTTGTTGTAGTAAGGGTTTGCATATTGTTTAGAATATGCCTTATCTCCCGCATTTCCATTTGTATTTATCTTTTTCGCCCACGATATTTCATTCATATCCTGATAAGGGTCTTTTTTCTGTGAAATAACATAGCCATTCATAAAATCACTCCTAACTTATTCCTATTTGCTTTAGTGCATAAGCGACCAAAGCCGCAACAATACCTAAAAGCACTTTGTCAACAATACTGTCCCAACGTCTGCCCGCTTTGCCTGTAATGCTTTTTACATCATCCTTAACCTCATTTAAAGTGTTAGCCATATCTTTTTGATGCTGGTCTATTCTTGCAATGGATGCAAGCATTTCAGCATTATCTTTAAGTTTTTCTTCTGCTTCATCAAGCCTCTTGCAGTTTGATTTTGAACGGTCATCTACTTGCTGAAGTTTTACAGCCATTTCTTCGTTTGTCATCTCAGCCCTCCGCCAAATCTTTAATATTCATCAAAATGCAAGTTATGCCTGCAAGCACAGCTGCAGATAAAACACCTTGCCAGTTAACCTCGCCTATAAAAGCTGCAGAACCTATAATACCAAGTGCCGCCTGTGCCATTGTTTTAATAGTCTTAATACCTATTTTTTTAATTCCTGCCATTGTCATTTGAAATTCCCCCTTATTCCCATATAATTCCGCCGAATATTTTTCGGCCGTCACCTGTAAATTTATACTTTCCGTTTACCTTAAGTGTTGTACTTCCACCACCGTCTAAAGAAATCGCAAAGTCAAGTCCTAAATTTTCCGCAGTCTGTTTTGCTCTTTCAGCACTTGTCCCTGCCCTTACTGCAATAACAATTTTGTTGTCTTTTTTTCGGTAGCCAATTATAGGCCTGTCCGCCGTTCTTGTAACATCAGAAAATGCACCTGTAAAACCTTCTTGTGCCGCAGTTATATTTGGATATATCCCATACCCGGAAACTGCAAACCACACGCCGTTTTCTTTTGTTATATCATCTATGTACTTAAGGCTAACATTATCCTTTCCGTAAACAACAAGTGTCGCAACAGGTTTGCCGTGCGTAGGATTATTTGCAATTACCTTGCCGGCATTAACCATAATCCCCTGAGGATGCGTTTTCCCACTCTTTAAGTTCATAAAAAACAAAGAATTTACAAAATTGTCATAAGTAACACTCTTTGTAGAACACTGCGTTTCTACCGCCCATATTTTTCTTGGGTCAATTTCAATAACATGAGTAGTTCCGACAACTGAATACTTAGCATTTTCAATCTGCTCAGGCTCTTCTGCAGGAGTATTTGTATCAGCAACGTCTTTTTTTGTAAGCTTATATAAAATCCAGTAAAGCGAGCTATTTTCAGCCTTAGCCTTTTTTATTGCATCTACAGCCGCATTGACATCATTAATTTCAATCATTTTTTGAAGTTCCTTCACAATTCCTTCAGGCTCTGTATCATCTTCAGCACTTACACTAATTCCCAAACGCTCACAAAACCCCTCAAAAATCGCCTTTGCAAATTCATCTGCCTTTTCTTTTAACAGTTTTGCATCATTAGGATTGCTTATAAATGCTGTTTCAATTAAAATTGCCGGCATATCGGTGTTATGAAGCACTCCCAATTTATATCCCAGATATTCTGTATCAACTTTTATGCCACGGTCTTTTAAGCCTAAATACTTAACAATGTTTGAATTAACACTTTCTGCCAGAGCTTCAGCTTTTCCACCTTTGCCGCAAATAAGAGTTTCAGTTCCGTTTGCAGATTTATCCTCATTTGAATTACAATGAATTGATACAAAATAATCACATTTGGTGGTATTTGCCAGCCGTACTCTCTGGTTAATTGAATCTTTAGCATCAACCCCCACATCATCAGTTATTTTTGCCCTGGTCATTGTAACGCTAATGCCTGAATTTATAAGCAAATTTTTTAACTTATCCGCAATCTTAAAGGTAACATCCTGTTCCATTAAGCCGTTGCCTGTCGCTCCTGTGTCAAACCCACTGTAATTATGCCCAGCGTCAATGCAA
>JAFQRW010000014.1 GCA_017409875.1 Clostridia bacterium
CAGCTTTCTACAGTTGTAAGTGAGTATAAAGAACTACAAAACGGCACTACAATTGACCTCGAAGGAAAAACCAAGGAATTTGAAGAAAAATTAAAAACAGCAGGTAAAGATGAACTTATGGAATACGCACAAAAAGTTATTGACGAATACTTTGCAAAAAAAGATGCGAAATAATTAAATAGCTAATTTTAACAAAAGACAGCCTTTCTTATGGGCGCGGCTTAATTAGGTCGCGCCCGTGGGAGGCTTATTGTGCCCTTTACATATTAAAATATTAAATAGGTAGAAAGTGGCTAAAAACACAAAAAATACATGTTAATTTATTTTGTAGACATCAGGAGCTGACTTTTTAAACACAGCGTTTGCAGAATAATTTAAAACCGGCTCTTTGTGCAAAGATTATTTTGTAAGCGCACATTAAGCAGAAGACTACAGCAGCAAATGCTGTTTATATAAATAACAAAAAGAAACAAATTTTATTTACACAATTTTGAAAGGGGGACAAATATCAATGAAAAATTTTAAGAAATTGATATCTGTTATACTCGCAGTAATGATGATTATGTCAGTTATGCCGGTTGGCGCAACAGAATCAGCTGGCGGCGCTGGTGGTGAAGGCGGCGCTGGTGGTGGCGGCACAGGTGGCAGCGTATCTTTAATCCCAACAGGTGCTATTAAGCTTTTTGAAGAAACTTTTGATTCAGGCTACACATTAGATGAAAACTGGATTGCTGATGCAAACAAGACTACAGATATTTCTGTTTCTGGTGCTACAAGCTACACAGTTAACGATCATACATGGGATATTCAGGTGTATGGTACACCTACCGACGATTTTGTCGGCGTTGAATCTGTGGAAAGACTTGCTGAAGAAGGAATTACATTAGGCGGCAGCTTTACAGGCAACGCTCTTCGTTTGTACAATACCAGAGGTGCTGAGGGGCTCAACAAAAAGGTAATTGCATATAGAAGAAACTTTGATAAGCTTAATGGTATTTCATTAGCAGAAGGAGAATATGCAGGTAAACTTCTTGTTTACGAGATGGATATTATGGGATATCCTCATACTGAGGGCAATGCATTTCCAGGTGATATGATATATGCACCTAACATCTCTTTCGACAAAGCTCCAATTTATAGCTGGGGTACTTACTACTCCATTTTATTTAGAGGGGACGAAACGCTTCAAGTTACAGAGGCTAATTATAATAACTCACCAGGTAAGTGGAATAACTCTTTCTGGAAAACACAGGTAAATACAAACTCTTCTAAGAAATATAATAGCCCAAGAAAGCTAAGAATTGTTTTTGATGGAACATCAGAAAAAGACCATATAAGAATTTATACAGATGATGAACTCTTAAAGACAACATTTAGTAGCACTGAGGTGCCTGATCATCCAAGAAAAGGACAGACACTCTATGACTTTGCAGGTTATGCATATAAAGGTATAGGAAATGAAACTGCAAATCTTACACATTATGGTATATGGGGTACTTCAGCAGGCACAGACCTTTATATTGATAACTTTACAGCATACCTTATAGATCCGTTTGTTGTCGAAAATGTTGAAGGTGCAAGTACTGTATTCAGCACGGATAATGATGCTGTTACCTACACATTCTCAACACCTGTTAACCCAGCAACAGTAGATGGTAACATTACTTTAACTGATGCTGAAGGTAATTTAGTTACTGGCGGTATAGATTCTGCTATACTTTCAAACGACGGTTACACATTAACAGTTAAGCTTTCTGAAGACCTTCTAGGTTTAACTAAGTACACTGTTAACATTGGATTAGGACTTAGTGATATTTACGGCAACTGTATTTCACCTGAGTATTCTTGGTATGATACATATACTCCGGCGGCAAATTCAGGCGTTACAGATAATGGTGACGGAACTGTTACAGTTACTTCAACAAGGAAAACACAACAGGTAGACTGCTATTTGAAAGACGCTTACAAGATGAGCACAGCAGTTGATGTTACAATAGCTAAGGGTGTATTTGATGCCGGAACGCCTGTCACAAATTACGATATCGGCGATGAACAGGAAGTTGAATTGAAGTTTAACTATCCTTTGGCAGAAGTTGATCTTACAGACGTATTTAAAGTTGTAGATGAAAACGGAGACACCGTAACAGGTAATCTTAATGCAACCTTTGGTGAAACACAAGATATTATTAAGGTTCAGCTTTCAGGACTTAACCTCGGCGATGGCAAGCATACAATAACAAACAAGCCAAACACATTGCCTACTGTTGCAAATGCAAATTTATATGCAAAAGTCAGATATACATTTGACACAATAGATTATGATGTGAGCTGGTCAGAAGAAAGCGGCATCCAGTATATTGAAGGAACAGATAAAGAACTCAAACTTACACTTACAACTCCTACAGTTTTAGATCAGACAAATATCGATACAGCATTTAAAATTAAAGACGTTTCAGGTGAGCTTGCAAGCGGACTTGTAGCTGACATAGATGCTACAGGTAAAGTTATCACACTTCAGCTTTCAGGTCTTAATTTAGAAGTTGGTAAATATTACATCAGCACCACTTCTGCACTTAAAGACAGAAGAGGAAGAACTCTTAATACTTCATATATGATAAGATCTGTTACAGAAATTTCAAATCAAATACTCCTTTTTGAAGAAGATTTTGAAACAGGTTATGAGACTGATCAGAACTGGGTTACAGCAGATGCAACTGATGCAGCATATCAGATGTCGGCTTCAGAAGGCGGCACATGGACCATTAGTTATGCAAAGAGCGGTCGTACATATACCGAAAGCAATCCGAACCCTAACGTAATCCAGATTGTAGACGGCACAAACAAAGTGGACAGAGATGGACAGTTAGTTGGCTTCGACGGAAATGTTTTACAGATTACAGGCGGCACATCAACTTCAGATACTTCTTTATCAATTCGCCGTGATGTTCCGGGTGGCAGTATCGACTTTAACGACCCTGAATCCCCTTATTACAAAAAGCAGCTTATATATGAATTTGATTTCTTCATAGAAAAAGGTGGCACAGAAACCACTTTTATGGGATATAACCAAAGCAAAATTTATACACTATCCGGCAGAACTTCTTATTTCTCAAATAGTACATATGCAGGAGAATCAAGTTCGGATGTTTCGAAAAACTGGTGGGCAAGGGCTACTATTTCTACTACTAAAAAGCACCACGTTAAGGTTATAGTGGATCCATCAGGAGCTGTTGACAGTACAAGATATTTCCTTGACGGCAAGGTTGTTACCGCAGAGCATGAGCTTGCAGTAGACGATACATATTCTAACTTTGGCAGAATTACCAAAGACTTTGTCGGCACTGGATACACAGGACAGGCATCAAGCCCTCTTGATGCGTTTGAGGGCATAACAACAAGGTGCTTTACAGAAATAGCAGGAGGCACATCAACATACTACATAGATAATCTTAAAGCTTATCTTGTAGAAGCTATTGAATGCACTGGATTTGAAGTTGATGCTGATAACTTAGTTGATGATTTCAACCCGAGTAAAGGCGTAACACTTAAATTCAGTGATAAAGTAGACAAAGACGAGCTTAAAGCAAATCTTGTTGTAAAAGATAATAGCGGCACTGCATTTAACAATGCAATAAGATTTGTTGGTGTTTCAGAAGATGGCACATCAGCATTAGTAAAATTTGACTTTACCAAGCTTGAAGCAAATACTCATTATACAGTTTCCATAGGCGAAGATTTCTATAGTAAAGAAGGCGCTATTTTTGCAAACCAGTTCAAAGGCGTAATTGAAGTGTTTGGCTTTACTACCTGTGATAAAATTAACGCTACAGTTGTACCAAGCATTATTACAGACTATGATAAGGGTGTACACAAAACTGTTACCATTACTCTTACAAATCCTTTAAGAGATGGCGTTGATCCTAATGCTGCATTTGTTGTTACAGACGCTAATGAAGATGTAGTTACAGGTCTTTCAGCTACAATTTCTGAAGACAGAAAAACAATCACACTTCAGCTTTCAGGACTTGAGCTTGGCGACGGACAGCACTACATCAGTTCAAAAGATGAAGTCTTTGCGGACGAAGAAGGCACTACCGTTATCGGCATTGTTGTTAAGACAGTAGACTTTAAGCTTGACAAGGTTAATCCTGTATCAGGCACAATTAAAGATTATGTAGAAGGTACAGAAGAGAAAATTAAGCTTGTTCTCACAACTACAACCACACTTGCAGCAGATGATATTGCTACAGGTTTTGAAGTTGTGGACAAAAACGGAAAGAGCGTAAAAGACGGCCTCATTGCTACACTCTTCGCCGACAACAAAACAATTGAACTTGACCTTTCAGATTTAAATGTTGGTATCGGAGAACATACAATTAAATCTACCGATAAATTAGTTGACGCAAGAGGCAGACAGCTTGCACTTGATTACAAATTTACTGTTTTACCTTTCACAGCAAGTTATGATGCAGAAGTTACAGGATATGAACCTGGTACAGATAAGACTGTTGAAATCAGCCTTACATATCCTTTAAATGATGCTACAATCAGCAGCATTAACAACAGCTTTATTGTTAAGAACGAGAACGAACAAAAAGTAACCGGACTTAAGGCAACAATGTCCGAAGATAAGAAAGTTATTAAACTTGCGCTTAAAGACCTTGATATTACCGGTGGAACATATACTATTACATCAAAAGCAGGCGCACTTGTGGATATTAAGGGTGAAACACTGGCAGAAAATATCAGCTTTAAACTTATTACAGCATCAGCTGGAGGAAGCATTGGCGGTAATACAAGCGGTCAGGCACCTGGCACAGGTTCTGAAAGTCATCCGGATTTTTCAGAGAAAAAATTAGTGGATGAGAGCTTTGATAGCTACAATGAAATCATGGGTATAGACTGGATGTCAAATGCAGAAGTTATTCCTAATAAATTCCAGTTGTCAATTGTAGGCGAAAGATTTAGCGACGCTTCTGTTTCTATTGAAGAAGACCCTGCAAATCCCGGAAGTGGAAATATGGTTCTTAAAAACGTTTCAGGTTTTTATGGAATGACAGGTAATGTGCTTGCACAGGCTGTTTCAGCCCCTGCGAACTACCACGTAGTTCAGAGAAATCTTGAGGACGGTTCAAAAGAAACTATCCCAGTAGATGAACATACTATTGTTCGTGTAAGCACAAAAGTATATATTCCGCAGGAATCAGTAGATAACATACCTGCTACAAACAGTGACGCAAGAACAGCTAACTACATTTTTGCAGCAACAGGAGGTGCAGATTATACTCCAATTACACCAGCGAACTTTGCAAAAACAACCGCTTCTGCTTTATTCCATTCACAGATTCCAGCTGCTGACAGCGCTGATCAAAGCAATCCGAAAAATCAGATAATTAAGCGTGTGCTTACAGCAGATTCATGGCACACCATAGAATTTATATTTGGTGTTAATCCAGGAAAAGACACAACAAAAAACGACAGGACTTTTGCTTCATATGAAGTTTTAATTGACGGTACGAGCGTAGACAACGAGGTTGGTAAGTACTTTGCTGCAACATATTCAACAATCGGCGGTATGGTATCTAAGATTATTGCAACATCTGCTGGAAGAGGACCTGTTACAGTTTACTACGATGATTGGAAAATTACTCAGGAAACAAGATTTGCAACACATGTAAACATTTCTGACACAAAAGTAAAAGAAGATGCTGAAATTAAACTTACTTTTACAAAAGACTTAGATAGCGCATCAATGCAGCTTATCAAAGACCAAGGCCTTGCTACACTCACAGACGAAAAAGGAAACAAGGTTGAAGCTACAATTACTTACAGCGGAAACAATAAGATTACAATCACACCTACATACGGTCTTAAGTATCAGACCAAGTATGTTGTTCAAATCGCTTCAGAAGCTAATGTTAATGGTGCTAAATACGCTATTAAAGCGGCAGACGGCGAAGCATTTGGAGGACTTACATATGCATTTGAAACTGCAAAAGCACTTTCAACACACATTGATACAGATGCAAGTACCAGTTTCTATTATGACGAAAATGGTGAAGATGCTGAGTACTTAGCTGATGCAACATCATTTACTTATAATATGCAGCTTTCAGGACAGGTACCTGAGAATGGTATAATTGCTGCAGTTGCAACCTTTGATGGAAAAGATGAACTCCTGGGTATTAAGTACGAAACAATATTACAGAGCGATGTGCAGCCGAAGAATTTTGCATTATCTTCTCCAAAAGGTACAAAGAGCTTCAGAATGTACATTTGGGAAAGAATTCCAGATGGAAATGGCGGATTCAAGATGGGAAGACTTATGCAGCTTCCTGATGAAATAACAAGCAGATAATTAGGGAGGAAATAAGCATGAAAAAAGCACTTACATTATTACTGACACTTTGTTTAATTGTGTCAGTATGTGCGCTTCCCGTATCAGCAGCAAGTATATCATTCAATTCAACTAACATTGAAGTAGTAAATGCTGCTCAGGGAACAATTAAAGTATCGGGCGTTTTAGCAAATGATACTCCTACAGAAAACAGATATGTTACAGTTATAGGACTTCCCAGCGGAATTACCGAATATGACGGTAATACTTTAGCTATGTCAACTGCTATAGTTGATTTACAAGGAAACTTTTCGGCTACTTTTGCTTTTAACCAGCCTTCAGGCACTTATGATTTTTATGTGTTGTATGAAGGCGTGCCATTCGGCCCTGCAATCTACAACTTACAGAGTAAAGCAAGTATAGCAGCAGTTATCAGAAATATTGCTAATGGTACTACAGCAAAAGATAATATTATTTCAACAATTCAAAACACCGCAGGAATCGGCATTGATTTAAGCAGATTCCCTGTGGGGTTTGAAAGAAACCTTTATGTTCACAGACTTGATGCAAGCAGAACAGAAATTGTTGGTGCTACAGATGTAGAAATCATTGAAAGCTTCTATGCTCTTACAAATAAAGCTGAAGCAGAAGCTACATTTGTTAAAGCGTTTAACAATACTACTGACGTAACAAGCTATGTAACATTAATGAAGGCAAATGCTACGCATTTAAGAGGTGTAAGCTTTACTGCTTATGATAGCCTTGGAAGTGCAGGCAAAATATATGTACAAAATAGTTTTGTTGGAAGAACATTTAATAACGGAGACGAAATTAAAGCAGCATTTGATACAGCTGTTGCAAACGCACCCGCTGATACAGGCGCAGGCCTCGGCGGCCCGGGCGGCGGCGGTGCCGGTGGTGGCGGAGCTATCGTTCCTGAAGATAATGACAGAGAGTGGTCAGGCGAAATGGAAGATAACTCAAACAACACCACTTCTACAACATTTGTTGATTTAGGCAGCGTAGCATGGGCAAGTGAAGCTATCAATGCACTCGCAGCAAAAGGTGTTGTAGCAGGCACCAGCTATGGCTATTTCGAGCCAAACGGTCTTGTTACAAGAGAACAGTTTGCAAAAATGCTTGTTCTTGCAACAGGTAAATACAATTCTTCAGCAATAAACGAATTTACAGACATACCGGCAGGCGACTGGTCAGCTACTTATGTTGCATCTGCAAAAGCAGCAGGCTTTGTAAATGGTGTAGGCGAAGGTAAATTTGGATTCGGCAGAAGTATCACACGTGAAGATATGGCTGTTATGATTTATAACGTAATGAAATCAAATGGTGCAGTATTTGAAGAAGCAAAAACAGACTTTAATGACTATGCTCAGATCAGTGACTATGCTAAAGAAGCAGTTAGCGCTCTTGCAGCAAAAGGCATTATTAATGGTATGGGTGACAACACATTTGCACCAAAAT
Source organism: Clostridia bacterium (assembly GCA_017409875.1). Lineage (GTDB taxonomy): Bacteria > Bacillota > Clostridia > RGIG6154 > RGIG6154 > RGIG2094. Next base: position 7,817 of record JAFQRW010000014.1, read on the forward strand.
CAACAGCAACACGTGCACAGGCAGCATTGCTTGTTTATGCAATTACAAAGGGGGTAGCATAATATGAGAAAACTTTTATGTTTCATATTGGCATTTACCATGCTTTTCACATCAGTGGCTGCAAGTGCGGCGATGTCTTCAGATAAAATTCCTGCATTTTTGGATAAAGCAGGCATCATTGCAGAAGGCACTTATGCTGATGATACTAAAGTAATCACAAGAGGCGAATTCGCTCAGATGATTGCAAAACTTGTTAATATTGAAAACTACAAAGGCTTGTCAACAACTCAAGTTTTTAAGGATATTCCTTTAGACAGTCCGCTTTTTGACGTTACAACACTTTTGTACCAGATGTACTTTGTTGTTGGTGACGGCAACGGATATTTTGAGCCGGACGAGAATATCACAGCAGAAGCAGCTTGCAAAATTTTGGTTAACCTGATGGGTGACCAGTATTTTGCTACATACTACGGCGGATACATTCCTGCCGCTGCTGCAAAAGGCATTTTAAAAGGCGTAGAGCTTGATGCTAATTCAAATATCACAGTAAAAGCTGCAATGAGACTTATCTACAATACAATGATTGCAGATATTTCAAACTCAAATATGTATGACGGTAATGCGGTAACAAACAATCCTGAAAAAGAAATGTTTATGTCAAAAAGACTTGGCATCTATATGATTGAAGGAACTGTTACTGATGATGGTATTACAGGTCTTGCAGGCGCAACACAAATTGATGACAACCAGATTAAAATCGGCCAGTATGTTTTTGATAACGAAACAGGAATGACAGACCTTTTAGGCTATCCTGTTGAAGGTTTTTACAGGCACGATAAAGAATCAGGCAAAAATACTCTTATCTTTGCTTATGTTAATGAAAATAAAACAAATGTATTAGAGATTAAAGACAGTGATATTGCAAGCTATGCTAATCTCAAATACGAATATTATGTAGATGCAGATCAGTATGAAACTGATGAAGCATACCTTAATGCTAATTACAGAATTATCTACAATGGTCACGTTTATTCAAGCGAAACCAAAGAAGCTTCATTTACAAAAACAACAGACCAGATGTTAAAGCCTGAGTACGGTAACCTTAAGCTTATTGATACCGACGGTGACAGCTACTACGATCTTGTTGTTGTTACAGACTATACAATCGTTGTTGTAAATTCTATTGACATTGAAAACTATGTTGTTTACGGAGACAGTAACTACACAGATGTTGTTGTAGACTTGTCAAAAGCAAGAGGAAATGTTACAGTTACAGACGCTGACAACTCAACTTATGTAATTGATGTTATAAATCCGGGCACAGTATTGTCAATCGCAAAATCAGCAGATGGCAAGGTTGCAAAAATCAAGTATTCAAACAAGAAGGAGACAGCAATTCTTTCTTCAACCGACGGTGATATTTATACAATAGGCGAAACAGACTACAAAGCAACAAAAATATTTAAAGCTCTCCTTGCAGCAAACCCAAATTTGGGTGCTCTTGGGGATAATGCAGTATTCCACTTAACATATGATGACAAGATTGTATACTGTGTAGCAGAAGCAGAAGCTTCAATCAAAACAGGATATTTTATAAATCTTCATTATAAAACCGGAATGGACGACGTTCTTACATTAAGATTCTTAACAGATGGCAGTGGTATTGCTGACTTTGAAGTAGCAGACAGAGTTATTGTTGACGGACGTCTTTACAAAAACAAAGAAACACTTGGTGACTATATCAGACCATTTAAAAAGAAACTTGTAAGATACAGAGTAAACCAGGATGGAAAAATTAACTATATTGACACACCTTATGATATTGAATTGGGCAATCCCAACTATTTGACAGAACCTGATGATACGCTCCATATTATGAAAGGAGCAAACAGCCAAGAACTTCGTTACTATGGCGGTTCACGTTCATTTGCCGGCAAATTCTTGCTTGATGGTAATACAAGGGTATTCATCATTCCGGAAAATCAGGGTGTAGAACATGCTATTGTTTCAAATTATACTCACAGCACAGTATCAAGCAGCAGTTCATTTTTGGTTACTGCTTATTCAACAAAAGCAAATAGCTTTTTTGCTGATCAGGTTATATATAGCGTTAACACAACTTATTCAAAAACTGAGAATCTCGGCAGCCCGCTTTACGGTGTTGTTACAAAAGTTACAGACGCTTTAAATGAAGAAGGTGAACCTGTTAAAAAGCTTACAATCTGTAGTGGCGACGATTATCTGGAATATCTGACAGAAAAGAGCGATACACTTATATGTAAATGCGGATATGGACCATGTGCAACAGACCCGATTGAAGTTGGAGTGGGTGATGTTATTGCGTATTCAGTAATAAATAACATCATTCTGCAGGATGGTGCAATCGTTTGCTATGACTACAGTGAACAAAAGTTATTAAATCCAGGTTCTACATACTTCCTTAAAACAAGACCTATGGGCGCCAAAATGCATGGATTTGACAGTTCAAAAGTTGAAACCTCAATCATTGCGTTAACAGACGGTGCGTTCTTGCTTCCGTTCTATGTTAACAGAACTGAAAACAACGCAGCAGAGTTTGTGTTTGACTGGTGGCCGTTTTACGCATACTCAGGCATAGATTCAAGCAATATTATCGAATATCCTTCAAGCTCGCCTGTAAAGAAAGTATTTTCTATAACAGATGCATATATCGTTAGAGTTAATGCACAGGCAGGAAGATTTGATGCCATGAGAGCAAACGACATTAAAGTTTATAATGACGGCCAGGGAATTATTGAAAAGGGCGTTGTGGTTATGAGCGGCGGAAAACCAATAATGATGGTATATTACAAATAAACAAGGAGGTTGACTAAATGAAAAAATTTCATAAAACAGTCGCCTCGATACTTGCAGTATTAATGATTATTACTTCTGCCAACTTTGCAGTTTTAGCAGCAGAAGATGCTAAGGAAGCAAAACAGTCTGAAACAGTAGTTTTATCTGCTTCAGATGATGCTTCCGGCAGCACTGCAGGTATATTGGACGGCATAAATATTGACTGGGAAAACTATGTTACCGAGTCAACAGGAACCAAGCTTACAAGAGATTATACGTTAGGGCTTACCGATGATTATTTGTATGATTCAATGCCTACCGAAAGTACTGAAGAACGCTTCAATAAGATGCGCACACAGCTTCCTGAAGAAGTTCCTGTTTTTGCTCCTTATACAAAGGCCGAAATTGCAGCGTCAGCTGTTAAGTTCTATGTTGCTCCTGACGGAAGCGACTTTAACGAAGGAAGCATAGAAAAGCCTTTTAAGACTTTCGAAAGAGCAGTAAGAGCAGTTAATAAGTTAAAATCTAAAAAAGGTGGAGTAACCGTCTATTTCAGAGAGGGCGTTTACTCAATCTTCAGCGCTGTAAAACTTACCAGCATGTCAAGCGGCGCAAGTGAGAAGGATTTAGTATTTTATTCAAATTACGGTGACGAACAAGTTATATTTTCAAGTGCTATATCGGTAACCGGCTCACAGCTTCAAAAAGCAAATGATGAAGTGTTTAACAGAAAGGTTCAGGCAAGTGCAAAACCTTACATTTATTCTATTGATTTAAAAGCACTTGGATATACAGATTTTGGTACTTGGACCAAGACAAAAAGACCTTCCCTTTATGTAGATGGCGCATTATATGACCTTGCAAGATGGCCAAATGGTGATAATACCAACATGGCAGAATACAAAGGTCCCGGTGCTGTTGCCGGCGTTGTTAGTCAAGGCGGTCCTAACGATAGTGAAGGTATTGCGTTCCAGTTTGCCAACCCAAGACCGCTTAAATGGGAAAATACTGATAATATTTGGATTTATGGCTACTTCTATGCGGAGTATAACCGTGAGCACTTCAGAATTAAAGACATAGATCCCGAAAAAATGATAATCAGGTCTTATGACACCAACTCCTGGAGGATCTCTTTCCAGCGAACAAAAACATACTACTACTATAATATATTAGAAGAACTTGATATGCCGGGTGAATGGCATCTTGATAATAAAACAGGTATGCTCTATCTCTATCCTGCAGTTGAAATTAAAGACGACACTTTAATTCAGGTTGTTACATCAACTAACGACATTATAAACCTTAAAGATACAAAATATTCAGTAATCAACGGAATTACCTTCAACATGGCATCTACAGGCGTTAAGTTTGATTTAGGTTCAGAACGTAATATTATTCAAAGATGTACCTTTAAAAATGTGACTGCCAATACAGTAAACTTTGGTAAAAGCGTTCATAATGGTGTTATCTGTTCATATTTGTTAGGTAAAACATTGTTGTCAGGTCTGCCATTTAAAGAGTCTCAAAAAATATCAGCGAACTTTATCCAGAACTGTTTTACAAAGGGTATAGAAATAAGAGAAGGCGACAGAAACGTCTTTTCACACAATGTGGTTTGCGCGTTCGATAAAATGGGAATATCCATGTACCTTGACGGTGCGGACAGAATTCTTGAATATAATGAATTTGTTGCAGGCCCTGATGTAAACTTAGATGCCGGACTTATTTATAACAACGGTTCTCCGAGAAGTGCAGGCCATGTTATAAGATATAACTTTATTAACAAGGCAACCCCTGTTATGAGAAACTCACCTTACGGTATTTATCTTGATGACCGAACCGAAGGGCATTATGTTTACGGAAACATTTTAAGAGAAGCAAGAATATTCCTTCATGCCGATTCTGATAATGCGGTTTACAACAATTTAATCTGCGATACGGGTATGGATAAAAACTCATTGAGTAACTCAGACCACTATGGAAACGAGACAACCGGATCACAGAGCTGGGAAACTTTAGTTTCGCGTACTATCAGATTTGCAAAAGGCTATACAGATTATTATTCAAGAACCTGGCAAAGCAGATATCCGTATATGTTTGAATGGCACAGCAAAATGATACAGAATACATATGACAGAGAACATGATGAAAACTATGACCCGTACTCAGATCTTGAGGGCATATACCTTTCATCACCTAAGAGAAATGTGTATAAAAATAATGTTTTTGCTAATGCAACCTATGATCTTTCAGTAAGTAAACGTGAAATTATGGCGGTTGATAAAAATAACTATGTATTTAAAGACCCGTCAGTTTTAAATTTTGAAGACTACGAAAACGGGGTGTTTAATCCCGACCCTGATAAGATTGCAGAGCTTTGTCCGGGTGTTGAGCCATTTAAGAGTATAACTCAGATGGGTGTAATATATGACCCTGCACTTATTCCGGAAACTATTGAGCTTGAGGCGTTAGTACCGCTTTCACCAATGGATTCAGAAGAAGTTAAGGTAATGCCAACAGGCGTTATTATCAAATGGAATGAGGTATATGGCAAATCATCTTACAATGTCAAAGTGGCAAAAGACCCTGAATTTAAAGACCTGATTTATGAAAAGGAAACGCAGGCAGAGGAAGTTGCTCTTCCTGAACTTGACTACGGTCAGCAGTATTACTGGACTGTTTCAACAAATCAATGGTCGCAAAAGTTTTCTCAGGTTCCGTCAGTTATGAAAACAGCAACTTTTATAACATACTCTTATGATGAAGCCGCTGCACTTGCTGATCTTGAATACTATGAGCTTGAATCATACATGGAAGAAGCAGCAGCGTTTATCGAAAGTGGTTTTATCATTGAAGAAGGAACACCTGAAGCTGAAAACTATCCGTCAGACTTGCCTCTTTATAAGGCAGGAACAAAAGAAAGACTTTATGAGTTTATTGAACAGTCAAGAGAAGAAGTTAAAAAATGCAGAGTCCAAGAAGAAGTTGATAATTATACTAAAAAATGGACAGGAGCCTTCTATGCGGAACTTACTAAGAACGGATATGATTACGTTGTAAACATTGGTACAGGTTCTCATATGTTAACTGCTGATACAATAAGTAACACCTCGGCAAACATTACTGCTGAATATCTTGGAAACGCGATTAAACTTACATCTAAGGCGCAAGGTACAGTAGGTAACTTAGTACCTGTAATTACAGGTAATGCAACTCTTGCAATGAGCGTTAAATACGAATTCCTTAACGGATATGCTGGTATTAACTTCTGGGCTCCTAAGCAGGTAAGCGGTTCGTTTACAGCAAATAATGGTTACGGCTTGGTTATAAAAAGCGATCTCATCGAGCTTCAGAGACGTCCTTATGTAACCGGAGAAAGTTCTATCTTTGTTGAAGTTGTAAATGATAGTAAAATAGTTAAAGAAGGCGAGTGGTTTGATCTTACAATGCAAGTAATACCGACCGCTGACGGCAATCGCATTATTGTTAAGATTGACGGAAATACTATTATTGACTATCTTGATAAAAATGCACCGACAGTATGCTATGGCGTGGCTTACTACGGTTTGATGTCTTATCCTACTTACGGTGTATCTGAGTTTGCAAGTATCAGAAACGCTGAACTTGTTGATATTAAGCTTATAAGAACAAAAGAGCTTGAAAGCGTTTTAACAGAAGCTGAAAGCCTTGAAAGTGGCATGATTGAAAGTGATACTTCTGCCGGTGAAGTACTTACATACAAAACCGGAACAAAAGCAAAACTTAAAGCGGTCATCGATGCGGCAAAAGCAGTTCTTGGTGCTGATTCAACAGTAAGTCAGATTGAAAAAGCGACTGAAGATATCAATGCTGTATTGGCTGATGTTAAGAAAAACGATGCTAATGAATATACTCATGTTATAAGTGAGCTTGACCTTTCACTTTGGGAAAGCACAAGTCCGCTTGCGGCAGTAAACCTTTCGGGCGACGGAAAAACTATTACTATAACTCCTGCAGCGGACAACAGTGCGTCATTAGTATACAAAAAGCCGGTAACGTCAAGACAAACAATGAAACTTAAGGTATCTTATGATAATATTGCCAACTGGCATGCGATTTGCACCAGATTGATAGACCCGAAGGCTACACCTACAAATTCAAGAGGATACTTCTTTGTTATCAAAAATGATTTGATTGAATTCCAGAAGTATACTGATAAAGGCGAAGGCGTAATTTTAGCTTCAGTTCCTAACAACGGTATGTTTGCACCAAAAAATATTAATGAAATTGAAGTAGGTTCTGTAAATGTGGACGGCGGTGTATTAAGCACACTTAAGTTAGGCGATAGCACTGTTCTTAAGTATCTTGACCAAGATGACCCAATCTATGAAGAAGGTTATTTTGCAGTATTTGCTCATCATACTTTAGGACCGGTATCAATCAGTACAATATCTAAGTAATAAAGCAAACAGGGAACGGATTTTATCCGTTCCCGTTTGTGGGTACTATAAGAAATGTCGCATTTTGCGATTAACTAAAAAGAAAGAGAGGTTAGAGGATGAAAAAGATTATTGCAACGCTGCTTACCATGGTTATGCTTGTATGTTGTTTCTCTCTTCCTTGCATGGCGAGTGACGCGTCAAACGTTCGTTTGGTCGTTGAGTACAGCACAGCTACTAAAACGATTACCCTTTCGGGTAGAATTGCTGTTAACCTAAACAGCAGAAACTGGATTACATATTATTTGTTAAATCCGGGAAAAACCAGAAACGATATTCCAAACCACACAAATGAAAATCCCGTATTTTCAAGCTACGGAGAAATTGATGTAGACGATAGTGGAAATTTTGAATATAGTTTCAAGCATTCGGGCGATCCCGATGTTTACACTCTCTATTTTACCGCTAATAACGTGCATTTAACAAGACAAATTGATACAACAAGCGATGTTTTATTAGAAAGTAATCAGCTGGAGGCTTTAAAGGGCTTGCCTACAAGCTTTAAAGCTGCTGCGGGAACTACGGTAAAAGAACTTTTCAAAGATAAAATAGAGAATGAACTTCCGTCAGAAATGCCGGTAATTCAACCAGCAAAAATTGACGGTTTTACAAAAGTTTATGTCGATGTTAATAACGGTGATGATAGCACAGCAGACGGTTCTATCGACAAACCGTATAAGACTATAGCCGAAGCATTAAAAAACAATCCACCTCAAAGTGATATGGTTCTTTATTTAAGAGAAGGAACATACCCAATGACAGATCGTGTGGATTTATACAAAAAATACTTTGACCAAGATACACCATTTATAATTTCAAACTACAATAATGAAGAAGTAAAAGTTGTAGGTGGTACAGCAATAGACTCTGACAAGTTTGGGAAAGTTAAAGACCAGGAAGTTCTTCAAAGACTTAATCCCGATGTTGTAAGCAATATCAGGGTTGTTGATTTGAAAGAAGAATACGGAATTACAGATTACGGTAATATAACAACAGATTCAGCTCCTGCTTTATACGTAAACGGAAGAAAATATGATATTGCCAGATGGCCTAACAGCGAAATGACTTCAATGAGAAAGTACGAAGGCGAAGACGGTGAAAGAGGCGTTATTGACGCAGGCTCTATTTCAAATCCAAGTACCCGTCCTTATTCAAAACGTGCTACAGAATTAAATGAAGCAGCAAGCAGCGTGGTTTCTACCGACACAGGTATTCAGTTCTGCGTTGAAGATATCAGACCGTTTTCTTGGGTAGACACAGGCGACATCTGGGTTTACGGAAGTTTTTATACTGAGTGGACAAAAAATCACTTAAATGTTACTGAATTCCACCCGGAAAGCAGAAGCATAAGAACAAAAACAGGTATAAGTTATGGCTGCAGTTATAATGAAGAGAATACATTCTATTATTATAATGTTTTAGAAGAACTTGATACACCTGGCGAGTGGTTTATGGATAAAAAAACAGGAAAGCTTTACATTTATCCTGCAGATGGTTTTTCGGATTCAGAAATCGTATATGCTTCATCTACAAGTTATGTATGGAACATCTCAAGCTGCGAAAATATAATAATCAATGGTATTCACTTTGAATCTGCCAGAGGAAGATTATTAGCAATCAGCGGCGCTAATGGTGTTGTTGCTCAAAACTGTTCATTTGAAAATGCAAACAATGGTTTGTATTTCTCCGGTAAATATTCCGGTGTTATAAACAGTACCTTTAAGAATCTTGATGAAAAAGGCGTGCTTCTCAATGGAAACACAGAACAAGACAGGCAAAACCTTATCCCCGACCGTTTGTTTGCCCAAAACAACATTTTTTATAATACAAGCGGCATTACGGTAGCAGGTGTCGGAGAAATTGCAAGTCACAACTTCCTATCAAATAACATTGGTCAAGGCATAAGCGTAAGTGGTATTGAATCAGTTGTTGAATATAATGAAATTGCAGCTAGCCCAAGAGAGAAATTAGACTCAGGTGCAATTTATGTTAACGGTGTTGATATGTTCAGACGCGGAAACCACATAAGATACAATTATATTCATGATGTGACTAAAGGCGGACCGAGAGCTATCTACTTTGATGATATGGCTTCAGAAAACTATGCGTACGGAAACATTATTGCAGACGGTGGCTGGATGCATCTGCATACAGGCAGTGAAAATACAGTTTATAACAATATTTTCATGAACTATTCAGAGGGCGGTGCTATTCGCCTTACAACAAACTATTATACTCATGCAATTGATGGTTATGATGAATGGAAAAAATATTCTCTTGAGTATGGCTTTATGACCAACAAGCTCAAACCTGAGGCAGGCTATGGCGGAACCGGAGCAACAATAGAAGGACCTTACGCAGAGCGTTATCCACTTTTAAAATCGTGGGCAGAGCTTATGTATGAAAGAATTAATGAGTATAATGTTAACCGCGATGCAACAACATCAGCAATCAGCTCAGGTTATAAGTTTACTTACTATGATTTTATTCCAACAGGGGAAAAGGTGGCAAAAACTGTAGATGTTAACCTTAACCAGTATTTAGCATCAGCCCGAGATAATTACATTGAAAATAATGTTATGATTAATGTTGCTGAGGATAACGTAGCAGGCCAGGAAAACAATGTTCCAGAACCGAGCTCCTACAAAGCAGGTTATATCAGAACGGTTTACCAGAACAACGCTTCTTACACTGCTGCTGAAAATCCATTCAGCGGAAAAACATTCTCGGATGAAACAGCTTACGATAAAATAAGAGAAAAGATTCCGGGCTTTGAAACAATTCCGTTTGAAAAAATGGGACTTGTGTCAGAAGACTACTATGCTAAAAATGCAAAAACACAGGCTGTTACTCCAATTAACACCATAGAAGTTTCAATTTCGGCAAGCGACCTTGTACTTAAGTGGGATGCAGTAACCGGTGCACAGAAATACACCGTAGAAATCGCAACTGATCCCGAATTTAAAAAACTTGTTGAACCTGCTCATGAAACTTATGACCTTTCTTATAATGTTGAAGCAAGCTTAGAAAGTGATACGGTTTATTATTGGAGAGTTTCAACTGAGGCAAATGCTAAATGCTCAACAGGCACAGTTGAAATTTCCGACACCTTTAAGTTTAGAACACTTGTAGAAAGTATGGATATAGGACATAATCAGGTTGGTGTTACAGTTTACTCAGTAGACAATATGAGTAATGATAACTTTAATGTTACAACTTATGCGTATAATACAACTGACAGTGAACAAGATGCGATTATTCACATTGCGTGCTACAGTGAAGATGGCAGACTTATTTCAACCAAGAGTCAGACGGTAACCGTACAGCCTAAAAAATTTGCAGGTGAATATGTCTTTAATTTAACCGCCCCGAATACAAAGAAAATAAAACTCTTTGTATGGTCGGCAGACGGCAATATGACACCTTATACATTTGTAAAAACACTTTAATAAGTTAATCTCCCGCAAGAATTAATTCTTGCGGGAGATTTTTTATTTAATATTGAATAAAATGCTAAAATGTGTTAAAATACAAGGCAAGAGAGGATTTTTTAACTATGAAAGAGCATAATAGTTTTGTTAAGGGAATAAAAGACGGTTTGCCAATATGCCTTGGATATCTTTCGGTATCATTTGCGTTTGGCATTTTTTCAGTTTCAAACGGACTTTCAGTTATCCAGGCACTTTTAATTTCAATGACAAATGTAACATCAGCAGGACAGCTTGCGGCAGTTCCGATAATGCTTTCCGGCGGGAGCCTGATAGAGCTTTTTGTGTCCCAGCTTGTTATAAATTTAAGATACGCACTTATGTCGGTGTCCCTTTCGCAAAAGCTTGGTAAAAGTGTTAAGACGTTAGACCGCCTTTTAATTTCATTTGTAAATACCGATGAAGTTTTTGCAGTTGCATCAGGCAAATTTGGGCAAGTAGGAAAAAGATATCTGTATGGATTAATTTTAACCCCCTATTTTGGTTGGAGCATAGGAACTTTTATAGGTGCGAGTGCAGGTAATATTTTGCCTCAAAGTGTAGTTTCGGCACTTGGAATTGCAATTTACGGAATGTTCATCGCAATAGTAGTGCCTGTAGTTAAAAAAAGCAAACCGACTCTGTTTTGCGTTATGGGCGCAATAGCATTAAGCTTAATATTTGAGTTTTTGCCATTTTTAAAAAATATCCCTCACGGATTTGTTATTATCATTTGCACTTGCGTTGCGAGCACATTGGCTGCGATAATTGCACCTGTCAGCGTTAAAGACGAGGTGTAAAATGGAGCAAAGTAAATTTATAATATATTTGTTTGTTGCAGCGACAACAACATATTTAATAAGAATGTTGCCCCTGCTGCTTATAAAAAAGAAAATTGCAAACAAGTTTGTTGTGTCGTTTTTATATTATATTCCTTATGCAGTTTTAAGCGTTATGACAATCCCTGCGGTATTTTACGCAACCGATTATTACACATCTGCAGTTATAGGTGTTATTGCAGGGATAGTGGCAGCATATTTAGGCCAAAGCCTTTTAAGGGTGGCATGTTTATCTTGTTTGGTGGTATTTATTGCAGAAAGTATAATTGGTTTAATGTAAATGTTTCTTTTATACAATTAAAAACAAAACAATGTTATTGATTTTTGTTTTATAATGTGATAAAATAGCTAAAAAGTTCTTTAAAAAGGAGGACTTGACTAAAGTATGAATATAATAATTGTAGGTTGCGGCAAAGTAGGGCAGAAAATAACCGAAATGCTAAGCTACGAAAAAGAACATAATATCACAGTTATTGACCATAGGTACAGTGTTGTTTCACACCTTGCAAATGAATACGATATTATGGGCGTTGAAGGAAGCGGCACAAGTATTGACACCTTGACAGAAGCAGGAATTGAAAATGCCGATATATTAATTGCGGTAACAGGGTCTGATGAAATTAACTTAATTACTTGCCTCATTGCTAAAAAGGCAGGTAACTGTCAGACTATTGCAAGGGTAAGAAAACCTGAGTTCGGAAAAGAAATAGCTCTTTTAAAAGACGACCTTGGTCTTGCCATGGTTATCAACCCTGAACTTGCAGCTGCAACTGAAATTGCACGTGTTTTAAAGTTTCCGTCAGCAATACAGATAGACACTTTTGCAAAAGGAAGAGTAGAACTTTTAAAGTTTAAAATACCGGAAAGCTCACCTTTAGACAATCTTAAAATTTCAGACCTTAGTGCAAAGCTTGATTGCGATGTTTTGGTATGCGGTATCGAGCGTGGCGAGGAGGCAGTTATACCTAGGGGCGACTTTGTTTTAAAACAAGGAGATAAAATCAGCATAGTAGGCGCATTTGCAAATGTTACCGACTTTTTCAAAAAAATAGGCTTTAAGCCTCATAACATTAAAGATACAACAATAGTTGGCGGCGGCGAAACAGCATATTATTTAGCAAAAATTCTTCAGCAGTCAGCGTTTAACGTAAAAATAATCGAAAAAGACTCTAATCGTTGTGATGAGCTTTGCAGGCTTTTGCCGAAAACAACAATTATAAATGGCGACGGTACCGACACCAGAGTATTAATGGAAGAGGGATTGGAGTATGCGGGCTCATTTGTATCACTAATAAATATTGATGAAGAAAATATAATGCTGTCGCTGTTTGCGAAAAGTAAAACAAACGCAAAAGTTATCACAAAAATCAACCGAATTGCCTATGATGAGGTGATTTCAGGACTTGACCTTGATACAATTATTTATCCTAAAAATATTACTGCAGAGTATATTGTTCGTTTTGTGCGTGCCAAAAATAATTCTGTAGGAAGCAATATTGAAACAATGCACTTTGTTTTAGACGGCAAGGCTGAGGCGCTTGAATTTAAAATTGAAAAAGACTCACCTGTTGCAAATGTTGCACTTGAAGAGCTTACACTTAAAGATAATGTTTTAGTTGCGTGTATAAACAGAGGTAGGCGCATAATAATCCCTCGAGGCAAAGACGTTATGCAACCGGGTGATACAGTTGTTGTTGTAACAGTTTCAAGCGGATTTAAGGATATAAGCGATATTTTAAAGTAGAGGTTAATAAATGAATTACAGACTTATTCTATCAACTCTTGGAAAAGTGTTGTTATGTGAAGGCTTTTGTATGGTGCTTCCGCTACTATGTGGAATTATTTACCGTGAGCCATACGTTAAAGAGTTCTTGATTTGTATAGCAATATGCGCCGTAATAGGAGTTTTATTATCAGCTTTAAAGCCAAAAACCAAATCTCTCTTTTCAAAAGAGGGGTATATAACGGTTGCACTCAGTTGGATATTTATAAGCCTTTTTGGTTCACTTCCGTTTTATATTACAGGGCATATACCAAGCTTTATTGACGCATTTTTTGAAACAGCATCAGGATTTTCAACAACAGGCGCATCAATATTAACTGACGTTGAAAGTTTACCTAAGAGCTTATTGCTCTGGCGTAGCTTTACCCACTGGATTGGCGGTATGGGTGTGTTGGTGTTTTTAGTTGCAATTCTTCCGCTTTCAGGCGGCAGTAATGTTTACTTAATAAAAGCCGAAAGCCCCGGACCATCTGTAAGTAAGCTTGTGCCAAAGGTAAAAGAAGGCGCAAAAATTTTATATGCTATTTATTTTGCATTTACCGCTTTGGAAATTGTGCTTTTGCTAATAGGAGGACTTGATGTTTTCTCAGCGCTGACCCTTACATTTGGAACGGCAGGAACAGGCGGATTTGCCATTTTAAACTCAGGGATTGCAAATTATTCACCTTACGTTCAAAACGTGATTACAGTGTTTATGCTTATTTTCGGAGTAGATTTTGCGATTTATTACCTTATAATTTTAAGAAAGTTTAAAGCTGTGTTAAAGTCAGATGAGTTTAAGGCATATATAGGCATTGTGCTTATTTCAATAACAATTATAACTGTAAATTGCCTGTCGTTGTTTGGAAATATATGGGACACTTTGCGCCACAGTGCATTTCAGGTAGCGTCAATTATGACCACAACGGGATATTCTACAACAGACTTTGACTTGTGGCCACAGCTTTCTAAAACGGTGCTGGTGATTTTAATGTTTGTTGGGGCATGTGCAGGCTCAACAGGCGGTGGCATGAAGGTTTCAAGAATTATACTTCTTTTAAAGAGTATAGTAAAAGAAATAAGGATTATGGCACATCCAAGAACAACTTTTAAGACTACCATGAACGGCAGAATTGTTGATCATGAAACAATTCGTGGTGTTAATGTTTATGTAGCGGCTTATTTTGCAATTTTTGTAGGTGCGCTGTTAATAATAAGCCTTGACAATCTTGATTTTACAACCAACTTTACAGCAGTTGTGGCAACAATAAACAATATCGGCCCCGGATTTAATTTAGTAGGACCGACCAAGAATTTTTCAGTATTTTCAGACCTTTCTAAATTTGTATTGTCACTTGTGATGCTAACAGGAAGGCTTGAAATTTTCCCGATGATTATGCTTTTTGCACCAACTACATGGAAAAAATAAAGCGGCAGAGCCGCCTTGTGTGAAATTATAATTTACACTTAAATTTGCAAATTTATAAAAATAAAAAGTCAGGTTCACTTCAAAGTGCCTGACTTTTTGTCATTTTAATATTTTTCACCATTCGAGGGCGCTTATTTAAAGTATAACCCTCTTGTGAAATTTGATGTTGGTTTTAATCCTTTCTGATAGCTTTCGATTATTTTTTCAATTTCTTTTTTTGTTTCTGTAGTAAACAAAAACTCAAGTCCCTTTATGTCTTTTCCTGAAAACCCCCCAATTTTGTCCGAAAGGTTAATGGGAACGGAGTTTAAAATAATGTTTCTGTGCCCGTATTCACAAATTACATCAAAAGATGCATGCTTGTCCGAAAGGATGTAGCCTTGAGTATAATTTTTGCAAGAAGAAGCATTTTTTATAATGCAGTTTTCTGTTGTCATAACAGGAATTTTGCCGTAAACTACAGCATTTACAGGCATCGGCTTTTTCATATCTCTTATTTGGGCAAGCTTTGCCTCTATCGAAACCGCAGTTTCTTTAAGACCTATTTCTTTTGCGGCTGCAAGGTCGTAAGAATTATAAAAATTCATTGTAAATGCGCCGTGAGGCTCAATTCCGAGTTCTCTGCAAAGCGAAATATGACTTATGGTGCGGCAAAGCGCTTTTTTAATGCCAAGCGATACAAGCTTTTTCTTTATCTGCTCTCTTTGTGAATCGAAAATAACTGAAGGAAGGATTGCACCAAGCCTTTCGTCTTTGAAATTTTTTATTTCGAAAAGAGGAAGCCATATATGGTTTGCAAGATTAAGATATTTCATACCCTCAAGCTGGGATTCTTTTAAAAAGTGGAAGTTATAAACGCTTTTTTTATATTTTAGCCCGTAAATCTCAGGTAACGAAGTGGTAGTTGGTCTTTTTTTAACAACAATTTCGGGTTTGGAAGCGGCTTTTGGGATTTTAAGAGAAAATCCCTTTGACTTTTCTTTGTCTTTTTCAGTCCTTATGCCAAACATTGATTTGCCTTTGACATTATTAAAATAGCCGTTTGTAAACCCGCTTCTTGAAAAAAGCTTTTTAAGGTCATCTGTCTCTTTTGGGGTGGCGTTTCGGTTTTGGTCAATCAGTTTTCTGTAAATACTTGTAACGCCGCCTACATATTCAGGAGATTTTAACCTTCCCTCAATTTTTAACGACTTTACTCCCGTGCTTAAAAAATCTGTAAAATGCTCTGCCACCGAGAGGTCTTTTAAACTTAATTCGTAGCCATTTTTGTATTTTTGTCTGCAAGGCTGGGCGCACATTCCCCTGTTTCCGCTTCTCTGACCGATTAGGGACGACAGGTAGCATTGCCCTGAGTAGCTCATACAAAGAGCACCGTGAATAAAGCTTTCTATTTCAATACCTTCCTCGCACACCGATTTAAGGTCGCTCTTTGAAAGCTCCCTTGCAACAACCGCTCGGCTTGCTCCTAATAAGTGCGCTACATTAACACCATCTTTGTTGTGAATAGACATCTGCGTGCTTGCGTGAATTTGCATTTCGGGAGAGATAGATTTTATAACTTTAATAAGACCTATGCTTTGAACAATAACAGCATCAATATTACAGTCGGTTATAAACCTTAAGTATTCTGCCATATCTTTGATTTCACGGTCAGAAACAACAGTATTAAGCGTTAAGTAACACTTAACGCCTCTTTTGTGGCAAAATGACACCCATTTTTTAAGTTCTTCGTCTTTGAAATTTGTCGCCGCCTGTCTTGCATTTAAGCTGCTTCCCCCAAAATACACAGCGTCAGCACCGGCATTAACTGCTGATACCATCGCTTTTGGAGAGCCTGCGGGACTTAAAAGCTCAATCATACTTATTCTCCTGGAATTTTATATGTTTATTATACTATTTTTAATTAAAGTTGTAAATGTTTTTTGAATAATAACATATTTTGCTCCATAAAATTTAACATAAAAGATTTTATGGAGGACAGTGTGAAAAACAATAAAGGCTTTGATTTTTTAGTCAGGGCATTATCTGCATCATTTTTGGTATGCACCTTTTTTATATGCAAAAACACAACGCTTTTGCCATTTTCAACAAATATAAACACAAACGACATACTGGCGAAAAACTTTGTTGTATTTAACACAAGGGCGGATACTTTTTTAGACGAGGTAAAACACCTTGCTTTAAAACGTGAAACTGCAAAGGAAAAAGAAGTTTTTAACCCCGAGGTTATACCAAATGAAGAAGAAAGCGAAACCCAAAGTCCTGAGCCTGTATATGAAGAGCAGGTAAAATACTATAATTCGGGAGACTTTATAAGCTATGACAGTGTTTTGATTAAAAATCACACGCAAAAAGAAATAGATGTACAAAAGCTTATGAAAGATTATAAACCGCCCGAAAAAAAAGAAAAACCGCAAATACTTATCATACATACCCACGCAACAGAAGGATTTTCAGACCAGCCCACATCGCGGACAACCGACAACGAAAAAAACGTAGTAAAAGTGGGGACGTATTTAGAAGAGGTTTTAGAAAAAAAGGGGTTTAATGTGCTTCACGATATAAAGCTTCACGATTATCCCAACTATAACGGCTCGTATGTAAATGCGCTAAAAACCGCCGAGTGGTATATGGAGCACTACTCAGGCATCGAAATTATTTTAGATGTTCACCGTGATGCTATTGTAACAGAAAGCGGCGCAAGAACTAAGCTTACGTTTAACCACGGTGGTCAAAAAGCAGCACAGCTTATGCTGGTGGTAGGAACTGATGAGGGTGGATTAAAGCATCCTGCCTGGCAGGAAAACTTAAAATTTGCAATAGGTCTGCAGGCAGAGGCAAATTCAATGTATGACGGGCTTATGCGCCCCATTGATTTAAGAAAAGAACGGTTTAATGAGCATGTAACAAAAAATTCACTTATAATAGAGTTCGGAACAAACGGAAACAGCCTTGAAGAAGCATTAAAAAGTGCACAGCTTTTGTCAGAGGTTCTGGATAAGTATATAACATAGAGTTTTGTGGGAAAATAATGTTGGTGATTTTATGAAAGCTTTACTGAAAACTGTTTTAATGCTATTAGTTTTGGTGTGCGGGATTTTATACGTGGATTATACAATAAACTCACTTTTAGGCACACCTAAAATCCTGGTAATTGAGTATGCAAAGCAGCAAATATTCAGCGTGTTAGACAAAGTTCATGATTTTTAAATAATTTTTATGGTAAAGTCTTGACAAACCGCATTTGGTATGTTAAAATAACTTTTGTTGATTTACCAATCAAAAAGTTATATACCAAATGCGAGTGTGCTGGAACTGGCAGACAGGCACGTTTGAGGGGCGTGTGCTTCGTGGCGTATGGGTTCAAGTCCCATCACTCGCACCAGAAAAAAACGACAAGTTTCGACTTGTCGTTTTTTCAGTTATATTTCCTTGCGGCAAGTGATATTGCTATGCAGTTTTATTTGGCTTATGCCAAGTGGTATTGTGCTTCGCACAGTTTAATGGCAAATATAATATAACTGCAAACGGAGTTTGTAATAACACTTTTACAGAGTAAAAATATCACTCCAACGAAGTTGGAATATCACTTAAATTAAATATCTCAACGGGTTTTTTGTTGATAATAGGGACTCTACCCTTAAGAGGGCAAAAAGAAACGACTACAAGTTTGCTTACAGATGGTTATTTGTTCTTATTCCCAAAAATCGCCAATTATAACTCTAAAAAGTCTATATGTCTCAGATAGTGTCATTGAATATCTATTACTCTGTGCATCTGTTAAAACAATTGCCATCATATCCTTAAAGTCTTGCTGTTCATCAACAAATGTGTCAACAAATAACTGATTTTCCCAGATGTCCTTGATTTGTAGAGAATTAGATGCATAAGTTGTTCTGATATGTTCGTCAGTAATTATTATTCCTGATTCTCCATCTTTAATAGTGCCTGTTAATGTATCAATAATCAGATTTGCCATATCTGTGTGTGGCTGAATATCAAAAGTGGTTGCTGCCAAAGAATCTTTAAGTATAATAAGGTCTGCAACTCTTTGGGCATTTAATGCCTCAGCATCTTCTTCCCAGCCTGCATAAAGAGTAAATGAACCTGTTACGGGAGTGGTAAAGTTATAAAGATTGGTGCAAGCCACATCTGTGTACCAGCCTGTAAATATATAAAACTGTTTTGTAGGATCATCAGGTTGTGTAAGCAGGCTTCCTGATGTAACAGTCTGCGTTGTATCAGCATCACCATTATTGAATTTAAAGCTTACTGTGTATGTTGCAGATTCTTGGTCTTCTGTTGACGGAGGAATATAAACTCCTTCTCCGCCACTATTTAATTGCACATCTTCGTGTTCTATAATTGGGAGCATACTTTTTAAGCTATCCCATACCATAACTTTTGCTTTTGTATATGTTTCTGATGTTGTAAAAACAAGTGGACTGCCCTCATATACTGCACACTTTACTTCTGCTAATTTATTTTTATTGTATGTAGCAAGTATGATAATACTGTCGGGGTTAATACTATATGCGTTTACTGTAAAAGTTTTGCTGGCGTTAGAAACAATTGTTTCTGTGCAGGGTGCATAATGAATTGTGGAATTTGTAAGGTGACGATTACCATCTCTAATATCTATTAAATCCCAGTTGTTTTTTGTATCATTGTAGTATATATTGGTTAATTTAGGGCAGTAGAAAAAGGCAGCTTCAAGCACTGTTGTTAGGCTGTTTGGTACAGTAATTGATTCCAAATTATTGCATCGATAAAATGCATAATAATCTATTATTGATACATAATTTGGAATAGTGTACGTATTGTTGGATTTTCCCAAAGGATAACGGACAATGGTTGTCTTAGATTTGTTAAACAAAACGCCGTTTACTGAGCAATAATTTGTGTTGTTGGTATCCACATAAAAGTCGGTCAAAAGAGAACATTCGTCAAAGGCGGAGCAAGAGATTGCAACTATACTGTCAGGTATGGTTATGTTTTTTAAATTTTTACAATTATCAAAAGCAAAGTCACCAATGACGGTAACAGGGTATCCATCTATTTCTTTTGGAATTTCAATTTCTGTGACATCAGTAGTGCAACCTGTGATTGTAATTTCATTGCTGTTGATATAATAGTCAAACGTTGTTGCAAAAGCATTTGAAACACTCAATGAAAACAAAATTGCGGACATTAACACAAGTATAAATATAACTTTCTTTTTCATGCCAGTTCCTTCTTTCGAGATATTTTATAGAAAGTTCATAGTTTTATAAAACAGTTTAATTATAGCATAATAACTTAAATTTGTAAATAAAAGGCAAGTAATTTAATAGGCAAAAAAGTGTTAACTCCAGATCTTGGCGGAAACGCATCAACAAGCGATGCCGGCAACGAAGTAGTAAATAAGCTTAAAAGAGATTTTGATTAATAAACAACAAAAAACTACCCGATCGGGGGCTTTCTTTATACAACGACGTGGCAGCGGGAGAAGGATTTACAGCTTGCTTTGCAACCTGTCCTGCTTGCCCACCCAAATGCTTTGCATTTTGGTACCGGGCTTCGCACCAAAAGGCTAAAGAACTTGCCCCCGGCAACTTCTTTTAACGCCTTTTGCCTTCCGAATGGTTCGAATCCCCCGTTAAAATAAAAAAACGAGCACATATAAAAGGCCGCAAAAAATTGTTAGCTTTAGCGATGTTTTTTGCGGAAAAGGAGAAGCAAGGAAGCAGGCGGACGATTTTTTGAATAAAAAAATCGAAGCAAAGCGAACTTTGCTTCGACGTGGCAGCGGGAGAAGGATTCGAACCCTCACAAACAGAGTCAGAGTCTGTCGTGCTACCCTTACACAATCCCGCTATGTAAAATTTCAACATTGCCATTATAACAGAGTTTTATTTGTTTGTCAATATTTTTTATTAAAATTTATTAAGAAGATATGAAACAGCAATGGTAATTCCTGCGATAGTTTCTTCCAAAGAAACAAAATCCCCGTTTAGCGGCTTATCTCCTAAATATTTTTGAAAAATATTCATAACTGCCCGTGTTACATATCGTCTTATTTCTGGCTTTAAATCCATAAGCTCATCTGACATAGATTCCACATACTCAGAAAGTCTGCCTTGAGTGCAGTGAGCGTTCAAAACACCAACGTTATTGAGCATTGCTTCTATAGGATGAAAGATGGGCTCTGACTCAAAATAATAAACTTGATTTTGCGGCATAAGTCGTTTTCCTAACACATTTACATAGTCATTGTCAGCAGAAAGACTAAAAATTTTCTTCCGTCTTATCTCGTATTTTTCGCCATAGAGATTTTTAAGTGAGGCTAAAGCTTCAGGAGAAAATCCCTGACCGTCAAAACTGTAACAGTGATTTATAAGGTCAGAATGAATTGTAATAAACTGTGCTTTGTTTGCACCTTTTGAGTGTCCCGAAACAGTAATTTTAAAATTTTCATCCCACCCGTTTTCATAAGCGGTCTTCAAAAACCAGTTTAAAGCTTCTGTCTGCTGGTCGGTGGCATAGTCATTTTTGACTGTCTTATATATTTCTTTGCCGTTTAAGTAGGAAATATACGTGTTTTCTTCAGGAATTCCTGAAAGTCCCTCACCATTGTCAATCCATTCACCCTTTCCTGTGCCTTTGAAAACCACCGATATATTGCCGTCAGGTGCGGTAAAGACACATGCTGTAAGTCCTCTCTTTGAGTATGTAAAATTACTTATTTTTGAATAAGAGATAGTGCTGTTGCCATTTATTGCAGCCTTAATAATTTTTAGCTTTTGTCTGTCGACGTCAGATAACCCAGATGAATTTAGCCTGTATACGACAGATTTAAAACTTTCATTTTCTGTTGGAAAGGCTTTATGTGCCAGGTATAAATAGAGGTTGTATATCACTTGTATATTTGCAGCTTTAAGATTATCAACATTTAAATAATTCATATTTTCACTCCGATTAAAAGAATTCATATCATTATATGCAAAACCTTTAATCGGCGTTAAAAAAACGGGCATTAAGCCCGTTTTTTAAGCCTTTAATTTTTTAATTGTTTCCATAATGTAGTCTGCAAACTGTGTGCAGGTTGCGCCTGTGTCTCTGCCTGTCATAACAAGCTTTTTCTCTTTAAATACGCAGATGCTCATTGCTTCTTCTAAAAGCTGTGACTCTTCTAAGTAGCCGATGTGTGCCATCAAAAGAGATGCGGCTTTAATCATGCTGCACGGGTCTGCAAACTTGTCTCTACCCTCTTTAACCATTCTGGGAGCTGAGCCGTGGATTGCCTCAAACATCGCATATTTTTTACCCATATTGATTGAACCTGCAGTGCCCACACCGCCCTGGAATTCTGCTGCTTCGTCTGTGATGATATCGCCATAGAGGTTAGGAAGCACAAATACCTGAAAATCACGTCTTCTTTTTTCGTCAACCAGCTTTGCTGTCATGATATCAATATACCAGTCGTCAAATGTGATTTCGGGATACTCTTTTGCAACTTCTTTACAGATATCTAAAAACTTTCCGTCTGTTGTCTTAATAATGTTTGCCTTTGTTACAGCAGTAACTCTGGTCTTTTTGTTCTTTCTTGCAAATTCAAATGCAGCACGTGCGATTCTTTCGCATCCTTCTGAAGTTGCAACGCAAAAGTCGAATGCTACTTCGTCTGTAACATTTATTCCGCATGAGCCTAAAACATAAGAGCCTTCGGTGTTTTCTCTGAAGAAAGTCCAGTCAATGCCCTCTTCTTCGATTTTAACAGGACGCACGTTTGCAAAAAGGTCGAGTTCTTTTCTCATTGCAACGTTTGCACTTTCAACATTTGGCCACGGGTCACCTTTTCTTGGTGTAGTTGTAGGGCCTTTTAAGATAACATGGCATTTTTTGAGTTCTTCCAATACATCATCAGGTATAGCCTTGTTTTCTTCGGCTCTTCTTTCAATGGTAAGTCCGTCAATAATCTTAAGCTCGATTTTTCCTGATTTAATATCTTTTTCGAGCAAAAATTCTAAAATTCTTACAGCCTCGTTTGTGATTGCAGGACCGATTCCGTCACCTGCTGCAACGCCGATAATAATTTTATCAAGTTTTGAATAGTCAGTAAACTCTTTCTGGCTTTTAATTATTTCGTTTCTTTCAAGCTGACTTTCAATAAGCTTGGCAAACTTTTGTACAGCTTCACTATATGGCATAATAATCCCTCCTGTAAATATAACCTAAAAACTAACGACAAGTATATCATAAATAGTAAAAATAATCAAGTATTTGGCATTAACTATTGAAACGATTTCAAAATTTTGGTATAATAAAATAGGTTGGTAGGTTCGCTTGCCGGCGGATAGGTTATGAAAGTCTTGTTGCTATGTAAATCGCTACGGTTAATATTATGATTAAAGCGCCTAAGACAACAATTTTTTTAATAAAGCCTTTTGAAAATTGAGGCTTTGATGTTTCTTCTCCGTTAAATGGCGGAATATCAGCCTCGTTTATAGATAAAATGTTGTTGGCATCAGTAAGTGCTGCATAAGGAACATATATGTCAGCTCCCGTTGTGCTTTGACCTGTATAGAGCTTGCTTACAGCGCCTAAATCGTCGCGTTTTAAAAACGCCTCAATTCCGCTCGCCTTAAGCTTTGATATTATTATTTCAGCTTCAACATCTGATTTTGCGGAATAGAAGAAAACAGGATTTAAATTTTCATTAGTACTCATAGATTTCTCCTTTTTTTATTGATTGTTATCTATAAGTATATCAAATTTTCAAAAATAATCAACTATTTTGGGCTAAAATATTGACAAATTAAGTTTAAAATAGTAAAATTAGAGGGAATAATTATGCACAGATGTTTTTTGGAAAAACATTTTAATATTGGCGATTTTGTCGAAATTGCAGGCGATGAAGCAACTCACATTCAGAGGGTTTTAAGGCTGTGTGAGGGCGATGAAATTGAAATTTTTTGTGGTGACGGCATGGTTTCGGAGGCGGTTATCAAAAGCGTTTCCAAACAAAGCGTTACTGTAGAAATTAAAAAAACTTTTGAATCTTTAGCAGAACCAAAAACACATATAGTGCTTTTTCAGGGAATTGCCAAAGAAGCAAAAATGGATTATATTATACAAAAAGCAACAGAGCTTGGAATATCAGAAATAGTGCCGGTAGAAACCGAGTTTTCGGTAGTAAAGATTAAAGATTCTGCAAAAAAAACCGAAAGATGGCAGAAAATTGCATTAGAAGCCGCAAAGCAGTGCAAACGTGCCACAGTTCCTGCAATCAAAGAGCCTGTGCCTTTTGAAAAAGCGATAAACCTTTTAAAGCAAAATGATATTTATTTTGCTCCCTACGAGTGCGAAAAAGAAGGGTCTTTAAAAGACCTTCTTAACAATAAAAAAGTTAAAAGTGCAGGGTACATAATAGGCCCTGAAGGCGGATTTTCACATAAAGAAGCTCAAATATTTAAAGATGAAAACATTCCGCTTGTTACACTTGGAAAAAGAATTTTAAGAGCCGAAACGGCAGCAACTGCAACGCTTAGTGTTTTAATGTTTTGTTTTGGCGAGATATAAAAAGTCGCTTATAGAAATTAATATTCGCGATGCTCACATTTTTTAAGGTAGACTTTTATGATTTTTAGTCATTACAACATGAATGTTGTAATTTCCTGCAAATTAACCAGAAAGGATTTTAGGATTGAATATGAAAAGAGAAAATGAAGCAGTCGTAAACAGATTTTTATTGTCAACACTGTATATAATAATTGGTGAGTTTTTGTTATTCTTTATGTATAAAGGCTCAATTTCTGCAATGGCAATGAGCATGCCGAGTATACTGTATACGCTGATGGTAATCGCCGTTGTCGGCATAATTGTTTGTCTGGTGCTGATGGCAAGAGGCAAAAAAGCCATGCTTTATTATGTAGTGATTTGTGCAGTTGTTTTAATTATTGCTCTCTTTTTAAAATTTTATCATGTGATAAATATACAGGCATACTTAGATGTGGTTTATTATACATCAAAGCGTTATGCTATAGCGGCAGTTTTTGCACTTTTGGTTTACGTTTACGAGATTGTATATTATTTCGTAAATGTTGGAAAGCCTCAGAACTAATATAAGCTTAAAGGAAAAGGTTTGCCGATTTTCGGCAAACCTGATTTTTTAAATACAAAGAAACTTTCGACACAAGAAAGGCGGAAAAAATTTGGAAAATCATTTAAATCTTACCATGCTTGCAGATTTTTACGAGCTAACTATGTCAAACGGGTATTTTAAGCAGGGTAAACAAAATGAAATCGGATATTTTGATATGTTTTTCAGAAAAATTCCGGAAGATGGCGGATTTTCTGTAATGTGCGGAGTTGAGCAGCTTTGCGAGTATATGAAAAACATACGTTTTACCGACTCCGACATAGAGTTTTTAAGGTCTAAAAATATGTTTGCAGAGGAGTTTTTGGACTATCTTAAAAACTTTGAGTTTTGCTGTGATGTATGGGCAGTACCTGAGGGCACTCCCATTTTCCCGCATGAGCCTATTGTGGTGGTAAAAGGGCCGTTAATTCAGGCACAGTTTTTAGAAACAATGCTGCTTTTAACAGTAAATCATCAAAGCCTTATTGCAACAAAAGCCTCAAGAATTGTGCGTGCAGCAGACGGCAGAAAGGTGTTTGAGTTCGGATCCCGTCGTGCACAGGGGGCGTATGGCGCTATATATGGAGCCAGAGCCGCATATATTGGAGGATGTGACGGTACAGCATGCACAATTTGCGAAAAAATGTTTGGCATACCTGCAGTTGGGACAATGGCTCACAGCTGGATTCAGGCATTTGATTCAGAATATGAGGCATTTAAGGCATACGCTAAAAATTATCCCGATAACTGTGTGCTTTTGATTGACACCTACAATGTGTTAAAATCAGGAATTGTAAATGCTGTGAAGGTGTTTAAAGAGGTTTTACTTCCTATGGGCAAACGTCCTAAAGGTGTTAGAATTGACAGCGGAGATATTACTTATCTTTCAAAAAAAGTGCGTGAAATTTTAGACAAAGAGGGCTTTTCGGACTGCCAGATTATGGCATCGAATTCTTTAGACGAGTATATCATCAGAGATACTTTGATGCAGGGCGCAAAAATTGATTCTTTCGGCGTTGGCGAAAGGCTTATCACCTCAAAGTCAGAGCCGGTGTTTGGCGGAGTATATAAGCTTGTAGCGCTGGAAAAAGACGGCAAAATCCTGCCAAAAATCAAAAAAAGCGAAAATGTTGCTAAAATTACAACGCCCGGCTTTAAAATGCTTTACAGGTTGTTTTCCAACGAAACAGGAAAGGCCATAGCAGACGTTATAACACTTCACGATGAACAAATTGACGATACAAAAGACTATGTAATCTTTGACCCTGAGTATACATGGAAGAAAAAAATTATTTCTGATTTTAAGGCACAAAAGCTTTTGGTTAAGATATTTGAAAACGGAAAATGTATTTACCAGCCAAAACCGCTTTGTGAGATAAGAGATTATTGCAAACAGCAGACAGATACCCTCTGGGACGAGGTTAAAAGATTTGAAAATCCGCACAAGTATTATGTGGATTTGTCAAAACCGCTATGGGAAATTAAGAATAAATTACTTGAGGAGAATTAAATGTCAGCACAGATAAAGGTAAGCGAAATTGAACTTAAAAAGCAAAAAGAAATTGCAGCTCAGGTCAGGGATATGAATTTAAAATCCGGCAAACAAAAAACAGCCTGTGTTGTAACTTACGGCTGTCAGCAGAACGAAAATGATTCAGAGCGCTTAAAAGGTATGCTTTTAAATATGGGGTATACGCTAACCGAAGACCGTGAAAATGCAAATGTAATTTTGTTTAACACCTGTGCGGTAAGAGATAATGCCGAGCAAAAATTAAAAGGCAATGTAGGTGCGCTCAAGTTTTTAAAAACCAAAAGAAAAAAAGATGTAATAATAGGTGTTTGCGGGTGTATGGCGCAGCAGCCAAAGGTGGCACAACAGCTGTCTGAAAAATTCAGGCATATTGATATGATTTTCGGTACGCATTCCATTTACCGTTTCCCCGAAATTTTAAAGGCGGCACTTAAAAAGAGAGTAAAAGACGTGATAGAAAGTGACGGTGTTATTGCAGAGGATATTCCCGTAAGCCGTGACGATAAACACAAAGCATGGGTTTCAGTTATGTACGGCTGCAACAATTTTTGCACCTACTGCATTGTGCCTTATGTAAGAGGCAGAGAAAGAAGCCGTGATGTAGACGCCATTTTAAGCGAGATAAAACAGCTTGCATCACAAGGATATAAAGAAATTACCCTTTTGGGACAAAATGTAAATTCTTACGGAAAAGATTTGGAAGGAAAGCCTGATTTTGCATATCTTTTAGAGCAGGTAAATAAAATAGACGGAATTGAAAGAATTCGTTTTGCCACATCACATCCAAAAGATATTTCAGACAGACTCATTTCGGTTATGGCAGAGTGTGATAAGGTTTGTCCGCAGCTACACCTTCCTTTTCAATCGGGAAGCAACAAAGTACTTCGTGATATGAACAGAGGTTACACAAGAGAAAAATATCTTGAAATCATTAAAAAACTGCGTGAAAAAATACCAGATATTGCACTTACCAGCGATGTTATTGTGGGTTTTCCTACAGAAACAAATGAGGATTTTGAAGACACCGTAAGCCTTGTAAAAGAGGTAGGGTTTGACGGACTTTTCACATTTATTTATTCAAAAAGAGACGGAACTAAAGCGGCTTTAATGGAGCCTGTTTTGTCAGACGAGCAAATCAAGAAGAATTTTGACAGGCTTTTGGAGGTGCAGAATGTTTCGTCTAAAAAAAGCAACGATAAATTTGTAGGACAAATTGTTGAAATTTTAGTAGACGGACCTTCTAAAAATGATCCTGATACAATGTCAGGAAGAACAGTGCAAAACAAGGTTGTCAACTTTAAAGGACCGCATGATTTAACAGGAAAGCTAATAAATGTTAAGATAGTTGACGCAAAAACCTGGTCTTTAGACGGACAGCTTTTGTAAAAAACAAACCCCTGTAAAAAGGGGTTTTGATTTTAAGGAGAATATATATGGGTAAAATAGTAGTTTTGGCAGAAAAACCGTCGGTAGCAAGAGAGCTTGCAAGAGTTTTAGGCTCAACAAAGCGGGCAGACGGCTATATAGACGGCAGCACTTATACAGTAACGTGGGCACTTGGACATTTGGTTACTTTAGCAACGCCTGATAAATACAACAAGGATTACGAAAAGTGGAGAATGGAGCATCTTCCCATTTTACCTGAAAAAATTAAGCTTGAGGTTATAAAAGAAACGTCAAAGCAGTTTAAAATTGTAAAAGAGCTTTTAAAAAAAGAAACTACTGACAGCCTTATTATTGCAACAGATGCAGGCCGTGAGGGTGAACTTGTTGCACGCTGGATTGTCGAAAAAGCGGCATTTAAAAAGCCTATTAAAAGACTCTGGATTTCATCTCAGACAGATAAAGCAATAAAAGATGGATTTAAAAATTTAAAAGACGGAAAAGAATACGAGAGCCTATATAAAAGCGGTGTTTGCAGAGCACACGCCGATTGGATAGTAGGGCTTAATGTAACCCGTGCTTTAACTTGTAAATTCGGTGCTAAGCTTTCTGCAGGAAGAGTGCAGACACCTACCCTTTATATGATTGTAAACCGTGAAAAAGAGATTGAGCAGTTTTCCTCTAAACCGTTTTATACGGTAGAGGCAATAACCCGAAACCTAAAGTTTAAATACAGAGATAAAAGCGGGCAAGTGCGCATTTATGATAAAGATAAGGCAACCTCTATTATAGAAAGCATTAAAGGTAAAGCTTTAACTGCAAAAGAAGTAAAAAAAGAGAAAAAAAGAGATTTAGCGCCTCAGCTTTATGATTTAACAGAGCTTCAGCGTGATGCCAATAAAATTTATAAATATTCGGCAAAGCAGACTCTTTCTATTATGCAAAGCTTATATGAACGCCATAAAATTGTATCATATCCGAGAACTGATTCAAAATATTTGTCAGAAGATATAGTAGATTCTTTTAAAGAGCGTTTAGATGCAATATCAATTAACGAATACGCAAAAATAGTTAAAAGCATTGATTTGTCAAATTTTAAAGCAGATAAAAGATTTGTGGATAACTTAAAAGTGTCAGACCACCATGCAATTATTCCAACCGAGCAAAGTGTGAATAAGTTTGCCCTTTCAGAAGAAGAGAGAAATATTTTTGACCTTGTGGCAAAGCGGTTTTTAGGAATGTTTGTCGGACCTTGCGAGTATCAGAGCACCACAGTTGTTTGTGAGTGCGGGGAAAGCGAGTTTTATGCAAAGGGAAAAATTGTTACAAACGCCGGCTGGAGAAATGTGTTTAACACAGTAGATGACCAGGAACAAGAAGACGAAGACCAGACAATGCCTGAAATAAACGAAGGTGATACTTTTAAGATTTCAGACACAAAGCTCACCGAAGGCCACACCCAGCCTCCTTCACGTTACACCGAGGCGTCAATTTTATACGCTATGGAAAACGCAGGCAAGTTTGTAGAGGGCAAGGAATTTAAAGAAGTTTTAAAAGAGGTTTCGGGCATCGGAACACCCGCAACAAGAGCAGATATTATTGAAAAGCTTGTTGACAGCGGAAGTGTTGAGAGAGTAAATAACACACTTGTTCCAACAAAAAAGGGAATTCAGCTTATAGACATCGTCCCATCTGATTTGAAATCGCCTGAGCTTACCGCAAAATGGGAAGATAAGCTTATTAAAATAAGCAAGGGAAGCGAAAATCCAAAGGAATTTATAAAGCAGATGGAAAGCTACTCTTTATCGTTAGTTGAAGCAGTCAAAGGGAGCGCAAAAACTTACAAGCATGAAAATATAACAAAAGAGATATGCCCTGAGTGCGGTGCATTTTTGCTTGATGTTAATGGCAAGAAAGGGAAAATGCTTGTTTGTTCAAATACAGAGTGCAAATATAGAAAAAATGTTTCTTTTAACACAAATAACAGATGTCCTACCTGCCACAAAAAAATGATTTTAACAGAATCTAAAAACGGTAAAGTATTTAGGTGTACCTGCGGATATTCTGCAAAGGCAGATGAGAAAAAGGAAAGCAAGAAAAATTCGTCATATTCTGATGTAAAAAGTTATATGAACAAGTCGAAAAAAGAAGAGCAGGAGTTTAAAAACAACGCACTTTTCGAGGCATTAAACGCAGCACTTGGCAAAAAATAGTTATTTATGGTAAAAATATCTAATTATTTCCATAAATTAGCAAAAAACTATTGACTTTTTTATTAAAATGCTGTAAAATGTTATCGAAAGGTGGGAGAAAAATGAGCAAAACTACTGATAGCGGAAAAAGAGTTGACGAATTAGGAAGAATTGTTATACCTAAAGACATAAGAAAAATTCTTGGACTTGAGAAGAATACTCCGATTGAAATATACCGTGATGGTGACGCAGTTATTGTTAAAAGATTTGAGCAAAATCAGACTTGTGTGATTTGTGGTTCAAGTGAAGATACTGTGATGTTTAAAGAAAAATGTCTTTGCAGAAAATGCGTTGACGAAATAAAAAGTAAATAATAAAAAGCCGGAAGAAAGTTTTCCGGCTTTATTTTTTTCTTTTAATCAAGCAAGAAATCACTCATAACTGTATTTGCAAAATCAAAGCCTTTTTTGCTTAAAAAAATTCTGTCACGTTCACGGTTTAAAAGCCCTGCTTTAATATTTTTATCTACTATATCTTTGTATATGTCAAACATACTTTTGTCGAATTTTGACATAAAATCTGAGTTACTAACGCCCTTGTTTAAACGAAGTCCCAAAAACATAAATTCTGATATAAGGTCGTTTTCTGTTTGTTTTGGATTTTGCTCCCAAAGAGGAACAAAACTGTTTGCAAATTCAAAATACCTGTCAAGCTTTTCAGGATTTTGGTATCTTACGCCTTGGTAAAAAGAACTTGCACCAAGACCAACACCCACATATTCTGTAAGGTCCCAGTATTTTAAGTTGTGCTTGCACTCAAACCCCTTTTTCGCAAAGTTAGAGATTTCGTACTGAAAGTAACCATTTTGCTCTAAATATGAAATCAAAAAGTCATACATTTTGCGATTTTGTTCATCACTTGGGAAACTCAATGTATCTTTATTTTCATAAAAATATGTGTTTTCTTCAAGCTGAAGACCGTAAGCCGAGATATGAGTCGGCTCAAACTTTACTGCCGTTTTAACAGTTTTTTCTAAACTTTTTTGTGTTTGATTTGGCACTGCAAACATTAAATCAAAGTTAATATTTTCAAAGCCTGCGATTTTTGCAGCGGCATAACATTCCAAAAAATCTTTGACATTGTGGCTTCTTCCCAATGTTTTTAAAATCTTGTCATCTAAAGACTGAACACCGATACTTAATCTGTTTACACCAAGGCTTTTTAAAAGCTTAAAGCTTTTAAGAGATGCAGTTTTTGGGTTACATTCTATTGTAAACTCGGTTTTTTCTGCCAAATCAAAGTTTTCATTAATTGTTAAAATAAGTTTTTCAAGTAATTCATCACTTAATATTGTGGGAGTTCCCCCGCCGATAAACACAGAATCCGCCGAAATCTTTTTTATTTTGCAAAGGCTTTTTATTTCATTTATCAGTGCATCAATATATCTTTCTTGGGTGTTAGCATCTGATGGAAACGAGTTAAAATCACAGTAGTTGCACTTTTTTATGCAAAAGGGGATATGAACATAAATTCCTAATTTACTCATCTTATCCCCTCCTTATATTAATCAAGTTTTAATACCGACATAAATGCCTCTTGCGGAACTTGAACAGTTCCTACCTGACGCATACGTTTTTTACCTTCTTTTTGTTTTTCCAAAAGCTTTTTCTTTCTTGTAATGTCACCGCCGTAGCACTTAGCCAAAACGTCTTTTCTCATTGCTTTAACGGTTTCACGTGCGATAATTTTATTACCTATTGCCGCCTGAATGGGAATTTCAAACATCTGTCGTGGAATTGCCTCTTTGAGTTTTTCGGCAATTCTTCTTGCCCTGGCATACGATTTGTCTGTATGAACAATAAACGAAAGTGCATCTACAACGTCGCCGTTTAACATAATATCAAGCTTAACAAGGCTTGACTTTTCGTACCCTTTGAGGTCGTAATCAAATGAGGCATAGCCTCGTGTTCTTGATTTTAAGGCGTCAAAAAAGTCATATATGATTTCGTTTAAAGGAAGCTCGTATGAAAGTGTTACTCTGTTTTCGTCTAAATAGTGCGTATTTAAATACTTTCCTCTTCGTTCCTGACAAAGCTCCATAATATTTCCCACAAATTCTGTAGGCAGCATTATTGATGCAGAAACCATAGGCTCTTCCATCATACTGATTTCAGTAGGAGGCGGCATATTGGTGGGGTTGTCAAGATAAACAACATCGCCGTTTGTTTTAGTAATTCTGTAAATAACAGACGGAGCTGTTGTAACCAAGTCTAAATTAAACTCCCGCTCAATTCTCTCTTGTATGATTTCCATATGAAGTAGTCCTAAAAATCCGCATCTGAAGCCAAACCCAAGCGCTATTGATGTTTCAGCCTCAAAGGAAAGAGCTGCATCGTTAAGCTGAAGCTTTTCTAATGCATCACGAAGGTCGCCGTATTTAGAACCATCTGCAGGATAAATGCCGCAAAATACCATCGGGTTTACTTTTTTGTAGCCCGGAAGCGGATCTAGAGCAGGTTTTGCTGAATGTGTTACAGTATCACCTACACGTGTGTCCTGAACGTTTTTAATTGAAGCTGCAATATATCCTACTTCACCTGCTGTTATTTCGTTTGCAGGTGTGTGACCGTTAGGGTGAAGATATCCTACTTCAACTACGTCGAATTCCTTTTCGGTAGCCATAAATTTAATTCTCTGGCCTGCTTTTAAAGACCCTTCTACAACTCTTATATATACAATAACTCCTTTGTACTGGTCATAAAAAGAGTCGAAAATAAGCGCCTTTAGTGGTGCGTTTTTGTCGCCTTTGGGTGGAGGAACATTTTTTACAACATCCTCTAAAACATCTTCAATACCTATTCCAAGCTTTGCAGAAATAAGGGGGGCAGAGTCTGCCTCAATTCCAATAACATCTTCAATTTCTTTTTTTATTTCATCAGGTCTTGCACCGGGCAGGTCAATTTTATTTATTACAGGTAAAAGCTCTAAGTCGTGGTCAAGCGCTAAATATGTGTTGGCAAGTGTCTGAGCTTCAATGCCCTGGGCTGCATCAACAACTAAAATTGCACCCTCACAGGCAGCGAGGCTTCGTGACACCTCATAGTTAAAGTCAACATGGCCGGGAGTGTCAATTAAGTTAAGAACGTAAGTCTCGCCGTCTTTTGCTTTATACAAAAGACGTACCGCACGTGCTTTTATAGTAATACCACGTTCACGTTCTATATCCATATTATCAAGTACTTGTTCTTCCATTTCGCGCTTGGTTAAAAGACCTGTATGCTCTAAAAGTCTGTCTGCTAAGGTGGACTTGCCATGATCTATATGAGCAATGATGGAAAAATTTCTGATTTTATTCTGATTTTCGGACATATTTCCCTCCGTAAAAATTAAATTCTGTCTTATTATATAGTATAACAATTTTTATGCAAAAACGCAAGATTTTTAAACAAAAAAGCCAAAGCACAAATGCTTTGGCTTAAAATATTAAATTTCAGTTTTAAGAGCCTTTGTAAGTGCCTTGCAAATAGCCAAAGTAATTACTGCTGCAACTATCGCCTCTGGCACACCGTTTATTACGATAATGCTGCTTATTGCAGAATACAAAACCTCAACTGCCTTGTTTTGTGCTGCAGCATAGCTTTCTTTGAAAAACAAATAGATTAAATTCATAACTAAAATTGTGTTGGTAAGTGATCCCAAAAGCCCTGCTAAAGCAAATGACACAAAGTCTGAAGCTTTTTTTGTAAGTTTTCTTACATAGTAAGGAACAACACCAACCAAAATTCTTGGTACAAAGCAAACGATTAATGATAGCCAGCTTGGCTCAGCGTTTCCAAGTGAGAAAAACGGGGTAAACGCAAATGATGTAACGGTTGGGTTAATAGTGTTGTTTATAAGGCTTGTAAGGCCGAACAAAAAGCCTAAAAAAGCGCCTTTTTTAGGTCCTAATATAACAGAGCCGATAATTACCGGAATGTGGATAATAGTAGCTCTTGTAAACCCAAGCGGAATGTAGCCTATCATTGGTGTAAAAGCCATTATTAAAATGACAGCACTAAAAAGTGCTACCAATACCAAATCTTTGGTGTTTGTTTTATTCATATTAAATTCCTCCTACTGTCACTCCGTTAAGGATGCAACGTACTTAGGCGTAATTATAGCACAAAAGCGTTCAAGATGCAAGCATTTTAGCAAGGTAATTCAATTAAATTTTCTGTTATGCAAAGGGAAACTCAATCCAAAAAGTTGTACCAAGGTCCTTTGTGCTTGTAACGCCGAATTCAAAGCCGTGTGCAGTTAAGATTTCTTTTACTATCGAAAGTCCTATACCTGTACCTGTGATGCGGCGCTTTCCTGATTTATCAATCCTGTAGTAGCGGTCCCATATATGATTTATATTTTCTTCATCAATAACTTCGCCGAAGTTGGTAACAGAAAAATATGCGCAGTCCTTTTTTTCAAGGCGTACAGTAATGGGAGCGCTTAAATCGCTGTGATTTATTGCATTGTCAATTAAATTGCACACAACCTGTTCAATTCTCGCAAAGTCGCCGCTTGAGTAAATTTCAGGTGAAATGTTGGTTTCGATTTCATAGCCTTCATCACGGAAAATGTCATATCTTGGCATAAGGCCTTTTATAAGATTTGATAAATTAAATCTTTGATTTTCAAACTCTATTTTATTAGCCTGCAGCTGTGAAAGGTCTAATACATTTGTGATAAGGTCGGAAAGCCTTTCAGACTCGTCAATTATAATATCAAGCTGTTTTTCTCGTTTTTCTTTGTTTTCGCCTGTTAAGTCTTTTATTGTTTCAGCATATCCTCTTATCATTGTAAGGGGAGTTTTAAGCTCGTGCGACACGTTTGCCAAAAGGTCTTTTCTGATGCTGTCAACCTTTGCGATTTCTTTTGTCATATGGTTAAAATCGTCGGTAAGCATACCCATTTCGTCTTTATGGCCTGTAGGCGGAAGAATTATATTGTAATTTCCTGCAGCAACTTGTTTTGCAGCATGTGAAATTCTTGTTATAGGCTTTGTGACAAACTCTGCAAAGAAAAATGACAAAATAAGTGATGTAATTAACAGTACCAGAATAATTATCATGTAAAATCTTTGAAAAATAAGTCTTGTATCCTGAAGCGGAAGAAGCGAAGAACGTGATGCAACATAGAATTTCGCTCCATTTTTTTCAACAGTATTTATTAAGACGATGGTTGCAACGTCGCCGTTTTTGGGGGATTGAAGCTTTAATGTGTGAGATTTTTGTCCGTTGTCTTCCATGCTTTGGATAACAGAGGGCATAGCATAAGTTGTAACAGCATCATTTGCCGAAATGCGTCTGCCAAACAGACCATTGTGCGACACATACATAAAAGGTGAGTATATAAGATTTTTGTCATGGTCATAGATTTCTACAAAGTTATCGGTTTTACGGCTTAATTCTATTATTTTATCGTATGCGGTTTCAATATTTTCTGAGCTTTCTAAAATTGAGATATACTGCCTTTGAGTTTTTTTAACTTCGCCCTCTTTTGCAAACTCGTAAAAGTTTTGCAAAAAAACTATTAATAAAAGCCAAATAACGGTGATTAACACAGCAACCACCGCCATCATGTTAATCCACATTTTAAACTTTATGGATTTCACTTTAAATCTACCTCCAGCTTGTAACCAATTCCCCATACGGTTTTGATATAATCACGATATGGCGATATACTGTTACGAAGCATCTTTATATGAGTATCAACAGTTCTGTCATCCCCGAAAAATTCGTAGCCCCATATTTGTTCTAAAATCTTCTCGCGGGACAAAACAACATTTTTGTTTTTCGCCATGTATAGTAAAATATCATATTCCTTTGGTGTAAGCTCAATGGTTTTTGAGTCAACTTTTACTGTTCTGCCTGTTTCGTCAATTTCTATTCCGGGAAGAGAAATAACGCTTTGAGCAGAATTATCACTGTTTGTCCTTTTTAAAAGCGCTTTTATTCTTGCAACAACTTCTTTGGGTGAAAACGGTTTTGTAATGTAGTCATCAACACCAAGTTCAAAGCCGAACAGCTTATCGTATTCTTCCCCCCTGGCACTAAGCATAATGACAGGGACGGAAGAAAACTTTCTGATTTCACGGAGTGCGGTAAAACCATCTATTTTTGGCATCATAATATCTAAAATAACAAGGTCAAAGCTATATTTTTTTACCATATCAATAGCTCTCGCACCGTCTTCTGCCTCTTTGTAAGAATAGTTCTCAAAGTCAAAATACTCTTTTAAAATATCACGGATTCTTTCTTCGTCGTCCACTATTAAGATGTTTGCCATTGCTCCGCCTCCTTAAAATATTTATCTCGTAATAACCAAAACTCTTATTCTGCCGCCGTTTGATTCTGACTTATCAAAATACGCCTGAACACTTTTCGGCTTTGAGCCGCTTAAAAAGTCAGCATAGGTAAGAGTTTGCCACTGACCAACCCCAACACGCTCAAAAACGGCAATTTTATCGTAAACCTTATACTCGGTTGTTCCAAAAGTAAGGGATGTCTGGGATGCTGATTTAAAGTTTTCAGGAACTTCCGAGAGCCTTTGAATTGCGCTTACTGAATTTCCCGAAATAAGCACCTTTACTGCATTGCCGACACTTACCGAATAAGTAGTACTGCCACCTGCAGAAGCATTTTTGCCGCCAAGATTCAGTGAGTATGTGTTTTTTTGAATATCAGTAACAATACCAAACTCATAGCAATCACCCGTTGCGTTGTTTAAGTACAGCGAACTGATTTCTCCTTTTTCATTTTTCTTATAAGACAAAATTTGTTTTGATGTTAAAAATGCACCGTCTAAACGCTGTTTGTAAACAGTTATATAGCTTGGAGCTTTTGAAGCCTCAGTATTTGCAATATCCATAATTTTTATGTCATTTGCAATTTTTGCACTGCCCAATGTATTAAGTTGCGCATCAAATTTTCCTGAAAGAGAGTTGTGTGATGTGTAAATTTTTGAGATTTTAGCACCTTTATTATCAAATGTTACGTTAACTATGGAGCAAACGTAATCTTTATAATTTCTTTCGGTTTTATACTCAATTTCATTTCCGTCTGCAAATGCAACAGCCGCATAGTATGATGAATAGGTGTTTCCATTTGCATCTTCATACTGCTTTGTGCCTGTGGCAACAAGATAACCTGTTAAATTGTCTTCTTGCGATGCAGTATAAACATCTGCAATATCGCCGTTTCTTCCAAGATAAACGGTAACTGTATCGCCAAGAGAAACCTTGCCGCCTGTTACAAATTTTTCGTAAGCTAAAGAGCTTTCTATGTTATAGCTTTTGCCTGAGATTACAACACTTTCAATATTGTCCTGATTAGGTGATGCGCTTTCATAAACGCCTGTAATTTTGTTGCTGTATACCCATGCAACATTCATAGCTTTTGAATAGTACAAAATATCTCTTACGGTTATATCGTCTTTTGTAACCGCTTTACCATTTTTATAAACAACTGTTTCGTTGTTAATGCCATAAGTTTCAAGTGAAGATAAAACGGTAATAGGTCCTGTCATTGCCTGACTTCCGATTAAAACATATTCAGTGTCACCGAAATTGTTTGTATAAACAGATACACTGTCGCCTATTGATGCTTTTGACTTAGCACCGCTTAAAGTTGTTTTTTCAGTTTTATAATAAATTGTTGTATTTTGTCCTACATTTACAGAAGCAGCTCTATTACCGTCGTACACTAAAATATCGTCATTTAAGATTGTGCTTAAAGTGTATTGTGCCCCCCTTGTGTTAGAAGGCAGGAAGGATACAACTGTGTTTTGATTATTTAAAATAATTTCGCCTTTATATCCGCAAAGTGATTTGTCAAAATTTGCAGAAACTTTGTAAGTGCCTGCGCTTGTTACAATCTTATTTGCAGAAATAGAGCTGTCTTCGTTTGAAGTTGCAATCAAGATTACATCATCTGAATATGAATAACCAAATGAATTTAAAAGGGTGGTGGATTTTCCGTTCATGTTTGTTGTAAGGGCATTGTAAATAAGCTGCATTACATCGCCTCTGGTAAGAGCATCCCCCATTTTTGCCGACACACCGTCCAAGAGGTCAAAATTTGAAGCGGCATTCATCTGCCCGTCAGGCCACGAAAGGTCAAAATAGTCATCTCCATAGCCTAAAAGCTTTAAAACAATGGTTACGCCTTCTTCTAATGTTACAGTGTTTTCAGGGCGGAATGTGGAATCCGGATATCCTTTTATATAACCGTTGTTAACTGCTGTTCTTATATAAGATGCACCCCAGTATGTGAAAGGCACATCATGAAACGGGGAGATGTAAGAAACTCCCGAAACAGAGTTTCTGTATTGTGATGCGGCAACCGCCATTTTAGCAAATTCGGCACGTGTTACATTGTCATGTAAATTAAAATTTCCGTTTTCATCACCAGACATAATTTTGAGGTCTTTTATAAGTGCAGTCAGTTGATTTGTATTTGTATTATCTTGTGCAAGTGCCAAACTGCCTGCTGTAGGAAAAGCAAGCACAAGAATAAGTAAAATTGCAATTATTTTTTTCATAAGGCAAGTTCCTTTCTTTTAGTCGTGACGAAGAGCATCTATCGGATTTAGTTTTGCGGCTTTCCCTGCAGGCATATATCCAAAAGCAATCCCAATTCCAACCGATACACTAAAGGCAATAACAACAGCACCTACCGATATTACTGCTTTAAATCCCAAAAGGCCGGACAGAAATATTGATACTATTATGCCTAAAATTATCCCGACTACACCGCCGCAGGCGCTTGTTGTTGCAGCTTCAACTACAAACTGGCTTAAAATATCAAATTTTTTTGCACCCAGCGACTTTCTGATACCAATTTCTCTAGTTCTTTCGGTAACCGAAACCAACATAATATTCATAATGCCTATACCGCCGACAAGAAGAGAAATGGCTGCAATACCTACCAATATAAGCGTCAGCTTGCCTGTCATTTCATCTATCATATCAATCATTTCGGTCATTGCAATAACGGTATATGCATCAGAATTTGAAAACACTTTATAAAGTGCATTTGAAATAACGTCTTTTGCTTCTTCAGACCGCTGTTTATCAACAATCGAGTATAAATAAGAAGTGATTTTCGCGCTTCTGTTTAAAGTTCTTGACAGTGTGTAAGGAATGAAGATTTTATCATCATCAGAGCTTTCCTGACTGCTTGCCTTTTCCTCTAAAACGCCCACTACCGTAAAGGTGTTACCGCCTATTTTAAGCGTTTTTCCTATTGCGTTATCATCAAAATATTCTTTGGCAATATATGAACCTATAACGCAGCTTTTAGACCGCTTGTGTATATCCATATACTGCAAAAATCTGCCCTGGGAAATCTCTAAGCTCTGGATTTTATTGTAATCCTCGCTCACACCTGTAACAGATGTTGTAGAGCTTGTTTCTGTGCTGAATTTTGCCTGCTGATTTATCATAACGGTGGGAGAACAGTAAGCTAAAAGTTCGGGGTTTTCATCTGTGATTTGGAGCATATCGTCCACATCAACTGTACGGTTTCCGCCTCTTGGAGAAATATTTACAGTTAAAAGGTTACTGCCCAGACTTTCAAATTGACCTACAAGGTCAGATTTAAAACCATCTATAACCGAAACTAAAATAATTACTGCCGCAACGCCGATAATAATACCAAGCATGGTCAAAAAAGAACGCATTTTGCTTGTTTGCAGGCTCTTTAAGGCAAGTATAAACGATTGTTTTAAATTCATAAATTCTGAGCCTGCCTTTCGTCAGAAATAATTTTGCCGTCTGAAATTCTGACTATTCTTTTCGCTTGAGCAGCAATCTCGTTGTCATGGGTAATCATAACAACGGTTGTGCCGTCGGCATTTAGTTTTTTTAAAAATTCCAAAACATCTCTTCCGGTTTTAGTATCTAAAGCACCGGTTGGCTCGTCTGCTAAAATAACTTTAGGGTTTCCTGCCAGTGCTCTTGCGATTGAAACTCTTTGTTGCTGACCGCCCGAAAGCTGAGACGGGAATTTTTTATATCTGTCGGCAAGACCGACTCTTTCTAAAGCGGCATACGCAAGCTCTTTGCGTTTTTGTGGCGGATATCCTCTGTAAACAAGAGGCAATTCCACATTTTCCAAAAGAGTAAGCTTGGGAATTAAGTTATATTGCTGAAAAATAAATCCCAGTGTTTGATTTCTTATAGTTGCAAGCTCGTCATCTTTCATAGTGCTCACATCTGTTCCGTTTAAGTGGTATGTACCGCTTGTGGGAACATCTAAACAACCTATAATATTCATACAGGTAGATTTGCCTGAACCCGACTGACCTACGATTGCTACAAATTCACCCTCTTTGATATTTAAGGATATGCCGTCAAGCGCGCGGATTTCGCTGTCGCCGTCAGAATAGATTTTATAAATGTCTTTTAAATCTATCATCTGCTGCCACCGCCCATGGGACCGCCGCCCATGCCGCCTGAGGGCATACCGCCGCTTCTGTGTGCGGCCCCCATACTGCGCATCATTGTTTCTTGTAAAGACTGCGCCCCTACATTAGTTTGCTGAACTAATATAATGTCGCCTTCTTTTAGTCCTGATAAAATTTCAACACTATCAGAGTTGCTTATTCCTATTTCAACTCTTTTAAGTTCAAATCCGTCGGGAAGCTCTGCACCAAATACGCGGTGTGAAGATGCACCTTTTTGGTCTTTGGTTTCCTGAGGCTTATTATCATCTTGTTTTGATTTGCCGTCTGATTTTACAGCTACCATATTTCCTCTCATAATAGCAGAAATCGGGACACTTAACACACCTTTAGATTCCTGAACTGTTATTTCAGCATCAACATTCATACCGGGAATAAGCCCTTCAGGCTCATTTACAACAACTGTTACAGGGTATGTTGTAACACCGTTTGAGGTTGTGCCTATAATACTTATTTTATCAATATATCCTGAAAAACGTTTACCCTCTAAAGCATCTGCTGTAACAGAAACTTCCTGACCGGTTTTTAGTTTTGCGATGTCAAGCTCATCAACCGGGATTTCAAAAAGCATTCTTGACATATCCGCGATAACAGCCATAACGGTTGACTTGTTACTGTTATCCAGCTTGTCGCCGGCTTTTGTTTCTTTACTTATAACAGTTCCCGAAATAGGCGCTGTTATTGTGTAGTTTTCCATATCTTCATAAAGATTGTCGAGGTTTAACTGTGCATCTTTATATGAAAGCGAGCTTCTTTTTGCAGAGTTTAGCACACTTTTGCTTGTAAGCTCGGCAACTTTCTGACCTTTGGATACTTTATCACCAACACCTATTGCAATCCAGGATACATCACCTGAAACATCCGCTGTAATTGTTCTTTGCTCGTTAACTTCAAAAGTTCCGGATTCGTTACACGCATATTCGTTAGTATATGCAATAGCTTTTTCGCCTTCCTTAATTGTTCCGGGGTTGTTTACTTCAATTTCAACAGTTTTTACACTTACACCCACAGATGAGGAAGTTGAGCCTGTTGAAATCTTTGCAATTTTACCGTCAAGCTCGTAAGCAGAACCATCGAGCCTTACGGTGATAGATTGTCCGGCATAAAGGCTTTCGGCATCGTTTGCGTTAAAAGGGATTTTTAATCTCATAATAGAGTCGTCAACAACATCAGCGATTTTTGTTCCTTTTGAAACGCTGTCGCCGTCTTTTATATATACTTTTGTTATCACGCCTGAACAGTTTGCTTTTACATTTAAGTTAGAAACATCTTCTAAAGCGTCATCATAAGACATTTTCGCAGTTTCGACCGAGTTTTTGGCTTTTTCTATTGAGTTTTTAACGCTTTCGGTGTCAATTTCATACAAAACTGCACCTTCTTGTACAATATCACCTTCTTCAAAGTTTGAAGAAAGCACGTCACCTGTAACAAGAGATGTGATATCGTACTGTTCATTAGCCTTAATTGTACCGCTTCCCGAGATGATAACAGAAATATCCCCCTTTGAAACGGTGTATTCAGAGTATGTAGCATTTGATGAAGTTTGTTTTTTGCTCCCAAAAGCATTGATAAAAACAAGCACTATCACCAAAATGAGTGCAATAGCGATTATGATGCTCCATTTTTTGTGCTGGGTAATAACCTCTGGTAATTTTGGTAGTTTGAGCTTCACAAAACCATTCCTTCCATTTTATGATAGTGCTATTATACTTTTTATATGTGTATTTTTTGTGAACTTTGCTTGAAAATTCCAATAAAATTATGCGCTGTAGCTTCCTAAGTAGGTTATATCGTCAAGACTTGACAAAAGAGAAATAAGCTCGTCAGAATGTGACGAAATCTCCATTTCAAAGCAGAACATAAACTCAAAGTCACGACCGGGTATCGGGCGGCTTTCAATTTTGGTAAGATTTATGCCAAGAGCTGAAAACTTTGAAATAAGGTGATATAAAGACCCCGGTGTATGAGATGCAGATACAAGCATACTGAGTTTGTTTGCTCCGGGGTATATTTCAAGATTTTTAGAAATCAAGATAAATCTTGTGTGGTTGTTATCGCTGTCTTGGATATCTTTAGCCAAAACATTAAGTCCGTAAACTGAAGCACATTCTAAAGATGCGATAGCTGCAACGTCTGTGCGTCCGCTTTCTTTTACCTTTTGGGCAGCTGCAGCAGTGTTTGTGCAAACAACAGCCTTAAGACCGTTTTTCTTGATAAATTCTTCGCATTGACCGATAGCTTGCTCATGCGAATAAATTTCTTTAATGTCTTTAATATTTGTGCTGTTTGACAAAAGACAGTGACTTATATGCAACTTTTGTTCCTTTACAATGTAAAATTTGTATTTGTGCATAAGGTCGTAAACTTCAGAAACAGAGCCTTGTATGCTATTTTCAACAGGCAAAATTCCGTATTTGCAAAGACCCTTGTCAACAGCTTCAAAAACGCCTTTAAAACCTGAAAAATACATAATTGAAGGTGCGGTGAATATTTTGTCGCACATTTGCTGGGAATAAGCACCCTCAACACCCTGACACGCAACAGTTGGGGTGTTTGGAAGCTTTTCAGGAGTATTTGAAAGAGCATTTTTAATTCTTAAAGCCAAATCATTTTGCTTGTTTAAAGCAAGAGTTTGGTATGAACGGCTTACATCAAACAGGGTATTAAAGAGAATTTTTGTGTATGATGCAAGAGCATCATCATTTTGTGAAACCATACGGTGTACAATTTCACGCTCTCTGTTTTTGTTTAATACAGGAACATTGTTTTCTTGCTTGTATTTGGCTACTTTTAACACTGTGTCCATTCTTTTTC
Source organism: Clostridia bacterium (assembly GCA_017409875.1). Taxonomy (GTDB): domain Bacteria; phylum Bacillota; class Clostridia; order RGIG6154; family RGIG6154; genus RGIG2094. Next base: position 51,143 of record JAFQRW010000014.1, read on the forward strand.
TGAAAAGCTCGTTAAGCTGGTCGTCTATTTTATCTATTTCGCTTCTTATTTTATTTAAATCCATATTTATTCTTCCTTTCGGTTTTTTAAGGCTTCGTCTTGTAATAACATATCATAAAGTACCATTGCAGAAACTGCTTCTACGACAGGTACTGCCCGTTGAACAATACATGGGTCATGGCGTCCTTTTATTTCAAGAGTTGTTTCTTTTTTTTCTGAAATATCAATGCTTGTCTGAGGCAGTGCTATTGAAGGAGTGGGCTTGAATGCAACTTTAAAATTAATTGGCATCCCATTTGTAATTCCTCCCAAAATTCCGCCACAATTATTGGTTTTTGTCTTAACAACTTCGCCATCAAAATAAAAGTCGTCGTTGTTTTCGCTTCCTGTCATTTCGGAGGCGTCAAAGCCAGCACCAAATTCAATTCCTTTAACTGCAGGAATTGCAAACATTGCAGAAGACATCTGATTTTCAACTCCGTAAAACATTGGCTCACCTATTCCTGCAGGAACGCCTGTTACAGAGCATTCCACAATTCCGCCAACAGAGTTTTTTTGCTCTTTATACTTTAAAATTTCCTGTTTTATCGCCTCACCTTTTTGGTCATTTATAACAGGAAAATCCTTTTGCCATACATTTTCAAAATCTTTTAAGCTAACGTCTGTGGGACTAAATCGATCGTCCTTGATTCCATGCACCGCAAAAATGTGAGCACCCATAAAAATGCCCCGTCTTGCCAGAATCTGCTTTATTATTCCGCCTGCTATGCAAATTGGAGCGGTAAGACGGCCTGAGAATTTTCCTCCGCCTCTCATATCCTCTTTTCCACCATATTTTATGTATGCGGTGTAGTCTGCATGTCCGGGACGAGGGACAAACTCTAAATTTCCGTAGTCCTTGCTTTTAACATTTGTATTTTTAATAATAGCTTTAATAGGCTCGCCTGATGTAACACCGTTTTCTATTCCTGTTATAAATTCAGGGATATCATCTTCCTTTCTGGGTGTTGAAAACGGATTATTTCCGGGTGCACGCCTTTTCATAAAGCTTAAAAGCTCGTCAAAATCAATTTTTTCGCCTTTTGGTATACCGGTAATCAAAACGCCGATATCAGGAGCGTGTGACGCACCGAAAACATTTACTTTAAGTATTTTTCCAAAATCAAACATCAGCAATGTTACCTCCCAGCTTTTTAAAATGCTCGTAGAATGAGGGATAGGATTTTTTTACGCAGTATGCGTCTTTTATTATAACTTCACTATCACAAATAGTGGATGCAACAGCAGCACTCATTGCAATTCTGTGGTCGTTATAGCTGTTTACCTCGCCGCCTTTTAAAAATCCTTTTCCTAAAATGGTTATTGTATTATCGTCATAAACCGCACAACCGCCCAAATCATTAATAAGCTCGCAGGTTGTTTTTGCGCGGTCACTTTCTTTAATTTTAAGTCTTTTTGTGTTTATAAATTTTGTGGTTTTGTTCATTCCTGCCGCCGCAACGCACAAAATGGGTACAATGTCGGGGATGTCTTTAGCATCCACTTCATCGGGAAGCGGAAGATAAGATGCGATTTTACTGTCACGCTGAAGCGAGGTTTTGTCAAGACCTGAAAGTTTTATGTTGCTTCCCAAAAATTCAGCAACATACCAAAAAGCAGCACTCGACCAGTCACCTTCAACAAAAACTTTTCCTGGTGATTTAAGCTTTCCTTCACAAACTTTATAAAAACCCTGACCTTTTACAACTGTTATTCCGAATTTTTCAAGGGTTTTTACTGTCATATCAACATAACCCTCAGACTCCAATTGCGAGGTGAGAGTAATTTTGCCTTCATTTCCTTTTGCGGCTATCGCAAATAAAAGCCCTGAGATGTACTGAGAGCTTACATTACCCTCTAAGAAGAACTCTTTTTTAGTATCTAAGGTGCCCTTGCAGGTAATTGGAAGATGCTCGCTTGTTATTTCGCAGCCGGCATTTCTCATTTCACGCACAAGCTCGGTAAAAGGCCTTTTTGGGAGTCTTCCTGAACCATAGAGCGTGAAATTTTCACAAAAACATGCAGCAACGGGGAGAATAAACCTTGCAGTTGTGCCGCTTTCGCCGCAGTCGGCGGTTGCAAAAGAGGTTTTCTTAAACGGATAAACTGTTATAAATCCGTCATTTATTTTATAGTCCCCGCCGAATGCTTTTACACACCTTAGCGTTGCTGAAATATCCTCTGAAATATTGTTTATGTAAATATCTGTAGACGTATCACAAAGTGCAGACGCTATTATAGTGCGGTGCGCATCTGATTTTGACGAAACTGCATCAAGACTGCCTGAAAGCTTTTCGGGTATGATTTTAACGTCCATTTTCAATCAGCTCCTTTAAGCCTTCAACCGGAATTTTGTGAAGCACGCACCCTCCCACTTTTTCCATAACAATAACAGTTATATCGCCGCCTGTACGTTTTTTGTCTGAAACTGCAGGTGCATAAAGGCTTTCTGTGTCAAATTCGCATTTTGTGGGGAGATTGTATTTTTCAATAAGGGATATAAGCCTTTTGGCATCATTTTCGGGGGTTATACCAAGTTTTACGCACCCTCTTGCAATAATTGCCATCCCGATAGCAACCGCATGGCCGTGAGTTATTTTAAAATTACTGCATTTTTCAATAGAATGCCCGATAGTGTGACCGAAATTAAGAAGCTGCCTTAACCCCACATCAAATTCATCTTCAGTAACAACAATGTTTTTAAGTTCAATACATCTTACAATTATTTTTTCAAGATTTTGTCTCATATCGCTTTTTTCAAAAAGTTCAAAAAGCTTACTGTCCATAATCGCACCGTATTTGATTGCCTCTGCAACGCCGTCATCAAAATAAACGTCATCTAAAGTGTCAATCATTTTTGGATCGCATATAACAAGCTCTGGCTGGTAAAAAGAGCCTATTAAATTTTTGCCTGCATTTAAGTTTACAGCAGTTTTACCGCCAACCGACGAATCTATTGCAGCTAAGAAAGTAGTAGGAATCTGCACAAATTTAATTCCTCTTAAATAAATTGCCGCAGCAAACCCTGTGATATCTCCAACAACACCGCCGCCTAAAGCTATTAAAAGGTCAGTGCGGGTGAGGTTTTTTTCTGCTAAAAACTCGGTTATGTCTATTAAGGTTTGATAATTCTTTGACTTTTCACCGTGAGGAAAAGAGAACACAAAAACATCATCAAAACCGCAGCTCTTTAAGTTTTCAACCAGTTCATCGGCATAAAGCGACTGTACAGTGTCATCAGTTACTATTGCGATTTTCCCTTCCGGAAATATGTTTTTAATAAATCTGCCGGCATCTTTAAAGCACCCGTTTTGCACTAAAACATCATAGCTTTTAGATGCGTTGATTCTGATAGTGTTCATCAAAATTATCTCCTTTTTAAGTCTGTAATACAAAAGAAGCTGCCACCTGAAATGTCAGGCGGAGCAGCATCTTAAAGTTTCATATAATATTTATTCAGTGTCTGCTACGTCTTCTTGAGGCTGGGCAGTCTGACCTGTTGCTGTCTGATTTGCGGGAGTAACTTCTAAAGCCTCGTAATACTTGTTGGTTTTTTGTTTCATCTGTTCTTTCCAGCCATTGACAAGATTTGTATAGTTAACGTTGTTAATAACACCTGCAATATAAGGCTTTAACACTTCATATTCGTTGTTCTCGCCGTGAAGATCGTATCTTTTGATAATGTGGTAGCCGAAATCAGAGTCAATAACATCTGACACTTCGTTGTTGCCAAGCTCTGCAGTTGCTTTTTCAAAAGATTCAACCATTATCGGAATTCCTGACTGTTGGAAGTAAGTAAGCATAAGCTCATTGCCTTCAATAGTTGGAGTGTGAGCATTTAAGAATGTGTAGCCGTTAGGACTTGCTTCTAAACCCGGGTCTTCTGAAAGAGAAACGAAATCTTCAAAAGCTTTTCCTTGGCTGATTTGTTTTGCAATATCTTCTGCCTGAGCTTTTTTCTGTTTAATAACGTCATCAGAGAGTTTTGCATTTGTCTGTGGATCTACGGTTGAAAATAAAATATGCTGAGCTCTTAAGAAATTGTTGTTGTAAAAGTCGAGTACGACATCATCTTCAACTTCTGAGAAAATGCCGAGTTCAACAAGCTGTTCGTTAAGATGCTCTACCATAAGTGAAAGACGCATAATTTCCTGGTACTGCTCTTTTGTAATTCCCAGATTTTCAAATTCCTTTAAAAGAGCATCTTCGCTGCCAAACTGAGTAGCTAGCTCTTCAAATTGAGAAGCAATAGTCTGGTCATCCTCTTCAGTAAGGGTAACGTTATGTTCTTTTGCCTTGGCAACCGATGCTTTAAGGCTTGAAATCTCATTTAAAGCATCTTCTTTGGGATAGCCCATTTTCATAAGATAAATCATTTCATAGGCATAAATATCTTCGTCACCGATTGTAGCTACGGTAATATTTGTGTTTTTGTTAATTTCTTCCATTGTGGCAGTACCACAAGCGGAAAGACCAATTATCATAATAACTGATAAAATCAACGATAAAATTTTCTTCAAGATAATCTCTCCTTTAAATTGAATATACATATTATATTGCAAAATGCCGATTTAGTCAATAGAAAAATTGTAAGGGTTTACTTATGCTCAGGGCTTAAGCCTGAAAAGCCATTCGGGGAAATGACGCATCGGACAATTAATTTTTTTGGATAAATGTATCAATCCTGCAAGCAATAAGGCGTAAGCAGAGAAAAATATCAGCATACAAAGAAGAAGAGACTGCGCCGCAGGAACAAATCCGAAATTTGCCGAAAACAATATTACTGACAGCATAAAACAGATTATGCTGTGCAAAATTCCCTTGGTAATTATAGGTGAAGAAAAATGGAATATAAAGTTTAAAACCCAGAAAAGCGAAATAAATTCTACCATAAAGGCGGTATTTTTAAAGTTGATTTCGGGAAATTTAAAAATTGCGTATGATAAAAGCCACAAACACGCAAGAATTCCAGTACATACAAAAATCCCGCTAAGAGCATCAAAAAGCCATATCCAAAACTTTTTCATATAAACACCTCACGTTCATTTTAACACATAATGTAATTTTGGTCAATGTGTTTGCAATTACGAGAGTTCTATGTTAAAATAAGTATAAACAGAATTTGTGTGTATAAAATGAATATTGTGTGATACAAAAGTGATAAAGGATGGGAGAAAAATGAAACTTAATACTGAAAACACGTATGTAAAAATATCTCTTTATGCGTTTTTTGTTGTAGCTGCGGGGATAGTTTTGTGGGCGTGTGTTAACAATGTCAGCCGCATTGCAGGAGTTTTAGCTACTATGGTGGATGTAATAAAACCGTTTATATATGGCTTTGTAATTGCATATATATTTAACTATCCATATAAAAAGTTTACAATGTTGTTTGAGAAAATAAAAACAAAAAAGCCCATAAGACGCGGAATAAAAGTAACAATATGTATTGTATGCACTTATGTTTTGCTTTTGTCGGCATTATCGCTTTTTGTGTATATCGTTGTGCCGATAATTGTAAATGCACTTGTAGGCCTTTTAGAACTTGCACCCGGATATATTGATAACATCAGATATTCTGTTGAAAAGTGGCTTGCTGCGTATTTGTTGAGATTTGATATACCATCACATACCATAGTTGAAATTATGGACAGTATTGTAGAAGAAATTACTAAAGGGTTTGATTTGCAGGAATCAGTGAAAAGTATTGCGTCATTTGTGGTAACAATGTCAGTAGGCGTTAAAAACTTTTTGCTGGGAGTTATAATTTCCATTTACCTTTTGGTTGATAAACACAGATTTATTGTAACAGGCAAAAAACTTTTGTACTCGGTAGTCGGAAAGAAAAAAGGCGACAGAGTTTTGGAAGTTTTATCGTTTACCGACAAAACCTTCGGCGGATATATTATTGCAAAGGCTGCTGACTCTGCAATAATAGGATTTATCTGTTATATCGGCATGAGAATTTTAAAGCTTGATTATGCGGTTTTAATTTCAGTAATCGTTGGAATCACAAATGTCATTCCGTTTTTCGGCCCTTTTATCGGGGCAGTTCCATCTGTATTGCTGTTGCTGACAGTAAGCCCGTGGCAGGCACTTATTTTTGTAGTGTTCATTCTGGTGCTTCAGCAATTTGACGGAAATGTTTTAGGACCAAAGCTTTTGGGAGAGTCTACCGGAATACGTGCAGTTTATGTTGTTTTTGCGGTGATAGTTGGTGGCGGATTGTTCGGAATTGTGGGTATGTTTGTGGGCGTTCCTTTCTTTGCTGTTGTATACGCTCTCATATCAGAACACATCAATGAAAAAATTAAACAAATGAATATAAAAATTGAGTAAAACCTACAGACAAGAGGGTTTGAGGCATGTTTAAGGTGCGCAAACAAGGTAAAATGTCAAAAAAACGCACAAAAAGACAAAAAAAAAGACTTGAACATTAAAAAAAAAGTGATATAATAGTAATAACGAGTAATTTTAGGAGGGTTCGCTTTGGACACAATTAAAGAAACATCAGGTGCGGCTGTGGCTGTTGCGCCAAAGAAAAAAAGACATATCAAAAAAAGCCATTTGCAGCTTTACTCACTTTGTGTTATTCCTGCCTTGTTAGTTTTGGTGTTTAACTATTTGCCGATTTACGGCCTTTTAATTTCTTTTAAGGATTATAAGTACAGTAAAGGTATTTGGGGCAGTGATTGGGTAGGGTTGGACAACTTTAAGTTTTTTATTCAGTCAAATGACTTCACAAGAACAACTTGGAACACCCTTGAACTTAATGCTATTTTTATTTTCTTCGGTATTGTTGCAGCGGTTTTAGTTGCTGTTTTACTCTTTGAAATTCAGAGCAGAAAAGCTGTTAAAACATATCAGACAATCCTTATCACACCGCATTTTATGTCATGGATTATTGCCAGCTACATGGTTTATGCTATTTTAAGCCCTGAATATGGTATTTTGAACAGAATTATAGAAATGTTCGGCGGAACTGCTATTCAATGGTATAGCATACCTGAAGTGTGGACGTGGATTTTGCTTCTTTGCTCTTTGTGGAAGCATGTAGGTATGGATATGGTTGTTTACTATGCGGCATTGATGGGAATTGATTCATCATTGTTTGAAGCAGCAAAAATCGACGGTGCAAACAAAATCCAGATAGCATGGTACATAACAATTCCTACATTGGTGCCTCTTATTACGATGCTTAGCATTCTTAAAGTAGGTGGTATTTTCAGATCTGACTTCGGTTTGTTCTATCAGGTTCCACGTGACATCGGCGCTCTTTATCCAAGAACTGATACTATTGATACATATGTTTACAGAGTTATGCGAGAGATTGGTGACTTTAGTATGTCTACCGCGATCGGTTTTCTTCAGTCTTTGGTTGGATTTTGTATGGTTATGCTCACTAACTTTATTGCCAGAAAAATCGACCCGAGCAGAGCATTGTTTTAATAAGGAGGACATAAAAAATGGAAAAATCATCAAGAACCACACAAGTATTTCTCAACATACTGTTTGTTGTATTGTGTATTTTGTTCTTAATTCCGTTTATAATGCTTATCAGTGCATCTTTTACGGACGAAAAAGAAATTATTATGAACGGTTACAATTTGTGGCCAAGAAAGTTCAGTTTAGAAGCTTACAAGTATGTTCTTCGTGATCCTACAGCGGTTGTAAATGCTTACAAAACAACAATCATTTTCTCTGTGGTATCAATGGTGCTTGCAACATTGCTTATGTCAATGGTTGCATATCCGCTTACAAAAAGAGACTTAAAAGGCAGAACGGGACTTTCATTCTATCTGTACTTTGTAACATTGTTTTCAGGCGGTATGGTTCCTTCATACATTCTTATTACACAGTATTTGCACCTTCAGGATACAATCTGGGTATACATACTTCCGGGTCTTATCAGTCCGTGGTACGTGTTTATGTTAAGAACCTTTTTCCAGGGCTTGCCTGACTCTATTACAGAAGCAGCATTAATTGACGGTGCTTCAGAATACAGAATATTCTTTACTATAATATTACCGCTTTCTAAACCGGTGCTTGCAACTATTGCATTGTTCACATTCCTTGGAAGATGGAATTTGTGGTGGGAATCAATGCTTTACATCAACAAAAGAGATGACCTTGTAAGTTTGCAGTACTTGCTCCAGAAGATTATGAGACAAATCACGTTCCTGCGTGAAAATTCAACCGTAACACTTACAGAGGATATGGCTGCTACTCTTCCGAGTGAATCAGTAAGAATGGCAACTGCTATGCTTGTTGCAGGTCCTGCACTTGTAGTATTCCCGTTCTTCCAGAAATACTTCACAAGAGGTCTTACTGTAGGTAGCGTAAAAGGTTAATACAAAAAAAGATAGTTTATATAAAAAACAGTGTTGCAACTTTGCAGCACTGCTTTTTTAGTATATTCTACATAAAAATCACCATCATATTAAATGTACACATTATATCAGCTTAAAAAAGCAACAGGAAAAATATCAAGCGTTAAACTTAAGTAAATTAATGACGAAATATTGACAATATGGTAAAAATATGGTATCATAAATTTGTTGAGCAAAGTAGATTTCAGTGCGTTAAGTGAAGCAGGGACGGGAAGTTGTCCTGCTTACGAAAAGCATATATGCTTGCGGTGCTGATTTCGCATTCCGTTGCTGCATAAAGGCATTTGTTTAAAAAATACCTCTTTTGCGGCACTGCCACGAAAGAGGTTTTTTAGTTAAAACCTCTTGATTAATTTAATTTTGGAGGGGTTTTATGTTTAAATCGTCATTTTATGAAATGAAAAAAATCAAAACAATAGTGCTTTGCGGACTTATGATTGCACTTGGTGCTGCTATTGAGGCAGCAAATCCTTTGAATTTTGGTGAGCTTTTAAAAATCAGACTTGATTTTGCCGCAACTGCAGTTATGGGATTTGTTGCAGGTCCTGTTGCGGCACCGATTGCCGCGGCTGTTGGTGATGTGATAAGATATATTATCAAGCCTGCAGGCGGTGCTTTTTTCCCGGGATATACTTTATCTGCAGCAGCAGGCGGTTTTATATATGGAATTCTTCTTTACAAAAAGGGGAAAATGCTTATAAAAAAAAGCAAAGTTATTGATATTTTATTAAAATGCTTTTTGGCAAAGCTTTTGATAAATCTTTTTGTAAATGTTACTTTAAATTCAATTTGGGTTTATATGACAACAGGAAAAGCTCTGGCAGTTTTAATGCCTGCAAGAATAATTAAAAATGCTGTTGCTCTCCCGTTTGAAGTTTTGATTTTGTTTGCAGTAATTTATTATGTTAATAAATATTTAAGAAAATATATTTAAGGAGTGTTGTTTGTGAGCTATAAAAGCGACATTGAAATTGCGCAGTCTGTAGAGATGAAGCATATTTCAGAAATTGCCAAAACTGCGGGCATCAAAGACGAATATTTAGAGTTTTATGGCAACCACAAAGCTAAGGTTGATTTAAGAATCTTAAAGGACAGCGATAAAAAAGACGGTAAACTCGTTTTGGTTACTGCTATTACTCCCACACCTGCAGGAGAGGGAAAAACAACCACAACCATCGGTCTTGCTGACGGTCTTAAGAAAATCGGCAAAAATGTTATGGTTGCGCTTCGTGAACCATCGCTTGGCCCTGTGTTTGGTGTAAAAGGCGGTGCGGCAGGCGGCGGATATGCTCAGGTTGTTCCTATGGAAGACATTAATCTTCATTTTACAGGCGACTTTCACGCAATAGGTGCTGCCAACAATCTTTTGGCAGCAATGCTTGACAATCACATTTATCAGGGAAACACTTTAAACATAGACCCCAAAAGAATTACATGGAAAAGATGCGTTGATATGAATGACCGCCAGCTTCGTCATGTTATTGACGGAATCGGCGCAAAAGTAAATGGAGTTCCCCGTGAAGACGGATACGATATCACTGTTGCATCTGAAATCATGGCAGTTTTATGTCTGGCTGCAGATATTACTGACCTTAAGAAGAGAATTTCCAATATTATTGTTGGTTACACCTACGACGACAAGCCTGTTACAGCAGGTGACCTTAAAGCAGAGGGTGCTATGACAGCACTTTTAAAAGATGCCTTAAAGCCAAACTTAGTTCAGACTTTAGAGGCAACACCGGCACTCGTTCACGGTGGACCTTTTGCAAATATCGCACACGGATGCAACTCAGTTTTAGCTACCAAGCTTGCTATGAAGCTTGGCGATTATGCAATTACAGAGGCAGGCTTTGGTGCAGATTTAGGCGCTGAAAAGTTCCTTGATATTAAGTGTCGTTTAGCAGGATTAAAACCATCTGCAGTTGTAATTGTTGCAACCATAAGAGCATTAAAGATGCATGGTGGTCTTGCTAAAACAGAGCTTGGAACAGAAAACTTAGAAGCACTTAAAAACGGTATTCCAAATCTTTTAAGACACGTTTCAAACATCAAAAATGTGTATAAATTGCCGAGCGTTGTTGCAGTTAACAGATTCCCGACAGACACAGATGCTGAAGTTGAGCTTATCATTTCAGAATGCAAAAAACTCGGTGTTAATGTTGTGCTTTCTAATGTATGGGCAGAAGGCGGAAACGGCGGAATTGAACTGGCAGAAGAAGTTGTAAGACTTTGCGAGCAGGAGAATAATTTTGAGTTTTCTTATACAGATGACGTTTCAATCAAAGAAAAAATCGAAGCTGTTGTTACAAAGATTTATGGCGGAGATGGTGTTAACTTTACTGCAAACGCCGAAGCTCAGATTAAACAGTTAGAAGACTTAGGATTTTCAAAATGCCCTGTATGTATTGCAAAAACCCAGTACAGCTTTTCTGATGATATGACAAAACTCGGTGCACCTGAGGGCTTTAAAGTTACAGTAAGAAATCTTAAAATTTCTGCAGGCGCAGGCTTTATTGTAGTATTAACCGGCGATATTATGACAATGCCGGGCTTACCTAAAGTTCCTGCTGCTGAAAAAATTGACGTCGACGAAAATGGCGTGATTTCAGGCTTGTTCTAAAAAATATATCTTTTAAGAATTCAAATTAAAAAACTGCACAAATTTTTGTGCAGTTTTTTTTGTGTTTTTTTTAAAAATATCTTGCTAAATTTTGCAGTTTATAGTAAAATTATGTTGTAATAATTTTTTCTCAAAAGGAGAGGTTAAAAATGGAAAAACTGTTCAAACTTAAAGAACATGGCACAGATGTTAAGACCGAAATTATTGCAGGTTTAACAACCTTCTTGGCAATGGCTTACATCCTCGCGGTTAACCCAGGTATGCTTGGTATCATTCCTGATGGACCTGGCGCTGCAGCTATTTTTATGGCAACAGCACTTTCTGCTGCAATCGGTACAATCTGCATGGCATTCTTTGCAAACTATCCGGTAGCACTCGCTTCAGGTATGGGTCTTAACGCATTCTTTACTTTTACAGTATGTTTGGGTATGGGTTACTCATACAAAGTAGCATTAACTGCTATTTTACTTGAAGGTATCATCTTTATGATTCTTTCAATCTTTAAGTTCAGAGAAGCTTTGGTTAACAAAATTCCTGCTAACTTAAAATTAGGTATCACAGCAGGTATCGGTTTGTTTATCACAATTATCGCGCTTATTAACGCAGGTGTTGTTGTAAACAATGATTCTACATTAGTTGGTCTTGGTGACCTTGGCTCACCTCAGGTGGTACTTGCGGTAGTTGGTCTTTTAATTATCGGTGTGCTTCACCACTACAAAGTTAAAGGCGATATTTTAATCGGTATTTTAGCTACATGGGTACTTGGTATTATTGCAGAATTAATTGGCTGGTATCAGGTTAACATTGAAGCAGGAGTTTATTCTTTAATTCCTAACCTTTCATGGGAAGCAATTAAAGCAAACTTTGCTGCTCCTGCACTTTTCCAGTTTGACTTTGCATTCGTTGTTAAAAACTTTGCAGCTTTTGCAGTTGTAATGTTTACATTCCTTTATACTGATATCTTCGATACAGTTGGAACATTAATCGGTGTTGCTCAGAAGGGTAACTTGTTGGCAGAAGATGGCTCACTTCCAAGAGCTGGCGGCGCTTTAATGGCAGACGCTGTTGGTACTGTTGCAGGTGCTTGCCTTGGTACATCTACAGTTACAAGCTATGTTGAATCTTCAGCAGGTGTTGCTGCAGGCGGCAGAACTGGTCTTACAGCACTCACAACAGGTATCTTGTTCTTATTGGCAATTCCTCTTGCTCCTCTTTTCCTTGCAATCCCTGGCTTTGCTACAACACCGGCAATGCTCTTCGTTGGTCTTTTGATGCTTTCAGCAGTTACAAAGATGGATTTTGACGGTGATGTTGCTGATACAATCGGCGGCTTCTTGGCAATCGTTATGATGCCTTTTGCATATTCAATCGCAACAGGTATTATGTTTGCTATGATTGCTTGGGTTGTTCTTAAGATTTTCACAGGTAAAATCAAAGACATCAGCCCGATTATGTGGATTTCAGTTATACTTTTTGCAATCTATATTTACACACAGGTAATGTAATATAAGTTTAAAACTTTTCCGCACAGCGTAAATGCTGTGCGGAATTTTTTTTGTAAAAAATGTTGACAAACATAAAAAATTATGGTATCATATAGGCTCTAATACTGTAAATTGGTGTTATATGCCCTGCAAAATGGGATATGATGGCAAATTAATCAAAAAATGCCTGAAAATCCTTGATGCAGACGCAATTTTCATTCATATTTGGAACGAAAGTATTTTTACTTTCATTTATATGTTCAGGATGATTAATAAACAGCATCAACTTTATTAAATGTAAAAATTTAAATGAGGTGATTGATTTTATGATGCCAAACGAGATTAAACTCGGCAAGAATACTCGTATGAGTTATTCGAAAATCACAGAAGCATCAGAAATGCCAAACCTTATTGAAGTCCAGAAAAATTCTTATGAATGGTTTTTAACCGACGGACTTTTAGAGGTTTTAAAAGATGTTTCTCCGATTACGAACTTCTCAAGCCGCGACGATCAGGAAAAAAGCTGCAAATGGTTTTTGTCTGATGAAATGTTTGGAAGTGTGTTTAGCAAGCCACAGATTGATGATATGGCAGACAAGCTGGTTCTTGAGTTTATTGATTTCACCCTGGAAAGAGAAAACACAAAATACACACTTGAAGAATGCAGAGAAAGAGATGCAACTTACGCTGCTCCTTTAAAAGTAAGAGTAAGACTTATCAACAAAGATACGGGCGAGGTTAAAGAGCAGGAAATATTTATGGGCGATTTCCCGCTTATGACAGACCAAGGCACTTTTGTATACAATGGTGCTGAACGTGTTATCGTAAGCCAGCTTGTTAAATCTCCGGGTATTTACTATGCTTCTTCTTTTGATAAAGCAGGTAACAAACTCTTTACATCTACTGTTATTCCAAACAGAGGTGCATGGATTGAATATGAAACAGACCAGTATAATGTATTTTCAGTAAGAGTTGACAGAACAAGAAAGCTTCCTGTTACAGTTTTACTTAAAGCATTTGGTCTTAGTTCTGCTGACGAAATTACAGATATGTTCGGCGAAGAGGATATTCTTCTTAATACATTAAGTAAGGATACAACAAAAAATACACAGGAAGCGTTAGAAGAAATCTATAAAAGACTTCGTCCCGGCGAACCTGCAACATTAGAAGGTGCAGCAAAACTTCTAGGCTCTTTATTCTTTGATGCAAAAAGATATGATTTAGCACGTGTTGGCCGTTATAAGTTTAACAAAAAGCTTGCACTGTCTGACAGAGTTTTAGGAAAAACCTTAAATGAAGATGTTGTAAGCCCTGTTACAGGAGAAATTTTATTCTCTAAAGGCGATGTATTAAATAAAGAAGCTTGCCTTACACTTGAGAAAAATGCTGTAAACAGAGTTGTTTTAGATATAAACGGAGACAGCGTTATAGTATTTTCAAACGGTATGGTTGATGCAAAACATTTCCTTGATTTCAACCCTGAAGAAGTTGGAATTAATGAAAATGTAAGATTTGACCTTTTGACAAAGCTTATTGAAGATGCAAACGGCGATACTCAGGAATTAAAAACTTCATTGATTGAAAACGCAGAAAATCTTATGCCAAAGCACGTTATGGTAGAAGACGTATTTGCGTCTGTTAACTATGTTTTAAATATGCGCCACGGTATTGGCGAAACCGATAATATTGACCACCTCGGCAACAGAAGACTCCGTGCGGTGGGCGAACTTTTACAAAATCAATTCAGACTTGGTTTTTCAAGAATGGAAAGAGTTGTAAGAGAAAGAATGACAATTCAGGACTTAGATGTTATCACTCCTCAGGCTCTTATCAACACAAGACCTGTTGTTGCAGCTGTTAAAGAATTCTTCGGTTCTTCACAGCTTTCACAGTTTATGGATCAGCCAAACCCACTCGCTGAGCTTACTCACAAAAGAAGACTTTCAGCATTAGGTCCCGGCGGTTTGTCAAGAGACCGTGCAAGTTTTGACGTTCGTGACGTACACTATTCTCACTACGGCAGAATGTGTCCTATCGAAACACCTGAAGGTCCTAACATCGGTCTTATCAACTCACTTGCAACTTATGCAAGAATTAACAACTACGGATTTATCGAAGCACCGTACAGAGTGGTAAAAGACGGTGCTGTTACAGATGAAATTGTATATATCACAGCTGATATTGAAGACGGAAAGATTATTGCTCAGGCTACAGAGCCTTGCGATGAAAACGGCAAGTTCATTGCTAAAAAAATCATTGCAAGAAAACAGGACGATATGATTGAGGTTACTCCTGACAGAATTGACTATATGGATGTATCTCCGCGTCAGGTTGTGTCTGTTGCTACAGCTATGATTCCGTTCCTTGAAAACGACGACGCATCCCGTGCACTTATGGGATCTAACATGCAGCGTCAGGCAGTTCCGCTCATTAAACCTGAATCACCTATTATAGGTACAGGTATGGAATACAGAGCAGCTATGGATTCAGGCGTTGTTGTAGTTGCTAAAAATGACTGCACAGTATTAAAAGTTGCAGCTGACAAGGTTGTTGTAAGAGAAGAAGAAACAGGCGAAATCAGAACTTACAATATACTGAAATTCACACGTTCTAACCAGGGCACCTGTATCAATCAGAGACCTGTTGTAAAAGAGGGCGACTTCGTTAAAAAAGGCGAGCTTATCGCAGACGGTCCAGCTACTGAAAATGGTGAAGTAGGTCTTGGTAAAAACGTTCTCATTGGATTTATGACATGGGAAGGTTACAACTACGAGGATGCTATCCTGCTTAACGAAAACCTTGTAAAAGATGATGTTTTGACATCAATTCATATTGAAGAATACGAAATTGATTCAAGAGATACTAAACTCGGTGCTGAGGAAATCACAAGAGATATTCCAAACGTTGGTGACGATGCACTTCGCGACCTTGACGAAAGAGGTATTGTAAGAATTGGTGCAGAAGTTCACGCAGGCGATATTTTAGTTGGTAAGGTTACACCAAAGGGTGAAACTGAGCTTACAGCAGAAGAAAGACTTTTACGTGCAATTTTCGGCGAAAAAGCAAGAGAAGTAAGAGATACTTCACTTCGTGTTCCTCATGGTGAATCAGGTATCATAGTTGATGTTAAAGTATTTACAAGAGAAAACGGCGACGAGCTTAACCCTGGCGTAAATCAGGTAATCAGATGCTATATTGCTCAAAAGAGAAAAATCTCTGTTGGTGATAAAATGGCAGGACGTCACGGTAATAAAGGTGTCGTTTCAAGAGTTCTTCCTCAGGAAGATATGCCATTCTTGCCTGACGGAACACCGCTTCAGATTGTATTAAATCCTCTGGGCGTTCCTTCACGTATGAATATCGGTCAGGTTTTGGAAGTTCACTTGGGTTATGCTGCAAAGGCTCTTGGCTGGAAGATTGCAACACCTGTATTTGACGGTGCTCATGAAGAAGATATCAAAGAAGCGTTAAAGCTTGCAAAACAGGTTGAAACAGATAAAGAAAATGGTACACCTGAGCTTTATGACGAAACAGGTAAAATCACACTTTATGACGGCAGAACAGGTCAGAAGTTTGATAACCCTGTTACAGTTGGTTATATGTATATGTTAAAGCTCCATCACCTTGTTGACGACAAAATCCACGCCCGTTCAACAGGTCCATATTCACTTGTTACTCAGCAGCCTCTCGGCGGTAAAGCTCAGTTCGGCGGTCAGAGATTCGGTGAAATGGAAGTTTGGGCTTTGGAAGCTTATGGCGCAGCATATACCTTGCAGGAAATATTGACAATCAAGTCGGACGATATTGTAGGACGTGTTAAGACTTATGAATCTATCGTTAAAGGTCTTAACGTTCCAAAACCCGGTGTTCCTGAATCATTCAAGGTTCTTATTAAAGAATTGCAGAGCTTATGTCTTGATGTTAAAGTTCTTGACAAAGACGATAACGAGATTGATTTAAGAGAATACGACGAGGATATCGAGGCACCTGAGGCTACTCCTGAAATCTTGGCAGAAATCAGAAAGAGCGCAGAGCGTGCACAAGAAGAAGCATTGGCAAACGGTGAAGCAAAAGCTGATGCTGTCGATGATGACTTCACTCTCGAAGAAGAAATGGTTTACGACGGCGAATTTGATAATGTTGTTGACTTTGAAGATATCAACGGCTAATAAGCTTTAGGATTGTTAATATTGCGGCAAAAATAATTTGCCGGCAGAAAGGACTGAAACTTTATGGAAAACGAAAGAACTGTTTTATCGGGAAACAAAGACGCTTCCGGTAAATACGAGTTTAAGTCTATAAAAATCGGCTTGGCATCACCCGAGGCAATCAGAAGTTGGTCACGTGGTGAGGTTAAAAAGCCTGAAACAATAAACTATAGAACATTAAAGCCTGAAACAGGTGGCTTGTACTGCGAAAGAATTTTCGGACCTATGAAGGACTGGGAATGTCATTGCGGCAAGTATAAAAGATTAAGATACAAGGGTATCGTGTGCGATAAATGCGGTGTTGAAGTTACAAAAGCTAAGGTAAGACGTGAAAGAATGGGTCATATCGAGCTTGTAGCTCCGGTATCACACATCTGGTATTTCAGAGGAATTCCATCAAGAATGGGATTAATCCTTGAAATGTCACCAAGAGATTTGGAAAAAGTGCTTTATTTTGCAGCGTACGTTGTAACAGACCCTGGCAAAACCCCACTCTTTAAAAAGCAGCTCTTAAACGAAGGCGAATACAGAGAAGCTTATGACAAGTACGGCAAAAAGTTTAAAGCCGGAATGGGTGCTGAGGCTATTAAAACACTTCTTTCTGAACTTGATTTAGATGAAATTTCTGCTCAGCTTAAAGCAGAGCTCGAAGAAGTTTCGAGTCAGAGCCAGAAAAGAATTAAACTTATAAAAAGACTTGATGTTGTTGAATCATTCAGACTTTCAGGAAACAAACCTGAGTGGATGATTATGGATGTTTTGCCGGTTATCCCGCCTGATTTAAGACCTATGGTACAGCTTGACGGCGGCAGATTTGCAACCAGCGACTTAAACGACCTTTACAGACGTGTTATTAACAGAAATAATCGCCTTGCAAGACTTTTAGAGCTTAAAGCTCCTGACATTATCGTAAGAAACGAAAAAAGAATGCTACAAGAAGCGGTAGATGCTTTAATTAACAACGGTAAACGAGGAAGAACTGTAACAGGCCCCGGAAACCGTGCACTCAAATCACTTTCAGATATGCTTAAAGGTAAACAGGGACGTTTCAGACAGAACTTACTCGGTAAACGTGTTGACTACTCAGGACGTTCAGTTATCGTAGTAGGTCCTGATCTTAAGATTTATCAGTGCGGTCTTCCTAAAGAAATGGCTATCGAACTCTTTAAGCCTTTCGTTATGGAAAGACTTGTTAAAAACGGTTTGGCACTCAACATAAAAAATGCCAAAAGAATGGTTGAAAGAGTTCGTCCTGAAGTATGGGAAGTTTTAGAAGATGTTATAAAAGAACATCCGGTACTTTTAAACCGTGCTCCTACACTTCACAGACTTGGTATTCAGGCATTTGAACCTGTTTTGGTAGAAGGCAGAGCATTAAAGCTCCATCCGTTGGTATGTACAGCATATAACGCCGACTTTGACGGTGACCAGATGGCTATTCACCTTCCGCTTTCAGCAGAGGCTCAGGCAGAAGCAAGATTTTTAATGCTTTCAGCAAACAACCTCTTAAAGCCTCAGGATGGTAAACCTGTTACTGTTCCTACACAGGATATGATTTTAGGTTCATATTATCTCACACTTGTTAAGGCAAAAGAAGTTAAAATCACAGATCCGGGAGATTCGGGCTTTGAAAAAGGTCAGATTGTAAATCTTGTTTCAGACCATTTTGACGGAACACCTTCACTTTACAAAGTAAATGGCGCATTAGAAGCTGAAGGAAAAACTCCTGCTTCGTATACTGAGGAAGGTGTGTTTGAAGGAGAACCCGGCGAAGGCAAAGTGTTTATGACAAAAGAAGAAGCACTTTTAGCTTACGAAAATGGCGCAGTTGGTCTTCACGCACCTATCAAAGTTTTATGTAAGGGCGAGCTTGACGGAAAAGAATACTCAAAGCTTGTTGATATGACTGTGGGAAGAATTATCTTTAATGATAACATTCCGCAGGATTTGGGATATGTTGACCGCAGCAACCCAGAGCAGATGTTTGAGCTTGAAATCACAGCACTTTTAAATACTGTTAAGAGCAAGCCTACAGATACAAAAGCTGCTGACAAGAAAGTTTTAAGCACTATCGCAGATAAATGCATTAAAATTCACGGTACTGCAGAAGCGGCTGAAACACTTGATAAAATCAAGGCAACAGGTTATAAGTACTCAACTCAGGGTGCTATCACAATTTCAGTATCAGATATCCTTGTGCTTGGCGAAAAAGAAGAATTTATCGAAAAAACAGAAGAAGAAATTGATAAAATCACTAAAAAGTTCAGACGTGGTGTTATTGATGATGAAGAACGTCATAACCTTATAGTTGACGCCTGGATGAAAACTAACGATGAAATCGGTAAAGCAATTCTTAAAAACCTTGATAAGTACAACCCGATTTATATGATGGCAGATTCAGGTGCGAGAGGTAGTATCAATCAGATCAGACAGCTTTCAGGTATGCGTGGCGTTATGGGTAAAACAGACGGTGGCGCTATGGAAGTTCCGATTAAAGCTAACTTCCGTGAAGGTCTTACCGTGCTTGAATTCTTTGCATCTTCGCACGGTACCAGAAAAGGTCTTGCAGATACAGCTCTTCGTACCGCTGACTCAGGTTACCTTACAAGAAGACTTGTTGACGTTGCTCAGGACGTTATCGTTCGTGAGGACGATTGCGGAACAACAGAATATACTATTGTTTCAGAAATCAAAGACGGTAACGCAGTTTTGGAAAAACTTCACGACAGACTTGTTGGAAGAACAGCATTTGAAGATGTTGTTAATCCTGCAACAAAAGAAGTTATTGTTGGTAAAAATCAGCTTATTAATGACGATACTGCAACTAAGATTGTAGAAGCAGGTATCGTGGAAGTTAAAGTTCGTTCAGTTCTTACATGTAAGTCAAAATTCGGTGTTTGCTCTAAGTGCTATGGTGCAAACTTGGCATCAGGCAAACAGGTTGATATCGGTGAGGCTGTTGGTATTATCGCAGCTCAGTCAATCGGTGAACCGGGTACACAGCTTACAATGAGAACATTCCATACCGGTGGTGCTGCGTCAGGCGACGATATCACACAGGGTCTTCCCCGTGTTACCGAGTTGTTTGAAGCAAGAAAACCAAAAGGTGTTGCAATTATATCTGAAATTTCAGGTAAAATTCATTTAGACGAAAGCAAAAAGCTTCGTGAAATCATTGTTCAGGGCGAGGATGAGGATAAAGTTTATCAGATTCCGTTTAACGCAAGAATTAAGGTTTCAGAAGGCGACGTTATAGAAAAAGGTGCTCCGCTTACAGACGGTTCACTCGACCCGCATGACCTCTTAGACATTTTAGGTCCTGATGCAGTTCACGCTTATATCGTGCGCGAAGTTCAGAAGGTTTACCGCATGACAGGTGTTGATATCAGCGATAAGCACATTGAGGTTATTGTTCGTCAGATGATGAAGAAAGTAAGAATTGAAGAATCAGGCGACACAAACTTCCTTATCGGCTCAATGGTTGATTATCTGGAAGTTGAAAGAGAAAATAAAAAGATGGAAGAAGAGGGCAAACGCAAGGCTGTTTATGTTACAGAGCTTTTGGGTATTACCAAAGCATCTCTTGCTACAGATAGCTTCTTGTCAGCTGCATCATTCCAGGAAACAACAAGAGTTTTAACCGAAGCCGCTATCAAAGGTAAGATTGATCCGCTTATCGGTCTTAAGGAAAATGTTATTATCGGTAAGCTTATCCCTGCAGGTACAGGTATTTCAAAATATCACGATGTAAATGTTGTACCTGTAGAAGACAGAAACGCAATTTCTGACCCTGAAGGCATTTTAACAAAAATGTTTGAAGGCGAAGAAACTGCACAAGCAGAATAATTAATAAATAAAAGGTCGCAGTGATGTTTGCTGCGACCTTTTTAAACATTAAAACAATGTATTTACCATACTGTTTTAATATGAAGCACAACATCTTGTTGTGCTTTTTAAATTCACCACAAATCGGCTTAAAATAATGAAAATTTTAATTAAAAACTCTTGACAAACCTTTATTTTTGGTGCTATAATGTATTCCGTGTGATGGTGGGTCAGTGGGCGTACTATGCCCTCTTGCTGAAACTGTCATTTTAGGATTGGTGCAGATTTATCTGCTAAAACGGAGGAAAAGTAAGCAAAAAATGATTACTCACTTAGGTGAGGTTTGCGTCGGGCTAAAGCAGTCTAAAAAGGCTGTTACAAATGGCGAGGCAAAAATGATTTACCTTGCGCACGATGCAGACCGTAATATCAAAGAAGATTTTGAAAAACTTTGCAAAAAGAAAAAAATTGAGGTTGACACGCAGTATTCACTCGCTCAGCTCGGAGAGCTTTGCGGAATTGATGTGGGCGCAGCTGTTGTCGCAGTTTTAAATTAGGTATATAGCCTTTGGGCTTTATATATAAAATCTATTTACGGAGGTGAAAGAATGCCAACATTTAACCAGTTAGTTAGAAAAGGTCGTGAGACAAGTGTTAAAAAGTCTACCGCTCCTGCACTTTTGAAAGGTTACAACTCTATTAAAAAGACAGCAACCGATCAGCAGTCACCGCAGAAAAGAGGCGTTTGCACTTATGTTAAAACAACGACCCCTAAAAAGCCTAACTCAGCTTTAAGAAAAATTGCCAGAGTAAGATTGTCAAACGGTATCGAAGTTACATCATACATTCCAGGTATCGGCCACAACTTACAGGAGCATAGCGTTGTTCTTATAAGAGGCGGAAGAGTTAAGGATTTACCTGGTGTACGTTATCATATCATCAGAGGTACACTTGATACTTCAGGTGTTGCTAACAGAAATCAGAGTAGATCTAAGTATGGCGCAAAGAAAGCAAAGAAAAAATAATCACAAACTATGAATTAAGATAGTGCTTTAAGGGCATTTTATATATATTATGTATTTTGCCACTTTTTAGCGCTTGCGGCAATTATTTGCCGAGTACCTGTGATTGATATCACAAAAAGGAGGGAAGAAACGTGCCAAGACGTGGCTTTATTGCAAAAAGAGAGGTTTTACCGGATCCTATGTACGGCTCAGTTGTAGTTACAAGACTTATCAACAACATTATGTTAGATGGTAAGAAAGGTGTAGCTCAGAAAATCGTTTATGATGCATTTGACATCATTAAGGAAAAAACAGGTAAAGAACCTTTAGAAGTTTTTGGTCAGGCTATGGAAAACATTATGCCTGTACTCGAAGTTAAAGCTAGAAGAGTCGGCGGTGCTACTTATCAGGTTCCTATGGAAGTTAGACCTGAAAGAAGACAGACTTTAGGCTTAAGATGGCTCACATCATACTCAAGAGCGAGAGGTGAAAAGACCATGAGAGAAAGACTTGCAAACGAAATTTTGGATGCAATCAACAACATGGGCGGAGCTGTTAAAAAGAAAGAAGACACACACAAAATGGCTGAAGCTAACAAAGCTTTTGCACATTACCGTTGGTAATCTTTCAAATATTTATTTGAATTTATCTGATTTTTTAATAAAATCAACTATTCTCGAAAGGAGGAAATTAGCATGGGCAGAGAGTATTCATTAAAGAATACAAGAAATATCGGTATCATGGCTCATATCGATGCCGGTAAAACTACCACAACAGAAAGAATTTTGTTTTATACAGGTAAAAACCGTAAGCTTGGTGAAACTCATGACGGTTCTGCTACAATGGACTGGATGGTTCAGGAGCAGGAACGTGGTATTACCATCACATCTGCGGCTACAACTTGTTTCTGGGAACCTCAGGTAGGGCCTTTTAAAGGAATCAAGAACAGAATTAATATTATTGATACACCTGGACACGTTGACTTTACAGTTGAAGTTCAGCGTTCACTTAGAGTATTGGACGGCTCTGTTACAGTTATGTGTGCAAAAGGCGGCGTTGAGCCTCAGTCAGAAACAGTTTGGAGACAGGCTGATGACTACGGCGTACCGAGAATGATTTATGTTAACAAAATGGACATCATGGGTGCAGACTTTTATAACGTTGTTAACATGGTTCATGACCGTCTTAAAGCTAACGGTGTTCCAGTTCAGCTTCCTATTGGTGCAGAAGATACTTTCAAAGGTATCGTAGACCTTATGAATATGAAAGCTGAAGTTTATTACGATGAAATGGGTACAAAGTACGGCGAGGAGGAAATCCCTGCCGATATGTTAGACAAAGCAAAAGAATACAGAGCAAAAATGGTCGAAGCTATCGTTGAAACAGACGAAGAGCTTATGGACAAGTATCTTATGGAGGAAGAAATCACTGTTGATGAACTTAAAAAAGCTTTAAGAAAAGCTACCATCAACAACGAAATCGTTCCTATGCTTTGCGGTACTTCATACAGAAATAAGGGCGTTCAGCTTCTTTTGGACGCTATCATTGAATATATGCCGTCACCTGTTGACGTTCCTGCTATCAAAGGTGTTAACCCAGATACAGAGGAGGAAGAAACAAGACCTTCTTCAGACGATGAGCCTTTTGCGTCATTAGCATTTAAGATTGCAACAGACCCGTTTGTTGGTAAGATTTGCTTCTTCAGAGTATATTCAGGTTCAGTAAATGCAGGTTCTTACGTTCTTAATGCGTCAAAAGGACACAAAGAAAGATTAGGAAGAATACTTCAGATGCACGCTAACCACAGAGAAGATATCGAAACTGTTTACTCAGGTGATATCGCAGCTGCAGTTGGTCTTAAGAACACAACTACAGGTGACACTCTTTGTGACGAAAAGCATCCGGTTATCTTAGAATCAATGGAATTCCCGGAACCGGTTATCAGCGTTGCTATTGAACCAAAAACAAAAGCAGGTCAGGAAAAAATGGGTATTGCACTTGCAAAACTTGCAGAAGAAGACCCAACCTTCAGAACCTATACAGACGAAGAAACAGGTCAGACAATTATTGCAGGTATGGGTGAACTTCACCTTGAAATTATTGTTGACAGATTGCTTCGTGAATTCAAAGTTGAAGCTAACGTTGGTGCTCCTCAGGTTTCATACAAAGAATCTATTACCAAGACTGTTGAAACAGAATGTAAATATGCTCGTCAGTCAGGTGGTAAGGGTCAGTATGGTCATGTTGTTATGACTATGGAACCATTAGAGCCCGGTGCTGGTTACGAATTTGTTAACAAAATTGTCGGCGGTGCTATCCCGAAAGAATACATTCCGTCAGTTGACGCAGGTATTCAGGGTGCTATGCAGGCAGGTATCCTTGCAGGATATAACGTTGTTGACGTTAGATGTACTCTTACCTATGGTTCTTACCATGAAGTAGACTCATCTGAAATGGCGTTTAAGATTGCAGCATCTATGGCATTTAAAGACGGTATGAGAAAAGCAGATCCGGTACTCTTAGAACCTATTATGAAGGTTGACGTTGTTGTTCCAGATGAATACATGGGCGACGTTATGGGTGATATCAACTCAAGACGTGGTCAGATTCAGGGTATGGAAGCAAGAAACGGTGTACAGGCTATCGCAGCTTTCGTTCCGCTTTCAGAAATGTTCGGATATGCAACAGATATGCGTTCAAATACACAGGGCAGAGGCCAGTATACAATGCAGCCAAGCCACTTTGAACCTATCCCGAAATCTATTATGGACAAAATTATTGCAGAGAGATCTAAGTCTGAATAATTTACAAAATTTTAGTTGCAATTTATGCTAAAATGGTTTATAATAGTAATTACAATAATAATTAATTTTTGTTTTTTATAAAAAAAGGAGGAAATTAAAAATGGCTAAGGAAAAATTTGAAAGAAATAAGCCCCATGTCAACATTGGTACTATCGGCCACGTTGACCATGGTAAAACATCATTGACAGCAGCAATCACAAAAGTTTTAGGTATGAAGGGCCAGGCTGAATACACAGCTTACGATAACATCGATAAGGCTCCTGAAGAAAGAGAAAGAGGTATCACAATCTCAACAGCACACGTTGAGTACGAAACAGACGTTCGTCACTATGCACACGTTGACTGCCCAGGTCACGCTGACTATGTTAAAAACATGATCACAGGTGCGGCTCAGATGGACGGCGGTATCTTGGTTGTATCAGCAGCTGACGGTCCTATGCCTCAGACAAGAGAACATATCCTTTTGTCAAGACAGGTAGGCGTTCCTTACTTGGTAGTATTCTTGAACAAAGCTGACCAGGTAGACGATCCTGAACTTTTAGAATTAGTAGAAATGGAAGTTAGAGATCTTCTTAACGAATATGAATT
Source organism: Clostridia bacterium (assembly GCA_017409875.1). Classification (GTDB taxonomy): domain Bacteria; phylum Bacillota; class Clostridia; order RGIG6154; family RGIG6154; genus RGIG2094. Next base: position 76,102 of record JAFQRW010000014.1, read on the forward strand.
CCCAGGTGATGATATTCCGATCGTTATCGGTTCAGCACTCCAGGCTTTGGAATCAACATCAACAAATCCTGATGATGAAGTTTACAAACCTATCGTTGACCTTATGAAAGCAGTTGACGAATACATTCCTACACCTGAAAGAAAAGCAGACCTTCCGTTCCTTATGCCTGTTGAAGACGTATTCTCAATCACAGGCCGTGGTACAGTTGCTACAGGTAGAGTAGAAAGAGGTCAGCTCAGAACTTCTGAAGAAGTTGAAATCGTTGGTCTTACAGACGAAGCTAGAAAAGTTGTTGTTACAGGTATCGAAATGTTCAGAAAGATCCTTGACTACGCTGAAGCTGGCGACAACGTTGGTGTACTCTTAAGAGGTATCCAGAGAGACGAAATCGAAAGAGGACAGGTTCTTGCTAAACCAGGTTCAATTCATCCGCACAAAAAGTTTAAGGGCGAAGTTTACGTTCTTACAAAGGATGAAGGTGGCCGTCATACACCATTCTTCAACAACTACAGACCTCAGTTCTATTTCAGAACAACAGACGTTACAGGCGTTATCAACTTACCTGCAGGTACAGAAATGTGCATGCCTGGCGATAACGTTACAATGGATGTTGAACTTATCACTCCTATCGCTATCGAAGAAGGATTAAGATTTGCTATCCGTGAAGGTGGTAGAACAGTAGGTTCAGGCGTTGTTACAGCTATTAACGACTAATAACTGAAATTTAAAAAGCTTGGGATTTCCCAAGCTTTTTTTATTTTCAATTTGCAATTATCATTGCAAATTGGGTTATAATATTAGAAACGCTTCGTAGCTTTTCTTGATAAACGGAAACAAAAAGTATTTTTTGTTTCCGAAAAGGAAGAGCCGTGTGAAAAACGAGTTTCTGCAAGTGCAGAAACGAAGTAAAAATACGAACTCTGACGCGGCACATGTCCTGAGTTTTTATAATTTAATATAAAAATTAAAAGACGCGGTTTTACGCGTCTTTATTGATTTAATTAAAATCCCCACTCGACTTTTACTTCTGCAGTTTTTTCGTACTCTTGTACAATGTTGTTAAGTATCTGTGATACTTCGTTGTTGAAGTTCATTTCAAAGTATTCGTCAAATGTGATTGTTTCGCTTTTTTCAAGGCAGTAAATTATGTGATATCCGTAGTCAGATTTTACAATGTCTGAGAACTTGCCTTTTGTAAGCTTTAAAGCGGCTTCTTCAAATTCAGGCACAAAGCCTGAGTCTTTGGATACTTCATAGCCGCTCGTCGGCATTCCCGGGTCGTTTTCTTTAAATTCAGCTAACACCTTATCAAAACTTTCGCCTTTTTTAAGTCTTTCCAAAACTTTTTCAGCATTTTTTTTAGCATTGTCACCTGTAGGAATGAGTATATGCTTTACAGTAGCTTTTGGGAAAACTGCAAGAGAAGCATCTTGCTCAAAATTAGCTTTTTCTCCGCTTTTGAGCTTTTGAATTTCCTCGCTGTCCTCAATAAGGCAATCTGTAAGCTGATTCATCATCTGAGTTTCAATAAAGCCTTTGATATAATCCTTTTTATGACTGTCAAGTTCATAACCTGAGCTTGTCAGAACTTGCTCAAAGCTTTCTGCTCCGCCGTACATTTCAACAAACTCAAGGTAGGATTTTTCTGCATCTTGCGCAAAATCATCAGTTTCCTTAATGTCATACTTTGCATACATTTCCTGCTGAAAAGCATACCACGTAGCATCTGCAACTACTGCGTTTTTAATTTCATCTTCTGCTGCTGACGGATAGTTCGTTTTATAATTATTATATGTTTCATTTATCCAAGAAGAGTCAATTTTGTTTCCGTTAATTGTAATAGAAGTCTCTTTTGCGATAGGCACATCAATGGTTTGTTTATGTACAGGCCAAACGGGGGTTTTTCCCGGTGATGTTAAAATTGCAGTTTGAGTTTCATCATCCCAGTCAACCTGAAGGCCCAAAAGATTGCCCATATCACGAAGACCTAAATATGTTCTTCCCTCATGAACAAAGTTAGAAACGTCAACAGCCTCGCCGTCTAATGTAACTGTGACATAGTCAACCAAAACATTGATTGATTTTGAAATACTGTCTGCCACTGCGGGAACCATTACAAGACCAAGGGCAAAAACAGCACCGCATGCAAAGCTTAATATTTGTTTTTTCATAGCTTAATTCCTCCTGTAAATCTATTTTATCACGTTTATCTCAAAATGTCTATAACATTTTAGTAAAGGGTTTCGACAGGGACAGGGAAATGTATACCTGATGCGTACCACATTTCATCAAAGTCAAAATCGGTAAAAGTTTCTTTATCTACAAGTGCTTCTTTTTGAACAGCAAAAGCATCGCATTTTCCAAGCAGACACGGAGTGGTTACCATATCGTTGTAGTAGCAGTTAACTACAACAGATGTGTTGTTTGCAGTAACACCACCGTATGTTTTAGCTAAAACGTCATCTGCTGCGGAATAGCAGTTTACAAGATTTCCTGAATTTGTTCCTGATATTCCGCCCGCAAAGGTTTCTCCGCTTGATGAAGTTAAAGCAAAAACAGACATAATATTTGCACTGTCTGAAACAGTTCCAAAGTTGTAACCAGAAAGTCCGCCGGCAACACAAAGTGTCGTGCCACTGCCCGAGGTGCTACCGTAATTAATACTACCCGCTATGATACCGTAGTTTGAACCCGAAATACCTCCCGTAACAGAGCTTGCCGCAGATGAAAAAACGTCTTCGGTGTTAGAACATGAAACTATCATTCCACTTGATTTGTTAATTCCTGCAATTCCACCGGTGGTTAAGTGATTTTTTCCGATGTTTGATATTTGAGTGGAAGAAGAGCATCTGTATATAAGACCGGTATTTATAGCACATATAGCGCCTGCTGTACCACCTGCTATATTTCCGCCTGAAATGGTAAGGTCGTATATCTCGCCGTGATTCTGTCTGAAAAGGCCACCAAAACTTTCATCTGTGGTTTCAAGACCAATTATTTCATATCCGTTACCCATAAATGTACCGAAGAATCCAAAGATATTGTCACCTATAGGAGAAAAAGTGTGCTGTCTTAAATATCTTCGCATATCAATATTACCCATTAGGGTAAACGAGCTACCCAGGTATTTTCTTACATTATCAAGATGTTCGGCTGTTAAAATTTTGTAAGGGTTTGTAATACTACCATCACCGCCGCCAAAATCACGTACATTTTCAGAATAACTTTTACTGATGTGGGGGTTATCTATAAGCTGAGGATAAAAATATGTACTGCTTTTTGGTATCACCCACACAGAACTTGAAAACTGCGGCATATTATCAAGATTTGCAAAATCATCAGGACTTATGGCAAATACAGATATTTCACTGATATTTTCACCGCTATGAGCCGCAGGAAGAGTATGGTCGTAGTAAGCATTTGAAATGCTGCCGCTGGCTGAGCCTACAATAGAACCAACATAGCTGATATCGCTTGATGTGAGCCCGTAGCCGATATTGTAAACACCAGAAATTCTTATATCCTTGCCACCGCCTGCAATACCTCCTGCAAGTGCAATAGATGGTGATTTTGCAGTGTGTTCGCCTGTGTTATAGCTGTTTTTAACAGAGCCTTCCAAAAAGCCTGCAACACCGCCTGCGTACGCAGTATATTTATCTGAATATGAAAATATTTTGCCATTATTTACACAATTTTCAATATTTTTAAGATTTTTTCCTGAAATACCGCCTGAAAAACTCATCTGATCTTCAGCCACAGAGATTATTCCGCCCCAGTTTGTGCAATTTAATATGTCTTTGTGGTTAACACCTGCAATTCCTCCGCCTGAAGATGCAGCAAAAACATCGGAATAGTTGGTAGAAGAAGTTATACTGCCGTAGTTTATGCCGCAAACGGCACCGGCATCACCGGATTTTGAACCAATGCGTGAATCCAGAACCTTGATATTTGCAATATTGCCGTAGTTTACTCCACAAACAGCGCCTGCTGTAAGACCACCTTCTACCCTCACACCTGAAAAACCAAGATTTTTAATTGTTCCGGAGTTTTTAGTGAAAATTCCGGAGTTTTCGAGATCAGGGTACAGTATCTCAAGTCCGTATATAATAGAATTATTACCGTTTATAGTACCTTTGAAGTTTTCGATGGGACAAAAACCCTGCTTGCCGTTGTTGAGTATTCCTGTAACTGTTAAGTTTCCTGCAACGATATCGCTTAAAATTGTAAAATGTGCATCAGGATACATCCTTATATTATAAAGGTCATTTAAAGTAAGAATAACAAACGGACGTTCCTCACTTCCGTCGCCTGCAGAAAATGTCTTGGGCACATTTAAATTGTCATTTTTAATACCATTTAAATAAGGAAACTGTCCGGGTTGATTAACCCATATATCGTAAAAATTAATGCCATACAGCGTGTTTTTAGACATAAGCTGTGAAAAGGAAATATAACCGTCCCACTTTTGATTGTATCTGTCAAGGTAGTAGCAATAGCTGTAGGGAGTGTCTGATATTGGGTAAAAAGCACCTGTTTTGTTTTCAAAATAAAGGTCAGATGTAACTATTGAAGATAAAATTTTTCCACCTGATGAAATTCCGCAGATTTTTGAAAGCTCGTTATTTCCAATAATATTGCCTGACACCAGACAGTCTGAAATTTTGCCGGCATTATAAAGCGCAATTCCTGCCACATCAGCACCCATTAAAGTGCCATTATTAATGCATCGTTCAACAATGGAATTGTTGGTGAGCGTGATGCCTGATACACTCTTTCCTGAAATTGAAGAGTCATTTCTGCATAAGGTTATAACGCCTTCATTTACTAATGCAAAAGGTGCGCTCTTTTCGCCATAGAGCACAAAACTGTCAGTTGCAAGGTTTGTGATTATTCCGTAGTTTGTCCCAATAAGCGAACTTATACCTTTTTGATTAAGTCCCATTAATTTGTTCCCGTTTCCGTTTAAGTAACCACTAAAAAACTTTATTGTTTTAAATTCGCCTGTCTTTGAAATGTTGGAAAGATTAATGTCATTTAGTATTGCAAAACATTTTGACGGATATTTTGAAATATTTACAAAATGTTTAGGGGTTACAATTTTAAACGGATTGCTAAAACTGCCGTTACCGCCTGCAAAATCAGTTGTGTTTTCAAGAGGACTTGTACCTTTTGGATTGCTTATAATTTCCGGGAACGAGTCTGTTATACGCCAGATACTAAAATCTAAAAGCTCGAAAGATTCTTTGTACTGCGCTTGCACCTTTGTTCTTGGAAAGGCTTCAATGTTTCGCACGGTGCTTGATGTTGCAGTAGTTCCTTCCAAGTAATAGCTTTTTTCAATTTCGCCATTGTTTTCAAATGCTAAAAGGCCGCATTTATTACCTGAAACCGTACCAAAGCAACAGCTTGATATAATTTTTCCGTCATTGTTATATGTAATTCCGCCCGAGTTTTGAGCAGTTACGCTACCCAAAGCAAGGCAGTTTTGTATTGTACCTGAATTATAGTAAGCAAATAAAGATGAGCTTTGTTTGCCACTGACAGTACCATAAAACATACTGCTTGAAATAATACCTTCTTGTAAATTGTTCATTACAAGACCGCTACCTGTTGCACAGTTGATATAAGCATCAGACGAGCAACCGATAATTTTTCCTGCGTTATTATATGCAAGTGATGCTACATTGGTATTTCCATATACAATGCAGTTTTTGAGGTGAACATTTTGTATAGTTCCTGCGTTATTTGCAAAAAGTGCAATGTTATCATTAAGCGGTGAATAAAGTATAATATTTGATATTTCAAAGCCTGCGCCATCGTAGCTTCCGCTAAACGGTACAGATGAGCTTCCTATTGGCTCAAAGGAATATGAGTTTTCAAATGATATATCCCTTACTTGCTTAAAGTGTGCATCAAGGTGGTTTTTTATATTTAAAAAGTGGTCTTTATCAGCAATGATGTACGGATTTATTTCACTACCGTCTCCGCCGCCAAACTCGGTATAGTTTTCGTTTTTGTAATATGGGTTAGTTTTCAAAGTAGGAAAAGTATTTTCTTGTGTAAGCTCAAATTCATCTGATGTTAGGAATAATGAAATAAGAGTATTTTGAGTAACTTTTTGTTCTCCGGGAGAAAACATTTTTGAGCTGTAATAGCAATTCTCGGGAGCATTTTTTGATTCTTTTAAAGTAATCGCACGGGAAGAATCTCCTGAAAGATACCCTGTGTTAAAACAGTTTTTTATTGTGCCAGAATTTATTGCACAGATGCCTATAGCACCGGCTTGAGTTGCATCGCCAGTATTAAAACAGTTTATAATTTCGCCCTCGTTAGTTCCGCAGATGCCTGACGGTGTGCCATTAGAATACGAAACAAATGAGGAGTTGTAGCAGTTTTTAATACTGCCTGAATTTATATTACAGATGTTTCCTGAATATTTTGTGTCAAGCATAAAAGAGTTTGTTTTTGTAGCCGAAATGTTTGCGCAGTTTTCAATTATGCCTTCATTTTTATGTGCTATTGCAAAGTATTCGTCGGGTGTTGAAAGTTTAAGATTTATAACACTTGCAGCACTTTTTACATTTTCGAAAACGGCTTTTATACTATTGTTGGAATTAAGACCTATTATTTTATAACCATCGCCGTCAAAACTTCCGCCAAAGGATTTTATTGGATAAAAAATAATATCACAGTTTTTAAGATTAAGGTCGGCGGCTAATTTATAATTCTTGTCAGGGTTTATGCTTACATTTCTTAAATGAAACAGCGAATTTATAATATAGGGGGATTCTGAAGAACCTTTTCCACCTGCATAAAGGTTTTGAGTTATTCTGGAAACTATAATATCAGCCTGCTCACGTGTGAGAAAATCGTCCGGACGGAAAGTAAAGTCGTCGTGCCCTGTAATTATCTTAAGGTCTGACAAGCTTTTAACAGAGGGCTTTGCCCAGTCATAGATTTTATGGTCGTCGTTGTAGCCTGTATTTTCGCAAAGAGAGGTGCCCATAATTCTGCCAAGCATAACAGAGGCTTCTGCTCTTGTAAGAAAATCATAGGGATTGATATTACCGTTTTCGTCCCCTAAAACATATCCGTAGCCGACAGCAGAGCTGAGATGCTTAAAATATGGTGAATCGGGCTTAACATCGGGAAGAGAAACAATTGAATCTGAAGATATGTCAAGGCAGGAGTTTACCATTTGAACAAACTCCTGCCTTGGAATGTAATCCTGAGCACAAACTGAAGATGAGAATAATATAAGTGCTGATAAAAGCGAAACAAACAATATCTTTTTCATTTGCCCCGAGCCTTTCTTAGTTAAAATTTTATAACAGAACTTTTTTTGAGATAGGAAGCCAGCGGCAAGCCAAGTCCGTAGCAGGATACAAGCTGTCCCAAACCGACTTCAAGAGCAATCACCAAAAAGCCTTGAAGTGAAAATCCTGATTCCGACATAAGAAAACTTAAATACGCGCCTACAATCAAGGCATTTAAAATAACCGGGAAAAACAGTGCAATAAATATATTCTTTTTGAATTTATATGTAAAAAAAGCGGCAATTAAAGTAGTAAGGCTGCCAAACACAATGTCGAAAATTCCCATTCCACCGATTATGTTTGAAATAAGGCAACCAATAAACAGACCCGGTATTGCATAAGGTGTAAATATTGGTAAAACACAAAGGCATTCTGCTATTCTGCATTGCACAGCACCAAAGCTGATTGGTGCAAGCAAAAGGGTTAAAACAGCGTAAAGCGCGGCTATAATTGCAGATATGGTAAGCTTTTTAATAGATGTTTTCATTATTTTGCTCTCCTAAAATTATATATCAAAAAAGTGAATAACAAGTGAATTTATTTTGTAAATTTATTGTTTAAAGATGTAAAATCATCGGCAATTTCTGAGAGCATTAATATGTAATCACGCCCGTCTTTAAGCTTTAAAACTCTGTTCATTGCTTTTTTTACGTTTTTTACAAAAGCAGGTTCTAAATCTTTTGGTTTTAAGCTTCTTGCAAGAGGGCAAATATTTTTTGCCATTGGATTCATAATAAGCTTTATTTTGCCGTTTTTAAGGTATGGCATAAGCGGAAAAATTCTGCACGCAAGTGGACGGAACTTTCTGTTGCAATGCCCCTCACAAAAGAACAGTTTTGCAACTTCTTTTTCACCGAACTCGCAGTTTGAGTCTTCTATTTCAGCAAAAGGCACATTACTTAAAAGCTTTTCTTCGTGAGGAAACAAAAGCATACCTGTTTTTTCTTCGCCGTCTTTGCAGCAAGCACTGTCGCAGAGCTTGCCACAGTCTTTTGAAAGTGGTGTAATGCCGTCAAACATTTCATATATTGGAATATAAAAATCGTAAACATTCATAACTATCATTCCTTTATATTAATTTTATACTATTTATGACAAAAAGTCAATTAAAGAGGCATAATTGACAAAAAGGTGCTAAACAAATATAATATAAGCTGAGGTGGTATCATGGCACAGAATTGTTTTGAAAAAATCAAAAATATTGATATAGCGGTTATAGGCGGCGGCGCAGCAGGATTTGCTGCGGCTATTTGTGCTGCTGAAAATAGCTGCGATTTGAAAATTGCAATTTTAGAAAAAGGAGCAAGAACAGGAAGAAAAATTTTAGCTACAGGAAACGGCAGATGCAATCTTTCTAACAATAATCTCCTGCTTACAAGATACCACGGAAAAGATAAGGAATTTGCATTAAGTGCATTAACAGAGTATGACTTTGATAAAACAATGAATTTTTTTGAAAAAATAGGCATTTTAACAACAACCTTAGAAGATGGCAAGGTATATCCAATGAGCTTGCAGGCATCTTCGGTAGTGGATATGTTAAGATTAAGAGCAAAAAAATTAAAAATTGAAGAAATAACTGAATTTGAAGTTTTGGATATACAAAAAAACGGAGAGCATTTTATAATAAGCGGCAATGAGAAAAAACTGCTCAAGGCAAAAAAAGTAATACTGTGTACAGGAGGCAAAGCCGCTCCTGAGTTTGGAACAGATGGGAGTGCATATTCTCTGGCGCAAAAATTTGGTCACAATTTAACACAAGTTTTTCCCACTTTGGTGCAGCTTAAATGTGATGCAAAAAAAGTGCGCGCATTAAAAGGCGTTAAGCTTATGGGAAATGTGACACTTTTAGACGGCAGAAAAGAAATTCAAAAAGAATACGGGGAAATAATGTTTACAGATTACGGACTTTCAGGGCCGCCGATATTTCAACTGTCGCGTAGAGCGTCAGAAGAGTTGAATAAAAGAAATAAAAATATTATAGTAAAGGTAGATTTGCTTCCTGATTACAGGTATACTCAAATAGAAGATATATTGTTAGAAAGAAGAAAAAATTTAGCAGATGCAGAATCGGAAAACTTTTTAAACGGAATGCTCAATAAACAATTAGCAAAACAAATTTTAAAAGAAAGTGATGAAAACTTAAAGCTTAATATGCTTTCAGGTAAAATCACAGATAAAACAATAAAAGTTCTGGCAAACAAAATTAAAGGATGGGAGTTTGAAATTACAGGAACAAATCCCTGGAAGAATGCTCAGGTTACAGCAGGCGGAATTGAAACCGCTGATATTGATGATAAAACAATGGAATCTAAAAAAATAAAGGGACTTTATTTCGCAGGAGAAATTTTAGATATTGATGGTGACTGTGGAGGCTTTAACTTGCAGTGGGCATGGTCAAGCGGTTTTGTGGCAGGCAAATGTGCGGCACAGTGCATAGGAGGGGAAAAATGATAATTTCAAATATCAGACTTCCTTTTACGCATACAAAAGACCAGCTTGAGCATAAGATTAAACAAATGTGTGGGCATAACAGAATTTACAAATACCAAATAAGAAGAAAATCTGTTGACGCAAGAAATAAAAGCAACATTTTATATGTCTATACAGTAGAAGTGTATATCAAAGAAAGTGAATATATTGAAAAAAAGCTACTTTTAGATGATATAAAAGAAATAAATTTAAAATGCAGACCTGTGATAGCAGGCACAGGACCTGCAGGTCTTTTCTGTGGGCTGTATTTAGCCAAAGCCGGGCTTTGCCCTATTTTACTCGAACAGGGCAACCCTGTTGAAAAAAGAGCAGAAGATGTTAATTCTTTCTGGCAAAAAAGTCAGCTTAATGAAAGCTCAAATATTCAGTTTGGCGAAGGAGGTGCAGGAACCTTCTCTGACGGCAAGCTTAACACAGGAATAAAAGGCACACTTTCAAAAGAAGTTTTAGAGGTGTTTGCAAGGTTTGGTGCAGGAGAAGAAATAACATATCTTGCAAAGCCGCATATCGGAACTGATGTTTTAAGAAAAGTAATTGTAAACATAAGAAATGAAATCATTTCACTTGGCGGAGAATTTCATTTTGGGTCAAAAATGCACGATTTTGCAGTAAGCGGAGGAAAAGTCGAGAGCGTTTTTGCCGACAAAGAATATAAAACAGAGTGCCTTGTTCTGGCAATCGGTCACAGTGCAAGAGAAACTTTTGCTCTTTTACATCAAAAAGGAGTTATTCTTCAGCCAAAGCCATTTTCTGTTGGCTTTAGAATCGAACATCCTCAAAAACTAATAAATATGTCGCAGTATGGAATTTTGAATGACAAACTGCTCGCAGCCGATTATAAGCTTTCAGAGCATTTATCATCAGGACGCGGAGTGTATACTTTTTGTATGTGCCCCGGAGGGTACGTTGTCGGTGCATCAAGTGAAAATGGCGGTGTTGTTACAAATGGTATGAGCTACCGCAAAAGAGATGCACAAAATGCAAACAGTGCGCTTCTTGTAAGTGTAACACCTGAAGATTTTGCGGCAAAACACTCACTTTCTGGAATTGATTTTCAAAGAGAAATTGAAAAAAGAGCGTTTTCCATCGGCGGAGAAAACTTTAACGCACCCTGCCAGCTTTTAGGAGACTTTTTGAAAAATAAAACTTCCGATAGTTTCGGAGACGTAAGTCCAACCTATTTGCCGGGCGTAAAAAAGGCTGACATTACTAAGGTTTTACCCGAATTTGTATGCGATGCTCTAAAGCAGGTAATTCCTAAAATGGCAGAAAAAATCAAGAATTTTGATTTGTATGATGCAGTTTTAACTGCTGCTGAAACAAGAAGCTCCTCGCCGGTAAGAATTTTAAGAAATGATGAGTTTGAGGCAAGCACCCGTGGTATTTATCCTACAGGCGAAGGCGCAGGTTATGCGGGCGGTATTACGTCCAGTGCGGCAGACGGCATCAGGGTGGCTTTAAAAATTATTGAAAAAAGCCGTAAAGTATAAGAAAAAGCGATACAAAAGTTGATATTGCGGCGGTGATTTTAAGCGCCACGTATTTTTTGCTGCATCTTGCAGCACTTTTTCTTATAGCATATTTCTTGCTGAATTCGTTTACAATATTATTTGCCTCGTTAATCAAAACATCTTCTGAGCTTCTGACGGTTGCTTTAATGAAAAACACCGCTTGCTCAAAGTAGCCTGAGTCTAAATCTGACAAAATTATAACTCGTCTGTTAGTAGTTTTTTTCAAAAATTGTCACTCCTTATGGAAAAATTTGCGTGCAGTATTATTATTACATTTTTTTGGCATTTTAAACCTGTGTTTTTAGCCTGTTTGTCTTGACTTTGATGGTGTTTTGGAATATTATATATATAGGTAGAAATTTTTATAGGAAAGGACCATAGATTATGTTAAATGCAACAGATATTTACAACAAATGGCTGTCATACGACGCTTTGGATGTTGATTTAAAAAAACAACTTGAAGAAATTAAGGACAATCAGGAAGAAATCAACGAAAGATTTTATTGTGATTTAAGCTTTGGCACTGCAGGTCTTCGCGGTATTATAGGTGCCGGCACAAATCGTATGAACATATATACTGTAAAACGAGCAACACAAGGTCTTGCCGACGTTATCGTAAAAGAAGGAGAAACGGCAAAAAAACGTGGTGTTGCTATTGCTTATGATTCAAGACTTTATTCAGATAAGTTTGCAAAAGAGGCAGCTTTGGTGCTTGCGGCAAACGGGATAAAGGTTTATCTTTTTGACGAGCTTCGTCCTACTCCAGAGCTTTCTTTTACCATAAGACATTTAAATTGTATTTCAGGAATTATTATTACGGCAAGCCATAATCCTGCAAAATACAACGGATATAAAGTATATTGGGAAGACGGTGCGCAGATGCCACCCGAATTTGCAGATAAAGTATTGGAGAATATTAAAAACACCGATATTTTCGAAGGTGTAAAAAGTATTTCAGAGCAAGAGGCAATAAATTCAGGACTTTTAACAATTATAGGCGAAGAAGTTGACAAGGCATATCTTGAAAACGTTTATGCACAAAGCATTAACAAAGATTTGGTTAAAAAAATCGCAGATGATTTTAAAATTGTTTATACCCCGTTTCATGGTGCAGGTAACAAGCTTGTAAGAAAAATCCTTGAAATGATTGGCGTGAAAAACGTTTATGTAGTTAAAGAGCAGGAAATGCCCGATCCGGCATTCCCTACAGTTATATCGCCGAATCCGGAAAATCCCGAAGGATTTTCTTATGCTACCAAGCTTGCAAATAAAGTTGACTGTTCGTTTATCATAGGAACTGACCCTGACAGCGACAGAGTTGGGGTTATGGTAAGAAATCCTGAAGGTGAATTTATACCAATTTCAGGTAATCAGATGGGTGTTTTACTGGTAAATTATGTTTTGTCACAAAGACATAAAAAAGGGTTGCTCCCTGAAAACCCTGTTGTTATTAAAACTATAGTTACAACAGAACTTACTGATAGAATTTGCGAGAAATACGGTATTGATATAACAAATGTTTTGACAGGCTTTAAGTTTATCGGCGAAGTTATAAAGGGCTTAGAAGAAAAAGGCGAAGAAAAGCGTTTTGTATTCGGATACGAAGAAAGCTACGGATATCTTTCAGGCAGCTATGCAAGAGATAAAGATGCAGTTGTTGCTTCAATGCTTATTGCCGAAATGGCAGCATTCTATGCCGACAGAAATATGACTCTTTATGACGGACTTGTTGAAATTTATGAAGAATTTGGCTATTACAAAGAGCTTCAGCACTCTGTTACTTTAGAGGGTATGGAGGGCATTAAAAAAATTGCAGCAATGATGCAGCACCTTAAAGACAATCCTATTGAGGAAGTTGACGGCGAGAAAGTTATAAGGATTGATGACTACAGCAAGAGCGTGACAAAAGATATGATAAGTGGTAAAACTGATAAAATCAGTCTTCCTAAATCTGATGTTTTAGCATTTTATCTGCCTGACAACAAAAAATTCATCATTCGTCCTTCAGGCACCGAGCCTAAAATTAAGTTCTATTTCTTTGCAAAAGGCAAAGATCAAAAGGACGCAAACGCTATAATGGATAAACTAAGTAAGGCTGTGCTTGATATTACAGGAGACTTACTTAAGTAAGAAAAGAGGAAACGTTTTGGAAACTATAATGAAAAAGTGTTCATATTCGGTAATTGTGCTTATGCTGGCACTTCCGGTTATGTTCAGGGGATTGTTTTTTGAATTTGATTTTTCAGTTTTTGCAGCTATAGCGCTTTCTGCACTGGCTTTTATGGCTCTTTTTTCAAAAAATATAAAGTTTAGTGCCTATTGTGATACTTCTTTGGCAGTATTCGTAGCACTATACGGACTTGCCTGCCTTTTTGGTGTTAATAAAGGGTTGGCATTGACAGAGTTTTTAAAATATCTGACCATTTTTGCAATTTATATTGCCGTTAAGGCAGTAGCAAAAGAAAACGAAGGGAAAACCGCTGTGATGTTTGCAGTGGTTTTAGCGGCAGGCATATCGTCGGTGATTTCGCTTTTAACTGCAGCAGGGGTTTTAAATTATCCTGCGGCATATTCAACATCTGAAATTGAAAAATGGCTTAATGGTACCTTACAGTACCACAATGCGTTTGGGGCACTTGCTGTAACTGCACTTTTTGTAGGTTGTGCATTAAATAAAAATAATTCAAAATCTATTAAGATAGTAAACGGATTTTTTGGTTATTTCATAGCATTTGGTATGATTATGTCATTTTCGCGTGGCGCTTGGGTAACTGCACCTTTTGCATTTATAGTTTATATGATTTTCGCGGACAAAAAAACAAGACTTTCATTTTTTGAATTTGCCGCAACAAGCGTTTTAGCAACCATTGCGGTTTTGTCAAAGTTTACTCAGTTTGTTGAAGCCGGAAACACGCCTTCTGCGGTTTTGTGGCTTTTGGCAGGCCTTGTTATTTACGCAGTGCTTTATGTAATCGTAAGCGTGATTTTTAAATCGTTCAAAGATATGAAGTATTTTAACATCACAGCAATTTTGGTAGTTGCTGCTATAGTTGTGTTGGCAGCCATAATCGTTTTGGTTCCTGAGGCATTTTCGACAATTTTACCTGCACAGCTTATGGAAAGACTTTCAGGAATCAGCTTTGGTACAGACACAGTAAAAGAACGTTTTGTGTTTTATAAAGATGCACTTGATATTGCTAAGAAAAGCCCGGTTTTCGGTTTGGGCGGCGGTGCATGGCAAGACCTTTATGGAATGAGCCAGTCGTATTATTACAGCTCAAGCCAGGCACACAGCTATATTATGCAGGTGCTTGTAGAAACAGGTATTTTAGGACTTTTGGCGTGGCTTGTAACTGTGGTAATATTTTATATACAAGCAGTAAAACTTTTAATTAAAAACAAAGCAGACAGAAAAGTTTTGGCTGGTGTTGTTTCAGCCGCTACAGTTTTATTAACGCATAGCATCATTGACTTTGACCTTTCAATCAGTGCATTATCAATTATTTTATGGGCACTTTTTGCGGTTGTTTTTGCATACGATACCGAAAAAGCATACAAGATAAACAAGTATGTTGGAGTGGCAGTATGCATAGTACTTATTATTCCTTTTATTTTAAATGCTGTTGCACTTAATGTGTATACAAAAGGTGGACGGTTTTTTGCAAATCAGCAGTATAAGCTTGCATATAAGCAGTTTGATAAGAGTGCAGCATTAAGACCGCTTGACTCTCTGGCACTTTCTTATAAGGCGGCATCTTTGTCATTTAATATTGAAAGTCAAAGTGAGCGTCAACAGGTGGTTTTAGATATGGATAAAGCCGAAAAACTTGCACCAAACAGCATTTTAACAGTCCAAAACGCTATGACTACTTATTCTAATGTGGGTGCTTATGAGATTGCTATGGACTACGCAAGAAAGTTAGTTACATTGCAGCCTATGAATATACAAAACTATTATTCTTATCTTGTGTCGGGATATCAGGTTGTATCTTACTATTACAGAGGCGAAAATCCTGCTCTTGCCAAGAAAATTTCCGACGAAGTTCTAACTATAAAAGACTTTGTAGAAGACTTAAATTCAAAAAGACTTGAAAAAATAGAATTTACAGATGAAATGAAAGAAATGCTTATGTACTTTCAGGTTGTAAGCTATAATGTAGAATAATGACTTTATCAGTAATAATAGTAAATTATAACACAAAAGAGCTTTTAAAAAAGTGCGTTGAGTCAGTAATAAGCACTTTTTCGGAGGCGGAAATAATAGTAGTAGACAACGCATCAAGCGATAAAAGTAGAGAGTTAATAAAAACTCTTGATGTAAAATATGTGTTGCTCGAACAAAATTTAGGGTTTTCTAAAGCAAATAACATTGGACTTAAAGAGGCAACAGGAGATGCAGTATTATTTTTAAATCCGGACACCATTGTAAAGGAAAACACACTAAAAAGATGCCTTGAGTTTTTGCAAAGCCACCCTGATGCGGGTGCTGTAGGATGCAGGGTTGTTTTGCCTGATGGCAAGATGGACAAGGCTTGCAAGCGAAAGTTCCCTACGCCGTTCAACTCTTTTTGCACGCTGTTTAAAATAGCCAAAATATTTCCAAGACTCGGGTATAATTTGAGTTATCTTGATGATGACGGTGTATATGAGGTTGACTGCTTGGTTGGTGCGTTTATGATGTGCTCTGTTAGTGCAATCAAAAAAACAGGCGGTTTTGACGAAAACTTTTTTATGTACGGAGAGGATATCGACCTTTGCCTTCGCATAAAAAAAGCAGGATTTAAAATATGGTACTTAGGTGATCACGAGATTATTCATGTTAAAGGTGCAGCGGGAAAAAGAAGCAAAAAAGCCAAAGAGGCTTTTTATGACAGCATGAGTATTTATTATAAAAAACACTTTAAAAAAGGCTTGTTTACAGCTTTTGTTGATATGGGTGTTAAATTTTTAAAGAGGGTTTAAAATGCTTAGACAGAATGCCATAATATTAAATACTATAAAAATCTTACTTGACTGTTTTTTTGTAGTGGTTGCATTTATGCTTTCATGGGCAGTAAGATTTGAACTTAGCATATTCGAGCTTGTGTCGCATCTTCCATTTGAAAGATATCTGGCACTGCTTTATGTTGCTATCCCTTCTTTTATCATTTGTCAGTACGCATTTAAAATGTATTCTTCTGTAAGAAGGACAAGCATTTCAAAAGAGTTTTATAACTGTATAAAAAGTGCTGTTATAATGGGTATGGTAATTATCGGCGGAATATTTATTTTAAAGCTTTCGGACTTTGCACGAAGCTTTGTAATCATTTTTTCGGCTATGACAGCCATTTCAGTGGGAGTTCAAAGAGCATTGCTTAAGGCTATACTTAAAGTTTTCAGAGAAAAAGGGTTTAATGTGCGTTATGTTGTAGTTGTGGGAGATACCGAATACGCACAAAGGTATGTTGATGCAATTTCAAGACACAGAGAAATGGGATATCAGGTTTTTGATGTCTTAAAAAAAGCTGATACAACGCTTTTAGAAAAGATACTCACAGAAAATATCATAGATGAAGCGGTAATTGCACTTGATGTTGAAGAATATAAATCTTTAGGCAAAATACTTGAAATCTGTGAAAAAAACGGAGTGAAATCGTCTATTATTCCAAGCTATACAAACTATGTTCCGTCTAAACCTCAGATAGATGAAATTGACGGAATACCTCTTATAAATACGAGATACATTCCGCTTGATAACATATTTTATTCTTTTATAAAAAACGCATTTGACTTTATAGCGGCGCTCTTAATGTGCGTTGTACTTTCGCCTGTTATGGCAGTAATTGCAATAGCCGTGAAGCTTTCAAGTGAGGGTGAAATACTTTTTAAACAAGAGCGTGTAGGGTTTGGCGGAGAGAAATTTATAATTTATAAATTCAGGACAATGAGATGTGGCACTAAAACCGACGGCTGGACGGTTAAAGACGATCCCAGACGTACAAAAGTCGGTGAGTTTTTAAGAAAAAATAATTTAGACGAGCTTCCTCAGCTTTTTAATGTTTTAAAAGGACAGATGAGTTTAATAGGTCCTCGCCCTGAGCAAGTGGGATATGTTAAACACTTTAAAGAAGAAATACCTAAATATATGATAAAGCACCGTGTGAAACCGGGAATTACGGGTTGGGCGCAGGTAAATGGTCTTCGAGGGGATACTTCTATTGAAGAAAGAATAAAAAAAGACATTTATTACATAGAAAACTGGAGCATAGCATTTGATATAAAAATTCTTTTCAGGACAGTTTTCGGCAAAAATAAAAATGCGTATTAGTCGGAGGAATAAAAAGTGATTAAGAAGCTGGCGGCAGTTTTGGCACTGCTTTTAATGCTTGGAAATTGTGCATACGCAAAGCCTGTAAAAACAGTTAACGCACCGACATACCTTCTTGCAAACGCAGATGACGGTGCAATTTTGGTGCAGGAAAACTGCACTACCGAAGTAAAGCCGGGTGATTTTTCAAAAATTATGACGGCGATTTTAGCATGCGAAAAATTTCAAATGACAGACCTTTTAACATTTAAAAATGAGCTTGCATTCAATAATAATTTTGGAAATATTGCATCTGTTAAGAATGGTTACAGATTAACAGTATTGCAGCACCTTCAGAATATGTTGCTTTTGTATTCAGATGCAAGCGCAAACGAGCTTGCTATCGCTCACAGCGGCTCAGTTGAAAAGTTTACTGAGCAAATGAATAAAAAAGCAAAAGAATTTGGCATGACAGATACTGTCTTTTCATCTCCGTCAGGATATGACCCTGATTCTTTAAGTACAACAACTGCAAAAGATTTGGTTATTCTGGCAAGAAAAGCGTGCGACAACGATACTATCATCAGCATTACATCAACAGACGTGTTTTATCTTCCACCTGTAAGCTCAGGTGGCAGTAACAGAATGTTTTCAAGCAGAAACCATTTAATAAGCAGATATACCTATAGCGCGTATACTTACAAAGCTGCACAAGGACTTATGAGCAATGTCGGCAAGGACAGTTCAAGTTTTCTGGGCGTTGCCGATAAAAATGACAGAAAGCTTATTGCGGTTGTTTTAAACAGTCCTGATAATAAGGATATGACTGTTTATAAAGACGTTATAAATCTTTTTGAAGAAGGTTTTAATAATTTTAGAAGTATCAGTATTGCATCTGAACAGGAAATAATTTCAGAGGCTAAAATAAAAGGAAGTTGGAACGGCAACGTGCTTTTATGCGTAGACACAGCTGTTACGGCGTTTGTTCCGAATGATTACGACAAAGGGCTTATTACCAATGAGATAACAAAAGATGACGGCAAATGGGCGCCTGTAAAAAAAGGCGACATAATGGGAAAAGTTAAGTATTATTATGACGAGAATTTTATCGCCGAGGCAAATCTGATTGCTGTAAAGGACGAAAACTTCAACATCTTAGCAATTTTGAAAAATACATTGTTTACAAAGCTTAATGCATATTTGCTTTTAATTGTGCTTGTAATAGTGCTTGCGGTTTTATATTTAAGATATACATCAATAATTAAGAAAGAAAAACGAAAGAAGAAAAGACGTGAAATAACAGGAAGGAAAAATTAAAATGCTTTTTGATTCACACGCACATTTAGATGATGACAGGTTTTTAAAAGACCGTGATGAAGTTATAAACAGCCTTAAAGATAGCGGAGTTTCGTATGTGGTAAATGTTGGGGCAGACTTGAATACTTCCCTTAATTCCGTAAACCTTGCAAACAAGTATGATTTTATCTATGCGGCTATAGGGGTGCATCCTTATGACGCAGCTACAGTAAACGGTGAGCTTTTAGAAAAATTAAAAAATCTTTCGAAACAAAACAAGAAAATAGTAGCAATCGGCGAAAGCGGTCTTGACTATTCTTATGATGAGGCTGACAAAGAGGTGCAGAAAAAAGCTTTTATAAAGCATATTTTGCTTGCAAACGAGCTTAATCTGCCCATAATTGTCCATAACCGTGATTCTCATAAAGATATGCTGGATATTTTAGCAAATCACAAACCTGAAAATGCTATAATTCATTGCTATTCGGGAAGTTTAGAGATGGCAAAAATTCTTGTAAATATGGGCTATTACATCTCATTTTCGGGAACGGTTACTTTTAAAAATGCAAAAAACTTAAAAGAAGTGGCAAAGTTTGTACCGGATGACAAGCTGTTGATTGAAACAGACTGTCCTTACCTTTCTCCCGAGCCTGAAAGAGGAACAAGAAACAATCCTGCAAAGGTAAGATATACCGCAGAGGTTATAGCTCAGCTTAGAGGAACCACTTTTGAGGAAATTGCAAAACATACACTCTTAAATGCAAAGCGTGTTTACAAAATATCGTAGAGGTACAAGGATGAAAGAACTTTTTAAACTGTTTTTTATATTTGCTAAAATAGGGAGCTTTACCTTTGGCGGGGGATATGCAATGCTGCCTATGATAAAAAGAGAGCTTGCCGAAAAAAGAGACTACGTAGAAGAACAAGAAATTTTGGATTATTATGCAATAGGACAACTTACGCCGGGAGTTATTGCAGTAAATGTTTCTACTTTTGTGGGACACAAAAGAAAAGGAGCGTTAGGAGCAATATTTTCAACTGCAGGCATGGTTTTTCCATCTGTTGTGATTATTACGTTCATTGCGGCACTTGTTTCTGATTTTCAGGAAATTGCGATTGTTAAGTCTGCGCTTTCGGGAATAAGGCTTGCAGTTTTAGCAATGATTGTCAAAACTGTAATCAGTGTTACAAAAAAAGGTGTTATTGACAGGTTTACCCTTGTTTTAATGCTTGTTACACTGGCTGTTATGCTTTTTGGTTTTCCTGCGGCACTTATCACTGTACTGAGCATTTTTTCAGGCATTGTGTATAAGTCGGTTAAAGGGAGGGTGCAGAAATGACATACTTGCTTTTGTTTGCCGAGTTTTTTAAAACAGGACTTTTTGCCATTGGCGGCGGTCTTGCGACTGTTCCCTTTTTGTTTGAAATTGCAAATAAATATCCATGGTTTACCAAAAGTCAGCTTACAGATATGATTGCGGTTGCAGAATCCACACCGGGTCCTATAGGTGTTAATATGGCAACCTATGCAGGCTATAGCGCGGGCGGAGTTTTGGGGGCAGTCATTGCAACAATAGGGCTTGTTATGCCTTCGGTAATTGTAGTGCTTATAGTTGCAAAAATTCTTGAAAAATTTAAAGATAATAAATTTGTGGGCTTTGCTTTTTACGGTATAAGACCTGCTGTTGCAGGAATGATTCTGGCGGCTTGGATAAGTCTTTTTCAGATGTGCGTTATAAACAGTTCATACACAGGACTAAAAGATTTGTTCTATTTAAAAGAACTTATAATATTTTTGTGTTTGACATTGCTTTGTTTAAAAACTAAAATAAATCCCATTTGTTACATAATTTTAGGTGCAATTATTGGAATTGTATTTAAACTTTGAAATAATTTTACAAAAATTTCGACTTTGTAAAATGGCTTAAACTCAGCATTTTCGGTTAAATTGTTAAAAAATTGTTACAAAAAATGTTAAAAATCCTTGACATATTTACCTTTTTAGTGTATAATAATTGGCGTAAGGTAAAAAAACTTATGAAAGGATTTTTGGATGAGTTACAAATTTTCGCTCACGAAGATTTTTGCAGCAGGTATAGTTTTAGCAGCTACAGCAGTTTCTTCAATGAGCGCATTTGCATACGATTACATAGGAAAAGGCACCGTAACAGGCGGTGTAGTTAACATAAGAAGTGCCGCAACTACCGAATCAGAAGTTGTAGGTACAGGAGTAAAAGGTACAGATTACAGCGTTATTTCTCAGGAAAACGGTTGGGCAAAAATTGAAACGACAGACGGTATTGTCGGCTACATGAATCTAGGTTATTTTTCAGTTTCTGTAGGTAACATGATGACTGCTACAATCACAGGCTCGGCTGTTAATGTAAGAGAAGGTGCAGGAACAGAGTATTCTGTTATCGGCACATCATATAAAGGTCAAAGTTTTCCTGTCTTAGGGAGAGAAAATGGCTGGTACAAAATCAGCTTTAACGATATAAGCGGTTTTGTAAGCGGTGAGTATGTAAGCTTAGACGGTGTTGTTTCCCAAGCCGTTTCAAGAGGTCAGCAGATTGTAAATTCAGCAAAGCAGCATCTTGGTAAAGCTTATGTGTACGGTGCTTCAGGGCCTAACGCTTTTGATTGTTCAGGTTTTACATCTTATATTTATAAGCAGTTTGGCTATTCGCTTAACAGAACTGCTTCAGGTCAGTATTCAAACGGCGTTGCTGTTTCAAGAGAGAATTTACAGCCCGGAGACCTTGTAATGTTTACTTACAGAGGCATGTATGGAATCGGGCACGTTGGAATATATATGGGTGACGGCAAAATGGTTCATGCCGGAAATTCTTCAACAGGCGTAGTGATTTCAGATGTATTTTCAGGTTACTACGGCGCAAGATACGTTGGCGCAAGAAGAATTGTTTAAGAGAATGCGAAAAGAGTGTGTAATTTATTACACACTCTTTTTTTGTATAACGAAAACCACGCGATAGTCGCGTGGTTCAATAAAGGTTAACCGGTGAACAAAAATCCTCCAATGTGTTATAATAAAGATGACCTGCCAGTCGAAATAAAAACACATTGGAGGATTTAATCTATGAAAA
>JAFQRW010000015.1 GCA_017409875.1 Clostridia bacterium
TCAATATAATATACTTTAATGCTTCTTTCATTAATAAAACCTCCATTGTCAATTAATTATATCATATTTTACAATTTGTGCAAAATATTTTTTTGCAATAACGGACAAATAACGGACAAAATTGAGCATTTGGGAAAATAAAAAAATATCCGCTATGTAGAAATGGCTCTACAAAGCGGGTTTTTATGGAGCTATTGACGGGAATCGAACCCGTGACCTCCACACTACCAATGTGGTGCTCTATCGACTGAGCTACAATAGCAAAAATGGCGACCTGGAAGAGACTCGAACTCTCGACCTCCTGCGTGACAGGCAGGCGTTCTAACCAACTGAACTACCAGGCCACTTGCAACTATTAAATTATAGCATACTTGATATAATTTATCAAGTGCTTTTTTTAAAAAGTTATTTATTTGATAAATTAAATTGTTCCGGCGGATTGCAAATTAAAGTAACATGTTCTTTTGTAACAGGGTGAAAGAATGTGAGCTTATAACAATGTAGATTAAAAGTTTTATCTTTCTCTTCAATTCCGTAAAGATAGTCATACATTAAAGGATGACCGATATGTGCAAAATGAACTCTTACCTGATGTGTTCTGCCGGTATGAAGTTTAATATGTGCAACCGAACAATCGGAGTTTTTATCAATAATTACATACTCAGTAATAGCTTTTTGCCCATTTTCATCAACGCAGCGCTTAATAATGCTCTCTTGCTCTCTTTTAATAGGTGCATCGATTATTCCATACTCCGGAGAAGGAGTGCCTGATAATATGGCAAGGTATTCCTTTTTAAATTCACCTTCTTGCATCTGCCTGCTTAAATCATGGCTTGCCTGTGGCGTTTTAGCTATAATAACAATACCTGTTGTGTCACGGTCAAGACGGTTTACCGGGCGATATACAAAAGGTGAATTCTTGTAGTAATACATTACCGCATTGCCCAGTGTGTTATTGTAGTTGTTCATAGATGGGTGTACAGGCATATTTTTTGGTTTGTTAACGGCAAGAATATCCTGGTCTTCATATAAAATATTTAAAGGCAGATTAACAGGAATAACATTAGGAGACACACTTTGAGGCATTACGATGCAAAGAGTATCACCAACTTTTACAGTTTTTCTTACTGTAACAACTTCACCATTTAAAATTATTCCGCCTGACTGCTTTAATTTCGTAATAAGCCTTGACGAGAGCTTAAAATGCTTCTTTAAAATTTCACCGACATTATAATCAGCGTTATTTTCATCTATAATTAGTGTTAATTCTCTCATTTTATTTCCCAATTAATTTCATCAATGCCGCAACTTTTTAAAAAATCGTTTGTCTGAGAAAAGTGTTTACATCCGAAAAAACCACCATAAGCAGATAGTGGACTTGGATGAACAGCTTCTAAGATTTTGTGTGTAGGACTGGTTATTAATGCTTTTTTTGAACGTGCATTTGAACCCCAAAGTATAAAAACTATAGGTTTTTCACGCTCATTTAAAAGCTCTATAACTTTGTCGGTAAAAATCTCCCAGCCTTTTCCCTTGTGGCTGGCAGGAGAGCCCTCACGTACTGTAAGAGTTGTATTTAGCAAAAGTACGCCTTGTTTTGCCCAATCAATGAGTTCTCCGTGAAGTGGCTCGTTTATGCCAAGATCAGATTTAAGTTCTTTAAATATATTAACTAACGACGGAGGCTTTTTAACACTTTTTCTTACAGAAAAGCAAAGCCCATGAGCCTGACCAAAGCCATGATATGGGTCCTGACCTAAAATGACAGCTTTCACGTCTTTATAAGCTGTATATTTAAGCGCATTGAAAATATCATGCATATCAGGGTATATACGCTTTGTTTTATATTCATTTACAAGAAATGAGCGAAGATTTAAATAGTATTCTTTTTCAAATTCACCTTTTAAAAGTTCGTCCCAATCGTTACCTAAACTAACCAATTTTTTATCTCCTGTTATTTTTTTAGACTTGTTAAAATTATATAATAACTTTAGTTTTTAGTCAAGGCTAAAGGAATATTAAATAATCTTTAAAACAATAATAAAAAACGCATAATTTAACATTAATTTTATAGTGGAGTGGTTTATAATTAAACTTAAGTTATATAAAAGACTGAAACGGAGGAAAAATAATGACAATTTTTAATGTATTGTCACTTTTAGGGGGACTGGCAGTTTTTTTATATGGTATGTCACTAATGGGAGATGGACTCGAAAAAAGTGCAGGATCTAAATTAAAAACAATTTTGGAAAATCTTACTGCAAATACATTCAGGGCAGTATTACTAGGGATTGGTGTTACTGCAATTGTTCAGAGTTCATCAGCGACTACGGTAATGCTTGTTGGATTTGTCAATTCGGGCGTTTTAAAGCTTTCACAGTCAATAGGTGTAATTATGGGGGCAAATATAGGTACAACTGTAACCCCTTGGCTTTTAAGCTTGACAGGCATACAAAGTGACAATATTGTTTTAAAACTTTTAAAGCCAGAAAACCTTTCTCTTGTTGCAGCTATTGTTGGTATTGTATTTTTTATGTTTGTTAAAAATGCAAAAAAACGTGATATCGGCGTGATTTTAATTGGATTTGGCCTTTTAATGATTGGTATGGATATGATGTCAGGTGCAGTAGAACCATTAAAAGAGCAAGAGAGCTTTAAGAACATATTATTGCTTTTTTCAAATCCAATCCTTGGTGTGGTTGCCGGCGCTGTTCTTACTGCAATTATTCAAAGTTCATCGGCATCGGTGGGCGTTTTACAGGCGCTTAGTGTTACCGGCGCAATAACTTATGCAAATGCCATTCCAATTATTATGGGGCAGAATATAGGAACTTGTGCTACTGCAATGATTTCGTCTGTCGGGGCAAATAAAAATGCAAAACGAGTTGCAACTCTTCACTTGTGTTTTAATATTATCGGTACTGCAGTATTTCTTATCATATATTACCTTGCTGACTTTGCTGTAGGTGGATTTTCTTTTTCTGACGATTCGCTTGCTGCGGTTGGAATAGCAATAATTCACACACTGTTTAATATACTTGCGACTGCAGTAATGTTTCCTTTTATCAGGCAGCTTGAAAAACTTGCTTATGTTATTGTCAAAGACAGAGAAAAAGAAGAAACAAGAGAAATTTTGGACGAAAGACTTTTGGTTACACCGGCGGCTGCACTCAGTCAGTCGAAAAATCTTACAGGTAAAATGGCAATTCTTGTAAAAAACACTTTGATTAAGTCTTTAGATGTTATCAGTGAATATAATGAAGAGACAGCAAAAAGTATTACAGATGCAGAAAGCGTTGTTGATCATTATGAGGATGCATTAGGAACCTATCTTATAAAGCTTTCAAGAAAAAGTTTAACTGTAGAAGATAGCCAACAGGTGTCAAACTTGCTTCATACTATTGGTGATTTTGAAAGGATATGCGACCATGCAGTAAATATTCTTGAAACAGCTGAGGAAGTAAATGATAAGAAAATAGTATTTTCAAAAGACACTAAAAATGAAATAAATGTTTTAACAAATGCGATTAAGGAAATACTTGAAAACACTGTTAAAGCGTTTGTTACTCAAAATTTAAATCTGGCAAAACAAATTGAGCCATTAGAACAAGTTATAGACAAAATAAAGTTTGAACTAAAAAATCGACATATTAAAAGACTACAGGAGGGAGAGTACAGCATTGAAACAGGATTTGTTTTTTCTGATTTTCTTACAAATTGTGAGCGTGTGGCAGACCATTGCTCAAACATTGCAGTTTGTATGATTCAAATAGCAGAAGATAGCTTTGATGTGCATGAATACCTTAATAATATCAAAGCTAATGGTGAAAATTTATTTGAAAAAAATTACAAAAAGTATAAAGAAAAATATAAAATTTAGTTACGCAAGAGCCGCCGCTGAAAGCATCAGTGGCAGGTTCTTTTCATATATTTCAGTAAACTGAGAGAACGGAAGCGGATTTTTACCTTTGCCTACTTCAACAGTAAATGATGGCTTATTGTACATTTTAATAAACCAATCTTTAAAACCGCCGCATGCAGTAATTCCGGTTGCTTTGTCGAGAACATATCCGCTTTCTTTGCACAGAATTTTTCCAATTTCCAGGCTGCCGGGAGGAACAAGACCGTTGTAGTCATAATAAATAACTTCACCCTGAGAATGGTATGAAAGTGTTAATGCAAATCTGTTTCTTCTTACATATTCACAAAGAGCGTGGCTTTCAGGCTCAGATTCGGGAAATTCTCCCGTATATTTTGTGTAGTTTGGTCCGACTATTCCGGCAGTTTCGTTCATGCGTTTTGAAAGAGAAAAACACGCATCATAGTTGTGGTTTAAATCAACACCGTTAGCGTTTGCCTGCCATTTTGAAGTAAAATCATCACCCTTGTTATAGATGATGTATTTTTCGTATTCTGTTGAATTTTTATCAATGCCGTTTTGAGCTATTTCAATTCCGTCAGGGTTAACCATTGGAATAATATGAAATGTAGTATTTTTAAGGAGTTTTTCTATGTTAAAGCCGTGCAAACGGAAATGGCTTGCACTTAGAACATCATATACAAATTTTACGAGCAGAGGAGAGGTTATCCACTCCAAACCATGATGTGCGGCATTATAAAGCACATTTTTTTTGCCAGTTCCAAATTTAATACAATATATGTCTTTGCCCAAAACACTTTTTCCAATAGAAAAAATCTTAGCCTCATTGAATGAAGATAAGATTTTAAGGTCGTCTTCAAGACAGGAATAATTATAGTTGTTTTTTATATTAAGCATACTATCACATCCGAATTAAGTATTATAATATATAGTATGCAATAGTTGGTTAAATAGTGATAATTTCAGAAATTTCTTCTTTTGGTGCAACACTTATACTTGAAACTGCAATGTTGTTAAATTTGAGAGAATCAACTGTGGTTGAAAGTGCAAGAGAAGGAGTGTTGTTGCTCTCACTTAAATGCCCAAGCATAAATTTTTTAACTCCACAAGAAGCCAAATGACACACAAGGTCGGAGCAAGCTTTGTTAGAAAGATGCCCAAAATCTGATAAAATTCGCCTTTTTAACGGATAAGTATATGGACCATTTAAAAGCATTTGTATATCGTGGTTTGATTCAACAAAAGCAAAATCAGAGCCGGTGAAAAACTTTAAAATAGCTCGGTCAACATATCCTAAGTCAGTTGCAATCGTAAGCTGACTGCTGCCACTTTTGATTACGTATCCGAAAGGGCAAGCGGCATCATGAGGTATTTTAAATGGTGTTATATGTAATGTTCCTATATCAAACTCATCAGTTGAAATTATTTTTATGTTTTTAATTTTTTCATTACCGGTTATTGCATTAAAAGTAGGGGAGTTTGCATAGACGGGTATTGAATGTTTATTTGAAGTTGTAACAATTCCTGAAGTATGGTCAGTATGTTCGTGAGTGACTAAAATGGCATTGATATCACCAACATCAATGCCAATACTTAAAAGTGCGGCTGAAGTCCTTTTAAGGCTTGAGCCGCAGTCAATTAATATTTTAGTTGTTTCATCATATACAAGTAGGCAATTTGCACTGCTTGAACTGAAAAGTGAACAAAATTTTAACATATAAATCCTTTAATTGGCAATATTAAGAGGTGAACCCTCAAAATCACAAATTCGTTTAATGTCAGCACCGAGATTGGTGAGTTTTTCTTCTAAGTCTTCGTATCCGCGGTCAATATATTTTAGGTTGGTAATTTCAGACTGGCCTTGCGCCATAAGTGCTGCCATAACCATAGCAGCGCCTGCTCTTAAATCAACAGCCTTTGCTTGACAACCTTCTAAGCGTGAAACACCTTCAATAGAAGCAGTGTTACCGTCAACATTGATGTTTGCACCAAAACGTCTTAATTCGTCAATATACTGAAATCTGTTGTCCCACACGCTTTCGTTGACATAGCTTGTTCCGGAAGCAGTAGTAAGTAAAGTTACAGCGAGCGGCTGAAGATCAGTTGGAAAACCTGGATATGGTAAGGTTTTAATCCTACAGGGCTGAAGCCTTGAAGAGTTAATAACTCTGATGCTGTCATCATATTCAACAACATTAGCTCCGGTTTCAATAAGTTTTGCAGAAATTGACTCCAAATGCTTGGGGATTACGTTTTTAATGATAACATCACCACCGACACCTGCAGCCATAAGCATATATGTTCCGGCTTCGATATAGTCGGGGATAACAGAATATGTTCCGCCCCTTAAGAAATCTACACCTTTAATTTTAATAACATCAGTTCCGGCACCTTTAATGTTAGCACCCATTGAATTTAAAAAGTTTGCAACATCAACTATGTGAGGTTCTTTAGCAGCATTTTCAATTATAGTAAGACCTTGAGCTTTGACGGCAGCAAGCATAACATTTATTGTTGCTCCTACAGAAACAACATCAAAGAAAATGTGTGAACCCACAAGCTGGTCGGCACGTAAACTGTAATTGCCGTTTTCCTGAGTTATTTCAGCGCCCAACGCTTTAAATCCTTTAAGATGCTGGTCAATTGGTCTTGAACCAAAATCGCAACCACCGGGCATTGAAACAACTGCTTTATTGAATTTTCCTAAAAGTGCTCCCATTAAATAATAAGAGGCGCGCATTTTTCTGACCATAGAGTTATCAGCACAGTAGGTATCAACATGAGTACAGTCAATTTCCAAAGTAGTTTTGTTGATAAGCTTGATTTTCGCACCAAGTTGAGACAAAATATCTGTAATAACAGAAACATCATCAATAGTCGGAACGTTTTCAATTATGCATTTGCCGTCAACTAAAAGTGCTGCGGGAATAATGGCAACAACTGCGTTTTTAGCACCGCTGATTGTTACAGAGCCGTTAAGGCTTTTCCCACCGTTTATCACTAATTTATCCATTATAAGCCTCTTTTACAAATTATTCAGATTTAGCTCCGCATTTTTTACAATATGCATCACTTTCTGCAATAGGTTCTGAGCAAGCAGGACATTTTTTTGTGTTTTTGATTTCTGCAATTTTATCCTTTGCATCTCCAAGAGCTTTTTTAAGCTCTAAAATAAGTTCAAATTCTTGTGTAAGTTGTTCAGGAATGTTGTTTTCATGGAGGCAAGAATCAATAAATTTTTTGCCGACAGAGGCATAAGCCTTTTCCAATTGAGATTCAATGTCGGAAGCAGTATAAGTAAGTTTTGCAGATTCAACCAGTTTACCGGTTTCTTTAGAAATAAATTTTGCGGCTTTTCCAATTTCTTCGCCAATTTTATTTATATAATCCATAAAAATCCCCCTATATACAATTTTACATACATAGTATACCATACTTTGTACATTTAATCAATACAAATTTTTTAAAAACATAGATATATAGGTAATATATGAAATTTTTTGAGTTTTTGTTACTGTGTCGTAAAATGCAATTTGTGGAAAAATACACAAATTTGTTGTCAAAAAGCACAAAAAACTATAATGTATGTTGACAATAAAAATGATTTATATTAGAATTGATACAGTTGTGTGGATAGTATACTTTGCCGCACTGAAAGACAAGGAGGAAAGGTCATGAATATCACAGATATTAGAGTGAGACGCATTACAGCAGAAGGGAGAATGAAAGCGGTTGTTTCGGTAACGTTTGATGATGCATTCGTAGTGCATGACATTAAGGTTATTGAAGGCCAGGACAGATTATTTATTGCTATGCCGAGCCGTAAAACTGCAGATGGCGAATTTAAGGATATCGCACATCCAATTAATGTTCAGATGCGTGAAACACTTCAGCAGGCAGTTTTAGCAAAATATGAGGAAAGTCTTGAAGAAGCGGATCAGCCTGAAGCTGAATAAAATATTGTTAAAGTCTATAATTTGCGGATAATCTTTGAAAGATTGTCCGCTTTTTATTGAAAAAAAGAAAAATTTATGGTACAATAATACTAAAATATTTTGTATTAAGGAGAATACGTTATGAAAACGATAAAAACACAGCCACTTACACATGAACAATTTGCACCTTTTGGGCAGTTCTATGCTATGGATAACCCTGAGGGATATGCGCTTTGTGGGGAAATTCATAAGTTTTTCCCCGACAGAATAACTGCTGATAGTGTGCATAGAGTAGGATATTCACCTATTATTGTTAAAAAACCTGAAAAAATGATTATAACACAGCAGGAATATCATACTACTACTTGGGAAATGATACTTCCTTTAGATGATGATATGATACTTCATTGTGCTCCAGCATCAGCAGGCGCTCCTGTTACTGATTATGCAAAAGCATTTATCGTACCTAAAAATACTCTTGTAAAAATGAATGCAGGTATTTGGCATCTTGCTCCACTTCCTGCTAATAATCAGCAACTTACTGCACTGATTATTTTGCCTGAGTGTACTTATGCAAACGACTGCACAGTTGTTGACCTTGCACCTGACCAGCAGTTTGAGATTATAAAATAATATTAACAGCAGGAGGTAAAGCTTTTGAAAAAGCTTATTGATAAATTAGTCCTTGAGCAATATTTATCTTTTGATGAGCTATGTACTCTTTTGTCAGGTTATACTGATGATGACAGAGCGTATGCTGCAGAAATTGCAAGAAGAATTTCACTAAAGAATTTTGACAATAAAATCTTTATCAGAGGTCTGATTGAAATTTCAAGCTTTTGCAAAAATGACTGCCTATACTGCGGACTTAGAAAAAGCAACAAAAATGCTCAAAGGTACAGGTTGTCAAAGGAAGATATTCTTTCTTGCTGTAATATCGGATACGAACTCGGGTTTCGTACTTTTGTACTTCAGGGCGGGGAGGATAAGTATTATTCAGACGATTTAATGTGTGATGTTGTGTCTGAAATTAAAAGATGCTATCCTGATTGTGCTATTACTCTTTCATTGGGCGAAAAACAGCGCAATAGCTATCAGAAATTATATGATGCAGGCGCTGACAGATATCTGTTGCGTCATGAAACTGCAGACGAAGTTCATTATTCTAAACTTCATCCAGAAGAACTTAGCTTGAAAAACAGGATAAGATGCCTTAATGATCTTAAAGATATTGGCTTTCAGACAGGATGTGGGTTTATGGTAGGTTCACCTTACCAGACTGTTTGCGATATCGCTAAAGATTTGTTGTTCATCAATGAATTTAAGCCGCAGATGGTTGGAGTAGGTCCTTTTATTCCGCACAAAGACACACCGTTTAAAGAATTCAAACATGGCAATCTTGAAATGACTTTGTTTTTGTTAAGTCTTATAAGAATTATGCACCCTAAAGTGTTGCTTCCGTCAACAACCGCACTTGCTACCATACACAAAGAAGGAAGACAACTTGGTATACTTGCGGGTGCAAATGTTGTTATGCCTAATTTGTCACCATCTGATGTCAGAAAGAAATACTTGCTTTACGACAATAAAGTATCAACCGGCGATGAGGCTGCTGAAAGTCTTAAATCTCTTGAAATCAAAATGAAAGAAATTGGGTATGAAATAATTGTTTCAAGAGGCGACTATAAGGATTGACATTTTTTTGTATTTTGCTTTACTTTATTGGCTATTTGTGCTAAAATATTTTTTGTAGCATATATTTTGGAGGAATTTTTGTGGAAATTTATCAGGAATTAGTTGAACGTGGTCTTATTGCTCAGGTTACTGATGAAAAAGAAATCAGAGAGCTTGTTAATAGCGGCGGTGCGAAGTTTTATATAGGTTTTGATCCTACTGCAGATTCATTGCATGTAGGACATTTTATGGCACTGTGCTTAATGAAAAGACTCCAGATGGCAGGTAACAAGCCTGTAGTTTTGATAGGAGGAGGAACTGCTTATATCGGTGACCCTTCAGGAAGAACAGATATGCGTTCTATGATGACGCCCGAAACAATTCAGCATAACTGTGATTGCTTCAAAAAGCAGATGGAACGTTTTATTGAGTTTGGTGAAGATAAAGCTATTATGGTAAATAATGCCGATTGGCTTTTAAAGTTAAATTATATCGATCTTTTAAGAGAAGTAGGAGCATGTTTTTCTGTAAATAATATGCTTCGTGCGGAATGTTATAAGCAACGTATGGAAAAAGGCCTGAGTTTTCTTGAATTTAACTATATGATTATGCAGTCTTATGACTTTTTGCATCTTCATAATACTTATGGCTGTAATATGCAGTTTGGCGGTGATGACCAGTGGAGTAATATGCTTGGCGGAACTGATCTTATCAGACGTAAAACAGGCAAAGATGCTTACGCTATGACTATCACTCTTTTGATGAACAGCGAAGGTAAAAAAATGGGCAAAACTGCAAATGGTGCAGTTTGGCTTGATCCTGATAAAACCACTCCGTTTGAATTTTATCAGTACTGGCGAAATGTTGACGATGCTGATGTTATGAAGTGTTTGCGTATGCTCACATTCTTAAGTCTTGATGAAATTAATGAGATGGAAAAATGGGAAGATGCCAGAATTAACGAAAAGAAGGAAATCCTTGCTTTTGAACTTACATCTTTAGTTCATGGTAAAGATGAGGCAGAAAAGGCTCAGAACACATCACGTGCTCTTTTCTCAGGAAAAGGTGATGATGCAAATATGCCTTCTACAGAGATTGAAGAAAGCACATTTACCGATGGAAAAATTTTACTTTCAGACCTTATGATGATTTGCGGACTTGTTGCAAGCAAGAGTGAAGTAAGACGCCTTGTTCAGCAAGGTGGTGTTGCCGTTAACGATGAAAAGGTATCTGACTTTAATATGGAAATTACAAACGATATGTTAAAAGACGGTGTGAAAATTAAAAAGGGTAAAAAAGTATTCCATAAAGCAATTTTAAAATAATTTAAACCGGGTGTTAGCCCGGTTTTTTATGTGCAAAAACGCTTAGCAAGGTGCTAACTTGACTTTTGTTTGAGTTTGTATTATAATTAATAAGATTTATGATTAAAGGTTAGTAGCCAAAAACGGAGGGGTATATGAAAAAGCGTGCGCTGATAGATGTATGCGACAAGTCACATATATTAGATTTTTCGCAAAAACTTTCTAACCTCGGCTTTGAAATAATTGCTCTTGGTACATCTTACGATTATCTTAAAGATAATGGGGTTGAGGTGCTGTCTGCATTTGATGTTACAACTGAATATTCTTATCTTGGTGGCTCTATTGAAACCATTAATCCCAAAATCCACATGGGCATTTCAGCAAGGCGTTCAAATGCTGAAGATATTCTTCAAATGAAAGAATTAGGTACAGAGCCTATTGATATTGTTGTTGTTGAACTTTCTACTGATTTTCTGTTAAATAAAAATGTTGATTTGCAAGATGCACTTTCAAATATCAATGTAGGCACGGCGGCTATTTTAAGAGCTGCTGCCAAAAACTATGAAGATGTTGCAGTTTTGGTTAATAAGGAAGATTATGACAAGGTTATAGAAGAACTGACTGAAAAAGGTGAAGTATCTAAGGAAACAAGAACAGAATTGTGCTTTAAGGCGCTTTCTTACATAAGCCATTATGATGCACTAATTTGTTCTTTTGTAAGCAATAAGAAAATTTCTGACGGGTATCCTGAAATGCTTACACTTACTTATGAAAAGACTATGGATTTAACCAACGGTCAAAACACGCACCAAACAGCTGCTTTATACAGGGATGTTTTAAGTGACGATATTGGTATCAAGGATGCAAAACAACTTGGCGGTGATGAGCTTACTTATACTTGTATCAGCGACATAGATTACGCAATAAGTATTATTGAAGAATTTGATAATTTAGCAGTAATTTCTGTTAAAGGAAGAAATATTGCTGGTGCTGGCGAAAGTGAAAATGTGTATGAAGCTTATATGAGGGCTTGCAAAAAGGACACAAATTCTCCTGAAGATTGTGTTGTAATCACCAATAATGAAATTGACAGACGTACAGCACTTGAAATTATTAAATATCCGTTAAATG
This sequence comes from Clostridia bacterium, assembly GCA_017409875.1. GTDB lineage: Bacteria > Bacillota > Clostridia > RGIG6154 > RGIG6154 > RGIG2094. Next base: position 11,925 of record JAFQRW010000015.1, read on the forward strand.
CTGTTGTTGCACCATCTTATAGCGAAGATTCAATTGAGGTTTTATTAGGAAAAGAAGGTCTTAGATTTTTTGCCTTGCCTGAAATTAAAAACAAGCATATACCGGTTACCAATGAGGTTCAAAGCGTTTCCGGTGGCATACTGATTCAAAGCGTTAACAATAAGCTTTTTGAAGAAAATGATTTGAAATGTGTAACTGAATGTGTGCCATCTGATGTAGAATTGAAGGAGCTTTTGTTTGCCTGGAAACTTTCCAAACATACAAAATCGAGTTCTGTAGTTGTTACCAAAGATGGGCAGATGATAGGTGTAGGACAGGCGCAAAATGATGGTGCGTCTGCAGCTTTGGTTGCAATTTCAAAGTGTCAGGATATATGTGAAAAAGCCGTAGTTGCATTTGATACTGTAATATGCGATGTTAAAGTTGTTGATGCGTTGAGTCAGGCAGGTATTAGCGCCATTATATATCCCGGCGGAACTCAGGGTGAGCAGGCTCTTATCGATAAGTGCAACGAGTGTGGTATTTCGCTTTTGACTGCCAATATCACTCATTATAAAAACTAAATTTTAACAGCCTTTCGAGGCTGTTTTTTTGTTCACAAACATTTTAAAATTACATAATATGTATTGTATGGTGAGTGCAAAGGTTTAAGGAGGAGAATATGGATTATTCTATAATATCACTGTCATCTGTTACTGCAGCTAAAAGAGTAGAACGTGCAGCACTTGAAAACGGAATATTGTGCCAGACTTTGCATACGCCAAAGGTTATTTCAAAATACGGTTGCAGTCACTCAGTAAGAGTTAAAAAAGTGGCGACAGAAAAAGTCTTGCTTATTTGCAGACAACTTGGCATCCAAGTACGTGGAGTTTATGAAGAAAAGATAGTTGGAAAGGGCAAAACGGAATATGTGCAAATCGGCTGAAAAGTTAATTTATTTTGATAACAGTGCAACCACCTATTTAAAGCCTGATAATGTTTATAAAAAAATCATTTCTGTTATGAAAAAACAAGGCGGAAACGCAGGAAGAGGCGGGCATAGACTTGCCAATGCAGCAAGTGATATAATTTTTGATGCAAGACTTAATGTTTGCAGTTTATTTGGCATTAATTCACCTTCAGAGGTGTGTTTTGTAAGTAATGCATCAATGGGATTGAATTTCGCTATAAAAGGTGTCTTAAAAAACGGCGACCATGTTATAATATCGCCGTTTGAACATAATTCTGTGCTTCGTCCGGTATATAAATTGTCGCAAAAAGGTGTTAGCTATACAGTTGCTACTGTGGGAAAAGATGGTTATTTTGAAGACATCGAAAGGTTTATAAAACCTGAAACAAGAGTGATTGTTATAAACCATGCATCCAATGTAACGGGTAGAATTGCAGATTTAAAAAAGATTGGTGAAACAGCAAAAAAACATAATATTATTTTTATGGTTGATGCTTCACAATCTGCAGGACATGTGGATATTGATGTTAATGAGCTTGGGATAGACATCTTGGTTTGCTCGGGACATAAAGGTATGTTTGGACCGCAGGGAACGGGGATAATGTATATTAACAGGAATTTGCAACTTGACACAGTTTTTGAAGGAGGGAGCGGCAGTATGTCAGAGCTTTTGTCGCAACCTGATGAAATGCCCGACAGATTTGAAGTAGGAACGCAAAATGCTCCTGCAATCGGTGCCTTGAGCGAAGGTGTCAATTTTCTTAAAAATACAAAAATTCAAAATATTAAAGCACACGAGGAAATGCTTACAGATATTATGATTAAAGGATTGAAATCAATGAACAATATCTGTGTTTATTCTGATAACTTAAATCCTATGACAGGTGTAGTAAGCTTTAATATTGCAGGAAAAGATAGTGTAGAGGTTGCAAATGCTTTAAGTGAAAAATATAATATTATGGTTCGTGGCGGACTTCATTGTTCAATGCTTACACATAAGACGCTTGATACTTTAAAAAGCGGATGCATAAGGGCATCATTTTGCTGCTTTAACACTAAAAATGAGGTGGAAAAATTCCTGAATATTATTGACACCATAAGGTGTTTTGATGTATACTGAATATGAATAATATTTAGGAGTTTGTCATGGAAAGAATTTTAACTTTTTTTGCAAGTTATATCAATGTTTTTAAAATTAATGATCTGCTTGACATACTTTTTGTTTCACTTGCAATTTACTGGCTTATAAAACTGATTGCAGAAACACGTGCAGCTCAGCTTGTTAAAGGATTAGTGGTGTTGCTGGTTGTTACCCAGTTGAGCGCATGGTTTAATTTGAATGTAATTAATTTTATTCTTACTAATGTAATGCAAGTTGGATTTTTGGCGCTCATTATTGTATTTCAGCCTGAATTAAGACGTGCGCTTGAACAAGCAGGAAGAACAAAACTTGGTGATTTGATTTTTGCTTCCGATTCGGGAAGTAAGCAGATGGTGGAACAGACTATTGTTGAAATTTGTTCTGCTGTTGGTACGCTTTCTTCTACAAAAACAGGTGGGCTTATTGTTATTGAAAGAAATACAAGAATAGGCGATGTTACTTTAACAGGAACACTTCTTGAATCAAAAGTAACAAAAGAGCTTTTGCTTAATATTTTTTATCCGAACACTCCACTTCATGACGGTGCAGTTATTATTAAAGATAATCAAATTAAAGCAGCAGGTTGCCTTTTACCGCTATGTGAAAGTAAAAGCTTAAGTTCGGAGTTTGGGACAAGGCACAGAGCAGCCCTTGGAATGTCAGAAACTTCCGATGCTTTGGTTGTTGTTGTTTCTGAAGAAACCGGTAAAATTTCTGTTGCAAAAGACGGTTCTCTTACGCGTAACTACACGCCGGAAACACTAAAACGTTCACTTGAAAAAAATCTTATCATATCTGACAATGATAAAAAATCTCCAATCAGAAAAATTAAAGAAAGGGTGAAGGACAGACAATGAGAAAGCTATTTCATAACGATACGGTTTTGCGTGTAGTATCTGTCCTTATTTCAATTCTTTTGTGGATGTATGTAGTTGGTGTTAACAACCCTACTGTTTCTGTTGTTGTAAAGGCTGTTCCTGTTCAATTTGCAAATAGTGCGCAGTTTGATGCTTCGGGACTCAAAGTGATTTCTGTAGCAAATAAAACTGTTGATGTGAAAATCGAGGGCAGACATTTTGACGTTTCAAAGATTTCTGCAAATGATATTATAGCACAAGTGGATGTGTCTAAAATGACAAGTCCGGGTAATTATGAACTGGATATTTCTTTGGTTACCGAAAATAACGCAGTTAACTTTAAGAATATTACGGCAAACAAAACATCGGTTTTCGCAGACTATGTTGTTTCGGTTAACAAAGATATTACCGTTGAGACTAAAGGCGAGCCTAAAGAAGGCTTTGTTGTAGAAAAAGTGTCTTCTCAGGATAAACAGGTTTTGGTAAGAGGTCCAAAAAGTATTGTTGATACTATAAAAGGTGCAACAGTAAGTGTTGATATTGATGGGGCAGACGGTACTATTTCGAAAAATTGCGCTCTTTCTGTTATAGATACAAGCGGAAGAAAAGCTGATTTGACTTTTGTTACTACAAACATAACCGAAACCGCTGTAAATGTTGCTTTTACGCACCAGAAAGAGGTTTCGATTATTCCAAAATTTGAAGACTCTTCGGTTAATTCAAAGTATAATGTTTCTGTAAATCCTGCAAGCGTAAAAATTACAGGAGATGCAGACATTATAAAATCTATTTCGCAAATTGATACTGAAGCATTGGTGTTAGATACTGACAATGCTGATTTGAAAAAAGTTACACTTCAGGCTAAATTGAATCTTCCGCAAGGAGTTTTGGCTGTAGATGATAAAACATTAATTTGCGAAGTGGTTTTGCTGCTTAAAGAATAAACTGCTGCAAGATGTTTATTTTTTAAAGAGGTTGGCAATAATAAAACTAAAGATTTCAAAAACTGCAAAAGCATTGCTTTTTGCAGTTTTTTACAACATAGAATATTTCAGGTCGGATGCTACTACATAATACGAAAGGAAAGAATAGTTATGTGTGGTATTACCGGTTATGTAGGGAAAAATAATGCTATAGATTTTCTTATTTCAGGACTTGAAAAGCTTGAGTATCGGGGGTATGATTCGGCGGGTATTTGCGTCACCAATGGTTCTGCTTTGAAATTATGTAAAACTGAGGGCAGAATATCAGTTTTGAAAGAAAAGGTTTTTAGCTTTGATGTTTCTGGCAAAACAGGAATTGGGCACACCAGATGGGCAACTCATGGAATGCCAAACCATTTAAATTCACATCCGCACCTTTCTAATGATAAAAAATTTGCCGTTGTTCATAATGGCATAATTGAAAACTATTCACACATTAAAAGAATGCTTGCTGACAGAGGGTTTGAGTTTGCTTCTGAAACTGACACCGAAATAATTCCAAATCTGCTTCAATACTATTATAATGGTGATGTGTTTGATGCTTTTGCTAAAACTGTAGAATGTCTTGAAGGTTCGTATGCACTTGGAGTTGTAAGTGCTCATCAGCCGGACACATTGTTTGCTGTACGCAAAGACAGTCCGCTTATAGTTGGGCTTGGTGACAATGAAAACTATCTTGCTTCTGATATACCGGCAATTTTACCATTAACCCAAAAAATATATATATTAGAATCGGGAGAATTTGCTATTATTACAAAAGATGATGTCAAAATAGTAAACTCTGATAAAAAGATAATTAACAAAGAAATATTTAAAGTAACATGGAATATAGATGATGCTAAAAAAGACGGATATGACTTTTACATGTTAAAAGAGATAACGGAGCAGCCTGAAGCTGTGATGAAAACAATTCTGCCGAGAATAAAGAATGAAAAAATAGACTTAAGTGAACTTTTGTTAGATGACGAATTTTTAAAAAAACTTGAAAGAATTCATATTGTAGCGTGTGGCAGTGCATTTCATGCAGCTGTGATGGGAAAAGATTATATTGAGGGCATTAGCAGAACTGCAGTAAGTGCAGAACTTGCATCGGAGTTTAGATATAAAAATCCTATTATAAACAAAAATGATTTAGTAATTATTATAAGTCAGTCTGGTGAAACATCTGATACTTTAGCAGCATTAAGGTACGCAAAAGGCAAAGGTAATAAAATACTTTCAATAGTAAATGTCAGAGGTAGCAGTATCGCACGCGAAAGTGATTATGTCTTGTATACTCACGCAGGTCCTGAAATTGCTGTTGCGACAACAAAGGCATATTTGACGCAGTTATATGTTCTTATGCTTTTTGCAATATATCTTGCAGAATTAAAAGATGTTATTTTGCATGAGCAGTATCTTTGTCTTATAAATGATATGATTCAATCTGCTTCTCAAATCAAGAAGTTACTTTCAAAAAGTGATTATTTAAATAGCCTTGCCCAAAAGTTTATTGATGTAAAAGATGTATTTTACATTGGCAGAGGAGTTGACAACTCACTTGCAATGGAAGGCTCGTTAAAGCTTAAAGAGATATCATATATTCATTCTGAAAGCTATGCAGCGGGAGAGTTAAAGCACGGAACCATTTCTTTGATAGAAGACGGAACTTTGGTGGTGGCGCTGTGTACTCAAAAGAAATTGTTTGGAAAGATGCTTAGCAATATTAAAGAGGTAAAGGCACGTGGGGCGTATGTTATTGCAATAGGAACTGAAGATATGAACGACCTTGAAACAGAAGCTGACAATGTTATTTTTATTCCAAAAACAAATGAATACCTGGCAGCGGCATTGGCGGTAATTCCTCTTCAGTTGTTTGCATATTATATTTCACTTCATAAAGGTTTTGATGTTGATAAACCGAGAAATTTGGCAAAATCGGTTACAGTTGAGTAAAAAAATAAAATTTTTTGCAATATTTTGTTGACTTATTTGCCTTTTTTTAGTATTATAATAGTATTAGACATCAAATTTGCTTTTAGGAGGACTGTAATGATTTCCGAAACCGTTGTTATCCAGAATAAAGTTGGCTTACACTCACGACCTGCTACATCATTTATTCAAAAAGCCAATGAATATAATTGCAGTGTGTGGATAGAAAAAAATGAACGCAGAGTTAATGCAAAAAGCCTTTTAGGTGTGCTGTCGCTTGGCGTGCTTCAGGGAACGGAGATTAATATAATTGCAGATGGCGCAGATGAACGCGAAGCTGTTGAAGCAATGGTAGCTTTGGTCCATTCGAATTTTTCAGAAATAGGTTGATTTGCTAATGCCCGCTTTCCAAGCGGGCATTATTTAGTATAAGGAGATTGAGGTGAAAGTATGGTAAATGATGAATTTTTAAAGTCGCTGCCTGAAGGCCCTGGTGTTTATATAATGAAATCCAAAGATGATACGGTTATATATGTTGGAAAAGCAAAAAATTTAAAAAACAGAGTTACACAGTATTTTAAAAGAAATTCATCTCATACTGCAAAAGTGTTAGCAATGGTTTCTAACATTGATCATCTTGAGTATATTGTCACAAATACCGAAACTGATGCACTGAATCTTGAATGCTCTCTTATAAAAAAACACAGACCTAAGTATAACATTCTTTTAAAAGACGATAAGGGATACCCCTTTATAGAAATTACCGATGAAAAATATCCAAGACTTAATTTGGCGCGCCGTAAAGAGAATAAAAATTCAACTTATTTTGGACCTTTTATCAGCTCTTTTCACGCAAAACAAGTAATTTCAATTCTTTGTAAAATTTTCAAAATAAGGGAATGCAAAGGTGATTTGTCTAACTTAAAAAGCGCGTGCCTTAATTACCATATTAACAGATGCGATGCACCATGCATCGGCAAAATTACCCAAGAAGAGTACCAGCAGAAGATTAAAGAGATAGTTAAAGTTTTATCGGGGAACACCGAAGCTCTGATTAAAGAATTGACCATTAAAATGAATAATGCCTCAGAAAATTTTGATTTTGAAAACGCTGCTGTTTTAAGGGACAGGATATATGGTATCAAAAAAATGTACGAAAGCCAGCTTACTGTTTCAACAGATGACAAGGATAAAGATATATTATGTCTTGTGAAAGATAATAACGACGTGTGTATTCAGCTTTTGCAGATAAAAAAAGGAAAACTTATTGACAAAAAAGCGTTTTTTATGAATAACACTATCGATGATTTAAACGAAAGCATTATGGAAGCTTTTTTGCTTCAGTATTATTCAGATTTTTTAGTTTCAAAAAATATTATTGTTTCTGATTTGCCCGAGAATGTTGAGCAGGTTGCAGAATTTTTGTCACAGCTTAAAGGCTCAAAAGTACTTTTAACGAAACCAATAAGAGGGGATAACGTTAAGCTTGTTGAAATGGCAAGAAAAAACGCCATTGAGGCGATAGCAAATAAAAAGCTTCTAAGAAAAACAAAGGATAACAATGATGCGTTAGAACAATTTAAGCATTATCTTGGTTTAAGCAAATTGCCTGAAAGAATTGAAGCTTATGATATTTCCAATACTGCAGGTGCTGAAATAGTTGCATCAATGGTTGTTTTTGAAAACGGACTTCCGTCTAAAAGGCAATATCGCAAGTTTAAAATACGCTCTTTAAGCGGTCAGGACGATTACGGAGCAATGCGAGAGGTTTTGACAAGGCGATTTACACACCAAAAGAAAGATGAAAGCTTTAATAGATTGCCTGACATTATTTTTGTTGATGGGGGAAAAGGTCAGGTAAATGCTGCAAAAAGTGTTTTGAGAGAGCTTGGGATTGATATTGTAGTCTTAGGAATTGTAAAAGACGATAGACATAAAACAAGAGATATTGTAACAGGAAAAAAAGAGTTTAATATTCCTCTTGGAACAAAATGCTTTAAACTTGCAACCGAAATTCAGGATGAAATGCACAGAGTTGCAATATCTTACCATAGATTGCTCCGCAAAAAGAAAAACATCGAAAGCGAGCTTATGAAGGTTAAAGGTATCGGCAAAAAGCGGTATCTTGCTTTGATGTCAAAGTTTAAAACTTTGGAGAACATTAAAAATGCGACACCTCAGCAGATTTCTCAAATAAAAGGAATATCACTTAAAGAGGCTGAGAGGATAGTTGATAACATAAAATTACTGTCTTTTTTTGAGTGAAAAACATTGACAAGCTTTTTGTATCTAAGTATAATATTAAATAGGGTAGTTTCGAGTTAATTATTCAGATTCAGATAGGATGTGTATTTATGATTAAGAGGGGAGTCGGACTTTGTTTAGCAGCCATTGCTATACTTGTTATGTGTTTGTCGTTTAATGTATCCGCAAGCAGCAGTAAGTCTCTTAAATTTAAAGTTACAACAAGTGAAATTTTAAATGGTAAGGTTACTGCAACCGTCTCTATTGAAGAAAATCCGGGACTAATTTCTTATGTTGTAGCGCTAAAATATGATAATACAAAATTTAAGGCCATTTATAACAACGACAAAAATTCTGCTGTTGTTGATAAAGGCCTGTTTGGCGCTTTAATGGATTCTATCACCAGTAATTCTGACAGTAAAGGCGCAGATTATGTTGCAAGCCTTGATTATGTAACTGCAGTAGCAGTTTCGAATGGATACAATACTAATTTAACAGAAACCGGTGACATTTTCAGTGTTGATTTTGAAGTTTTAGATAATACAATGACAGTGTTTCCATCAGAATTAGTGGTTTTGGAGCTGTTTACGTACGATCCAAGCAATCCCAATGCCAACAGCGACGGTCAGGCCCCGCTTGATTATGAAGTTACAAATTCAAAAGGTATATATACAGTAAGATATCATAAAGAGTTGCTAACAGGTGGTTATGAAACGGCTACTGAAACACTTAGTGCACCTGTTTTTGGAAATGTTTCTATTGCCAATAAAACTTTTGACACCCATACCCTTGACAACAGCGCTGCACAAAATGTACTTACAGGCACCGTTGATATGGCGGGTAGCCTTGTTCTTGAGGGGTATTATAAGCTTAATGAGTATACTGTTACATATAACTATCAGGATGCTACCACAACAGGCATTTTAAGCAGCAGTGTAAAACACGGTGGTTGCGTTACAATTCCCGATGAAAGTACATTCTCAAAAACTAACTATAATTTTAAAGGTTGGTTTATAGAACCAAATGGTCAGGGCGTGCAGTATACTTCCGGAACATCTGTAACCAAAACTGTTGAACTTTATGCGCATTGGGTAGAAAAGCCTACATATACCGTTAAGCATTATCTTGAAGATTTAGAGGGTGGCTATTCAGAAGTCCCGAATGATACAAAGCTTATTTATGCAGATGCAGGTCAAACTGTCAGCGATGTTCCCAATACATATCAGGGCTATCACTTTGATGCCGCAAGCAGTACTTCGTCAGGCACAGTTGCAGAGGACAGTTCAACTGCTCTTAAATTCTATTATAAAAGAAAGACATTTGAGGTTAAGTTTTACGACGATATTGATGGAAATCAAATAGGACAGACCCAGATAATTAAATATCAGGGTAGCGCAACAGCACCCGAAAATCCGTCAAAAGCCTCAACACAGCAGTATGACTATACATTTAAGAACTGGGATAAATCATTTGACAATGTGGAGAAAAACATTGATGTTTATCCTGTCTATGATGAAATAGTCAGAAGTTACAATATTGTGTATGACTATCAGGGAGCAACCGTCCCGGGAAAACCAAATAATACAATAAAATACGGAGACAAAATTATACTTCCTGACCAAAGCACATTTTCTAAAACTAATTACGAATTTGGCGGTTGGTATTCAGATGTGAGTTTTGCAGAAACAAGTAAGGTGAGTGCAGACGACACTGTAATAGGTCAGATGACTTTGTATGCAAAATGGAATATCCAACCTAAATACATAGTAAAGCATTATAAAGAGAATATAGACGGTGAATATATAATAGATGAATCATCTACAACAGAGTTTTATATGCCGTCAACAGAAACTGTTACTGCTGAATTGAAATCATACGAAGGCTACGAAGAAAATACAACTCACACAGATAGAGCTGTATCTGCACAGGGAGAAACAGGAACTGAAATTACATTAAAA
>JAFQRW010000016.1 GCA_017409875.1 Clostridia bacterium
GTCAACCTCTTTCGATTGTTCCGGCTTTGTATGCTGGGTATTCAAAAATTCCGGCGTATATCCTCTGTCCCGAACTACTGCACAGGGCATTTTCAATCAATGTACTGCGGTAAGACCGGCGGAAGCAAAACCGGGAGATATAATTTTCTTCACGGGCACATACAACAGCGGAAGTCCTGTATCTCACGTTGGTATTTATGTCGGTAACGGTATGATGATACATTGCGGAAACCCAATCCAATATGCAAGTGTCAACAGCAACTATTGGAGCTCTCATTTTTACGCCTACGGGCGACTTAATTAAAACAATAAAACTACAAGGAGTGATTTTTACTATGGCAACCATTGATAAGATTAACAAGGATATTGCGGCTGCAAAAGCCAAAATTGCAGAATTGCAGAAGAAAATCCGTACACTTGAAGCACAGAAGATTGAGGAAGAAAACTTACAGATTGTGAAATTGGTTAAGACCGTAAACCTCGACCAGAAAACTCTTACTGTATTTCTTAAAGCCTACGCAAAGGGTGATATTGTTCTCCCTGATACCTACAAGGCGGAATTGGAAAAAAACGATAAAAAAGAAAAACCGGAAACCACAGGCGAACAAAAACCACACGAACAGAAACACGCACAGGAGGGCGGCAACAATGAGAAAAAATAAAATATTTAAGATTATGGCGGCGGTATTTTCCGTCGCCTTTATACTGTCCGGCATGACGGCTTTTGCGTTTAGCGCAGAATCAGAAGCCACAGCAACCACCGAAACGGTTATTGAAGATAACCGTACTCTTACCCCGAAAGGAAACGCTGACCTTTTGGACGACGTTTCAGACAGTGAAGATTTGCAGTTTATAACCGTAACTGCAAGAGACGGAAATGTTTTCTATTTCGTAATCGACCACGCAGCAGAAAACGAAAATGTATATTTCCTTAATGTTGTTGATGAAAGCGACCTCGAAGCTCTCGCAGAGGAAAGCGAAGAAAAACCGGAAGAAAAACCTGTTACCGAGCCCGAACAGAAAGAGCCGGAGCCGCAGGAACCGGAGGAACCCGAAAAAGAGCCTGAAAAAGAATCAGGCGGCAACGCAGGTTTTCTTGTTGTAATTCTGCTTCTTGCAGGTGCGGCAGGTGTAGGCGCTTACTATTACAAGGTTGTACTACCGAAAAAGAAACTTGAACAGGCTGACGACTTGGAAGATTTTGAGTTTGAGGAATACGACGAGGACGACGCCGAAGATGCGGAGCTTGACGAAACTGACGACGAGGAAACGGAGGAATAAAAAATGCGTTTGGTAATTGCCGAAAAACCGTCGGTAGCTTTTTCTATTGCAAAAGCACTTGGAATTAGCGGTAAAAAAGACGGCTATATTGAGGGTGGCGGATATATCATTACTTGGTGCGTCGGACATCTTGTAGCGCTTGCCGAGCCCTCCGCTTATGATAACCGATTTGCAAAATGGGCGTATGAGGATTTACCCATTATCCCGGAGCATTTCAAATACAAAATTAACGGTGAGAAAAATAAACAGTTTAAGGTTGTAAAAGACCTTATGCACAAGAAAGATGTTACAGAGGTTATAAACGCTTGCGACGCAGGACGCGAGGGTGAACTAATCTTCCGGCTGGTATATAATCAGTCGGGCTGTAAGAAACCTATTAAAAGATTGTGGATTTCCTCTATGGAAGAAATTGCAATCCGTGAGGGTTTTGACAGCTTAAAGGACGGCAGCGAATACGAGAATTTATATAACTCTGCTCTCTGCAGATTATGGGCGGATTGGATTGTAGGCATAAATGCTACAAGGCTCTTTTCTCTCCTGTATAAAAAGACTTTGAATATTGGCAGAGTGCAGACGCCAACGCTTGCGCTTTTGGCTGACCGGAATAATAAAATAACATTCTTTCAAAAAGAAAAATATTACACCGTATCAATCGACACAGGCAGCGTTAAGGCTGTTAGTGAGCGAATAGACAATTTACCACACGCAGAGGAAATCAAGGCGGCTTGCGAACATTCGCAGGCCGTTTGTGTTTCCGTCAAAAAGGAGCAGAAAATCGAAAAGCCTCCGAAGCTCTTTGATTTAACTACTTTGCAGAGAACGGCAAATAAAGTATTCGGATATACAGCGCAGCAGACACTTGATTATGCACAGGCATTATACGAAAAGAAACTGTTGACATATCCGAGAACGGACAGCAGATACTTAACTGATGATATGGCAGAAACCGCTACTGCTGTTGTGCATTTGTCGGCAAAGGTGCCTCCCTTTGACAGTGTTCCCGATTATTTCCCTGATGTTAGTTTGCTTGTAAATAACAGCAAGGTAACAGACCACCACGCCATTATTCCTACAATGGAGCTTGAAAAGGCTGATATAAAAACATTACCCTCCGGCGAGCTTAATATTTTGAAGCTGGTTATATGCCGTTTGATGTGTGCAGTTGCAGAGCCTTATGTTTACGAACTGTCGGCGGCTGCTTTCAGGTGTGGCGGGAATGTATTTACTGTTAAGGGTAAATTGGTTGTTTCTCTTGGATATAAAGTGATTGAAAGATTGCTTTGTAAGCCGGCAGACAATGAGGACGGCGAACAGATACCCGACTTTTACAAAGGTCAGACCTATGCAGGCATAAGGGCTGAAATCGCAGAAAAATTCACATCAC
>JAFQRW010000017.1 GCA_017409875.1 Clostridia bacterium
ACAACATTGGATGTCGTCCGAATGACAGCAAGAGCATAGTCCGTATGGATTCTTGCCTGTGATGCAGACAGGGAGTCCCTGTTCGTTTCTCTTTATGCTCATTCCGTCTGCACCTCCTCAACCTTATCAAGCGCCACAATGTGTACGCAGTTGGCTTTCAATTCGTGAAGTTCCGCCTGATAGTAATACTGCCCTTGGGGGTTCTTCCGAAGGATGCAAGCCGTCAGGGTGTATGTGTGGTCGCCGTGCTTTACCTTTTCGCCGATGATTCGCTTTGCTATTCTGATGTCCATTGGTTTCTCCCTTCGTTAAAATAATGATATCTGCTTGCCCGAGTTTATCTCGATGCAGGCGGTTTGCCACAATGATATCAAGATATCTTTGTGGTATTCGAGGTCGTCCAAGTCACCGCCACGAGCTGCCTTGTCGATTGCGTGTTCCTCGGTCGTGATTTTCTTTATCATTTCCTTGGTGGCAAGTTTCCGACAGTCTGTGCATCCGTACTGGCTCTCGATGTCCTCTTTGAGTTTCCTGATGCTCTCGTCATCGATGCCGAGTTTCTTTCGCTCACTCTCAATCCGGGAGAGAAGTTCGAGGTATTCTTCCTCATACTCTGCGAGTTTGTGCTTCGGCATCATCGAGGCATTTTTCTTTTTGTCCAGTAGTCTTTTAAGGCGTGTGTTCGGCATCAGGATTCACCTCGTTTCCCCAGCAATCCCAGCCGGCCCGAAAGTTCCGAGCATACAATTCGATTTTCGGAAGGTCAGGATACAACCTCTCGATTATTTCGTATGAAACCTCCGGCTTTTGGCTGTGTCGTTTTGGCTTTTCCGTGAATACGGTATGTATCTTGCCACGCTCTGCCTTTGCTACCGGGGTGAATTTTCCCTTATACATATAAAGGAGGTATTCGTGTCCGTATCGAACCGTAAAAGCTGCAGGGATTCCTGTTACTTTGTTCCATATCATTCTTGCGTGGAGTTTGTATCCCAGTTCCTTTGCGATTTCCTCGGTCTTGGGTAGATGTTTGTCAATCGTCCATAAAAAGAGGATATGGTCATCGGTTGCGTGTTCGCCTGCGACTCGCAGATGCTCTTTGATTTCATCAAATGTCAGGACGGTATAATCGAGTTGCTTTCCGCTACTGTTCGGTCGCCTTGATTTCTTTCCGCCCTTTGCTTGCTTCCATGGTGGGTCTGCAAGGATGAGGCTGTATTATTTTTCGGTGTTGTGGATGTCTACGAACAATTCGACTCACCTCGCTTTTCTTTCATCAGCCTGTCGAGGGTGAATTCCCCGGTTGCGTATTCTTCTCTGATTAAGGTTATAAGTTCGGCACACTCGAAGTCCGAGAGCATCCTCATCAATTCCATAATTCTGTTGAATACTTCCTTTTTGTTCGGGAACTGGTCAGCCGTTTCGGGCTGTTCATCCAAGATGCCGAGAACGTCTCGCAGTCCTTTGGCTGCTTCCGTGTATAACTGTTTCACTCTGCAGTATGATTCGTTCTGCTTCAACCGCTCCGAAATGACGGGGCGGTAAATGTCCCGATAACAAATGAAGGGGATTTCATCTTTTATAGCTTTGCTTATTTCGGCATCGCTCATTTCTTCAATGGGTTTCTTTGCTTCCATTTCTCTGCTCCTTTCCGGGGACTATCCCTGCCGTGTTAGAACGGCAGGTCATCGTCCTCATCGACCTCTACAAATCCCATCGACTCAAAGTCATTACTTTTGTCATTACTTTTGTCCGATTCGGTCGCTGCCAGTGCTTTTGTGAGGTCAAATTCTACGAAGCGACCACGCTTCGTGTCGTTGTATTTGACAACCGAGTATTTGCCTTCGCTGTCCTTGGATATGATGTCCTTTTCGTATAAGAATTTCAGGGTTTTTCTCGGGGAGAATTTCATCTTCTCGAGTGCTTCGTTCAGGATGCTCGGGTATATGTAGTATTTGCCTGCGGACATAAAGCCGTAGCTGGGACTCCGTGCATCCGACCCGAACTGTCCGTTGTTTGACAATATCCAGTCGACAACAAACTGAAGGGCATTCTCGTTGACATCTCGGCTCTTTGCGGTCTGTTGCATCAGGAGTATTTCGATGCTCATTGCTACCGCCCTCTCGATGGCTTCGTTTTCTTCCTCTCCGAATATCCATTGTGAAGCGAGGGCATCGGCTGTTGCTACCGTGCTGACTCCGTCAATGTGTGAACCGCTCTGACCCTGTGCCTTTTCTTTTATCCGCTTTGTGATTTCACGGTTCAGGGTGATTATTGCTTTGTCACCTGATTCTATAAGTCGCCTTACGAATTCAACGCCTGCTGCTCCGTGGTTCTCTGCTGTGAATGGGTATATGTCGCTGGCTTCCTGTGGGTTGTCAAACGGTGGCCCATAAACTTCAAGTACACGGGTGCTGACACCTGTCTGTGTGCTGTCGTTCGAGAGAGGTTCTTCTCCGTTGGCTATGATTACGGTCCGCCATTGCTTTATCGCTTGGAGTCCGCCGTTCTTTGTACCTCGGATTTTGCTTCCGCCCTCTGCGAGCATATAAACCAGTTGCTCTACTGATTCTTGCTTCGAGCCTGCGAGCTGCCTTTCGTTGAGTCCGAAGGGCAAGTCCTTAAAGAATGCAGCCGTCTGTTCCAGTCCGACCTTTGTGGCATTGAATGAAACCTTCAGGCTGTCAGGTTCGCCCCATACCGACAAGGCTGCGTGTAAGGCTGCCGTTTTTCCGCCCTCTGAACCGCCCCAGTTGTAAATGAAGAATATTCTTTGATTTACTGTTTTGAGTATCGGGGGTGCAAAGGAAGCGGCAAGGAGAAAGCGGAAGCGGTTTCTCTGTCTGTGGTATTGCATCAGCTTCGTCCATTCCTCGAGTGAGCCTGTCTTTTGGTATGCGTTGACTCTGCCTATCATCGAACGCTCGACATCGAGGACGATGTCGCCACCGTGTCCGGGGAGGAAGTTCTTCTCGGTCGCCCATCCGAGCTGCGACACCGACTTTGCTTCTTTGATTCGGTCGATGTTCTCCGATTCGAGTGCTTCCAAGAATGACACGACTTGCTTTGCGTTTTCGCTGGTTATCAATGCTCCGAGGTCTGCAAGGCTGACGATGTTTCGGCTTTGGTATATCGTGGTTGAGTTAAATATGCCGTATCGCCAGTTGTTTCTTATCTTGAATGCAATCTGTATCTTTTCCTCATCGGTTTCGATGTTTCGCAGTCGCTTCACGATTATGATTGGTGTTCTGCAGACTCTCTTGTATTGCTCGGTTCGGCTGTCGTATTTGAATATGCCGTCATCCGAGAGTTTCCAGCCTTCAGGCTCTCGAAGTTTTACGGGCATCCCTGCGACAAGGTCGGGGAGGTTCTCGGCTTCCGTTTTGAGGTCTACTGTTTCGGCTTTGCTCATTGCAGTTTTCACTTGCTCGAGTGCATCCATTCCGTTCTTGCCGTAGAGTTCGCTCGGGTCTTTGACCTCGTAATCTTCAAGAGTAAAGGTCAAAACCTCGCCTTCGTATCCGCCCTCATATAACTTACTTATCATTTGCTGGCGGAATGTCTGACCGCCCTTGTCAGGCTCGATGTGGAGGTATAATCTCGGTATGCTTGCGAGTTGTTCCGCCCATTTTGCCTGAAAGTTTGTAGCACCGGGAACTCCAAGAGTGGGAAGTCCGAGCATCCACAGACTCTGCGAGTCGCTTTCGCCCTCTACAAGAATTGCGTACTCTGTGAACTCTTTGGTTTTCCACAATCCGTAAAGGCAGAGGGTTGAGCCTTTTTGCCATTTGAACTTGCCGTTCGGGTTCGATGGGTTGTATCGCTTTCGGGTTGCCTTAACCTTTCCGTCTTGGTCTTTGTACGGTATCTTGATGTGCTTACCGCTTTGGTCGGTCCCTGCGGTTACACCGCACTCGTCTTTGAGCCATTCTGCCATGAAGTGCTTTTCGGTTGCGTATTGCTCCACTCCGTAATCGGGGAGTGAGGGAGGCTTTGTGCTTTGTTTTTTCTGCTCGACCGAGGTGTCTATGCCTGCGAGTTCGAGAAGTTCCTTGTAGGCTTCGGCATTGTCGATGCCTTTTATCTTGGAAAGAAAAACCGTGGCATTTCCGCTCTCTCCACATCCTTCGCACTTGAAGCACCCGTTCTTTGTGTTAAACCAAAAGCTGGGATGTCGTTCCTGATGAAAAGGGCAGCAAGCGTGCATTTTGTCTTTTCCGCAACTCCGAGGGTTCTTGACATACTGTGAGTAAAAGTCGACCCAGTTTATTCGGCTGTCGATATTTATTTGTTTTTGCATTGCTTCACCGCCTTTCATTGCAACTTAAGGGAGGCAGGGTATGCCTCCCCAGTTCGCTCTTACTCGTTGGTGGGTGCTTCTTCAAATGTAGGCTCTGCATCGGTTATTACAAAGTCATCGGTATCGACATCGGCTGCGGTTGCCGTTGCGTTCTGTGCAGGCTTTGTATTGTAGTCATCGTCAATGATTCCGATTCTGCGAGTGGTTTTCTTGATGCTCTCTTTGTATGCATCGAGTTCCGCCTTCAGGCTGTCGTTGATTTTTCCGCCGATGCTGAACTGTGCGCTGGAGTATGCGATGCCCTGTTTGTTGGCTTCCTTTTTGAGTGTGATTTTTGTAATCACATGGTGCGGTCTGTGTCCCTTGATTACGATGCGTTTGCCGAGGTAATCTTTCCAGTTCTTGATGCTGGTAGGCGGAAGTGTAAGGATGAAGGGAAGCGGTGAGCCTTCCTGTAAAATGTAGAGGCGGTGCATATTCTTACACTTTTTGCCCTCGCCATCGCTACCGAATTCGTTGAAGGGGCAGTTCTGACAGTTATGTACCTCGCCTGTTTCGGGTTCGATGCCTACCTTGCCGTCCATGCTCGAGCAAGAGGGCGGTGTGTTCTGTCCGTCATACTTGCTTTCCCAGTATGCGTTCACGGGGTGGTGGTCGATTACGATGCCTGCGATTTCTTTTGCAAGGTCGGGACTGTCAGGGTCATCTCCGGGGATTTCAAAGGCGACACCGCCACCGCTCGGGATTTTTACTCTGTCGAAGGGGATTTCTCCGAGTCCGTCAAGTTCCTCTGCCATAATGTCTGCAATCTCTCCGTTGATTGCGAGTGCGAAGTTTTCTACTACCATAAGTTCGTTTTTAGCCATTGTTTTGTACCTATCCTTTCTCTAATTACTGTGCATCGGCATCGGCATATTCGATGTCGCCTGCGGTTTCTGTGGGTTCTTCGAAGTCATCGTCATCGGTGCTGTTGATGAGTGCTTCGATGGGGTATTCTTCGTTGCCTGCTTCGACCATGATGTCGTAAATGATACGCTTTGCGGTGGCTGCCATGGCGATTGCATCGGCGGCGAGTTGCGATGCGTGTCCGTAAATGTCGCCTGCTACATCCTTGACGATGCTGTCGCTCGGCTCGGCGAGTTTTCCGAGGTAGTTCTTCATATCGTCCTTGATGCGTTTCATTGAAAGTTCGAGCCTTGTCAGTCCCTCGGCTGCGTGTCCGTAGCCTTCGTGTCTGTTCTTGATGGCTCTGATGTAGTGCTGTTCGCAGTCGTCCTTGGTTCTGTCGTATTCTCTCTCTACGCAGATGGTTACTTCCTGTTCAATTGCTTTTACCTCATCCCCGAATAAGGATGTCTGTGTGTTTTTATCTTCGTTATACATTTCGATTCGCTCCTTTATTAAAATTCTTTTCCTGTTTTGGATTTACCGCCCTTGCCGGACACCTTGCGGACTCCGACACCCTGCTTTGTGAAAATGGTTACAATGCCCTCGAATTCCTCGGGGAGTTCCTCGCCATTTTCCTCGTAGATGCTTTTCATAATGCTGTTGAGTTTCGGTGCAGGGACTGTTTCTGTGATGATTTCCTCACGATCAATGCCGTGAAGTTTCAATGCTTCGATGAGTGCCTGTCGCTTATGCACCGTACTTGAGAAGATGTCTTTGTACTGCAGTGTGAATTTGTAGCCGTTGAGTTCGAAGCCGTCATTGCCTTCTTCAATCATAAGGTTGGAGAGTTCCAGTTCGGTCGCTTCGATTTCGGCATTGTTCTGCTTGGTGGCTTCGGCGAGTTCTTCCTTTTTGTCCCTCAAAGCCTTCAGTTTGGCTGCCAGTTCGTTCATTGTGTTCATCGTCCTACAACTCCTTTCCTCATGAGTGTTCTCATTGCTACTCTCGAGCCTTTTCTTTTGCCTGTCCCGATTTTGCGGAGAAGTTCGGCGGTTTTGAAACCGTACTTTTTCTCTTGGTATCTGTGCCACATGGTTCTGAGTACCTTTGAGGTCTTTCCGCCTGTTTTTTCGGCTTCGTGTCGAGCGATTGCTCTTTTCAGTTTTCGCATTGTTCATGCTCCTCTCTTAAAATTTTGATTATGTTTTGTATCGGATACTCGGCGACAACGGTTGCCACCGCATTTCCGTATCCTTTGTAAGCAGGGCTGTCTTTCATTTCGTTGCCCTTTTCGTCTGTTACCCCTTCGTGCCAATCGAAAGGGAAGCCTTGAAGTTCTGCACACTCTCCGGGCATCAGTCGGCGGACGATGTATTCTATGTAGGCTGCGAGTTCTCCGAGTGTTATCTCGACTGGAACTCCGACCGCATTCGGCCCCTTTGCTACAAGGGTCTGCATCGTACCGTTGTCCTGAATGCTTATGTCATATTGTGCGTTGATGCCTTGGTTAAAGGCTGCACGGTCTATTGCGAATATGGGTATCATTGCGAGCGGAACATTGCCACCGCCTGTCCCCATTCTTCCTGTGAGTGTTTGGCTCGCACCGCTATCGTCAATTTTCACTCGACTGTCGTTCGGGTGGTTCTCGAGCATAATCGGTATGAATGCCACCTGTGTACCTTTGTAGTCGGTAGCCGTTAGTGTGTTTGCGGTGTTCTCTCCGACTGTTAGTGCGTATTGTCTTTCATTCAATACAAGGATGGGAGCTGCCACTCCGTGGACATCGGTGCTGGTTAAGGTGTAGCACGGTCCGTCCTCTGTTACCCCGAGTCCGTTTCCTGTATTGCTTTCCTTTCGTCCGATGCTCTTGTCTTGCAGAACTATAATGGCTGGTAGGTTGTCGCCCATCTGCTCTCGAAGTGTAGGGCATACATCCCACACTCTCTGACCACCTTGCCCTCGGGATAATGCTCCGAGTTCGTATGCCTTGCCGTCTGTGAGTGCTATGAGAACTTTCGGCTGAATGACTCCGTTGTGGTGTCCCGGATTCGTGCCGTTGCACAATGTGCTTGACTTCTCATCCAGTTCGTACATATTCTCGGGTCTGCAGTTTAGTGGGATTCCGCAGAGCCTGATGCCTGTCTTTCCAAAGTCACACGCAGAAGCTCGGGCAGTTCCTTGCCCCTGTTGGCTGCTCTGCGTAGGATGCCTTGACACGCCTTCGGGGATAAAGAGAATTTCTGCGGAGCGTTCAGTCTTATAATCTGCCACAAGGACGATTCTCTTTCTTCGCTGGGGGACTCCCCAATATTGGGCATCCAAGATACGCCATGAAATGTCGGCTGCCCCCCCCGAACCATTCCGCTGTCTGCCCATCGCCCAGTATCAGGCATTGGAATTTCGGCTTCTGTGATTTCTTCGAGCACCGCTCGAAAGTCACCGCCGTTATGGCTGGTGAGTGAGCCGGGGACATTTTCCCAAATTGCAAAGTGAGGATATTCTCCATTTGTTGCTTCCCTCATTTCTCTTATGATTCTTGTTGCTTCGTAAAATAGAACGCTTCGGCTTCCTTCGATGCCCTCTCGCTTGCCTGCTACACTCATGTCCTGACAAGGACTACCGAATGTTATAAAATCTACAGGCGGTATCTCTGCACCGTTTATTTTGGTAATGTCCCCGAGCTGCATCGCATCAGGGAAGCGGTGAGCGAGAAGTCGAACGGGCCACGGTTCTATCTCTGATTGCCATAGGCACTTCGCTCCGTGCCATTCGGCTGGTAGTTCAAATCCCCCGAAGCCAGAGAAAAGACTTCCCATTGTTGGTGTGTATTCGTTATTCATCTCCGAAGTAACACCTCCAGTTGTCGACTATCGACTTTGCCAGTTCCTCTTTGCGTGTTAAGGCTCGGAGTATTTGCATATCGACTGTCTTTGGGCATACAAGGTGAATGTAAGTGCAGGGGTAATGCTGACCGATTCTGTGTATTCGGTCGGTGCTTTGTG
This sequence comes from Clostridia bacterium, assembly GCA_017409875.1. Taxonomy (GTDB): domain Bacteria; phylum Bacillota; class Clostridia; order RGIG6154; family RGIG6154; genus RGIG2094. The sequence continues at coordinate 8,188 of JAFQRW010000017.1, forward strand.
CGTAGGTTGCGTAATTGTATGTAAGGCTGTAGTAAACTACGCAACTGGAAGCGTGGAGGGTTATGCCTGTGCCTGCTGCCTGTATCTGTCCGACCATTACCATTGAGTCGCCTTTTTGGAATTCCTCAATGATGGGGCCTCTGTCCTCTTGCTTCACGCTACCGTTTATCATGCCGTACTTGATTTTCTTGCTGTCCAGCATCTTGCAGATTGCCTTGACCTCTGCTGTGAATTGTGCGAATACTACGAGTTTCTTTTTGGCATCTACGACATAGTCGTCTATGATACTCTCCAGTTCTTTGAGTTTGCTGTTGCCGATTTGTGTCGGCAGGGGTTCGTCATCGAACTGTGCAAATCCGCCGGTGATTTGTTGCAGGCGGAGGAGTTTGGTGGTTATCATCGCTGCCGTGATTTCACCGCCCTCGATTTCTGCGTAGCACTCTCTTTTGATTTGGTCGTATAGTTTCTGTTCTTTCGGACTCATCTCGACCTCTCTGTTCAGGAAGGTTTTCTCGGGTAGGTCGAGGGCATCTTCCTTTGTTACTCGGTATGCGATGCTGTGAGCCTTTTCGGTGAGTATGTCGGTATCTCTCGTTCCGACTACTTGCTTTCCGTTAAATCCGCCCATCACTCCGTATCTTGCTCTGAACTTATAGAAGTTATCTCCGAACACGGTCGGGTCGAGGAAGCGGTATTGACTCCATACATCCATTGCCGAGTTTTGTATCGGTGTTCCTGAAAGAATGAGTTTATATTTGGCGATGTCGCCGAGTTTGTGCATTGCCTTGCTCTGTTCTGCGGTGTTGGTCTTTATCTTTTGGCTTTCATCGCAGATTATCATGTCGGGTTTCCAAGCGAGCAGGGCATCAAATATTGACTCTTTTGGTTTGTCCTCGTTGGTTCTCCATGCGGATTCGTAGTTAATGACTGCGACCTGCAGGGGTTCGGTTTTGAATACTCGCTTCGAGGTTTCTATGTCGTGCAGAAGTTCGACCTTCTTTTTTGCCGTGCCTTGCATGGCTCGGACGATATAAGGGAAGTCTGCGTATTCGTCAAATTCCTTGGGCCATACTGAAACCACCGAAGCCGGAGCAACTACAAGGAGTTTCTTTACCTTGCCGAGTTTGTAACCTTGCCCTGCGATTGCTATTGCCGTCAGGGTCTTTCCGCATCCCATCTCGAAGAGCAATCCGAAGCCTTTGTTACGCTGTTGCTCCAAGTATCACACCCCCCCCCCGAAAATTTTATTGAACAGTTCTGATATCGGGTTGTCGGTGCGTTTGCCTGAAGGTTCGCTTTCGGTGCGGTGGTTGTCCACTTTGTGTTCCTTGGTCTTTGCGATTCTTCGTGCTTCCATCGACACAAACTCTGCGATGAACGGCAGTTCTTTGCAGTTTTCTTCGACCATTTCCAAAAGGGAAGCGACCGCTATTGTGGTTTCCATGATGAGGTCTATCGTCTTTCCCTGTGCTTCGATTTTTGCCATGCCGTTCTTTTCTTTTGAAACTTCCAGTTTAATCATTTTTCTTTTCCTCCGTTTCTTCGTTCTCGAGTATGCTCGATGCTATAAGGTCTGCAGAGTGGATGAGTGCGATTTCGGGGTGCTTTGCCATCGCTGCCGACAAGGTCATTTGATTACCCTGTGCTTCAAATCCGCCCATGTGCCAGCGTATCATGTAGATTTCGCTCTCCGTGAGCTGCAGTCCGCATCGCTGGAGCAAGTACACACTCTTTTCTCCGTGTCCGAGCGGTTCGTCCTCTGCGAATTCGTACACATCGTACTGTTCCCATCGGTTGTTTGCATCTTTTCGCCATCTCTGACCTTTCTTGTAGGTGTTTGCCTTGCATACATCGTGAAGCAGGGAGGCGATTACCACCGAGTCTGTCGGCATCTCTGTGTTTGTGAGTTTGCTATGTGCGAATGCCATCAGGAGCATCGTCTTGTAAACATTCAGGCTGTGCCTTAAAAGTCCGCCCTCGTAGTTCAAATGAAAGCGTGTGCTTGCTGGTGCTTCGAAGAAGTCAGTTGACATCAGCCATTCGATGACCTTTTCCATTCCCGGTCGTTTTGTTTCCATTAAGAGGTCTATAAACCTCTGCTTGTTTTCCTGTAATTGTTCAGGTGTCAGCATTGCTTTTTCTCCTTTCTTGGGTGCTGATTATTCAGCCTTAATCTGTACCGTATGAGTCTGTTTGCCATACTCTAATGCTTCCGCATGGGAGTTGTGGAAGATGTCGATTTTGTTGCCCTTGATTGCCCCCCCGATGTCCTCTGCTATGTATTCCTGTCCGTCAATTAAGAGGGTGCTTCCAAGCGGTATAACTTCGGGGTCAACTGCGACCGTTCTGCCTGCGGTTGCTTTTGTGCCTGTCTTTGTGATTCCGTCCGTCTTGCCACAACAGTCGGTGCAGGCATCGTAAGCGACACAAGTGAAAGGTCCGAGGTCAATCCACAATTCAGGCTCTTTGGTCGGCTCTTGTGCGGCTGCTACCGTCAGGACTCCCGGCTCATGTGCTTCGGCGGTGTCCTTGTTTCGGATTGCATTGTTAATGCCTGCCCCTGCTAATGCTCCGAGCAGAAATGCAATCAATAAGGCGATGCCGATTATCATCAGCAGTCTTTCAAATGCTTTGTCCGATTTAGTTTTCGGTCTTTTTGTTGGTTTTGGGTTCATCTTCGTTCCTCCTCTTACAATCCTCTGTGAAGAATTTCACGGGTATTCTCTTTTTGAATGCGAGTTCAATCTCTTTTGCCATCCCATCTGATATATGGTCACCGAACACCCATACCTCTCTGCAAGTTTCCAAGAGTTCAAGTCCCATGTTCATTCCGAGGGTTCTTTCCTCGGGGATGTCGTCTTTCAAGAACTCGGTGCAGTAAATGTGCGGTGCTATCGGTGTGTTCCCGGTTTCCATCGCTACAAATCTGCAGTAATTCTTTGCTTTTTCAATGTTGGAGTATGATGTGTTGTAGTTGTAAGCCTTCAGGGGTGAGCATACATAAATCTTCATTGTGCTGTCGCTCCTTTCGCTTCTTCGTCCCATCCGAACAAGTGCATACACATATTTGCTCCCCTGACTTGGTGTGTGAAAAGTTTGACCTTCACGGGGTAGTCGTACATCGGTTCGGGGTGTTCGTTGAGTCTTTCGTGGTCTACTTTGTTCTGCACGGTCCGCATCCTCTGTCGTTCGGCTTCCAAGGTTTCAGGAAGTTTCACGATTCTTTGTAGCCTGTCCAGCATTTCAAGTGTCGCTGGTGTTACCCATGCGAGTTTGTTTTTGTCAAACTTCACATTCGGTAGTCCCTTGACGATGGGGTATTCCTCTTTGCTGGTCTTTATGTAGATGCTTCCGTTAAATAGTGCAAGCTGCATTGTTTGCACCTCTTTTCTTTTTCCATGCTTCGTAGCGTTCCATCATTCCGGGTCTTGCCATGACCGAGTCCGCAAGGTCGAGGATTGCTTTTGCGATTCCCTCGATTTCCCTGTCGGGTATGCTCTTTGCGTTGATGTCTGCGCCGTTTGTCATTGTTTGCATAGTGTCCTCCTTTCTAATCGTTGCAATTTCGCAACCCTAACCGCAAAAAAAATAAGGTCTTGGGTCGTCAATTTTGAGAATTCCGATAAGGGAGTAGATGTCGTCAAGTGTCAATCTTGAACCTGTGGGGTCGTTGACCTTTGCATTTAGAGTCCCTCTGTCAATTCCCATCTTCTCGGCTACTTCTCCTTGGTTTGTTCCTAATTCAACCATTCGAGCCTTGATTTTTTGACAATTCAGTACCATATTATCGCCTCCTTTCTAATCGTTGCAATTTCGCAACCCTTTATCATAATACCACTTGTATCAAACTTTGTCAAGCGTTTTCGCAACATTTTATTGCTTTTTTTCAAAATTCTGTTGCATTTTTAGAACTTATGTGTTATTATAAGTAGTGAGGTGAAACTAAATGTCATACGAAATGTTGGACTCAAAAGAATTGGGTAGAAGAATTAAAAATGCGAGAGAGGCGGCTGGTTTGTCTTTGAACGATGTTGCTTCACGACTCGGTGTAAATAAATCAACTATATTAAGGTACGAGAATGGAACTGTTGCAAAAGCAAACGCACAGCTTCTCAGTAATTTAGCCCCTGTTATTCGTGTGTCCGCCCACTATCTTTTGGGGTGGTCTGATACTCCTGACGAGGCAGCTGGAGTTCCCTCGGTTGACGGTGTTCCTCTCACAAGTAATGAGTGCGATTTGGTTATGTTGTTCCGTCAGCTTGACTTGCTCGGTCAGTCTGCAGTTGTTACAAAGGTTATGGAAGAATTGCAAAGGGTAAAAAATAAATAAGTACATAGGAGGTCTTTGTATGGGACTTTTTGAATTTCTAAAAAAGAAGCCGTCCGAGAATGTCGTTGTGGTTCGCCCTGTGGCTGTTTCGGATTTTCCGGCTGAAGATAAAAACGGCAGAAAGGCTTTGACGGTCCGTGAAGCTGACATCTACGGTGTTGGTCGCTCTTTCGGCGGTGTTTCTGCACAGGATATTATTTCGGGGTTGAGTATTGGCGATTCAGTTGTTTTGGAAAACTCCAAGACTGGGGATGCGGTTCGTGTTCTTTCGTCTGATATGAAGCAGTTCGGCTTTCTTCCTGAATGGAAGGATGTAAATACTCCAAAGGTAAAATACGAAGTACACAAAAGTCTTGAGCAGGGAGCGACTGTTCTTGCTCGGGTAAAAAGGAAATATACAAATAATAATGGTTCGGTTGGTGTGGTTATCGACATCTGCCGTTATTCTGCAAGGTAGGGGGTGCGTTAATGCGAGCTGCAATATATGCCCGGTTTTCATCGCATAACCAAACCGAGCAGAGTATTGAGGGGCAGATGCGAGACTGTCTGTCCTATGCAAACACAAACGGCATTCGTATCGTGGGCGAGTATATCGACCGTGCCTTGTCTGCAAAGACCGACAATCGTCCGCAGTTTCAAAAAATGATAAAGGACAGCGAGAAGGGGTTGTTCGATGTTATCCTCGTGTGGAAGCTCGACCGCTTCTGCCGTAATCGTTACGACTCTGCCACCTATAAAGCGAGGTTACGCCGTAACGGTGTGAAGGTCATCTCCGTCATGGAGAGCATCTCTGATGAACCTGAAGGCATCCTTGTCGAGTCTTTGCTTGAGGGTATGGCTGAATATTACTCTGCGGAACTGGCGCAGAAAATAAGGCGAGGAATGCGTGAAAGTGCATTGAAGTGTAAGGTTACTGGTTCGCTTCCTCTTGGGTATAAATCCGATGCTGATAAGAACATCGTCCTTGACGAAGAGAAAGCACCGCTTGTCGCAAAAATATTTGAGTTGTATGCGGACGGCTGGTGTGCAAAGGATATCATTGAACACCTGAATGCGAGGGGCCTTAAAACTCAAAAAGGACAGCCTTTCAATAAGAATAGCCTTCCTCGTATTCTTTCAAATCCTCGGTATAAGGGTATCTACATTTATCAAGACCGAGTTGTTCCTGATGCTATCCCTCGCATCGTGTCCGATGAACTTTGGGAGAAGGTGCAGAAAATGTTAAACAAAAACAAAAAAGCCGGGGCAAAGAAGAAGGCTCGGGTGGACTATCTTCTTACCACGAAGTTGTTCTGCGGTCATTGTAAATCGATGATGATTGGTGAAAGTGGGACGGGTAAGTACGGCGATGTGTATCATTATTATAAGTGTGCTGCGAAGAAAAACCACACCCTGCCGTGTGATAAGAAAAATATAAAAAAGGACTACATCGAGAATTTGGTTGTCGAGAATATCTATTATAATATCCTCGGGAACGATGAACTCGTGGAACGCATCGCTGACAAGGCGATGGAGATTCAGGCTTCCGAAAGGTCGGACGGCATCCTCGATGCTCTGAAAGCGGAACTCTCCGAAGCACAAAAGGCTTTGAATAATTTAATGTCTGCCATCGAGAGCGGTGTCGTTACCAAGACAACAAAAAAACGCCTTGAGGAACTCGAAGCGACTGTTGAGGATTTGGAGTTTGAAATCCAAAAAGAAAAAGCCGAGAAACCGAAACTTGAAAGGGATATGATTATCTTCTTGCTTGACCAGCTTCGGGACGGCGATTTGTCCGATGTGGAGTATCGAAAGCGACTAATAAATACATTTGTGCATAAAATATTCTTGTATGATGATAGGCTTCTTATTGTCTACAATTACACGAACCGAGATACGAAGGTTTGTGAGGAAGAGTTGCTTGCGTTGGTTGAGGGTGAAAGTTCGGATACTGACGCATCTGCTCCACCAAAACAAGCGAATGATTTAGATGATATCTAAATTGTTCGCTTTTTTCAATGGTTTGAAGGCTTTTTGAAAAAATCAGTTTTGAAACAAAAGGGTAGATGCCAAGCGGTTTTGAACCAGACTTGAACCTGAGACACAGAATGGTAGTGCTATTTGCATGATATACTTGTTTATGATATAATAATTGTGTTAAATGACATACAGTTGTCGCCAGATAATGATATAATATCAAAAGAGGTGATGAAATGATTGAAACGAAGAATATTTTCACTTATGGTTTAACAGAAAAAGAAGAGAATATATTAAAAAAATCTCTTCCGAAAAAAGATGTTGATATAACTGATATTACAGATGCAGCAACAGATATTGTTAGTCGTAGTAATTTTGCGTTGATTATCAATTTGGAAAATATTACAGATGACGAACTTCAGGTTTTTGTGGATTTTTATAGTGATGCTGATGACAGTACAGAAACAATTGTTTTTACAAGTGGCGAAGAGTGGGTTTTAGATAAATTTAAAAAGGTAAAAACAATTGTTTATAAGGATTTATTCGAAATGGAGCAAAAACTAAAATACGATTTATTGAAAGCATATCAAAGGACAGCTAAATCAAACGGTTATTCTGATAAATTGGCAATGCTTATAAAAATTTTGTTTGCAATTAGAAACAAACCATACATTACTACAAGGGAATTAGCAGACAAGATAGAAAGAACTGACAGAACTGTTCAGCGCTACATTGAGACTTTAAGATGTGCAGGGGAGTTTATTGGTTATGACCGACAGAAAAAAGGGTGGTATCTTATGGTAGATGGCAAATCCGTTTTAATGAATGAATTTTAAGCGAGTCAAGAGGGACTACAATGGAAGTAATTATACATAGAGGTACACACCAGATTGGTGGATGTGCCACAGAATACAGAACGAAAAACACAAGAATATTTATTGACTTTGGAGCAGAACTTGACAGTGAGAATGCAAAACTATTTGATATTGAAGGTGTAACCAAAGGAGAAACAAACTGCGATGCAGTTTTCTTTACGCACTATCACGGAGACCATATAGGATTGCTTGATACGATTAATAAGGATATTCCGTTGTATATGGGCGAAGTGTCAAAGGGGATTGCTAAAATTCTTAACGACAGAATAAGTAAGTCTGCTAATATCGAATCATATAATACGGAGCGAATTGACAATATAAAAACATTTGCAGTTGCAACCCCAATCGTTATAGGAGATATCAAAGTAACTCCATACATGGTTGACCATTCTGCGTTCGATGCTTATATGTTCAAGATTGAAGCAGACGGAAAGAGTGTGCTTCATACAGGTGATTTCAGAACACATGGTTTCAAAGGGAAGGGAGTAAAGGCACTACTTGAAAAATATGTAAAAAAGGTGGATGCACTCGTATGTGAAGGAACGACTCTCAACAGAGCAGAAGCAAAATGTGAAACCGAGAACGATTTGAAAAACAGAATTAAAAAAGTTCTTGAAGAAAACAAGTATGTTTTTGTGGTTTGTTCATCTACAAACATCGACAGGCTTGCAGGAATATGTTCTGTAATTCCAAGAGGCAAGTATTGTATATGCGATAAGTATCAGTTATCTGTAATTGATTATGTGAGAAAGCACTCAGGACAAAGAAGTTCTCTTTACAGATTTAATAAAGTGTTATATTACAGCGAAAATCTTGATGAAAAGATGAACGACAGAGGATTTTGCATGTTTGTCAGATGTGGTCATCCTGAACATAAAAGAATTATGGAAAAATATAAAGATAAAAATCCGGTTGTCATATACTCAATGTGGCAAGGATATCTTGAACAGGATAATATAAAAGAATTCCTGGACGGATATCAAAGACTTGATATGCATACAAGCGGACATGCAGATAGCGATGCAATAAAGATGGTTATAGATACTGTGCAGCCTGAAACAGTAATTCCAATGCATACAGAAGTGCCGGAAACATTTTTGGAAATTGCAGAAAATAGAGAAGTGAAATTGGTTAATGATAGAGAAATAATAAAAATATAAAGGAGAAAAAATTATGAATAAAGATTCTAAACTATATGCTATAATGGAAAATGCAAAATTTCTTTTTGAAAACAAAAACGAAATCATACAAAAAAAGACTATAAAAGTGAGACCAACTGCTGAAGGCTTCACGGTTTATTCACTTGAATCAAATCACCCGATGAGAGGTGATAATAAAGCAAAAAAACGTGATGTTGATGCGATAAACCATATTATTGAGCATCCTGATTTTACTGACAGAGGGAAAGAAGCGTCAAATGGCTTTAGGGAAGATGATGTTCAAGCGCGATTTGCGTTAGGCATGCTAAATAATGAAGAACAATTTGAAGGAATAGAGTTTGTTACAGCTGAATTTGTCCTAGAAAAAGAGAACAATAGGATAGATGTATTAGGTGTTAAAGATGATACATTGTATATATTCGAATTGAAAAAATCCACAACTACAAAAGTATTCGAACAAATGGCAGAGTATTTGGAAGAGATAAGTAGTAAGTATGACGATACATATAAAGAAATATTGCAATACTATCCTAACATGAATGGTAGAAATATTAAAAAATTTGTCACGATTGCCGTTATGCCATGGTCAGAGCATACAAAATTGAGAAATAAGAATATGTGGCTTTATGAGGTGCCTTTCTTGGAAGGTAAAGACATCATTTTTCATAAATATTAAAAATACATAGGAGAAAATAATATGTCAAAAGTATATGGTTATGTAATTAAAAACGAAATGCCGATTGTGGAGTTTTGGACTGCTGAATATGATGGTAAAAATATAAATGTAGACACAAATATTGATTATGGTAATTCATATTTGTATTTTTCAAAGGAACTGTTAGGATTTGAGAAAAACGGAATGATTAAACTTGTCTCACCTATCGGTATTGCTGAGGGAGATGGATATGTAATATTGCCGCCAGAATATGACACAATAAAACCTTTAGGTCGCACAATTGAAATTTATGAAAACGGCAAATCAGAACACAAAGATTTTTACAAAGTATCACGCAATGGCAAGCAGGGGGTTGTAAACGCATATAACGAAATTATAATTCCTATTTCTTATGATAGCGTAAATTGCGTAGATACTAATCCATATAATGAACGATTGAACATTAAGTATTATATTATATGTGAAAATGAAAAATATGGAATAGCAACGACAGAAGGTAAAGTTGTATATGAGCCACAGTATTCCAAAATACATTACAACATTCCATCTCCCATTGAGAATGACCATATGACTTTTGATTTTGATGAAAATATATATTCTTTGCCTAACAGATATATTGTTGGAGAAATAGACGATAGTTTTGATGTTATAGATAACAAATTTGAGATTGTTTCGTCTGCATATATTAGAGCAGAAAAACAGGACGGGAAAATTATACTAAAAAGAGTATGAACCTGATGTCATCTAAACCATTCGGCTCTTCCAAAATAAAAAAGCCATCATATGATGACTTTTTTATTTTGACTTTATTGTTTTTTAGTGCTATAATATCAGTGTCTAGAGCGAAAAACAAGAGACTATGGAGTGAATTTTATGAAAAAACTGTTAGCAATGATAATGACAAGTATTATCTTTGTTACATCCTTAACTTGTGTCAGTGTAAGTTGTCAGGAGTTTGAAACTCGGCTTGGCTTTGTGGTTGAGTTTAACGGAGAGACGATAGATTCTGCATCCGTTATTATAAATAATACACACTATGTTCCTTTAAGAAAAGTTTTTGAAAAAATGGGTGCGTATGTATTTTATAGAAATCGCGACTGCCAGGTTTTAGCTTTGTCACGCGATGGAGATACGATACGTCACATTGTAGGAAGTAATATAATTATTGTTAACGGCGAGCAAAAGGAATTTGAAAATCCGTCTGTTTTAGAAAATGGGGGAACATACATACCAATAGAAATGGTATCAGCCGCTTTGAACCCGGATAGAATTTTGTATGACAATCAACAATTAAACATACAAAAATATCTTTTCAACAATAATTATCACAAGATTATTAAGGACGTATTGGACGTATGCGGCAGCAGTAATTTTTATCCGGAAAGATTTCAAAGATACATAGATTATCATGTTAAAATGCCTGATTACAGTATGCAGGAGGTTATTTTCAGGGTAAACTTGGGATTGGATTATTCTTTCTATGAAAATGCAACTACAATTGAACAACCGTATGATCTTTTGGTTTTGGTTAACAAGTATTTTAAGTTGCCCGAAGGCTATGAGCAGTACAATCTTGTTAAAATGGGTAGGGAATATACAGTAAACGATGGAAAACAGTATTTGCTTGCAGGCGTAGCTTATGAAAAATATATTGAGATGTCGGATGCCGCTAAAAAAGACGGTCTTTCAATGAAAGTTCTTTCGGCATACAGAACAGAGAATTACCAGAGAAACCTTTACAATAATAAAGTAAGAACAACAGGAAAAGTTAATGCAGATAATTATTCAGCAAGGCCTGGTCATTCCGAACATCAGACAGGTCTGGCAGTTGATATAAGCTCCACGAAAGGTACATTTGAATACACACCTGAATTTAAGTGGCTGCAAAAACATGCACACGAGTATGGGTATATTTTAAGATACCCAAAAGGCAAAGAATGGATTACGGGATATTCCTACGAGCCGTGGCATTATCGGTACGTTGGTGTGGACGCCGCAAAGATAATATATGAAGAAGGCATAACTTATGAGGAATATTATGCAAAATATATATCCCAAAATGAATTCAGATAAGCTGAAAAAATAAAATCCTAAAAGGGATGAAAAAACTACGATATTTTAAAAGTACTGAGAAATTAGGTGGCATCTAAATCATTCGGCTCTTCCAAAAAATCCGTACACGATAGTGTGCGGATTTTTAAGGTGATAAGCAATAGTGAGTTTATGCATCTATTTTTTTGCTTGTTAAATCCCTATAGTAAATTTTACAGAGTTGTATTTATTTTTTTGAGTTAGAGTCAATAAACTTCTGACAGGCTCTTGAGAGATAGTGATTGCTTTTTGTGTAAAAATATATTTTCCTTGTTGTTTCTTCATCTAATAGCTTATAGAAATAAAGCCGTGGTTCAAATTCTGTGTGTTTTATAAGTGTATCGCTTACAAATGATATTCCCATACCAGTACAGGAAATGTTATATGAGGTAACCTGCTGGTCAAGGAACAATGTTACCTTTGGGTTAAATCCGTATTTTTTAAATAATATATTTGCACGACTTCCGGTGTCATTTTCGGTGTTTAGTAATATAAAGTTACAGTCAGAAAAATGTTTTAGCGACACATCATATTCGTTGGACAAATGTCTTCCATCTTTAATATCGTTTGTGGTTAAACGAAAATTTTTAAGTTTTTCGTTTACTGGTAAAGTATGGGGAACGGCCAATAAAAGTGTTTCGTTGGTGCATACTGTTGATCTTATTGTATCTTCGTTTATTATCGCGTTATCTATTATTATGTCAAGAACTCCCAAACTCAACTTTTCTATCAGGTTTTTTGTGTTATCCTCAACAATTTTAAAATTAACGAGAGGATATGCACTGTTAAATTCATAAATCATTTTTGGAAGCATAAATGATGAAAACAGACTACTTCCTCCTATTTTTATAGGACCTTTAATCATGTTAGCATAATCTGATAGATACCTTTCAAAATCTTGTTCCTTTTGTCTGATTTCGAGTGCATAGCGTATGTACTCTTGTCCTGCTTCGGTAAGGGAAATGGGGGAGGTAGAACGGTCAAAAAGAGGTACAGATAATTTATCTTCAATTCTTTTTACCGAAGCACTTAACGAAGGCTGAGAGATATAAAGCTGCTTTGCGGCTTTGGAAAAGCCGCCTTCCTCATAGATTGTTAGGATATAGTGTTTGTTTGTGAACATAGTATACACCTTGTTATAATTGTAAAATTATGATATACATATTTTAATATGTATTTGATTATACACTATATTAATGGTAAAATCAATAGCAGAGCAAAAAAGTTTATTATAGGAGTTAAAAAATGATATTATCAAAAAATCTTAATAACGTTTATTCAGACATCAGAGGCGATATTTATATGCATGCACTTGAACTTGAAAAACAGGGACATAAGGTGCTGAAACTAAACACGGGAAATCCTGCTGCATTTGGATTTAAAATGCCGGATAGCATCAAAAACAGGATTGTTGCCGATGCAGAAAGAGCACTGGGCTATTGCGATATAAAAGGACAAGAGTGTGCAAGAATAGCTATTAGAAATTATCATTATTCCAAAGGATTAAATAATATTACTGAAGATGATATATTTATTGGAAATGGTGTAAGTGAAGTTGCGTATATGATTATAACCGCTTTGATAGGAAAAGATGATGAAGTGCTTGTTCCTGCTCCATGTTACTCTTTGTGGACAAATCTTACATTCCTTGCCGGTGGAAAGGTTGGTTTTTATCAATGTGATGAATTAAACGGATGGCAACCGGATATTGAAAGCATAAAAAAAGGCATTACCGCTAACACAAAGGCTTTAGTTATAATAAATCCTAATAATCCTACGGGTGTTTTGTATTCTAAAGAAATTCTATTAGAAATAGTAGATATGGCCCGAAAAAATAATTTGGTTATAATATCTGATGAGATATACGACAGATTAGTTTTAGACGAAAAACAACACATATCTATAGCTGCCCTTGCTGATGATGTAACTATGATTACAATGAATGGCCTTTCGAAATCACATTGTATATGCGGGTTAAGATGTGGGTGGCTTTGTATAAGCGGCATAGAAAAGGAAAAAAAGATACTAAGAGACGCACTTGTTAAAATTGCATCTGTTAGACTGTGTTCAAATGCTCTTATGCAGTTAGTCATTCCTGATGCGTTGGCAGATTCAGCTTATACTGAAGATATGATTAGTTCAAACGGCAGGCTTTCAAGGCAAAGAAATGCTGTGATAGAGGAATTAGATAAAATTGATGGAATAAGTTATGTGAAAAATTCAGCGGCGTTTTATCTTTTCCCTAAGCTAAATCTTAAAGCATTCGGCTTAAAAAGTGATAGGGAATTTGCAAAAAAGCTATTGGACGAAAAGCATATATTAGTAATTCCGGGAAGCGGATTTAATTGTGCAGATAACGACCATTTCAGAATTGTAATGCTTCCTGAAGAAAGTGAATTGAGAAATGCTATAAAAAGCATTGGTGATTTTTTAAGGAATATATAGGTTAAAGAAAGTCCCTGCAGCATTTCTATTTATGGATACAAAAGCGTTGTTATTTTCATTTAAATCAACGGCAGCTAAATCATTCGGAGCTTTCATATCAAAAGGATACCTATTGGTATCCTTTTTTATTTAATGGCGGGGAGGTGCTGCTTTTTTCTTATTTTTTACTATTTAGAAAAAAATCGAAATAGATGTTGACATCAAATGTGTTTTATGGTATAATCTATTTAGAAACATTTCTAAATGCTTTTAGAGGAGTGGTGTTAGTGGGAATGAATGAAACCTTGAAAGCTATATCAGATCCGGTGAGACGAGATATATTATCCATGCTTAAGGATGGGAAAAAATCAGCAGGAGAAATTGGAGAACGGTTTAGCTTAACGGGTGCAACTGTTTCATATCATTTGGCAAAACTTAAAAAAGCAGATCTTATTGCCGAACAAAAACACAAAAATTTTATATACTATGAGCTTAACACATCTGTTTTTGAAGATGTAATTCGTTGGATTTACATGTTGGGAGGTAATGTAAAATGAAAATTTTTAAATGGAAAACATTTATAATTACAAGCATTGTATGTTTGCTGCCTATACTGCTTGGAATTTTATTATGGACTAAATTGCCGGATACAATAGCAATTCATTTTAATATTTATGGTGAACCCGATAATTTTGCACCAAAAGGATTTGTTGTTTTTGGGCTTCCGATACTAATGGTAGCGTTGCAAGCAATTTGTTGCTTTATAAATGACATAAATTCATATAAACACGGCGACAGAAAAAAGTTTATAACAGTAACTAAATGGATTATCCCTGTTTTGACAGTTGTATTGCAGATAATAACTTTAGGATACGGACTTGGTTGGAATTTAGATATACGGAAGGTGGTTTCATTAATTGTAGGAGTTATTTTTCTTGTGATGGGGAACTATCTGCCAAAGTTTGATTACATTAAAAATTACGATGTAAATACTGAAAAAGCCAGAAAAATAAATCGATTTATAGGTTATGAAACAGTTGTTATGGGATTGTTGTTTTTTGTAAGTGTTTTTCTTCCGCCAATCAGCTCAATTATATGTCTGTTTTTACTGATACCCTATGCAATTATAAGTGTCGTTTATGGAATAATCACAGGCCGAAAGTAAGAATAGATTGTTTGGAAATGTAAACCTCTTGTACGTCTGCAATTTAGACGGACAAGAGGTTTGTTATGTTTTGTAAGTTTAGAATAGCATATTTTCAATAAATATCCCGTATCCTCTCGTGGGGTTATTTACAAACACATGAGTAACTGCACCGATTAGTTTGCATTTCTGAATGATGGGACTTCCACTCACGAGTGATGTCAATATGGGACAACAGTATGCTTTAATTTTTCGATTTTTTCTTTATTGGGAACATCAAATGTATTATATGTTTTCCCGAGCGCCGAATATTTATGTTCTCCCATCTTATGATAGGGAAGAAGTTCAATATTTTCTGGATATCCGTTTAATTCCAAAAAGGAGCGAATATTTTTCATTTCTTCTTCAGTGTCATTGACTCCGGGAATAATTGGGATTCTTACCCATACGGAAACATCAGATTTCAACAATTTTGAAAGATTTTCAAGAATAAGAGTGTTTGTAGCACCTGTATATTCTTTATGTATTTCATCGTTCATACTTTTTATATCATACAAAAATAAATCTGTATAAGGCATTATTTTTTCAAAATATTCAAATGGAACATTTCCTGCAGTGTCAACCGCGGTGTGTATGCCTGCTTCTTTGCATTTTTTTAGAATTTCTGCAAGGAAATCTATTTGCAACATACATTCACCACCGGAAAAAGTTACTCCGCCGCCTGAAGTTTCGTAAAAAGCCTTGTCTTTAATTACATCGTCCAATATTTCGTCAACCGTATATTCTTTTCCGCAGATTTCTTTTGCATCGTTAAAGCAAATAAAATTTTCATCATCTACAGTTAACTCTTTGCATCTTCCGCAACCGGTACATTTGCTTTTATAAAACAAGATTTCCTTTTCAAAACTCTGACTTTCGGGATTGTGGCACCATTTGCATCTTAGGTTGCAGCCTTTGAAAAATACTGTCGTTCGTATTCCCGGACCGTCAACGAAGGAGTTTCTTTGTATATCAAATATCATTGCCTTCATTTTTGTACTGTTCTTTCAATTATATTATCTTTAATTGATTCCTTTAAATTAACAAAGTATTCAGAAAAACCGCTTACCCTTACTCTAAGGCTTTTATATTTTTCAGGGTTTTCCTTTGCTGCAACAAGATCTTCTCTTGAAACAGAATTTATCTGAATTTGTGCACCGCCGTTTCTGAAATATGTTTCAATAAGCTTAACTGTTTTTACAAAGTTGTCATCATTATAAATCAGAGCAGAGTCGACATTTATATTTGTTACTGTTACGCCTGCAAAGTGACGAGTAGGATCGTATTTTGCAACTGAATTTAAAAGTGCTGTAAGGCCTTCTCTGTCTCTGCCTTCAGTCTGACCTGCACCAATTGTTTTAAAGGGGTCGCCTTTATATCTGCCGTCAGGAGTTGCACCAGTAATAGCGCCAAACCATTTGTGGTACTCTCTGTAGCCGGGTGCAATAACGCCGATATAATGCTTTCCAAATAAATCTGTTTTTGTTTTGGCAAAATTGTTTATGCTGGTGGTTACTAATCTTGCAACATCGTCTGAAGACTCATAATCATTACCAAAGAATTTGCCATTTTTCATAATCATACTGTACAAATATTCATAGCCCTCCCAATTAGCTTCAAGGGCGTCTAACATTTTTTCAGCCGATACAATTTTTTCATCATATACAAACTGCTTAAAAATAGCAAGCGAATCAATTGTACACATAAGTCCGACTCCGCCGCCCATCTCCGAAAAGCCCGACGCACCACCTTTGTGCATAGATACTCCTTTTTCTATGCATCCTGTCATAAAAAGACTTCCTAATATACACTCATCTTTTGATGCATAGGCGTGCAGTCTGTTTCCTACCTCTTGGTCTCTTGAAAGAGCTTTGTGTAATTCTTCTTCGTAGATTTTATAAAATTCATCAAAGTCTTTTGCTTTAATAATATCTTCTCTTCGTGTGTAAAGTGTATTGTCCAAGGCCTTTACCTGATTTGCATAACCGGTTCCGTACCACAGACCGCCTGAAAGTGCAATCATATTACAGCCAATGGTTACATAATTAATGGCTTCTTCCCATGGAACATCACAATTTTTCATAAGACATTCAATTTTTACATCATCATTTACAAAGGCAACTCGCTGATGAGGATCCTTTCTTCCTAAATCCATGATGTGATATAAAAGTTCAAATGGGGTTTTCTTTGTCCAACGGAATGTTATCTGCGGAATGTATAATGGCAATTCAAGCAGTGAGTTTATGATAAGCTCAGACAGCTCATTATACCCATCTTCTCCGTCAATGGTATAACCACCGAGTGAGAAATTGCTTTCTCCGCCTTTGGTGAAGTTGCCATGTATAGGAGTACAGCTTTGAACTCTTACAAAAAGTTCTTGTAAGAGATCTTTAGCAAAATCTTCTGTTATAGTGCCGTCAGCAATGTCCTGCTTGTAATACTTATAAAGCCAGCGGTCAGGAAGCCCCAAACTGTCAGATAAGAAATCAAAACAAAAGTATAAACTTTGCAATGCTTCGTAAAAATTAGTTGCAGGATAACGAGGTACACGTTTTAAATTTTCGGACATTTTTAAAAGCTGTTGTTTTCTTTCAGGATCAGTTTCTTCCAACGAACGTTTGTAACATTCATCGGCACATTTGTTTTCCCATGCAATTATGCCGTCACACATAATAAGACAAGCGTTTAAAAAGTCAACCTTATCCTCATCTTCGGAATATTTTTTTAAAGAATCATGTATCTGTTCTTTTATTCCTTCAACGCCAAACTCAATAAATTTGCCAAAATCGGCAGTTGCATGTTGCCAGCCCCAGAATTTAAAATCTTCAAAAGGCCCCTTTCTTTCGTCAAAGAAATTGTCAAGGATTTCACCCGTGTGTTTAAATCCAACCTTTCTCATGAAATCGGATGGGTAGGGGCATTTGTCAAATTTTATCATACCAACCATCAGTGCTCCATCGGGGATTGTAACATCCTGTGCAAGCATATATTCACACAATCTTTTGGTTGCTCTTAATCTTTCAGACAATAAATAGTCTGCTCTGTCATATTTAATCTCTTTTGCTTCGGGATAAATTGTCTTTTTTAAAATATAATCTACCATGTTTTTAATTCGTTCTGTCATAAAAAGCACTTCCTTTCATATAAGAACTATTCTCAATTTAAGAATATATGTTATGTTTTAATAAGTAAATGCACTAAATAATAATTTTATACTTTTTCAAACAAAAATATTGCATATGTTTTAAAAAAATGATATAATCTTGAGGAGGAGTTGAGAAGAATGATTCACCATGACAAGATTAAAATAAACGATATTATTTTCGTTAACCACCGTATCGGTAATAAAAAAGGAAGTTACACAAAATTTGAAACCGATTATGTTTTTCATTATCAGTTATTGTATAAACTCTCCGGAGAAGCTATTATTACCTTTGACCGAAAACAAGTAACAGAAAAAGCTGACTGCCTACGTTTTTTACCAAATCCGGCTCATTTCAGGTATGCTCCTCTCTATACTGCAGAAGTTATTGAACAGGGAGAAAGCATTAATATAGGTTTCACCTCAGATTCTCCGCTTTCTAATGAGATAACAGTAAAAAAATATGACAATTCCCTGATATTAAAACAACTGTTTCAGAAACTGCAAAAATATTGGTATTATAAACCTGACGGTTATTATTATAAGTCTATGTCTGTCTTGTATGATATTTTTGCTGAAATTTCAAAGGCAGAAACAAACTATCTGCCCTCACACATATATAGTAAAATCCAACCTGCTATAGAATATATTGACAACAACTTTACTAATCAAAATATTGACTGTGACCACCTTGCAAATTTGTGCAATATAAGCCACACATATATGACAAAGTTATTTAAAAAACGATTTGGCATAACTCCTGTAAAATATATCATGTCAAAAAAACTGCAATACGCATGCGAATTGATCAATACAAGGCATTATAATATAAACGAAATATCTGAAATTGCCGGTTTTTCAAATGTGTATTATTTCAGCAGAGTTTTTAAAAATAATATTGGTTGCAGTCCGTCTGAATACATAAAAAATGCTCACCTATGAAATATAAGTGAGCATTTTTGCTATTTGATTTTCTCCGCTTCGGCAAGCATATTTTCTATAAATATGCCATAACCTCTTGTCGGATCATTCACAAAAACGTGTGTTACAGCGCCCACAATTCGTCCATTTTGCAGGATGGGTGAACCGCTCATTCCTTGTACAATACCATTGGTTTTTTCTAAAAGCTTAGGGTCTGTGATTTTAATAATCATACCTTTTGAGGTATACAGACTGCTTTTGATAATTTTTGAAATTTCAATTTCGTATTCTTTTACATCTTCATTTTGTATGCTGCAGTAAATGGTAGCTTTACCTTCTGTGATTTCGTTTGATGAAGCTATGGGAACAGGGGAGTGATTGACTTTTGACTTGTTATATGTCCCAAAAATTCCTGAGGAAGAATTTTTGATAAGCTCGCCCAAATATCTGTCATTTCCCAAAAATACTCCGCCGAGTTCACCGGCCTCGCCTTTTGTTCCTTTTCTTATTGTGGTTACCTTGGCGTTATATACGCTTGCGCTTTTCATGGATAATACTTTTTTGGTGTCCTGGTCGTTAATAGCATGTCCCAATGCGCCAAATACGTGCGTTTCAGGGTCGTAAAACGTGACAGTTCCAATTCCTGCAGTACTATCACGTACCCAGATGCCAATTCGTCTGCTCCCATTTTCTTCTACTACAGGTGTGATTTTTGTTTTAAACTCATAACCGTTTCTTACAACGGTCAGCTCTGAGCTTTGCGAAAACTGAATACTATTACTTAAATCTTCGTTAGTATATATAGGTACAGAGTTTACAGCGGTAATATAATCACCGCTTTTAAGTCCTGCATCTTTTGCGGGATTTTTTTTGCCGAGAGGAGTTTGAACTCCTTCGCAGTTTAACACATGAACTCCGTCAATATAAAACTTAACTCCAATAACATTTCCGCCCGGTATAAGCATTTTTGAAGAATAATTTTCGCGTTGAGGGGATGATACATCGGTAAAACCGACAGCAACAAAACCGTATGTGAAAAATGTTATAATAAGTAATATCGAAAATAATCCTTTTGATTTCGGTCTCATTTTTAGCACCTCTTTTTTTGAAAATTTACAATAATAATTTTTGTTTTTAAAAAATTTATATACTGTAAATAAGGTGCACATTAACTTAAAAAAACCTTGAAAAAATTTTCAAAAAAAAGCACCGCTAAGCGGTGCCTTAAATTTTTATATTTAATCTGTTTCTATAAGACCGTAATTCAAGTCTTTTCTTTTATATACAATATTTACTTTTTCAGTTTCACTGTTTGTGAATACAAAGAATTCATGACCCAACAAATTCATTTGCAAAATTGCCTCGTCCACGCTCATAGGCTTCATGAAGAATTTTTTAGATTTAACAACCTTAAATTCTGTTTCTTCTTCTACCGATGATGGCTCATTAAAATATGCATCAGGGGCAAATGTTTTAATTTTTCTTGAAAGCTTTGTTTTATACTTTCTAAACTGTCCCTCCAAAACGTCAATTATCTTGTCTATAGCTATTTTAGCGTCAGCATCTGAGCTTTCAGCTCTTATTATCATATCATCGGAACGTATTGAAATTTCAAGAAAAATCTTGTCCTTTTGAGTATTAAAGGTTGCAACAGCTTCTGCCGACTCACCCAGAAGCTTATCAAACTTTACGAGTTTGTTTTCCAGTTTTTCCCTTGTCTTATCGTTAATTGTAACCTTTCTTTCAACGACTTTAATCTTCATGGTAAACTCCTCTCATGCATGGTCTCAGATTTGAGACTTTTAAGTGCAAAGTTTATTTGTCGGTTGCATGACGGTTTTAACAGTCACTGAACCTATTTAGCTTTAAAACATTCCTCAATAACCATTGGAATCACCCCTAAATAAAGTTTACCTTTTATTATAAACACCATTTTGTGTTTTCACTGTATATATTCTTCAAAAAATTTTAATTTCCTTTTTTTATTTTGAAAAATTTTAAATCATAAAATCAATTTCACCGGTAAGCGGGTTTGACGCAACAACGCATACTGTAACTTTTTGGCCTATTTTATATTTACTGCCGGATGTTTTGCCGTAAGCAGTTAATGTTTCAGGGTCAAATTCAAAGTAATCGCTGGTTATATCGGCATATCTGATTAATCCTTCTATGGTGTTGTCAAGCTCGACAAAAATACCAAAGCCCGTAACAGAAGAAACAGTTCCTTCAAAATCTTCGCCAATAAAGTTTGCCATAAACTCTGCTTTTTTCATAGCCTCAACTTCACGTTCAGCTTCCATAGCAGTAATTTCTGCATCAGATGACATTAAAGAAGCCTTTTGTGTAAACCCAGCAAGCTTACTTTGCCTTTTTTCACTTAAAAAACCATCCAAGCTTTCTTTTAAAATCCTGTGAACAACCAAATCGGGATAACGCCTGATAGGAGAGGTGAAATGGCAGTAATATTTAGATGCTAAACCAAAGTGACCTAAATTTTCAGGACTGTAGCGAGCTTTCATAAAAGAACGCAGCATAAGAGTGCTTAAAATTCTTTCTTCGGGCTTGCCTTCAATTTGAGCAAGAATTTTATTAAATTCTGCTGAGTGAAGTTCTTTTGAGTTTTTCATTGAATAACCTAAAGCAGAAAGCATTTTTTTGAAATTTTCAATTTTTGACGAATCCGGAGTTTCATGAACCCTGTATACGCAAGGAAGCTCTGCCCAGAACATATGCTCTGCCACAGTTTCGTTACAGATAAGCATAAATTCTTCAATTATTGAGTTTGCTCTTGTAAATTCACGTTTTACAACGTCTGCAACAAGTCCGCTTTCGTCAAATAAAATCTTAGCTTCGGGGAAATCAAAGTTAACACTTCCGCGCGCAAGTCTTTTTGCATGAAGAATGTCTTTTAAACAGTCCATATCATAAAGCATGGGTACAATCTTTTTGTATTTATCACAAAGCTTTTTATCGCCATCTAAAATTTTGGTAACGTCTGAATATGTCATACGATAATCTGATAAAATAACACTTTTTATTACTTCGTATTCTGTGACATTACCTTTTTTGTCAATTTTCATCATTACAGAAAGTGCAAGCTTTTTCTCATCAGGATTAAGAGAACAAAGACCGTTGGATAGTTTTACAGGGAGCATAGGTATAACACGGTCTGCAAAATAAACGCTTGTCCCGCGTTTTAATGCCTCTTTGTCAATATAGCTGTCCTCTGTAACAAAATGACTTACGTCTGCAATATGAACGCCAAGCTGATAAAATCCGTCTTTAATTTCAAGACTTATTGCATCGTCTAAGTCTTTTGCATCTTCGCCGTCTATTGTTATTGTAAGAATGTCTGTAAGGTCAGTACGGCTTTTAAAATCATTATCTGAAACTTTAAGTGTGTCAGCCTGCTGGAGAGTTTTTTTGTCAAAAAAGTCTTTGATATGATGATTTCTTATGACAGACATAACGTCTACGCCAACTTCATCCGCATATCCTAAAATTTCAATAATGTCACCTGCAGCACCTTTGAACCTGTCAGGCCATTTGGTTATTTTAACAACGGCTTTTTGCCCTGATTTGTATTTTTTGCTGTTTTTATTGGATATGAATATGTCCGAGCCTATTTTTTTGTCGTCAGGGATAACAAAAACAATGTTTCTGTTAACCTGAACTGTACCCACTAAAGTGTTGTTAGCTCTTTTTGCTATTTTAACTACTTTTCCTTCAGCACTGCTGTCATTTTCAGCTTGTTTTGTTATTTTTACAAAAACCTCGTCGTTGTTCATCGCATAGCAGGTGTTTTCAGCAGAAATAAAAATATCCGGAATATTTTTATCTTTAGGTCTTATAAAACCGTAACCCTTTTTAGAGCCCGAAAACGTGCCGAAAATGAGTCCCTCGTTAGAAACACTCCTGTATTTGCCGTCACGTTCTTTGGTTATTTCACCCTCAAAAACAAGTGTATCTAAAACTTTGCTTAAAATATAAATATCCTCTTTAGGGACGTTTAAAATCGCGGCAATATCGTTAAATTTCATTGGTGTATAATCTTTATCATTTATCAAATCCAGCACAAGCTTTTGTTTTGTTTCTATTAAAATCATTCCTCTCTTTTTTATGTAAACAAAAATGCAGGCAAGTGTATTATTCCCAGAAGAGAAAATAACTTGCCTGCATAAATTTTCTTTTTAATTATTTCATCATAACGATTGATAAAGCAATCGAAGAGATGATAAACAATACTACAAGAACAGAAGTTATCTTGCTTAAAATTCCGTCTAAAGTACGACCTTTATTCTTTCCGAAAAATGTTTCGGCACCGCCTGCAATACTGCCTGACAAGCCTTGAGTTTTACCTGATTGCATAAGAACTAAAATAATCAAAGCAACAGTTATAATAATCTGTACTATTGTTAAAGCTATCTGCATACTTTTACACCTCCATAGCACTAAACATCTTAACACATTTTACAGTTTTTGTCAACAAGTTTTATAAATAAATTTCAGTTTCCAGTCCAAGCTCCGGAGTTGTAGCTTCTGTTTTTGAAGAAGGCTCGGTGGGATCTTCAGGCAACACTTCAGGTTCTGCTGGAATTTCCTCTTCGGATGGGATTTCTAAACCATCTTGAGTTGCACCGGTTTCTTCAGTTTCAGCATTTTCTTCCATCTCGCCTTCATTTTCATTACGCAACACAATTTTGGCAAGTGGAATGTAGTAGCTTGAAGGGAGCGCTTCTGTTTTTATAACATTTCCGTTTTCATATATCGTTCTGGAAGATTTTATGGTATAACCGTTAGAGCCGTTTTGCTTAACAACTTCTTTACTAGGTTCTAAAGTTTCGTCATTTTCATATTCTGTTTTAAATGGGGTAGAACCGGTGATTGTATTGTTAACAACAACTTTGTAATTTTTTTCTTTAATACCCATAATTGAAACAGTGCAGTTTCCACCGCTGATTGAACAGGTGATTTTCACTGGGTTTTGCATAGTGTTTTTAAATTTAAAGTCAATCGCACCCATTACAACAGTTGCGTCCTGACCTTTTGGAGCATAAGAAACGGGGAATGAGTGGTTCTTTCTTTCTACAATTTCCATATTTGAATACAAAGCGGCATTGTAGATAGTGGTAGATACCTGACAAATACCTCCGGCTAATCCGTCAACAACACGGCCGTTTTCAAATACTTTTGCGTTTCTGTAGCCTTTTGCCACAGTTCTTGTTCCAACAACATCGTTGTATGAGAAAATCTGACCCGGAGCTAAAACAGTTCCGTTAACTTTTTCTCCTGCAAGGCGCATATTATGAGTTCTGTCAACTTCTGCGGTATTATAGTTGGTTGTGTAGCTGGCTAAAACATCTTCAAACATTTTGCCTGAAAGCTTTGCTTCTGTGATTTCAGGATAAGTGATCTCAAGCTGAAATTCAAATTCGGTATTTTCAGCAGCATCCTTTGTTTCGTTTTTTGCTGAAGTTTTATCAAAGTTATATCCTGTTTTGTGA
The DNA here is from genome assembly GCA_017409875.1 of Clostridia bacterium. Lineage (GTDB taxonomy): Bacteria > Bacillota > Clostridia > RGIG6154 > RGIG6154 > RGIG2094. The sequence goes on from JAFQRW010000017.1 coordinate 32,450, forward strand.
GGAATTATTTTTCCGTTTTCTTCATCATAATAGGCATCTTCCGGCTCGCATGTTACTTCTTTGTAAATCTTGTTAATATTAATGCCGTCATATTCTTTGTAAGTAATTTTAGCATCAATTACGAGTTCTTTTCCTTTGGAAATTCCATCTTTAATCTGCGCTATTATATCTTGTTCGTCAATAGCATATCCTGCATTTCCTGATGTAATAATAAGTTTGTCTTCTTCAATTTTGTAAGAGGTAGGAACATAGTGGCTTTCAAGTCTTGAATACTCATTTTCTAAAAGCTTAACTACTTTTTCTTCATCAAGGTAAAACTCCATATTGAGATCACGGTTTACAAATGGAGTTATGTAGGTAAAAAACTTTGAAATAAGATTTGTTTTGCCGTAGTTATAGGCATTTTGTGCAGATGTTTCGTAGTCGTATTCACCTACATCCTTAAAAGAAAATGTTACATTTTGATCTTTGATGTTAATTTGAATTTCAGGAGCTTTTCCGGCATACCTTTCTTCTAAAACTAAAGATGCTTCATCAACGGTCATTGCGCTTAAATCGTTAGAGCAGACACTGATTCCACTGAATATTTTATCATATTGTGATGCAAGACAAAAAAAGACCGTAACAAACACAACTATTACCGCAAGACAAGCAATTATAGCGATATGAGTTTTAGAAAGCTTTTTACTTTTGTTTTGTTCTTCAAAAGAACGGTTTTCTGACACTTGAAATATCTCCTTTTTTACATTAAATCAATACAAGTACATTATAGACCAGCAAAGTAAAAAAATCAATTAAAAAAAGGTTAAATTTGTGTTACAAATCAATACCCTAAATCCTCGTTAACAAGGATTACTTTAATTCTTCCCTTGACTCTTTGGCTGGCGGTAACAACATAACTGCAGCATATACGGCTGTCTGAATTACATCCGTCACACATTTCGTGGCCTTGGTTGTTAAGAGATAAACATTTTCCTGAAGTTGAGCAGTAGCTTTTTATACCAAGTCTTTTGCAGTTTTTAGGGGTAGCTATGGTTTTGATTCTTAACTCGGCAGCTTTCAAATCCTCAACAATTTTATTCTTACCTGCAATAATTATAACCTGTTTTGGTCCATAAATTAAAGCAGCAACTCTGTTGCCGTTACCATCTACGTTATAAAGACAACCATTTTTCGTTATGGCGTTGCTTGAAGATATAAAAGTATCCGCTAAAAGTCCCATGCGGAAGCGGTTTTGTATTTCTTCGGGAGAAATTCCGCTTTCATATCTGTCAATAAAGTTATAATCCCCATTTTTAAGTAATTCTATAACGCCAACCTGATCTAATGTAACAGAACCTCCTACAGCAACGGTTTCACCTGGAATTAACATATTTTTCAAGAGACTTAATGCATCTTTTTTTGTTTCAACACAAAAGGCATCCATATTATTGTTTTTCAAAGCATTTGCTACATTTTGCATAAAAATCACTCCTTTTAAAGAAATTTTACATTGTATAAAATTGTTTGTCAATAATTTTTGTTTACTTTTAAGGATTTATTTGGTATACTATAGTTATCCTAAGAGGTGATAAAATGAGTTTTAATAAAAAATTTTTGTCAGTTTTCTGGAAATGTTTAATTATTTTCGGCATAATCGGAGCATTAATAACAGGCATAATTATATATGCTCTTGCCGTTAGTGATTCGGGCGTTGATTACAGTTCAGTAGGACTTAATTTTTCCAGTGTTATATATTATACTGACGGGGAAGGAAACGAGGTTGAGTACGACCAGGTATATGGCGAGCAAAACCGCCTTTGGGCAGATATTTCGGATATGCCTGAGTATTTGCCACAGGCATTTGTAGCCATAGAAGATGAAAGGTTTTACAAACATTTCGGATTTGATCTTCCAAGAACAATAAAAGCAACTTTTAATTATATCATAAAACGTGATTCTTCGTTCGGTGGAAGTACTATAAATCAGCAGCTTGTTAAAAATATTACCGGATATGATGATACTACCGCTAAAAGAAAAATCATCGAGATTATCCGCGCTATTGATATGGACAGAAAGTTGTCCAAAACACAAATTTTAGAATTATATTTAAATACAATTTATTTAAGTCAGGGCTGTAACGGTGTTGAAACCGCTGCAAATAAGTATTTTGGTAAACCAGTGTCAGACCTTACATTGGCAGAAAGTGCATCTATCGCAGGAATTACGCAGTATCCTACAAGATATGATCCGATTTTAAATCCTGAGGCAAATAAAGAAAAACAAGAGCTTGTGCTTAAAAAAATGCTTGAACTTGAGATGATTAGTCAAGAAGAATATGATGAGGCAATAGCAGAAGAACTTAATATTCAGAATAATGACACAAAAGATGCATTAAGCACACAATCATATTATACAGACCACGTAATTGAAGAAGTAATTCCGATACTCCAAAAAGAGCTTGCGATAAACAAAACAATGGCAACTCAGATGATTTATCGCGGAGGACTTCAGATATATACAACAGTAGAACCAAAAGTCCAGAAGGCGATAGATGAAATTTTTTCAAATCCGTCCAAAACAATTAAATTTGATGAATCAAATCCAATTCAGGCTGCCATTATTGTTATTGACCCTTATACAGGACAGATTAAAGGCGTAGGCGGAGGACTTGGAAAGAAAACCTCTGAAAGAACATTAAACAGAGCAACCATGACGCTTCGTCAGCCAGGAAGTTCAATAAAACCTTTAAGTGTTTATGCTCCGGGATTTGAATATAAAAAATTCACACCAAGCACATTGTTTGTGGATGAGGCATACTCGGTTGGAAATCATACAATAAAGAATTATTATGACGGATACCGTGGCACTATGACTGTAAAATATGCAGTTGAACAATCGGTAAATACCGTTGCGGCTAAGGCTTTAGAAAAACTCGGTTTGCAAAAATCTTATGATTTTTTAACCCATAATCTTAATTTCACATCTATTGACAGCAGAGATAAAGCATATTCACCATTAGCATTAGGAGGACTTACAAAAGGCGTATCAGTTCTTGAAATGACAGCGGCATATTCTGCGTTTGTAAATAAAGGAATTTACACACACCCTTATACGGTTGAAATGATTAAGGATAATGATGGAAAAGTTATTTACGAACACAATAAAAAAAGTAATGTTGCAATGTCCGAAAGCACAGCGGCAACAACACTTAGTGTATTAAAAAGCGTTGTAGATTACGGAACGGGTACACCTGCAAGACTGTCTAACGTGCCTGCGGGCGGAAAGACAGGCACAACTGATGATGATAAAGACAGATGGTTTATGGGCGTTACTCCGTATTATGCAGCCGGCGTCTGGGTAGGATATGACGAGCCTAAAACAATTACAGGCTATGGTGTAAATCCTGCTGTTGCACTTTGGAAAGCAGTTATGCAAAAATCGCATGACGGACTTAAATACAAGCAGTTTGATATTTCAAAAAGTGCAGCATCAGCAGTTAATATGTGTATGGACAGCGGAAAGCTTGCAACCGATATGTGCTATCAGGATTACCGCGGAAGCAGAGTTGTTACAGAGTACGTAGGAGTATCAAACCTGACCAACGAGACGTGCGACCTTCATAAATATGTTCAGGTTGATAAAACAACAGGCAAAATTGCAGGTCCTGAATGCAATTTAAGTGATGTGGAAATGAGAGTCCAGCCACAGACAGGAACTGAAGAAATATGTACACATTCTTCTGCGCCTGATATAGAACCTGAAATTCCAATACAATAAAATTAAATCCACCCGTTCGGGTGGATTTGTTTTAGCAGCAATTATTACAACCGTTTGATGTGCCACCCGCAAAATCATGCTTTTGAGGCGGATAAAACTCGTCAACCGGGAACTTGATTTTATCAAACAAGTCACAAGGGTCTCCTTGAGTGCTTGAAACAGATTCGTTTTCAGGAACACAGAAATCGTACACAGGGATTAAAAGCTGAACACTTCTTTCAAGCTTGATAATAGTAAAAAGCCCTAGAGTAACATAAACTCTTCTTTCTGCACGAGGGTCAGAAAATACGTTTTCAAAGCAACCGCATACAACATCGGGAGTGCTTGCTATATCATAGCAGTCATCGGCGATGTTCCTCTGGCAGCAACGGTCAACAAATTTTGCAGATAATGTAATAGGGTCAACTGCTTCAACAACAGCCTGCGGCAAGTTAGTCTTACCTGCCAGTTGCTTATCATAGCCGGATGCAGCGTAAACAGAACGGAAAACCTTTGATTTTCCTTCCGAACCAAATAAAACAACTTTTTTATCGTATACAGATAATCCTTCAACACGTTTAGGTCTGCCTGTGTCGCTGCAAACATCCAAAGTCACTCTGAAGAAAAATCTTATGTCAATAGAATAATAACCCGAGTGGAAAGGAACAGCCTCAACATCACTTGTTACCCAGATAAGCTCGGCAGTTGTTGCTTTGATGCTGACTGCACGGTCAACGATTTCCTGATCGCCAACGGTTAAGTAAACCCTTATATCCTCAAGACATTCCTTGTCACGGCAAGAGTCATATACTTTATCGGTGTGAATGCACACTGCTTCTTTAATGCAGTTTCCTGTGTTTGAGCCCACAGGACCGGGTGAAATTCCTTTATTCATTTAATAGTACCTCCTGATAATTTTTAGGTATTCCCCAATACATAATATGTTAATTTGCAGTATTTGTTCCAAATTTCATATTTATCATCAAAAAGTCATATATTTAAAAAAAGACTTTTACGAAAGGATTGATTAATATGAAAAAAGCAGTGTATACATCAAAAGGTTGCTGGCAGTTTTATTATAATGAGGGCATAAGGTGCATTTTTCCGGACGGCAGCGACGAGATGCTGTTTCAAGAAGGACTTGACGATTTTGATATAACAGCCGATGGACAGGAAAAAATATATATGCTTTGTCAGGACAGTCGTAACTATTTTTATTTGTATTGGTTTGATGGGTTAAGCTGGCAGAATAAGTGTATGTTAGAATCAAGCACTACCGAAACATATAACAAAAACTTCTACCTTGTAAATGTGGGCGGATGGCTTAATGCATTTTATACAGTAAAGCATAACGAAAGCACACTTATTGTTCACCATATAATATATGGTGATGCTGAGCCTGAAATAATAGAAAAAAGTGAGTGCTTTAAAAGCTATTTTGCACTTTCTGATAAGTATGGTAATTTGTATTGTTTTATGGCAAGAGGAACAGAACTTGGATATAAAAAATATATGTGGAATGAAAAAAGATGGTCAAAGTATAAAGGAATTTTTAAATTTAATGAAGAAATAAACTATATTTCGGCGGCATTTGATGAAAATAATAATTATCATGTAGCAGTTTGCATAGGAGAAGATAAAAAATATAAGATTGCCTATACAAGCGAAAGAAAAACACATGAAATTATCAGCGGTGGGTATTCTGTGTTAAAACCTGTAATAGTTATTAAAGATAATATCCATATACTGTTTGACTTTGCAGGAAGAGTTTTGCAGGCAGTAAGCCTTGATGGCGGAGACAGCTTTTTAGATGCCAAATACTTTTTCCCGGGCAGCTTTAAAAAGCAGGGGATTGTAAAAATAATATCTTCAAATAAAATAGGTGAAGAAATTAAAACGGATTATACATACGGCTACGAAACAGAATATGGGAAATTAGTTCCGTCTTTAATTGAAGAGAATATAAACAAAATAGAAAAACCTAAAATTGATGAACCTACCGAAATACAGCCTGAAATTGAAAATTTTATTGAGACAGAAGAAACTAAAAGCGCACCTCCGCCAGATTATAAAAAAGAAGAAAACACCGATACACTCTATGCAATGATATCAAAGCTTGCAAAAAGAATAGACGAAATAGAAAGCAAGCTTTTCGATAGCAGGGAAATTAAAATAGTACAAAACGAGGATGTGTAATCACATCCTCGTTTTTATGTAAGACACAGAGATGTCCCTTGTCTCATTAAATTGACTAAAAAATCATTTCACTTGATAAATAAAGAAACATGTGTTATAATATACTTGCTACATCTTTTTTTATTATTATGTCATATTTTGACAGCATCTAATTGAATAAACATAGCATTAGGAGGTACGCTATTTGTAAAAAGCGTACACTCTTGTTTCGTCATACTCCTAAGCTATGGTTTAGATGTAATGAAAAAAGTGTGTAGCAACCTTTGAAACAGAGTCCCTGCGTTTTTTGGTGCGTGGCTCTGCTTTTGGGTAGGCTACGCACTTTTTTAATTAGCGGAGTATGTTATGGGAACAGAGAAAAAAACCTGCTGCATTTTTGGTCATAGAAAAGTAGCAGGGAAAGAAGAACTAAAAGTCAGATTGTCGGGGATTTTTGAAAATCTTATTGTAAATGAAAATGTTTGTACTTTCCTTTTTGGAAGCCGAAGTGAGTTTGACGATTTATGTCGTGATATTCTTGCCGCCAAAAAGGAAAAATATCCGCACATTCAAAGGGTTTATGTTCGTGGCGAATATCCATACATAGATGACGATTATGAAAACTATCTTTTAGAAAGATGTGAAAAGACTTATTTTCCACAAAGAGCGATAAATGCAGGAAAAGCTGTTTATATAGAACGCAATTATGAGATGATAGATAATGCCGACATTTGTATTGTGTATTTCAAAAATAATTATTTACCGATCAGGTGGAAAAACGGTAAACGAGATTTGTTTGATTATCAGCCCAAAAGCGGCACGGGTATAGCGTATAAATATGCTATTCGGAAAAATAGATTTATCATTAATGTGGCGGAATGATTTTGCAAATTGGGGACGTGCCTGTTTTTGCAAATTGTGCAAATTGGGGACGTGCCTGTTTTTGCACAATTTAAAAAGCCCTTTTATAAGGGCTTTTAATTTTGTTTAAATTATTTTATCAAGCTTTCGCCGGTCATTTCGGCGGGTTTTTCAATGCCCATAAGCTCGAGCATTGTAGGTGCGAGGTCGCAGAGGCGGCCTGCTTTTAAATCTTTATCGTCGCCAACTAAAATAAGGGGAACGAGGTTTGTTGTATGAGCAGTAAATGTGCTGCCGTCTGTGTCAATCATTTTATCTGCATTACCGTGGTCAGCAGTGATTAATACTTTTCCACCTTTTTCAAGCATTTTGTCTACCACTTTGCCAACACAGGTGTCAACAGCTTCTACGGCACTCACTGCCGCATCAAACACGCCTGTGTGACCAACCATGTCGCAGTTTGCAAAGTTTAAAATTATAACGTCGTATTTTTCAGAGTCAATTCTTTTAATAACTTCATCACAAACTTCATAAGCGCTCATTTCAGGCTTTAAGTCATAGGTTGCAACTTTTGGTGATGCAATCAGCGCTCTGTCTTCACCATCAGATACTGCTTCAACACCGCCGTTAAAGAAGAATGTAACGTGTGCATATTTTTCAGTTTCTGCAATTCTTAATTGCTTTAAGCCTTTTTTGCTCAAAACTTCGCCTAATGTATTCTCTAAGGTTTGTGGTTTAAATGCAACCATAACATTTGGCATTGTAGCATCATACTGAGTCATACAAACATAAAGCGGTTTAATAAATTCTCTTTCAAAGCCTGTAAACTCATGGTCAACAAAAGTTCTTGTGATTTCTCTTGCTCTGTCGGGTCGGAAGTTAAACATTACAACGCTATCGTCTGCTTTGATTGTAGCAGTTGCCTCGCCTGCAGTTGTAATAACTGTTGGAACAACAAACTCGTCTGTGATATCTTGTTCATAAGATTTTTTAACAGCTTCGTAGGCATTGTTATCCATATTTCCGATGTCTTTTGCCATAGCGTTATATGCTTTTTCAACACGTTCCCAACGATTATCTCTGTCCATAGCATAAAATCTTCCCATAACAGTTGCAATTTTACCTGTGCCGATTTTATCAAGCTCATCTTGTAAATCTTTAACAAAGTCAGCTCCCGATGACGGGGGAACGTCACGTCCGTCTAAAAAGCAGTGAATGTAAACTTTTTCAAGTCCCATTTTCTTTGCCATTTCTACTAAAGCATAAAGATGCTTGTTGTGAGAATGAACACCGCCGTCTGACAAAAGACCCATCAAGTGAAGAGATGAGTTGTTGTCAAGACAGTTTTTTATTGCACTTTTAAGTGCTTCATTTTCAAAAAAGTCACCGTCAGAAATTGATTTTGTAATTCTTGTAAGCTCCTGATAAACAATTCTGCCTGCACCGATGTTTGTGTGACCAACTTCTGAGTTTCCCATCTGACCTTCGGGAAGACCAACGTCCATACCGCTTGCAGAAAGTGTTGTGTTAGGACAAGTTTTAAAAAGTTTATCCATATTTGGTGTTTTTGCTTCATAGATTGCATTAACACCTTTATCGGTACACGGGTTTATGCCGTATCCGTCTAAAATCATAAGCATTAATGGTTTCATAAGATTCTCCTTATTATCCAAAATTATAGGGCGACTAAAAAATCGCCCTAATAATTAAGTTTTAATTAAAAGTGTACGATTGTGCTAAAATCAGCAGCTTTTAAGCTTGCACCGCCAACCAAACCACCGTCAATGTCAGACATTGCCATAAGACCTGATGCGTTTTTAGCATTAACACTTCCGCCGTACTGGATTGTAATTTCATCAGCAACATCCTGACCGTAGAGGGAAGCTAAAGTATCACGGATAGCTTTGCAAACTTCGTTTGCCTGTTCATCTGTTGCAGTTTTACCTGTGCCGATAGCCCAGATTGGTTCATAAGCAACAATAATTTTCTTAGCATCATCTGCTGAAATTTCAGTAAAGCCGATTTTAATCTGCATTGCAACATGTTCAAATGTAATGCCGAGTTCTCTCTGCTCTAAGCTTTCACCGCAGCAAAGGATTGGTGTAAGACCATGCTGCAACGCTTTTTTAACCTTTTTATTAACTGTAAAATCAGTTTCAGCAAAGTATTCTCTTCTTTCTGAGTGACCGATTACAACGTGGCTAACACCTAATTCTTTAAGCATTGAAGGTGCGATTTCGCCAGTATAAGCACCGCTTTCTTCAAAATGCATATTCTGTGCGCCAACTTTGATATTTGTTCCTTTTGTTTCTTCCAAAACTGCACAAAGTGAAGTAAAAGGAGGGATAACAACAACATCGCATTTAGCGTCAGCAACTAAAGGTTTTAACTCCTGAATTAAAGCTTTAGCTTCTGATGGAGTTTTGTTCATTTTCCAGTTTCCTGCAATAACATACTTTCTCATTTTTAAATCTCCTTGATATGTAAAATGTGCACAAAATCAGCTAAAACATAGGTTTTAACTGATTTTGCATTATATAAATTCTTATTTATCGTTTAGAGCAACAATTCCCGGGAGGTCTTTTCCTTCTAAGAATTCAAGTGAAGCACCGCCGCCTGTTGAAATATGGCTCATCTTATCGCCAAGACCTGCCTGATTAACAGCTGCAACACTGTCGCCACCGCCGATAACAGTTGTAGCATCAATTTCAGATAAAACCTTAGCTATTGCGTTTGTGCCTTTTGCGAAGTTTGGCATTTCAAACACGCCCATAGGTCCGTTCCATACAACTGTTTTTGCATTTTTAACAGCGCTTGAGTACAGCTCGATTGTTTTTTCACCAATGTCAAGACCCTGCCAGCCTGCTTCAATTCCACCTCTTGCAACAGTTTTGTGCCCAGCATCGTTAGCAAATTCTTTTGCAACAACTGTGTCAACAGGGAGTAAAAGTTCAACGCCCTTTTCTTTAGCTTTTGCAACCATTTCGTTTGCGTAGTCAAGATAATCTTCTTCTAAGAGTGAATCGCCAACTTCTTCGCCCTGAGCTTTCATAAATGTGTAAGCCATACCGCCACCGATAATGAGTGTATCAACTTTTTCCAAAAGATTATTGATAACAGAAATCTTACTTGAAACTTTTGAACCGCCTAAGATAGCAACCAAAGGTCTTACAGGATTGTTAACAGCGTTGCCTAAAAATTCGATTTCTTTTTCAATTAAGAAACCGCAAACTGCTTCGCCGTCAATATATTCAGTAACACCAACTGTTGAGCAGTGTGCTCTGTGAGCAGTACCAAAAGCGTCATTAACAAAGATGTCAGCAAGTGAAGCTAAATCTTTGCTGAATGTTTCAATGTTTTTGGTTTCTTCAGCACGATAACGTGTGTTTTCGAGGAGAACAACATCTCCGTCTTTCATTTTTTCAACTGCTTTTTTAGCATTTTCACCAACTACATTTGCGTCAGCAGCAAAAATAACTTCTTTTCCGAGCTTTTCAGAAAGTGATTTTGCTACAGGAGCAAGTGAAAGCTTCGGGGCTGCTTCGCCCTTTGGCTTACCAAGGTGTGAGCATAAGATAACTTTAGCGCCTGCGTCTACAAGATATTTGATTGTAGGGAGCGCACCGTTAATTCTTGTTTCGTCTGTAATGTTCTGGTTTTCGTCCAACGGCACGTTAAAGTCGCAACGAACCAGAACTCTTTTTCCTTTTGCATTAATGTCTCTGATTGTTTTTTTGTTCATAACATTTATCTCCATTTCCGCTCAAAATGAGCAAATTAATCTTAATCGTCTAATGCGATAATTCCTAATACACCGGGACCTGCATGAGCACCAATAATTACACCAACCTGATTTATTAACGTGGTATCCAAACCAACTGTTTCTTTGATAAGATTTTTAAGTTTTTCGGCTTTTTCAGGCACATCGCTTTGCAAAATGAATATTTTTGGGTTTTTCATTTCAGCAACATTCGGTGCTAAAAGCTCCATGAATTTAGGAAACACTTTCTTTTCGCCTTTAACTTTTCCGATAGCGTGAACCAGACCATCTGTAACAGTCAGTATTGGTCTTATGTCAAGCATACCGCCAATAACTGCAGTTGCGGTTTTAATTCTGCCGCCTTTTCTTAAAAAGTCTAAAGTTTCAACGGCAAAAAGTGTATAAGCACTTTTAATCATTTTTTCGCATTTTTTTATTATTTCTTCAGCGCCCATACCCTCTTTAGCCATCTGTGCAGCACGTATTGCGGGATAACCATACGCAATAGATAAAACCTGAGTGTCAACAAGATGAATTTTAATGCCGCATTTTGCTTCAACATTAGCTTTTGCGTTGAATGCGTTCTGGAAAGTTCCGCTTGTGTTAGAGCCGATTAAAAACGCAATAATTTCGTCGTAGTCTTTTGCATATTCTTCAAATACTTCGGCAAATTTTCCGGGCGTAATCTGAGTGGTTTTAGGAACATCCCCGTCTTGTCTTAATCTTTTATAAAACTCGTCGGTTGTAATGTCGTATTTGTCAGTTAAAACAGTCTTGCCGTCAAAAGTAAGACAAATCGGAATAAAGCCGATATTGTACTCTTTTGCCTGCTCTAAAGAAATATCAGAGCCGCTGTCAACCAACACTTTGATTTTACTCATTAAAGCACCTCGTTTCGTCAATATTACATTATATACCAAAAATGGCAGAATTTCAAGTAGTGTTAATTAATAAAGTAATGTTATTTTATGTTGTCGTGTCCACCTGGGCTTTGAGAAATAAGGTCTTGGATTTGCTTGTATATGTTAAGCTGAGCAACAAGGCCAAAAACAGAAGCACCAGTCAGTACAAATAAAATTATTCCAAGAAGTGGAATTAAATATACCAAAACTATGCAAAGTGCGATAACCAGTGAGGTTGCAACAAAATGCTTCAGAGTGGTTTTGGCATCGCCAAGCACAAAAAAGAGAGCGTTTTTGTAAATTTGTTTTTTGGTAAGGTTAAAAGTAACAAGCATTGTCCATTTGTAGGGTGTCATTAACGAATATACTATCATTATTAATACAAGTAGCACTAACGGAACAATTAAAACCAAGTTGCTTAAAGACATTATAAGATAAAATCTTAAAAGCAGAGTTGATATTACAACAATAACAAGGTCTATTATAAACATTATCCATGAGTTTTTAGAATTTTCACGGAATTTGTCAATAAAATCCGAAAATACAAATGCATGCTTTTCAAATGAAAAGTTTCTTAAAACGTAATGAAATCCCGAAGAAAAAGGGCTCAAACCAAATGCTGTGCAAACAGCGATAGAAATAACAAGTGATAAAAACGATAAAGCAATTAAAGTGTCGTTCCCAGCTTGTGCAAAATCATTTAGAACAATCATTATTATGTACCACATAATTGCTATGGCAGGAACTAAGCTTGTAATATAAAATAAATTAAGCTGAATATAAGCGCCTATTTTCCTGAAATAAAGCTCAAAAAAGAGTTTAAATCCTTTGGTGCGTGGTGCATTTTTGTTAATCCCCGGACCAGGCTTTTCAAAGTTTGAAAATAATCCCAAAACAAATCACCTTTCTTTTTACAAGTTAAACTTTATTATACACTAATATAAAAAAATTTTCAATATTTTTTATGACATTTACAAATTACGACAAATCTCTTGAAAAAATAATTAAATGTGATATACTAATATAATAGTGAAATATTTTGGCAACAAGTTTATTACAGAATGGAGACTATTTATGGCAAAATTTGAAAATGATTTGTCAAGAGGAAATGTAGTTAAACAACTGATATTGTTTTCACTTCCGTTTTTATTGTCAAATCTGATACAGACACTATACAGTGTAGTTGATATGATTGTTGTAGGCCAATTTGCCGGAACAGCAAGTATGTCGGGTGTTAATATCGGCTCACAGGTAACAATGCTTATTACAAATATGGTGCTTGGACTTTCGGTAGGCGCTACTGTTTTGATAGGTCAATACCTAGGGGCAGGGGACAGAAAAGCCCTGAAGGAAACAATAGGTACACTTCTTTCTACATTGATAGTTTTAGCAGCTATAATTACAGTTGTGATGATTGTGGTTCAGGAACCGCTTTTAAGGCTTATAAAAACGCCTGCCGAGTCATTTTCTGAGGCAAAAGCATACTTCTTCATAACAATGACAGGAACAATATTCATTTTTGGATATAACGCACTCTCTGCCATAATGAGAGGAATGGGTGACAGTAAAAATCCGCTTATATTTGTTGCTATAGCGTGTGCAATAAATATATTTTTAGATGTCTGGTTTGTATGCGGATTAAAAATGGGTGCCAGCGGCGCTGCGCTTGCAACTGTAATTTCTCAGGCTGTGAGTATGGTGCTTTGCATTATTTATCTGTCTAAAAATAACTTTATATTCGATTTTAAATTAAGCTCGTTTGCTTTTCACAAGGAAAGACTTAAACTTTTGCTTAAAATCGGAGTTCCGACATCGGTGCAGAATATTGCAACAAGCGTATCGTTTTTGTTTTTAACAACATTGGTAAACTCGCTTGGCGTTGTGGCATCTGCTGCTGTGGGTGCAGTAGGAAAGCTTAACGGTTTTGCAATTCTTCCTGCAGTTGCAATGAGCTCAAGTGTGTCGGCAATGGCGGCACAAAATATAGGAGCCGGTAAAATTGACAGAGCTAAGAAAACAATGTTTACGGGCATGGCAATCGGTATGACAATAAGCGTTATTGTTTTTGCAATATTTAATTTGTTCCCCGAAGCACTTCTTAAAATCTTCGGCGACGATGCAGAAATGATAAAAAAAGGCGCAGTTTACATTCATGCTTTTAGCTTTGATTATTTAATAGTGCCTATGGTATTTTGCTTTAACGGATTGTTTATCGGGGCAGGGCATACAACGTTTTCTTTGTTTAACAGCTGCGTATCTTCAATATTCGGAAGAATTCCTGCAGCATACATATTGGGAATGGTGCTTGATTTAGGCCTTTTTGGTTTTGGACTTGGTGCACCTATCGCTTCGCTTATATCATTTGTTTTAGGTTTTGTTTTCTATGTAAGCGGAAAATGGAAAAAGATGACTATTATTAAATAATGGAGGTAAAATATATGAAGAAGTTTATTAAAGAATTTAAGGAGTTTGCTTTAAAGGGTAATGTAATTGACATGGCAGTCGGCGTTATTATCGGTTCTGCTTTCAGCAAAATCGTATCATCGTTGGTTGCTGACGTGTTTACACCTTTAATCGGCATTATCATCGGAGGAAAACAGTTTGAGGGTTTATCATGGCAGGTTGGCGAAGCTTCAATAGGCTACGGCATGTTTATTCAGAATGTAGTAGACTTTTTTATTATGGCACTTTGTGTGTTTGTGTTTGTTAAGTTTATCAGTATTCTTAAAAAGAAATATGAAAAACCTGTACCTGTTGTGGTAGAAGAACCTAAAAAGTCTGATGAAACAGTGCTTTTAGAGCAAATTTTAGAAGAACTTAAAAAGAAAGGTGAATAATTTATGCAGATAGAAATATTACAAAAAGACATGATTGCAGCAATGAAAGCAAAAGATAAGGTTACAAAAGATGCAGTTTCATCTTTGATTGCGGCAATAAAAAAGGTTGCTATTGACGAAGGTACAAGAGAAAATATTCCTGAAGAACTGGTTGACAGAGTAATATTAAAAGAGGTTAAATCAGTTAAAGAACAGATTGATACCTGCCCGGATGAAAGAGAAGACTTAAAACAACAGTATAAAACAACACTTTCGATTATTGAAAAATATGCTCCTCAAATGATGAGTGAGGCTGAAATCACAGCTTTTATAACAGAAAAATTTGCTGACCTTATTGCAGCAAAAAATAAAGGTATGGTTATGAAAAATGTGATGCCGGAGCTTAAAGGAAAAGCTGACGGAAAGCTTATTAATCAGGTTGTTGCAAAACTTTGTGACTAAAATAAAACCCGTTGCCGAAAGGCAACGGGTTTATCTTACTGCCAGTATATTTCGTCAATTTCGTTAAATGCGTTGTCTTTGTCTTCAGAACAACCTGAGTTACAGGTGTTAAAGCTGAAATTATCCTGCACTACAGTTTGAGTGTTGCATCCGCAGCCACAGCCTGCATTTGACAAATCATTTACCTTAACTCTTCTGCTGCACTCGGAATAACGCGGTGCGTTATACCATTGGTGCGGATAGCAAATGCAGCAGTATTCCTGCTTTTCATCGCAGGGGCTTGTTGGTCTGCAGTTACAATTGTTGTTTTTGTTTTTGCATGACATATATATTGTCTCCTTATTTATAATGATTATAGAGGTTTGCAATACATATTATGCAAGAATAAATATAAAGTTACAGCCTCCCATTTAAGGGAGGCTGCTTTTGTTTAGTTGCCTAAGAAATAATCTTGTAAGAAATTTGCAGCTTCGTTGCCGATTGCAAGAGGTATCAGATTTTCGAGTTCACCGTAGTATTTCGTTTTTAAATTTTCATCCATTTGCTTTAGTATATTTATCTGCTGCTTTGCGGCACTTATCTCATTTTTAAATTTTATTTTAACAAATTCAGGAGTAATAACATATCCACTATTGGTTGCATCTAAAGCACCTTGAAGTCCTTGTGCTACATATTCCATTGCAAGGGCAGCAGCGTCACAAGCAGCATCGTTGTTATCGTCAGATTGACCGCTGATAGCAATATTAAATGAATAGTTTTTAATTCCTGGAACATTTGAACCATTGCCGTTTAATGTGATGTTAATATAGTTGATTGGCTCTGTGTTAAATGTTCCTGTATCTGCGTCAGTAAACATATACGTCAAAAGAACAATCTGACTGCCGCCTGAAGTGGTATATGTTTTTGTATGGTAATAGTTGCCGTTTTTAAGTTCGGAAGGAGATTTAACTGCGTAATCGCTTTCGCTTGCTCCATATTTTGCAGGAAGATACAATATTTTTGTGTCATTATTAAGTGTAATCTTATCATTGAAAGAACGGGTAGAAAGTGTGTAAAAAGCAGCGGTCAATTTATCACCAGATGAAATTTTATTAAATAAAGTATCATCAGCAAGAGCTATTGAACTTATTTTTCCGTCGCTTGTTGATAAAAATCTTATAACCCTTTTGGTGTAATTGTCAAGGAAGTCAGGATATTTATATACTTGAGAAGTGCTTCCGCTTGTGTCTTTATAGCATGTTCTTTCGTTTTTAAATATTTTCCAAAGAGAAGATAAAGTTCCTGTTCTTGTGTAATAAGTAAATTTTAAAGAATCAATATGACTTGTAGCAGATGTTTTTCCTGAAACAACCGTATTGCCATGCGATAATACAACGTTGTCATTTAGAGTATATGTAGTATAGCTTCCGTCTGTTGAAAAAATCTGCACACCGCCAGAACTGTTAAGCTCGGTAATCATACCAAACTTTTCTGAATAAAGAGCAGTGGAAACTTGCTCAAATTTGCAAAGGGGAGCAAAACTTCCGTCAGTTTTCCACATCATCAGTTTAATTGAAGTGGGAGTATCCGCCATATCAACTTTAAATGTTTCAACTGTGCGAACACCCTCGGTAAGTGGAATACTGTCGCCGTACATAAGACCGCATAAAACTCCTGTTGAGTCGTAAGCGGCGATAACAGGCATGCACTCAGATGTTACACTTGGGGTTATAACGCATTCAAATGTATATCCGTCAGCAGTTGAAGTTAAACTGGTATTTGTCATAGAATTTTCAAGAGCTGAAACTGAAAAAGTTCCTATCAGTATTAAAAGAAAAACTGATAATATTATAAATGCCTTTTTCAAAACATAATCATCCTTTCTCAAGATTATATTAACATAAAAGCACACAAATTTCAATATATTTATTAATTTTTTATATGCCATAAAACCTGTTTTTGTTTATTGACTATGAATTTGTTTTATGGTATAATATTTTGGAATACGTATATTGTGCGGAGGTGCCTCACATGCCTATAAAAATTCCGGATAAATTACCGGCAGCTAAAACTTTAAAAGACGAGAGAATTTTTGTGATGACAGAAAAAAGAGCTGCATCGCAGGACATTCGTCCGCTCAAAATTGCAATTTTAAATATAATGCCTACAAAAATAACAACTGAAACACAGCTTTTAAGGCTTTTGGGAAATTCACCTATTCAGGTTGATGTAGACTTGCTAAAAACCCAGACATACGAACCTAAAAACACCTCAAATGAGCATCTTTCAGCGTTTTACAAGGTTTTTGATGATATAAAAGATAAAAAGTATGACGGACTTATTATAACAGGCGCACCGGTTGAAATTATGAATTTCGAAGATGTTGAGTATTGGGATGAGCTTTGTGAAATTATGGAGTGGAGCAAAACGCATGTTACTTCAACGCTTCATATATGTTGGGGCGCTCAGGCAGGTCTTTATTATCATTTTGGTATTGATAAAGAATTGCTGCCTAAGAAAATTTCAGGAGTATACAACCATAAAATCAAGAAAAGAAATGTCAAATTGTTAAGAGGGTTTGATGATGAGTTTTATGCTCCTCACTCAAGATATACAAAGTCGGTATCTGAGCAGATTAAAGCCAATGAAAAGTTAGATGTTCTGGCTGAGTCAAAAGAGGCAGGCGAACTTTTAATTTCTTCAAAGGACAGAAAAATGTTGTTCATAACAGGACACATGGAATATGACGCAGAAACCTTGGCATCAGAGTATTTCAGGGATGTAAATAAAGGAATTAACCCCGATGTGCCTGAGAATTATTTCCCGGGAAATGATCCTAAAAAAGCACCGATTGTTAAATGGCGTTCTGCTGCAACACTGCTTTTTTCAAACTGGATAAACTACTACTTGTATCAGGAAACACCTTATGATATTTCAAAGGTAGGAGACAAGTTAAAGAAATAGAAACGGAGATGTATTTATGACTCCAATGATGCTTCAGTATCTGGAGATTAAAGAGCAAAATAAAGATTGCATTATATTTTACAGGCTCGGCGATTTTTACGAGATGTTTTTTTCTGATGCAAAAATTGCGTCGGAAGTTTTGGGCCTTACATTAACAGGACGAGACTGTGGGGAAGAAAACAGAGCACCTATGTGCGGTGTGCCGTACCATAGCTGTGACCCTTATATAGCAAAGCTTGTAAAAGCAGGATACAAGGTGGCAATATGCGAACAGGTTTCCGACCCAAAAGAAAGCAAAGGTCTTGTTGAAAGAGAAATTGTAAAGGTTATCACTCCCGGAACAATCACAATTCCTGATGCAATAGATGAAAATACCAATAATTTCATTGTAGGAATTTTAAAAGACGGTGCATCTTTCGGCTTTGTAGCGTCGGATGCTTCAACAGGCGAGCTTTATGCAACAGAGTTTGTGTCAGACAGTGCAAAATCTGATATGCTTAATGAAATTGCCAAATTTGCTCCGTCAGAAGTTATATTTAACCAGCTTCTTACAGAGGATAAATATTCTGTAAATGTTATCACAAAAAGATACAATCCATTTATGCAGCAGACAGATGATGTGGATTTTACTTCTGCAAAGGCTTTTTTGGAAATGCATTTAAAAGAGCACTTTAAAAAGGACGATATAGCACAAAATAAGCTTGCAGTAAGAGCTGCGGCAATGATGCTGAAATACCTTGCAAAAACGCAAATGACAGGGCTTGAGCATATTAACAAGGCACAGTTTTATGAATCTGCACAGTACCTATGTTTAGACAGTGCTGCAAGGGCAAATTTAGAGCTTACAAAAACTTTCCGTGACGGCAACAAAAAGGGTTCTCTGCTCAGCGTAATTGACAAAACAAAAACAGGTATGGGAGCAAGAATGATTTCAAACTGGCTAGTTCAGCCTCTTGTTTCGTGCGGGCATATAAAAAGACGTTTAGATGCAGTTGAAGAATTTTTCAAAAAGCAGATATTAAGAGAAGAAATGAGAAATGCGTTGTCAAATATCAGCGATATTGAAAGAATTGTGTCAAAAATTGAGTATCAGACAGTAAACGCAAGAGATTTGCTTGCTTTAAATGAATCAATAAGGCATCTGCCTGACATCAAAAATCTTATGAGTGAATGTGAAAGCAGTTTGCTCTGTGAAATGTTTACAGAGTTTGATTTGCTTAATGATATTTATAATCTTATTTCTGTTTCTATTGAAACAGAGGACACTCCGTTTACAATAAGAGAGGGCGGAATTATTAAAAAAGGCTATGACGCTACGCTTGACGAATGGAGAGACGGAAGAGCAAACGGCGGGGCGCGTCTGGCAGAACTTGAGGCAAGAGAAAGAGAAAGAACAGGTATTAAAAACTTAAAAGTAAGCTATAACAGGGTTTTTGGATATTATATAGAGGTAACAAGGTCATATTTTGACCTTATCCCTGAGGATTATATCAGAAAACAGACTTTAGCTAATGCAGAGCGTTTCATCACCGAAGAGTTAAAAGAAATTGAAGATATTGTTTTAAGGTCAAACGAAAAGATTGTTGCAAGAGAATATAATCTTTTCTGCGAGATTAGAGAAAACATTAAATCAAAGATTGGAAGGCTTCAGCAAACTGCAAAAGTTATAGCGACTATTGACTCTATTGCTTCGCTTTCTGAAGTGGCTGTTAAAAACAACTACACAAAGCCCGAGGTTACTCCCGACAGCGAAATTACCATTAAAGACGGCAGACATCCTGTGGTGGAAACCTCCCTTAAAAACAGTCTTTTCGTGCCAAATGATACAACTATGGATTGTAATGATAACCTGTTTTCAATTATAACAGGTCCCAATATGGCAGGTAAATCTACATATATGAGGCAGATTGCTGTTATAGTAATACTTGCGCAAATGGGCAGTTTTGTCCCTGCAACTTATGCAAAAATAGGTGTTGTTGATAAAATATTTACGAGAATTGGCGCATCAGATGATTTGTCATCAGGACAAAGTACATTTATGGTAGAAATGAATGAAGTTGCAAATATTATTAATAATGCCACACCAAGAAGCCTTTTGATTATTGACGAGGTTGGAAGAGGTACAAGCACTTTTGACGGACTTTCAATAGCGTGGGCATTGGTTGAGTATATAGCAGACAAGAAAAAACTTGGCGCAAGAACACTTTTTGCCACTCATTATCACGAGTTAACTCAGCTTGAAGAAAAGCTAAATGGTGTTAAAAATTACTGCATTATTGCAAAAAAACGTGGTGATGATATCGTATTTTTGCGAAAAATTGTCCGAGGCGGTGCCGATGAAAGCTACGGAATTGAGGTAGCAAAGCTGGCAGGGATTTCGGATGACATTATAAAAAATGCAAAGAAAATTTTATCATCATTAGAAAGCGATGAGCCAAAGCAAACTGTAAAACCAAAAGCAGACAAAAGCGCTCAAAATGATATGCAGTTTAACATGTTTGACGATGACCGAAATGATTTTATAAAAGAAGTATCAGAGATTGATATTAATGTATTGTCGCCGATTGAGGCTATGAATAAGCTTTTTGAGCTTAAGAATAAAGCAGAAAAACTATAAACATCCTTTAAAGAAAGGGAAATAAATGGGAAAGATTAACGTACTCGATATTGAAACTGTTAATAAAATTGCGGCGGGCGAAGTTGTAGAACGCCCTGCTTCTGTTGTCAAAGAGCTTGTAGAAAACTCTATTGATGCAGGATCTGATGCAATTACCGTTGAAATAAAAAACGGCGGTATTTCCTTTATCAGAATTACAGATAACGGCTCAGGGATTGACAAAAGTGATGTTGAAACAGCGTTTTTACCTCACTCAACAAGCAAAATCAAGTCTATAGACGACCTTTATAATCTTTACACAATGGGCTTCAGAGGTGAGGCGCTTGCATCTATTGCATCTGTCGCAAAAGTTGATGTGATTACTAAATCAAAGGGTGAATTAGAAGGAACTGTTTTATCTTTAGAGGGCGGAAAAATTATTTCAAAATCAGAAACGGGATGTCCTGACGGAACAACTATGGTTGTTAAAGAGCTGTTTTATAATACCCCTGCAAGAATGAATTTTTTAAAAAAAGATGTAACCGAAGCGGCACATATTACAGAAATTGTGGACAGAATGATTTTAGGAAATCCAACTATTTCTTTTAAATATATAAATGGCGGCAGGGAAACAAGATTTTCTTCAGGAAGCGGCAGTATAAAAGATGCAGCTGCATCAGTATGGGGAAATGAAATTGCCACATCTTTGATTGATGTTGATTATGAGTATGAGGGAGTGCACGTTTTTGGTGCTATAGGTATGCCTTATTCTGCAAGACAAAACAGAGGTATGCAGAATTTTTATGTAAACGGCAGATGGGTAAGGTCAAAAACGATTTGCTATGCTGCCGAAAACGCATACAGAACAATGCTTATGACAGGAAAATTTCCTATTCTTGTTTTAAATGTTGAATTAGACAGCAGTTTGGTTGATGTTAACGTGCATCCGTCTAAGCTTGAAATCAAGTTTTCGGATGAAAGAAAAATCGGGGATGCAGTATCATGGGCTGTTCAAAATGCAATATTTACTTCAACCAAAGAAAAAGAGGTTAAAAGCCCTGTAAAAACCGAGCAAAAACCTGTGCTCAACCAAGCCGAAACGGTTAAAAGTGAGCCATTTAAGTTTAAAAACAATAACTTTGAGCAAAAAGAAACAAAAACCTTTGACTTTTTCTCAAAAGATATTATAGATGCTTTTAAAAATGAGGAAAAAACTGCTGAAGCCGAAAATATTACTTTTGAAGAAATACAAGAGCTTGCAGAACCTGAGACTGCACCAATTATCTCAGGCGAAGCACCAAAAGCAAAGGTGTGCGGTCAGGTGTTTGATACATATATCATTGTACAGCAAGGCGACAAGATGCTTTTAATTGACCAGCATGCAGCACACGAAAGAATAAGATACGAACAGCTTAAAAATTCAAGGGAAGAAATATCTCAGGTTCTTATGTTCCCCGAAACATTTACTGTGCAGCCTACTGATTGTCGGCTTTTACTTGACAATATTGAAGTTTTTGAAAAGTTAGGATTTGAAATAGAAGAATTTGGTGAAAATACTTTTGCTGCAAGGAGAGCACCGGGAGCTATTGCGGCTGTAGAGACACAAGAAACGGTTTTTGAGATTTTAGAACTGTTGAAAAAATCAAAAGATGTTATGGAAATATATGACAAAGCAATGTTTTCTGTTGCTTGCAAAGGTGCTGTTAAGGCAAATAAAAAATTAAGCGCAGATGAAATGCAGCAGCTTGTTGATACGGTTTTTTCTGATGAAAAAATAAGAACTTGTCCTCACGGCAGACCTATTATTATTTCTTTCGACAAAAAATTTATTGAAAAGGAATTTAAGAGAATTGTGTAATATAAAGCAGAAAATTCCCATGGTGGTCATATTTGGTCCTACCGCATCAGGTAAAAGCGATTTGGCAGTTAAGGTAGCAAGAGAATTAAACGGCGAGGTTGTAACTGCTGATTCAATGCAGGTATACAAGCGTATGAACATCGGTACTGCTAAACCGACCATTGAAGAAATGCAAGGCATAAAACATCACATGATTGATGTTGCAGAGCCTACAGAAAACTATTCTCTGGCAAGATATATAAAAGAGGCTGAATGTGTTATACAAAAAGTGTGGTCAAACGGGAAAATACCTGTTCTTGCAGGAGGCACAGGGCTTTATATAGACACTCTGATTAATGGAACTGTTCTGTCTGAAACGGATTGTGACCAAGAGTACAGAAAAAGTCTTTATGACCTTGCACAAGAAAAGGGTAATGATTACGTTTATGACCTTTTAAAAAAAGTTGATTTACAGTCGGCTGAAAGTATACATCCTAATAATTTAAAGCGTGTTATAAGAGCGTTGGAGTTTTATAAGACTTCTGGAATAAGACAAAGCGAGCATATAAAAAAAGCAGAAATGGTAAATTCTCCATATAAAGTATTCAAATTCGGGACTTTAACTGAGCGCGAAAATTTGTATAACAAAATTAACCTGCGTGTGGATAAAATGCTTGAAAACGGACTAGTAAACGAAGTGGACGAGCTTAGGGCAGACGGCATAGACGGAAAATATACATCTATGCAGGCAATAGGATATAAAGAAGTTTTAGAATATTTAAACGGTAATATTTCGTATGAGGAAATGTCAGAGCTTATAAAAAAATCTACCAGAAATTACGCAAAGCGGCAGATTACGTGGTTTAAAAGAGAGCAAAATACGACATGGATTGATGTTAGCGATAAAAAAATTATTGAAATGTTTAAAAAAACTATGGAATTATGACAGGTTGTATAGTATAATTAGTACAATAAGGATTGGTGCATAGAATGAAGTTTCCGTATAAAGCAGTTATAATTGTGCTTGTATGTGTGTGTCTTGTTTTGGGTATATATAATGCTTACGATAAAGTGTTTGGCAGAGTAAAAAAACAGATTGCAGTTTTAGGAACAATAGAAGACCGTATAGAAACAACCGGATATATTATGCGCGATGAGCTTGTTATAGCTGATAATTCCGGCACAGTAATAGATAGTTTAGTATCTGACGGAGAGAGAGTCAAAAAAGGTCAACAGGTTGCGGCCATCTACAGCGCATCAGTAGACCCTGAAACAAAAGCACAACTTAAAACACTTAATGAAAGAATTATAAATCTTGAAAAAAGCGCAATGCAAGGCAAAATATTAGGTAACGACAGTGTAAAAAGTGAGGCACTTATCAAGGCAAAAGTATCCGACATTATAAAATATGCACACAAAGGACAAGGCTTAGAGCTTTCTGAAATTAAATCCGAGCTTGAAACTGTTATTGACGAAAAATTAACAGATGATAAAAGCGAGAGTGTTCTTGAAACTTTAAAAAATCAGAAAAGAGATTTAGAAGCAGGAATTACAGGAGAAAAAAACGCACTTTACGCGCCTGAGGCGGGAATGTATTTTTCGTTTTTAGACGGTGGTGAAAATGTTTTTCCTGCGGACAAGATATTTTCAATGACGGTAAAGGACTATAAAGGGATAAATGATGCATCTTTTGATGAAAAGGTGTATACAGGCGCAAAAATAGTCCGCGACTTTAAGTGGTATTATGTTACAGTTATTGATACCAAAAGGTCAATGGCAATGAAAAAGGGAATGAGTGTAAACTTAAGGTTTAACGAAAACAGCGATAAAGAAACGAAAGCACATGTGTGCTATATGTCCAAAGATGATGGCGGTAAAACTGTTGTTGCGTTTGAGGTCTACAGCTATAATGAATATGCATATTCCAACAGAAGCACTAAGGTAAGCGTCATTGTAAACAGCGCCCAGGGACTTAAATTTTTAAAAGATGCCGTACGTGTTGAAGACTCTGTTACAGGAGTTTATGTGATAGATGACACTGTTGCAAAGTTCAGACAGGTTGAAATTTTAGGAAGCGATGATAAATATGTTGTTGTAAAAAACAACATCACTGATTATAAAAGTGTTGCACTTTACGATGAAATTGTAGTAAAGGGCGATGTTGAAAATAATAAAGTTGTTAAATAAAGTTTTATGAGGTGTGTATAATGGATTTTATGAACAAAATGCTTGGTTTAATCGGACTTGATCAGGAGGAAGAAGAGGAAGAATTTTTAATTCCCGCAGAGCCTAAGCTTCCTGAAAGAAAGAGTAATGTAAGCTTGGTTCAGCATGCAAAAAAAGGAAAAATAGTTGATATTCACGCAACCACTCAGTTTCAGGTTGTTGTTATGCATGCACAAAAATTTGATGACGTTATTGATATTGCAGACCATTTAAAATCTAAAAAACCCGTTGTTGTCAATATGGAAAGAACAGACCCTGAAATGATCAGAAGAATGATTGACTTTATCAGCGGTGTTGTTTATGCAATAGACGGCGGCATTCAGAAAATTTCAAAGGTTATTCTTTTGGTTACACCATACAATGTAGAAATTACAGGTGATTTGCAGGACGAATTAAGGTCAAAAGGGCTGTTCCCCTGGGAATAATATGTTGCGGAGGGATGAATGTTGGAGAATATAATTATAAGAGCAGTTTTAATTTTGTCAGAAGTTGTGGAGTATCTTATTCTCATCAGAATTATTTTGCAGATTTTCAGAATGCCTTATAACATATTCGTGAATTTTATATATTCGGTAACAGAGCCAATCTTAGGTCCTGCAAGGGAACTTTTGAATAAAATTTT
Organism: Clostridia bacterium; assembly: GCA_017409875.1. Classification (GTDB taxonomy): domain Bacteria; phylum Bacillota; class Clostridia; order RGIG6154; family RGIG6154; genus RGIG2094. The sequence goes on from JAFQRW010000017.1 coordinate 57,388, forward strand.
CAAAAGACAGCTTATGATGGATTTTTCACCTATCTTAGTGTGGTGCCTTTTGGATTATGTTATAGTTCCGGTTGTTGTAAGACTTATACAATATATATTTTAAAGAAAGAGAGTTTTTGATATGATTACCCCTGTTGATATTCAGAATAAAGAGTTTCCAAAAAAAATATCAGGTTATGACAGAATTTCAGTTGATGAGTTTATGCTTGAAGTTGCAGAAGCATACGAAAAAATTTACAGAGAAAACATTGATTTAAAAGACAAGCTTTCAAATCTTAATGAATCCTTAAGAAAATATATTGCAATGGAAGATGCAATGCAAAATACCTTAATGTTTGCGCAAAATACGGCGGATGATGTTAAAAAAAGTGCAACCGAAAAGGCTGAAATTATGGTAAAAGAAGCCGAACTTAAAGCAAAAGAGGTAACTTGTAATGCTCAGAATAAAGTTTTAGAGCAGGAAAGAAAATTAGAAGAGCTTAAAAACGAAATCAATATTTACAAAACAAAGTTTGAGTCATTAATATCTGCTCAAAAGGCTCTTATTGATGAAATGTTTAATGCTTAGTTTTTAGAAAAGGACATAAAATGATACACATTATATATACAGTTCTGTTTGTGCTTATAGACAGACTTACAAAATATCTTGCGGTCAAGTATCTAATGCCGATAGGTTCGGCAGTAGTGCTTGACGGCATTTTTAATCTTACATACGTTGAAAACACAGGAATAGCATTTGGAATGTTAAAGGGAATGAATTACATTATTGTACCCTTAAGCATTGTTATTGTGGCAGTATGTACATATCTGTTGGTTAAAACTGTAAAGAGCGGTAAGAAAATAATGCCCCTGGCACTAAATTTTATTATATCGGGAGCTGTCGGCAATATTATTGACAAGCTAAGCTATGGGTTTGTGGTGGACTTCTTAGAGTTTGCATTTATTGATTTCCCTGTGTTTAATGTTGCAGATATTTTTGTTTGCATCGGAGCAGTTTTGTTGGCTCTTATTATCTTGTTTACAAAAGATGGTGATGTGTTTGGTTCTGATAAGTGATTGTGATGGCGTAAGACTTGATAAGTTTTTGTCGCAGGAAATATCAAAAACACGTTCTTTTATACAAAATATGATATCGTCCGGCTTGGTTTTTGTAAACGGCAAAGCTGAAAAAGTAAGTTATACCGTAAAAAATGGTGATAAAATTGAATATACACTTCCCGAAATTAAAGTGTTAGATGCCCGTCCACAGGATATACCTATTGATGTTGTATACGAAGACGAAGATGTTTTAGTAGTTAATAAAAGGGCGGGAATGGTTGTTCATCCCGCACCGGGAAATCCTGATAACACTTTGGTTAATGCAGTTATGAAGCATTGCGAGGGGAATCTGTCAGGTATAAATTCAGTAATCAGACCCGGAATTGTTCATAGAATTGATAAAGATACATCAGGACTTTTGGTTGTTGCCAAAAATGACGAAGCGCATTTAAATCTTTCAGAACAGTTTAAAGTTCATTCAATAACAAGGGTGTATACTGCCATAGTAAACGGGAGATTTAAGGAAAATTCGGGCACTATTGATGCGCCCATCGGCAGGCATCCTGTCTACCGTAAGAAAATGGCGGTTACAGAAAAAAATTCCAAAAACGCTGTTACACATTTTGAAGTTATAGAAGAATGCCTTAAATACAGTATTGTAAAATGCAGACTTGAAACAGGAAGAACTCACCAGATCAGAGTTCATATGGCATATATCGGGCATCCTCTTTTGGGAGATTTGGTGTATGGCGATAAAAACAAATTAGGACTAAAAGGGCAGATGCTTCATGCTGGAGTTTTAGGGTTTAATCATCCTAAAAGCGGTGAATATATGCAGTTTGAAGCTGAGCTTCCCGATGAATTTTTAAGCGTTTTGGATAAACTTAAAAAATCAGCTTTGTGAGGAGAAGTTAATATGGAAATTATCATTCTTGACAGAAATACCGTTACACTTGAAGATATAGATTTTTCATGTTTTGAAGAAATGGGCGATGTAAAATATTATAATGTTTTACCAAAAGATAAACTGCCCGAAATTCTAAAAACTGCTAAGTATGTTATTTGTAATAAGGCGGTTTTTGATGAGAATTTAATAAATACTTGTGAAAAGCTAAAGTATATCGGACTTTTTGCAACAGGGTTTAACAATGTTGATTTAAAGGCTGCCAACCAAAGAAATATAACGGTATGTAATGCACCCGGTTATTCAACTGAATCTGTTGTGCAGCATACTTTTGCACTTTTACTTAATCTGGCAGGAAGCATTGGAAAGTACGATGAGTTTACGCAAAACGGCGGATGGATAAACAGTGCAACTTTCTCATTTTTTGATTTTCCGATTACTGAAATACATGGAAAGACTTTAGGAATTGTAGGATTTGGCACAATAGGCAAAAGGGTAGCTCAAATTGCAGACGGATTTGGAATGAAGGTTATTGTTCACACAAGAACAATCCCTGATAATTCAAGATATAGTTTTGTTACAAAAGAAGAGTTGTTTGAAAAATCAGATTTTATAAGTCTTAACTGCCCGTTAAATGAAGGGACTAAAGATTTAGTAAATGACAAAACATTGGCTTTGATGAAAAAAAGTGCATATATTATCAACACCTCACGCGGAGGAGTTGTAAATCAGGACGCTTTGGCAAGAGTTTTAAATGAAGGCAGCATTGCAGGTGCGGGCTTAGACGTTTTAGAAACCGAGCCAATGCTTGAAAGCAATCCTTTGCTTAAAGCAAAAAACTGCATTATAACACCGCACACCGCATGGGCATCAAAGGAGGCAAGGCAAAGAGTTGTAGATTTAGCAGCCTCAAATCTTAAAGAATATTTAAAAGGAAATCCGGTAAATACGGTTAATGACAGGGTTTGATATGGAGTTATTGTTTAAAATTTTTATAAAAAACAAAGATAATATTTCTGACCAAAGCGTAAGAAACAGCTATGGCGTTTTTTCAGGCGCAGTGGGAATATTGCTGAACATTGTTTTGTTTGTATCAAAGCTTGCAGTGGGCTTTTTAACAGGGTCTGTAAGTGTCGCGGCCGATGCACTCAACAATCTTTCTGATGCCGGCTCTTCAATAATTACTTTAATAGCTTTCAAACTCTCAGGCAAGCCTGCTGACCACGACCATCCATTTGGTCACGGAAGAATTGAATATATAAGCGGACTTTTTGTTGCAGTTTTAATTTTGTTTATGGGTTTTGAGCTTATTAAAAGCTCTGTTTCAAAAATCATAAATCCTGCTAAAATAGAATTTAGCACAGTATCTGTTGTTATCCTTGCTTTAGCGGTACTTTTGAAACTCTGGATGTATTTTTTTAATATGCGGATTTCAAAAAAGATTGCATCAAAATCTATTCAGGCAACGGCAAAAGACTCTTTAAGCGATGCTCTTTCTACCACAACAGTACTTTTAGGTATTTTAATTGCAAAAATATGGGGTTTTAACATTGACGGGTATATTGGTCTTTTAGTTTCAGTTTTTATTCTCTATACAGGATACAAAGCTATAATAGATGCAATTTCACCGCTTTTAGGTCATGCACCTGATGAAACCCTTGTGAGTGAAATTGAAAAAACTGTTATGTCAAGCGAGGGGATAATTGGTACACATGACCTTATAATTCACAATTACGGTCCGACACGTTTTATGATGAGTATACACGCTGAAGTTCCTGCTGATTGTGATATTTTAAAAACACATGACGAAATTGATCTGATAGAAAAGCAACTGTGCGAAAAGTTTGGTTGTGATGCAGTTATACATTTAGATCCTATTGAAACGAATAATGAGGTTATAAACGAAACCAAAAGAATTGTAGAAGATATAGTTTTAGAGCTAGATAAACGGCTTTCTATACATGATTTCAGGATGGTTACGGGCGACACCCATACAAATGTCATTTTTGACGTTGTTATTCCTTTTGATATTGGACTATCTGATAATTTTGTAATTGAAAATTTAAAACAAAAAATTTCAGAGTTTAACAATAAGTATTTTGCAGTTATTCATATAGACAGAACATAATAAATCCACCCTGACGGGTGGATTTTATATTATTATTCCTAAATCATTATTTAAAATGCTTGCATATAAAACACTGCTTTTGCCGAAATTATGTCTTACCTTGTTTATTGCATAGTCAAGGTTTTCTTGCTTTTTTAAGAGAATGTCTTCTTCCTCAAATAAAGTTATCTGGCTTTGAGCGAGTTCTTCTGATATATCATACCCCGTAACAGTAAGTGACCTTAAAGGTTTTTCAAAGTCCCACAAAAACGGCACTATAGATAACGCCTCCTGGTATATTTTTTGTGCAGATGAAGTGGGAAAATCAAGGCTCTTTTGTTTTGAAACTGTTTTGAAATGAGTGTCTTTTATGCTCACTGAAATTCCTGAAACTTTAAGTGATTTGTTTTGCATTCTGGATGCTATACAGTCACAAAGCGCAAGAATCCCCTTTTTTAAGTCTTCTATATCAGAAATGTCACGCCTAAATGTCATTCCGTTGCCGATAGATTTTGGAAGTTGCTTTTTATTAGCATAAGTTACATAGTCGCTGCTGTTTCCGTTTGCAAAATCATAAAGCATTTCGCCGCTTTTTCCAAGAAGGAGTTTTAAGGCTTCTTTGTTTGAATTTGCAATGTCGCCTATTGTTTTTATTCCGACACCTGCTAAAGCCTTAGTAGTGTTTCTTCCTACATACAAAAGGTCGCTTATGGGGAGCGGAAAAACAATACTTTTGAAATTTTCATGGTCAATTACAGTTGTGGCATCAGGCTTTTTATAGTCGCTTCCAAGCTTTGCAAAAATTTTATTAAACGAAACACCCACAGATACTGTGATTCCAAGTTCGTTTTTTACATCTTCTCTTATTTTGTCAGCTATTTGCTGCCCGTTCCCGAAAAGCCGCTCAGAACCTGTAACATCAAGCCAGCTTTCATCAATCCCAAATTTTTCTATACGGTCGGTATATCTTTCGTAAATTTGATTAACCTTTTTTGAATACATAAGATAAATGTCATGATGGGGAGGAACAACTATCAAATCAGGACATTTTGCTTTTGCCTGCCATATAGCCTCAGCGGTTTTAACATTAAAATTTTTTGCAAGCTCATTTTTTGCAAGGATGATGCCGTGCCTGTTTTCTATGTCACCGCCAACTGCCATAGGAACACTTTTCAGCGCAGGATTAAGCATACATTCAACTGAAGCATAAAAAGAATTACAGTCGCAATGCAAAATTGTTCTCATATTTTTTCTCCTTGTGCGCATAATAAGGTATCGGTACACCTCATATTATAAGGAAAATAAGTTTAAAAAGTCAATGTTGTGTTGAAAAATAAAAAAACTAATATTTTTTGTAAAAAAGTATTGACAATACTTCAAATATTTGGTATACTACTAAAGCTGTCAGTTGAAGACCACGATAAATATTGGGCTGTCGCCAAGGGGTAAGGCATCAGACTTTGACTCTGACATTCGTAGGTTCAAATCCTGCCAGCCCAGCCATATTTTTCTTGTGGTTGGAAAATGACAAATGGGCCATTAGCTCAGATGGCAGAGCACATGACTTTTAATCATGGTGTCCGGAGTTCGATTCTCCGATGGCTCACCAACAAAAAAAGAACTCTTTTAGAGTTCTTTTTTTGTTGTATACAATTAACGAGGAGAATCGAACTCTAAGAGAGCAGTCACCGTAAAAAAACAGTCCGGTGGACTGTTTTTTAGGTGAGTGGTGTGCAGACGGGTACTGAAAGCTTTAGCTTTCGGTCGTCAAACAGTGCATATGCAAGGCAAATGCATCTCCGATGGCTCACCAACGGAAAACCGCTTAAGCAGTAAGCTTCAGGCGGTTTTTTGTTTGCCTGAAAATATGGGTGTTTTTAAAAAATGCACAGTTTGAAATACATAATAGTTAGCTGTTATATGTTGAAATTATATAAAAAATGTGTTATAATTGACACATACAGAATTTTATGAAATAAAATTCCTAAGAGCTAACGCTCTTTTGTTCTCTTGCGAGCACAGTGGTAATTGACGTCGCCTTTAAAATTGCATTTGCAAGCAAATGTTTTTGCTGTTTTAAAGTACAAGACTACATCCCTGCTTTTTGTTTTTAACCAGATACTAACAATTACTAAAACCATTGACATCTAAACAACATATCAATTATATGAAAGACGATAAATAATTAAATTAAGGAGATAAAAATGTCCAAAAGAAAAAGCATTATAATGACAATCCTAGGAACGATGACAACAGGCCTTGCAATCGGCGTGTTTTTGACACCGAATAAGATTGTAGGTGGTGGAGCATCTGGTATTTCAACCATACTGTTTCATACAATAGGACTCCAACCCGGTGTCAGTTTTTATATAATAAATATTATTCTTCTTGTTATGGGTTTAAAACTTCTGGGTAAGAAGTTTGTGGGAGAAACCCTTTTGGGTGGACTTTTATTGTCATTTTTTATACAAGTGTTCTCGGTGGTGCCGATATATACTGAAAATTTGATTCTCTCAACAATTTTTGGCGGTGTTTTGTACGGGCTGGGAATAGGACTTGCCTTTGCGGCTGGTGCTTCAACCGGTGGAACAGATATTTTGGGAAGAATAATTCAAATCAAACTTCCACATATCCCGATAGGTAAACTGCTTCTGGCGGTTGACGGAGTTATTATTGCTGTTTCTGCATTTATATTTCGTGACATCGAGCTTGTTTTATACGGCATAATCGCTTTGTTTATAACAAGTTATGCCATAGATTGGGTAATCGACAAGTTGAATGTATCAAGAATTGCATTCGTAATAACAGATTATGGTGAAGAAATTTCTAAAAAGCTTATTTCAACATCACCACGGGGTGTAACACAAATTGATGTTTATGGAACATATACCAACACGGATAAAAAAATGCTTTTCTGTGCATTAAAGGAAAGCGAAGCGGAGGAGTTTCAAAAGAAAATTCTTGAAATCGACCCTAAGGCATTTATCGTATTTTCGGAGTCGCAGAGAATCAAAGGAAAAGGATTTTATCTATATAAATAATTGAGAAGAATTAAGGGTATTATTGCAGAGTATTGGAATGGTGGACTGATATCAAAAGAAGAGGGAGATTATCAAAAACTGCTTGACCAGGGCTTTGAAGCAATAAAAAGTATACTTGATTAAACTTTAGGACTATAAATTCATGATAAAGACCATTGCCAATTTATTAAATTTGATTGGCACACAGATTATACAGTCTTTGTATAATTGATGCATACAGAGTTTTATTACATAAAATTAATAGCACAAGCTCTTTTGTTGTCATTTGAGCACAACATCAATAGGCGACGTTGCTAATGGTTAGTATTTGTAGAGAAGAGGGAATTTTTATGAAAACACTTGCTTATCTTTTAAGCGCTTTAGGTTTAATAGCAATGATTTTAGCATCCTTAACTAAGGGAGAGAAAATGAAGAGAATTCTTTTTCTCGTTTTTTGCAGGAATGCTTTAGTAGCAACAAGTTATCTTTTGTACGGCAAGGGTATTAACGGGGCAGCAGCTTGTTATCTTGCCGCACTTCAGTCTATTATAAACTATACATTTGAATCGAAGGGGAAGGATGTTCCCAAATGGCTTATATGTATTTATGCAATAGCAATTATTGTACTTAACATCTGGGTTGCAGGTGGAGTGACTGCACTTGGACTACTTGTAATTGTTGCATCTTTTACTTTCTTGATGTGTATTGGTCAGAAAAATGGTGCGAAGTATCGCATTTGGGTGTCTGTTAATATTTCTTTATGGTGCCTGTATGATATTTTATCAGGTTCATATAGCGCACTTGTTTCGCACATTCCATTGCTTATCTTTAATTTTGCGGGAATGTTTATTTACGATAGAAAAAAGAAATAAAACAAGCACTATAAAATCCGGTGGGTAATTGTTGTTCTTTTTGAAATAATAAGTTTGTGGGTTTATGTAATTCTAATAGTGATTTTACAATTTCAAAAAGAGCTCGTACAACACTTTATATCGTTTTTGTAGTATATTTTCTCTCAGCTACGCATAATAAAAATAGCCGCATGTCTGCATTTTCATTCCTATTTGAGCTGATGCTTTGGCGGCAGAATGGAGATTAAAATGAAAAAACTGCTGATTTTTGATGGAAACAGCATTGTAAATCGCGCATTTTATGCCATTAAGGCACTCACAAACTCAAAAGGATTTTATACTAACGGTATTCATGGATTTATGAATATCTTTTTGAAGTTTATTGAAGAAGAAAAGCCTGATTATGTATGTGTAGCGTTTGATGTAAGAGCAAAGACATTCAGACATAAAATGTATGATAAGTATAAGGCTCAGCGTAAAGGTATGCCGCAAGAGCTTGCCGATCAAATGCCATATTTAAAAGAAGTTTTAAAGGGCATGAATGTTAAAATGCTTGAAAAAGAAGGTTATGAGGCAGACGATATAATAGGAACAGTTTCAAAAAAATGTTCTGATAATAAAATAGAGTGTGTTATTGTCAGCGGAGATAAAGACGATTTGCAACTTGCCTCAAAAACAACTTTGGTAAAGCTTATTGTAACCCAAATGGGTAAAACCGAAACTACAACTTTTGATGACAGTGCCGTTTTTGAAAAATACGGCGTAACCCCTGATGAGTTTATTCACGTTAAAGCGCTTATGGGAGATACCTCTGACAATATTCCGGGAGTTTCAGGGATTGGCGAAAAAAGTGCATTTTCACTGATTAGTCAGTACAAATCTCTTGATAATCTCTATCGCCATTTAGATGAGTTAAAAGGTGCACAAAGAGAAAAAATTGAAAGCGGAAGAGATATGGCTTATCTTAGCTTTGACCTTGCCAGAATTGATGTTGATGTGCCAATGGATATTGATTTTGATGAAATGACTAAAAAAGAGTTTGATAACGATGCATTATACGAGCTCTTTACAGAGCTTGAGCTTAAAACATTGGCAGAAAGACTTGGCGTAAGCAACAAAAAAAGCAAGCAGTTAGATTGCCAGAAAATTGAAATGATGTCGGCTGATGTCATTGAAGAAAAAGTATCAGACACTTTATACTATTTTATGGAGTATGATGATATTTTAAGAAGATTTTCTTTTTATGCTGATGGCAAAGTGTATTATGCAGAGTTCGTTACCGAGTTTGAGGTAATGCTTTATGCTGATGTTTTAAAAAAAGTATTTGAAAATAAAAATATTAAAAAAGTTTCGCACGGAATAAAAGATGATATTGTATTTTTAAATAATAACTACGGTATATGCTTTGAAGGTGAACTTTTTGACACGCAAATTGGCGCATATATTTTACAGCCTTCAAGAAACAGTTACGAGATACAAGCCCTGTCAGAAGAATATCTTGGACTTGTTTTGACAGATTCCGGGCTTTTTCCCGCAGTTTTACCACAGCTTTGTGATAAAATTGATAAAGAGATTAATGCTAACAGTCAGCAAGAACTTTTATATGAAATAGAATTCCCTTTGGTAAATGTTTTAGCATCAATGGAAATAGAAGGATTTACCGTTGATAAAGAAAGTTTGGCAGAGTTTTCAAAGGTACTTTCTGAAAGAATTTCAGATTTGGAAAAAGGAATTTATGAGTCTGCCGGTGAGAAGTTTAATATTAATTCGCCAAAGCAGCTTGGCGTAATACTTTTTGAAAAATTAGGACTTCCGGTTGTCAAAAAAACAAAGACAGGCTATTCAACAAATGTTGAAGTGCTTGAAAAGTTAAAGTCAAGCCACGAGATTGTTGATATGATTATGGAGTATCGAACTTATGCAAAGCTTAAATCAACGTATGCTGACGGGCTTTACAGTGTTATTAATCCTAAAACCGGTAAGATTAATTCAAGTTTTAACCAGACAATTACAACAACAGGAAGAATAAGCAGTACCGAACCAAATCTTCAGAATATACCTGTAAGGCTTGAGCTTGGAAGACAGATAAGGAAAATGTTTGTTGCAAGCAAGGATTCGGTTTTGGTTGACGCCGACTATTCACAGATTGAGCTGAGAGTTTTGGCACATATTTCAGGCGATAAAACCATGATAGAAGCGTTTAAAAACAACGAAGATATCCACACAATTACTGCATCCGAAGTGTTTAAAGTTCCGCTTGATATGGTGACTTCTTCAATGCGATCTAAGGCAAAGGCAGTGAACTTTGGCATCGTTTATGGTATCGGAGAATTCAGCTTAGCGCAAGACATTAAAGTTTCAAGAAAAACTGCAAAAGAATATATTGACAGTTATTTTGAAACCTATCCAGATATTAAAATATATTTAGATAAAGCGGTTGAATTTGCGAAAGAAACAGGGTATGTTAAAACTCTTTTAGGCAGAAGGAGATATATACCTGAAATTAAGTCATCAAACTTCAATTTTCGCTCGTTTGGTGAAAGGGTTGCAATGAATGCGCCCATACAAGGATATGCCGCCGATATTATAAAAATCGCTATGGTAAAGGTTTATCAAAGACTTAAAAAAGAGGGCCTTAAGTCTAAACTTATTTTGCAGGTACATGACGAACTTATAATAGATGCCAAAAAGCACGAAGTCGAAAATGTAAAGAAAATATTAAAAGAGGAAATGGAAAATGCAGTGCAGCTTAAGATTCCTCTTATTGTAGATATGAAGTCTGCAGAGAGTTGGTATGATACAAAATGATTATTGGAATTACAGGCGGAAGCGGCACGGGAAAAACAGCTGTTTCCCTATGCTTTGAAAAGCACGGATATTTTATTATTGATGCAGATAAAGTCGCTCACAAGGTGATGGACCGAAAAAGTCCCTGCTTAAAAGAGGTTATAGATTTTTTCGGACATGAGTATTTAAATCAGGGCGGGACTTTAAATCGTAAAAAACTGGGAGAAAAGGTTTTTAAAAACAAGGATTTACTTGAAAACCTTAATAAAATCACGCATAAGTATATAAAAAGAGAAATAGAATTTTTAGCACATAACAGTTCTGAAACTGTTATTGATGCTGCACTGCTTTTTGAAAGCGGCCTTGATAAGCTTTGTCAAAAAGTAGTATTTGTATCATGTCCTGAGGATATAAGAATTAAAAGAATTGTATCGCGTGACGGTGTAAGCAAAAAATATGCAACTTCAAGAATAAAGGCACAAAAAACTGATGAATTTTACAGACAAAGGTGCGATTATGAAATAGTTAATGACGGAGAACAAAATATTGCTTTAAAGGTAGAGGAGATTTTGGCTTGTTTAAAGGATTGAAAAAACTTTTAGGACTTATTGTTATAGTCTTTTTAATATATACGGCGTATCAAATATTTTTTTCATTTTTTCCTGTTAAATATCAGGATTATATTGAAATGTATGCAGAAGATAACAATATTGAAAAAAATCTTGTTTATGGTATAATTAATGCAGAAAGCGGATTTGATACCAATGCAATTTCCCCAAAAGGCGCAGTTGGACTTATGCAGTTAAAAAAAGATACGGCTAAGTGGTGTGCACAAAAAATGGGTGAGCCGTTTGACGAAACCAAACTTATAGATGCTCAAACCAACATTAAAATAGGAACATGGTATTTTGCCTATTTAAAAAATGAGCTTGGAACAGAAAATCTTGCAATTATTGCTTATAACGCGGGCATAACTCATGCGAAAGAGTGGTTAAAAGAAGGCATAATTGATGATAATGTTTCAAATCCGGACAATATTCCTTTTGAAGAAACAAAAAAATACATAAGAAAAGTGAAAGTATATACGAAAATATATTCATTTATCGAAAAAATACAAGAAATACAGTCAGCTGTGAAAGAATTTACAGGAGGCAATTATGAAAAATTTTAGATTTGAATCGGAATTAAAAAAAGATGGACAACACTTAGAAAAATTGATATGGGCAAAAAACAGTGAGGGCTTAAGTGAGTATTGCTTTTTCAGAAAAACATTCATGTGCGATAAACTGCCAAAAACTGCTGTTTTAAATATTTTTGTGCAGTCTAAATACCGACTTTATATTAACGGAGAGAGCGTATTAAGATTCGATGCAGGCATATCAGAAAACGGAGAAATGATTGAATTGGACGTTTTGCCGTTTTTAAAGCAGGGGAAAAATGTTATTGCTATCTTTGCGTGCTTTTATTCATATCCTGTTTCGAATATAGAGCTGAGACAAAAGGGCGTTATTTTTAATTTAAATCTTGATTATAGCGGAGCAAGACAGGAAAATGTTATCTCAGATACTTCTGTTAAAAGCAGAATTTGTGATGCATATTTAGCCGGTGCGCCTTCTCTGAATGATAACAAAAGCGAAATAGAACTTTTTGACAACAGTGTTTATAATAGCCAGTGGACTTTAGTTGATTTTGATGACTTTGAATGGGATTATTCTGAGGAAACAGACTTATGTGATACAAGGTATTTTGATATTCCCAAAAGCAACTATAGTGTGACAAGCGAACATATTTATTCTGCAAAAGCAATAATTGCAGCAGGAACAGGCAACGATAAAAAAGGGTTAAGTCTTAAAGAAAACTTTTATCATGAAAACGCAAAATGTGAGCTTAACAAGCTTTATGTTATGGGGGTAGAGTGCGAACTTCAGCCGATTGATAAAGGACAGTACAGCTATATCTTAGTGGATTTTGACAGATTGTGCAACGGTTATTTAAAAATGGATGTTGACGGTTATGGCGGCGATATTATTGACGTGATTTTTGCAAAAGAGCTAAAAGAATGTGTGCCTGTTATAAGCGGAGCGGCAAGATTTATTTTAAAAGCCGAAAATAACATATTGGAAACAAATTTTGATAAAAATGAGTTCAGATATGTTCTTTTAGTGTTCAGAAATCCTGTTCGCACCAATTATCTAAACGGCCTGTGGGTAATTGAAAATGAATATAATTTTGAAAACACTTCTGAGTTTTCATGTGATAATGAAAAACTTAATTTATGCTTTGAAGATTCTGCTTTAAGAATGAAGTCAGCATTTTCAAATCAAATTTTAAGTGATAATTTATTACAAAAGAGGACTTTAGCACTGTCGCAAGGATATTTAACAGGTGATGTGCTTCATTTTAAAAATATGCTTTTGGATTTTGCATCAATGCAAATTAAAAGCGGACAGATAATAAATAAAAGATCAGGCAAAAGTTTTGACTTTTACGATGTTTTCTCGTTTGCACTTGCCATTAAAGACTATTATGTGCTAAGCGGGGATAAAGAAACAACTGGCAAGCTGCTCGAAAATGCCATTGCGGCTTTTAAGTGGATTTCATGCTATGAGCAAGACGGATTGTTAAAATCAGTGTTTAAAAGCGACAAATCAAAAACAGAAGAATTTTTGAATGCAATGTATATTTACGCCATTGATGCAATGGCTTTTGTTGCAGCTCAATGCGGTGACAGGCAGGCACACAGATTTTACGAAAGCAAGTCAAATAAACTCAAAAAGTTATATTCTTTAACATTTATTGAAGATGAAAATAGCTTTATTGAAGCTAACCAAGACATAATATATGATGCTTGCGCATTGTTAACTTTGATTGGACTGGAGGATTTAGCTGAGCAAGTCTTTTCACATGAATTAGACAGCAGTGTAAAAATCACGATGCCGATAGAATTTATAAGAGCTGCCAAAAAATCTGACCGCATAACTGTAGCGTATCAGGCATTAAACGAGGATATGATTGATTTTAGCGTAGTGCCGGTACTTGTTGCAGAAAATGTTTTGGGAATAGACCTTTTAAATAAAAAGGGAATAAAACTGAATCCGGACATAATAAATTTCAGCCATATAAATGCAAATATATTTTCACCCAAAGGACTGCTTAGCATCGAAGAAATTGTTGAAGAGAATATACAGCCTGAAAGTACGGAAGATGCAGTTGAGCAAGCTGATATAATAACTGAAAGGAATGAAGAAAATGCCGAATAGTTTTGAAAACTTAGAAAAAGATTTGTTTTCAGATAACAAAAATGGTTATGAAAAAATAACAGAGGAAACAAAAAAAGATTTATTTTCTTTTTGCGAAGGATATAAAGATTTTTTGAACGAATGTAAAACAGAGCGTGAGTGTACACTCTGGATAGAAAAAACTGCTGCAGCGGCAGGGTTTAAAAGCTTTAGTGAGTTTGAAAGCTTAAAACCGGGCGATAAGTTTTATGTAAAGAACACCGACAAGTCAATCTTTTTGGCAGTTATGGGCAAAAAGCCTGTTACAGATGGTACAAACATCATAGCAGCGCATATTGATTCTCCGCGACTGGATGCAAAGCCAAATCCGCTTTTTGAAGATACAGGCGCTGCATATTTAAAGACGCATTATTACGGGGGCATTAAAAAGTATCAGTGGCTTACAATACCGCTTGCAATCCATGGTGTTGTTTATAAAGAAGACGGCCAGAAAGTTGATATTGTTATCGGCGAAAAGGAATCAGACCCTGTTTTTTGCATTTCTGACCTTTTGCCGCATTTAGGACAGACGCAGATGGAAAAAACTGCATCAAAATTTGTTGAAGGTGAAAAACTTAATGTTATTTTAGGCTCAATGCCGTTTGGAGACGAAAAGACAAATCAGAAAGCCAAGCTTTCAGTTATGAAAATTTTAAATGATATGTATGGCATAAAAGAGCAAGATTTTGTTCGTGCAGATATTGAAATTGTTCCTGCATTCAAGGCAAAAGATGTTGGACTTGACAGAAGCTTAATCGGAGCATACGGCCATGATGACAGAGTTTGTGCATATACTGCTTTTATGGCACTTATGACAGTAGACCTTCCTGAAAAAACTGTGATTTGCCATCTTGTGGACAAAGAAGAGACCGGTAGCAGCGATTCAACAGGTATGCAATCAACATTTTTAGAGAATATGATTGCAAGAATGTGTGCAAAAACCATTGAAAATTATAACGACATCTGCTTAAGAGACGCACTTGAAAACAGCGAGTGTCTGTCTTCAGACGTTACAGCTGCTTATGACCCTAATTATGCAGACGTTTTTGAAAAAAACAATTCCGCTTATTTAAACGGCGGCGTAGCGCTTATGAAATATTCGGGTGCAAGAGGTAAATCAGGAACAAATGAGGCAAGTGCAGAGTTTGTAACAAAAGTCACAGATATTTTCAAGAAAAATGACTGTGTATGGCAGATTGCCGAGCTTGGAAAAGTCGATGGCGGCGGCGGAGGAACGGTTGCACAATTTTTGGCAGTGCTCGGAATATCAGTTATTGACTGCGGAGTTCCGGTTATTTCTATGCACGCACCGTATGAAGTTGTTTCAAAGCTTGATGTGTATATGGCATATAAAGCATATAAGGGCTTTTATATATAAGTTAAACTTGTAATTTTATAATTAATGTGTTATACTGATTGTATGCACTTTTTGTCAAAAAGTGTAACTTAAGGTTAATTGAGGAATATTTATGAGCAAAAGAATATTTTTTGCACCGCTTGTATGTTTATGCTTATATTGTATATTTGCGTTTTTAACATTCTCAGTACCGCTTTTTGGTATTTTGTGCCCTGTAGCAATTATGCTTTTTGGTGCATTTTCACTTTTAAGAAATTCAAAAATTGCCTTGGGGGCTGGAACTGTTGTAATAGCAGCGGTGACTTATATTATTAACAAAGATTTAGCATATTCGGTTGTGTATTCACTTGGATATGTTGCGGCAGGCTTTTTGCTTTGTTACACAATTTTAAAAAGAAAAAGCGGGGCTTATACTATCGTTTCGGTGCTTGTGTGCCTCTTGATTTCAGATTACGGTGCGGTTGCAATAAGTAACTTGGCAATGGGCAAGCCTGCATTTTCGTTTATTGATGAAATGTTTGAAACATTAAGGCCTGTTGTGTTAGATTCACTCGGGAAAAGTCTTCAGGAGATAGGTGCCCAAAACATAGAAATCATTTTTGATCAATATGCTATGGCAATAAGAATGGTGCTTCCTGCAATGCTTATTATAATGAGTTTGTTTGAAACAATTCTGCTTTGCTTTATTGTAAAAGTTATTGTAAATAAGGTAACAGGTGCAGTTGTTGTAGATTTGAGATTTTCTATGTTTAAAGCAGATGGAGTAACTGTTTTTGTGTTTCTTTTATCTGCAATTTTATCAATGTTTGCAGGTGACAGCGTAATCGCAGTTGTTTTCGGAAATATCTATATGATTTTAAACGTAGTATTAGTGCTTTGCGGAATGTCGCTGTTTGACTGGTATTTGAAAGATGTGCAAAAGGTTAAATTTGGTTTCAGATTATTGATATTTGCACTTGTCGGCGCATCATTTTTAATACCGGTTCTGCCTTTGGTATTTTCGGTAGTAGCTTTACTTGATGCAAGAAGAAATTTCAGACTTATTGGGAAAAATGCTTCAGGTAAGTAATGTTGAGGTGATTATTTGAAAAACAAAAGTTCTAATAATTTTATCAGTTTGGTTTTGTGCCTTACAGTTATGTATATCCTTGCGTTTATCACGTTATTTTTTAATGTTGTTTGGGGAATAACGCAGATACTTTGTGCGGGTATTCTTACTTTACTTTGCATTGCTATTGTAAAACAAAATCACGGACATTTTAAAAGCTATATTGATAACATTACTTTTCATGCCGATACAGCAACAAGAGAAAGTATGATTTATGCTCCAATGCCTGTTGCTATTATAAAAAAAGACGGCAGAATTTTGTGGTATAATGAAAAATTTGACGCCGTTTTTGATGACAAGGAGCTTTTTGATGCCCACGTTGACGATGTTTTTGAAAAGGGAAATATAACTTCATATTTTGAAGGTGATGCATTTGGATTTGATGTGCAGGTTTGTGACAAATACTTCTATGTAACCGGAAATGGCATAAGGGCTGAAAAAAAGGATGCGGAAAATTCTTTTGTTGTAATGTATATGTTTGATATTACAGACAAAAAGGAAATTGCACAAGAATATGAAAATCAGCATTCGGTAGTTGCAATAGCGTGTGTAGATAATTATGACGATATATTAATGAGCACTCCCGATACTTACAGAAGCTTGCTTTTAGCTGAACTTGATAAAAAAATATTTTCCTGGTTTGCTTCCTATGGCGCTATGGTTAAAAAATATGAGAGAGATAAGTATCTGATTATTTTCAGAAACGAGTTCTTTGCAGAAATAAAGCAACAAAAATTCTCTGTAATTGATGAGGTTAAAGAGATAAAATGCGGAAATAAATTCGCTCCAACATTGAGTATTGGTATAGGTGTTGATTTTAATTCTCTTCAAACTGCTGATGATTATGCAAACTCTGCACTTACGTTAGCGCTTGGTCGCGGCGGGGATCAGGTTATAATCAAAGACAGCGACAATGTGTCTTACTATGGGGGTAAAACACGTGAACATGAAAAAACAACAAAAGTTAAGGCAAGAGTTACGGCACTTGCTTTAAAAGAACTGTTGTCAGAGGCAAAAAATGTTGTAGTTATGGGACACGAGTATCCCGATATGGATTCTATAGGCGCAAGCGTTGGAATTTGTGCCTTTGCAAGAAGCCTTGATGTTAAAGCAAACTTTATATACGATTATTCTTCACAGCCAATTAATATGATGCTTGAAAGAATAAAAACGTCTGCAGAATTTGAAGAGATAGTTGTTAGTGAGGCAGAGGCAAGAGAATTAATTACGCCTGAAACTCTGATAGTTGTTGTAGATACACACAGACCTGTATATACAGATTATCCTGAAATTTTAGAGTCAGAAAACAATGTGGTTTTAATTGACCACCACAGACGCGGAGCAGAGTTTATTTCAAACACATGCCTGGTTTATCATGAACCTTATGCATCTTCTACGTGTGAACTTGTAACGGAGCTTTTGCAGTATGCAGGAAGCGAGTTGAAGCTTTCATCACAAGAGGCAGAGGCGCTTTTTGCCGGCATTATGCTTGATACAAAAGACTTTGCAATGAAGACCGGTGTCAGAACATTTGAAGCAGCTGCTTTTCTTAAGAGATGCGGTGTTGATATTGAAACAATAAGAAAGTTCTTCAGGAATGATTTTGAAAACTTCGTAAAAATTGCAAAGGTTGTTGCCGGGGCAGAAGTTGTTGGCGGAAATATTGCTATTGCTGAGTGTAAGAAATCTGAAACGACCGATTCCAGAGCGATTGTTCCTCAGGCGGCAGACAGATTGCTTTCTATCAGTGGAATTGAAGCATCTTTTGTTATAATGGAGCTTGAAGACGAGACAATTATCAGCGGAAGATCAACCGGTGAAATAAATGTTCAGCTTATTTTAGAAAAAATAGGTGGCGGCGGTCACCTTACTATGGCAGGTGCTCAGCTTGAGCCATGCAGCTTTAACGAAGCAAAAATTAAGCTTATGAGCGTGATTGAATTATATTTAGCTGAACAAAAATAGTAAGAGGGGATGTAAGATCATGAAGGTTATATTAATGCAAGATGTTAAGGGACAAGGAAAGAAAGGACAGACTGTTAGCGTTAGTGACGGTTATGCAAGAAACTTTCTTCTTCCTAAAGGCCTTGCAGTAGAGGCAACAAATTCGGCTATTAATGATATGAAAGGCAAAGACGAGGCGTTTGCATATAAAAAGCAAACAGAGCTTAATGATGCTAAAGAGATGCAGGAAAAACTTAGCAAAATCAGCGTAAGTTTAAGTGCAAAAGCCGGCGCTAACGGCAAGCTTTTTGGCTCTGTGACAAACAAAGATATTGCAGAAGCTTTACTTAGCCAGCATCACATTAAAATTGATAAAAGACGTTTTGATATGGAAGATATTAAACAAACCGGAACTTTTGAAGTATTGGTTAAGCTTTATCCGGATGTTACAGGTAAGCTTAAGGTAGTAGTTACCGAGTTATAAAGGAGTTTTTATGGAAGAATATTTAGGCGCAAAAGTTCCTCCTTACAGTTTAGAGGCGGAACAGTCTGTTTTAGGGGCGATGTTAAACGACGAAGAAAGTGTTGCAGTTGCTCTTGAAAATTTGTCAGCCGATGATTTTTATAGGGCTGAAAACAAAGAAGTATTCTCAGCAATGGTTTCACTTTTTGAGCAAAACAAGCCTATAGATGTTGTAACCGTTTGTGATATATTGTCGCAGAAACAGGTTTTGGACACTGTAGGCTCAAGTGAGTTTATCGCAAATCTTGCAATAAGTGTACAGACTACAGCAAATATTAAATATTATGTTGACATTATAAAAGAAAAGGCACTTTTAAGAAATCTTATTGATGCTTCAAGTCAGATTTCAAGACTTAGCTATGAGGCAGCAGATAATCCTGATGCTATTGCACAGATGGCTGAAAAACTGATTTTTGATGTTTTGCAAGGCAAAATGTCAAAATCATTCAGCAAAATGGGTGATGTCATTCAAAGAAATTTTGCAAGACTTGAAGAATTGCAAGGCCTTAATTTGAGGATAACAGGCTTAGAAACCGGTTTTTCGCATTTAGATTATATTCTTTCAGGACTTCAAAAGGGAACACTTAATATTCTTGCTGCAAGACCGGGTGTAGGTAAAACAAGCCTTGCACTTAATATTGCAAAACACGTTGCAGTAAAAAACAAAATTCCTGTAGCTGTATTTAGCCTTGAAATGTCAGAAGAAGAACTAACAAACAGAATAATATCTTCTCAGGCAATGGTTGATAGTGAAAAACTTAAAACAGGAAGACTTGACCCAAGCGATTGGGAAAGATTAATGCAGGCAGCAGTTCCAATGTCAGAAGCACCGCTTTTCATTGATGATACGTCTATGATAAGCGTAACTGAAATTCGTTCAAAATGCAGAAGGCTTAAATTAGAACATGGATTAGGACTTATAATTGTCGACTACTTGCAGCTTATGCAAGGTAAGGGCAGAACAGAAAGCAGACAGCGAGAGGTTTCTGAAATGTCAAGATCACTTAAAATTCTTGCAAAAGAATTAGAAGTACCTGTGTTGACACTTAGCCAGCTTTCTCGTTCAATAGAAACAAGGGCTGATAAAACCCCAGTTCTTTCCGACCTTAGAGAATCAGGTGCTATCGAACAGGATGCCGACGTTGTTATGTTTTTACATAAGCCGGATCAGGAAGATCAGGAAGAAGCGCAGAATTCTTTAGTAGAATTAATTATTGCAAAACACAGAAGCGGTTCTACAGGAAGAGTAAAACTTATGTGGAGACCAAACAATACAACATTTGTCAGTGTTGATAATACAAGGGAATAGGATAATTTATGTTAGATAAGGTTAAAAAGACTATATCGGATAATGATATGATAAGTGCCGAAGATAGAATTCTTGTAGCATTATCGGGAGGCTGCGATTCGGTATGTCTTTGCCTTGCTTTAAAAACGCTTGGTTTTGAATTCTCTGTTGCCCATTTAAATCACTCTATAAGAGAAGAAGCTTTAAGCGACCAACAGTTTTGTGAAAATTTTGCAAAAAAAATTGGTGTGGATATATATGTTAAAAAAGTTGATGTTCCAGCTTTAGCCAAAAAATACGGAATTGGTCTTGAACTTGCAGGCAGAAACGCAAGGTATGAATTCTTTGATGAGCTTTGCAATAAAAAAGGGTTCACGAAAATTGCCGTAGCGCATAATCTTGATGATAACGCAGAAACAGTTTTGTTAAATCTGGTAAGAGGAACAGGGATTAAGGGCCTTTGCGGAATTCCAAAAGTCAGAGACAAGGTTATAAGACCTTTAATTGATGTTGCAAGGCAAGAAATTGAAGAATTTGTTAACGAATATTCACAGAGCTTTGTAGTTGATAAAACTAATTTTTCTGAAGAATATTCAAGAAATAAAATCAGGGGAAGCATAATACCAAAGCTTTTACAAATCAATCCCAAGGCGCTTGAAAACATTTCAAAAGCAAGTGAAATTTTAACTCATGACGATTTTTATTTGGATTGCGAAGCTGAAAAGTTTGTAATTTTAAATAACGGTTGTGCCTGTATAAAAAAAGAAGAATTTAAACAGCTTGATTATTCGATAAAAGCAAGGACGCTTTTAAAATTATATACGTATGCAGCCGGCACAAGCAAGGATTTTGAGAAAAAGCATATAGATTATATAATAGAAAATTTTGATAAAACAAACGGCGCAATAATTCAGCTTTGTTTTGGGGTAGTGTGCCGCAGTGAGTATGATAAAATTATATTTGAAAAAAGCTCGGAGGAAACTTCGTACAGTTATATTTTACCATTAAACGGGGAAGTATATATCGAAGAGGCGGGAGTGAAATTCACCTCAGCTATTGTGCCAAAAGACGAGGCCAAATACATTGACAACGCTCAGTTTTTCGACTTGTCGTGTATTGATAAAGAAATTGTTATAAGGTCAAGAAAACAAGGCGATAAAATAATTCCTTTTGGTAAAAATAATGAAGTTAAAGTTAAAGATATTTTGATAAAAGATAAAATCCCTTTGAATAAAAGAAAAAATCTTCCGATAATTGAGTGCGGAGAGATTTTATGGATTTTTGGTGTCAGAAGAAGTGACTTATATAAGATTACTGATAAAACAGATAAAGTGTTAGCATTAAAAGGAGAGGTATTATGTTAAATGACATTGAAAGAGTACTTATTTCAGAACAGGAAATCGCTGAAAAAGTAAAAGAATTAGGTCAAAAGATTACAAACGATTACAAGAACGAAAAATTGCTGATAATCACCATCTTAAAGGGTAGCGTAGTGTTTGCTGCAGATCTTTTAAGAGAGATTAAAATGCCGGTTGAGATTGATTTTATGTGTATTTCAAGCTATGGTAATGATTCTAAATCAAGCGGTGTTGTGAAAATTGTAAAAGATTTAAATCAGCCTATTGAGGGAGTAAATGTTCTTGTTATTGAAGATATTTTAGATAGTGGGAATACTCTTTCGCATTTAACAGAACTTTTAAAGACGAGAAACCCAAAAAGCATTAAAATTGCTACACTTTTAGACAAACCTGACAGAAGAGTTGCTGAAGTTGAAGTTACATATAAAGGATTTACTATTCCAGATGAATTCGTTGTTGGATATGGTCTTGATTATGGCGAAAAATACAGAAATATTCCTTTTGTAGGAGTTCTTAAAAGGGAAGTATACGAAAAAGAATGAAATCTTTATGAAATTTAAGAATTTCACTTGAAAATAAAACAGTTTTGTGATATTATGTGAAAAATTATGATACAGGAGGATAGTACATCTTGAATAAAAATTTGAAAAGCATGGCGTTTTATGTTGCTTTATTTGCTGTAATTTTATTTTTGGTGTCATACTTTTATTCAGAACCTGCAACTGAAGTTAAAATATATTCTGACCTTGTAAAAGAAATTCAGGCAGGCAATTTGAAAAGCTTACAGATTACTGAAAACGTTGCAATAGCTACAAGAATTGACAATACGAGATTTGAGTCAAGCATTCCGTCTGTTGACATCCTATATAAAGATGTAGGAGATGCAATGAAAAAACAGATTGATGCAGGTACTCTTGATTATGAAACACCTGTTCCGGCAGAAGCTCCTTGGTGGACTTCAATGTTACCGGGGATAATTATCGTTGTTTTGTTTGTCCTTGCCTGGGTTTTCCTTATGAATGATAAAGGTGGCGGAGGAAGAGGCGCAATGTCTTTCGGAAAAATCCGCGTCAAAATGGCAGGAGACAACGGCAAAAAAGTTGGTTTTGATGATGTTGCCGGTGAAGATGAAGAAAAAGAAGAACTCCAAGAAGTAGTTGCGTTTTTAAAAGACCCGGCTAAATTCCAGGAAATGGGAGCAAGAATTCCTAAAGGTGTTTTGCTTGTAGGCCCTCCGGGAACAGGTAAGACTCTTTTGGCAAAAGCTGTTGCCGGTGAAGCTGGTGTGCCATTTTTCTCTATTAGCGGCTCAGATTTTGTGGAAATGTTTGTTGGTGTTGGTGCATCACGCGTAAGAGATTTGTTTGAACAGGCGAAGAAAAATTCACCCTGCATTGTTTTTATAGATGAAATTGATGCAGTTGGCAGACGCAGAGGAGCAGGCCTCGGCGGTGGTCACGACGAAAGAGAGCAAACTTTAAATCAGCTTTTAGTTGAGATGGACGGATTTGGTGTTTACGAAGGTATTATTATAATCGCAGCAACCAACAGACCTGATATTTTAGACCCCGCACTTTTAAGACCGGGACGTTTTGACAGACAGGTTGTTGTAGGCTACCCTGATGTTAAGGGCAGAGAAGAAATTTTAAAAGTTCATGCTAAAAACAAGCCTTTAGGAGAAGATGTAAAACTTGAAGTTGTTGCAAAAACAACTGCCGGGTTTACAGGTGCTGAGCTTGAAAATCTTATGAATGAGGCAGCTCTTTTAGCTGTTAAAAATGAGAGAAAAGCTATCTCTATGGCAGACCTTAACGAGGCTATGATTAAGGTTGTTGTCGGTCAGGAGAAAAAGTCCAGAAAAATCAGTGATAAAGAGAAAAAACTTACTGCTTACCACGAGGCAGGCCATGCAATAGTTACAAGACTTATGCCGGATCAGGATCCTGTTCATCAGGTTTCAATTATACCTCGCGGAAGAGCGGGCGGATACACCATGCATTTACCTACGGAAGACAAAATGTATAATTCCAAAAAGGAAATGCAAAACAACATTGTTGTTCTTTTGGCAGGCAGAGTGGCAGAGAAACTTGTGCTTGATGATATCAGCACCGGAGCTTCAAATGACATTCAGCGTGCAACTTCTATTGCAAGGTCAATGGTTACAAAATATGGTATGAGTGACGCGCTTGGTACTGTGTTTTATGATTCTGAGCAGGAAGAAGTGTTTATTGGACGTGATATGGGGCACACAAAAGCGTATTCAGAAGAAATTGCAGCACAAATTGATAATGAAATAAGAAATATCATTGATGATGGTTATAACCAGTGCACAAAACTTCTGGAAGAAAATATTGCAAAACTTCACGTGATTGCTCAGGCGCTTATTGAAAAAGAAAAGATTGACGGCGAGGAATTTGAACAACTTTTTTTGAGTATATAATTTAAAGAGTGCATTTTGTAAAAAATGCACTCTTTTTTATCAAAAAAAGAAAGCTTTTTGTTGAAAAAAATGTTGGTTTGTGGTATGATTATAATAAGATAAATATTATGGGTTGTTATGTTTAAATGTACAAAAGGAAGGTGGGGCAAAGGCGATGCTTAAAAAAGAAGAGTTGCTTCATATTGCCGACCTTTCAAAGCTTTATTTAAATGAAAATGAGTGTAGTTTGTACCAAAATGACCTTGATGAAATCATTGAGTTTGCGTCCTTGGTATCTGATGCTGATGTAAATAACAGTAACAAGCCGTTAACAAGTATTTCTGATTTAAGAGAGGATACTCAAAAAAATGAGTTTGGAAAATCAGAAATGATTTCTAACGCCTTAAGTAAAGATGGATTTATTGTTATTCCAAAGGTGGTAGAGTAATGAGACCACAATTTACAGTTTCAGAGCTTTTAAAAATATTGAAAAGTAAAAATGCCAGTAGTGTTGAGATTACGAAACACTATCTTGACACAATCAAAAGGCTTGATGATAAAATTGCAAGTTTTATTACTGTTTGTGAGAGCCGCGCACTTAAAGCAGCTTCTTTGGCAGATGATAAAATTTCGCAAGGAGAGTTTAGCGGACTTTTAGGAATTCCTTATGCGGCAAAAGACAATTTATGCACCAAGGGAATAACAACAACTTGCGGCTCAAAAATGCTTGAAAATTTTATTCCGCCTTATAATGCGACAGTTATTGAAAAACTAAGCGGCTCTGTGCTGCTTGGAAAGCTTAATATGGATGAGTTTGGTATGGGTTCATCTACTGAAAACTCTTATTTTAAAACTACAAAAAATCCACATAATTTATCTTGTGTTGCCGGCGGCTCAAGTGGAGGTGCGGCTGCTGCAGTTGCGGCAGGACTTGTTCCTTTCGCTTTGGCAAGCGATACAGGTGGGTCAGTAAGGCAACCTGCTTCATTTTGTGGTTGTGTAGGAGTTAAGCCTACTTATGGAAGAGTTTCAAGATCAGGGCTTATATCTTATGCGTCATCGTTAGACCAGATTGGTGTTATTGCAAATAATGTCTCTGATGCAGCACTTGTTTTGAAAAACATTTCAGGTCAGGATGCTAAAGATTCTACAACAGTAAGCAAAGATTTTGCCTTTGAAATTAAAGGCAACATAAAAGGAATGAAAATTGGAATTCCGCAGGAGTATTTTAAGGGTGAAATCTGTGATGAGATTAAAGAAAAAGTTATAAAAAGTGTTAGGACTTTAGAAAGTCTTGGTGCAAAAGTTGAACAATGCACAGTAGCCAATGCGAAAAAAATACTTTCTGCATACTATATCATTGCTTGTGCTGAGGCGAGTTCAAACCTTGCAAGATATGATGGTATAAAATATGGATTTCGGGCAGATGGAGAAAAAATTGAAGATATTTATACAAAAACACGTACAGATGGATTTGGCAATGAAGCAAAAAGAAGAATAATGCTTGGAAGTTATGTTTTAAGTGCAGGATTTAAAGACGAGTATTATAAAAAGGCGTGTAATGTAAGAAATTTAGTTACAGAATGCTTTGATAAATGCTTTGAAAAGTATGACGCTTTGATTACGCCTACAACAACGCAAACTGCGTTTAAATGCTCAGAAAACAAGTCATCAAGTCAGATGTATATGTTAGATTTTTGCACAGTATCTGCAAATCTTGCGGGACTTCCTGCTATTTCAATCCCATGTGGATTAGATGTTGACAGAATGCCAATAGGACTTCAGATAATAACCAATAGATTTAACGAACAAACAATGTTTGATTTGGCGTATGCTTTGCAGCAGGAATTAAAGCTTAACATAAAACCTGAAATAATAGGAGACGTTTAAGTGGATTATCAAACAGTTGTCGGTCTTGAAATTCATGCCGAATTACTTACAAATTCAAAAATATTCTGCTCTTGTTCTACCACATTCGGCCGAGAGGCAAACACACAAGTTTGCCCTGTGTGTATGGGAATGCCGGGAAGTTTGCCGACACTTAACAAAAAGGCTGTAGAACTTGCTGTAAAGGCAGGTCTTGCTTTAAACTGCACTATATCTGACAATCTGAGTTTTGACAGGAAAAATTACTTTTATCCTGATCTTCCTAAAGCATACCAGATTTCGCAGTTTAATAATCCGCTTTGTAAAGACGGATATATTAAGATAGATTATAACGGCAAACCAAAGAAAATAGGAATTGCTGATATTCATATAGAAGAAGATGCCGGAAAACTCGTGCATGCTGAAAATGGTCAAACTTTAATTGATTATAACAGATGCGGAGTGGGGCTTATTGAAATTGTAACAAAGCCTGATATAAATTTCGCAGAAGAAGCAAAACTTGTATTTGAAGAAATAAAGGATATATTAGAGTGCCTTAAGATTTCTGATTGCAAAATGCAGGAAGGTTCTTTAAGATGCGATGTCAATGTTTCTGTAATGCCTTTGGGCACGCAAACTTTAGGTGAGAGAACAGAGATAAAAAATCTTAATTCATTTGGGGCAGTTGCAAGAGCAATAAAAAACGAAAGTCAAAGACAGATAGAGGTTATAAAAAGCGGTCAAAAAGTTATAAGACAGACCAGAAAATGGGATGATTTGACCGGTAAGAATACTCTTTTAAGAAATAAAGAAAATTCAGACGATTACAGATTTTTCCCTGAGCCTGATTTACCGACCATTAAAATCGGGAAAAGTTTTATTGACAACATTAAAGAGTCAATTATTGAGCTTCCAAGAGATAAAAAAGTAAGGTTTATGAAAGATTATCTGCTTTCAGAGTTTGATGCACATTTGATTTCAAGAGATTTAAATGTTTCAAATTGGTTTGAAAAAGCAGTATCGTATGGGGCTGATGTTAAAAGGATAAGCAGTTTTATTGTTACTGACATAAGAAGGCTTATGAAAGAAAAAAAGCTTGAAAAAATCCCTTTTGAACCTGAAAAACTTGTAAAGCTTGTCAGTATGATAAATGATGGTGTAATAAGTTTAACTGCATCAAAACAAATCATAGAAATTATGTTTGAAAGTACAGACGCTCCTGAAATAATTGCAAAAAAAAATAATCTTATTCAAGTCAGCGATGAAAATGAACTTGATTTGATAGCACAAGTCGTTTTGAATGAAAACAAAGAAGCAGTGGATGACTATAAAAAAGGCAAAGAAAAGGCAATCCTGTATTTAACGGGGCAGGTAATGAAAAAAACCAGAGGAAGTGCAAACCCAATCGTTATTAATAAATTATTAAGAGAAAAATTATCAAATTAATATAAGAGGTGTATAAATATGTCAACAGAAAAACAAAAAGCATTGGATATAGCGCTTAAAAACATTGAAAAGCAGTATGGCAAAGGTGCAGTTATGAAGCTTGGTGAAAATACGCATTTTAATGTTGATGCTATTTCTACGGGCATACTAAGCATTGATGCTGCTCTTGGTATAGGTGGACTTCCAAGGGGCAGAATTATTGAGATTTACGGACCTGAATCATCAGGTAAAACTACTGTGTCTTTAAGTATTATTGCATCAGCACAGAAAAATGGCGGCGAAGTAGCGTTCATTGATGCTGAGCACGCTTTAGACCCACAATACGCAAAAACTTTGGGTGTTGATATTGATAATCTTTTAGTTTCACAGCCTGATACAGGTGAGGATGCGCTTGAAATTACAGAGGCTTTAGTAAGAAGCGGAGCTATAGATGTTATTGTTATTGACTCTGTTGCAGCGCTCGTTCCAAAGTCTGAAATCGAAGGTGTAATGGGGGATTCCCACGTAGGTTTACACGCAAGACTTATGTCACAGGCACTCAGAAAGCTTGCAGGTATTATTAACAAATCAAATACCGTTGCAATTTTTATCAATCAGCTTCGTGAAAAAGTTGGTGTTATTTACGGCAATCCCGAGGTTACAACCGGCGGACGTGCACTTAAGTTTTATTCATCTGTAAGGATGGAAGTAAGAAAAGCAGAGGCTATTAAGTCAGGCTCTGAGGTCGTAGGTGCAAGAACTAAAGTTAAAGTTGTTAAAAATAAAGTTGCACCCCCATTTAAAGAAGCTTATTTTGACTTAATGTTTGGTGAAGGCATTTCAAAAGAGGGCGGAATTATCGACTTTGCTGTTGATATGGATATTATAACAAAAGCAGGTGCGTGGTTCTCTTATGGCGAAACAAGAATGGGCCAGGGAAGAGATGCCGCTAAGCAGTTCTTAACCGAAAATCCGGATATTTATGCTGAGATTGAGGGAAAGGTAAGAGCAGCACTTATGGAAGGCAAAGAAGCAAAACCACAAAGCAATTCAGAAGAAAATGAATAGTATTATTACTGACATCAAGCCGCAGGTTAACTCAACTTCACGTTTTTCGGTGTTCATTGACGGTGAATTTGCGTTTGGAATAAGTGATTTTGACCTTTTTAATTTGCGCCTTTGTAAAGGTGACGAAATAACAGAGGAAAAAATGGCTGAAATTGAGAACGTAATCGATATTGATAAGTGTAAGAATTATGCCATTGATTTAGTGTCACGCAAAATGTACTCTGAAAAAGAAATCCGTGCAAAAATGAAACAAAAAGAGTTTTCGCAAACTGCAATCGACAGTGTTGTGGACATTTTAAAAGAGTATGGATATATTAACGACGAGGCATATGCTGCCATTTACTGCGAGCATTATATGAAAAAATACGGTGTTAAAAAACTTGAGTTTGAACTAAAAAACAAAGGTATAGCACCTGAAATAATCGAAAATGCAGTAGCGGGAGTAAAAAACGATGACACTTTGGAAGAACTTATAAAAAAACGTGTTGCAGGAAAAGAGCTTGATGTAAAAGAATATTCAAAAACTGTCAGATATTTTCTTTCAAAAGGCTTTGAATACGATAAAATTGCAAGTATTCTTAATAAGATGAGAGACGAGTTTTGAAAGGGGTGTTTTTTTGGAAAAAGTATCTGTTATCTCGCTTGGTTGTGCAAAAAATCTTACTGATGCCGAAGTTATGCTTTCTCGTCTTGAAAAAGGCGGATATGAAATTACATATAACGAAAGAGAAGCAGACATTATTATCGTAAATACCTGTGCATTTATAGACAGTGCAAAACAGGAGTCTATTGATACGGTGTTAGATGTTGCTGATCTTAAAAAAGACGCAAAGCTAAAGCTTTTAATTGTAGCGGGTTGCATGGGACAGCGTTTTAGTCAGGAAGTTTTAGATGAACTTCCCGAGGTTGACGGAGTTTGTGGTACGGGCGATTTTGATGACATTGTAAATGTTATTAAAAAGGTGAAAGACAAAAGAGGTGCGTATTTAAAAGGTACTGAATATGCCTGTCTTGATACTACAGACAGAATTTTAGCAACACCTCCATATACGGCATATCTTAAAATTGCTGAAGGATGTTCAAATCATTGTACATATTGTGTAATTCCTAAAATCAGAGGTAAGTATAAAAGCCGTGATATGGAAAGCATTTTATCAGAAGCAGAGCTTTTGGTACAAAACGGAGTAAAAGAACTTGTTTTAATTGCTCAGGATACTTCGTGTTACGGTAAGGACTTATATGGTAAAAATAGCCTTACAGTTCTTTTAAGAAAGCTTTCGGAAATTAAAAATCTTGAGTGGATTAGAGTCCACTACCTCTATCCCGAAGGTGTTACAGACGAACTTATTGAAGAGTTTAAGACAAACGATAAGCTTGTGAAATACTTTGATATACCTGTTCAGCACATATCTGATAATATTTTAAAGAAAATGGCAAGAAGAACAGATTCAGGTCAGATTAAAACGCTACTTGAAAAAATAAGAACCAAAGTAAGCGGTGCGGTCATAAGAACATCTTTAATTGTTGGTTTTCCCGGGGAAACAGATGAAGATTTTTATAAGCTTTATGATTTCTTAAAAGAATATAAGCTTGACCGTGTAGGTGTGTTTGCTTATTCCAGGGAAGACACAACACCGGCAGCCGGTTTTGAAAATCAGGTTGATGAACAAACAAAGCTTGACAGAAAGAGCAGACTTGAAGAGCTTTTAATGGAAATTACCGAGCAAAAAAATCAGCAGAAAATCGGTAAAACCGTTAAAGTTTTGGTTGAAGGAAAAGATAAAGTATTAAAAATGTACTACGGAAGAACTTATGCCGATTCAATAGATGTTGACCCAAAGGTGTTTTTTAAGTCTGATGAGCCTGTAAAAGAAGGCGAATTTATACAAGTGAAGTATACCGACTATATTGATTGTGATATGATTGGTGAGATTTTGTAAAAAGGAGTGTTATTATGACAATTTCAAACAAGCTTACAATTCTAAGAATTATTATGGTGCCTATTTTTGTTGTACTTATGATGATGCACCTTTACATTGAAGCGGCAGTTGTTTTTGTAATTGCATCTGCTACAGACTGGCTTGACGGGTACTTGGCAAGAAAAAGAAATGAAATTACAAATTTCGGTAAATTTGCAGACCCTATCGCTGATAAAATTCTTGTGGTTTCAGCACTTGCCTGCCTGATGGAAATAGGAATTATTCCTGCATGGGCAATAATAATTGTGATTGCAAGGGAATTTATAGTTTCAGGACTTCGTATGTCAGCAGCTTCACAAAACGTTGTTATTGCAGCTGATGGCTTTGGAAAAATCAAAACTGTTACACAAATGGTTTCAATAACAATGCTTCTTCTTGGGCTTTGGGGAATTTGGGCAACAATTGCATATATTTTATTTTATATAAGTGTTGTTTTGACATTCTTATCAGGAGTAAGCTATATTATAAAGTATAAAGATGTTTTAATGAAATAAGGGAGAAAATATTATGATTTATGAAAGAATTAAAGAAGTATTAATTAAGCACGCAGGTGTTGAAAGTGACAAGATTACAATGGAGGCTCGTTTTGTTGAAGACCTTAATATCGACTCGCTTGATTTAGTAGATTTAATTATCATGCTTGAAGAAGAGTATAACATTGAATTTGATGAAGACGCAGCAGACCATATTAAAACTATTGCTGACGTTGTGGATTATATTAATAAAAATGCATAATAATACTATAAGATGAAAAATTGAGGACTTGATATGTTTAACTGCACGGAATTGGAAAAAAGTATAAATTATATATTTAAAGACAAATCATTTGTTTTTAATGCTATGTGTCACAGCTCATATTCCAATGAACATAAAGACGCTGTTTCTAATGAAAGATTAGAGTTTTTAGGCGACTCAATACTTGATATGATAGTCTCAGAACGTCTTTATGATATCCATAAAGATGTTGATGAAGGCGTGCTTTCTAAAATGAGAGCAGCAATCGTAAGAGAGGAAAGCTTAGCTTTTTTAGCAAAAGGAATAAATCTTAACAAGTATATTTTATTGGGACAAAGCGAGCGTATGGCACAAGGTAATGAAAGAGCATCAGTTCTTTCTGACTGTTTTGAGGCTTTAGTTGCTGCCATTTTTAAAGATGGTGGTTTCAGTGCGGCTAAAAGTTGGCTTGATAATATAATCAAACAGGAAATGTATGAAAAACCTGAGCTTTTATACTGCGACTTTAAAACGGTTTTGCAGGAGCATTTGCAAAAAGAACATAAAAATGTAAGATACGTTATTGTAAAAGAAAGTGGTCCTGACCACGAAAAAAATTACGAGGTTGAGGCTTTAGTTAACGGAAAGTGTGTAGGCAGAGGGAAAAACAAAACCAAAAAGCAGGCAGAACAGGATGCTGCTAAAGACGCACTTGAAAAATATGAGGTGGAAGTTTGTTTTTAAAATATCTGGAAGTATGCGGTTTTAAATCTTTTCCTGAAAGAGTTAAAATCGAGTTTAACAAAGGAATAACAGGTATCGTAGGACCTAACGGAAGCGGAAAGAGTAATATTTCCGATGCTATACGTTGGGTTATGGGCGAACAAAGCATTAAAAGCTTGCGTGGCGGTAAAATGGAAGATGTTATCTTTTCAGGAACTGTAGAACGCAAGCCTGTTGGCTTTGCTGAAGTTTCGTTGTGCTTTGATAATTCTGAAAAAGTTTTTAAAATTGAATACGACGAGGTTTTGATTACAAGAAGATATTTTCGTTCAGGTGAAAGCGAGTATTACATAAATAAGACTTCATGCCGTCTGCGTGATATCCATGAACTGTTGATGGATACCGGTATGGGAAGAGATGGATATTCTGTGGTAGGGCAAGGCAAAATTGACGAGATAATTTCTGCAAAGCCTGAAGACAGACGCGTTATTTTTGAAGAGGCTGCGGGTATTTCTAAATTCAAGTACAGAAAACAAGAATCAGAAAAGAAAATGCAGCAGACTGAGGAAAATTTAGTAAGACTGTTAGACCTTATTTCTGAAATTGAAACGAGGATTGAGCCTTTAAAAGAACAATCCGAAAAAGCTAAAGAATTTTTGCGTTTAAGAGATGAGCTAAAAGGCATTGAAATAAATCTTTTGGTTAATTCTATTGACAGATTGAAGTCACAACTTGAAAAGTCTCAGCAAGATTTAAAAACAAATGGTGATGATATCAATGTCACAAATCAAAGAATTGCCGAATATGAAAAGCAAAGCGAGGAATTTAAAGTATCCTCAGAAGAAAAAGAATTAACGCAGCAAGAGAGCCTAAAAAGACTCTATGAAATTAAAAATGAGATTGCTGCGCTTGAAAACAATATAATTGTACTTGAAAACAGCAGAAGTTTTTCCAACGAAAACAGGACAAGACTTGAAAATGATATTAATGAGCTTTCAGGGGAAAATGATGAGCTTATCAAACAAACTGATATTAAAAACTCCGAACTTAAAGCATTAAAGCTTAAATCGGAGTCTTTAGAGCTTGAAAAAAAAGCTTTGGATGAAAATTACAACAAGCTTGAAAATCAAGTTGGGGAAGATGCAACTTTTATAGAAAAGTATAATGCTGATATTGTGTCTGCGTATCAGAGCTTGTCAGAAGTCAATCTTTTGCTTGCCTCAAAGAAGAGTGAAATTAATTTGCTTGAGAGCAAAGTTGTTGATTTTAACGACGATATAGAGCTAAAACGTGAAGATGCTGAAATATACAGTAAAAAAGCAGATAGTGAAAAAAGAGTTTTGGAGCAACTTAAAAACGATAAAAAATCACTTGAAAGCACTATTGACTTAAAGCAGAATGAAATTGATGAGTGTAACAAAAATTTAACTCATCTTAATAATATTTTAAATGACGTTACTTTAAGCTTAAATAAAGTAGTTTCCGAAAAGAAAATGCTTGAGGATTTAGAGCGTGATATGGAAGGATACGCCCACAGTGTAAAAGCCGTTATTAAAGAACATAGCACAGGCAAACTTTCACACATTAAGATTTACGGAACTTTATCAAAGCTTTTAAAAGTTCCTGCAGAATATGCTGTAGCTATTGAAACTGCACTCGGCAATAATCTTCAAAACATCGTAACAGAAGATGAAGAAGATGCAAAGAGGGCTATTGAGTATTTAAAAGAAACAAAAGGCGGCAGGGCAACATTTGTGCCTGTTAAAGCTGTTAAAGGTAAAAAACTCGATGATTCTGAATTTAAGAAATTAAACGGGTATATTGGTCTTGCATGCGACCTTGTAAATTTTGATGAAAAATTTGAAAAGGTAGTACATGACCAGCTTGGAAGAATTATTGTAATTGACAGTATTGATAATGCTATCAGCTTTGCAAGAAATACAGGAGCTAAGTATAAACTTGTAACTATCCAGGGCGAGGTGTTTAACACAGGCGGCTCAATTACAGGTGGTAGTGTTAACAAAAACATCAGCTTTTTATCAAGGGGCGCAAAAATTTCTGATTTAGCTGAAAAAATTAAAGAACAATCTAAAAGACATGAAAAGCTTTCTTTGGATAAGGCAAATGCAGAACAAGTTATTGAACTTAAAAATACGGAAAAACATGACTTGCAAACAAAGCTTTCAGTAATCAATAACGAGATTTATAAATCAGAATATAATTATGAAAACTATTTAAAGACGGCATCGCTTTACAATGAGGAAATTCTTAAGGCAAATCAGGAACTAAAAACAAGTAGGGAGCTTATCAAACAATATAAAGCTAAGTGTGAGGAGTATGAAAACTCACAAAAAGGCATAAATGACACAATTTTAGAGTTAAAATCAAAAATCGAAAACATTCAGGAGCAAAATACTGAAAATTCCGATAAGGTAAGAAGACTTAGTTCTGAGATTATGCGTCTTACAATAGAGATAAGCGAAACCGAAAATGACATTTCGCTTGCCTCGCAGGAAATTCTTACGTTTGAGCTTAAAATTAAAGCAAACAATGAAGAAATTCAAAAGAAACAGGCTGAAATTGATGGTTCAGGCGGTAAAGACAGCGAAATAGATGAAAAAATCCTTGCTATCAGGCAGGAAATTGAGAATAAAAATGTTGAAATCACTCAAACCGAGCAACAAATTGAACAAATCAAAATTGAGAGAAACGACATATCTCTTAAGCTTACAAATATTTCGGGGCAAATAAAATCACTTAATGAAAACCTGGTATTTTTGGCAAAAGAGCAGACAAGAATTGAAGAGAAAATCAATAAGCAAAACTCAGATATTGATGGAATTAACCAAAGACTTTGGGACGACTATGAGCTTACATATATTTCTGCATCTGAGCATAAAACAGAGATTGAAAATTTCTCTGAGACACAGAAAAAGGTTAATTCAATTAAAAGCTCAATAAAAGCACTCGGCAATGTTAATGTGGGCGCTATTGATGAGTATGCTCAGACCAAAGAAAGATATGATTTCTTAACTGCTCAGCGTGATGACCTTATTAATGCAAAAGAAACCTTAAAAGGGGTTATCACTGATATTGAAAATCTCATGACAAAGCAGTTTAAGTCGCAACTTGAAATCATAAACAAAACATTTTCAAAAGTGTTTAAAGAGCTCTTTATGGGTGGCACGGCAGAACTTGTTTTAACAGATGAACAAAATGTACTGTCTGCAGGAGTTGAAATACACGCACAACCACCTGGCAAAAAGCTTCAGAATATGACGTTGTTTTCAGGCGGCGAGAAAGCAATTATAGCTATTGCACTTTTGTTCTCTTTATTAGAGGTACGTCCTTCGCCTGTTTGTGTATTTGACGAAATAGAAGCTGCACTTGATGACGTAAATGTTTTGAGGTTTGCTGAATATTTGAAAAAAATGTGCTTGCGTTCACAGTTTGCTATTATCACACACAGACGAGGTACAATGGAAGTATGTGATACTTTGTATGGCGTTACGATGCAGCAAAAAGGAGTTTCAAAACTTCTTAAACTTAATATTGACGAAGTTGAAGAAAATGTATTAAAAAATGTTAATTAGGAGATAATATGGGATTTTTCGACAGATTAAAATCAGGACTAAAAAAAACAAAAGAGGGCTTTTCAGACAGGGTTAATACCTTGTTTTCTGCTTTTACAAAAATTGATGAGGAGCTTTTTGAGGAATTGGAAGAACTGCTTATCATGGCGGATGTAGGTTTTGAAACTACTGAAAGAATATTAGATGGTTTAAGAGCAAATGTTAAGAAAAAGGGGATTACAGACCCAAATCTTGTAAAACATGAGCTTTCTGATGTAATTTGTGACATATTAGATGAAAATGACAACAGTATGCGTATTGATACAAAACCATCAGTTATCGTTGTCGTCGGGGTTAACGGGGTAGGAAAAACTACAACTATCGGCAAAATGGCGACATATTACACCGGTATCGGCAAAAAAGTTTTATTGGCAGCCGGAGATACGTTCAGGGCAGCAGCTGCAGAACAGCTTGATATCTGGGCAAAGCGTGCTGAATGTGAGATAATAAAGCATAACGAGGGAGCGGACCCGGGTGCAGTTATATTTGATGCAGTAAGTGCTGCTAAAAACCGGGGTGCAGACCTTGTTATATGCGATACCGCAGGAAGACT
Source organism: Clostridia bacterium (assembly GCA_017409875.1). Classification (GTDB taxonomy): domain Bacteria; phylum Bacillota; class Clostridia; order RGIG6154; family RGIG6154; genus RGIG2094. The sequence goes on from JAFQRW010000017.1 coordinate 93,330, forward strand.
TCACACAAAGAAAAATCTTATGGAAGAACTTGCTAAAATTATAAGAATTATTGACAGAGAATTGCCGGGAGCAGATAAAGAAATTCTTCTTGTTTTAGATGCAACCACAGGTCAAAATGCAGTCCAGCAGGCAAAATTGTTTGACCAGAGCACCGGACTTACAGGACTTGTGCTTACAAAGCTTGACGGCACTGCAAAAGGTGGGGTTGTAATAAGTCTTTGCAACAGTCAGAAAATCCCTGTAAAATTTATAGGTGTAGGAGAGCAAAAAGATGACCTTCAGCCGTTTGTAAGCCAAGATTTTGTAGCGGCATTGTTTGAATAAATTTTAGCATAAAAGGAGTGATTGTCACGAATAACAATAATTTTTACGAAACTCAAAGTAAAAGAAAAGCTGTTAAGACCTTGCTTGCAGTAATTTTTGCCGCAATCTTGTCAGTTTGCTGCTTTGTGGGCTTTAAAATTTTAATTGGCTATTATGAAGTAAGGGAAATAGGAGAGAATTTTGTAAGTTCGTATTTTAAAGATATTTTTGCTGAACTTATAGTTATAGCTTCCGTTGGCCTGATTTCTTTTTTGATTGCTGGTATAAATACATTTGTTGCAAAAAACAAGCTTGCTAAAATTGGCATAAACAATGAATTTACAGGCAAAAAGTTAAAAGGTTTCCTACTTATTTTGGTTGCATCTTTGGCGTTTGCCGTTGTAACACAAGGGGATATGCATAAAGAATTGCTTCTTGCTTCAAACAGTGTTTCTTTTAATGTTTTAGATCCGATTTTTTATATGGATATTTCATATTACGTGTTCAGCCGCCCATTTATAATGTCAGTATTGGGGAATCTTTCACTTTTGATTGTATTTACAACTGTTTATGTGTTTGTACTGTATTGCTCGCAGTATTTAAAATTCGGCGAGCGCACTTTTGTGGATATGGCAAAAGAAAAAGGCATTGTAAGCCATATTGCATTTAATATTATCCTTCTTATGCTTATCGGTGCGTTTACAACAATTTTGCGTGCGCAGGATGTGTTAACAGCAGAATTTGCTGGTCTTACAGGCGGAGGATTTACAGATGTAAATATTGTTTTGAACTATCACAGAACCGTTCCTGTTTTGATAGTAGTTGTGATGATACTTACTGTTGTGTTCTTAAAGAAAAATAAATTAAAGCATGCTCTTATTTGTGTTGCGTCTTATATAATTCTTTCGGTGCTTGTTAATTTTGTTGCTTTGGGAGTGGATGTCTTTTACGTATCACCCAATGAAATCGCAGTAGAATCAAAATATATTCAGTATAATATGGACTACACCAAAAAGGCTTACGGATTGGATAATGTTATAGAAACTGAGTATGCAGTAAATACTTCTGCTACAAAAGAAAGTGTTCTTTCAAACGGCGATACTATCGAAAATATCAGAGTTATTGACTTTGCTGCAGCTCTTACTGCGACTAATCAGCTTCAGGGATTAAGAAACTATTACGAGTTTAAGGATTTAGATGTTGGAGTTTACAATATTGACGGAAAAGAAAAAGCTGTTGCATTGGGCGCAAGAGAAATTCAAAAAGAAAATCTTGATAAATCAGCGAAAAATTATATTAATGAAAAATTCAGATATACTCATGGATATGGTGCAGTAATGATGTCTTTTAATCAGGTTACTCCGCAGGGTGAACCATACTATTATATTAAAGACATCAAACAGCCCAATTCAGGAAGTATACCTAAGATAAATCAACCCAGAGTGTATTTTGGACAACTTGACAATGACGAGGTAATTGTTAACACAAAGACAAGAGAAATTGATTATTCAGAAGGCGAAATCGATAACGAATTTGACTATGATGGTGATGCCGGTATAAAGCTAACCCCTTTAAACAGAGCATTGTTTGCGCTTAAAACCGGTGATTTCAGAATGATTATTGCAAATCAGATAACATCAGAAAGCAGACTTTTAATTAATACAAATGTTTTGGACAGAGTTGAAAAAGTTGCACCATTTTTAAGTTTAAATCCTGACCCACAGCTTATCATTGATGATGACGGTAGTATGAAATGGGTGATTGACGGTTTTACGAAAACAGATAAATATCCATACGCTCAGATGACCGGCGAATATAACTATATAAGGAACTCTGTTAAAGCAGTGGTAGATGCGTATACCGGTAAAGTTAAAATTTATATTATTGATAAAACTGACCCTATTATTATGGCGTATAAGAGTATTTATCCTTACCTTTTTGCAGCAGAAGATATACCAGAGAGTATTATGAGTAAAAGCGTATACCCTGAAACATTGTTTAATGTTCAGTGTAAAATTTATGCACAGTATCATACTCAAAGACCTGAGACCTTTTATAATAAAAACGATCTTTATACCATTGCAAACGAAAAGTATGAGGATGAAATCAGACCGGTAAGTGCATACTATAATTTAATTCAGCTTGATGAATATAATAAAAATGGCTCAGAACTTGTACTTATGCTTCCATATACACTTTATAACAGAGAAAATATGGTGTCTTGGATTGCTGTAGGCAACAAGGGCGATAACTATGGCAAGTTTGTGTCTTATAAGTTCCCACAGAATATTAATATTTACGGACCACTTCAGATTGAAAATTTGATTGACAACGACCCTGAAATTTCAAAAGAGCTTACCTTATGGAATTCGGGCGGCTCAAAAGTTATAAGAGGCAATTTGATGGTTATACCTGTAAACGGAACAATTCTTTATATAGAACCCGTTTATTTAACATCGGATAACCAGGCATCAATTCCTGCAGTAAAAAGAGTTATTGCAGCTTGCGGAAACAAGATTGTAATGGAAGAAACTATACAAAAAGCGCTGGCTAAACTTTTTGAAACAACCATTAATATTGAAATCTCTGATGAAAATTATGTGCCTGAGGATATCGGTGATTCTGAAGATGAGATACCTTACGTAACAGATGAAACAATTCAAAAGATTATTGAATCTTATGAAAAGTTAGAACAGTCAGCTTCTTCATCAGACTGGAAGAATTTTGGTGAATCTATGAACGAAATGAAAGAAGCAGTTTCAGAGCTTAAAGGAAAAAATGCACAAAATGAAGAATAGGTGTTGACAAAAAGTAAATAGTAGTGTATAATAGCTGTAAAGTTAATTGCTTTACAGCTATAAATTTCTGCAATAAGAGGTTTTTAATATGCAGGATATTATGAAATTATCAATTCTATTTGACTACTATGGCGGTGTCTTAACAGATAAACAGGCTGATGTCTGCGATATGTATTTCAATCAGAATTTGTCACTTGGCGAAATTTCTGAGATTATGGGAATTACACGTCAGGGAGTCAGAGACAGCTTGAAAAAATCTGAAAAAATCTTGCTGTTCCATGAAGAAAAGCTTGGAATATATAAAAAAGATTTAAACGTAGCAAGTCTTATTAATAAAATAGACACTCTTTTGGACGAGTCTGATATTAATCCAGACTATATGAAAAAAATCAAAAAAATTACGGACGAGATTAAAAATCTTATTTAAAGGAGTATAATATGGCTTTTGACAGCTTGACTGAAAAACTCGGTGAAGTATTTAAAAAGTTAAGAGGTAAGGGCAAGGTATCTGAAAGTGATGTTAAAGAAGCTATGAGGCTTGTAAAACTTGCACTTTTAGAGGCTGATGTTAATTTTAAGGTTGTTAAGGATTTTATCGCAAAGGCAACCGAAAAGGCGATAGGTAGCGAGGTTTTGGAAAGCTTAACACCTGCTCAGCAGGTAATTAAGATTGTTAATGAGCAGCTTACTGAGCTTATGGGTAAGGAGGCTTACAAGCCTGTTATTTCACCCAAACCGCCTACGGTTTATATGCTTATGGGCCTTCAGGGTGCAGGTAAAACGACAACTTGTGCTAAAGTTGCAAAATACTTCATTAAGCAAGGCAAAAAGCCGCTTTTGGTGGCATGTGATATATACAGACCTGCTGCTATTAAACAGCTTCAGGTTGTAGGTCAGCAGGTAGGGGCAGACGTTTTTACTTTAGATGAACAAAAACCTGCCCAAATTTCCAAACAAGCTTTGGATTATGCAATAAAAAATAACTATGATATGGTTATAATTGATACTGCGGGACGACTTCATATTGATGAAGAGCTTATGCAGGAACTTATGGATATCAAAGCGGAAGTTAACCCAACACAGGTGTTTTTGACGCTTGATTCAATGACAGGACAGGATGCAGTAAACGTTGCAAAATCTTTTGATGAGCAAATTGGCATTGATGCTGCAATTCTTACAAAATTAGATGGCGACACCAGGGGCGGTGCAGCCCTTTCAATCAGAGCAGTAGTAGGAAAGCCTATCGTATTCTGCGGTATGGGTGAAAAGCTTGATAATTTAGAACTTTTTCATCCTGACAGAATGGCATCAAGAATTTTGGGAATGGGCGATGTCCTTACGCTGATTGACAAAGCTCAGGAAGCTTTTGATGAAAAAAAAGCAAGAGAGCTTGAACAAAAAATCAGACAACAAACATTCGATTTGAATGACTTTTTAGACCAGATGCAGCAAATGAAAAATATGGGCTCTATGGAACAGATACTTTCTATGATGCCTGGTATGAATCAAAAAGCACTCAAAGGTGTTAATGTTGATGAAAAACAGCTTGCTCGTACTGAGGCAATAATCAAGTCAATGACAATGAAAGAACGCCAAAGACCTGATATTATAAATTTCAGCAGAAGGAAAAGAATTGCGGCAGGAAGCGGAACTTCACTTACACAAGTAAATGCGCTGTTAAAGCAGTTTGACCAGATGCAAAAAATGATGAAACAGTTTTCAAATCCTAAGAATTTAAAGAAATTCAAAGGATTAAAACTCCCTTTTTAGGGATTATATAAAATTTTAGGAGGAAATAAAAATGGCAGTTAAAATCAGATTAAGAAGAATGGGTTCAAAGAAAGCACCTTTCTACAGAGTTGTAGTTGCAGATTCAAGATATCCCAGAGATGGCAGATTTATTGAAGAAATTGGCACATACAATCCTTTAAAAGACCCTGCTGAAATTAACATCAACAAGGAAAGTGCTGCAAAATGGATTGCTAACGGTGCTCAGCCTACTGATACTGTTAAGGCTATGCTCAAAAAAATTGACGTTATAAAATAATTGAGCGTAAAGTTAGTATCAGAAAGGAAATGACTATGCAGGAATTACTTATTGAAATCGCAAAATCACTTGTTGATAATCCTGATGAAGTAAAGGTTGAAACTGTTGAAAAAGAAAATTTAACAGTTTTGCGTCTTTCTGTTGCAAAGGATGATATGGGCAAAGTGATTGGAAAAAGAGGAAAGATTGCACAGGCTATTAGAACAGTAATTAAGGCGGCTTCTATTGCATCAAACAGCGATAGAAAAGTTGCTGTTGATATTGTTTGATTATGCATACGTTACTACAAGCCGGAAAAATCTGTAACACTCACGGGGTAAAAGGATTTGTGAAAATCATACCGTGGACAGACTTCCCCGAAGTTTTTGAAAACTTTTCGCACATTTTTGTCGAGGAAAAGAAATACAATATTGAAAAGGTGTCCTATAAGAAAGCAAGTGTTTTATTAAAGCTTTCCGGAGTGGATACTGTTTCTGATGCAGAAAAGCTGAAAGACAAAACTGTATATTGTACAAAAGATGAACTGGGAGATTTGCCGCAAGATACTTATTTTGTGGCAGACCTCCTTGGTTGTTTTGTATACGATAATGAAAAGCTCATCGGCAAGCTGAAAGATATTATTTCAACAGGCAGCGCCGATGTTTATGAAATTGAAGACGAGAGCAGGAAATGTATTTATCTTCCTGCCATAAAAGAGAATATTTTAAGCATCGATATCAATGAGAAAAAGATTATGGTTTCAATTCCGGAGGGACTTTTGGAATGAAATTTGATATTTTAACACTTTTCCCTGAAATGATTAACGGCTTTTTAAGTGAAAGTATTTTAGGAAGAGCTGTAAAAAACGGGGTTATTGATATTAAATGCACAAATATACGCGATTTTGCAAACGATAAGCATAATCGTGTTGATGATTACCCTTTTGGCGGGGGACTTGGTATGGTTATGCGTCCTCAGCCTGTTTTTGATACATACAATTATGTAACAAAAGACTGCAAAAATAAACCGTATACCGTTTATATGTCACCAAAGGGAAAGGTGTTTAATCAGGAAGTTGCAAAAAATATGGCGACAAAAGACCATATTGTTATTATTTGCGGGCATTACGAGGGTGTTGACCAAAGAGTTATTGATGAAATTTGCGATGAAGAGATTTCTATTGGAGATTACGTTTTAACAGGTGGAGAGATTGCCGCGTGTGTTGTTTGTGATTCGGTTGCAAGGCTTGTGCCGGGAGTTTTATCTGAAAATAGTTCATTTGAACTTGAATCACATTATAACGGTCTGTTAGAACAACCGCAGTATACAAGACCCAGAGAGTTTAATGGAATTAATGTACCTGAAGTTTTACTGTCAGGACACAGTAAAAATATTTCTGAGTGGGAACATGAAAAATCTGTTGAAATAACCATGAAAATGCGTCCTGACCTTTGTGAAAAAAATGGGATTTGCGTTATAAAAAAGCCAAGCCCTAAAACTGATGCCAAAATCTTAGTGCTGGGTTTAGGCGATGCTGATGTTTTGAAAAAAATACAGACTGTAAAAATGCATTGCATAAAAAATGGTCTTAAAAATATAGATTTTAAGTATAAGGCTGATATTGATACAGTAAATTTTGATGATTATGACGGTTTGTTTGCAGTTGCATGTTCTGAATATCAAGATTTTGAAATAAATACTCACATTCCTAAAATGATGTGCGGATATCAGAGCGATACTTTAAAAATTGCTGAAGTTTTTAGTTTCACACAAAAAAATGGTTTTGAAGTAACAGAAAATGTATTTTTAAGCGCATCTGAAATTGTTCAGGAGATATATGATTTTTCTGTTGCGTGTACTTTTAAAAATGCCGAAAATAAAAATTCTAAAAGCCTGATTAAACATATTTCAGGAGAAAATAGCAACAAGCTTTCAATAAAAAGCGGTATACCGCACGATTTATATGAAAATAACAGAGGAAAATTTCAAGGCTTTGAAAAGCAAGATTTAATGTTTGTTCAAACAGATTTTGATGCTAAAATCACTGATGTTACTCTGGCAGCAACAAAGGATAGTAAAGTTTTTTTAGCTCAGGGAACACTTTTTAAAGTAAAGTCAAAAGCTTATGGAAATACTTATGTTTTGGCAGCAAAAGGACTTGGAAAGTTTTATCGATATGCTATTTTGGAAAATGACATTTCAGAGTTTGATGTTGTAACTGGATTTTTTGCAAAAAGGGCATTTAAAGTGGCAAAACTGCTTGATAATGAGGTTATTTGTTGTAGCGAAAAAACCTTTTACAAAGAAGAAAACCTTTTTAAATAGGAGTAAAATATGTCTGACGCAAAGTGGATTGTTTCTCCTGTCCCGGACAAGGAGGCTATTGAAAAAGTAGCGAAAAAAAACAATGTAAGCCGTTTAATTGCGGCTATTTTGTGCGTGCGCGGTTTTACTTTTAGCGAGGCGGAAGATTATATTAATACTGATGCTCAGCGCTTGTTAGATCCATTTTTGCTTAAAGATATGGAAAAAGCAGTAAAGAGGATTAACACTGCGATTTCAGATAATGAGAAAATTGCAGTTTACGGAGATTATGATGTAGATGGTGTTACTGCTACAACTTTGATGTTAAGCTGTCTTAAAGAACTTGGAGCAGATGCTTCATTTTACATACCAAGTCGAGATAAAGAAGGGTACGGAATAAATAAAGAGTCTGTTGAGATGATAGCTTCTCATGGAGTTAGTCTTATCATTACGGTTGACTGCGGAATTACTGCTATTGATGAGTGTGAATATGCAAAAAGTCTTGGGGTTGATTTGATTATCACTGACCACCATGAATGCACTGATAAAGTGCCGGATGCAGTAGCTACTATTAATGCTAAACAGCATGACTGCAAATATCCGTTTAAGGATTTAGCAGGTGTAGGTGTTGCTTTTAAATTGGCACAGGCGCTTCTTGGTGAGAAGTATAGTAATGAAGAAATTTTAGATAAATATTCACAGTTTGTGACAATAGGATCAATCGCTGATATAGTACCGGTTTTAGGTGAAAACAGAATAATCTGTAAGCACGGACTCAAAAAGCTTTCAGAAACCAAAACGCCTGGGATAAATGCACTTTTTAATGTTTCGGGTGTTGAAAAAAGTGAAATAGATTCTTTTAAGATTGGATTTGCCATTGCTCCGAGAATTAACGCAGCAGGCAGAATTGGCGGTGCAGATAAAGCCGTTGAGCTGTTTTTAACCAAAGATATCAATGTTGCCGATAAAATTGCAAAAGAGCTTGATGACAGCAATACTATCCGTCAGAAAATTGAAGCTGAAATTTTCAAAGAGGCGGAAGACCAGCTTTTAAGTAAGTTCAGCGATAATAAAATTGCAGTTTTATCTGATACAAAGTGGCATCACGGTGTGGTGGGAATTGTATCTTCAAGACTTGCAAAAAAGTATATGAGACCTTGTATTTTAATTTCTGAAGGCCCGGATGGTAATTATAAAGGCTCAGGAAGAAGTATAGAAGGATTTTCACTATATAGTGCGTTGGATGCTTCTAAGGACACGCTTATATCTTTCGGGGGCCACGAGCTTGCAGCAGGTATTGTGATTGCAAGGGATAAAATTGATGATTTCAGAAATAAGATTAATAAATATGCAGAAAATAATTTTAATGAAGAATTGACATGCCGTAAATTTGTGGCAGATTTAGAACTCAGAGAAAGACATCTTAATATAGATGTTGCCAAAGAGCTTAGTGTTCTGCAGCCGTTTGGAACCAACAACAATCAGCCTGTGTTTTATATTGAAAAACTTCTGGTTTTAAAAGTAAACAGAATAGGTTCAGCAAAGCAACATTTAAGATTGACTTTAAAAAAAGGTAATGTCATTATAGATGCAATCGCATTTGGATTTGGTGAGTATAATGTGTCTTTTAATGATACGATTAATGTGATGTGTAATCTTGATATTAATACATTTAGAAATATTAAGACAGTCCAACTTAAGATTTTAGATATTAAATAGGGGGTGATTTAATGAGCCAGGACTATCAGAAACTACTTGAAAAAATTAAAAAATATAATCCTAATGTTGATGAAAATCTTTTAAAAGGTGCGTATGACTACGCCCGTGAGGCTCATGGAAATCAACTTCGAAAATCAGGAGAATTGTTTTTCAGCCATCCGTATGAGGTTGCAAATATTTTAGCTGAACTTGAAATGGATTGTGAGTCTATTGCTGCAGGATTGCTGCACGATGTAATTGAAGATACTGAGCATAGCCAGCGTGAAATAAGAGAGAAATTCGGCGAAGATGTTGCTATGCTTGTTGAAGGTGTTACAAAGCTTGAGAAAATTCCGTTTACAAGCAAAGAACAACAACAAATTGAGAATTTAAGAAAAATGTTTCTTGCTATGGCAAGCGATGTAAGAGTTATAATTATAAAGCTTGCTGACAGACTTCATAATATGAGAACTTTAAAAAGTATGTCTGATGAAAAGCAGCGCGAGAAGGCAAAAGAAACATTAGATGTATTTGCTCCTCTTGCACACCGTCTTGGTATTTCAAGAATAAAGTGGGAACTTGAAGATCTGGCACTCAGGTACTTAGACCCAATCGCTTATTATGAGATTGTAGAAAGCATAAGTCAGAAGAAAAATGAACGTGACCAGTATATTTCAGACGTTATTTCTTCGGTTACCGATAAAATAAAAGAGCTTGGAATAACAGCTCAGGTTATGGGAAGAGCAAAGCATTTTTACAGTATTTTCAGAAAAATGTATGCCCAAAACAAAGGTATTGATGAAATATATGACCTCTTTGCAGTCAGGGTTATTGTAAATTCCATAGCAGAATGCTATGCTGTTTTAGGGCTTGTGCACGAATCATACAAGCCAATTCCCGGCAGATTCAAAGACTATATTGCAATGCCGAAGCCCAATATGTATCAATCGCTTCATACTACCGTAATCGGACCAAACGGAAGTCCGTTTGAAATACAGATAAGAACATGGGATATGCATCGTACAGCGGAGTATGGTATTGCTGCTCACTGGAAGTATAAGGAAGGAAATTTTGCCGATGGCAAATTAGACGATAAACTTGAATGGATCAGGAAAATGCTTGATGTCCAGAATGATTTGGGCACAGGTGATACTGAAGAGTTTATGAAGACATTAAAAATCGATTTGTTTTCTGATGAGGTTTTTGTATTTACTCCACACGGTGATGTTATAAATCTGCCTGCAGGGTCATGCCCGATAGATTTTGCATACGCAATACACAGCGAAGTCGGAAATAAAATGATTGGTGCAAAAATCAACGGGAAAATCACAACTATTGACCAATTGCTCCAGACAGGCGATATTGTTGAGGTGCTTACTACCCCAACATCACGTGGACCGAGTATGGATTGGCTTAAAATTGTAAAAACATCTCAGGCAAGAAACAAAATAAATCAATGGTTTAAGGCTCATAACAGGGATGCAAACATCATAAAAGGCAAAGAAGTCGTGGATAAGGAAATGCGAAAAGCTGAAATTCCTAATCTTAACGAGTACAAAGAAAAGTTTGCAGACCTTGCCATGAAGAAGTTTAACATTAAAACTGTTGACGATATGTATGCAGCCATTGGTTTTGAAGGTCCGATAGGTATTAAAATTTTCAAAAAGCTTCAGGATGAAATTAAGAAAATGACAATTTCGGGAAGCGAAACAAAGCCAAAAATTACTGGAAGCAGTTCTTATTCAAAACATTCATCTAACGGTATTATCGTTAAAGGAATAGAAAACTGTCTGATAAGACTTTCAAAATGTTGCAATCCGGTTCCGGGGGATGAAATTGTAGGATATATAACAAGAGGAAGAGGTGTGTCTGTTCACAGGAAAGACTGTGTTAATGTGACTAATGCTACAGAAGAAGAAAAAAACCGACTTATTGAAGTTAAGTGGGACGAAACCTTTAATAGCGCTTTTTCATCACATTTGGTAATTACTGCAATTAACAGAAATAATCTTTTGCTTGAAGTGTCGGCAGAACTTTCAAACATTCATGTTCCATTAAGCGGAATTAATGCAAGAGTTTTAAAAGACGGGCTTTGTGTAATGGATCTAACCGTTGACGTAATTAACGGACAGCAACTTGACGCTGTTATAAAAAAACTAATGAATATATCAGGAGTTTTTGAGGTAAAAAGAACAAATAAATAGTAAAAGGGGTTGTAAAAATGAAGTTTGATTACAAAAAAGCAGATTTTGCATTATCAGAAAAAGAAATGCAGGAAATGAAAGAAAAAGTTGAAAAGGCTCATAAAACACTTCATGAAAAAACAGGTGAAGGAAACGACTTTTTAGGTTGGCTTGATTTGCCTGAAAACTACGATAAACAGGAATTTGAAAGGGTAAAAAAGGCAGCTGAAAAAATAAAAGAAAACAGCGATGTTTTAATAGTTATAGGAATTGGCGGTTCATATCTTGGTGCAAAAGCAGGACTTTCAATGCTTACACATACTTTTTATGATGCACTTGAAAAGGACAAAAGAAAAACACCGTCAGTATTGTTTGCGGGCAACTCTATAAGCTCAACATATCTTTGTGATTTAATTGAGCATCTGGGTGATAAAGATTTTTCCGTTAACGTTATCTCAAAATCAGGAACAACTACAGAACCTGCTATTGCATTCAGAGTTTTCAAAGAGCTTTTGGAAAATAAATATGGAAAAGACGGTGCAAAAGAAAGAATTTTTGCCACAACAGACGGCAAAAGAGGAGCGCTTAAACAGCTTTGTGATGCTGAAGGCTATGAAACATTTGTAATTCCAGATGATGTAGGCGGAAGATTTTCAGTTTTAACCCCTGTTGGACTTTTGCCTTTAGCTGTTGGGGGTGCTGATATTGATAAAATAATGGAAGGCGCTCAAAAAGCAAGAAACGATTTTAAAGAGTGTGACCTTGATAAGAATATTTGCTATCAGTATGCGGCTGCCAGAAATGTTCTTTATGAAAAAGGTTATACAACCGAAATAATGGTTAATTATGAACCGAGTATGCATTATTTTTCAGAATGGTGGAAACAGCTTTACGGTGAAAGTGAAGGCAAAGACAATAAGGGTATTTTCCCGGCATCAGTTGAATTTTCAACAGACCTTCATTCACTTGGACAATACATTCAGGACGGCAGAAGAAACCTTTTTGAAACAGTTATCAATATAGAAGAAACCAAAAAGTCATTTGTTATCAAAGAGGACAAAGATAATATTGACGGTCTTAATTTCTTAGCAGGAAAAACTCTTGACTATGTTAATAAAAAAGCGTTTGAGGGCACACTGCTTGCGCATACTGACGGAAAAGCACCTAATTTTGTAATTAGTGTTCCAAAAGCAGATGACGAAAACTTTGGTTATTTGGTTTATTTCTTTGAAAAAGCGTGTGCAATCAGCGGATATATCTTGGGCGTTAATCCTTTTAACCAGCCCGGTGTTGAGGCATATAAAAAGAATATGTTTGCACTTTTGGGTAAGCCCGGATATGAGGATATGAAAAAAGAATTGGAGAATAGATTAAAATAATTAAAAACCACTTGAAAAAATTCCTGTTTTATAGTATTATATATATAGAAAGTTTTATCTTAAGGAGGAATGTATTGTGATTAACGTAATTATCGGTGCAAAAGGTAGCGGAAAAACCAAGTACATGGTTGACCATGTAAACATGGCTGTTAAAGATGAACCCGGAACTTTGGTGTTTGTCAGCAAGGATAACAGACTTATGTATGATTTAAAGTCCGCTGTTCGTTACATCAATACTGAAGAATTCGCTGTAGATGATTATAGCGTATTATATGGTTTTTTAGGCGGCATTATATCAAACAACTATGATGTTTCTCATATTTTTATTGATAGCATCTGGAAGGTTGTTAATAGCCAGGAAGAGGGTTTTGAGAAATTCTTAGAGAGAATAGCAGCTCTCGGAGAAAAACTTAATATTAACTTCACAATTACCATATCTGCTGACAAACAGAGTGCGCCTGCATATCTTTCAAAGTATTTGGTAGAAATTTAAGTAAATATAACTTGCCCCCAGCGATTAGATAATCGGTAGGGGCAGTTTTTGTGTCATTATATAGTTTTAAAGGGTGGAAAGTTATGAATCAGAGTTCTAAGGTTATATTTGAGGAAAATTCAAGAGTTGCACCTCTTGGTGTTATTGCTATGGAAAGTGCAACTGTACTGGGAGATAAAATTAATAATTATCTTATCAGATGGGCAAAAGAAGGCGGCACAGAGTACGACACATTTTTGGTTGAAGCTGATTGCCCAAGATTTTCGTCAGGCGATGCAAAAGGAATTATTAAAGAATCGGTAAGAGGTAAGGATTTATTCATTATTGTGGATGTTTGCAATTACAGTTGCAAATATACAATGTTTGGTAACGAAAATTCAATGTCTCCTGATGATCACTATCAGGATTTAAAAAGAATGATACAGGCTGCCAGCGGTAAGGCTCATAGAATTAATGTGATTATGCCATCGCTTTACGGAGGCAGACAGCATAAAAGAAGTTACCGTGAGTCGCTTGACTGTGCAGTGGCACTTCAAGAGCTTGAAAATATGGGCGTTTCAAATATAGTAGCATTTGATGCTCATGACCCCAGAGTTCATAACGCGGTTCCACTTATGGGTTTTGATAACCTTATGCCGTCATATCAGGTATTAAAAACAATGTTTAAAACCATTGATAATTTCAGACCTGTTAAAGACAGCTTTATGATAATAAGCCCTGATGAAGGTGCTATTAACAGAAATATGTATTATGCATCAGTGCTTGGTGTTGACCTTGGAATGTTTTATAAGCGCCGTGATTATTCAAGAGTTGTAAACGGAAGAAACCCTATTGTTGCTCATGAATACCTTGGTAATTCTGTTGAAGGTAAAGATGTATTTATCGCAGATGATATTATCTCATCAGGAGAATCAATGCTTGATATTGCATACGAGCTTAAAAAGAGAAAAGCAAACAGAATTTATGCTTATGCAACATACGCTATATTTACAAACGGTCTTGAAACTTTTGATAAAGCAGTTGCAGAAGGCATGATTGACGGTGTGTTTGGCACAAACCTTACATACATCAAGCCAGAACTTAAAGACAGACCATGGTTCCACGAAGTTGATGTTTCAAAATACATTGCATACTTTATTTCCGCACTCAATCACGATGTTTCGACTTCACTTATTATGGACCCACACGAAAAAATCAAACAGCTTTTAGAAAAACACAAGGACAAGCTTGTATAAAAAATTAAAAGAACATAATTCATTCGAATTATGTTCTTTTAATATGGAACTTTTAGGAAATTTTTCTGTCTAATATATAACAAATCAAAAAGGGGATGGACTTTATGAGAAAAACATTGGCGATTATTTTATGTTTAAGTATGATATTTTCTGCCATTTCGTGTTTTGCTGCTGTTGATAGCGGATATAAAACAGTTTTGGAAACTGTAAAGTCAAGAATACCGGATACTGATAAATTTGATGATTTCAGCGCAAACCAAAGCATTAACAACGGCATTAAAACATACAGCTTTTCGTGGCATAACAGTGATACTGATGAAATGCTTGGGATTGAAGTTTTAGAAAACGGAATTATAACAAGGCTTAATTTTTCATCAAAAGCTGATGTTGTTAACGAAAAAGCTATGTCTGACATTTCAAGAGATGAAGCACTTAAAAAGGCAATATCTGCTTTTGAAAAAATCAACCCTGATATTAAGGACAAAGTAGTAATAGAACATAGCACGGAAAACAAAAAATTATGGGAAACAAGACAGAACTTTTTGATTTCAAGAATAGAAAATGGTGTTAAGGTAGCTGGGGATACAGGATATATAGAAATGGATATAAATGCAGATAATATCCTGTGGTTTTACATAAAGTGGAGCAATTATGATGAGTTTGAAGCTTTAAAAAATTCCATTTCTCTTGAAGATGCAAAGAAAATTTATTCTGAAAAACTGGGCATAGAACTTGTTTACAAAACAAAGTTTGAAAAAGGGGAAAAAGTACCATACTTAGTTTACACACCAAAAGAGAATATAAATATGTATGTCGCCTTTGACGGAAGCATTATAAAATGCAATCCGTATGCAGACTATCGTACAGGCGGTGGCGGTGCAACAAAAAATATGGCAATGATGCAAGATTCTGCAGCAGAGTTTTCAAAGGCAGAGCTTGCTGAATTTGAAAAGCTTGATGGTATGCTCTCACAAGAAAGAGTAGAAGAAATTGTTTTAAGTCAAGACATTTTTGCCATAAAAGGATTTAAGCTTGAACAGATTTCTCTAACTCGTGATTACTATGAAAAAGACAAGTATATTTACAGTTTAAGATATAAGTCGGATAAATTAACAGCAAGTGTTTCGGTTGATGCTTTGACAGGTGAAATTTTAAGCTTTTCAAAGTATTCTAATAGCGAAAGTGAATTAAAAGTTTCAGAGAATGATGCTCAAAACACTTTAAAACAGTCGGTTATAGCATTATGTAAAAATAATTTTGAAGAATACAGGCTTGTAAAAAGTGATGGCTGTGCAGTAGAATATCACAGAATTGTAAACGGAATAAGATTCCCGGGCGACAGCATAACTGCTTCTGTTAATGAATTTACAGGCGAGCTTGAAAGCTATTCAAAAACTTATTCAAATGTTGATTTCCCGTCAAAAGAAAATGTGATTTCACCAAATATGATATTAAAATCCGCCTTTGAAATGTTTTCGTATAATTTAAAGTATGTTCCGTCTTATAACGAAAAAAGCGGAAAAACCGATATAAAGCTTGTGTTCGCTTTTGAAAATGACAGTTTTGACATAGATCCGTTTACTGGTGAAAACTATTTAAAAGGTGACAGTGTAATAGAATATGAAGATATCGAAAATCACTATGCAAAAGAGTATATAAAAGAACTTGCAGCTTACGGAATAGGCTTGGGTAACAAAACATTCCTGCCTGATAAAGAAATTACGCAAAAAGAGTATATTTCACTTTTGGTTAAGGTGTTTTATAGGTATTTTACAGTGTATTCAGACCTTGATGAAGAAATTGAGGAAAACTACCGTATAGCAGTTAGAGAGGGAATAATTAAGCAAGAAGAAATTAATTACGATGCTTTGGTTGCAAGAGAAAATGCAGCAAAATATTTGGCTTGCGCTTTGGGGTATAAAGATATCGCAAAAGCTGAAAGCATTTTTAACTGTCCGTTTGTTGACGTAACAAAAAATAAGGGAAATATAACAATACTATACGGTTTAAATATTGTAAACGGCGACGAAAATGGCAATTTTAACCCTTATGAAAATATTTCGCGTGCCGATACAATGATAATGCTATATAAATGTTTATCAAAATAAGAACCCGACCCGACAACGAAATCAAAGATTGCGGTCGGGTACCCCGGAACCTTGTTGTTTTTATAATAAAAAAAGAGATGTTTTACATCTCTTTTTTTATTAAATCAAGCAAATCAGTTGGATCTACGTATTCGTGATAAAGATCTTTTACACCGTTTGAATCAATTTTTATAACTGTTCCGCCATTTAATGGTAGAAGAAAACCGCAACCGGGACCGGTTTTAAGCGAAAAGGCAAGTCGTACACCTTTATATTTAATTACAAAATTGTTGCAGTGAGAATGTCCTGCGATTACAGTTTTAGTGGTGCCGCCTTCCAAAATGGCATCAAACACGCCGTCGTCTGCCCCATAGCAACTAACCGCCCTATATACTGCAGGGAAAGGTTCGTGCATTACACCAAAAGAGTCTTTGTAACCGTCATTCCAGCAATCACCCTTATAGCTGTCTTCAACAGAAATGTCGGTCCACTTTAAACCATCTTTAAAAGCTGCTTTAAAAGCATGAACATATCCATAAATAGGCACATGAATGAAAAGTGAAGTATCATTACAGCCTAAAGTTTTTAACATTTCAACTTGTTCTGAGTACCATTTTATCTGCTTTGTGGGCATTTTGGTATTCATTCATTTAGTTTGACTTTCTGTATAGCCTCGTTTTTCAAAAGCTTCAATCTGTGCGCGGTGTGTTGGCATAAGTTCAGCAACATCTTTTTCAATCATTGTCTGCTCAGTGTCTTCGTGTGGAAGATAGAAAAGAACATCATGGGTATCCATCATAATAAGACCTTCAACAAGCTTTCCTTCTTCTTCAATGCCGATTACAATTTCCGCTTCCTAATTCACGGGGACCGGCTTCAAATATAAAGTTCTTAGATCTGGAAAGAATGTTCACCATTTCGTCAATCGGTCCTAAATCAACCTGATTATCGTGATTGCCCCATACAACAGTCCATGGAATTTCAAATCTGTTAAAGTATTCTACATATTTTTCATATGAGCGCATATCGTAGGGATATGCAAGGTCGCCTGTGATTGTGATAAGGTCAGGCTTTACCCTTTCAATCAAATTATCAACGGTATATTCAAATATTTTGTGAACGTTGGCAACGTGAGGCTCTGCATCTTCTTTTAAACCCCAGTTCGCCTCAGTAAGCTGCGGATCAGAAAGATTAAGAATAACAAAGTCTTTATCTTTGCTTTTGGCAAGCTTTATCATAATTCGCACCTCTTTTTATTAGTTTTAGTAAATTATAGCAAAACGCTGGTTTTGTTTCAAGTATTTCATAAAAATAAAACATTAATATTTTTAAATTTTATATTGAAAAAATATGTAAATTTTGCTATAATTAAATAAATTAATTTTTGAAAGGTGATATTATGAACAAAAG
This sequence comes from Clostridia bacterium, assembly GCA_017409875.1. Taxonomy (GTDB): domain Bacteria; phylum Bacillota; class Clostridia; order RGIG6154; family RGIG6154; genus RGIG2094. The sequence goes on from JAFQRW010000017.1 coordinate 111,247, forward strand.
TGCAACTTTGGTTGTTATGGCAGCCGGAATGGGTAGTAGATTTCAAGGATTAAAGCAAATAGAACCTGTTGGACCAAATGGCGAAATTTTGCTTGATTTTTCTGTATTTGATGCAAAAAGAGCCGGATTTGATAAGGTTGTTTTTGTTATAAAAAAAGAAATTGAAAAAGATTTTAAAGAAGTAATCGGAAAAAGAATTGAAAAAATGATTGATGTTGACTATGTTTATCAGGATGTAAATGACGTTCCAAAGGGCGTTCAAATTCCTGCAGAAAGGTCAAAACCTTGGGGAACTGCGCATGCAGTACTTACCGCTAAAAAAGCAGTTAATACACCATTTGCAGTTATTAATGCTGATGACTATTATGGTATCAGTGCATATAAAAAGATTTATGACTGCATCACAAAAGATGAAACAGAAATTTGCATGGTAGGATTTAAGCTTTGTAATACACTCACTGAAAACGGAACTGTTTCAAGAGGTGCATGTGTAGTGGAAAACGGAGCTCTTAAAACAATAACTGAACTTACAAAAATTAACGGTGACTGTGAGTACACTGAAGATGATGGAGCTACATGGAACAAATTGCCGGAAGATACTATTGTTTCAATGAATATGTGGGGATTTAAGCCGTCAATATTTAATGAAATGGAAGAAGGCTTGGTGCGTTTCTTTAATGACAATAAAGATAATCTTTTGAAAGCTGAGTATTTTCTCCCGAGTGTAGTTGATTATAAAATCAAAAACGGCACTAAAGTTGATGTTATGACCACTGACGACAGATGGTATGGTATGACATATAAAGAAGATAAAAAATCTGTAAGCGATGCTATTGCTGCATTAGTAAATAATGGTATGTATGAAAGGATGTAAGTTAAAATGAAAAAAATTATTTGTAAGAATTATGATGAAATGTCAAAAGCTGCGGCAAAAATTGTTGAAGCACAAGTTGTATTAAAGCCTGACTGTATTTTAGGTCTTGCTACGGGTTCATCACCTGTTGGAATGTATCAGGAACTTATAAAAAGTGGAACAGATTTTTCAAAAGTAACTACTTTTAATCTTGATGAATACTATCCTATTGCAAAAGATAATGACCAAAGCTACGACTACTTTATGAGAAAGAACCTTTTTGACCACATCACAGTTAAAGAACATAATATTCCAAATGGAATGGCTGAAAATCCTGAAGAAGAATGCGCACGTTATGATGCTGCCATTGAAGCTGCAGGTGGAATTGATTTGCAGGTTTTGGGAATCGGTGTTAATGGGCATATTGGCTTTAATGAACCGGCTGCAGAACTTCCAGCAAACACAAATAAGGTTACTTTGACAGAATCAACTATCGAAGCAAACTCGAGATTTTTTGAATCAAAAGATCAGGTTCCTACCGCTGCACTTACTTTGGGTATTGGCGGAATTATGAAAGCAAAAAGAATTGTTGTTTTAGTAAGCGGCAAGAATAAGGCACCTATTGTAAGAGAGTTGTTTAAAGGAAATGTCACAACCAACATTCCGGTTAGCCTTTTGCAGCTTCATCCTGATGCTACAATAGTTATGGATGAAGATGCAGCAAGTATGCTTTGATTATAAAATACAGCCTTGTTTGAGGCTGTATTTTTTTACACTAAACATTTATCAAAATAAATATTGACAATTATAAATATTAGTGTATAATGTTATGTGTAAATTACATTTAGGAGGATGTTATGAATACATCACTTTCTGAAGTTTTTAAAGTTTTGTCAGACGATAACAGACTAAAAATAGTACTGATAGTTGCAAAAGGCAAGATGTGTGCAAATGAGATTTTGGGAGAAATAGGAATATCTCAGCCCACTTTGTCACACCATATGAAAGTGCTTACAGATGCAGGACTTGTTTCGGCAACAAAGGTAGGCACACAGGTTTATTATGAGTTAAATCATAATAAGGTAAGCTGTCTTTGCCATTTTGTCAGAGAAATAAGCGGGAAAAAACCCTGCAGTTTGGAGGAAAAATAAATGTCGTGTAAAAGTGTATATTTTGACCATGGTGCAACTACATTTACAAGACCTGAAGTTTTAGCAGAAATGCTTCCTTACTTCGGACAAATGTATGGCAATCCGTCAAGTATATATAAATTAGCAAAATCAAGTAAATATGCCATAGATAACGCAAGAAGCACTATTGCTGAGCTTATAAATGCCGACAGTAAAGAAATTTATTTTACAGGCAGTGGCTCTGAGGGAGATAATTGGGCGTTAAAAGGTGTTATGTATGCCTCAACAAAAGGAAATCATATTATAACAACTTCTATAGAACATCATGCGATTTTACACACCTGCAAGTATCTTGAAAAAGAAGGCTATAAGGTAACATATCTTCCTGTAGATGAGTACGGAAGAGTTAATCCCAAAGATGTTGAAGCTGCTATTACAGATAAGACAGTTTTGATTTCTGTAATGTTTGCAAATAACGAAATTGGTACAATTCAGCCCATTAAAGAAATAGGTGAAATTGCAAGAAGACACGGTGTTTATTTCCACACTGATGCTGTTCAGGCAGCAGGACATATACCTATTGATGTTGAGGATATGAATATTGACATTCTTACAATGTCTGCACACAAGTTTAACGGTCCTAAGGGTGTGGGAGCATTATACATCAAAAAAGGTGTTAAGATGTATAATCTTATTGAAGGTGGTTCTCAGGAGAGAAAGAGACGTGCAGGAACAGAAAACGTACCCGGCATTGTCGGAATGGCAAAAGCACTCAAAATGTCTTGCGAACATATGGAAGAGGTTAATAAAAACTTAATACGTATGCGTGACAGAATTATTAAAGAAGTAACAGAGAACATTCCTTATGTTAAGTTAAACGGGCATCCTACTCAAAGACTCCCAGGAAATGTTAATTTGTCATTTAAGTATATTGAGGGAGAAAGTTTACTGTTGTTTTTGGATATCAATAATATTTGTGCTTCATCAGGATCTGCGTGTACTTCAGGTTCGCTTGATCCTTCACATGTGCTTTTGGCAATCGGTCTTCCTCATGGGATTGCACACGGCTCACTAAGACTTTCACTTGGCTATGAAAACACTGATGATGATATTGATTATTTATTCACTGTGTTGCCAGGCATAGTTGACAGATTAAGGCAGATGTCGCCACTTTATGAGGAAGTTTTAAAAGGAGATAAAGGAGAATAATTATGGAATACACACAAAAAGTTTTAGACCATTTTACAAACCCGCGCAATGTAGGCGAAATTGAAGATGCTAACGGAGTGGGCGAGGTAGGAAATGCCAAATGCGGTGATATAATGAAAATGTATCTTAAAATAAGCGATGACGATATTATTACTGATGTTAAATTTAAGACATACGGTTGCGGCGCAGCTATTGCAACAAGTTCGGTTGCAACAGAAATGATTAAAGGAAAAAGTGTTGATGAGGCATTAAGACTTAAAAACAGTGAGGTTGTTGAGGAGTTAGGAGGACTTCCGAGTGCAAAAATACATTGCAGTGTTTTGGCAGAAGAAGCTATAAAAAAAGCAATCGGAGATTATTACACAAGAAAAGGTATTTTTGTTGAAGAACAAAAATGCTGTTGCTGTGAAAACGATGGGGCATGCAAATGTCACCAGGAACCTGAAGAAGAGTAAGAGTGTTTCAAAATAATGGCTGGTATTTTGCCCGCCATTATTTTTATGCTGCAACAATTTTCAAATACACATAATAGTGGAATAAATTTGTATTGAAACTTTTTTTATAGTATGATACAATTATATAGAATTTGTTGAGGTGATTTATTATGAAGATAACAAATGATATAAAATATATTGGAGTAAATGATCATAAAATTGACTTGTTTGAGGGACAATATGTTGTACCAAATGGTATGTCATATAATTCTTATGTGATTTTGGATGAAAAAATTGCAGTTTTAGATACGGTTGACGCAAAGTTTACTGACCAGTGGCTGAGAAATATCAGCTTTGTACTTGACGGCAAAAAGCCTGACTATTTAATAGTTCAGCATATGGAACCCGATCATTCGGCAAATATTGCAATTTTTGCTGAAAAATTTCCTGAAGCTAAAATTGTAGCATCTGCAAAAGCTTTTGTAATGATGAAAAACTTTTTTGGGACTGATTTTTCTCAAAAGCAGATTGTAGTAGGAGAGGGAGATAATCTTTTGCTTGGAAAGCACAATCTTACTTTTGTAACTGCTCCGATGGTTCATTGGCCTGAAGTTATTGTGACTTATGATAGTTATGATAAAGTGTTGTTTTCAGCAGACGGTTTTGGAAAATTTGGAGCACTTGATGTAGAAGAAGACTGGGCATGTGAAGCAAGACGTTACTATATCGGAATTGTTGGCAAATATGGCGCTCAAGTTCAGGCGTTGCTTAAAAAGGCAAAAAGCCTTGATATTGGCACTATTTGTCCACTGCATGGACCTGTGCTTAATGAAAATCTGGGGTACTATATTGGACTGTATGATACCTGGTCAAGTTATGAACCGGAAGAAGACGGTGTTGTAATTGCATACACATCGGTTTACGGCAACACTAAAAAGGCAGTAGAAAATCTTTCACAAAAACTAAGACAAAAAGGATGCCCGAAAGTTATAGTTAATGATTTGGCAAGGTGTGATATGGCAGAAGCTGTTGAAGATTCCTTTAAGCTTTCAAAAACTGTATTTGCAACCACAACATATAATGCAGATATTTTTCCGTTTATGCGAGAATTTTTGTTGAATTTAACAGAGCGTAATTTTCAAAACAGAACGGTAGCATTTATTGAAAATGGCAGTTGGGCACCTGTTGCAACCAAAGTTATGAAAGAAATACTTGAAAAAAGCAAAAATCTTAAGATTTTAGACACACAGGTAAAGATTATGTCTGCGTTAAATGATGAAAATGAAAAACAGCTTGATTTGCTTGCAAATGAGCTGTGCGAAAAATAAGGGAGGTAATATTATGAAAAAATATGTTTGCGATGCCTGCGGATGGGTATATGACGAAGAACTTGGCGCACCTGATATGGGGGTTGCACCTGGCACAAAGTTTGAGGATTTACCGGACGATTTTGAATGTCCTTTATGCTCTGTGGGAAAAGATATGTTTTCTGTAAGCGAATAAAAAAATCCCGCATTGAGATTACTCTGAATGCGGGATTTATACATAAAAGGAGTATGTTATGAACTTAGTATTATTAACCGCTGCGGGTGTTGGCGGTGCAACTGTTTTTGGGGCGCTGATAGGTTTTATATTTAAAAAATTATCTCATAAGTTTTCAGACATTGTTCTTTCATTTGCAGCCGGCGTAATGCTTGCAGCTGCAATTTTAGGACTTGTTATGCCCTCACTTGAATATGGCGGAAAGTTTGGAATTGTTATTACAGTTGCAGGAATATTTGCAGGAGCACTGTGCTTAAATCTTATTGACAAATTAGTGCCTCACTTGCATAAGCTGGTAGGAGGCGATTCAGAGCAACATAACAACGCAAACCTAAGTAAAGTATTGCTGTTTGTTACAGCTATTGCAATTCATAATTTGCCTGAAGGAATAGCTGCAGGTGTTGGCTTTGGTTCGGGCAATATATCTCAGGCACTTATAATTGCAGGAGGTATTGCTCTTCAGAACATTCCTGAAGGAATGGTAATAATAGGGCCAATGCTAGCTGCCGGCGTAACCCAAAAGAAAACTTTTATTTGTGCTATGCTGACAGGTTTTGTTGAAGTTTTAGGAACACTTTTAGGATACTTTGCAGTAAGTATGGCATCTGCTATATTACCCTTTGCACTTGCGTTTGCGGGCGGTACAATGCTTTATGTCATAAGTGATGAAATGATTCCCGAAACGCACGCTCACGGAAGCCAAAGAAGTGCAACTTATGCTCTTTTGATTGGATTTTGTATTATGCTTATAACCGACGTAGTATTGGGATAAATTATTTGTTTTGCTCGATTAGCTTTAAAAAAGCCTGTGCAGCTAAAGAAAGAGGAGTATCCTTTAAATAAGCGTATCCTATACTGCGGGACGGAAGCGGTGGACAAAGCTTCATTTCACGGATTTTCCCCTGATTAATACTTTCTTTTGAAAACTCCTGTATTACGCAGGAAACACCAAGATGAATAGATGCAAAACGTATCAGTAAATCATGTGCCGCAAATTCAATTTGCGGCTTTAATTCTATATTCTTTTTTTTGAAGCATTCGTTTAAATAACGACGGGAAGATGAATTGTTTTCAAGCAGTATCAGAGGCTCATTTGCTATTTCATCCCAAGTGTAGCTTTCTTTCATATCATATTCAGGACCACAAACAAAAGTGTCATGTATTTCAAAACAAGGTTTAATGCATAATTCGTCATCTTCTACAGGAAGATTAACAAATGCAAGCTCTGCTTTACCTTCCTTTACAAGTTTTAGCATCTGGTATGAATATGAATTTGCCATCTCAATGCGGATGTTAGTATAAGTTTCGTGAAACTGTTCAAGATAAGGAAGCAGATAGTGACTGGTAATAGTGTCGCCGGCGGCAATTAACAGTGAGCCGCTTTCTAAATGATGCAGCCTTGCAAGCAAAGTTTCGCCTTGTTCTATTGATTGGATTGCACTTTCAATCTTTTGAAACAAAACAAGCCCCTCTTTTGTAAGCGAAACTCCGCGCTTTGAACGTATGAATAATTGTGTGCTTAAATCATGTTCAAGCTGCCTTATACATTGGGAAATGGCTGACTGAGAAATGTATAAATTCTGTGCTGCAGCTGAAAATGAAGATTGACGGGCTGTTTCGTAAAAAATCCGATAGTAATCAAGTTTTGTTTTCATATAAGCACTCCTTATAACTGTTGTAAGTATTATCTGCTTTACTAATGGTTATAGATGTATTATAATAGGAGTTGTGATGAATGTCAAGAAGTAGGAGGAGATATTTATGGAAAGAAAAACAGGTACAATTTCAAGAGGTATCCGTTGTCCTATTATACGTGAAGGCGATGATATTGCAACTATTGTTGTTAATAGTGTTATAGAGGCTGCTGAGGTGGAAAAATTTGAGCTTAGGGACCGTGATGTTGTTGCTGTAACAGAATCTGTTGTTGCACGTGCGCAAGGAAACTATGCGTCTGTTGATGCCATTGCGCAAGACGTTAAAAATAAACTTGGTGGGGGCACAATAGGTGTTATTTTCCCGATTTTAAGCCGTAATCGTTTTGCAGTTTGCTTACGAGGAATAGCAAAAGGAGCGAAAAAAATCGTTTTAATGCTTAACTATCCAAGTGACGAAGTTGGCAATGCTTTGGTATCATTAGATCAACTTGATGAAGCCGGAATTAATCCTTATTCCGATGTTTTGAGTGAAGAAAAATATCGTGAACTTTTTGGAGAAAATTTACATCCGTTTACCGGAGTTGATTATGTTAAATATTATGGTGATCTGATACGTTCATGCGGTGCAGAAGCAGAAATTATACTTGCTAACGACCCACGTGTTATATTAAATTATACAGATTGCGTATTAAACTGTGATATTCACAGCCGCGAGCGCACAAAACGTATTTTAAAAGCTGCCGGAGCAAAATGCGTTGTGGGATTGGATAACATACTTAATGAGCCTGTAAACAACAGCGGCTTTAACGAAAAATATGGCTTACTTGGCTCAAATAAATCTACTGAAGATACTGTAAAGCTTTTCCCTCAGGATTGTTTTGCATTGGTAGAAAATATTCAAAAACAATTTTTAAAGCGTTGCTCAAAGCACATTGAGGTTATGGTTTATGGCGATGGTGCTTTCAGAGATCCGGTAGGAAAAATTTGGGAATTAGCAGACCCTGTTGTTTCACCTGCCTATACAAAAGGGCTCGAGGGTACTCCTAACGAACTAAAACTAAAATATCTGGCAGACAATGATTTTGCTGATCTTAAGGGTGATAAACTTAAAAAAGCTATAGAATCAGCTATTAAACAAAAAGGTCAGGATTTGGTTGGTAATATGGCATCTCAAGGAACAACACCACGCAGACTTACAGACTTAATCGGTTCACTTTGTGATTTGACAAGCGGTTCAGGCGACAAAGGAACACCGGTAATACTTGTTCAGGGATATTTTGATAATTTAACTGATTAATTTAAAACAGGCATTCTGTTGAATGCCTGTTTTTTTTAACTTTCTTTTGTATTACAAAAAATTTCGCTCATCATTTTAAAAATATTTGCAGAGCTTGCAAGCTGCATCACAAGGTCGTTTAATCTTTCAGGATTATCGCCCTCACTTTCAATAAGCAAATTTGCAACATTTGAAATGTTTTCTGAAACATATTGATATGATTTTATTTGGTTTAAAACAAATGCTGTATATATTTTTTTAACATTTTCTTCACTAATATCTAAAGGTATAATATTCTGGATAGTTGAAATGCTAAGGGTTTGTTTTAAAACGCAAACAATAATTAAATATGCCAGATGTATTCTTGAATACCGCTTTTTTTCCGGGGAGGGAATAATTTTCAATTTAACATAATTATTAATCATTGACTGCGTTATACCTTTTTCATTATCTGCAGCTTCTGTATACAGATTAAGATAGTTATTGAGTAGCTTTATAACCTGGTCCATATATAAATCGAATACAGGAAGCTCATCCCATTCAGGAAGTTTAAACTGGGAAATTCTTTGGTTCCAGTACAGAAACATATTTTTAAAGTTTTCTTTATTATATATCATTTATTAGCCACCTCTTAGATATAATAACATAAATTTTAAATTTTTTCAAGTACTTGACAAAATAATGAAAACGTGATAACATAGTATTAAATACTACATAATATTTTTTTAAACACGAGGTGTAATATGGAAAAATATATTTGTTATAATAATCTGGCGGAAATGATTGAAAAAAGTGCCGAAAAATTCGGTGGCAAAATAGCTTTTTCGCTTAAAGAAAAAAATGTTTCTTACAATGATTTGCTTAGCGATGTTAAGGCGGTGTCAAGACTTTTTTCGTCACGAGGATATGTTGGTAAAAGAATTGCACTTATAGGAAAAAACTGTTATGAGTGGATGCTTGTACATTTAGCAACTATGTATACAGGAAGCGTTTTAGTTCCGCTTGACAAAGGTCTTAAAGATTATGAAATCCAAAGCCAGATTTCAAGAAGTAAAGCTGATGTTTTGTTCGTTGCAGGTAAAATGGAGCTACCTGAAATGGATATTAATATTGAAAGTGCCTCAAATGAACTTTTGCTTGAAGCCAAAGCATTACCTCAAGCAGAAAATGAAAAATATGATATTGACAATAACAAAATGAGTATGTTGTTATTTACGTCAGGCACAACTGATAATTCTAAAGCTGTAATGCTGTCACAGTATAATATTACTTCTAATATTTATGCCTTGTCATACCATGAGCATTTTACGAGTGATGATGTAAGTTTGATTATTCTTCCTCTTCATCATACGTTCGGGATGGTGGGATTATTGCTTTTTTTAAGTCTTGGTATGAATAACGCATTTTGTGACGGACTTAAAATTACAAAATCTATTGATGAACATAAGGCTACAATTTTAGTAGGTGTTCCTTTGATTGCAGATGCAATTTACAAAACCGCAACAAGAAAAATTAACGAAATGGGAATGGAAAACCTTATAAACACACTTATAAAAGTAAGCCGTGTTCTTTTAAAACTTAGAATTGATTTAAGAAAACTGTTTTTTGGAAAGATTACAAAACAAATCGGGCAGTCTTTAAGACTTATTATAATGGGCGGAGCAGCACTTAACCCGGATGTTGAACAGTGGTTTCATGACATTGGATTTTTTACAGTGCAGGGCTACGGCTTAACAGAGTGTTCACCGGTTTTGTGTGCGGAAAATCCTGAAAATATGAGGCTTGGTTCTGTTGGTGTAGCAATGCCGGGAATTGATATTAGAATTGATAATCCTGATGAAACAGGCATCGGCGAAATAATAGCAAAAGGCGATAATATTATGCTTGGTTATTATGAAAACCAAGAACTTACAGATGAGGTTTTAAAAGGCGGATATTTCCATACAGGTGATTTAGGCTATATTGATGAAGACGGGTTCATCTGGATAACAGGACGTAAGAAGAATATGATAGCGCTTAAAAACGGGAAAAATGTTTTCCCTGAAGAACTCGAAGAACTGATTTATAAATATGACTTTATTAAAGAATGTATGGTTTATGGCGAAAATGACGGTGATAAAGATTTAATATCTGCATATATTGTTTGCGATAAGGATAAATTTCCTGGTAAAACTGATGAGCAAATAAAAGAAATTGTTGATAAAACTATTAAAGAAATAAATAGTAAACTTATTTCTTATAAGCAAATAAGAAATGTTATCGTTTCAGATAAACCTTTGGAAAGAACATCAACATTTAAAATTAAAAGAAACCAAAAACCAAATAATAACTTGTAAAATTTTCCTGAATGTGATATGCTATTTGTGTATTACATTCAGGAGGTTTTTATGCAAAGAGAGAATTTTGGTTCAAGATTAGGCTTTATCTTGATATCGGCAGGTTGTGCGATTGGACTTGGAAATGTTTGGAGATTTCCATATATAGTCGGCAAGTACGGCGGAGCAGCATTTATTGTAATCTACTTAGCGTTTTTGATAATTTTCGGGCTCCCGATTATGACAATGGAATTTTCAGTTGGAAGAGCAAGCAGAAAAAGCATTGCAGAATCTTTTAAAGAGTTAGAGCCAAGCGGCACAAAATGGCATTGGTATTCAAAGCTTGGAGTTGCGGGTAACTATCTTTTAATGATGTTTTATACAACTGTTACAGGTTGGATGTTTGCATATTTCTTCAAGATGATTAAAGGTGATTTTGTAAATCAGACATCCCAGCAGATTTTTGACCAGTTTGGTGCGCTTACCTCAAATCCTTACATTGTTATAGGTTTTATGGTTTTAACGGTGGTATTGGGATTTTCAATTTGTTCTTTAGGCTTAAAAAAAGGCGTTGAAAGCATTACTAAAGTAATGATGCTTGCACTCTTGGCAATTATTGTTGTTTTAGCAGTGCGTGCTGTTACACTACCTGGTGCAGGTGAGGGCGTTAAGTATTATATTGTGCCAGATTTTGAGCGCATGTCGGAATTTGGGATTGGTGAAATTTTGTTTGCAGCATTAGGACAAGCATTTTTTACACTATCTATTGGTATGGGGTCAATGGCAATATTCGGCAGTTATATTTCAAAAGACAAAAGACTGCTTGGCGAATCAATGACTATTGCAGCACTTGATACATTTGTAGCACTCGTAGCTGGTTTGATAATTATTCCATCATGCTTTGCATATAATGTAAACCCTGCTGCAGGCCCGGGACTCGTATTTCAGACACTTCCGAACATTTTTGCAGAAATGCCTGGCGGACGCATTTGGGGAGCGCTGTTTTTCCTATTCATGATTTTTGCAGCACTTTCTACAATAGTCGCGGTTTTTGAAAACATTATATCTTTTGGAATGGATTCAAAAGGATGGAGCAGAAAAAAAGCTTGTGTTATTAATCTTGTGTTGGTAATTATTCTTTCGCTTCCGTGTGCATTGGGATTTAATGTATGGGCAGATTTTGCACCTCTTGGTGAAGGGACTGTTGTATTAGACCTTGAAGATTTTATTGTGAGCAATAATATATTGCCGATTGGTTCTTTGGTGTATGTTTTGTTCTGCTGTTTGAATAAAAAAGGTTGGGGTTGGGACAACTTTATTCAGGAGGCAAATACAGGAAGCGGAATTAAGTTTCCAAATATGTTGAAAATTTATTGCAAATACATTTTGCCTGTGATTTTGGTTATACTGTTAGTTGCAGGATATATTACTTTTTTTAATTAAAAAGGGGAGCTTAGTTTATGGGTTTAGATATCAAAGCTTTATTTAATTTGGGATACGGTCTTTATGTAGTATCTTCTAATGATGGTAACAAAGATAACGGTGCAATAGTAAATACCGTTATGCAGCTTACCGACAGTCCCGCAAGAGTGGCTGTGTGCATTAACAAAAATAACTATACACATGATACAGTTAAAAACAGCGGTATAATGAATATTAATGTCCTTACTGAAAGCGCTCCGTTTTCGTTATTTCAGAATTTTGGTTTTAAAAGCGGAAAAACTGAAGATAAGTTTGCAGGAATTGAAAGCTTTCGTTCAGAAAACGGACTTTTGGTGCTTACTGATTACATTAATTCTTTTATTTCTTTAAAGGTAGAACAATATATTGATGTTTCAACTCACGGTATGTTTATATGCACTGTTGAAGATGCAAGAACAATGTACGATACCCCTACAATGACTTATTCATATTATCATAAAAATGTAAAACCAAAGCCTGACGATAAGCCTAAAAAAGGATATATATGCAAGATGTGCGGATATGTATATGAGGGTGAGCCTCTTCCGGATGATTTTGTGTGTCCGCTTTGTAAGCATGGCGCAAGTGATTTTGAAAAACTTTAATATTAAAAAACCGAAGCAATTTTTGCTTCGGTTTTTTAATATTTTAACAAAAAAGTTGAAATAATAGTACTAATGATTTTATTAGTAAAGGAAGTCTTTTTATGAAAATGACAAAAAAACAGTATCAGCAATATGCAGAAAGTAAAGCTGACAAATCTAAACTGTGGCTTGATATGTTCAATGCATTCTGGATTGGCGGGCTGATATGTATGATAGGGCAATTTTTTTTAAATACGTATATGAATTTAAACTTTGATAAAGAAATTGCAGGTACGCTTACAAGTATCACACTTGTTTTCGCCAGTGCACTTTTAACAGGGCTAAATGTGTATGATAACATAGCAAAAAAAGCGGGTGCAGGTACGCTTGTTCCGATAACGGGTTTTGCAAATGCTGTAGTGTCACCTGCAATGGAGTTTAAAAATGAAGGGTATGTAATGGGGGTTGCAGCCAATATTTTTAAAATTGCAGGTCCGGTTATAACTTATGGTATTATTGCATCAGTTTTATCGGGGATAATTTACCTGTTTTTATAAGGAGATATTTATGAACAGAATTGGAAAGCAAACCATTGTGTTAAAAAATTTGCCTAAAATTATTCAAACAGCTTCGGTTGTAGGACAAAAAGAGCAAGACGGCAAATTAGGTGGAACGTTTGATTATGTAATTGACGATGGAAGATTTGGAGAAAAATCATGGGAAAAAGCAGAAAGTAAGATGCAAAAAAAGGCAGTTGAAATACTCCTTAAAAAAGCTGACAAAAAAAACGAGGAAATTGATTTTATTGCAGGTGGCGACCTTTTAAATCAATGTATGGGAACAAGCTTTGGACTGGCAGATTTCAATATTCCGTTTTTTGGACTTTACGGTGCTTGCTCTACTATGGCAGAAAGTCTTTGCATAGCTGCAATGACAGTAGACGGTGGATACTCAAAAAATACTATCGCTGTAACATCAAGTCATTTTTGTTCAAGCGAAAGACAGTTTCGTTTTCCGCTTGAGTACGGAGGCCAACGCACCCCAACATCGCAATGGACGGTAACAGGCTCTGGTGCAGCACTTGTGTCAGATGAAGATGGTCAAATAGCAATAACACATATTACACCCGGAAAAATTGTTGATATGGGAATTAAAGATGCTAATAATATGGGTGCAGCGATGGCACCTGCTGCCATAGATACAATTTCAACACATTTTAAAGACAGAAATATCGACAAGGATTATTATGACCTTGTAGTGACGGGTGACTTAGGGAAACTTGGGCATGCAATAACAAAAGAGCAACTGGCAAAAGAAGGACTTGATTTTAAAAATAAATATATTGATTGTGGCATGGAAATATTTGATTTAGAGTCACAGGATGTGCATGCAGGCGGTTCAGGATGCGGATGCTGTGCATCAGTTTTTGCAGGGCATATCTACAGCTTGCTGAAAAAAGGCGAAATCAATCGCGTTCTAATTACTGCAACAGGAGCACTTATGAGCACTACAAGCTCATTTCAGGGAGAAAGCATACCGGGCATAGCTCATGCAGTTGCAATAGAAAGGGTGTAGCAAATGGATTATATAAAGGCGTTTGTTGTAGGTGGAATACTTTGTGCTATCGGACAGATTTTGATTGACAAAACCAAACTGACTCCTGCAAGAATTCTGGTAATATATGTAGTAAGCGGGGTAGTTTTAGGAACCATTGGTGTTTATGAGAGAATTGTTGACTTTGCAGGAGCAGGTGCAACAGTGCCGCTTACAGGATTTGGATATCTTTTGTCTAAAGGAGTTATGGAGGCAGTTTCAAAAGACGGGTTTGTGGGAATTTTCACAGGAGGTATGACTGCAACGGCAGGAGGAATAACGGCAGCAATACTTTTTGGATATTTGGCTGCACTGTTTTCTAAATCGTCTGAAAAGTAAAAAATGCGGACATACGTCTGCGTTTTACATATCATAAAATAAATTTTTATTGCAATGTGATTTGCAAAATGGTATAATATTCTTAAAGGGGATAGAAAAAAATGAAGCTCGGCAGATATCGTCATTATAAGGGAAATGAATATGAAGTAATCGGGGTTGCAAATCACAGTGAAACGCTTGAAAAAATGGTGGTTTATCGTGCTTTGTACGGCGAAGGCGAAATATGGGTAAGACCTCTTAGTATGTGGAATGATGTAATACATATTGATGGAAAAATTGTTAAAAGATTTGAATTTATGGAATAAATAAACATATAATATTCTAAAGGAGCGGTAATTATGGCTATTATTAAAGTAACTAATCAGAATTTCGAGGCAGAAGTGTTAAATTACAATGGAACAGTTTTAGTAGATTTCTGGGCTGATTGGTGTGGCCCGTGCAAGATGCTTTCTCCGATATTAGAGAGAGTATCGGCGTCTCATGAGGATGCGAAAATCTGTAAAATTAACGTTGATGAAAATCCTGAGCTTGCAAAAAAGTTTCAGGTAATGAGCATACCAATGCTTGTTGCCTTTAAAGATGGGGAAGCAGTAGATACATCAGTTGGGCTTGTTTCTATGTCGAAAATCGAAAGTATGCTTGGATTATAGTTAAAGTAAAAGCGGTGAATTTGCTCACCGCTTTTTTACGTCACTTTATTTGCCGATGTTGCAGCAAATTTCACCTTTTGGGCAATCGCAGTCTACCGATGCTTCTCCGACTTCGGTTTTTGCTCCGAACATGACCGGGATTTCAATCTTAATTTTTTGACTGATTACAAACTTACAAACGTTGTCGGGTTTGCCTTTGCATGAATCTGCTCCCGGAATTATTTCTGCTTTTCCTATGCATTCGGTTTTCACCTTGCCGACATGAGCAAATGCTTTAATGCATACAGGAACGCCAACTTCAACCTCCTGAACGCCGACAGTAGGACAAAGCTCTTTTACAATATGCTGTTCATATTCGCCACTCATTTAATAACGTCCTCCTAAAAAATATTGGATTAATGCATCCAATATCATAGTATGAAATATTGGCCTTTTTGTGAGAAATAAGTTTTGACAATTATGAGTATTGCTGATATAATATAGTTAATGATTTTAAAGGAGTTTTTTATGTTGGAAGAACTTAAAATACAAGCGAAAACGGCTGTTTTAGAACTGTTTGAAACAGCAAAAGCCACCAAAGGACAGGTTTTAGTAGTAGGATGTTCATCAAGTGAAATTTCAGGAAATAAAATAGGCTCCGATTCAAATCCTGAAATAGCAAATATGGTGTTTAATGCAATATATGAAATCACACAAAAGCACGGGGTATATTTAGCTGCCCAATGCTGTGAGCATTTAAATAGGGCATTGATTGTAGAACGTGAGCTTGCTTCTAAAATGGGGCTTGAAATTGTCAGCGTTTTACCAAAACCTAAGGCAGGCGGTTCTTTTGCAACTGCGGCGTATAGTAATTTTAAAGACCCTGTAGCAGTTGAATATATAAAGGCAGACTTTGGACTTGATATCGGGCTTACAATGATTGGTATGCACTTAAAAAGTGTTGCAGTGCCGGTGAGATTGTCAGTAAAGAGTATAGGGAATGCAATTTTGGCAGCAGCAAAAACCCGCCCTAAATATATTGGAGGGCCGAGAGCAAATTATGAAGGAAATGAAAGATAGTATGGAATTAAAAGAAAGATTTTTATCAATTTATAATGAGAAAATTAAAAGAGAAGGCGCAGATAAACTTTTAGAATATCTGCTTTCACCGTCAAGTGATTTTTTCACTGCACCAGCGAGTGCGAGATTTCATGGTTCATATCCGGGCGGACTTTTAGAACACAGTCTTAATGTTTATGATTGTTTGTGTGATTACTTGTCACGTGAACGTGTGAAAGAGCTTTATGGAATGAATTATTCTGAAGAGAGCATAGCTGTTGTTTCTTTGCTGCACGATTTGTGTAAGGTGGATTGCTACAAAGAGGGAACCAGAAATGTTAAAGGCGCAGACGGAGTATGGAAAACTGTCCCTACATACGAGTTTTGTGATAACTTGCCATACGGACATGGAGAAAAGTCTGTTTATATAATAACAGGATTTATGAAACTAACCCGTGAGGAAGCATTTGCAATCAGGTATCACATGGGCTTTTCTTCACAGACAGACGATGTAAGAAATGTCGGCAGTGCTTTTGAAATGTTTCCGCTTGCGTTTGCGCTTTCTTGTGCAGATATGGAAGCGACTTATTTTGTAGAAGGTAAAAAATAGTTTTTTTGTAAGAAATGTAGGTTTGTTTGTCATATTGTTACAATTGACATTTGTCAGCCAAAGTGATATACTTAAACTATATATTATAAAATGGGGTGCATTTTAGGTGATGAAAAAAAGATATCACGTTATCTTTCCTTTGATTGATTTTATGATTATCATTGCATCTTTGTTAGTAGCCGCATTGCTTTCAAGTGACAATTTTTTAATTAGTCCTGTAACCTTACGTAGGTTAGAATGGAGTGCTTTGGTATGTATATGCTTCCACATAGTGATTTTTGCTGTGTTTGATGCATATAAAAGGCATTGGTATAATGCAAGTATGTTTGACTATGTTGCAACACTTAGTTGCTCCGTGATGACAATGTTTGCAATGTTTGCTTTGTCGGTTATACTAAAAGGTAAAATTTTCTCGATCAGACAACTCATCATTTTTGCATTTTGTTACATATCCCTTGTTTTGTTTTCAAGGGTTTCAGTTAAGATTTTTATACTATACGCAAGAAGATATAACACGGTTAAAAATGATAACATTAAAAATATTTTGATTGTTGGTGCCGGTCAGGCAGGCGGACTTATTATTAACGATATTGTTAATAATACCACGTTTGAGTACAGAATTGTCGGCATTATTGATGATAACAGTGAGAAAATAGGGCAGACTATCTTCAACTATACTGTCTTGGGTGACAGAAAAGATATTTATAGAATTTGTGATAAAGAGTATGTTGATGAGATAATTATTGCAATTCCGTCACTTGAACGCGAAAATTTGTCAGAACTTATTGAAATATGTAACAAAACAGCATGTAGCGTTAAAGTACTTCCTAATATTGATCAGCTCTTAGATGCAGGAGATATTTCATATAACCAAACAAAAAGCATTGAAATTGAAGATCTTTTAGCACGTGATCCCATTGTTCTTAATGACAGAGAGATTGCATCTGATTTAGAGGGTGAAACAATTCTTGTAACCGGAGGTGGCGGCTCAATCGGAAGTGAGCTCTGCCGACAGATTGCAAAATATAATCCAAAACGAATTGTTGTACTTGATATTTATGAAAACAACGCCTATGACCTGCAAAACGAATTAGCAGAGAAGTATACTTGGCTTAATGTTTCTGTAGTAATAGCCTCAGTTCGTGATAAAAAGAGAATTGAAGAAATTATTGAGCAATATAAACCGCGTGTTATTTTCCATGCAGCAGCTCATAAGCATGTACCATTAATGGAATACAATCCGTGTGAGGCAATTAAAAATAATATTTTTGGAACATATAACGTGGCTGCTGCTGCAAATAAATATGGTGTAGAAAAATTTGTAATGATTTCTACTGACAAAGCAGTTAATCCTACAAACGTTATGGGAGCAACAAAGAGATTCTGTGAGATGATTATTCAGTCGCTTCAGCCTGTCAGCAAAACAGAATATGTTGCAGTAAGATTCGGTAATGTTTTAGGTTCAAACGGCTCAGTTGTTCCGCTTTTCAAAAGGCAAATTGAAAATGGCGGTCCTGTTACAGTAACTCATAAAGATATAACAAGATATTTTATGACTATACCGGAAGCGGCACAGCTTGTTCTTCAGGCATCATATTATGCAAATGGCGGCGAAATATTTGTGCTGGATATGGGTAAGCCGATTAAAATATATGACTTGGCATACAATATGATTAAACTTTCTGGTCATAAGCCTGGTGCTGATATAAAAATTGAGGTTACCGGACTTAGACCGGGCGAAAAGCTTTATGAAGAACTTTTGATTAAAAATCCTGAAACTTCTAAAAAAACTGCTAACTCAAGAATCTTTATTGAAGAATCAACTTTCAGTGATTTAGATGCTATCAAGGAGTCCTTTGAGCTTTTTGAAAAAGCAATTCAGGACAATAATAATGAGGAAATAAGGCAAGTACTTCAAAGGTACGTTTCTACATATCATCCGGTAAATGCAATTAATAATTCTTCTGATGCGGTGGGCGCATAATTTTAATTTAGGAGTAAAAAATGAAGGCTATAATTCTTGCAGCGGGCTATGCAACAAGACTTTACCCGCTTACACTTAATAAACCAAAGGCGTTACTTACCATAGGTAAGCAGACAATACTTGATTTTGTGGTAAACGAAATTAAGACAATTACTGAAATTGATGAAATTTTTATAATTACAAATGATAAATTCTATCAACAGTTTTGTGAGTGGAACAATTCATCTTATAGTGATGTCAAAATCACAGTACTTAATGATAACACCACTGATGATACAAATAAGCTTGGAGCTATCGGTGACATTCAGTTTGTGATTGACAAGATGAGCATTTCGGATGATATTCTTATTATGGCAAGCGATAATATCTTCACCTTCAAACTAATTGATTTTTATAATGAATTTAAGAAAAAGCATAAAGATATGATTTTGATTTCAGAAATTGAAAACAAAGAAGATTTAAAACGTATGGCAAATGTTGTTACTGATGAAAACGGCAGAGTGCTTGAAATGGTTGAAAAACCACCTGTGCCAATTTCTGATACAGCAGCATACGCTTCATACTTTTATAAAAAAGATACTATTCCGCTGCTTAAAGAATATTTGACACAAGGTAATAATCCGGACGCTCCCGGTTTTTTCCCGTCATGGCTTTGCAGTAAAAAGGATGTGTATGCTTATAAATTTCAAGGCGAATGTTATGATATCGGAACTCCTCAGGCATACAAAGAAATAGGAGAGCTTTTTAAAGATAAGGAGTAAATATATGAAAAAAGCTTGGAAAATAGTTCTTGGAATTTTTGTGGTTTTAATTCTGTTGATTGCAATACTTCTGGTCTGGCAATGGGAGAACATAACTGCATTGTATACAGGAATTACAAGCAGCGATGTTCAGATTGAACACAAGATTGAAGAAAATAAACAAAAATTTACTGAAATTCTTGAGAAAGAAGAATTGTTTGATAAAAAAGTAATAGATGGCTTTTCAAAAGAAGAGGAAGAAAAAATAGCCAGTGGTGAAATTACTGTTGAAGAAGCGGTAAATAAACTCTTTGAGGAAGAGCCAAAAGAACCACCGCTAGAACCTGAGCAAGAGCAAGAGAATATTTCGGATGAGAGTGATCAGAGTGTAGAAATTCAGCCTGAAATTGACGAAACTGATGAGAAACAAAAACAACTTATGCAGACGGCTATAAAAGAGATGTATACTTTAAAAGCTGAGTTCACAAAAAAACTGGCAGAAATTGAAAAAATTGGCAAAAAGATGTATTATGATGGTTATGTAGGACAGTATTCAATTGAAAATAAGCTTAAAGTAGCTGACCATCTTATGTCACAGCTTGTTGAAGCAGAAAAAGAATGCGATACAAAGGTTGACCAAGTTTTAAAAACATTGTATGATGGGCTTACCGAAATTAATAAAGATACGGAAGTTGTGGATTTAATACGTGATCAGTATAAAAAGGAAAAACAACTGAAAAAAACACAGTATATTAAAGATTTCCTATAGTTAACTTAAAAGTTAGATTGGAGTATTTATATGAAAAAACAAAATGTAAAATTTAATCTTCGAGTTCTGCGTAAATTAAAATCAGTAAAAAAGCAGAAAGAAACCACAGAAAACGTAATTGTTGATAAAAATACGGAGTTTTCTACCAAAGAGGCTTATAAAACTTTGAGAACAAACATTATGTTTTCACTTAAAAATGATGGCAAATCCAAGGCTGTGGTTGTTACGAGTGCAATTCCTTCAGACGGGAAGACTACAACAGCTCTTAATATTGCCAGTACATTTTCACAGATTGGTTCAAAGGTAATTCTTATTGATGCCGATCTCAGAAAACCTAAAATACATAAATATCTGGAAGTTGATAATAATGATGGCGTTTCCGGAATACTTAGTGGATTTGCTAAAACAGAAAATACTATTTTAAAAACTAAATTTGGGTTTGATTGTATCACAGCAGGAAAAGTGCCACCTAATCCGTCTGAACTTATCAGCTCACCGGTACTTGCTAATTTAATTGATGAGCTGAAAGAAAGTTATGACTATATATTTATTGATTCACCACCTGCATCCATTGTTTCTGATGCTTTAACAATTTCTGCGTTAAGTGATGGTGTTCTTTTGGTAGTAAGATCGAAATATACACCTAAATCTCTGCTTAATAATGCAATTAACAGTATTAAGTTTACCAATTCAAAAATTATTGGAATAGTGATTAATGGTGTGGAAAAAAGCAAAAGCGCATATGGTGTGCATAAAGGAAAGTATTATACAAGAAGAAAATATGGTTATAGTAGATATAATTATTATAACTATTATGCTGGTGATCACCAGTCAAATAAGTAAGTTATGTTAGATTTTCATTCGCATTTTTTACCTGGCATTGATGATGGAGCGGATTCATTGGATTGCTCACTTGAAATGCTTGATTTGTATGTTAAACAAGGGGTAGATGCTTTGGTAGCAACACCTCATTATTATGATACAGATGAAACAGTAAATAGGTTCTTGTCACGACGTGACAAGGCTTATGATAAATTGATGTTTGAGCTTGCAAAAAATGGTAAAGAATATCCGCAAATAGTTTTAGGAGCAGAAGTTGCACTTAGTACGGATATTGCAAAAAATATTGACTTGGAAAAACTTTGTATAGGTCAAAGCAATGCCATTTTAATTGAATTGCCATACACTGGTTATTTTGAGTGGATGACATATGAAATTTATGATATAATATCAAAAAGAAAACTTCACCCTGTGCTTGCACATTTTGAGAGATTTTGCAATAAAAAAAATATTTCTAAATTTGAAAATCTGTTATCCTTGGATGTTTCCGTTCAAATTAATGCAGATTCATTTTTAGATGGACGAGCTTATAAAACTGTTAAGCACTTAGTTAAGAATAATAATTTTGATGTTTTAGGATCAGATGCTCATAATATTACTGACAGAAGGTCAAATTTTCCTGGTGCAGTAAAAAAAATACAAAAAAAGTATGGGGAAGAGTTTTTATCTCAAATTGACAATAAAGCAAGAAAGATTATAGGTGTAAATAAATAAAAATACTTGCCTTTTTTTAATGAATATAGTATAATTGACACATTGAGAATTTAATTTCATGTAATTCTCAAGAGCTAACGCACTTTCGTGCTCTTTCGAGCATTCTATCAATTGACGGCGTCGTAAAATGATTTTTGCGACATCTAAATTGTTACGAAATCTATAATTAATATGCTAAAGCGGAGAGGTGGCCGAGTTGGTCGAAGGCGCAGCATTGGAAATGCTGTAAGCAGCTAAACTGCTTCGTGGGTTCGAATCCCATCCTCTCCTCCATAAAATAGCCCACTTTCGTGGGCTTATTTTTATGGGAAAAGAGGGATTCGAACACTGAGAGGGCACGAAGCGTAAAGGAAAACAATTCGGTGAATTGTTTTGTAGCGAAGTGATGCGCAGACGGGTACTGAAAACGGAGTTTTCGGTCGTCAAGCAGCAAGAATGCGAAGCATTATTATCCCATCCTCTCCTCCATAAAATAGTCCACTTTCGTGGGCTTATTTTTATGGGAAAAGAGAGATTCGAACACTGAAAAGGTTGACAGAAATAATGCTTGATGTGACGGCTAATTATGAAAATCAATAATATGTTTTATAAGTTCTTCGGTTGCGAAAGATAGATACTTGTTTTTCTTCCTTATTATGAAAAGTGTGCGCTCAGAGTGGGATGTGTTAGGCAAAAATAATGAAATGTGATTTAATTTTTTTGCATATTTTAGCACAGAGTCTGTTATGAAGCATATTCCAAATCCCGCTTCGGCATAGCTTATTGATGTCATAAGGTGGTCGAACTCTTGTGTCACATTTGGAATTATATCGTTTTCTTTGAATATTTCATTTGAAATCTGGCGCATATTATTACCGTGCTTTAATAATATAAATTTTTCGTTTTTAAACCAACGCATATCAACTTTTGGATGATTTTTATGCCAGTTTTCACCCATGCTAATAATATCACTATGTATATGCAAAGGCGCCAGTTTTTCATTTACAGAGAGCTTTTCAGGCACAGCAAGAAGTATTTGTTCGTTTGCAAGAGGATAGCACTCATATTCTTTTTCCTTTTCATTGTGTGCGTTATCTACAATAAAATCAATCTGGCCTTTTTCAAGAAGTTTCTTTAAGGTTGATGAGTTTTCTACTAATATATTAATTGTAATTTGAGGAAAAACTGCTTGAAAACTTTTTAAAATGGATGGTAGAATATTTGATGATACAAATATTGTGCTTCCAATTGTTATATTTCCTTTATTCAATTTCTTTAAATCGTCAATTTCATCTTTTAAATTCTTTTTGATATTATTTATTTCTTCAATAGCAGATATATATTTTTGACCAATATCTGTCAGAGTGATTTCTCTTCCGGACCGGTCAAAAATGGGGAACCCCAATGAATCTTCTAATTTTTTTATACACAATGACAAAGAAGGCTGAGATATAAATAATTTTTCGGCAGCTCTTGTAAATGATTTTTCTTGATAAACCTTATAAGCATAATCAGCAAATTTTAACATAATTCCTCCATAAGTAAATTAATATAATATTCATATAATTATTTATATTTTATTATAATATATTTTCGTGATATAATCAATATGAAAATTAAATATTACGAGGAAATAAAATGAATAAAAAAACTATAGGAATCATTGGAGGAATGGGACCTCTTGCCACAGTTGATCTTTTCAGGAAAATTGTAGAGAACACAAAGGCAAACACAGACCAAGAACACAATAAAATATTAATTGATAACAATACAAACATTCCCGACAGAACAGAGGCCATAGTCAATGACGGGAAAAGTCCCGTTCCGCAGTTAACCAAAAGTGCTGTAACTCTTTGGGCAATGGGAGCTGAAATACTTGTTATGCCTTGTAATACGGCACACTATTTTCTCTCTGAAGTTCAAAAAAATGTTGAAATACCTATTTTGAATATGATAGAAATTACAGGTGAGCATTTATTGAAAAACGGCATTAAAACAGTTGGATTGTTAGCTACTAAAGGGACAATTAACAGCAAAATTTATCAAGATGTGCTTCTAAAAATGGGAATCAATATTATTGAACCTAATAAAGAAGAACAAAGCGTTATAACAGATTTAATCTATCATGGCGTTAAAGCCGGAAATTATGACTATGATGTTACCAAAGTAAATGAGGTTATGGCAAGCATGGTTGAACGTGGTGCAGAAACATTGATTTTAGGGTGTACAGAGCTTCCTGTTGCAATGAATATGTATCACATAGATTTTAAGGTGTGCGATCCGACATTAGAACTTGCGCGCGAAGCGATTAAAAAAGCAAACGGAGAATGCAAATGATTTTTTAGAAGCTTAAAAACAAAAGACATATAACAAGAGTTATTCAAAAAAACACAGTACGTTGTTTATTGTACTGTGTTTTTTTAGTTTTAGGCTATGCTTCTTAAAGTAAATTCAGCGGCAACATTGTATTGCAATTACTTTTACAATATGTTATACTTTGATTAGGCACTGTCCGTTTTAACACCCACTTAATTTGTTAGAATGTTATCAAGGAAATTAATAGTATTGGTTATTGGAGGTATAAATATGTCATTTTTTGATTGGGATGGTAACGGAAAAAAAGACTTTATGGATGAATTTATAGAGTTTAATGTTTTTATGGAATATATGAAAAATGATGATAAAAATGAAAACACTTTTGATTCAGATGACGATTTATTTGATAATCTGGATGAAGAATAAAGATAAGGATGTTGTTTTATGAAACTATCACATCAGAAACTTAAAATAATGTATCTGGCAAAGATACTGATGGAACAGACAGATGAGGAACACACAATTACTGTGCCCGAAATGATTGCCGAGCTTTCAAAGCTTGGTATTTCTGCCGAGCGTAAAAGTATTTATGATGACCTTGAATATCTGCAATTGTTTGGACTTGATATCTGCTCAAACAAAACTCGTACAACCAATTACTACATAGCAAGCCGTGATTTTGAACTTCCTGAATTGAAACTGTTGGTTGACAGTGTTCAGGCATCAAAGTTCATTACCCGTAAAAAGAGTATGGAGCTTATTTCAAAGATTGAAAAACTTACCAGTCACGAGAATGCGAAAAAGCTCCAGAGACAGGTATTTATCACCAATCGTGTAAAGACAGTCAATGAGCAGATTTACTACAATGTGGATAAAATCCACGAGGCCATCGCGGCGAATAAGCAGATTACTTTTAAGTATTTCAATCTTGATGTGAATAAGAAAAAGGTGTATCGAAAAGATGGTGGTTTGTATACTGAATCACCTGTGTCTCTCACATGGGATGACGAAAATTATTACCTCATTACATACAAAGAAAAGTACGATAGTTACACCCATTACCGTGTTGACAAAATGGAAATGATTGAGCTTACCGAAGAAGACAGAATCCTTTCAGACAAGCCTTTTGATTTGTCGAACTATTCAAAGACGATGTTTCAGATGTTCAGCGGTGAAGAAACCAATGTTTCCATTGAGTTTGATAATGAACTAGTGGGCGTTGTGTTTGACAGATTCGGTACGGATATCCCGATTGTCAAAAAGGATGAAGAACATTTCATCTGCCATGTTAAAGTTGCAGTCAGTCCACACTTCCTGTCGTGGATAATGAGCTTCGGTAAACAGGCAAAAATAATATCTCCTGATTATGTTGTTGAAGAAATGTATCAGATTGCAAGAGATATAACAGAAATTTATGAAAAGTAAGGTGATAAAGTCTACTACAGTTAATACATATGGTGAACAGAAATCCAAACTTGTAGCTGTTCTTCTGGCATTCTTCTTGTGCGGAATCTGGGCATTGGTTAATTTTATCAGACTGTTAACAGGCTCTTTAAACACTGATGCTAACGGCGTTGAATTAAAAAAATTTTAAACTTAAAATGTCTAAAAACTAGAGCGTACTCGTAAGAGTGCACTCTCACTCTTTAAAATCGATTTTGAGGCCGAGTTACAAAGGCAGTTAAAGGGCATGTGAGACACAAAAAATAGGTATAGAAAAAAAGCGTGATGACATTAAAATCATCAAGCTTTTTGGTGGAGATGCAGAGATTTGAACTCTGGCGCCGCAGCTAGCGACCTGCCGCATTTCGAGCTGTTAGACAGTGTTTTTAGATAGAGTAAATTAGCGGAAGTTAAAGGAACTTAAAAAGCGATAAAAACCGCATAAAATCAAGGCTTTGAGGGGATAAATTCCTTCAAAGCCTTTGCTGTTCTGGCATTTTTCGTATTGCCACTTTTTGATGCTTTTTTTGGGTTTTCGCTAGAAAAGTGCTAGAAAAATGTTAGATAAAATATATGAAAGAATAAAACAGTTTTGCAGAATAACTTTACCTTAAAAACAAATAATAAAAAAGGGAAAACCTACTTAAAGCATTGACAATTCCCTTAATATATGATAATATTTAAGGGGAAGAAAGGAGGTTAAGGGCATGAGAATGTTTAATTATTCGATAATCAAAGAACATAAATGGGATTCTGAACTTCTCGGTCTCGTAGCTAGCATATATAAAGAAGCAGGAAAACAGGACTTCTATTTAAAGATGCGCCCCGAAGAGCTTGAAAAGCTTGTGGAAATCGCAAAGATACAAAGCACAGAGTCTTCCAATGCAATCGAAGGTATCGTTACAACAAATACACGTATTAAACAACTTGTAGCAGAAAAGACGACTCCCAGAACCCGTGATGAACAAGAAATTGCGGGATACAGAGATGCTCTTAATATCATCCACGAGAATTTTGATGCAATTCCTGTTTCAAAAAACTATATACTTCAGCTCCATAAGATTATGTACACTCATATGAATAACCCTATGGTCGGCAAAACAAAGAGTGTGCAAAATTATATCAGTGCTACTTATCCTGACGGACATTCAGAAGTTCTGTTTACACCACTGGCACCTTATGAAACTGAAGAGGCGCTTGATAAAATTTGCGAGGAATATAATAAAGTTATCGGCAATCTTGAACTTGAACCATTGATTGCAATTCCAACATTCATTCACGATTTTCTCTGCATTCATCCTTTTAATGACGGTAACGGAAGAATGTCAAGACTGCTTACCACCTTGTTACTTTACAGAAGCGGATTTTATGTTGGTAAATACATCTCGCT
>JAFQRW010000018.1 GCA_017409875.1 Clostridia bacterium
GATGATATTATCATCTGCGATCCGGAAGCAGAATATTATCCGCTTGTATCAAAGTTAAACGGACAGGTAATTAAGATTGCGCCAAACTCCCGTAATTACATCAATCCTATGGATATTAACCTTAACTATTCGGAGGAAGAAAACCCTGTAATGTTAAAGTCGGATTTCATTCTTTCCCTCTGCGAGCTTATAGTCGGTGGCAAGAACGGATTGGAGCCGATTGAAAAAAGCGTAATTGATAAGGCGGTACGAAATGTTTACAGACCGTACTTACTTAACCCGGAGCCTTCCAATATGCCTATTTTGGAAGATTTATTCAATGAGCTTAATTCAATGCCGGAGCTTGAAGCAAAGCGTATTGCCTCTGCATTGGAGCTGTATGTTCACGGCTCATTAAATGTATTCAATCACCGTACCAACGTTGATATGAATAACAGGCTGATATGTTTTGATATTAAGGAGCTCGGAAAGCAGCTTAAAAAAATCGGTATGCTTATTGTTCAAGACCAAGTTTGGAATCGTGTAACATTAAACCGTGCGGAGCATAAATCCACAAGGTATTATATAGACGAATTTCACTTGCTTTTGAAAGAGGAACAGACAGCGGCATACTCTATTGAGATTTGGAAACGCTTTCGTAAATGGGGCGGTATTCCGACAGGTATAACGCAGAATGTCAAAGACCTGTTATCTTCCCGTGAGATTGAAAACATCTTTGAGAACTCTGATTTTATCTATATGCTCAATCAGGCAGGCGGAGACCGCGAAATACTTGCAAAACAGCTTGGAATTTCAGCAAATCAGCTTTCCTATGTAACGCAGAGTAACGAGGGCGAAGGCCTCTTGTTCTACGGTAATGTTATTATTCCGTTTGTTGACCGTTTCCCGAAACATCTTGAACTTTACCGATATATGACAACAAAACCGGAAGAAGTGGCAAACAATGAGTAAAGAGCTTACACATTTAAGTTTATTTTCCGGGATTGGCGGTATTGATATTGCAGCAGAAGCAGCGGGATTTGAAACAGTCTGCCAATGTGAATGGGCGGACTTCCCGACATCAATTTTAGAAAAGCGGTGGCCGAACGTGCCCCGCTTTCGTGATATTACCACTCTTAACAAGGAGGTGTTCTATGAAAAAACAGGACGAAAAACAGTTACACTCATCAGCGGCGGATTTCCCTGTCAGCCATTCTCAACAGCCGGAGCACAGAAAGGTTTTACCGATATTCGTTACCTCTGGCCTGAAATGGCAAGAGTTATTTCCGAACTGCACCCCTCTTGGGTGCTTGGGGAGAATGTTGCCGGCTTTATCGGTATGGGGCTCGACAAAACGGTTTTTGACTTGGAACGCGAAGGATACGCTGTTCAAACATACGTATATCCAGCTTGTGGCGTCGGCGCGTGGCATGAGCGCGCAAGAACTTTTATCGTCGCGGTTGATGTTTCCCACGCCCCTTGCCTCCGACAATACCAACAACAAGAAAGATGCAATGCGGCTGGACGTGTTTCTGTCGGAAAACGGGATATTCAGAAAGAGAAATCCCAACGGGAAAATTTGGAGCCTTCCTCTGTCGGCAGCGGTATTTTACTTAACCCCGATAGCGTCGGACGGGCTGCGCTCGAATTTCAAACCGGAGATTTTAATGCAGGCTCGCAAGTCGGCAAACTTGGCGACACAGATAGTACAACAGGAAATGCCAACGAGCGACAAATCAGCACTCAATCCCGATTGGGTGGAATGGTTAATGGGTTTCCCTTATGGCTGGACGGACATACATTGTGGCAACGAGAGCCTGAGGGCGTTCCCCGTGTAACAGAGAGAACGGACGGCAGAGCTCCGAGATTAAAAAGTCTTGGTAATGCGGTTTGTCCTCCGCAGGTGTACCCCATATTAAAATGTATTGCAGATATTGAGCTATGCGCTTGTAATGACAGATGTGTTTTTGATTTACAGCAGTAGCAGTAGTATTGTGGTAATGTGTGTAAACTCAAAGAGTTTTCCATATTTCCATAATAAAAAACGGCGTGGGATTTGTGCGTAAACTTGCAAAAAAGTTTTCCATAACTTCCACGCTTTTAATATATAAAATTGAGGTGAAAACTTTGCGAAATGAAGAATTATACAATAACAGCGGGTGTGTTGACAAAACAGCTTATGAAGCACTTAAAAACATTCGCCGTGAGGAACGCAGAGCCCTTATTAACCTTTTGAAGCTGACAGCAGAAAATCACGGTTACGAAATTACTAACCGTATTGAACTTCGGGAAATCAAGGAGGTTGACGTTTAATGAAAATCGACCACGGCGATTATGATGTGTATAACAATTCACGAATTATACACGGAACGAATATTGAAATAGACTACAGCGTTTATTATAAGCGTGATTGTGATATTTCCGACCTTATTCAAATGTCTGCAAAAGATGTTGAGAGGTTTCGCAACAAAAGTATAGCGAATGAAAATAAAGCATACGAAAAAGTGTTGCAGGCTCTTTCGGAATGGGAAAAGGAAGCACTTATTACCCAAAGGCATAACCGGGCGCTTAA
>JAFQRW010000019.1 GCA_017409875.1 Clostridia bacterium
CGGGACCCATTTATGGGTAGTAAGTAAAAGTTGCATGGCTGGCAGGCCAATAAAAAAGCGCACTTGTGCGCAGCCAGTAGTGGGTAGGGCTATGCCCGAAAATGAAATACCACCCGCTATGCGGGTGGATATTTATTGTGTAAAATAACCTTAAGACGTTTTTATCTGTTATTTTACCCGCAGATTTAGACTTAAAGAAACAGCCTTAGCTTACAAAAAAACAATACAAAGGGAGGGGGGTATGCAAAAATAAACTTTTATTATAAAGCTTGTTTTTTAGCTTATACATAAATGAAAAGCCACCGCGAATGCGGTGGCTTAATCTAATCAGATTATTTTGAAACAACCAAAATGAATTTTAATGCGGTCTCTCCAGAGCCTCTGAGATAAGCGAATACTTGTGATGCACCTGACTGTGAGATTTCATATCCTGCAATAGAATCTATTGTGCCTTCTGTAAGTCTATTTTCAGAATTTTCAACAACAGCGGTATTAAGCACATAAATCTTAGTGTTAGTTGAAACTTTTACTGTCTCTTTATCTGTGAGGCTTAGTGAATTATCTTCCGCTACATCATAAGGTGTAATAAGGATATTGTTAAATTCATCACGGGCATAAACTGTACCAAAAATTGTTTTGAAATAGTTTGAAGACTCTGATTTTGTGTAAACTCTGTTTGACTTACCTTCAGCAGGTAAATTATCAATATCAAATGCAGATGCAACTTCTTTAATATATCCTTTTGCATCAAAAGCAATTCTTAATACATCGCCTTTTCCATAGCCTGAAAGTCTTGACGGATCTTCGCATTTATAAGTTTTGCTTGCACCGTCAACCTTGCATGTAACAGTTGTAACAGCAGCGCCCGTAGAAGTATCTACTGTGTCTTTTATTGATTCAATCAAAGCAAATGTAACAGTAGGATCATCAATTCCGATAAGTCCTGAGTCACCATAAACAATTACAACTTTAGGAACGCCTGTAGTTGAAGAATCATAAGCTTCAAAGTCATATTTTGATTGATTTTTTAACTTAGAATATGTACCTACTGAATAGCTTGAGGTATCACTTCTGTTAGATGGAACAAACATAACCTTTGTTGATGATGTAAGGATAACATCTGAGCCAAGCTTTTTGCTGCTGGAAGTATACGCAACGTCATTTTGGAATGACTTTGAAAGAACAAGAGCTTTTTCAGTATCACCTGAGGTCTGGATAGTATAAATATTATCAATTTTGCCGTTTGAATTTGTTGTATACTCTATAAGCTGTGCAACTGTTGTGTTGGTAGCACCGCTATCTTTATTTGTTGCCGAATTTGCAGCAGCAAGTGCTCCCTCAACAGAGTCATATGAGTAAGCAGTTCCGTTAATTTTAACTTTTTCAGTACCATTTAACGTGAGTGTTTTGTTGTCTGTTGTATAAATCTTAAAGCGCGCATACTCGTTTTTTGAAAGAGCATCTGTAGCAATTAAGTAGCCGTATTTTGTAGTAGTTGCGATTGATGTAACTGAGGCTGCAAGTATCTTATCGTTAGAATCTAAATAAACTGTAACCTTATCACCAACATTCATTGCTTCTGACGGCATATTGGTTATATAACGTGAGTAAGCATTTGAATACTCATAAGTTTTACCTAAAATTGTAACATCGTCTTTTGAACTACTCATAGATGTAACATTTCCAGAAACTGAGTTAGTTACAATTTCAACATTATATGCCTGTCTTCCGATAGGTGACAAACTTGCAGAAACCAAAAGGACATCACCTTTTTTGATTTGCGAAAACTCAACTTCTGAACCTGATTTTGTTATTGTAACATCAATTTGACTGCCTTCACTAAGATTAAGTGACTGAGCCTGATTGTATGCATTGTAAACGATCTTTTTAGCAGTATCTACTGCAGAAACAACATAAACTTCGGACGAATCAATAATTACAACATCATACATACCATTGCCGTTGTTGTCAATAAGTGTTATTGAGCCTGAATCAGGCTTGAGACTTTGAGTGATTTCAGATACATACTTGCCGTTGTAAATTCCGCTTACACTGCTTGATTCAAATGCGTATGTTTCATAAGTTGATGCGTTGTCGGAGTTAGGGTAGTATTCAAGCTTTGTAGCATAAAGCTCTTTAATCTGGTCAGAGGATACAGTAACTTCAGAATTTCTGTTTGTAAGTCTTGCAGAAACTAAAATATTATTCGCACCGTCATTGTTATAGTAATATTTAATTTCTTTGCCAAAATATTCTTTAGCAGATGTATTTCCTACTTTGAACTTTTTGTTATAATCAACCTGAACTTCGTCTTCTTCAATTCCGGTTGCATTTGATTTTAAAGCCTTACCGTAGATACCTGTAACAACGCCTGTGCTTTCTGTGTATTTTAGCTTTTCAGAAAGAAGTGTACGGTTTGCAGAAACCTCTGTATCGGCCAGAGGCACTTCTAATGAGTTTGCAATTAGCTGTGCGATAATCTCACGGCTTGCAGGTTCACTATGTGCAGTTTCGGCATTATTTAAAATACCAAAGCCACGCGCAACTGTTATGTATCCTGTAGGCCATCCGCCTTGATTGAGAGCAGAAGCTTCGTAGCCTAATGTACATACAATCATTTTAACAGCCTGTTCAAAGGTAACTTTTTCTTTAGGTCTGAAAGTACCGTCCTCAAAGCCTTTGATTATGCCAAGGTCATAAGCAATTTTTGTAGCCTTGATACTCCAGTCAGCGCTTGTTGACGGAATAACATCAGGGAACGGATAATCTGTAACAGATACATTTAGCGCTCCTAAGCCCAAAACACGTGTCATAATAACGCTGAACTCTTCGCGGCTGATGTTAGCCTGAGGTCTGAAAGTGTCAGAACCTGCATCACCTAAAATAATTCCAAAATCGTTAAGTGTGTAGATAGCTGTTTTGTATTTGCTGCTTTCAGTAACGTCGCTGAATGTAGTTGTTGCTGCCATTGCAGGCACACACATTGCAACTATTGAAAGAGCAAGGACAATGCAAATTAGTTTTTTCATAATTTCATCCTTTCTTTATAATGTAGCTTTTACATAGTCAAGTACAGTTTAACAAAAAAAACGCGATATGTCAACAAAAATTGATTAGTTTTTAGTAACGTAAAGCCATTTTTGTCAATATTTGAGTAAAATTGCTGACATAATAAAATCGTTGATTTGTAAATATATTTGTGGTATACTAAATTATATATAAATATCTGAGGGAGCGTCTTATGACATATAAAGAATATTTTGAAAATTTAAGAGGAAAAGAAGTTTTTGTTTGCGGCGTTGGAGTAAGTAATACTCCTCTTATTAAAATGCTTGTAAAAAGCGGAGCGGCAGTTACCGTTTGCGATAAAAAAGAGGACCTTGGGAGCTTAGGAGCTGAGCTTAAAGAACTTGGCGTTAAACTTGATTTGGGAGAAAAATATTTAGATAATATTAACGCAGATATCATTTTCAGAAGCCCGGGGATGAGACCGGACATACCACAGTTTGAAGAAGCTGTCCAAAAAGGCGCTTTCCTTACGTCAGAAATGGAAGCCTTTTTTGAAGTTTGTCCGTGCAAAATTATTGCAGTGACCGGAAGTGACGGAAAAACTACCACAACAACCCTCATATCTGAGCTTTTAAAAGCGCAAGGGTTTAAGGTTCACGTAGGAGGAAATATCGGAAAACCTCTTTTGCCCGAAATAGAAAATATCAAGGAAGATGATATTGCGGTTTTAGAGCTTTCAAGCTTTCAGCTTTTTACTATTAAGAAAAGTCCTCATATAGCAGTCATAACAAATCTTGAGCCAAATCATCTTGACTGGCACAAGGACTACACTGAATACATTGAAGCTAAAAAGAATATTATGCTCCATCAGGGACAAAATGATATTTTAGTAACAAATGCAAATAACAAGGATTCAATAGAAATAGAAAAACTTGCAAAGGGAATTTCGAGAACATTCTCAGCAAAATGTGATGCACTTTGCTGTCTTGACGGCGAGTTTATTGTATGCGGCGGTGAGAAAGTTTTAAATATCAAAGATATTGTTATCCCCGGAATGCACAATGTAGAAAATTATATGACTGCAATTACGGCAGTTTATGATTTTGTAGATAAAGAAACAATTATAAAGGTTGCAAAAAGCTTTGGCGGAGTTGCACACAGAATTGAGTTTATAAGAGAGCTTGGCGGTGTTAAGTTTTATAATGATTCTATAGCATCAAGTCCATCACGTGCTATTGCAGGACTTAACTCGTTTGATAAAAAAATCATTATGATAGCAGGCGGGTATGATAAAAAAATTCCTTATGATGTTTTAGGACCTGTTATACTCAAAAAGGTTAAAAAACTTGTTCTTTTGGGTGCTACGGGACCAAAGATAAAAGAGGCTGTTATTAATTGCAAAGAATACAAAGAGGATATGCTCGAAATCAAAGAGGCAACCGACCTTTACGATGCTCTTGAGCTTGCACGTGAAAATGCCGGCATGGGCGATGTTGTAATTCTTTGTCCTGCCTCTGCAAGTTTTGATATGTTTAAAAACTTTGAAGAACGCGGAAATAAATTTAAGGAACTGGTGAATAAGCTTTGAATTATAACTTGATTAATGAGCTTTGCACGTGCTATGGTGCATCAGGCAGAGAAAATAAAATTACAAACATTATAAAACAAAAAATGGAGCCTTTGTGCGTAAAATGCGAAGTAGATAGTTTTGGAAATCTGTTTTGCTGGAAAACAAACGGCCAAAATCTGTTAAATGTGGTAATAGATGCACATACCGATACGGTCGGACTTTCAGTAAAAGAGGTTTGTGAAAACGGATTTTTAAAATTTTCGCCTGTCGGAGGGGTAGATCCAAGAGTGCTATCCGGTGCAGAGGTTACAGTTCACGCAAAAAAAGAAGTTTTAGGTGTAATAACATCAAAACCCCCTCATCTTATGGATGAAGCAGACAAAAAGAAATCCCCTAAATTCGAGGATATGTTTATAGATACAGGCATTAAAAATGCTGAGCAGGTAATAAGTGTAGGAGATATTGTAACCTACAGGCAAAGACTTGATAAAATGGGAGAGAGCATAACAGGAACTTATTTAGATGACAGAGCGTGCTGTAGTGCAATAATTGAAGTTTTTGAAAAAATAAAGGATAAAGATTTACCATTTAACCTGATTGCATCTTTTTCAGTTCAGGAAGAACTTGGACTACTGGGCGCAAAGGCACAGAATTTGAATCCCG
Organism: Clostridia bacterium; assembly: GCA_017409875.1. GTDB lineage: Bacteria > Bacillota > Clostridia > RGIG6154 > RGIG6154 > RGIG2094. The sequence continues at coordinate 5,243 of JAFQRW010000019.1, forward strand.
ATGTGGTTATAGCGTTAGACGTTACGCATGGTCAGACACCTGATGAAAAAAGTGACCTTGTTTTTCCGTGCGCAAAAGGAACAGCGGTAGGCTTTGGCCCAAGCCTTGATAAAAATCTTTATGAAATTATTACAGATTGTGCTAAAAAGTATGGGCTTGATTATCAGACAGAAGTGATTGAGGCAAGCTCAGGCACAAATGCGTGGGGATATCAGATTAAAGCAAAGCCTGCTGTATGTGCAGTTTTGTCGCTTCCCATAAAGTTTATGCATACGCCTGTTGAAACAGCGTCGGTAAAAGATTATGACAATTTGGTTGAGCTGACTTTATGCGTTTTAGAAAATATGAAAGGCGACCAGCTTGAAAGTATTGTTAAAGACAAAATCCTGAGGTGAAAAAATTGGAACTTTTAAAATGGCTTTCTGAAAGTGCCGGTGCTTCCGGAGATGAAAATAAAATATCAGATTTTATTGCCGGGGAAGTAACCAGATACTGTGATAAAGTGTTTAAGGACAATATGGGAAATCTTTATTGCTTTAAACAAGGCACAGCTGAAAATGCGAAAACAATTATGCTTGCCGCCCACACAGATGAGGTAGGTTTGATTATTTCTTCTGTAACAGATGACGGATTTTTAAAATTCCGCACAGTAGGCGGGATTGATGAATCGGTCCTTTTGGCTAAACGTGTGAGAATAGGCGAAAATAAGATGCTGGGTGTAACAGGGGTTAAAGCGGTACACCTTTCTACCACTGAAGAAAGAGAAAAAAAGATTTCCTGTGCTGATATGTATATAGATATAGGTGCCACAAATAAACAAGAGGCGCTAAAACTTGTAAAAATCGGAGATTATGCGACTTTTGATACCGAATTTGAAAAAATAGGAAGTCTTTTAAAAGGAAAAGCGTTTGATGACAGGCTGGGCTGCTTTATTTTAATAAATCTTTTGAAAAAAGCACATAAAAACAGCGTGTGGTATTGTTTTACCGTTCAGGAGGAGCTCGGGCTTAGGGGTGCTGCTGTGGTTTCGAGGCGGATAAAAGCCGATGCGGCAGTTGCAGTTGAGTGCACGACCTGCCTTGACTTGCCCGGAGTAGATAAAGATAAAACTTCAACTGTAGTTGGATTGGGACCTGCACTTACAATAGTTGACGGTGCGACTTATACAAATACGTTGATTCGCACAAAGCTTAAAGAGGCGGCTGACAAATTTCAGTATAAAAACTTGGCAGCAGGCGGAAATGATGCAGGAGCTATACATTTAAATAATATAAAAACAGCGGCAGTTTCTATCCCTGCAAGATACATTCATTCACCTGTTTGCGTTGTGGATGAAGCGGACGTTGAAGAGTGTATAAAAATGCTTGACAAATTCTTGGATACGGAGGAATTTTAATGCTTGATATGTTGTGTCAGATTCCTTGTGCCTGCGGTAACGAGGAAACAATTAAAAAATATATAAAAACAAAAACAGACGGTTATGAAGATTCAATAGGCAATTTTATTGTAAGCAAAAACGACGGGCAAAAAAAGCTTATGATTTTTTGCGGCATTGACGAAGATACACTTACTGCTATGAGCATAGACGGCAAAAAAGTTTATGTAACGCATCAGGGAACGCAAAAATTGCCGCTGGGAAGCTTGGTGTCTTTCGGTGGGTATACAGGAGTTCTGCAAGCAAAAGATGCTGCAAAGCCTGATAAAGATTTGTATGTTGATATGCTTACTGGCGGATTTGAAAATATAGGTGCGGCAGGCATAGTATGCGCAGAGTATACCACAGAAGAAAATGTAATTTTTACAAAAGATGCGGCTGAAAAAATAGCTGTTTGTGCTATGCTTGAGTGTATAGACTTAAAAACCGATTATGATGCAAGCTTTGTTTTCGGCGTTCAAAGTAAAAATAACAATAAAGGTGCGATAGTTGCAACACGCGAAATTGAGCCTGATTTTGTGCTCAGCTTTGAAAAAACAAAAAGCGAGGGTTTAACATACAAAGCAGTCGGAAAAGGATTTGTAATAAGCTCTGCCGCTAAAGAAAAAATTGAAAGAATTTGTGATAAGCTTGACATCGAAATAAAACCTGAGGCAGACAGCGAGCAGCCAAGCTGCGTGCAGGCACTTGGCGCACCAAACACAGTTGTGGTTGGAATTCCTGTAAGGTTTTTTGATGAAATAAGACAGGCTTGCGACATAAAATACAAAGACATTATAAAAAAGATAATAAAAGCATTTTTAGAAGAAGGAAAATAATATGAACATAATAAAACGAGCTGAAGAAAAAGTACAGAGTGCTTTTTGTGAAATAGAAAGAATAGAATATGTAAATTCCAAAAAGGTTTTGGATGCTTTTCAGAAATATAACGTAAACGAAGCGCATTTTGCATCAACCACAGGCTACGGATATGATGATTTGGGACGAGATACATTAGATAAGATTTTTGCTGATGTTTTGGGGGCAGAGGATGCTTTGGTAAGGCAAAATATTTCGTGCGGAACTCATGCACTCTCGCTTTGCTTAACTTCACTTTTAAAGCCGAATGACCATGTACTTTGTGTTACAGGCAGAATGTATGAAACTTTAGAAGAAACAGTTGGAGTAAGAGGAAATGCTATAGGCTCTTTAAAGGAAATCGGTGTAACATACGAGCAGATTGAACTTACACAAAGCGGAGATTTTGATTATGAAAAAATAGAAAAAGCACTCTTAAAAAAACCTGCTTTAGTATGGATGCAACGTTCAAAAGGATATGAGTGGAGAAAGTCCATTTTGATTTCTGAAATGGAAAAAGCGATTAAATTTATAAAAGACCGCTGTGATGCAAAAATAGTTGTGGATAATTGCTATGGTGAGTTTGTGGAAGAAAAAGAACCAACACAGATTGGTGCTGATTTAATGGCAGGCTCTTTAATCAAGAATTTAGGAGGCGGCGTTGCGCCCTGCGGAGGATATGTAGCAGGAACAAAACAGTGCGTAGAAAGAGTTGTAAACAGGCTGTATTGCCCTGGCTTGGGAAGAGAATGCGGGGCATCGCTTGGGATAAATAAAGAGTTTTATAAAGGACTTTTTATGGCACCATCTGCTGTAGCAAGTGCAGTAAAAACTGCAATACTTACAAGTGCTGTCTTTGAAGAATTAGGCTATGAGGTGTGTCCTGAGCCTTTTGAGAAAAGAACTGATATAATACAGGCAATAAAGTTTTGCGATGAAGATAAAATGATAAAATATATTCAAGGCATACAAAAAGGCTCGCCGGTTGACTCTAACGTTGAACCACAGCCGTGGGAGATGCCGGGATACGGCGACAAAGTAATTATGGCGGCAGGTGCTTTTGTGTCAGGGTCGTCAATAGAGCTTTCTGCAGATGCGCCTATAAAAGAACCCTTTGTTGCATTCCAGCAGGGCGGACTTACATATCAGTACGGCAAATTAGGGATTGAAGCGGGAATAAAAAATGCTTTCGGTGAGGTTAAGTAATGAAAAAGGTAAATCTGTATACAGACGGTGCGTGTTCGGGTAATCCTGGCCCTGGCGGATATGGAGTGGTACTTGAATACGGCGGAAGAAAAAAAGAGCTTTCGGGCGGATATGAAAACACAACAAATAACCGTATGGAACTAATGGCGGTAATTAAAGGCTTAGATGCCTTAAAAGAGCCGTGCATCGTTACTGTTATAAGCGATTCAAAATATGTGGTGGACGCAATAAATAAAGGCTGGGTGTATAGCTGGGAAAGTAACGGCTGGATAAAAAGCGATAAAAAGCCTGCATCAAATATAGACTTGTGGGAAAATCTTTTGGCTTTAATGGACGAGCATGAAGTAACATACCAGTGGATAGAAGGACACAAAGGTCACCCCGAGAACGAAAGATGCGACGCTTTAGCAGTTGCAGCAAGCAAAAGCGAAGATAAAGAGCAAGATGAATTTTATTAAAGAATATTGACAAACTATTATTATTGTGATATTATAATTTTTGTTGATATTCCTCAATAGCTCAGTCGGTAGAGCATGCGGCTGTTAACCGCAGGGTCGTTGGTTCGAGTCCAACTTGGGGAGCCACCAAAACAGAACGATTTAGATGACATTCTATATTGTTCTGTTTTTTTATATTATTGATATTTAATGTTGGTTCTGATAATATATAAATATAATAAGTTTTAAACCAACAAAAAACACGAATTATGTTGTTCATTTTATTCTTGATTTTATTTATACTTAAAGTATAAAATTAAAAGGAGGACTAAACATGAACACAGACAAAATTTTAGCAGAAGCAATCGCAAAGGACTATGCACCAAAGGATAATTCAAAGATAGTAGCCCTGAAGAAACTTGACAAAAAGGCAAAACTTCCGGCAACGATATTTACTTACACATTTGGTATTATTTCAGCGCTCATTGTTGGCACAGGCATGAGTCTTGCTATGCAGGCAATCGGTAGCGGAACTATAGCTATTATTGCAGGAATTATCATAGGAATTATAGGTTTCATTCTTTGTGGAGTTAACTATCCGATTTATAAAAGGATGCTTGAAAGAGACAAAGCAAAATATGCTTATGAAATTGTTGAACTTGCTCGTGAAATAAGCGAAGAAAAATAAAATGAAAAGGAGGGGTAGCATTGAATAAATCAGA
>JAFQRW010000020.1 GCA_017409875.1 Clostridia bacterium
ACGAACCGCACACCTGACCATCTATGGTCGGCTCTCCGTCAGGAATAAACTTAAGTGCAGAAACAATTCCTAAATCCTCAAATGTGTCAACAGAGCCTTGATATGAGTAAACATTAATAATATCCGACTTATTTGCTTTTTGGCTCAGTTTTGTATCTACTTCTTTTTTTGTATATGCCCCAACCTGCTCTGCTGTGACTGCGTGAGGATTAGTCTGGTCGTTTTTATGCCTGCCCAGTTCTTCAGATACCTTTTCAAGCTCAGCACCTATTGTTTCGTCCAACCCGTCAAGCTTTGCTTTGTATTCATTTGTAAAGTCGTTTTGTGATAAGGCTTTGCCTTCAGCCTTATCAACCTTGCCTGAAAGCTTTTCTTCTATCCCCGAAAGCCTTAAAATTATGCTGTCGTTTAAAGAAACAACAGTTGAGCCTTGCGATGCGTTTTGCGTTCCCTCCAAAACTTCAAAAACGATTTCTCTGTCAGTTAAAACACTTGAATTATGTAGTACCTGAAGCCTTACGGTAAGTTCGCCCGGGACAGAATACATACTGTTTGCTAAAGTATAAGTTGCAATGCCGTCTGTAACCGCACCCAAATCTTCAATAACTTTGCCGTCAGCACGGATTGCTATCGCCTTAAACTCGGCACCTGTTACATTCTGCCCCAAATCCAGCTCAATTTCATAAGCTCTTGCATCTCCTGCAACTAACGGAAATGTAGCATAAGTTCTGAATTTTTGCTTTGGTATAATTTTTCTTTTCATTTAAATCCTCCTTTACCATAAGTGGTATGAAAACACTACTGCGTATCCCTTGTTTACATTGCCTTGCAACACAGGAATAATAAGCTTTCCGTCCTGCAGTTTAACATCAGGACCAATCCTGCATGCTCCTAAATTCCTGTTGTAATAAATATAATTCTCTGTTCCACCCTCAACAGCAAGCACCCCTAGATTTACTGCTCTACCATTATCAAAATCACAATAAAAAACTCCCCTTAATTTATTATCAAAATATGAACATTCCGCTGTAATACATAGATGCTTAAAATTGCCGTCACCTATTGGAACTTCTATGTTTTGGCCACCAAATGACAATGGACCTGTATATGTTTCGGTAATATTTACTTGCATCCCCTCGGTTGAAGCATAAAAACCGGGCACCTTTCCTCTTGCATAGGTGCGCTTGTCTTGTATTGTTCCATCAGCATTTATAACCGCCAAACAAATAAACTCACCGCTTTGCTTTTCAGTTTCTAAAACCTCAACCAAGCACTGCATTCTATTTGCATCCGACACCAAGTAAACATACCTTTTCGTTCCAAGTATAACAGAAATCTCCTCACCGCCTGATAATACCTCCATGGTAGTTCCATCATTAAAAAAGCAAAGCCCGGGGTTTATCAGATATCTTCCGTTTCCAAGTGACGTCACCTTTAAGTTTAAATCATTTTCAGGAACAACACCGCCTGTTAGAATAGTTTTGTTTGAATCGTTAATGTCAGCAACATTAAAATTCACCCCGCTGTATACAGCTGAAATCCCGCCCGATACCAGCCTTTTAGTAATCTCATTTAAATGGTCAACCCCAACTGTCTGGTTGTCAAAAAAAGTATACTTAAAATTACTCATCTTCTCTCTCCTTTATCTTATAAAATGTGGGTCTGACAAAGCAGTTGCCCCACTCGTAGTGATACACAATTCTTTTAATCTGCTTGTAAAACACCTTTAAAGAATTTCCCTTACCAAGCTGAATTTTTACCATATCCCCAAGCTGAAATTCCTTTTGCGAAATACCCTGAACGAGAGCTACAACATTTTCATCAATTTCATTTAAAAGTGTCATTTCGGTTGCCTCGGAAATGTCATCGCACGATAAAACATTTTCCCACCTGTAAGCACCCACACCTGCTTTTGGTGTTACCTTATGCCAGAAATGCCCGTAAGACGAACTTTTTTGCCACTTTCCGTCTTCAGTTAAGCAAACAATATAATCACCTGCCGAAAAATTAAGTCCGAATGTGTTTCCGCCTTCTTCCACTTTATATACTTTAGCAAAATTATTTTTGTCCATGTCCCAAAGCGATGGCAGATTTGTCGCTGCGTTCCAAGAGCCCATAAAATAAGGTTTTTGCTTGTAAACACCTGCTGCAGCATAATCAGATAAATATCTCACATAATCGCAGTCAGACAAAGACTTGTCCGGCTGTGAAAGCACTATATTGTTGTTTTTAGGTTCAAGACAGCCAAACACCCATTTTTTATTGTCCACATCAAACTTCACAAAATGTCCTAAATTAGCCCCTGCTAAAATATCTGAAATAATTTCAAATACAGGCTTTGCCTCAATTCTGCTAAAATGACTTAAAGGATACCCCGCAGGCGGACTTAAAACCTCCATAAAATCACCGCAATACTTATTAACAAGTTCACATACCAAAGCAGGTGCTGATTTTTCGGTTCCGTCATCTTTGGTTGAAAAAGGCAGGCACGCCCTTTTTTGAAGTATGTAATTTACCCCCTTGCCGCTTACGATAATTTTATCATCTTCAATCCTTACCGAGGTAATAATTCCCTGATTTTCACCCTGAACGCATACTAAAAAATCACGATTGGCACAACAGTTATAAATATCAGAGTCAAGTGTAAAAACTCCTTTAAAAGTGCCTATTGAATTAAATCTTGTATCCCACTCAAAAGAAACGCATTTAAATTCAGATGCAATTAAGTTAAAATCGAAGTCATAAATTTTAATTTCCTGCATTAAATCGCCTCCGCATACAAATTGTCAAAACTAATACTGCAGCTTACAGTTTCGCCGTCATTTTGGTTAAAAAGCGAAATATGATTAATGCCCTTGCCAAGTACAAACTCCGATAAAACACAGTTTTGCGACAAAACGCCAAAGCAATTTTGCCTCATATTGCTTGAAACGGACCTTTTGTTTACATCAATTTCAATAATCTCGCCGAGGCTTAAATTAACATCGAGCTTTAATTCCTTTTGTGTCAGCGCATTGTAAAGTCTTATGCCTCCTGAATACACGCCCTGTTTTGTGCATTCGATTTTAATTAAAGGCTCAGCATCCACCTGACCTGAATTTATAATATCTGCCTCGGTGACTCTTTCAGTAAACACCGCAGGCAAAATAAAATCGTCTGTTATTTTGTCAATTCTTTTGTAAATCCGGTAAGCATTATTAACAGAATCAGAAAAATAAGGAAAATCGCATATAATACAAAGCTCAAAACTAACAAAATCGCCATTTTTCTGTCCTGTTTTAAAAGATTTGGGATTGTAGGCAATTTTCTTTTTGCCCCTTTGGGTAAAAATATAAAGCTCACCACCGTTTAAAAAGAATATATGATATGCACCAATCGGCATACTCTTGGCAATACGGATATCACCCTTTATAGAAATTTCCCTCGGCAGCACCGAAGCAGAAACAGTAATCTGTCCGGGCATATCAACATATCTTGTAGTATTGTACTTCTTTTCAGGCACGCCAAGCCCCGAAATTTCAATTATGGAAGCATCAAACCCGTCGTCTGTGCCCATTTGAAGCACTTTTTCTTCGCTTACAAATTTCAATCGCACAAAATCCCACTCCTTTCAGGCACAAATTCTATTGTTTTAAACTCATCTTCAGACTGTACGACCCCAAAAGTTTTTCCTCCTGTGGAAACAAGCTGACCTGTGTAATCCAAAAACCCGTCTTCAGGGCGGGTGTCAAGGCAAACTGCTGCAAATTTTTGCAAAACAGCCTTAAATCCGTTATCCGTATGCTTTGAAAAATCAACCAGAACAACTTCCGTTGCCGCATCATCACCTGAAAGAGAGCAGTCTGAAATCTGTGCTAAAAAATCGTGAACCAAATTATTTTCCATTCTGTCAAAAGTGTATGAAATTTTAGTATGAGCGCCCGTAACATCAGCACTTTTTTCATCACAGCCCATATATTTTCTTATGTATGTTTCAGCACCACCTGAAATATCAAGCTTTGAAAATCCTTTCATTTTTACAAACTTGTTTTTTACAGCCATATAAGCACCAAAACTGTCAGATAAAACAATCAAGTTCAAAATATCACTCCTTTGTGTATAAAAGCTCAAGCTTCAACCTGAAATTGGTCTTGTTTGGGGTAGCTTTCACCCTGCCTATGTTTTCAGCAACCTTAACAGACTGCGAAACAAGCCCATCACCAAGTTCGGGAAGCTGCCTTTTTAAGTTTTTTCTTTCTATAAAATCAATAAACTCATCAACAATCAGATGATTATTTCCGTTAAGGTCTGCCGCATAAGGGCTTGTAAGCTCCACAAAAAATGAATACCTGTAAAGTCCACCGCCGCCAAAATAAGGTTTTTTAACAGGTGTAAAACTGTCCTGGTACACACTCATACCATTTACCCTGCCTGATAAATAATCTATATTAAAATGCCCGAATCCGAGCAAAAATTCCTGAATTTTGTCTATCAAAAAAATTCTCCTCTTTTCAAAAATTTTGTGTTGCCCCCTCCTGCATAACACAAGTTTTACCTTCTTGGCTCCTTTCCCACAATTTATTATTTAATTTCGATAAGATAGTGCTTAAGATAGTCGCTTGAACACCTGTTATCTTTCACGCTTATTACGGTGTAAGCATTTTCATAATCCAATACCTCGCTATTTCCTAAAACCACCCTGTCGCCGGGCTTTATAGAAATGCTTTCAGTTGCAGGGATTGTTATTTTAAACTTGTTATTTTGTTCAAACCCTGCATCAGTAGTCGAAATTCCGTCATATCCAAAGATACTCACACCGTCAAAAAAGCTTCTTTCGTATGCCCGCCCGTTAAACGAAAACACCGTAATACATTTATCGCAGCATATCATTTAAATTCCCTCCCATCTTTTCTCAATGTGAAATTATCATTTCACATTGGCTAAAGCATATTTGATTGTCCCCTAAATGGCTCAATCAAATATGAACCGATGAAAAACAGACGTTTTTCACCTTGCGGCACTTGCCACTAAATACCTTTGTAAAGCAGTTCAGACGGCAAAAACACTGACGCCGACATATAAAGGTCGGAAAACTCGCCCGAAGAATTTTCAAGATAAGTTACCGAATATGAGTCGTTTGTTTCCTGTTTGATACCGCTTCTTGCGTTTTGCTTAAAAAGTGCTTCGCATACACTGCACACTGCACATTTAATACTTTCAGACATATATGTAATTCTTCCGAATGTAATTTTATCAATGTAAGAAAGCGCATAACGTTCTAATTTTTCAAAGGTTTTCTGGGAAGTTATTTCACTTCCTAAAAAAACATTTTTGTAATAGTCAAAACCTACTTTTTCCATAAGCTGCCCCCCGTTTAAAAGGCATTAGCCCAAAACTCTTGTTGCAAGTTCAGGATACATGGTCTTGTAGCCGTAAAGCACGTCCATAGAAAGCATTTCCTTTTTGTGCTTCATATCATAACCTTTAACAACACGAAGTGTAATGCCATTGTAGCTTGTAACATAGCTTTCAACCCCTGATGGTGCAGAAAGCGGACGTGTTACAAACGCAAATGCCATCGGGTTAAATGCAAGGTTTGCTGTGTGGTCGCCCACTAAAGTAACCTCTGTTTTGTCCTTGATTGCATCAAGTGCAGGATAAACAAATATTTCAGAGATTGCATTATTTGCCGCCTCATCAGTGTCTTTTGTAACAGTATAGTGCTTGCCTGCGATTTCTAAAACATCGCCTTTTACAAATTTACCTGTAAGAGTTGTACCGCTGATTGAAAGAGAAGTTGCTCCCTCTTCAACCGCACCGCTAACCTTAAGGGCAGTGCCGGTTGCTTCACTTTTATGCTTTTTAACAGCCTGAGACATATAGTTTTCAAGACCGAAGATTTTACCGATTGAACCATCTCTTAAAGCTTTTACTCTGCCTGATTTGTCGGCATGAACAATAGCATCAACAGTGGTAAATTTAGTATCAGCCTCAGTATCCCATACAGCAACTCTCGGGCTTACGGGAACATTTTTCTGATTTAACACCTTTCTTACATTTGCAATATCTTCTAAAGAAGAAGGTGTAGTGCCGGCTGTGCCTGTAACATAAGGAATGTCCTTATAAAGTTCAAGACCGTCTGAATTGATTTTCTGAGCAAGAGCTGCCGCTGCAGGCTCAATAAAAATTCTGTTTATATCGTCAATAGAGGTAGCCGCAGCAATAGCAGAAAACTCTGTATCAACTGTAGCAAGCTTATCGAGAGCCACTTCAACAGAAGATTCGTTGATATCCTGAACAGAAGTGCCTTTAGCTTCGTCAAATTCCTCAGCAGATAACACAACAGGCTTTCTGACCTGAATTCTGTCACCTTTTCCTGATACAAAATCATTTGAAAAATCCTTATGAACAAGGTTAGGAAATACGAGGTTTTCTATAAGTCTCGGAAGTGCCGCCCTTGCGATTTCTTTAATAGTAATTAACTGATTTGCCATAATTAAAATTCATCCTTTCTGAATACGCTCTGGTAATACTCATCATCACTCATTGAGTTAAAATCGGTCATGCCGCTTTTGTGACTGTGCCCTGTAATTGCCAAAGCGTCGTTAAATAAAAATCCGTTTTCTTTTTTTATTTTTGTAATTTGTTCTTCAAACCCTTTTAAAACGCCGCCTTCTAAGCTCATTTTATCAGGCTCTAAAAAGCCTTCAAGTGCTTTAATGCTTTTAGCACCGCATTTTTCAAGCTCGCTTTTTAACGCATTGTCAAACATAATTTTGCTGATTTTTTGCTCATTTTCAGCCAAAAGTTCGCTCTTTAAAGCATACTCACCGCCAAAATTATTGATAAGACTCACATTTTTGCCCTCAAGCTCTTTAGCTACGGCATCAAAAAGGTCGCTGCTTAAAAATTCTTTTAAAAAATCCATTTTTTCTCCTTATGCGTGATACTTTCTGATGTAATCTTGTTTTTCCATCAACCCTGCCTGGACATCTTTAAAGTCCTGTTCCCTTTGAGACTTTTTATCTTCAATAATGCTGTCGTCAAACGAAACCAAAACCTCTGCGTTGATCCCAAAAATGCCCAAGACTGCTTTTGCAAGACTAAGCAGAGCATTTTCAATGATAATTTCGTGTTTTTTAACACATCTGAAAAGCGCCGAGTCTTCACTTATAACCTCAGTTGCGGTCTTAACCTCATTATTAGAAAAGCTGTAAAACTTTTCCCCAAGTCCGCAAAGAGAAGCTAAAATTGAAAGTTGAGTGTAAATGCCTTTGGTGTTTTCGTCAACACGAAGGGCGGGATTATATTCTTCATACATCTTCCCGTCAATGATAGAATCTCCCATAGACATAAACAGCCTCTTTCTTGAAAACTGCGGAGGAATTCTTCTTCCGCCCTCTTCTTTTGCAATAACTGTCTCATTCATCATAATCATTTTCCCGCCAAGGAAGAAATCTGTGCAAAGATTGTCATACGCAAGGTCTACCCCTTTTAAAACATCAATGGCATTTGCATAAACAGATATCCCAAGCGGGGTTAAATCGTTTAAGTTGTTTACAATATTAGGCTTTAAGATTGCAAACCAAGGGTTTTGTGAGTTAGTGTTGTAGCTTTTAACTACCCCCGTATTTAAGTCCGCTACACCAAAAACATCATCTAAGTACTCGTTGGTAATAACATACTTTCCGTTTTCATCTTTTAAGTGGCACTCTAAATAGGTATACCTTTTGCCCCTGTGATAAAAATCGCTTGCAAAAGCAACCTCTTCAATCTCTCCGTCTTTGAAAGATATCGGAATAATTGAATCTGCCCCCACAAAGTCAAACGAAACCTCGCCGCCGTTTAATCTCAAAACCACAGCACCCGTACCAAGAGCAAAAGAACGCTCCACCAGATTATTCATGCCAAGCCGAAAAGAGCTTTGTCCAAACACCTTTTTTAAAATTGTGTCCGCTTTTTCATTGGTTGATGAAACAACAGTTTTTTCGTTAAATAAAAGGTTTGCCCAGTCCTCGCACACTTTTTTTGCCATTTTAAGAGAGTATCTGTCAAGCTCCACTGTCTCTTTGCCGTTAAAATCGGTATAGTGATGAAACTCTTTTGAATATCCCTTGTACCAGTCACGCCAAAGGCGGATGTTGTGATAAAAATCACACGAAATAGAAGTGCCAAGCTTTTTGCCTAAGTATTCGCAAACGCTGTAAATATTCAAAAATCAAAATCCTGCCTTTCTTAAATATTCAATGCTGTACCTAAGCGCCGCCATTAAATCGTCATTTATAGGCACAGGCCTGTCAGTACACTCCCCCGTAAGCTTGTCTTTCATCCAGCACCACCTGCTCATTTCATAAATGGTGTTAACGCAAGATGAATGAATAACAATTTTATGAGAAAGAAGAAAATCAATCTGCGAAGAAACCGAGCCAGGCTCTTTAGAAACGGCAGCCGCGCGAAATCCTGCCTTTTTCCACATTTTAATTCTGTCAGGTTCGGCACTGTCGCACCACATAACAAGACTTTTATCAAATTTGCCTTCTGCATCTTTGATAATTTCTGTCGTGTCCATACCCTTAACATAGTGTTCTTTAAAAATGTAAATAGTGTCTTCGGTAAACCCTACCTCTAAAATAGCATTTGCGTGATTAAACCCAAAATCCTGACCTAAAAATTTAATATCAGTATCAGGCAGATTGTCTTTTACCTCAAAATGCCTAATAATCTGTTCTTTTGGCGTAATAATCTCACCCAAGTACTGATGGCGGTACCTGTCCATATCAGTACTTTCAAGTCTTTTTGCCTCCAAAAAGAACTGCTCACCCAACCAGCTTTCAGGCACGCTTAGGTAAGTAGAGTGATGAAAAAGCGTGTGTTTATCACATTCAATCGAATTAATCCAATGATTTTTAAAATTAGGCGGATTAAAAGTGTAAAAAACATCAAACTTTTTGCCGCCTCGTAAAAGAGACTGATTGACAGATAAAATATCGTCGTAGCTTTTAAATTCATCACATTCTTCAAACCACACATACCTTATGTAGCCGGAAGATGCTTTGGTAGATTTGATTTTCTTAACATCGTCTGCCCCTCGGAAAAGAATTTTCTGGCCCGTCGGCAGGAAAACCATTTCCGTAGGAGAAAAAGTTGTCTTAAAGAGGTGTAAAACGCCCAAAAGGTCGGCCGCCCAGTTGAGCTGCTCTACCACGCTGTCACGTAAGGAAGATGCAACACGCCTTAACACCACAGCGTTTGCATCTTTGTTTTTCATAATACCCAGGATAATTTCAACAGAAACAAAAGATGACTTGCAAGACCCCCTGCCGCCTTTTAAAAAGTAGTGAGTGTACTTGCCGCATTTAATTGCATTGTGAACTTCAAAAAAGCTTGGTGCGATAGCATCTTTTAAATTCACTTGATATCATCTACAATCTTAACGGTTCCCAAAACCTTTTGATCGTCTTCAAAAATGCCCTTTGCCTTGCCTAAAAGCTCTAACGCCTTAATGCGATAGTTTGCCGCAACGTCAGCATCTTTTGCAATCAGGCTTAAATTAATAAGTATCTCGGTTTTGTTTAAAACTTTATCCTGCATATTCTGCCCTCTCCTTTCGACAGGCGGCATTATACCACTACCTAAATGTGACATTCAAGGACAAGTTTCCAAGTAAACCCGACTTTTTTTGTGAAATCTTGTCGTAAAACCAAAAAAAGCATAAAAAAAACAAATGCCCAAAGGCATTTGCACCAAGTCAAAACACGCTTTAGTTTGCTCGCAATGTTAAAGTATACCATTGCTCACTATTGTCGCGGTTTTTCCTCTCAAAATTTAAAAATGCTTTTCAATTTTGAAAAGGAAGAGTCGTGCATAAAATGAGTTTCTGCAAACAGCGGAAACGAAGCAAAAGCACGTACTCTGACGCATTCATTATTAATTATTCACTATTCATTAAAAAAGATGTGATTTTCATCACATCTTTTTTTATCTTTATTTACACATCTGACCAATCAATAGCGAAAGCCCCGTATACCCGTCCATCTCGCCCGTTTTAAAACCAATATCGCATTTTGCACAGCTATCAATCATTTCCTGCAAAAACTTTTCGGAAAACTTTTTCTCAAACTCAGCATATTTTTTCTGCACAAACGGTCTTAATGAAAGCTTTTCAGAAATAGCAGAAACGCTTTTTCCCTCCGCTTTTAAAATCTTATACTGCAAAAGCGAGCTTATGTTACGCATTAAAGCGCCGTTAATATAAACAGGCTCTTCTTTCTCACGCATTAAAGAATTTAAAATCTCAAATGCCTGGTCGCATTTTTTATACATAACCGCATCCAAAAGCTCAAAAACTTTGGAATCAATAGTCCTTGTAACAACCGCCTCAATACTTTGTGGCGTAATTTTTCTGGTTTTAAGCTCATACGCCGCAAGCTTCTCTGTCTCGCTTAAAAGCTTGGTCATATCAGACCCTGCAAATTCTAACAGATACGCACTTGTATCTCTGTCAATCTCGTAGCCTTTTTTCTTAAAAACATTTGAAATCCAGGATATAAGACTGGGCGCTTTTTGGCTTTCAAATACGCAGGTGGTGCATTTTGAAGAAAGAAGCTTGTAAATTTTGCTTGTCTTTTTTATAGTAGAGCAAACAAATACAACGTAAGTGTAAGTGGGCATATCTTCGAGCATTTCTTCTAAAATACGGTAAGAATCCTCTTTAATTTCTGCTGAAAAATCTCTTGCCGATACCAAAACCATGCGATTTTCTTCAAAAACAGGGATAGCCTCAACAGATTCTTGAAAACGCTCAAGCTCATCAGAAAAAAGCCTTGTAAAGTTAAATTCCTCATTTTTGATAAGCTCATTTTTAAGAGCATTTACATAAAAGTTCGAAAGGTAAACCTCTTGCCCGTAGAAGAAATATAAGTTATCAAACTTTTTGTCTTTTAAAGCTTTTTTAATAGTTTCCATTATAAAACAAAGTCCTCTGGCTTTGGTAAATTGTTAAACCTCGCCAAAATAGCATCAACAATCCTCTTTGATGCAGTTCCGTCACCGTAAGGGTTGGCGGCTTTAGCCATCTTAGCGTACGCATTTTCATCATCAAGCAATTCTTTTGCCAAAGATAAAATCACGTCTTTTTCAACGCCTGCTATTTTAACAGTTCCTGCCTCAACCGCTTCAGGACGCTCAGTTTCTGTACGAAGCACCAAAACAGGCTTTTTAAGGCTCGGAGCTTCTTCCTGAAGTCCGCCTGAATCTGTCATAACCATATAGCATCTGTTCATCAGATTGTGAAGCTCTAAAACATCAAGCGGTTCAATGATATGAACATTTTTAATACCCGAAAGCACTTCAAATGCAACTTCACGCACAGCAGGATTCATATGAATAGGATACACAATTTCAACATCTTCATAGCTGAGCGCAATTTCTCTTATCGCCTCGCAGATATTTTTAAGAGGCTGTCCTAAATTTTCTCTTCTGTGGGCAGTAACTAAAATTACGCGCTTGTTTTCAAAATCAAGACCCTTTAGTGTTTTGTCAACAAATTTGTAATTATCACGAACAGTAGTTTTAAGAGCATCAATTACAGTGTTGCCTGTAATATAAATATCATCTTCATTCATGCCCTCTTTTAAAAGATTGTTTTTGTTTTTAACAGTAGGTGAAAAATGCATATCCGCCATTTGCCCTGTAAGCTTTCTGTTCATTTCCTCAGGGAACGGAGAATACTTGTCGTAAGTTCTGAGTCCTGCCTCAACATGGCCTACCGCAATCTGATTGTAAAATGCAGCGAGTGCCCCTACAAATGTAGTAGAGGTATCTCCATGAACAAGCACAATATCAGGGTTTTCTTTTTTCATAATCTCATTAAGACCTTCTAACGCACCCGTTACAATACCAACCAGTGTTTGACGGTCTTTCATAATGTTTAAATCATAGTTAGGTAAAATATCAAAAATCTTTAATACCTGGTCAAGCATTTGACGGTGCTGAGCAGTAACAGCAACAACAGATTCAATTCCGTCAGCCTTTTCAAGTTCTTTTACCAAAGGCGCCATTTTTATGGCTTCAGGACGAGTCCCGAAAATTGTCATGACCTTAACCATATTACTTATCCTTTCCTTCTCTAAAAAAGTAAATACTTATCAAAACGGCAAACAGCGCCGCAAAAAGCAACATTATTGCACGAAGTGCTCCAAACCCTGTCAAAACTATGGCAGAAAGCCCCAAAACAGCCGAAATTCCGTAAAGGATTAACACCGCCTGTTTTTGAGAAAATCCCATATCCACCAATTTATGATGAAGATGACCTCTGTCAGGCGCCATAACAGGCTTTTTATTTTTAATTCTTCTTAAAATTGCAACCGAAGTATCAAAAATAGGAAGTGCTAAAAGCAAAAGCGGAACTGCAAACGATATAACAGCATATCCCTTAAAAAGTCCCTCGATTGAAATACACGCAAGCATAAATCCTAAAAAATTTGAACCCGAATCACCCATAAAGATTGATGCAGGGTTGAAATTATATGGTAAAAATCCAAAACATGCACCTGCAATACAAGCAGTTAAAATTGCGATGTTGCTTTCTGACACCATAAGCGAGATTACAAGCAGGCAAATAGAAGAAATTGAGGCAACTCCCGCAGCCAGACCGTCTAAACCATCTATTAAATTAACCGCATTTGTAATTGCAACAATCCATATAACGGTAACAGGAATTGAAAGGTTACCAAGCAGCAAATAATCGCTTGAAGAAAACAGATTTGGGTTTGTAAAAATTTCAATTCTCACACCAAAAATAGCAACAATCAAAGCGCAAAGCACCTGAACTAAAAGCTTTTTGTATGCTTTAATAGGCTTCCTGTCGTCTAAAATGCCCATTATAACAATCAAAGAAGATGCTAAAACAATGCCGATAATTTCAGGAGTTAAAATAACAAAACAAATAACAGCAAGAAAAAAACCTGAAAAAATCGCAACACCGCCAAGCCTTGGAGTAGGGGTTTTGTGCATTCTTCTTGAGTCTTTCGGCACATCAATAGCACCAATTTTTATTGCCAGCTCACGCGCCAGAGGGGTTGAGGCAAACGATGCTAAAAATGCCACCACAAAAGCTAAAATAATAAGTAAACTTACACTCATACAATAAAGCCAACTTTCTCATATACGTCTTTTAAAGTTTTTTGTGCAATTTCATTTGCTTTAAATGCTCCATCTTCAATAATCTTCATAAGATAATCCTGATTTTCAATAAGCTGATTATACTTTTGCTGAACAGGA
Source organism: Clostridia bacterium (assembly GCA_017409875.1). Lineage (GTDB taxonomy): Bacteria > Bacillota > Clostridia > RGIG6154 > RGIG6154 > RGIG2094. Next base: position 13,261 of record JAFQRW010000020.1, read on the forward strand.
CGAAGCTCATCTATTACAACCTCTGCCACAGCCTTTTTAAAATCGCCGTAGCCTTTTCCTTCAAATTCTTTTTCGGCCATATCCACACTTTTACCTGTAACCGAGCAGTAAATAGACAAAAGATTGTTAATGCCGTGTCTGCCCTCTTCGTATTTAACATATCCAAGTGAATCTGTAACAGCTTTTTTGATTTTTTTGAGGATAGTATTCTCATCTTCAAGCAAAGAAATGCTTCCCGCTGGCTCAGACTTAGACATTTTTTTAGTCGGGTCCTGCAAATCCATAATTCTTGCACCCACTTTTCCGATAAACGGGTCGGGAACAGTAAAAGTATCACCGTAAAGCGAATTAAAACGCTCTGCAATATCACGGGCAATTTCTAAGTGCTGCTTCTGGTCGTGCCCTACAGGAACTAAGTCTGCGTTGTAAAGCAAAATGTCGGCAGCCATTAAAACAGGATACGTGTAAAGTCCTGCATTGATATTATCAGCATGGCGCTGTGACTTTTCTTTAAACTGAGTCATTCTGTTAAGCTCACCCATATATGTGTAGCAGCCCAAAACCCATGAAAGCTGGGCATGTGCCGGCACGTGCGACTGAATAAAATGAGTGCATTTTTCAGGGTCAAGACCGCACGCAATATACTGAGCCAAAAGCTTTAAGCTTCTTTCTCTTAACTCTTTGGGGTCTTGTCTTACAGTAATTGAATGTAAATCCATAACCGCAAAAATACAGTTGTATTCATCTAAAAGCTTGGTCCAGTTTTTAAGTGCGCCTAAGTAGTTACCCAAAGTAATCTGCCCTGACGGCTGAACACCGCTGAAAATAGTTTTCCTCATCTAAAAAATCCTTTCTTTGTCAAATACACCCGCAAAGCACTTCTAACGAATTTAAATCATAAAAAGGCAGGGCGTGTACCTGGCTTTTTATACCTATAAATTTGGCATTTTTGATGCCATCATCAAAAATGGGCGCGAGCAAACAAATTTGCAAGCCAAATTACAATGCATATTGCAATTTGAGAGGAGAATTAAAATACTTCACCAAGTATTTTAATTCCCTCTATAATATCTTCTTCTGTAGGCATTGAGTAGTTAAGTCTGAAGGAATTACAAGGCTTATCTGTGTCAATCATAAATGTATATCCCGGAATGTAAGCAACCTTTAAGTCAACTGCCTTTGCCAAAAGCTCTTTTGTATCAACATCTTTGTTTATATCGCACCACATAAAAATACCGCCGTCGGGATTTGTGTGTGTGATATATTCAGGCAGGAACTTATCAATACACTCACTCATAAGTCTTGCCTTTTTTCCGTAAAGATCACAGCAGTTTTTGATATGGCTATCGTATCCGTCCCACGCTAAAAATTCAGCAGCCACAATCTGAGAAAGCATTGTTGTGTGAACGTCAATAACCTGCTTTGCAACAACCATTTTTTCTAAAACAGGCTTTGGTGCAACAGCAAATCCCACACGAAGACCGGGTGATAAAATCTTAGAAAAAGAGCCTGCATAAATAACCCTGCCCTCAGCGTCTAATGATTTCATAGTGGGCACATCCTCACCTTGAAATCTCAGCTCGCCATAAGGGTTATCCTCGATAATCAGAAAGTCGTACTTGTGAGCAAGCGCTAAGATTGCCTTTCTTTTAAGCTCACTCATTGTAGTTCCCATAGGATTATGGAAAGTAGGAATAGTATATAAAAGCTTAACCTTGTTTTCTTTAAGTTGCTTTTCTAACGCCTCTAAATCAATTCCATCCTGTTCAAGCGGCACGCCTATAACCTTTGCATTGTAAGACTTAAACACGTTAAGTCCGCCGATAAATGTAGGAAGCTCGCATAAAACAACGTCACCCTCGTTTAAAATGCTTCTTGCAACCAAATCAATAACCTGCTGACCGCCGGAGGTAACCATCACACCGTTGTCTTTAAGGCTCATTCCCATTTTTTTAACTTTTTCCTGCAAACGTTCAACCAAAACGCCGTAGCCATCAGTTACGCCATACTGCAAAGCAAGACCCGGATTTTCGGTTAAAGCCTTATCAATAGTCTTGTTTATAAAATCAACAGGTAAAGTTTCAAGTGCAGGAAGTCCGCCTGCAAAAGTAATAAGGTCTTTGCCCTGCGCCATTTTCAAAACCGCACGGATAGCCGACCCTTCCAAATCTTTTATTTTAGTAGAAAAAGTATACATTGTAAAAAGTCCTTTCATACAAAATTACTTAAAATCAACAAATGGCTCAGATTAAGTTAATGGTTTCCATAACACCCTCTAAAGCCTTAGCCATAGAAGCAAATCCAAAATCGTTAGGATGACAATCGTCTACAACTCCTTCATTTCCACAAAGCTTTGTAAGCTCTTTGGAAGTAATGAAATACACGTTTTTATCGCCCGTCGCAATTGCATTTTTATATGTGGTTTCTATGATTTTGTGCCTCTGAATTTCCTTATCTGTGAGATAAAACTTTGGTCTGGGCATCATAATAATAGGAATGTCTGGGTGTTGCTCTCTGATTGCTTTAAACATTTTTTCGTGAGTTTTCTCAAGATACTCTACTGTCAGCGCATTGTGGTCATAATCATATACAAAAGCTGACATGTCAAGACTTTTAATATACTCAATCATCGTCTCTTCAGCCTGTGCATTTCCTGAAAACCCAAGATTGATATAGTCATAATTAAACTTTCTTGAAATAATACTCTGATAACTCCGCCCCGGTCTTGATGCACATGCACCCTGCGTAATAGATGATCCGTAGTAAACAATCGGCTTCTTATTTTTATATGGGGCAGGATCCTTTACAATCGCATCTTCCTGAAGGCCAATATATAACTCGGTTACATTGCAGTACAGCGGAAAATTAATTGTTATTTCCCTCTCTTTTTTTTCCCCAAGCCCAATTACGCTCTCATACTTGTCTTCAACATACCATGGTGGTACAAATGTATTTACAAATTCATTGTCTGCATACAAATCAAACCCTAATGAACCTGTCCACGCCATATGCGGCAATTTGCTGGGTGTGTCTATTTGAACATTTATGGCAACATAACTGCTGTCTGTTACAAATCTGATTCTGCCACCGGCAGTGTTGGAATGGAGTCTTACAAGTCCGGAGTCATCCCTTTCAGTGGCAGCTATTTTAGCCACACTCTCAGGCATACGACGATATTTTCCGTCTTCTTTGTAAATTCCATATATCTTAAACATCTCGTCTTCCGAACTATAAAACTTGATGTCTTGCTTTTCTATCTTGGTTTCCACCGCAAAATTTTTGTCAATAGTTGAAAAGTCTGACATATTCATTATACCCCCCAAGTGTCTATTAGTATATTCTAAGTAATTTTACCACAAAAAGCATATTTTTACAAGCAAAAACTTGACAATCTTCAAAATTATGGTACAATACAGTTAGCACTCTAACCAAAAGAGTGCTAAAGCACTCTCAAAGAGCAATATCCATTGCTCTTTGGTTTGCAAATTTGTTCGCTCGCGCCTTGTGCCTCACAAACTCGGCGACAAGCAAATTTATCGGTATCAAAAGTCAGGTACACGCCCCGACTTTTGATGATTTTATGCATTATTTGGGTATTCCTTTGGGGCACCTGTCTATCAAACTATATATCAAGAAAGGACAAAATCAAATGAAACAATTTAAGTCTGAGTCCAAAAGATTGTTGGATTTAATGATTAACTCAATTTACACAAACAAAGAAATATTTTTAAGAGAGCTTATCTCAAACGCATCAGATGCAATAGACAAGCTTTATTACATTTCACTTTCAGACGAAAATATCAAATTTGACAGAGAAAATTTTTATATAAGAATAGCGCTTGATAAATTCGCAAGAAAAATAATAATTACCGACACAGGCATCGGTATGACAGGAGAAGAACTGGAAAAAAATCTTGGCACAATCGCAAAATCAGGCTCACTCCAGTTTAAAAACGAAAATGAAAAAGCAGATGACGTTGATATCATTGGTCAGTTTGGCGTAGGTTTTTATTCAGCGTTTATGGTAGCAGATAAAATCACGGTAGAAAGTAAAAGCTTTTCATCAGGCAGCGCCTTTATGTGGGAATCAGAAGGTCCTGCCGGCTATACAGTAACCCCATGCGACAAAACAGAAACAGGCACAGTAATAACACTTCACATCAAGCCCAATACTGATGAAGAAAACTACGACGAATTTTTAGAAGAATACACAATAAAGAGTCTTGTAAAAAAATATTCAGATTATATCAAATACCCGATTAAAATGCTTGTTTCACACAAAACACCCAAAGAGGGCAAAGACGGCGAGTTTGATATAACCTATGAAGACGAAACATTAAACTCAATGGTTCCAATCTGGAGAAAAAATAAATCTGAAGTAACAGACGAAGAATACGCAGAGTTTTATAAATCAAGATTTCACGATTTTGAAGCTCCGATTAAAACAATAAGAACATCGGCAGACGGTTTAGCAAGCTATACCGCCTTGCTGTTCATCCCCAAAAGAGCGCCTTTTGACTATTACACAAAAGATTTTGAAAAAGGTCTTGCGCTTTACTCAAACGGCGTAATGATTATGGAAAAGTGCAAAGAGCTGCTTCCTGATTACTTCAGCTTTGTAAAGGGTTTGGCAGACTCAGCAGACCTTTCACTTAATATTTCAAGAGAGCTTTTGCAGCACGACCGTCAGCTTAAAATAATAGCAAGTCGCTTAGAAAAGAAAATCAAAGACGAGCTTTTAGCTATGCAGAAAAACGACCGCGCAAATTACGAGGAGTTTTATAAAGCATTTGCCCGTCAGTTAAAATTCGGCATATATAACGACTTCGGTCAACACAAAGAAGTGTTACAAGACCTTATAATGTTTGTTTCTTCTTATGAAAACAAGCTTACAACATTAAAAGAATATGTAGAGCGTATGAAAGAAGACCAGAGCGTAATTTACTATGCATCAGGTGAAACAGCAGATAAGATTTCAAGACTTCCTCAGGCAGAAGCCATTTTAGACAAAGGCTATGAAATTCTCTATTTAACAGAAGATGTAGACGAATTTGCATTAAAAATGCTGTTTAAGTATGAAGACAAAGAATTTAAATCAATTTCATCAAGCGATTTAGATATCAGAACCGATGATGAAAAAGAGCAGGAAAAGAAAGCGGCAGAAGATAATAAAGACCTGATAGAATTTATCAAAACAACCCTTTCAGGAAAAGTAGAAAATGTAAAACTCACAAACAAGTTAAAATCTCACCCTGTATGCATCACAAACGAGGGCGAGCTTTCGGTAGAAATGGAAAAAGTTTTAAGCAAAATGCCTGAAGGTGGCGGAATAAAAGCGCAAAAAGTTTTGGAAATCAACTTAAACCACCCCGTTTTTGAAAAAATGAAATCACTTTTTGGCAAAGACGACGAAAAACTCAAAAAACTGGCAGAAGTTTTGTATGGCGGAGCTGTTTTAATAGAAGGTTTAACCCTTGAAAGTCCTGTGGACTTTGCAAATACCATGTTAGACCTTATTGATTGATATGAAAATAAAAGAAGTAATAATTGTAGAGGGAAAATACGATAAAATAAAGCTTGACTCTCTTTTAGACGCAACCGTAATTTCATTAGACGGGTTTCAGATTTTCAAAGATAAAGAGAAAAAAGAGCTGATAAAGATGTACGCCGAAAAACGTGGGATTGTAATTTTAACAGATTCCGACTCGGCAGGCTTTCTTATAAGAAACCACCTAAAAGGATGGATCGACCCAAAATGCATCAAAAATGCTTATATTCCCGAAATAGAGGGCAAAGAAAAACGCAAAGAAAAAGCAGGCAAGGAAGGTCTTTTGGGCGTTGAGGGTATGACAAAAGAAATAATTTTAGATGCCCTTAAAAAAGCGGGTTGCACCAAAAACGAAAAAGCGGATTTAACCCCCGTTACAAAAACCGATTTGTTTGCATCAGGCTTATCAGGCAGTGAAAATTCTGCTAAGCTAAGACAAGCCTTTTTAAAAAAAGCAGGCTTTCCGTCAAAGCTTTCATCAAACGCCTTTTTAGATGCAATAAACTCATTTTTAGGCAAAGAAGAATTTGAAAAAATATTAAAAGAAATAAAAAAAGACAGCTGACGCTGTCTTTTTTTAGTCATTTTCAATATCAACTAATTTTGAAACAGTAACATTTAAAACTTCGCCTATTACAAAAAGTGTCTTAAGTGACGGGCAAAAATAACTATTTGGTCCTTCAAGCTGTGCCACATAACCTGCAGAAAGATCGCAAGCTTCGGCAAGTTCTTCTTGCGTCATACCTCTTAGTTTTCTATAATATGCAATTTTAAGTCCAATCTTTATTAAATTCATTTTATACTGACTTTCAAGCATAAATTCCCACCTCTTTTGTAATTATAACCTATTTACAAAAGAAAATTTATATGCTAAAATATTAATATTATTAGATATCATCTATTAAACCCTATAAATAATATAGTAAACAATTTAAAGGAGATAGGAAAATGGATATCAAAGTTGAACTTTTAAAAAACTATGTTTCTGACTATATAAATCAACATATCACTGATTTTGTAATTGATGCGAATAAAGTTGCTGACAGCACAGCAATAAAAATATTAAAGCAAATAAGTGATATTCTTAAAAATGATGCTTATGACGATATTGATATGGTAGAAGAAATTGTAAGAATATTTGAAAAATATGGTATAGACACAGGCAGTTGTCATGATTATTAAATGGAAAAATAAGAAGACAGCTAAACGCTGCCTTCTTTTATAGCCCAAGTAAATAATCGGCGGAAACATTAAAAAATCTGCATATTTCAACTATATCTCCTATACTCGGCTCGTATTTTCCTCGCTCAATATAAGAGATTTTTCTTTGTGTCATATTAAGTTGTTCTCCAAGCTGTAATTGTGTAAGATTTTTATCCTCTCGTAAATTCCTGACCTTTTCCCCGACTGTCAGTTCCATTTAAAATCACCAATATATAATTTAACATAAACATAAATTTTCTATTGACATTTAGACGCAAAACGTCTATAATAGCTTATGCAAAACACAAGTTTTTATTACATCGCAAAATTCCTGTTGACTTTTAAGAAAAAAGGGACTATACTATATCGCATTGTGGCTTTTTTAAGTAAGGAGTTAGAAAAATGGATTCATTGTGGAGTCTTGCCGTATTTGGCATGCTTTCAGTTATTATATATCAGCAAGTTATAATCAAAAAAAAGAGTAAAAAAATTATTTCATTAAATAAGTGGCACACTTTAGCATTCACAGATGACCTGACAGGTCTGCAAAACCACACCGCATACAGCAGAAAGATAAATGTTTTGCAAAGCAAAAAAATATCAGGCTGGTCGCTTGTTCTTTTTGATATTGACAACTTTAAATTAATAAATGATACATACGGACACTTAGAGGGCGATAAGATTTTAAAATCCTTTGCAAAGTTACTAACATCAACTTTCTCAGGACAGGACTACAGCATCTATCGTATCGGCGGAGACGAATTTGCAGTTATATCAAATCATTCAAACGAAACACTCATTAACCAACTTATTTCTGAAATCACAAGGGCAGAGCTTAACCGTATGGAGTTCGCATCAACAAAAGGCTTTGCAATGTATTTAGAAAATGATACTTTTGCAGATGTGTTTAAAAGAGCAGACAGAAACCTTTACCATAATAAAAAAATTAAAAAAGACAGCTGACGCTGTCTTTTTTAATAATCATGGCAAGCGCCTGTGTCTATACCATATTTTTCAAATATCCTTACAAATTGTTCTACTTTATCAATATCGTCATAAGCCTCATTTTTAAGAACTCCACTTATTTCCTTCACTATTTTTATGGCTGTGCTGTCAGCAATTTTATCCTCATCAATTTCAAAATCATTGATATGTTGATTTATGTAATCAGCGATATACTCTTTTAATAGTTCAACCTTAATATCCATTATTTGCAACTCCCACAAAGGTATCGTTTAGTACCATATTTAATAATAAAATGATACCATATGGTAACATTAAAGTCAAGAGGTGACTTTAATGTTTTTTAAAAGATTATATGATTTAAGAGTAGACAATGACCTGTCTCAAAAACAAGTCGCGGAATATCTCACCTGTAATAGGCAGGTATATGCAAGATACGAACGAGGCTTGCGTGAAATCCCCGTTTCAATGATAATCAATCTTGCACAACTTTACAACGTATCTACAGATTACATTTTAGGCATAACTGATAACCCCGCCCCAGCTAAATGACAAATAATATACAAAAATCCCGCAAGATAAACTTGCGGGATAATCTTTTCGATAAAATAATTATCTCTTTGAGAACTGCGGTGCACGACGAGCTGCTTTTAAGCCATATTTCTTTCTTTCCTTCATTCTTGGGTCTCTTGTTAAGAAACCTTCTTTTTTGAGGATTGCTCTGAAAGATTCGTCTGCATCTAAAAGTGCTCTTGAAAGACCGTGTCTGATAGCACCAGCCTGACCTGTAAAACCGCCGCCCTGCACGTTAACAAAAACGTCGAATTTTGAAAGTGTGTCAGTTACAGCGAGTGGCTGACGTACGATCATTTTAAGAGTTTCCAATCCAAAATATTCATCGATTGATTTACCGTTAATTACGATATTTCCTTTGCCAGGTAACAGTCTTACTCTGGCAATTGATTTTTTTCTTCTACCTGTTCCGGTTAATGCTGCTTTTGCCATTTTCCATTACCTCCTTATCTGATTTCCTTTGTCCAAAGCTCTGGTTTCTGAGCCTGATTTTCATGTTCGCTGCCAGCATATACTCTTAATCTCTTTAATGCCTTAGCGCCGAGAGTTGTCTTAGGAATCATGCCTTTAACTGCATATTCCATTGCTCTTGTCGGGAATTTTTCAAGCATTTTGTTATACTTGATTTCCTTGATGCCGCCAATCCAACCTGTGTGGTGGAAATATGACTTATCTTCTGCCTTTTTACCTGTCATAACAGCTTTTTCGCAGTTGATAATAATAACATGATCACCGCAATCAGCATGAGGTGTAAAGGTAGGAAGGTGCTTGCCGCGAAGAATTGCTGCTGCCTGAGCTGCAACACGTCCTAAAGGCTTACCTTCAGCATCTATGATATACCATTTTCTCTCGATATTTTCTGCATTTGCCATAAATGTACGCATAGAAAAAATCCTCCTCTTTTAAAATACTATGCCATTTTAATACAACGAAAATGTTTTGTCAATAACTTTTTTAAAACTTTTTGCACCGCAAGACATTTTCTTTGATTTTCTTTAATTTTTGTCATTTTTCTCTGTTTTTTAATCAACAAATTTATTTTTATACGCCTTTGAAGTCATAATTTTTTTAATTCTTGGCCTGTTATAACGCTGTATCATTATAAAAGGAATATTACCTATTATATATAAAATTGTAAACACAATTCCAACGTTGCTGCTTTTATTTAAAACATAAAAAACAGGCGCGCACAATATTAAAACTCTGTGACAAAACTCTGCTCTTATGGTTTCTAAATAAAACCTGCCCAGATAAGCTTTATCAATTCCCTTTAAAGAGCCTTTTGAAAAGCCTTTATGCACTATCTCAGAAAACTGGGGGAGCTTGTCTTTCCATACGGAAATTTTAAAATACTTATCATAAAATCTTCCGCAGTCTTCAAATTTAAAATCATGATATGTTGAAATTTTGTGCGGAGTAAAAACAGCCGACGGAATTGCTGCTATTAAAAGTCCTGAAATAATACCTATTATTATAATGCAGGCAAAGTTGTATCCTAAAAGCACAAAAAACATTTTCATTGCAAATTTTCCCTTTACACTTTAATAAAAATATGGTACAATAAGTATGTTATTATATTTTCAAAAAATTGTCAATATTATTTATATGATAATCCTATTATCGGGAGGGTATTATGGCTAAGAAAAAAATCGAAGAACTTATCTACAAAGAAAGACCGCTTACAAGACGTGGAAACGAAATGTTTTACGGCTTTATTGATGATAAGTTTTTAGTAAAACTAACCGTTAAAGAAAGTCAGTCGATTGACAATCTTGAGGTTGGCACAAAAATTATGGTTCAGCTTATTACAAACAACACATACTTGCAAGGCAAAGAAAGAGTTATCAAGCAAAAAGAAGCTACAGGTCTTTATTCTGCTTTAGACTTAGGATTTGTGTGGCTTGATGATGCACTTTCATTTGAAGCGTAAATGCTTCAATGCGAAATTAATTGGTAAAAGTTAAAAAGATGTGATTTTATCACATCTTTTTTAATTAATAATGAATAATTGTTGTAGCAAAATCTCAAATCTTTGAGATTTTTCTTTTAATTCAAGGCTTTTTTAACTCTCAAGATAATCCAAAAGCTCTTTAATGTTTTCAAGCACGTAGGTAGGTTTTGCATCACTTGATGCGATATCTTCCCTTGTACCTTCTCCGCTTAAAACAAAAATAGATGTTATTCCTGCATTTACCCCGCAGGCAATATCTGTATAAAGACGGTCGCCTATTACTGCTGTTTCTTCTTTTGAAGAGCCTGTTTTTGTCCTTGCCAAATTTTAGTACCAAACAACTAATTTGTCAATATATTTTAGTAATTTTCCTGCCTGCGTTTTTTCCTCAAATTATATCTTTTTTCAGCCATTAACCATTCGTATTCCTCCTCATCTGAAATGAGCTTAAGGGGCGGAACCAAGGTAGGCTTTTCATTTTGGTCTAATGCCACCATTACAATGTACGCCGTGTTTATTAAAGTCTGCTCGCCCGAAAGTGCCTCAATATAGGTCTTTACACAAACTTCCATAGACGTTTTTCCTGCATAAGTAATATAGCCTTCCAAAACTACAGTATCGTTAGGATGCGCCGCACCTTTAAACTGCAAAGTATCTACTACCGCAGTAGTTACATTTTTCCCCGAGTGGCGTCTTGCCACCACTGCAGCGACAACATCAATCCACTCCATAAGCTTTCCACCGAAAAGACGGTTGTATCCGTTAATACTCCCTTGTGTCAGCACCTGCACCTGAGTTGCTCTTGAAAAATCAACTGTTTTTGGTTTCATAAGCTGTCTCCTTTTTTAAAGGTGAATTTTTAAATATTTTTACTTGATTTTTATCTTAATGTGTGTTATACTACCAATATTGATTATCAAAAACAAAAAAAATATGCACCCTTAGCTCAGCTGGATAGAGTAACCGGTAACACAACCGGTAGGTCGGGGGTGCCCGCGTATCGACCGCCGCCTGTGGCGGATAAAGGGAGAACGCAAGGGCTGTGCCGTAACACAATGAAATGAGCTGTTCTTCAGCGATATTGAATTGATGTTACAAACGGGTAGAATCCCGTAGTGGTGAGAACCCTAAAAAATTTAAAACAAAATATGCACCCTTAGCTCAGCTGGATAGAGTAACCGGCTACGAACCGGTAGGTCGGGGGTTCGAATCCCTCAGGGTGTGCCAAACATAAAAAGTACCGCAAGGTGCTTTTTTTGTTTTCTTGGAGTTCGATTCTCGCCTTTATCATAAACAAAAAAGCCACTTGTGTGGCTTTTTGTTTATGGTGGAGATGAGGAGAATCGGGCAGCAAGAATTGCTGCCACTGCTCGCCGACCGCAAGCAATGGCTTGCAGTACCCGTCTTCGCACCACTCACTGACAAAACAGTTCACCGAACTGTTTTGTTTTATCGTTCGTGCTTTCGGAGTTCGATTCTCGCCTTTATCATAAACAAAAAAGCCACTTGTGTGGCTTTTTGTTTATGGTGGAGATGAGGAGAATCGAACTCCTGTCCGAAAATTTGTCCTTCGATACGTCTACAGGTTTAGTTTACGGATTAAATTTCATTCCCGCAGGGCACCGTAAACGAAGCCCTTTAGGACATAGCTTTTTATACCTGATTTGCTAAAAGCGTCACAAATTCATGTTCACTGCGTAAATTGACGCCTTGCTCCATGCCGCAGTAACACGGGCGAAGACGGCAGCCTTAATTAGGCAGCGTAAGCTAAATTTTTGTTAGCGTTTAAAATTTAATTGCACATTTTAAAGATGCTGTGCGCATCTACCTGCAATACCGAGCTCTTAATCCCCGTCGAAACCATTGCACCCCCATATTTATTAATGAATAATTGTTGTGGCAATCGCAGGTGCGATTGCTTTTATATTTTAATACGCTATTATTCTGTTGTCAATGGGAAATGTTAGAATTTCTGCCTTACTGCTCTTTCCATATCCCTTTTGGCTGATTTTTTTGCCTCAGTTTCACGCTTATCGTAAAGCTTTTTACCCTTTGCAACTGCAACCTCTACCTTAACATAAGAACCTTTAAGATAAACAGATGTTGGAATTAAAGAATATCCGTCCTGCTTAACAAGCCCATAAAGCTTTGCAATTTCTCTTTTGTGCAGCAAAAGCTTTCTCACTCTTAGCGGGTCTTTGTTGAAAATATTGCCTTTTTCATAAGGGCTTACGTGCATACCCAAAATAAAAGCCTCGCCGCCCTTTATGTTAACCCAGCTGTCTTTTAAATTAACGCTTCCCTGCCTTACCGACTTAACCTCGGTGCCAAAAAGCTCAATGCCTGCTTCGTATTTATCTTCTATAAAATAATCATGGTATGCTTTTTTATTGTTGGCAATAACCTTAATATTATTTTCTGCCATGTTTTTCTCCCTTATTAATAAATCTGTTGTGAACAAAAATTCCAATCAAGCTTACTGCACCTATTACGGCATAAATAGCGGCAGTTTGCAATAAATCGCCTTGTGCAAAGGTAGCCCCTGCATAAGTCGAGGATAAAATCGCAGGAATACGCGCAGTGCATGACAAAATCAGAAATCTCTTCATATCAATTTTAGTCAGCGGCACAAAATAGGTAAGAACATCTTTAGGTGTTCCCGGAATAAAAAAGAGCAAAAATATTATATATTCAAGCTTCTTTTTATCGTTCAAAAACTTTAATTTTTCAAATTTTTCAGGGATTTTGAAGTTATCGGGATTGCGTCTGCTTAAAAGTCTGACAAACTTAAACACCAAGAATTCACCAAGTGCCACACCTAAAATGCATATCAACGTCCCCAAAACCGTCTTATATAAAGCTCCTGCCACAAACTCCACAAGCTCTCCGGGAATGAGCGCAACAACAATCTGAAAAACCTGGATTGCAAGCAACACAAAAGCGCCCCACGTGCCAAAGCTTTCGATGTATGCCGTAAGCCTCTCGTGGTCATCGTATGATGCAAAAATAGGGATAAGTGCTACAGTAAGTGCCAGCGCTATTAAGATAACAAGTATTATTGATACAATTTTAAGCTTGCTTACTTTTTTCTTCATCGATAACTCCACAAACCAATAATCTGTTTTTTAAATGATATCATAAAACTGCTGCATTGTCAAAAATATATTACCGGTTTTTGTTGAAAACAACTAACATTTATGATAGAATGTAAAAGTAAATGCTTTTAAAAGGAGGGAATTTTGCAAATGAGTGATATACAGCAAGCGCCTGAAAAAACTTTAAAACCAAAAAGCAAAATAGACTATCTCGGTTTTTTCCTTGCTCCGCTTTTTGTTCTTATAACCATAGAAATTATGCACCTTTCGCACTTTACGGGCTATCCGCAGTTTTTCGGAAACCCTTACTTTTTGTTAAAGTGGCTTATTTCGTATGTTTTTCTGCTTTTATTCCAAAGTGTTTTGCTGATTATTATCCCAACCTTTTGCGCAGTTCATACAATCCAGACGGTTTTATTTTATATAATGGGATTTATCACCGAAGTTCTTATCAAAGTTACAGGCGATCCACTTTTGCCTTCAGACCTGTTTTTGATTGACAATATGGGCGAAATTTCAACCTTTGTTGAAATACCGCTTCTGGTTCAGTGCGTTGTATCTTTAATTTTTGCGATATTCTCTATCATATTTTTTGTAAGAAGAAGAAAAAAACATAAAACAAAGCTGAATTTAATACCTAAAATAGCACTTTGTGTTGCAGCAGTGTTGGTTTTCACGGGCTACAGTTATGCAATGTGTTTTAACAGAATAGTTAAATACAGAGTGTTTCCAAAAATAAAAATAGAAGTTGCTGCATTTAATCCACAGGCAGATTATTTTGCAAATGGCCTTGTTCTCACATTTTTCCCGAGAATAGGCGAGCTTAGAATTGAAAAGCCTGAGGGCTACAGTGCTGAAAAAATAGAAGAGCTTAAGTCAAAAGACCACACTAATGCTTCTAAAAACAACATCCGTCCCAATATAATTGCAATCCAAAACGAAGCACTTTGGGACGTTACCCTTTTGCCTGATACAAGTTTTTCATCTGACCCGATGTCAAACATAAGAAGAATTGGCAAGGAAGATAACGCAAAACTCGGTACGCTTATAAGTCCAGTGTTCGGCGGAGGTACCTGTATGCCTGAATTTGAGTTTTTAACAGGTCTTTCCACCAACTTTTTGCCCGCAAGCGTATACCCGTATATCCAGGCTGTGAACAGACCAACATCTTCTTTGGTATCAAGCTTTAAAAATAACGGCTACCAGACTTATGCACTTCACACATATAAGAAGAATTTTTACGGAAGAAACAAAGCATATCCTTTGTTGGGATTTGAAACCTTTTTAGGGGACGAAGACCTTGAAAACCCCGAAATAAAGGGTTGGTATATTTCTGATATGGAAGTAACACGCCAGCTTATAAAAGCCTATGAAAATAAGCAAAAAGACAGAATTTTTGCGTTTGCAGTAACCATGCAAAACCACGGCGGATATAATTGGCAAAGATATGCGAGCTATGACATTATAACCGAAAACGAAAAATTAAACGAAACCGACCTTTTGGGTGTAAAAGAATTTACACAGGGCGTGTTTGACTCAGACGTCGCTTTTTCGGCTTTGGTTGACTATTTTAGAACCGTTGACGAACCTACAATAATAGTAATGTACGGCGACCACCTGCCGCTTTTAGGCACAGAGGGAAGCACTTATATCGACTCAGGATTTATCAAAAAACCGAGCGAAAAGTTTTTAGCAGGCGACTATCCTGAGCTTCACCGCACCCCTTATATCGTGTGGGCAAACTATGATATTGATTTAACAGATTTTGAAGACCCCATAAGCCCCGCTAATTTGGGACTTTCGGTCTATAATCTTGCAGGTCTTACAAACGTGCCCTGGTACTATTCGTTAATTGATAATTTCTATGACGAATACCCTGTATACAGCCCGTATACAATAGAAAATAAAAATCATATAACTATTGCCGAAACAGAAGACGCACTCCACAATATGGCGGTGGAATATAAATATATTCAGTACGACCTTCTTCATGGCAAGAACTATGCAGAAAATGAATAAAAAAGAAATAGTTGATAAAATCGCAACCGAAAAAGAAGATAAAATTTTAGTTTCGCATCTTTTAGACCTTGATTTAAAGGCAAGTGCAAGGGGTTTTACGGCGTCAAGCGGATTTTTAGATTTAAACCGCAAATCAATGATAGATGAAGCAAGAAAGTATTTTAACTGCACTCTTTGCTTTTTTGGCGGCTATGAGGACGCAGAACGTAAAGCCGTATACTTTTTGCCTGATGAAAACTCTTTGCCCGATTATTCAGACTTGGCGGTGCTGACGTCAAAAACCCTCTCGCCCGTAAGCCACAGAGATGTCTTAGGCTCTTTAATGTCGCTTGGGATTGACAGAAGCTTAGTCGGCGATATTTTAATATCTCCCTCGCAAGTTCAGATAATGATAAAAAAAGAAATATCGCAGTTTATTGTGCAGAATTTTCTGCGTGCAGGAAAAGTGCACCTGTCGTTTGAAATCAGCGATATCAGTAACATACAAGAAAGTGAAAAAAGAACAAAAGAAATTTCAGGCACCATAAAATCACTTCGTTTAGACAGCGTGCTTTCACTTGCATTTTCCATTTCAAGAACAGCCTCAAAAGACTTTATTTTGGCATCAAAGGTTTTTGTGAACGATAAATGTATTACAAAGTCTGACTTTGCCTTAAAAGAAGGGGATAAACTGACGCTTCGCGGTAAAGGCAAAGCCTTTTTAAAGGAAATTGGCAGTTTAAGCCGTAAAGAAAGAATTTTTATAACAATAGAAAAGTACATTTAAGGAGAAATAAAAATGAGATATTTTACAAAAGGAGTATGCTCGTCCGCTATCGACTTTGATGTTGACGGCGGCAAGCTTAAAAACGTAAAGTTCACAGGCGGTTGCTCAGGAAATACACAAGGCGTGGCATCGCTTGTAGAAGGGATGGATGTAGACGAAGTTATAAAACGTTGCGAAAACATAAAATGCGGCTTTAAAAACACGTCGTGTCCCGACCAGCTTGCCAAAGCCTTAAAAGAATATAAACAACAAAACTAAAAAGCAGACCAAAGGTCTGCTTTTTTAAAGCAAAATATTTATAAGCTCAGATACCGATTTTACTGTAATAGTCACAGGCAAATCGGTTGTTTTTCCGTTTGGATTTACCCAAGCCGTGTCAATTCCATTATTTATTCCGCCTAAAATGTCAGATGAAAGAGAATCGCCCACAATTAAGATTTTAGATTTGTCCTTTTCGTTGATTTCACGAAACACAACATCAAAAAACTCTTTGTTTGGCTTGCTTGCGCCGATTTGGTCAGAATTAAACACTTTTAAAAACAAATCATAAAACCCGCTTCCTTTAAGCCTCGCGGTTGAAACCTTTAAAAGCGCATTTGTCACAGCATAAACATCATATTTTTCTTTAAGCTTTATGAGTGCATCTTTTGCTCCGTCTATTTCAAAAAAACCCCTTGAGGTATTGCTTATGAAAATTTCGTTTGCCATACAAGCGTCAAAATCAAAGCCATACCTTTCTGCCAAAAGTTCAAACCTTTTAACAACCAGCCTCTTTTTAGTAATCTCGCCTTTTTGGTACTTTTCCCAAAGCTTTACATTAATACCGTTGTAGGTTTTAACAATTTCATCTGTGCATATAAGTCCAAGCTGTTTTAAAGTTTCATTAAGAGCATAATATTCAGTTTTGCCGAAATCCAAAAGAGTATCGTCAACATCAAAAAGTAAGGTGGTATACATAGTTATCCTCATATAAAAAGCGGAAGGAACACCTTCCGCTTATGTATCAAATTACTTGCTTGTAAGGGTTGCTGTCTGCGAAACTTCATCCCAGCTAACATCAACATCCATAGCATCTGAGATAGCATGAAGCGGAACTAAAGTTCTCCAGTTCACTTCTCTTGCAGGCACTTCCAATTTAACAGGTATGCCATTTACAAACATAACATCGTTGTCAATCTGCATAACAATAATAAGGTTGCCTTTTCTTGAAATAACAGTTTCAGTTGCTTCGTCATAGTCAACAGTTGCACCCAAAGACTCAAAAATCTTTCTAACAGGAACAAGTGTTCTGCCGTCTTCTACCAATGGCTTTTGGTCAAACTCCAATGTCTTGCCGTCAAGCACTACAGTAACATTCATGCTTTCATCAAAAACAGGCTGTGCAAAAGCTGCAAAAGATGTGCATAAAACAATCGCTAAAACCAACGCAATAATCTTTTTCATAAGTCACAACTCCTTTTTTTATTCATATATTTATCATAGCTTATTTTAAGTGTTTTGTCAATTATTCTACAATATTTTTATTGAGCTTTAAAGCAATTTCTGCAATTTCGTAAGGCGTTGACACAATATAATCAGCACCTGCTAAAACAAGCTCTTGTCTGTCTCTGAATCCCCACAAAACTCCAATAGATTTTACCCCTGCATTTTTAGCAGTAAAAATATCAATATTTGTGTCGCCTACATATAAAACCTCGTCTTGCTTAACACCCAGATTTTCCATCATTTCAAGAAGCGACTTTGGGTCAGGCTTTAAAGGAACGCCCTCTATATCGCCTTGGCAAGCGTCAAAAAGCGTACCAAAAATGGTATTATTTATTTTTTGCACCGTACTGTCAGTTTTGTTTGATAAAATACCTATCTTAATGCCGGCACTTTTGAGTGTTTTAAGCATCTTGATAATTCCGTCATAGCTTTCAGTCAAATGGCACGAATTGTCGTTGTATGCAGCCTTATAGCTTTGAAAAATCTCGTCGAATTTCGACATATCTCCGCCGACTTCACTAATTGCGCGTTCAATTAATGTTTTTGCACCGCTACCTATAATCTGTTTGCATTTTTCAACAGTAATGGTTGAATAACCAAAATTATTCAGCGTTTGGTTCACATAATATGTTATTGATTTTATGGAGTCAACAGTAGTTCCGTCCATATCAAAAATACAAGCCTTAATCATTTGTTTTCTCCTAATACTGCTTTAATTATATTTTTTGACGCAATATTTTCAAAGTTGTCAGAAAGCGAAGCTAAACTTACGTCTCCGCCATACTTTCTTTCAAGTGCTTTTTTAATTATAAAATCACAAAGTTCAGGATTTTTGGGAAGTAACGGACCGTGAAGGTTGCTTGCAACAACGTTTTTATACATTGCGCCCTCAAACCCCATACCATTGTTTCCAAACCCTTCAAGCACATCTCCCAAAGGCTTTAAATCGCCAATGTCTGTAGTATACTCATGGTTTTCAAATCCCGAAACCAAGACTTTTCCGCTACCAAAATCACATTCGATAATAACATTTCCCGACGCTCTTTGTTTAGCTTTTTTGTATCTTACGTCAATCAACCCGAGCTTTCCTGCCATCTGGAAACCACCACAAACTGCAAGGAGTACGCCGCCGCTATCTACATATTCTTTTAAAGCATCTTTTTGGGCGCTCAATTTTTCCAGAACAATTTCCTGTTCGTGTTGACCTCCACCGCCTAAAAATAAAATGTCACATTCTTCAAGGTTTAACACACCGTCTGTTTTAATTTCGGTTATCTGTACATCAATACCGCGCCAGATACACCTTTTTTCAAGTGCGCTTATGTTTCCCTTGTCGCCATAAAGATTTAAAAGGTCAGGATAAAGATGAACAATTCTAATTTGCATTACTATTTCCTCCCAACTCTTTTAAAACTGCCTGCGTAGAAAAAAGAGCAGTATAATTGACCAACACATATATCACATCGCCGCTGCCGGATGCTATAAGCTCTTTAAGTCGCGTTTTTATATCAGGGCAAAGAAAAATTTCACCCTCACTTAAGCCTGAATATTTAAGTCTTAAACCCATATCGGCGTAACGGCTTCCCGACACCGAATAGCTTGTAGTATTTTCTTGCATCAAATCCTCAAATTCAACATCCCACAGCCATGAAACATCTTTGCCGTCACCAATTCCGTCATTAATTGCGATAACAATGTCTTTTTTGTCAGGGTCTTCTTTGACAGTTTCAACCGACTGATTAAACCCCGCAGGGTTTTTAGCCAGAAGCAGATAAACATTTTTACCGCCGATTTTGAATTTTTCCAACCTGCCTGCCTGAGGCTTGTATTCTCTTGCAGTCTTTTTAAGCATCTCAAAGCCTGAATCAATATTTAAAATACTGCTTGCCACCGCCAAAATGTTGTAAATGTTGTATTTTCCTCTGCCATTTAATTCAATTATGCCAAACCCTTCGATATTAAACGAAAGTGCAGGGAAGAGCTTAACATCTTTTGCGCATACATCTAAAGCAGGTCTTTTAAAACCGCACCAGCAAGAATAATCGCCAAGCTGACTGAAATGATGGAAATTATATTTTAAAGGCTTGCCGCAAAAATGACAGAATTTTCCCTCGCCCGAATCTTTTGCGTTGTCAAATTCTTTGTTTTTAATTCCGTAAAAAATCTTTTCGTTTGAAAAGTCAGCTGCTAAACTTACCGTCAGCGGGTCGTCGCCGTTTAGCACCAAAACAGCATTTGGTGCTAAGCTTATTGCCCTCTTTAAAAAATTCATTGTAATATCAATCTCGCCGTAGCGGTCAAGCTGGTCTCTGAAAAGATTGGTAATTACTATCTTGTCGGGCGTTATCATTTTAAAAATATACTCTGCCCAACCCTCGTCTGTTTCAAGGCAGGCGTAATCAACATCAATTTTACCGAAAATATTGCATTTTTCTATAAACGCAACAACCGCACCCTCGTCCATATTAGCACCAAGACGGTTGCACGCAACAGAATATCCGGCATTTGAAAGAGTATCAGCTAAAATATTGTTAGTTGTAGTCTTACCGTTAGTTCCCATCACGGCAATAACTTCTTTTTTTACCTTCTTTTGAAATTCCTTTAAAATATCGGGATAAAGCTTAAATGCAAGCTTCCCGGGAGCGCTTGTGGCTTTCTTTCCCAAAACCCGAAGCACAAAAATAAAAATTTTACATATAAAAACAGTTAAAAAATATTTCATAAAAAAATGTCCTTTAAAAATTTTTGTATAAAACCTTTTTACAGGGTAATAATATAAGTGACCTCACAAAACACATACCCCCTTTTAAAAGCGGATAAGCCGCTTTTTGTAAAAGGCATCCGCATTTTGCGGGTGCTTTTTATAATATAGGAGACATTGTGTGATTAATGCACTTTTTACATATCCTCTTCAGCATCTTTTACCGAATCTTTATCCCAGTCGCCTCTTTTGATATGCGCCATCTCGTGAAGATATGTGCGTCTTTGCTGCTCTGCCGACAGCTTTTCATTTAAATAAATATTATAGTTGCCGTCGTCATCTATTGCAGTATACCCTTTAATTCTCGGCGGCATTTTTATTAGTCTTGTGAAAATTTCTCCCATTTTATTCTCCTCAAAAGTTATCATTAGTAGCCTTCATTGCATTATGTATTGCAATCATCTGCTTAATTTCGGTGGGTGTTGCATTTTTTGCAATATCAAAAAGCACACGGAATTCCGGGCTTGATTTAAGCATTTCTTTCATTTCATCCACATCATCACCCAAGGCATACTTTTCAACACCGTACAGGTAATCAGTAGAAACACCGAAAAATTTAGCAAGCCTTGTAATGGCATCAGGAGTAGGAACCGAAGCCCCTGCCTCATATTTGCACACAGAAGAAACATGCACACCTAAAAAATCTGCTAAATCTTTTTGCGTCATATTATTTTGTTTTCTCAAAGTTTTAATATTTTCTGATAAAAGCGCCATAAAAGTTAACCTTCCCTTTCTTAAAGTCAAAAAACGCTTAGTTATTCAACTATATTATATGAACTTTATTCAAATTTGTCAATCATTTTTTGAATTATTTTCAATTTTTATATTGACTTTTGAATTAAATTCAATTATAATGGGAGATGTAAAAGAGATTTGAATTAAATTCAAGTCAGGAGAGCAAATGATAAAATGCAATTCTTGCGAATCAGTTTCGCAAGATGCACTTATTTTAAAAGAAGTGCATTACGAGTGCGACGGCAATCCGTATGAGGCAATCCCCGTATGCCCATATTGCTATGACACTGATATTTTTGCGTATGAAGGGAATGATTTTGATGATTAAAACTTGCCAAATATGTGGCAAAGAATTTGAGGGAAGGCAGCAGAAATACTGCAGCTTTCAATGTCGCTGGCAGGCAAAACAAATACAAAGTGCAAGAAAACCCAAAAAAAGAAAGGAAACCCTGTGCTGGACCTGCAAAAACGCCTGCGGCGGGTGTTCGTGGTCTCAAAGCTTTACTCCCGTTGAAGGATGGGATGCAAACGAAACTGTGCTTAAGTGTTCAGAAGGAGATGTAAATAGTTTTTTTGTCAATAGCTGCCCTTTATTTACAATAGGATAAAAAAGGAGAAAAAATGCAAGCAAAAGAGTTACTTAATATGCCTGCTGTGATAAACATGGAAATCGCATGTGCACATATTGAACTCGAGCATTACAAAAAACTTGCCGTACAAATGAAAAACTGCCTGCTGGAAACTGAGCAGACAAGGCTCCAGCTTAAAGAGGTAAATGAAAAAATAACAGAGTACAAAAGGCTTTTGGCGGAAAAATATTTAAGTCTTACCGAGGCAGAAAACAAAATATGCTCGGCAGTAAATCTGCTTAGTGATGAACGTGTTAAAACAGCACTTAAATACAGATACATATGTCTTATGAAATTTGAAGATATTTCAACCAAAATGCAGTATTGCGTAAGGCAAATACGCAGGTTTTGCGAAAAAGGCATCGCAGAGCTTGACACTATTATAGAAGAAGCAATATAAAATTATAAAAAAGTCAGGACATGCGCCTGACTTTTTATTCTTATAAATTTGACATTTTTGATAATTCATCAAAAATGGGCGCGAGCGAACAAATTTGCAAATCCAATGTTAAATGATAATTTCACATTGAGAACAGTTTTGTTGCTCTTTCTAAAATCCCATTCACCTTTGAAATCACCATTCCATAGTTGGTAATGGGGACATTTTCGTCTTTTGCAAACTCAAGTCTTGATTTCATTTCTCTTTGATTGAGCATACAGCCGCCGCAATGAATTATTAAATCAAAATCTGTAAGATTTTCAGGAAATTCCATACCCGATGTAAAAGAAAATTCAATATTTTTGCCTGTATACTTTTTAATCCATAAAGGAAGCTTAACGCTTCCAATATCCCCGCACTGCCTGTGATGGGTACATCCTTCCGAAATCAGAACCTTTGAGCCGTCTTTTAAGTTGTCCAAAGCATCAGCGCCGCCCAAAAGAATGTCAAGCTCGCCCTTGTATCTTGCAAAAAGAATTGAAAAAGATGTAAGCAAAATGCTTTCAGGCACAATTTTCATCACTTTTCCAAACGCCTGAGAGTCGGTAATAACAAGCTCAGGTGCGCTTTTAAACCTGTTTAACGTTTCGCTAAGCTCGGTGTCTTTGCAGCAAACCGCTACCGCACCAATGTCCAAAATCTCACGAAGTACCTGCTGCTGAGGAAGTATTATTCTTCCCTTTGGTGCAGCCTCGTCAACGGGAATAACCAAAACAACAGTATCATCTTTTTTAACTAATCCTTCAAGAATTTTCTTTTCCTTACCTTTTGGCATAATGCCTGCAAGCATATCTTTTAAATTATCAATGTTTTGCCCTGTTACCGAGCTGACATAAACTTCATTTTTTTGTGTCTCGGGCAGTTTTTTCAGTAAATCTGCCTTTGTGTAAGCAATTATATAAGGTATATTTTTATTTTTAAATATCTCGGCAAGCTTTTTGTCCTCGCAACTTATACCAGTTGTCCCATCAACCACTAAAACAGCAATATCAGTATAATTAATCGCCCTTTTTGCCTTATTTATGCGAAGATTTCCTATTTCTGAATCATCTCCAAAGCCCGGAGCATCAATAATTGTAACCGCACCAAGTGGCAAAAGCTCCATATTTTTTTGCACTAAATCAGTAGTTGTACCCTTTATATCTGATACAACCGACAAATCCTGATTTGTAATTTTATTAACCAAACTCGATTTTCCGGCATTAACACTGCCAAAAAAACCAATGTGTATTCTCTCGCCCGTTGGCGCCTGATTTAAACTCATTTTCCCACTCCTTCGTATAGATAATTATATAATCATTTTCTATCTTTGTCAAACAGATTTATTATGGTTTTTAAGCCTTTTTATTTTCACAAAATTCTTTGGAAACGGTAGCGGGGGAAAACGATTTCTTCTCACTTGACGCAAACCTGTAATTAGTATAAAATAAATCTTGTCCTTGAATGTCACATTACATATATATTATAATCACACCCAAAATAACGTTATTTACTTTTAAAAAGAAAGGAATTATACTATTTTGGGTGATAACAATCTAAATCCTGTAATAACCAAAAGCGAAAACTGGAAATGTTGGTATGTAAAAATTTCACCTGCCACCTGCGAAAGATGTCTTAAACTTAATTTAAGAATTTTTGCAGTTTACGATTTATTTGCTCCTCCTTTGCACCCTAATTGTAACTGCACTTTAGCACCTCTTGGTGCTATATATAGCGGTACTGCTACAATAAACGGACTTTCAGGAGCAGATGCGTGGCTGAAATTATACGGAGAATTGCCAAAGAATTATGTAAATAAAGACTATGCAAAAAAACACGGTTGGAAAAGGATTAAAGGCAATTTAAGAGATGTTCTCCCAAATGCAACAATAGGAGGAGGCATATATTACAATGATAAACAATTACTTCCTGACGTACTTGGGCGAATATGGTATGAAGCAGATATAAATTACACAGGAGGCTACAGAAATCATCATCGTCTTCTTTACTCAAATGACGGACTCTTGTTTGTAACCTATAACCATTATAACACTTTTTATGAAATTATTTAGGAGGAAAATATGAATTATTACACGATTGATTTTACAAATACGACTGATTTATCAGACTTTTATCAGCGTATAATCAAAG
Organism: Clostridia bacterium; assembly: GCA_017409875.1. Classification (GTDB taxonomy): domain Bacteria; phylum Bacillota; class Clostridia; order RGIG6154; family RGIG6154; genus RGIG2094. The sequence continues at coordinate 37,558 of JAFQRW010000020.1, forward strand.
GTCTTGGTTTCCCTGATTGGTGTGGAGAAAATGCTGATGCTATTTGGGATTTAATTACATGCCATTTAAAAACCCCTTGCCACATTACTGTGCTCGGCAATAACACCTTGCCACGAATTCCTGCATACGAGTATCCTATTATTAAAAACACATTTGACGAAACTGTCAAGTGGTATAAAAATATAGGCGAGCAAGTAATTTTTGTCTATAAGTAAACTTTACTATCAGTTAACAACCACCTAAAGCACTCCTTCTGGAGTGCTTTTTTACAAAAGGAGTGCGGTGGAAAACGCTTAAAAAAGCTACGAAGCACCGCAAAAAAATAATGGCAATGGATTAAGTCCATTGCCATTAACTATATAGCGTGTTTCGACGAAGCGGACAAATTTGCTTTCCCGACAAAAAGCTGTAGCATTTTTGTCGAGAGGCGCGCTCTGCCGCCGATTATTTGCTTGATTCTTCAACAGCAACAGCGCAAGCTACAGTCATACCAACCATTGGGTTGTTGCCTGCGCCAATGAGGCCCATCATTTCTACTAAAACTGTAATTTCCTCGCCAAAGCCCTGTTTGCTCCGACATTATCCACATCATCTGCGTGTCATTTGCCCCACATTATAGCGCAGTTTAGGCTCGTTGTCAATATGTTTTTATACTCCGATCTTCTTTGCTTTTAACGTATTTAAAATATATAACCTGTTTACTTTCAAAAACATTTCTGTTATAATGTAATTATGATATATGTTTTTGTTTGGAAAATAACAGTATAGTCTCATCTATGCTAACAAAACTAAACCAGAACTAGTTGAATATAAAACCCGTGATAAAAATATAAAAATCACAAATGATCAAGGATGATTGATAATGGAAAATCTGGAAAAACTAGTAAACAAATTAAGAGAATATGACAACGAAGAGAATTGGTTTGAATTTAAGCATAATAATTATGATCCTGAAATAATCGGTCAGGACATAAGTGCTTTAGCAAACGGAGCTGCTTTTGCCGAAAAAGCTTGTGCTTATATGATTTGGGGTGTTGATGATAAAACTCATGAAATTGTCGGAACTGATTATGATCAATATTCACTTAAAGTAGGCAATCAGGAAATCGAGAACTGGTTGCGTACCTTAATATCCAAAAATGCAGAATTTGAATTCAAAACAATTTATATGAATGATAAACGTGTAGTAGTGCTCATAATATATAAAGCAACCAATCAAACAGTAACATTTAAAAAGGTTGACTATATTAGAGTTGGGAGCTACACAAAAAAATTGAACGATTTTCCGCAAATGCAGGCACAACTGTGGGATAAGATCAGAAATAGCCGATTCGAAGAACAATATGCCAAGCAGGATTTATCCGCTTCGGAAGCTATACAACTACTGGATTTTTCTGTTTATTTCGATCTCAAGAATGAACCAATTCCTGCTGAATTAGAGGGCATTATCCATTATTTAGTTCAGGAAGATATTTTAGCGAAACAAGATAATGGTATGTATGCTATTACGAACATGGGTGCGATCTTATTTGCTAAAAGATTATCTGACTTCCCGAGACTCGAAAGAAAAGCTGTCAGAGTTGTACAATATAAAGACAACAGTAGACTTGAATTGTTAAAAGAGGATGTAGGAAATAAAGGTTACGCTGTCGGATTTGACGGACTACTAAAATTCATTGAGGCATTATTACCTTCAGAAGAAGTAATTGACGGAGCTATACGTTATAAAAAAACAACATACCCATCAATTGCATTAAGAGAAGCAATTGCAAATGCGCTGATTCATCAGGATTTTTCTGTTACTGGCACAGGTGTGGTTGTTGAAATCTTCGGCAATAGAATAGAAATAACAAATCCTGGTACTCCGTTAGTTGATGTATACAGGATCATAGATAATCCACCAAAATCGCGTAATGAAAAACTTGCTTCTCTAATGCGAAGATTAAAAATGTGCGAAGAACTTGGAACAGGTTGGGATAAAATTGTCATTTCCTGCGAACTCCAACAATTGCCAACTCCACACATAAGAATTTACGAGGAAAATACAAAAGTAACTCTATTTTCTAAAGTAGACTTTTTCGACTTGTCTCCACACGATAAAATTTGGGCTTGTTATATGCACGCTTGCATTAAATATATACAAGGCGAATTTTTAACCAACAGTTCTTTAAGGGAACGATTTGGGGTGTCTGATGCTTCTTCTGCAAGTGTTTCTAGATTAATTAAAGACACTTGTGAAAAAGGATATATCAGAAAATTAGAAGACACTGCACCAAAGCACACAAAATATATTCCTGCATGGGCATAATTTAACTTGCTGGTAACTTGCAGAAGGAATAATAGCAAAGGAAATTAACGCAAAATAAAGGATCCCAAGTATCCAAAACACAATATATAGTATAAATTTAACTTGCTGGTAACTTGCAGAACAATATATTTTCCAAAACAAAGAGCCTAGTTAATACCAGGCTCTTTTTTAATTATACTAACTCGTTAATTCATTGTGCCGATTTCGTCAAGTTTAACACAACTTGATAAAGGTCGTGCATTCCAAAAACAGCCGTTATACCCCATGCCTCTTTCTGACACGCATTTTTTTATAGAAGATTTTAATTCATCTATAGAAGAAACCCCAAATAGCTCAAACATTTTTTCACACTGTTTGCGTGATTTTAATTTCTCCCATTCTTGTATATTTTCTTTTGTATAAATATAGCATGTCGGGAACCAATAAGTATCAAAAGGTCGATATTCATCATTAATAGGAACATCCAGTGCATTAAAAATTTGATATAAAAACAAATCTGCTTGAGCAAGTGCTTCACTGGTATAAATGGGTAACTTTTCTCTTTCATTACACAATATATGTCCCATCAATGTATACTTGTTTTTATATTCGGTTGTTGGTTTATAGTGTTCTTCGATAATACGACTGTGGTGCCTGAATCTTGAATAATTCGTAGGTAATTTACTTTCATCTAAAGCATTAATTCTCAAAAAATAGGTATTGGTTAGTATTTCATTAATTACCTTGTATTCCTTATAATGTCTCAGAAAGGCAATTACACATATAAATAGCTCCCAAATATGACATTTATATATCTCAAATTCATATTCACCACATGAGGATACATTTTTCTCGTATGTTTTAGCATATATCAGTGTGTTAAACATATTTTCAAATATTTCAGAAATTACGCTTCCGACATCACACTCCGCACACAATAGAACTTCCAAAAAATCAAGAAAACAATCTCTCACACTTTTCATTCCAATGAATGTATCAAAAACAACTTTAGGATCAGTTGCATTTTTGTTATAATATTGTTTTAATATCTCGATATACTCTGACATAAACTTATGAATCAAAGCTTCTTGTTTTTTTGTTGAATTAGTGCCTTTTATCTGTTTTATCAAATCTTGAATAGGAAAAATATTTGCTTTGTCCTCTTCTAACCATTCTGGCTTTGTGCCGAGTTTTGGCTTTTTAACCAAAGGCTTTTCATATATGTTCCTCAACAATTTTTCATATTCAGCTTCGTAATTACTATCATCTGACAAATCAATATAAATTCTTGTCTTTATATACGTTGGCACATAAGGGGTACCATCTTCATCACACTCAGCGATTATGGGAATAAACTTTTCTTGGTTTACTTTACCATATATCTCCGTTGATATTATAGCCGTTTCATCACCAACTCCGCCTTCACGTCTGTTTGCTTTTTCTGCATACTTCTTATCACAAATAATTAAAACCTTATCAATATCAGGGTTGTTGACGCACTGCTCCATAAAAACATATTTATCTTGTCCCTCTTTTAAGTCCCATTTATCTAAAACAACATCTACACCGTGAGAAACTAATCTTTGTGCTAATGGAACTACTAATGCATCGCTACTCCATGAATATGACATAAAAATCTTCGGTATTTTATCTTCTTTCATTTACTTTCTCCTATTCTGTTCACAAAGCTTATATATAAATTATTATACCATATTTCCTGTATTTTCACAACACTAAGTATCAAACTTAAGAACAACCTTTGATGCAAAACAACTTCTCTGTTCACGAAATGTACCACGATGAAGCTCTACACAGGAAGGGCGCTTTTAGAAAAATGTAAATTAAATAAAAAAATTCAAGAGCCTTAGGTTTATGCCTTAGGCTCTTTTTATATATAAAAAATCAAATTCAAATAACAGGTTTAGACAATATAGTCTGAAGAAAGCGAGGTGAAACAATGGATACAACAGAAGCAAACACATTAAAAGTCTGTCATCATTGCCTGATGGCAATTGAAAGCAGAGAGGGACACCAACCAGTATTACGCATTATTGATTTAAGTTTTGTTGATGAAGATGCAGAGTTTAAGTGTGATTGGTGTGGTGAAACTGAAATTGACAAATTATACGAAATTTAAAAGTAAGGAGAATAAAAAATGAAAACAAACACTTATGAAAAAGTAACACAGAGGATTTTGGAAGAACTCCAAAAAGGTATAGTTCCCTGGCAGAAGCCATGGTTTTCAGAAAGGGCAATCAATTATGTAACCCGAAAACCATACAGAGGTATCAATGTATTATTGCTGGATAAACCTGGAGAATATCTTACTTTCAAGCAATGTAAGGATGCAGGAGGACATGTTAAAAGAGGTGAAAAAGGTCAAATGATTGTATTCTTCAAGATGATAGAACATGAAGTATTAAAAGATGATGGAACAAACGAAACAGAGCAATTCCCTTACCTTACATTCTCAACAGTATTTCACATCAGTCAATGCGAAGGAATTACAAGCAAACAGAAGCCGCTTCCTGAAAATGAAAATCAGACTATTTATGAAGCCGAAACCATTATCAAAAATTACATCGAAAGAGAACAGATTGACTACTATCAAGTTAAAGGTAGTGACAGGGCATATTACAGTCCGCTGACCGATTCAATCAATCTACCTGATCTGTCTCAATTCAAAGACAGTCCTGCATTTTATGGCACAGCATTTCACGAGCTTACACATAGCACAGGACATCAAAAAAGACTTAACAGACCAATCCTGAACTGCTTCTGTGATGAAAAATATTCACAGGAAGAATTAGTTGCAGAGATTTCTTCTGCTATGTTGCTATCTTCCCTGAGTATTGAAGGTGTATTTCAAAATTCAGTAAGTTACATAGACAGTTGGTCAAAATTTCTACAAAACAACACAAAGGCAATTATTAGTGCAAGTAGTCAGGCTCAAAAAGCTGTAGATTATATTTTAAACAAAGGAGAATAATTATGGAAAAATATTATACATACCCACTGGCAACAGAGGTTTTTACATGCACATCATTAAATTCAAACAAAGTATCTGAAGATATGATACATACTGCTGATACTTTAAAAAGAATCTTTCTGAATCAAGGCATAAATTGTACTAACACCGATATCACAAATGGATTTACTAACACCATATACCGCTTCGAATTAAGAAGCTTTTCTGTAACACAAGCAAAGATAAAAAGACTGGAGCCTTCACTTGACATGTACATAAGATCAAGCGGAGCTTTTATTTCCTTCCCTAAAGGCGAATCTGGCTTTGCGGTGAACGTTCCGAACTCAAACAGACCTGATCTTCACTTAGGAACTTTGCTCAACACAGATCAATTTTTTGATTCTCACAATGGTAAAACTGGAAGGTTCAGCCTTCCTTTAGGTGTTGATGAAAACAACAATATTGTACTTGTTGATTTTAACAGTTTACCACATTTAATCATCGCTGGAAGCACAGGATCTGGAAAAAGCGTATGCCTTAATTCAATTATAAATTCTTTGCTTTATCAGGCAATCCCAAACACTTTGCAGTTCCTTATGATTGATCCTAAAAAGGTAGAATTATCGCACTATGAGAAAGCAAAATATTCGCTGTATTCACCTGTTGTAACCGAGGAATATAATTCCTACACTGCACTTTCAAATATCATCAGAGAGTTAGATTTGCGTTATAAGATTATGCAGTCAGAAGCATGTACAAACTTAGATGAATACAACTCTACACATGATACAATCTTTCCAAGAATAGTTGTTGTAATTGACGAGCTTGCAGACTTGTTTATGACATCTAAAAACGAAATACAACCGCTTCTGATACGAATTGCACAATTAGGACGAGCTGCAGGAATCCATCTTATACTTGCAACACAATATCCTTCATGCAAGGTAGTAACCTCTGAGCTTAAAGCAAACATTCCTGCAAGGATATGCTTTAGTCTTCCTAATGCAAGTAACAGCCGAACAATTATTTCACAGGCAGGAGCTGAAAAACTAAAAGGCAAAGGAGACGGACTTTTCTGCTCTGGAAAATCTGCTGACATAATCAGATTCCAGTGCCCTATTGTAACAAAAGAAGAAACAAGAAATTTACTAAAGTACATGGAGGAAAACTTATGAAAATTGGATATATACGTGTTTCAACAGAAGCACAAAACACAGCAAGACAAGAAGTGCTTATGGAGCAATTAGGTGTAGAAAAACTTTTCATTGATAAATCGAGTGGTAAAAACACCGAGAGAAAACAACTTAATGAGCTTATGGAATTTATACGTGATGGCGATACGGTTATTGTAGAAAGCATTTCAAGATTTGCAAGAAACACAAGAGATCTGTTAAATCTTGTAGATAAACTCACACAAAAGAAAGTACATTTCATATCACAAAAAGAAAACATAGATACCACTACACCCACAGGACAGTTCATGCTTACAATCTTTGCAGCAGTGGCAACACTAGAAAGAGAATCAATTTTACAAAGACAAGCAGAAGGAATTGCCATAGCAAAAGAGCAAGGTAAATACACTGGCAGAAAGAAAATTGAAAACCCTGAATTTCTGCAGATATATCAAAGATGGCAGAATAAAGAAATTACAGCTAAAAAAGCCATGCGCATTCTTTCTATGAAACCAAACACATTCTACCGCAGAGCTAAAGAGTTATCTGCAAAATAATCATATTTCACTGGAGTATACCCAAATGAAACAAAAAACAGGGAGCCTATTTTGTATCAATAGACTCCCTTTTACTTTTTGAAACATGTGTCAAATTAAATTAGGCTTTTTGAAACACTTGTGGCATTATTTAAACTTTACATTAAACTCATCCTGCCATGTGCCTTTACCATAGTTAATTCTGATTTGACTTTCAAGTTTTTCAGCAGCATCCCAGCTAATTTCGTTATTAAATTTTGCCTTTTCAACCGCTTCAATTGACTTTTCCATTTCATTTTGTCTTTGCCAAGCCGCAAATCCTAACAAAAATGCATCCATTTTGCTGTGCTCCTTAACTCTTTTTTAAGTATCCATGATTAATCTGGTCTTCCTTGTGTAGTTCCTGCCAGGCTAAGTGCATTTAACAACCTATTGTATTCATCATTTGATGTCACTTTCTTTTCATATATTGTGCCATCACTTAATCTGCTGATAGCCGCTGTAGCAAAATATCTACAATCAGGACATGTAAAAACTCTTTTCATATATGCATTTCCTGCTGTTCCTGACATGTTCACCTTTATAGGATATTCTCTTCCAACAGGAAATACTGTTTTGTACATAGGTTTTCCGCAAAACGGACATGCGTATGAACTGTCATAAAATACACGTGTAAGCATTGGATTTGGTCTGTTTTCATATGTTGAACCAACATGCCTATTTGTTTTCTGCCACATATTTTTTCCCTCCTTTATTCTTCTTTCTTCTTCAGCTTTTCTTCGCCTTTCTTCCGTTGCTCTTATTCTTTCTAATTCCGCTTTTCTTTCCTCTTCTTCAGCTTGTTTTTTAGCTCTATCATCAATTAACATAAATATAGGCATCACCATTAATATAATACAAGATATAATAGTTATCAACTCCATATTAAAACCCTACTTTCTTATTTCATTACTCAATAGAAGCGAGAGCTTCTTTGGGTGATAATGTCCCTTCATCTACTGCTCTAATCACAGATTTGTACTTTTTTATGTTTTCACCCAAGGTACGAAACATCATACCGAGCACACTCCAAGAAGTATCAGATAAAAGCATTTTTTGTCTAACATCTCCAACCATTCTGCAACATACAAGCTTTTGTTCATAAAACAATAAAAATTCAGGACTTGCCAGTCTATTATTTATCATCATTATTATTTCACTTACTTTTATTTCACTTCGTTTCTGCAAACTAAAAATAGGTACAAAGAGAGTAAAATCACTTTTTCCTACCTGTATACCCACTCTCATAGTTTCATCCGTATTTTCACTAATCTTGACATTGGGCACCATTATGATTCCCTTCTTTTCTATTGTTTCAAACTTATACCCCATTTTTTCAACTGACATTAATGCATAATTATAAATTTCTTTTGAATACATAATAATCTCCTTGTTTTCCTAAAAATTTCCGTTCAAGTCAACTTCTCCCATCTCAATAAGTTTACTCGTTATACTTAATTGTGCCTGATATGACGGTTCTGCTCCATTTTGCACGGACATAATAGCATGTCCAAATGACTCTAATTGATCATTAACTTTAAATATGGCTTCTTTAATCTCTTTTTCCGAAATCTCATCGCTAAATGTATAACTATGATGACGGCAAAATATCATTTTATGCTGATAATCCAAGAACAAACTTGGTGTAAATTGTTCATTTAACCTTAACAAAAGTTCACACATGTTAGCAATTCGATTATCTTGTACAACAAAGTTATCGTATACACCCTTTATAATATAGCTCTCTTCATATGCCTTAATCATAATTCGTACATTCTTAATTTCTGAGTTAATTTGATTAAAAAATGTTATTACACCATTATTTTCTTGATACGGAATGTTTAAATCTTTTAATACGTTCTTTACACTTTGATAGAAATTATTTTGTGGTTGCGGTTTTAATTCTTCTTTACGAGAAGAACTTGATCCTTTTAATAGATTTATAATTCTTTGACAAAAACTTTGCTCTTTCATTTTCATATCTCCTTCTTTAAATTCATGTTGTTATACACACTCCAATCAATCATCTCGCGATTCTGCCCAGCTCTCATAATCCTCATAAGACGGGAATTCAGATGCATAACTGACAAAATTAGATTCAGCAGCTTTAGCATAATGCTCCATCTCCAATTTTTCCCAATCTTCTAAATCATTATCACTTTCATCAGGTTGTAAAATATTGCTTTCTTGCCCCAAATATGATATTTTAGTAGTTGATGGTATAGCGCAAGCTCCAATCTCTGTACCATAAGGTACAGTAATCGATTTCAAAGATGAACACCCCTGAAAAGCAGAATGACCAATGTATGAAATGTTGTTTGGAACAACTACATTTGTTAAAGATGTACAATCTGTAAAAGTATACAATTCAATACCATTAATGTACTTTGGGAGAACAACTGATTTTAATGATGTACAATTCTGAAAAGCTGCGTTACCAACATATGTAACACTATCTGGAATGTTGATAGTCATCAATGCTCTGCAAGCTAAAAAAGCGTAATCCTCAATTCTTTCAACACCACTTGAAATGATAACACTTTTTAATTTCGCACAACCATAAAAAGCACCCTCGCCAATAGTTATAACATTGCCTGGAATTGTAACTGTTGTCAAATTAGAAGACATTTTAAAAGCATCTTCTCCAATTTCAGTAATAAAATCAGGTAACGTCACACTTTGCTCATTACCTTTATATGATTTTAGCACAGTACCTTCAATCACAAACCCTTCTGAATTTCTTTGATTGTTTGCATAATTCTGCATTTTCATCTCTCCAATTTATTTTTATATTTCCTTTATCAACAGATTTATCCCATAATGAGAATCATATCCACTTCCGCCTGTTACCGCAGTTACCTCCGCGGTATAGTGTGTACCTCTGTACATCTTAGGCGACATAATAGCTGCTTTTTCTTTTGGGATAAACCCCAAAGTTGCACCGCTTGGATGCACTACTGCTACTGCATTTGAATCAAAAGGGTTATCAGGTCTTCTTTCTAATATTAACTGCTGTCCTACATCAAGCTCGCCATCTTCATATAATTCTTCAACAAGTTCCTCTCTGCCTTCAAATGTTATACCTGCTACCTTTGTGTAGAATTCCACCTCTTATCCCTCCTCACATTTTTGAAAGTCCTTTTGATATTTCGGATATAAAACTCCTTTTGATTACTGAATTAGTTGGTGCTACATACAACGGATTATCATAACTTGTAATGAATAGAAAATCTATTGCTCTTGTCATAGTAACGTAAAAAAGTCTTCGCTCCTGCTCCAAATCTGCTTTGTTATGTACAAAGAAATCATTTGGGAATACGCCTACCTGAACACCTGGAATAAACACAACAGGGAACTCCAGTCCTTTAGCTTTATGGCAAGTCATAATATTGACTTTTCCATTGCTTAAGCTTGGTTCATCTTCGTTTTGCAATGTCAGTTGAAGAAAATCTATAAACTCCTGAATGTTTGCAGTAGCCTGAAAATCTTCTTCATACTTTTCAGCAATAGCAAGAATCTGTTCTACTTGTTCAATATGTTTATTTCGTTCTGTACTTTTTTTTGCATCTTCAAAAGTATAGTAATCAAGTAATTTTTTGATTATTTCAACTGACGATAAATCACTTTTTTCTTCGGATAATGATTTAAGCAATTCATATCTTGCTTTAAACAAATTTCTGTTCTTAAAATCAATATCAGATAAATACAACTTTCTGAAGACATCCGAATTGTTGCTACCTTTCCATCCATTTTCATCTACAAGTTTTTTATAGGCTATATTTCCAATAATTCTGTTCGGAAAATTGATGGCGGAATAAATGTTTTTAGAACTCCTAAAATTGTTTACAGTAAGTATAACTTTTATAAACTCAATAAAACCATTATCTCCCTGTGTGTACTCAATATATGGGATTTTATTTTTTTCAAATATTTCTGTAATAGCTGCGACCTGCTTATTTGTCCTTACCAAAATAGCAATATCTCCAAAATCGTATGCATTCTCTTTGTTGAGTTTGATAATAGCATTTGTTATTGCCCTGGCTTCTTCCGCATCAGAAGGATAATTACCATATTTAATTTTGTCTTTCATTAATGCTTTGTCGCTGTTTTTCTTCTTAGATGTAACAGCTTTTATGATACGTTGAAAGTTATTTTTAATAAGCACATCCGAAAGCTCAACAATTTCCTTTTCCGATCTGAAATTATCTTCAAGCCTTATAACTTCCACATCTTCACCTTTGACAAACTCACGCAGGAGGGAAGGGGATGATCCTCTCCACTCATATATGCATTGATCGTCATCACCAACAACAAAGATTTCCGCTTCGTTGCCACAAATCAAATCAATAAACTCTTTTTGTAAAAAATTTATATCCTGATATTCATCAACTAATATGTATTTAAATTTATCATGATACTGTTGTTGAATTAGCGGTCTTTCTTTTAAAAGCGGTACAGATCTCCATATAAAATCATCAAGATCAAACATACCTTTTCGTTCAAGTTCCTGGTTATATTTTTCAAAAACTTCACTAGTTTCCCGATCTGACACATCTAATCCATTTTTTATATAGCTAATCTTTTGTGCAAGCTCTACGATCCTGTTTTTCGGTATATTTTCATCATTCAAAATTTCACGAATTATATTGTTTTTTGTGCTTGGATCAGCAATTTCAAACTCAGATTCATAGTTGATTAATTCACAGTAGTTTCTAAGTAATTCTAAGCCAAGCTTGTGAAAGGTTTTAATTCCTACGAAATTGCATTCTGCACCAAGCCTGTCAAGTACTCTTTTTCTCATTTCGTTTGCTGCTTTATTTGTGAATGTTAATGCAAGTATCTGACTTGGATTAACTCCTTTTTCGGAAATGAGATAACATATTCTTTCTGTTAAAACTCTTGTTTTTCCTGAACCTGGTCCTGCAACTACTGCTGTTTTTTTGCTCTCGGTTACTACTGCTTTACATTGCTTTTCGGTAAGTAATCTCAAAGCATTATCCATTGAACTGTTTTGCATTTTAATACACCACTGATCTTTCTCTATGTACAAAATAATAGCATATATTCCACTATTTGTCAACTAATTTCCACATAAAGTAATTGATTTTGGTGTAAAATGTTTACATATAGTGGAGGCGATTGTATGATTAAAGAATTTTCCGAAAACCTTAAAAATCTTCGCAACAAAAAAGGACTTACCCAAACACAGCTTGCAGAAAAGCTATGGCTGAATAAATCCATTATTTCAGCATACGAAAATCAACAACGTATGCCTTCGCTTGATGTTCTGATAAAATTGTCTTATGAGTTTAACGTATCAATGGAATATCTGCTTGGAATAGGGAAGGGAAATACTATTGATATTACAGGTCTTAATGACGAACAGGTATCTTTGGTGGCTCAACTAATTGCAGAATTTAAAAGAAGCAATACAACCAATAATTTTTAAAAATATCTCCGCCTTCCGAAGTATTGCTCACTTGATAGGATAGAAATATTGACATTCCATAAGTTTTTTCAAAAATTAAATACTAATACCACTTTTATAAAAAATAAGCCTGATTTTACAAGCACTTTTCAAAAATTATACTTTTAGTGCTTATAAATCAGGCTATTTAATTTTCATTCAACTTTTTTTAAATCTGCCCCATATGTTTTTTCATTTAATCTGGGGAAGTTTTTCTATGTGCGGCTGATATATATAATTTTATATTTGCGTTTCCTGCGAAAACGCTTTTTCTTTTCTTACTCCCGCAAACTTTTTGACAAAAGTTCTTGTGACTGAAAAAATCTTTCAAAGTGGCTTTATCAAGCCATTTAAAAGCATTTTTCCAGTTGAAAAACTCCTTTTGGTTATATAATATATAAATAATTATTTATATTATAACACGAAACAGACTTTTTTAATTTGAAAATCTTAAAATTTCTTTGATATCCCACTGTTTTTTTACTTTATTTAAGAACAACAATTTACGCAACTTTAGTCATTATGAACTTGCCACTAAAGTCTAAAATATCTTCCGCAGTAATTGTATTCTTTAAAATTTCTTTGAAATTTGGAAGATCACTGACATTTTTGTATATTACATCTCCATCTTCATAGACACAGTATTCATCAAGCAAATCGAAACATTCTTGCTTTTGTTGAACACTCATATATGTTTCTGATTTTTCACCAAGAACATGTCTATTTTGTTTTGTTGGCAAGTCATGAATTTTTTGCTTTATACTCTCCCTAATTGTTTCAATATATAAAGTCATAATTTCTCTTTCGTAATTAACATTTTGCAACTTAACATAAGCGCTTGTTGCTAACATTTTTTTCGAAACAATTTTAATTTCTTTACCTCTTTCTTGACTAAAATATTCATCTCTTTTTGCATTGAATTCAGTAATCTTATGATTATTTTTTCTTCTATACTTTGAGTATAACTCATATTCTTCAATGTTCATCTCTGATAAGGCTTTTTCCTTTGCACTATCTAACTCTTCGGCATCATACTCATTATTACAATCATCTACATAGTATTCTTTATATTTTATTATGCGATCATTCTTCAATTTTTTTATCGCTGATCTAATCTTGGAGAATACAATCCTGTCAATTGCACCTTCAACATATTCGAGACAGAATTCATTTCCTTCATATGTTTCTTCTAATGTTTCCCAATCCTGCATAAATTTTAAATGTTCGAATATTTTCTTGGTAAGCTTATACCTCGAATCAAAATCACATATATGATACAAAACCAATTCCTCAAAATTAGTTACGTAGTATTTCTTTCTTACATCTTTATCGGTAACAATAATGTAATGATCTTTCATTATGTATTTTGTATCCTGTTTGATAATAGAAGTCTTTGAATTAATCCTGCTAGCAAAATACCAATTATCCCATTTCCTCAGGAAATAACATTTTTTAATTGCTGCTTTTTTACCATTCAAGTCCAGCGAATCCGACCCCAACTCATTTTTATAATTTAATTCTTTATAAAGTGCTGTTATTGACCGAGCTTTCGTTGTACCTGTTTTCATAGGCATTCCTCCTTTTTTAATTTATTTTTTGAATTGAATTGTTTTATCATTTTTATTTCCTCCATTATTTTTTAATATCTATATAAACATGCATTTCGCATGGAATTTTAAAAAAAGGTGCAAAAAACCCCAACGCATTATAGCATTGAGGTTTACATTTATATTTCTCAAGTATTTCTGCATCGTTTATAAACTATTTAATTTTCACCATAGGCAAGTTATCTCCTCAAAGATAGTTTACATAATAAATTATTTAACTACATATTACCATAAAATTCCAGGTTTGTCAATAGGATAACTATTTTGTTGAAAAATTTATTTGCTTTCTGCCCTGAAACTTATTTAAAAGGTTTATTTCTTCCACCTGTTTTGACAAATCACTGACCAATAAATTGATATAATTCTGTGTGATGCTTAAACTACTGTGTCCCAAAAGCCTGGAAAGATGAACAACATTACCTCCACTTAATACCCATTGCTTGGCAAACGTATGCCTGTATCTGTGAATTCCTGTTGTTTCCACACCTCGTTTCTTATTATATGTATAAAGCATATGATAGCAAGTGCTTTTTACAAGTTGTTGACCATATACATTACAAAAAAGATAATCCGCTAAGGTTTTATGCTGCCTGTATTTTAAATATTCTTTTAATATGCCTGCAAGTGTCTGATTCATTGGCACAATAAGTGGTTTTCTGTTTTTAGTAACATTTACATACACAACATTATTGTCAAAATCCACATCTTTAATTTGTATATTTATAAGACTTCTCTGTCTCACTCCTGTGCAAAAAAGGAAATTTGTCATTACCCAACTCTGATATTCAATAAACTTACATTTTCTTATATCAGGCTTTTTCAAAAGTAATGTAAGTTCCGCTTCGGTGTAGGTTTCTACATTAGTTTTATCAACCTTTATTGCCTGCATCTTGAATGGCTGAATATAACCTTCATCCATCAGAAAATGAAGTGTAGTTATAAGATCTCTTAAGTAGGAATTTATGCTGACATCGTTATTCATCCTTTCTTTCAAATAGAGAACATAGTTATTATAAGCAGACTGTGTAATTTCAGTAACAGGCATTTCGTGATCAAAGTACTTGTAAAATTGAGTATAGCTCTGTTTGTAGTGATTGATAGTTCCTTCTCTTAAATTTCTCTGCCTGCAGTAGTCAAGATATTTGTTGCAGCCCTCCTCAAAAGTAATAGTGTGCTTGTTTAACATTTGCAGTTTTTTCATCATAAAACCTCCATAAAAAATCAGACACATCACAAGGGAAATCCCAAAATGATGTGTCTAACTTTTAATTTTCAGTTTTTAAAAATGATGCCTTTAAAAAAGCTCTTATTTATTAGATTCTTCAACAGCAACAGCGCAAGCTACAGTCATACCAACCATTGGGTTGTTGCCTGCGCCAATGAGGCCCATCATTTCTACGTGAGCAGGAACTGAAGAAGATCCTGCAAACTGAGCGTCGCCGTGCATTCTGCCCATTGTGTCAGTTAAGCCATAAGAAGCAGGGCCTGCAGCCATGTTGTCAGGATGAAGTGTTCTTCCTGTACCGCCGCCTGATGCAACTGAGAAATATTTTTTACCATTTTCCCAAGACCATTTTTTGTATGAACCTGCAACAGGGTGCTGGAATCTTGTAGGATTGGTTGAGTTACCTGTAATAGAAACGTCAACGTCCTCCTTAATCATAATTGCAACGCCTTCTAAAACGTCGTTAGCACCATAGCATTTAACTTTTGATCTTTCGCCGTCAGAGAAAGCAACTTCTCTTACAACTTTAAGCTCGCTTGTGTAGAAATCATAATCTGTTTCAACATAAGTAAAGCCATTAATTCTTGAAATAATATAAGCTGCGTCTTTACCAAGACCGTTTAAGATAACGCGAAGAGGCTCTTTTCTAACTTTGTTAGCGCTTCTTGCGATACCGATAGCACCTTCTGCAGCAGCAAAAGACTCATGACCCGCTAAAAAGCAGAAGCATTTTGTTTCTTCTCTTAAAAGCATTGCAGCAAGGTTGCCGTGGCCTAAACCTACTTTTCTTGTTTCAGCAACAGAACCCGGAATACAAAATGCCTGTAAACCTTCGCCGATTGCTTCAGCAGCGTCTGCAGCATTAGTTACGCCTTTTTTAAGTGCGATTGCGCAGCCAAGAGTGTATGCCCAAACTGCATTTTCAAATGCGATAGGCTGAACACCTTTAACAATTTTATCAACTTCAATACCTTTAGATTCGCAAAGCTCTTTTGCTTCCTCTAAGGTAGCCATACCATATTCTTTAAGACAAACGTCAATTTTCGCCTGACGTCTTTCTTTACCTTCAAACTGTGCCATTTATGTTTCCTCCTTTCTTATTCTTCTCTCGGGTCGATGTATTTAACAGCATCGTCATATCTTCCATAAGTTCCGATGTTCTTTTCGTAAGCTTCTTTAGGGTCAACGCCGTGTCTGATATCTTCTAACATTTTTCCTGTTTTTACGAATTTGTAGCCGATAGCTTCGTTGTTTTTATCAAGACCAACGCTTAAAATATAACCTTCAGCCATCTGCATATATCTTACGCCTTTTTTATTGGTAGCAAACATAGTACCAACCTGTGAGCAAAGACCTTTACCAAGGTCTTCTAAAGATGCACCAATCGGAAGACCGTCTTCAGAAAAAGCAGTCTGAGTTCTTCCGTAAACGAGCTGCTTGAAGATTTCTCTCATAGCAACGTTGATAGCATCACAAACAAGGTCTGTATTTAATGCTTCTAAGATTGTTTTGCCCTGTAAGATTTCAGCAGCCATAGCAGCTGAGTGAGTCATACCTGAGCAACCTAAGGTTTCAACCAAAGCCTCTTCAATAATACCTTCTTTAACATTTAAGGTAATTTTACAAGCACCCTGCTGAGGTGCACACCAGCCAACACCGTGTGACAGACCTGAAATGTCTGAAATCTGTGTTGCTTTTACCCATTTTCCCTCTTCCGGAATGGGTGCGGGACCGTGATGAGGGCCCTTTGCAACCGGGCACATATTTTCTACTTCATGTGTGTAGTTCATTTGTCATACCTCCTGAAAATTTTATATCATTAGAAAATCTAATATATACTTTTGTTTCGCTTTGATCAAATGCAAAATGCCAAGGCATTTTGCATCAAAAATTGTACCATATTTCATGGTTTATGTCAACTTAATCTTCTTTAACAATTACTTCCTTGCGCATATAAGGACGTAGAACCTCAGGAATAACAACTGAGCCGTCTTTTTGCTGGAAGTTTTCTAAAATTGCCGCAACAGTTCTACCGATAGCAACACCAGAGCCGTTCAAAGTGTGAACGTACTTAGCTTTGTCTTTAGGTGAATCTTTGTATTTGATGTTAGCACGGCGAGCCTGGAACTCCTCAAAGTTAGAGCAAGAAGAAATTTCAACATATCTGCCATAGCTCGGCATCCACACTTCGATATCATATTTCATTGCAGCAGTAAAACCAAGGTCACCAGCACAGATTTTAACAACTCTGTAAGGGATTTTAAGTAGCTGCAAAACTTTTTCAGCATCATTTGTAAGCTTTTCAAGCTCCTCGTAAGACTGTTCAGGCTTTGTGAATTTAACAAGCTCAACCTTATTGAACTGATGCTGACGAACCAAGCCTCTTGTGTCTCTGCCTGCAGAACCGGCTTCTGCTCTGAAGCAAGCTGAATATGCAACGTGCTTGATAGGAAGTTTGGTTCCGTCTAAAATTTCATCTCTGTACATATTTGTAACAGGCACTTCTGCTGTAGGAATTAAGAAATAATCTGTTCCTGAAACTTTAAATGCATCTTCTTCAAATTTTGGCAGCTGACCGGTTCCTACCATTGAATTTCTGTGAACCATATATGGCGGGAACACTTCTTTATAGCCGCTTTCAAATGTGTGAGTGTCTAAAAAGAAGTTTATAATTGCTCTTTCAAGTTGTGAACCTGTGCCCTTGTAGAAAGTAAATCTTGTACCGGTTACTTTTCCTGCACGCTCTGCATCTAAAATGTTAAGATCTTTACCGATATCCCAGTGTGCTTTAGGCTCAAAATCAAACTGTGTAGGCTCACCCCATTTTCTGATTTCAATGTTGTCCTCGTCAGTTTCGCCCTCTGGAACAGTTTCGTTTGGAATGTTTGGGATAGTAAGCATAATTTTTTCAATCTGCTCATCCAAATCACGAACAACTGCATCCAATTCTTTTATCTCATCAGAAATCTTTTTCATTTCTTCAAAAATGGGAGCTACATCCTTGCCCTCTTTTTTAAGCTGAGGGATTTGCTTTGAAACAGTGTTTTGCTTGTTTTTAAGCTGTTCTGCCTTGTAAATGGTTTCTTTTCTTTTATCATCAAGCTCTAAAACGCCTTCAACATCAAACTTTTCACGTCTTTTTAAGAAAGCTCTCTGTACCTTTTCAGGCTCATTTCTTAAAACCTTAATATCAATCATTTTTAACATTCTCCTTTGCAATTTCTAATAGTTTTTCATAATTTTGGGTAGCAAAACTGCCTTCTACATACTTTTTGTCAATTTTTTCAAGACAGATTAAAGCATCTTCATAATATCCGCTTTCTATCATTTTTTCTGCCTCAAAAATTGAATTTAAAGCACTAAATCTTTCTGCAGTTTCGGAAAGATTTCTGTTTTCTTCTTTTAAAGCTTCCATTTCCTGCTTGAGTTTAACATTTTCATCGCTTAAAACCTCAATTCTGCTTTTTGCGGATGCGCTTGCCTTATCAGTTCTTTCAGAGCTCCTTGTAAGACTGACCGCCCCAATGCTTATAAAAAGCACCGACACCACAAAAAGTGTTACTGAGTACTTAATAAATTTTGCGTCGAACTTTTTCAATTAAATGCCTCCTATTCCTGCTCCATACCAAGCTTTTCTAAAAGCTGTGTCATCTGAGCATAGTTTTTAAAGCCAAGTTCAACTTTTCCTTTAAATTTTTCAGAATAGTTAAGCTTTACCTTAACTCCATACTTTTGTTCGAGTATTTTCTGTGACTTGTCAAGCTGATTTTTTATATCTTTATCTAAAACAATGTGTTTTTTCTCTTTTGGCGCAGAAACTTTTGCCAGAGCTTCAAGCTGTCTTACACTTAAATCCTCGTTTTTTATACGGTCAGCCAAAGCTTCCATTTTGTTAAGGTCGCCGATAGACATTAAAACCTTGGCATGTCCCTGGCTTATATCGCCCTCTGCCAGCATATTTTTTAATTTTTGCGGCATCATTAAAAATCTTAACGAGTTAGCAATGCCTGAACGGCTTTTGCCCACTTTTTCTGCAACCTGCTCCTGAGTTAACCCGTAATTATCCATAAGTCTTCTGTAGCCGCTAGCTTCTTCAATAGGATTTAAGTTTTCTCTCTGCAGATTTTCTACCAGAGCAATTTCCTCTGCCTGTAAAACACTGTACTCTTTGACAATCACCGGCACAGTTTTAAGTCCAATGCTTTTTGCTGCCCTCCATCTTCTTTCGCCTGCAACAATTCGGTAGTAGTCGTTTTCTTTAACCGCAACGATTGGCTGAACCATACCATGCTCTTTAATTGAGTCAGCCAAAACTGCAAGTTTTTCGGCGTCAAAATCTTTTCTCGGCTGGTCTTTGTTAGGCTCGACCAGATTTATGTCAATTTCCTGAGCTAAAGATGCGCTTTGCTCAGCCTCTTGGCGGATTGTTTCGGGAATTAAAGCTCCGATACCAAAACCTCTCCCAAGTCCTCTTTTTTTCATATAATTTCCTCACTTCAACCGAAATGTTCCATGTAGAACATTCCATTTTATTCGTTATTTTTTATTACCTCTTTTGCAAGCATCGTGTATGCTGCAGCACCTGTGGCAGTGCGGTCAAATACATTTATAGGTTCGCCGAAAGACGGCGCCTCGGAAAGTCTGACATTTCTCGGTATAACCGCGCGGTACACCTTTTTGCCAAAACACTTTTTAACTTCATCAACAACCTGAATTGAAAGGTTTGTTCTGCCGTCGAACATTGTCATAACAACACCCTCAATATCAAGCTCAGGGTTTAGCGCCTTTTTCACAAGATTTATTGTGTTTGTGAGCTGCATAACGCCTTCTAACGCATAATACTCACACTGAATAGGTATTAAAACGGTGTCAGTTGCAGTAAAAGCGTTGATAGTAACAAGCCCAAGCGACGGGGGACAGTCAATTATAATAAAATCGTACTTGTCCCTTATCTGGCAAAGTGCTTCTTTTAACTTAAATTCTCTTTTTGAAAGCCCTACAAGCTCAATTTCCGCTCCCGACAAGCTTATGTCAGATGCAATGATATCCATATCAAAATATTTAGTTTTAGTAATCACTTCGTCAGGTGAGGCTTCGTTTACCAAAATATCATAAACCGTACCCGGAAGATCTTCTTTTTCTATCCCAAGCCCTGTGGTGGCATTGCCCTGAGGGTCTGCGTCTATAATCAGAACTTTTTTGCCCTGCTCTGCAATGCAAGACGCAAGGTTTACAGCCGTGGTTGTTTTTCCCACTCCGCCTTTCTGATTTGCAACCGAAATTATCTTTGCCATATTTCCTCCGTAAAACTTCTTTTTTACTCCTTCAAGTATACCACTTTTTATGAAAAAAAACAATACAAATACATATTTTTATGGAATTTTTCAAATTTTTTCCAGATTTTTTCTTTTTTTTCATTATATATAGCTTAAATAATAGTTTTCATCTTACAAAATCAATCCAAAATTCCCATATATTTTGCATTGAAAACAAGAATAAAACCAAGTATTATTGTAACTGTGGTTGACATAATCATCGTTATGGTAAACCGCAACAAAAATTTTATAGGAGGAAGTTTTAGTATGTCAGGATTTAAAAAAATCTTATCGGTTGTATTAACACTAATAATGGCAATCGGTATCGTAACTCCTGCAATGGCTTATGAAATATCAGACGACGTTGCAGGCACAGTTTACGAAGAAGCAGCAACAGTTTTAGGTGCCCTTGGCATCATGATTGGTGACGAAGGCGGCTTCAGACCAAACGACACTGTAACAAGAGCAGAATTTGCAAAAATCGCAGTACACGCACTCGGTCTTAAAGATGTTGCTGAGTCTTCAAAAGGAGTAACAAAGTTCCCGGACGTTGGCGTAAACCACTGGGCAAACGGCTACATTAATGTAGCAACAGCTCAAAAAATCGTAATCGGCCACGACACAGGACTGTTTGCTCCGGAAGATGTTATCACATATCAGGAGGCCGTAACAATTCTTATCAGAGTTTTAGGTCATGAGCCTGCAGCTCTTGCTAAAGGCGGATATCCTACAGGCTACCTTGTAACAGGTAACAATATCGGTCTTACAAAGAAAGCTTCTATTGAAGCAGGCAAAGGTGCATCAAGAGGAATTACAGCTCAGCTTACCTACAATGCTCTTACAATCAACCTTATGGAGCAGGTGGGCTTTGGTGATGACGGAAGATATGAAGAAGTAAACAAAACACTTTTAAAAGATAAGCTTGGAATTATAAAAGGCACAGGAATAGTTACAGGCAACTCTGTAACAAAGCTTACCGGCACAAGCTCACTTAAAAACACAGAAGTTGAAATTGGCGGCGAAGTGTTCTTTACCGGCAATTCAAAAGCAGACCACATGCTTGGTCAGTATGTAACTTACTATGTTGAAGAACAAGACAACGGCGATAAGGTAGTTTTACTTGCAATGCCGGACGCAAACAGAAACAAAGTGATTACAATTAACGCATCAGACCTTGCACAGGAAATTTTAGAAAATTCAACAAGCATCTTCTACTATCCGGACGAAGATTCAGATGCAGAAGAGCTTTTACTTGCAGATAATGTTAACGTAATTTACAACGACAAAGCAGGCGCACTTAAAAATCCTTTAACAGGAACAATTACGCTTTTAGAAACCACAAGAGATGACAAGTACGACACAATTTTCATTAATGAATATGTAAACTATGTTGTAGACTCAGTATCAACTGCAGGCAAAAAGATTTACGACAAAAATGGTCTGCCGGCACTTGACTTGAATACTGATAACAACAAAAACTTAAAAGTAGTTTTAGAAGACAAAAACGGAAATGCTGTTAAACTTGAAGACATAAAAGAATGGAATGTCCTTTCAGTTTACAAAAACACAAACTACGTTAAAGCAATAGTTTCAACAGAAGTTGTGTCAGGAATGATTACAGAAAAATCAGCAAGCGATGAAACCGTTGTAATAGGCGGAAAAGAATACAAAATCGCAGAAAATATGAACTATGGCGACTTCACTTTAAAATTAGAAGGAAGATTCTATCTTGATGCATCAGGCAAAATTGCGGCATACGATGCACAAAGCAGACTTGGTACAAATTACGCATACTTGATTAACGCAGGTTTAACTTCAGGTCTTGACCAGTCACTTCAGATAAAACTCTTTACTGCAAATGGTGAAGTTAAAACATTAACTGCAGCAGATAAAATCAAAGTAGATGGAGCTTCAGGATTAAATAACGAACAAGCATTAGCAGCTCTTAAAACAGAGGGCGCAATAGTAAAACAGATGGTAACATTTGAAACAAATGCAAACGGCGAGCTTTCAGCAATCGAAAGAGCAACAGACAAAACTGCATCTTTCCCGAATAGCTTTGAAAAAGATATGTTTGCATTAAACTTTAAAGGCGACGGTTTAGTATTTAAAGCATCAGGTAACAGACTTAACATTGTAGACGAAAACGGCGCTACCACAGGTTCAATCAAATTAACAGATGAAACAATCATCTTTAACATCGCAGAAGGCGAAACAGACACAACCAAGATGGAAATGGGTTCACTCAAATCATTTGTAGATTCAAGTGCCTACAACGTGGAAGTATTTGATATCAAAGAAGACCACACAGCAGGTATGATAAGAGTAACAAACACAATTTCAAATGGTAAAATTGAAGCGCCTATCGCAGTTGTTGAAAAAATCACATCAATGCAAAACTCAGAAGACTTATTGGTAGATAAACTCTACGCTGCAGTAGATGGCGAAAAGATTGAACTTTTAACAGAAGAAACAGGCATCTTAGTTAAAAACGGCAGTGAAAAATTAGAGGCTGGTGACATAATTCAGTACACCTTAAACTCTAAAGGCGAGATAAACAGAATTACAGTACTGTTTGACATCGATGCAAAAGACACAGAATTTTATAGCAGCTACGGCACAGCCGATGAAATGGCCATCGTTTACGGTAAGGTAACAAAGAAATTCTCAAATTCAATTAACGTATCAGTAAATGGTGCAAGCGCAATCAACTACAACATTTCAAATGCAACAGTTTATAAGTTTGATTCAAGCAAGAACAACAAGCTTACAATCACAGATGCAGGCGAAATCGCAAAGTGGGAAGATAACGCTAATGAACAGAGAGTATTCATCAGAATTTACAAAGATGAAGTTAAAGAAATAGTTATCGTACAGTAAAATAAGTAAAAAAGAGCACTTGAGCTTAAGTGCTCTTTTTTTATTCATAACGTTAATGCCCTCCTTTGAAAGCAAAAAAACAACACACCTTTTTGGTGTGTTGTTTTTTGGTGCAGGTGGTGGGAATCGAACCCACACGGTATCACTACCACAGGATTTTGAGTCCAGCGCGTCTGCCAGTTCCACCACACCTGCATTTCCAAGCAAGTGGTATTATACCATAGCTTTAAGGCCCTGTCAATCAATTTTTAAAAAATTTAATAAATTTGCATAATAGGTCTTGATTTTTTTAAAAAGTTGTGTTATACTACTTATTGCATTTCGAGGCGTAGCTCAGTTTGGTAGAGTGCTTGGTTTGGGACCAAGATGCCGCAGGTTCAAGTCCTGTCGCCTCGACCAAAAAACACATACCCAACTGGGTGTGTTTTTTTTTGTCTTTTATACTGCCTTTACAAATCTACTTTAGTGTGATAAACTATAATGGGTAAAGAATGGAGTTGTTAAAATGAAAATTTCTGATATTTATAAACAAAAAAAGCAACCTAAATCGTTTGAAATATTCCCGCCAAAAGGGGATTTGTCTGTTGAAACGGTAAAAGATACGGTAAATCAGCTTCAAAGCTTAAATCCTGCTTTTATCAGCGTCACATATTCTGCAGGTGGCTCAGGCAACAGTTTAAAAACCTCCGAGCTTTGTTCTATGATAAAAAACGACTATAAAATTGAGTCAGTTGCGCATCTTACTTGCATAAACTCAACAAAGCAAGATGTTTTAAATATGCTTAAAACCTTAAAATCAGAAAATATCGAAAATATTTTAGCATTAAGAGGAGATGTTATAGAAGGCTGTACTGCTCACGATTTCAAACATGCTACTGACCTCATTCCTGTTTTAAAAAACGAAGGCTTTTGCGTAGGAGGTGCGTGTTATCCTGAGGGGCACGTCACCTGTGAAAGTATAGAAAATGACATTGAACACCTTTATGAAAAAGAGTCTTTAGGAGCAGACTTTTTCCTTTCTCAGTTGTTTTTTGACAACGATGCTTTTTTCAAGTTCCTTGAAAAGGCAAGAAAAAGAGGAGTTACAAAGCCTATTGAGGCAGGAGTAATGCCAATCTTAAGTAAATCACAGATTACAAGAATGATTTTTATGTGCGGAGCAAGCTTACCTTCACATATCATAAGACTTCTTAACAAATACGAATCAAATCCCGAAGATTTGGAAAAAGTGGGCATTTACACCGCATTAGAACAAATTAAAGGACTACTAGAAGGTGGAGTAGACGGCGTTCACATTTACACAATGAACAAGCCTCATATCGCAAAAACAATAATTGACGGGTTGAAATAATATGAAAATTGATAAAAATGAAGTTTTAAGGTATTTGGGATATAAAAATCAGCAAATTTCTGATGACCTTCACCAAAAAATTGACTTTTTAATACAAAATGCAGCTGAAACTTTAAAGCCAAAAGCTGTGTGGGATATTTTCCAGCCCGAATTTTCTGAAAAAGTGATATTAAAAAACACTTGTTTGCAATTTGAAGGTCAAGATATATTTAATCACCTTAAAGGCGCAAAAAAAGTTGCTGTAATGGCGGTAACATTGGGTATCGGTGCAGAGCGTGCAATTTTAAAGTATCAGCATACAGATATGGTAAGTACAGTTATTTCAGACGCAGTGTTTGACGCATTTATAGAATGTGTTGCAGACGAAACTGAGCAACAAATCAAAGAACTTGCACAAAAAGAGGGACTTTATATAAACTCAAGGTACAGTCCCGGTTACGGTGATTTCCCATTAAATACCCAAAAAATGATAATTTCTGCACTTAACTGCGAAAAAAAGATTGGTCTTACCGTAACTGAATCAGATATATTAGTCCCAAGAAAAAGCGTTACTGCGGTAATAGGCTTTTTCAGTGAAATTCAGAATAAGCCATTTTATAAGTGTTTAAACTGCAATATGAAAGATAAATGCAAAATGGAGTGTGATAAAAATGTTTAGAGATAACTTTGTAATTTTTGACGGTGCTATGGGCACAAGTCTGCAGAAATACGGGTTGGCAGCAGGGGAGCTTCCGGAACTTTTAAACTTTTCACACCCTGAAATTGTTGAAAAAATCCACAAAGAATATTTAGATGCCGGCGCACAAATTATAACCGCAAATACATTTGGTGCAAATCGGCTAAAATTAGGCGAAAAAGCAACTGTTGAAAGCGTAATAAGTAAAGCAATTAACATAGCTCGTAATTCAGGCGCAAAATATGTCGCCTTAGACCTTGGCCCTACAGGTCAGGTTTTAGAGCCGATAGGCACACTTTCATTTGAAGAAGCCTACGACTTGTATAAACAACAGGTAATAGCAGGTGTAAGTGCAGGAGCAGACCTTGTTTTAATAGAAACCATGTCCGACCTGTTAGAAACCAAAGCCGCTGTTCTTGCAGTAAAAGAAAACTGCAATCTTCCGCTTGTATGCACTATGACATTCGGAGAAGATAAAAGAACTTTTATGGGAACAAGTCCCAAAAATGCTGCCATAACTCTTTGTTCGCTTGGGGTAGATGCAGTCGGTGTAAACTGCTCTTTAGGACCAAACGAGCTTTTGGACGTAGTAGAAGAAATTTGTAAATTTTCCACAAAGCCTGTAATTGTTCAGCCAAACGCAGGACTTCCAAAGGTTGAAAACGGAAAAACAATTTTCACCGTAACCCCAAATGATTACAAAAATGCAATAGAAAAAATGATATCAATGGGTGTTTCAATTATCGGCGGATGCTGCGGAACTACGCCTGAACATATAAAAGCAGTAAGTAATTTGGTTGCAGGCAGAAAGCCTGTTAAAAGAGCGATTAATTACGTAAGTGCGATAACAAGCGGTCAAACTGAAGTTATTTTAACAAACAATACCGCAATAATAGGTGAAAGAATTAATCCTACAGGCAAACCAAAATTAAAAGAGGCATTAAAAAACAAAGATTACGACTATATTATATCCGAAGCAGTAGCTCAGCAAAATGCGGGTGCCGATGTTTTGGATGTAAACGCAGGACTTCCCGATATAAATGAGGGTGAAGTTTTAAAAGAAATTATAAAAAAACTTCAAGCAGTAACGCCTCTTCCTCTTCAGATTGACTCTTCTGATGAAAAAGCGATAGAACAAGCCGTTAGAGTATATTCAGGAAAACCAATTATAAACTCTGTAAACGGCAAAAAAGAAAGCATGGAAAAAATACTGCCGTTAGTTAAAAAATATGGTGCAGCGGTTGTTGCTCTTACTCTTGATGAAAACGGAATTCCCGAAACAGCAGAAGGTCGGCTTAAAATAGCACAAAAAATTGTTTCCAAGGCTGAAGAATATGGTATTCCGAAAACAGATATATTTGTAGACTGTTTGGTGCTTACTGCCTCAACGAACCAGCAGATGGTAATGGAAACATTAAGGGCAATAGGGCTTGTTAAACAAAATCTTGGTGTTAAAACTGTTCTTGGTGTAAGTAATGTTTCTTTCGGTCTACCGTCAAGAGAAATTTTAAATTCTGCTTATCTTGCTGCCGCTTTTGGCGCAGGACTTGATATGCCAATATTAAACCCGTTGTCGGAAGAATACAAAAAGGTTGTTTTGGCATTTAAGGTTTTAAACAACGAGGATATAAATGCTAAAAAGTTTATTTCTGAATTTTCCTGTTTAAATGAAAAGAGCGTTGCTGTGCAAGCAGAGATGGATATGAAACAAATAATAATAAACGGATTAAAATCAAAAGCCAAAGAAAAAACCCTGACCTTGCTTGAGTCAAAAACGCCTATTGAAATAATAGATACAGAATTTATCCCTGCGCTTGATATAGTAGGAGAAAAATTTGAAAAAGGCGAAATGTTTTTGCCTCAGCTTATGGCGTCTGCCGAAGCTGTTAAAGCAGGTTTTGAGCTTCTTAAAGGTAAAAATACAAGCACCTCTAAGGGCAAAGTAGTATTAGCCACAGTAAAAGGGGATATTCACGACATCGGCAAAAATATTGTAAAAATGCTTATGCAGAATTATGGATATGACGTAATAGATCTCGGAAAAGACGTTGAACCTTTAAAAGTGGTACAAACTGTAAAAGAAACAGGTGCTAACCTTGTGGGATTAAGCGCACTTATGACTACCACAGTTAAAAGCATGGAAGAAACAGTAAAAGAATTAAAAAATGCAGGTCTTAATTGCAAAATAATGGTTGGCGGTGCAGTATTAAGTCCTGAGTATGCCAAAATGGTAGGCGCTGATTACTATGCAAAAGATGCTCAGGAGGGTGTGAAAATTGCATCTGAAGTTTATAATCAGAGGTAACCAAATTTTCAGCTTTTCATATAATAAAGTAAGGGTAACCCCCTTTAATATATATTTTGGCACTCACACAGCTTTCAAATAGCTTTAATATAAGGGATGCTTCAAGCATCCCTTTTTTTATTGCAAATCCTTCATTTATAAAACAGAGCGGTATACGTCTTTCATTTTTACGGGTTTCTAATGACACCAGCCCTACATTTAATAAATATTATTAATTTGGAAAAGACAAAATCGCGTAAAAATCTTGCAATGGCAGGCGTGCCATTGCGAGTAATAAGAAGCGAATTTTGCCGTGTTCTACGTGGAACAATTTAAAATCCCCGCTAATAAACGGGGATTTTTTATTAAATATCTTGCTTTTGCTCTGAATCAACAACCTCTTGGCTCTGTCGTTGCAAAGTGGCTGCATACTCACTGTCTAAAATAAATATGTCGGTATCTTCCTGAATCTTTTCTACCATAGTGTCAAACACAGTTTTATAAATAGGATCCTTGAACAAATATTGTGTCAATAAAAGATTATTTTCGGCAATATATGTGCCTTTTTTAACCTTAAACATCTCGCTGTACTGCGCTCCTGTACCAAAGTTTTCTATAATATTTACATTGACAAACTCTGTGCTTTCGTCAACTCGTGATGTAATTGCTGTTGGGAATGCTCGCTTTTCTCCGTATGTAATATCAATTCTTGCTACTTCAACTTCCCTGTTTTCTTCAATTCGCTTGTATTTGCATCTTTTAATTATATAGTCCTTGTCTAATTCGTACTCCACCAGAACTCTGTCGCCAGCCTCAAGTCCTAAACCATCAAGCTCTTGCAAAATATCATTATTTACAATAAACTTGTATTGCGCTATGTATCCGTCTTCTTCATCTTCCATACAGTTACTTTCAATTATAAATACATAGCTCAATGTGTCACTTCTGGCAAGAAGTGATGCCATTACTTTTTCATAGCTCTCACGATAAGGCAGTACAGTTCTGATTTCACCATCACCATATTCTGTAAATATCTCATTGTTATAATAATAACACTTATATTCTACAGAATAATCCAGTATTGCATTTGTGCTTTCGCCTTCTTTTTCAAAGTACAATGTCCAATAGTTATAATCGTCGCCTCGCTCAGCACGTGAGGCTGTTCTTTCTGAAACATAGCCAAATTTTTCCAAAAGCTTTTGCCTGTTGTTACACGCGGCAACCTTTTGAAAAGGAATGTCGATTGTTTCAGTTAGTACCTGATTTCCATTTGAACAAGCGCTCAAAAACAACACCATACAAACAACTAAAGACAGTATTTTTTTCATAAAATACCTCCTATTTTATGATTTGCTTGACCAACTCGATGTGATTTTTATATATTTCATCTTTCAATCTTGTAGTAGCTTCAGTCCTTACGGTAAGATAAAGCGGCTCTATGTTTTTAGGGTCCAGTTTAGTTTCAGAAAGCGGAATTTTGATATATCCTTCCCCCGAAATCCCATACTTTTCAAGGTTTTCGTATTTTTCAATCATTTCTTCTTTTAAAAGGAACTGATAAATTTCTTCATCAACCAGCTGAATGGTGCAGAGTGACCCCTCTAAAATTGCCGTAAGCTTCATGCCTGCAACCCTATCCTGTTCAACAGTTTTATAATCAGTACCCATTGCAGACATAATAGCCTCAGAAATTATAAGCTTTTCGCTGCCGTTTTGATTAAAGTCAATATCATAATTTTCAATTATTGCATTTTCAATAATCCTCGTGTGGCTGATATCAAGGTCTGTTCCTGCAGCTGCAATCATAATATTTATATCTTCTTTTTCCCTGAAAACAGTTGCTTTTACTACACTTATAACCATCAGCAAAACAATTACCAGTACGATGGTAGGCCCTAAGTAATAATCCTTATAGTATTTTAATCTTTTCCCTTTTTCAACATTTTCAAATCCAAGCATTATTCTTCACCTTGTGTTTCGTTGTCAGTTTCATTGATTAAAACTTCTTCATCCAATTCTTCATCTTCGTGTGCAGAAATTGCAATAGAGACAACTTTTTCGCCATTTGTAGCACGCATAAGCATAACACCCTGAGTTGCTCTGCCCATAACGCTTATTCCCGAAACGGCAATTCTTATTACAATACCTTTTGAAGTTATAAGCATAACATCGTCATCATTTGTAATAGCCTTAACGCCTGCAACCAAGCCGGATTTTTCGGTAATTCTGTAGGTTTTCACACCTTTACCGCCACGTGACTGCACTTTGTATTCTGCACTTTCGGTAACTTTACCCAAGCCATTTTCTGTAACAACCAACAGATTTTTACCGTCAGCCATTACAGCAGAGCCAACAACATAATCGTCTGCCGATAAGTTAATAGCCCTTACGCCGTGTGCAAGTCTTCCCATAGGACGCACATCTGTTTCTTTAAATCTTATTGACTTTCCGCCACGGGTTACAATAAATACCTCATTATTACCATCAGTTAAGCTTACGTTAATAAGCTCGTCATCTTCATTAAGAGAAATCGCATAAACACCGCCTTTTCTGTTGGTGTTATACTCTTGTAATGCAGTTTTCTTTATAAGTCCTTTTTTGGTAATCATTGTAAGGAAATTATCACCCTCAAATGATGAAATCGGAATTGCAGTTGTAACTTTTTCGCCCTCCATTAAAGGCAGAAGATTTACAATAGCAGTACCTTTGGCGGTTCTTCCTGCCTCCGGAATCTGATAAGCTTTTAATTTGTAAAGTCGGCCTAATGTAGTAAAGAATAAAATATAATCGTGAGTTCTGCAAATAAATAAGTTTTCCACAAAATCTTCTTCTCTTGTAGAAAGTCCTGACACACCACGTCCGCCACGTCTTTGGCTTCTGTATGTATCAGTTGTAAGACGTTTAACGTAGCCCACATGAGTAAGAGTAATTACAACCTCTTCATCTTCAATCAAATCTTCAAAATCAACATCGTCTATAGCAGCTTCAATGCCTGTACGGCGTTCATCGCCGTATTTATCTGCAATGGCTGAAAGCTCAACCTTAATAGTTTCCATAAGCTTGCTTTCATCAGATAAAATTGCTTTAAATTCTTCAGTTTTAGCTTTCAAATCATTGTATTCTTCATCGATTTTCTCGCCGTTTAAGCGCTGGAGCTGGATAAGACGCATATCCAAAACGCTTTGCGCCTGAATTTCAGAGAACATAAAGCGTTTCATAAGTCTTTCTTTAGCGTCATCATAAGAACTTCTGATAATTTCAATAACTTCGTCAATATTATCAATAGCAGTTTTAAGGCCCTCTAAAATGTGCATTCTTGCAAGTGCTTTTTCGAGGTCAAAAGCAGTTCTTCTTTTAACAATATCCTGCTGAAATCTTATATAATTATCAAGATATTCTTTTAATGTTAAAACCTTCGGCTTACCGTCTTCAATAGCAAGCATATTAATTGAAAAGCTATCCTGAAGGCGTGTAAATTTATAAAGATGGTTTAAAACAACCTGCGGATTTGCATCACGCTTTAAGTCAATAACAATTTTAAGACCCACACGGTCAGACGATAAGTCTCTTATATCAGAAATTCCCTCAACACGCTTATCTTTCACAAGGTCAGCTATTGATTTTACTAACACAGATTTATTAACCTGGTAAGGAATTTCAGAAATTACGATAGAATATCTGTCATCCCTGCCTGATTCAACAATCTCACATTTTGCACGGATAACAATTTTTCCTCTTCCTGTTTCATAAGCACTTCTTATACCGTTTCTTCCCATAATTGTAGCACGAGTCGGGAAATCAGGACCTTTAACATATTCCATAAGCTCGTCAACTGTAATTTCAGGATTGTCAATTTGTGCAATGGCAGCAGAAATTACTTCTCTTAAATTATGAGATGGAATATTTGTTGCCATACCAACAGCAATACCAGAACAGCCGTTTACCAATAAAACAGGTATTCTTGTAGGAAGTACTACAGGCTCTTTTCTTTTTTCGTCAAAGTTTGGAACAAAGTCGACAGTATTTTTATCAATATCTGCCAAAAGCTCGTTTGCAATTTTGCTCATTCTTGCTTCTGTGTAACGGTAAGCAGCAGGTGGGTCACCGTCTACAGAACCAAAGTTACCGTGACCGTCAATTAACGGATATCTTAACGAAAAGTCCTGAGCCATTCTAACGAGTGCATCATAAACAGAGGCATCGCCGTGCGGATGGTATCTGCCGATAACATTACCAACAGTTGTTGCCGATTTAAAAAATGGTTTGTCTGCTGTTAAGTGTTCTTCATACATTGAATATAAAATTCTTCTGTGAACAGGCTTTAAACCGTCTCTTACGTCAGGAAGAGCACGGCTTATAATTACCGACATAGAATAGTCGATAAAAGCCTCTTTCATTCTTTTTTCTATATTCACATCAACGATTGTCTGATTGGCAAGATGCTCAACAAAATTTGTATCGTTGTTTTGATTTTTCATTTTATTGCTCCTTTCAAAAGGCATTAAATGTCTAAGTTTACAGCGTATTTAGCGTTTTCTTCGATGAATTTTCTTCTTGGCTCAACCTCTTCACCCATTAAAATTGAGAAAGTTTCGTCAGCCGAAATAGCATCTTCCATGGTAACTCTAAGGAGTATTCTAAATTCCGGATTCATAGTAGTTTCCCAAAGCTCTTTAGGGTCCATTTCACCAAGACCTTTGTAACGTGAAATGTCAACTTTAGCATTTTCATCGCCGTTTTTAAGTTCTTCGCTTATAGCATCTCTTTCTTCGTCAGAATAAGCGACTTTTGATTTTTTACCTCTTGAAAGCTTGTAAAGAGGCGGTTTAGCTAAATAAACATGTCCTTCTTCAATAAGCTTTGGCATAAACCTGAAGAAAAATGTAAGTAAAAGGGTTTGAATGTGAGCACCGTCAACATCAGCATCCGCCATTATTATAATTTTATCATATCTTAATTTTGTTATATCAAATTCTTCGCCTATTCCTGCACCGAGTGCTGATATAACCGGAAGAAGTTTTTCGTTGCCATAAACCTTGTCAGCGCGGGCTTTTTCAACATTAAGCATCTTACCCCAAAGAGGAAGAATAGCCTGATAGTTACTGTCACGTCCTCCTTTAGCTGATCCTCCCGCAGAGTCACCCTCTACGATATATATTTCAGTTTTTGAAGAGTCTCTTTCATGGCAGTCAAAGAGTTTGTCCGGCATTGAGTTGCTCTCGAGTGGTGATTTTCTTCTTGTAGCCTCTCTTGCTTTTCTTGCAGCCTCTCTTGCACGTGCAGCATTTATAGATTTTTCAACAATTACTTTAGCAACGGCAGGATTTTCCTCTAAAAATGCACCAAACTCAGAATTCATTACAGACGTAACAAATTCTCTCATTTCGCTGTTTCCAAGCTTTGTTTTGGTCTGACCTTCAAATTCAGCCTCCTGAAGCTTTACAGAAACTACTGCAGCTAAGCCCTCTCTTGTATCCTCACCCGATAATTTTTCATCATCTTTTAAAACCTTGTTTTTTCTTCCCCAGTCATTTAAAAGACGTGAAAGAGAATTTTTAAAACCAACTTCGTGAGTTCCGCCCTCTGCAGTGTTGATATTATTAGCAAAAGTAAATATTTTTTCTTCATAAGAGTCATTATATTGAAGTGCGATTTCAACCATCGAGGTTTCTCTTTCGCCCTTAATATAAATAACGTTCTGATTTAACGGATTTTTATTTTTATTTAAATACTCAACAAAAGATTTAATACCGCCCTCATATAAGAGAACTTTTTCTTTTTCGTCTTGCTCAGCCTTTTCTCTTAAATCTTTTAATGTAATTTTAATACCGCCGTTTAAAAAAGCCTGTTCTCTTAATCTTACCAAAAGAGTTTTAAATTCAAAATCTACTTCTTCAAAAATTTCTTTATCAGGAAGGAAGGTAACTTTTGTACCTTTTTCTGTAGTTTTTCCTACAATATGAAGGTCTTCTACCTTGTTACCTCTTTCAAACTTCATCTGATAGACGTTTTCGCCGTTTTTAACTTCAACAAAAAGCCACTCGGAAAGGGCATTAACAACAGATGCACCAACACCGTGAAGTCCGCCTGAAACCTTATATCCGCCATCTCCGCCGAATTTACCGCCGGCATGCAGAATTGTAAAAACAACCTCCACAGCAGGAAGACCTGTTTTTTCCTGAATTCCGACAGGAATACCTCTACCGTCATCAATTACGGTAATTGAGTTATCGGGATTTATAGAAACCTCAATATTTTTACAATAACCGGCTAAGGCTTCATCAATAGAGTTATCTACAATTTCATAAACAAGATGATGAAGACCTCTTTTTGATGTCGAACCTATATACATACCCGGACGTTTTCTAACGGCTTCTAACCCCTCTAACACCTGTATGTCGTTACTGTTGTAATGCTCAACTGCCATAAAATACCTTTCCTTTCTTAAATAACCTTACCATCATTTATTTGTATCAGTTTCGTATCTTTTCTTCTTCCGAAACTACCTTTATCAGTAGCCGTTATTATAACCTGTTTGTTTTTAATTTCGCTTAAAAAATATTTTCTTCTGGTTGCATCGAGCTCAGACAATATATCATCAAGAAGCAAAACAGGATATTCACCTGTAATTTCTTTCATATATTCAGCCTGTGCAAGCTTTAAAGTTAAAATAACAGTTCTTTGTTGTCCCTGAGATGCAAATTCTTTTACTTTTTTACCATTTATATAAAAAGATACATCCTCTCTGTGAGTACCAAAAATACAAAATCTTTCATCAAGCTCTTTAAGCTGTAAATCCTGAAGCTTGTTATAAATATCCTCTTTCATCTTTTTGCGGTCATTAATTTTAACGCAAGACTCATAAACAATATCAAATTTATCTAATGAAAGTGCAATTTGTCTGTGAAATTCCTGAGCAACAGGCTTGATAAATTCATAAAATTTATTTCTGTAAAAAATAATGTCGGCAGCAATTTCAGCAAGCTTTTCATTGTAAATATCAATCATGCCTGCATAAGAAATTCCCTCTTTTAAAACCTTGTTTTTCATTTTTAAAACCTTGTTATATTCAGTAAGTTTTAAAAAATAATTAGGTTTTACCTGGGAGATTGCAATATCTGTAAATCTTCTTCTTTCACCGGGACCGTCTTTTATAATACAAAAATCTTCAGGTGAAAACAAAACTGCATTAAATCTTCCAATAAGCTCACTGTTTTTTGAAGCTTTAATATCATTTACAAAAATTTCACGGTTTTTATCGTTAAAAAGATTAATTTTTGCATTAAACTGCCTGTCATTATTTAAAAAATCAAGCTCTAAAGAAGCAAAATTTTTATCATACATAATTAAATCTTTATCTTTTAAAACTCTGTGGCTTTTTGCTACCGCAAAAAAGTATAAAGCTTCAACTATATTGGTTTTTCCCTGTCCGTTAAGACCATAAATAAGATTAATACCAGGAGCAAAATCAAGATTTAAAGTTTTGTAATTTCTGAAATCTTTTAGTTTTAAATTTAAAACCTGCATTTTATAAATATTCTCCGCCCTGATTTTTTCGTAAAGTCGAAACACTTATTGATGATAAATAATATTTTTCATTTTTAAATTCATCAATACATAAAATTACAGACTGAGGAATTTTTTCAGGCTCTGCAATTTCCAGCATTTTATTTTTTTCAAGATTTCTGAAAAAATCTCTTCCTTCAACAGAAGAAGTAAATTCTTCAAAATCAAAAATTCCCAATATGTCTTTTTTAAAAAGATAAATGTTACCGCCTATATTTATCAGCATAAGCTCTCCTATTTTTTAAGTCTTATAGGAAGAATAATGTAGAAAAATCTGTCACCTTCCAACGGAGTAACCACCATCGGAGATAAAGGAGTTGAAAATTCAACAAAAACTTCTTCTGTATCGCATGAATTAAATACATCTAAAAGGAACTGATTTGTAAAACCTATTTCTAAATTTTCTCCGTATAATTTTTCTATTGCGGTTTCATCATGAACTTTTCCTGCAAGCGTTTCGCAGTCAATTACAATATTATCATCACTAATATTTATTTTAACGGGACTTTTTACTTTCTGACCACTTATAATAGGAGAAACTCTTTCAAAAGTATCTTTAAGCTTACGAACAGAGCCTTTGCATTTAACAGGGCTTTGAGTCTGGATAAACTTTTTATAATTAATATATTCGCCTTCAAGCATTCTTGAAATTAATCTGCAGTTGTCAAATTCAAACATAACAAATCTGTCAGCAGGATAAATTTCAACATTTCCGTTTTCGCCCAAAACCTTCAAAAGTTCGTTTAAAGTCTTAAAAGGAACAACAAAATCTTCAATAGCAATAGCCTCTATAACAGGTTCTTTTCTTATTGCAAGACGAAAACCGTCTAAAGCAACTATGTTCAAAATACCTTCCTGAACAGAAAAAAGCTCACCTGTTAAAATAGGTTTGGTTTCAGATTTTGCGACAGCAAAGAGAGTTTGTCTTACCATTGCTTTTAGTTTAGCACATTCAATTACAATTTTTTTATCAACATCAACATCAAAAGATGAAGGGTATTCTTCTGCATTAAGACCTGAAATCTGGAAAACAGACTGACCTGATAAAATAGTAGTAATAAACTTTTCATCAGATTCAAAAACAATAAATTCTCCGCCTGCACGTCTTATAATATCGCCGAACATTCTTGCATTTAAAACAATTTTTCCGGTTTCTGTGATTTCAGCTTCAAATGAAGCCTCAATAGCAATTTCTAAATCATTACCTGTAATGCAGACAGTGTTTCCCACAGTTTCAAGCAGCAAGCCCTCCATAACAGGAAGAGTAGAATTAACAGCAACTGCTTTTTCTGCTTTTTGAATAGCTGATAAAATATCCTCTCTTAAGCATTTGAATTTCATAATTTTAAGCTCCTTTGTAAGATTTTAAAATTTAAGGGCATCTGCCACGAAAAAATGTAAATCTATATTTTAATTATAGTATATAACAGTAGTATATCTTGTCGAAAATGTATAAAAGTCAAAAATATCCTTATATAGCAACATTTATTTATTTCATAACTTTAAAGAAAACCTGAATATAAAATTTTAAGCAATAAAGTTATAAACATCATTAAAAAGAAATTATTTACATATCTACAATAAATGTCTAAAACTTTATCCGTAAATAAGATTTTTAATGTCATTTACTGCAGTTTTAATTTCTTCATCTTTTTTAATGTCGTCCGAAACCTTGTTAATTGCATAAAGTGTGGTGGAATGCTTTCTTTCAAAAGCTCTTCCTATTGATGTTGAAGTAATTTTTTTAACAGTTATCGAGCACAAATACATTGCAATTTGTCTTGCAGTTGCAATTTCTTTTTTCTTACTTTCGCCCATTATATCGTCTATAGAAATATTAAAATATTTACAAACTGCTTTTTTTACCATATCAACAGTAACATCAACATCTGATTCATAAACTAAATCTTTTAAAATTTCAGATGCAACATCTTCAGTTATTTCAACATTTATATTAACATCTTTGTAAGCAATAATTTTATTTAAAGCACCCTCAAGCTCACGGATGTTTGATTTGATGTTGTCAGCTATGTAAACATAAACATCATCTGAAAAATGAGCGCCTTCTCTTTGAGCCTTATTTTTTAAGATAGCAATTCTTGTTTCAAAATCAGGAGGGGTAATGTCAGATGTCAAACCCCAGGCAAATCTTGAACGAAGTCTTTCTTCAATAGGCTGAATTTCGTTTGGCGGGCGGTCAGATGTTAAAACAATCTGTTTTGAATTTTCGTAAAGCTCATTAAAAGTGTGGAAAAATTCTTCAACAGTAGATTCCTTTCCCGCAATGAATTGAATATCGTCAACAATTAAAATATCGGCATTTCTGTATTTTTCTCTGAAAAGATCAGTAGTTTTGTTTGCAAGTGAATTAATAAATTCGTTTGTGTACTTTTCAGAAGAAACATAAATAACTTTAGCATCAGGACGTGATGCTTTAAAAAAGTTTCCTATAGCCTGGCAAAGATGTGTTTTTCCAAGACCTGCTCCGCCGTACAAAAATAACGGATTATACTTTCCTCCCGGTGCTTCTGCAACAGAGAGTGCGTAAGCATGAGCATACCTGTTGGAGTTACCTACAACAAAAGTATCAAAAGTATATTTAGGATTAAGAAGCGTTTCATCTTTTTTAATTCCGAGCTTTTTATATTCGTCAGCCTCAGATTCTAAAGGTTCTTCCTCACCGTGAAGTAAAACTTTTAATTTGTAAACTTTTTTAGTTACTTTAAAAACTGCGTCTTTAATAATTTCGGCATATCTGTCCTCAATAGAAGCTTTAGCAACAGAATTAGGCGCCCATAAAAACATAAATTCAGTGCCGAACTTAGCTTTTTCAATGGGAGCAATCCATGTGTTGTACTGAACATCCATAATAAGACCGGAATTTTTAATTCTAAGGCAGGTTTCCTGCCATATATTTTCGTGAATACTCATAAAATCACCATACAAAAACAGAATAAATTTATACGAAATAATTATAACATAAAAATTATAAAATATCAAGAAAAAATTTTCATTATTTGAGTTTTAAAACAAAAAAACACCCCTATTTTAAAAAAAGGGGTTGTTTTTGATTAGGGTAACGCAAAATTTAAAATAATGTAAAATAGAGGCTATTTAACCATTTTAGCCGAAATAGCGTCAAAATAAAGACGACTACCGTCAGTCAAAACAATTTCATAACAAGGAAGCGCAGAAATAGATTTATAATCATTTGGATTATTTTCAGTGTAGTAACCAGTGTTTATTTGGGAAATTTCTATTTTTTCATTGCTTTGTCTTTCAGCAGAATATCTTAAAAGAACATTTATCGGATTATTTGTGTATTTTTTAGACTCTGACAAAGAATCAAGAGCAAAAATACTTCCTTCAATGCGATAAACACCGCCTCCGCTGACATAAACATAAGTTTTAACATTAAAAAGAGGCTTATCAAAAAAAGAATGCCTTAAAGTAACCTTAAAATTGCCGTTTTCGTTTACAACATCAAAAACTTTCAAATCAGAAACATCAATTTCGTGTTCTTTTAAAAAATTGACAGCATATTTTGCAACAGTTTTTTCATTAAATTCCTTAAAAGTGTGATTGTCTTTTGTATTAAGTACAAATTCGCCGTTTGTAATTGCAAGGTCTCCGCTGTCACTGATATATTTTGAATTTTTAATAATAAAAGGCCCTAAAAGCTTTGATGCAATCACCTTTTCGTCGCTAGTTATTCCTTTAAGATTTAAGTAACTAATGTTTTCAGAGTAAGAAAGCTTAACATTATCTTTTAAGAATACATTTCTTTTATTTAAAATGGTGGTAGTGTTTGAAATTGTCTTACTGTCTGGCGTTAAAATATCATTTGATGTAACAAAAATGTAGCCGGCTAAAAATATATTAACTATTGCAAATAAAATAATTAAAATAGTTTTTGCACGTCCGAAATTCATATAATCACCGCCTTTAATTAAAGTTTACAATAATATTGACAAAAAATCAATAAAAAAGGAAAAAATCATTTACAACAATAATAAAGTGTGATAATATTAAGAGAAAAGTGGGGTGGTAAAAATTAATGTTAAAGCAATAGTGTTTGATGAAAACGACATAAAAAAATGTCTGGCAAGAATATCCCATCAGATTATAGAAAAAAATGAAGATTTAAATAACGTACTTGTTTTAGGAATAAAAACAAGAGGAATACATATAGCAAACAGACTTTGTGAAAACATAAAAAATTTTGCGTGCCAGAATATCGGATGCGAAACACTTGATGTAACAAATTACCGTGATGATTTAGGCGAAATAGTAATAAATCCTGATGTTATAAAAGCCGATGTAGAGGGAAAAACTGTTATAATCGCAGACGATGTTTTGTATACAGGCAGAACAGCCCGTGCAGCAATGGAAGCTGTTATAAGAAAAGGAAGACCTGCATCAATTCAGCTTGCAGTTTTGGTAGACCGAGGACACCGCGAGCTTCCCATCAGGGCAGATTATGTGGGAAAAAACATCCCCACCTCAAAAACTGAGACAATAAAAGTAAACCTAAAAGAAACAGACGGAAAAGAAAATATAGAGATATATGAGAGAGACTTACGTCTCTCAATGTGAAATTACCATTTCACATTGGCTTTGCAAATTTGTTCGCTTCGTCGAAACACGCTATATAGTTAATGGCAATGGACTTAATCCATTGCCATTATTTTTTCGCGGTTTCTCCTCTCAAAATGAAAACACCTGTTTTCATTTTGCAACGGCCGAAAAAGAAATTTTTCGACCGAAAAGGAAGAGTCGTGCAAAATTGTAGGGCACAGCGTTTACGATGTGCCGAAATAAAAGCACGAACTCTGACGCGGCACATGTCCTGACTTTTTATGATTTAAGTTATTTTTTTAATGTTATTCATTTTCAATATCAATAATCATCTGAACACGTTTTTCGTGCCTTTCGCCCTCGTATGATGCACCAAAGAAAGCATCAACAATGGTTTCAGCAGTAGCAGGGCCAATTACTCTTGCTCCAAAAGAAACAATGTTTGCATTATTGTGTCTTACTGCCATTTCAGCGCTGTACGGTTCAGAGCAAACAACAGCACGAATACCTTTAACCTTGTTTGCAGCGATAGAAATTCCAACTCCTGTTCCGCAAACTAAAACGCCTTTTTCAGCCTCGCCGGAAGCAACGCACTTTGCAACCTTTTCGCCAAATTCAGGGTAGTTACAGCTGCTTGATGTATATGTACCGCAGTCTGTTATTTCAAATCCCTTTTTTTCAAGATATTCCTTAATATAGTTTTTAAGTTCAAGACCTGCATGGTCAGAGCCCATTGCAATTTTCATAAAAAATCTCCTTTTGCTTACAATATATAATAAGTATACCATTTTTCTTGGTATTTTTCAACATATTTTCAATATTTCTTGTTGACAAAACAAAAAGATGCGAGTATCATAAAATTAAATTTTGAAGAAAGGAAAAAAATATGAGAAAAGCGTTTGTAATAGTAAATCCCAAAGCGGGAAAAACACGTTCAAAAACAATGCTTTTTGATATTGTAGAGGAGCTTTGCAAAAATAGTTACACAGTAAATTGTGCAATTTCGCTTTATCCGGGCCATGCAAAAGAACTTGCGCAAAATGCTGCAAATGAGGGCTATGACCTTATTGTTGTATCAGGCGGAGACGGTACTTTAAATGAAGTAACCGAGGGCGTTTTTAAATCAGGCAAAAAAACGCCTATAGGATATATTCCGTCAGGAAGCACAAACGATTTTGCACTTTCGGCAGGTATTTCTTCAAATCCAAAAACCGCAATTAACGATATTGTAAGCGGAAATGACTATTTAATGGATATCGGAAAATTCGGAGACAGATATTTTAATTATATTGCCTCTTTCGGAGCATTTACATCGGTTTCATATAAAACACCGCAGGCAAGCAAAAATGCCTTAGGACACTTAGCATATATAATAGAAGGAATAAAAGATATCGGCTCAATTACACCGTGCCATATTAAAATGGAAGCAGATGGCAAGGTGTATGAGGGAGACTATTCATTCGGGGCGATAGGAAATTCCACCTCAATAGGCGGACTTATTAAGTTAAAAGAAGAATTGGTCAGCTTGTGCGACGGTGTTTTTGAGGTTATATTGATAAAACAGCCTCAGAATCCCGTAGAACTGAGTACAATAATCCACGGACTTACATTTTCTGACTTTCAAGACCCAATGTTTGAATTTTTCAAGGCGTCAAAAATAAAGATAACAACCGATGCAAGCTTTGACTGGACTTTAGACGGCGAATTTGAAAAAGGCAAAAAAGAAATTGAAGTTTCAAATATAAATAAAGCGTATATATTAAGGAAAAGGTAGTAAAATGAAAACAGCAATAGTAACAGGAGCATCGGGCGGAATTGGCAGAGAGATTGCAAGACAGCTTTTTAAAAGCGGATATACAGTTTTTGGAACGTATTTTAAAAATCAATTTTTTGAAGACGGCATAATCTCTGTAAAATGCGATGTTACAAACCCAAAAGACGTAGAAAATCTTGTAAAAACAGTAATAAATCAAACGGGAAGAATTGATGTTTTGGTCAATAACGCAGGCGTGTGCAAAACAGGAGTTTTCCAAAGCTTTTCGGAAGCGGATTTTGACAATATTATAAATGTGAATTTAAAAGGCACGTTTTTAATGTCAAAAGCAGTTGCAGATACAATGATAAACCAAAAGTCAGGCAGAATTATAAATATAAGCTCAATCTGGGGAGTAGAAGGCGCATCTTGCGAGTCGGTATATTCTGCATCAAAAGCAGGTATAATCGGCTTTACAAAAGCACTGGCGGGAGAACTTGCCCCAAGTAAAATCACAGTAAACTCGGTATCGCCCGGCGTAATTTTAACCGATATGTTAAAAGAATACGGGGAAGAGGAATTAGAAGACCTGAAAAACCAGACACCAATAGGAAGACTCGGCACACCAAAAGATGTTGCAAACGCAGTAATGTTTTTCGCAAAGCAAGAATCAGACTTTATAACAGGTCAGAATTTAGTAGTAGACGGCTTGTTTTTAAACTGATATGTAAAAGGAAGGGATTTCCCTTCCTTTTTTTAATAAAACTTCTTCTTATTTTTAAGTTCGTTTAGCTGGTTCATAATCTCGCCGAACTTAGTAATTTAAGGAACACAATTTCAGCCCTACAGCCATAAGGGTTTGAGGTGTTTGCAAAAATTTATATTTTAGTGTATAATGAAACTTGTCCTTGAATGTCACATAACGTTTGTGGTACAATCGCCCAAAATAACGTTATTTACATTTTAAGGAAAGGAATGATTATTGTTTTTGGTAATAGCAATTTAAACCCG
Source organism: Clostridia bacterium (assembly GCA_017409875.1). Classification (GTDB taxonomy): domain Bacteria; phylum Bacillota; class Clostridia; order RGIG6154; family RGIG6154; genus RGIG2094. Next base: position 80,273 of record JAFQRW010000020.1, read on the forward strand.
ATGGTAACCCAAAGTATCAATTGGAAATGTTGGTATGCAAAGCTGTCACTTGCAACCTGTAAAGACTGTCGTGACCTTAATTTGAGAATTTTTGATATGTATGAACCATTGAGACATCCAATGCATCCTAATTGTCGGTGTTCTTTAGTACCACTCGGCGCCATATACAATGGTACTGCCACATCAGATGGGCTTTCAGGAGCAGATGTATGGCTGAAAATGTATGGGGAATTACCGGGAAACTATGTAGATAAGGATTATGCAAAAGAACATGGGTGGAAAAGTATCAAAGGAAATTTAAGAGAGGTTCTTCCGGGTGCAACGATGGGAGGGAATATCTATTATAACAACGAGCATATTCTCCCCGAAAAACCGGGAAGAATATGGCATGAAGCAGATATAAATTATGATGGTGGTTTCAGAAACACCCATCGTCTCTTGTACTCCAATGATGGACTTGTATTTGTTACTTATGACCATTATCAAACATTTTATGAAATAATTTAGGAGGTAAATATGAAATATTACACAATAGATTTTACCGGTGTTGTCGATTTGTCGGATTTTTATCAAAGGATAATAAAAGGCCTTGAATTTCCCGACTGGTGCGGGGAAAGCTTAGATGCTATATGGGATATGCTTACGGAATATATAGAAACTCCTGCTCATATTACTGTAATTGATGGGATTTCTCTGACAAGTATTATGACGGATAAATATAAGGTGTTAAAGGAAATCTTTGACAGAGCAGTTAAATGGTATGCCAAATATGATGAGAAATTGATTTTTATTTATAAGTGAGATAAATATGGGAAATCCCCTATGACAAATTATTTGTCATAGGGGATTTTTTAATAAAACTTCTTCTTATTTTTAAGCTCATTTAACTGGTTCATTATTTCGCCAAAGCGTTGGAAGTGCACGATTTCTCTTTCACGTAAGAACTTAATCGGGTCAATAACATCAGGGTCGTCAGCCATATCTAAGATATATTCATAAGTTGAGCGAGCTTTTTGCTCGGCGCCCATATCTTCTGCGATATCGGTAATCGGGTCGCCTTTAACCTGTAAAGCTGCAGCAGTAAAAGGCTCGCCTGTAGAAGATGCAGGATAAACGCCAAGTCCGTGGTTAACATAAATCGGGCTGTACTCGTCTGCAATCTGCTCTTTTCCGCTTCCCTTTAAAAGCTGCCTAACAATGGTTGCCACAATTTCCATGTGAGCAAGCTCTTCGGTACCGATATCAGTGAGCAGGCCTTTAGCCTCTTTGGTAGGCATTGCGTAGCGCTGAGAAAGATAACGAAGCGACGCACCAAGCTCACCGTCAGGTCCACCGTACTGTGATAAAATAAGCTGAGCCATTTTAGGGTCCGGTCTTTTGATATTAACCGGATATTCAAGATTTTTTTGATAAATCCACATTTTTTAAAAAATCCTCCTTAATTAAACATTTTTTCCCATGGCCAAGGATCTTGTATCCATGTCCATTCGTTTTTGCTTATTGTACCCGGAGTAAGTGTGCCGTAGATTTGTTCATATTCTTTTTTCAAATCTTCATACTCTTTTTGAAGCTCACAAAATGTCTTTATTGTGTTAGCATCCTGAGGATGAGTATCAAGATAAAGGTTTAAATCAATCATAGAAAAATGGAGCGCCATAAGCTGGCAGAGCATATCTTTACCGTTCATCATTTTTAAACCTCCAAAACTTATATGGCATAAAAAGCGCCGGATAAATTGTGCCGCTCATTAAAGCTTCCATAGGCTCAAACATATCTTCGCCCTCTCTTTGGGTTACAACCCATGCCTGAGCATAAGGAAGGGTTTTAGAAGCGCCGATACCTTCGCCATACGGCATACATTTATTATTCATAAAAAAGTTCCTTTCATATAAACTGAAGAATGCATCTTCAATTTATTTTATGACGGAGTTATATTTTTGTGAAAGATAGCATATCATCTTTAAAAGGTGAAAATATGAAAGCATTGGTCATAAGGAAAATTCGGGGAAAAATCTTTGGTAAAAATAAAACACAGAGTGAGATTGAAAAAGACGATATAAAAATAACAATTTTATATGCAAGGTCTGCAAAAAAAGCAAAAAAGATAATAAAAACTTTTGAATATGACTGCATTTTTTCGTGTGATTTCAAAGAGCTTAACACAAAAACAGACAGCCTTATGAGTGTTTTACCTGCAAAAACGCTTGAAAAGATTGCATCCCGTCATGGAGTGAGTCTGGAAGAAACTCCCATCGGAGTAAATGTAGAAAATTTAAATCAAAAAAATAAGGAAATACTGTCAAGTCTTGCGCTTTGTGTAAGATTTATGACTGTTTATACTTCTCTTAAGGACGAGGAGTTTGAATTTTTAATGGAAGATGCAGGAATTTCTCCGGTTATTATCAATTCAAATGACTTTAAGGAAGAAATTACAGTTATTTTAGGAGAAGAATTTTTAATAAAAAGTAGTGCAAGCGGAAAAACATATTATGATATAAAAACTGAGCTTTCAAAAGATTTTGATGAATATTTTCTGCCTGAGGAGAATATGATTTTTTCGGAATATATAAAGCAAAGCCTTAACGAGCAGAAAAATGTCAAAATAAGAGAGTTAATGTCAAAATAATGATATTGACAAACCCCTAAAACACGTGTATAATGGGGGAATGTTAGGTGATAACATAAGAAATGGAGATAGTGTAATGAGTATAAAACAGATAACAATAACCAGAGAGGGTTATGACAGACTGGTTGCCGAGCTTGAGCATTTAAAAACTGTAACAAGAGGCGAAGTTGCAGAGAGATTAAAGCTTGCACGTTCATACGGCGACCTTTCGGAAAATTCTGAATACGATGAAGCTAAAGACGAACAGGCAAGAGTGGAAAACAAGATTTTAGAGCTTGAAAATACAATTAAAAATGCAAAAATTATGGAAGCGGCAACAGATAAATCACAAGTATCTTTCGGTTCAACAGTCAGAATTTTTGATATGGAATTTGAAGAAGAAGAAACATATATAATAGTAGGCTCAAAAGAGGTTGACCCAGCAAATAACAAAATTTCTTCTGAGTGCCCGCTTGGAAAAGCATTAATAGGAGCAAAAGCAGAAGATATTGTTACGGTAAAAACACAAGAGAGCGAATATCAGGTAAAAGTTTTAGAAATTTTATAAAATTAAAAGCAGTTTTAAACTGCTTTTGTTTTTTAAGGAGAAAAATGGAAAGATTTTCACGAACAGAAAAGTTAATAGGAAAACAAGCAGTTAAGATTTTACAAAAATCCAAAGTGTGCATTTTTGGTGTTGGCGGAGTTGGCGGTTACGCAGCCGAGGCGCTTTGCCGTGCAGGCGTAGGCAGGATTGATGTTGTTGATGCCGATACTGTATCACAAAGCAATATAAACCGACAGATTATTGCACTTTCAAGCACTGTGGGGATGCCAAAAGTGGATGTAATCAAAAACAGGCTTGAAGATATTAATCCTGATATTATGGTTAATGCTTTTAAAATGTTTTATCTTCCTGAAAACAGTCATTTGATTGACTTTAAGGAGTACGATTATATCATAGATGCAGTGGACACCGTGTCTGCCAAAATAGAAATAATAGTAAAAGCAAAAGAGGCAGGAGTTAAGGCAGTAAGCGCCATGGGAGCAGGAAACAAATTGGACGCCACACAATTTGAAATTACCGATTTATACAAAACCTCAGGCTGTCCACTCGCAAGAGTTATGAGAAAAGAGCTCCGCGCAAGAGGAATAGATAGACTTAACGTGGTTTATTCAAAAGAAGAACCTAAAAAATCGGCTGAAGGTGATAAAACCCCGTCAAGCATATCGTATGTGCCGCCTGTCTGTGGCCTTTTACTGGCACAAAAAGTAATAACCGATTTAATAAATAAATAGAAAAAGGGATGTAAAAATTCGAAGAATTTTTACATCCCTTTTTAGTTTTGATGGAACATTTAAAGAATTGGCAGACACTTAAGAATCTCAAATAAATTAATAAAAAAACGGTCGTAAAATGTCAAAAAAGCTTTATGCAAAGCCATTTGTTACAAAAAATTAAAAAATCGGGCAAAATTGAAGTTGTAAACAATTTTTTTGAGTTATCAACCGGTTTTTGAACAAAACAAGCCCTATAAATGCGTGTTTTAGCATAGTTATCTACAATTTTAGAGCTTGAGCGGTGTAGATAACTCGAATAAAATTTCAAATTTTTCCAATTATGTTACGAATTTTTTAAGTTTTCGTTCTGGTTGTAATCGTCTATCATTTTTTGAAGTTTTTTGTCGGCATCCTCCAAATCTTTTATAAAGCTTGATGCAGGTATTCTTAAAGCTCCTGTACCGAAAATTATAAGCTGTTCTAATGCGTCGCTTGTGGCAACAGAAACCTTGTGTTTTTTTTCTAACTTATGAACGCATTTTTCAATGTAGCTATCTGCAGTTTCTGCCTCTTTTGTGTAAACAACAGAAATATTTCCGCATTTTTCAACCTCACCACGATTTCCTTTTACCTTATAAGCATCAAAAACAACAATTATTTCTTTTGAAGTTGTTATTTTGTAACGCATAAGACGGTCAATTAAAACGTCTCTTGCGTGCTCTAAGCTGTCTTTTGCAAGCTCTGTTAACTTTTGGTCTGCAAAAATAATGTTATAGCCGTCAACTAAAAGGTAATGGTCTTTTGGCTCAGGAACTGAAACTTTTTTGGTTTTTTCAGGCTGATTAACGTTTTTCGGAGTGTTAAGCACATTTAAGTCTTTGTGCTGGATTTTGCCGTAGGTAAGCTCAAAAATTCTCATAAGCTCGTCGTCGCTTGCACGCACAAAAGACTGCCTTTTTACAGGGGTTAAAACAATTTCTTCCTGTTTGTTTAAAAGCACGCTTTCTAAATGCATATTTTGGGTTACTTCGTTCCAGGCAACGGTGTATACTGCTCCGTGCGCACAAAAGACTGAGCCACACGGATTTTCAAGGTCTGAGTCGGGATTGTACCCAATTCTATCAATTACCTCCTGCTGATTTGTGCAAGGCAGATATCCCTTTAAACAGCAGTTTAACCTTCCCTCGCCTTTTGTGTAGTTTACAACAGTTTTCTGGTAGCCTTGCATCTTGCTAACAGGCACCGAGCCTGAAATAACAGAAAAATCGCCTTTTATATCAGGAAGTGAAACTGTCGCACCCATTTGATTAAGGTCTGTTAAAGCACGTCCTGCTGACTTTTGCGGAACTTCTAACGTAAATTCATACCAAGGCTCTAACAGCACACTTTCTGCGCATCTTAACCCATGACGTACAGCACGGTAAGTAGCCTGCCTGAAATCTCCGCCTTCGGTGTGCTTTAAGTGTGCTTTGCCTGATTTTAATGTGATTTTAATATCTGTAATTGCAGAGCCTGTTAAAACGCCGATATGAGTTTTTTCAGACAAATGCGACATAATAAGCCGCTGCCAGTTTCTGTCAAGCATATCCTCGCTGCAATTTGATGCATAAACTACGCCGCTTCCGGGCTTTAAAGGTTCAAGCAAAAGATGCACTTCTGCATAGTGGCGAAGCGGCTCGTAATGGCCTACGCCCTCGGTTTTTGATTTTATTGTTTCTTTATAGATAATTGAGCCTTGCTCAAATTTTAAGTCAAGTTCAAATCTTTCAAGTAAAATGCGTTTTATAATCTCAAGCTGAACATCTCCCATAAGATGAACGGTAATTTCTCCGTTTCCCGAGTTATATGAGCATTTTAACATATTTTCTTCTTCAAGTTTTTTAAGGTGCCTTAGAGCAGTTATTTTGTCATATCCTTCAGGCAGGATAACCGAATAGTTAAAAACAGGCTCAGATATTATCCCGATACTGTCTTTTTGAACGCCTATTCCTTGCCCCATACGGCTTTCGCTTAAGCCCGTAACAGCAACAACATCTCCCGGAAGAGCTTTTTGCAAGCACTCATACTTAGCGCCCGAATAAACTCTTATTTCGTTTACTTTTTCGTTGTTTATTTCAGGTATAATCTGCTTTACGTTAAGCTCGCCGCCTGTAATTTTCATATAAGTTAAGCGGGTTTTCTTTTCGTCTTCTGAAATTTTAAATATTTTTGCTCCGAAATCTTTTGGATAATGTACGTTTGGTGCAAATCTTTCGAGATTTTCAAGGAAATATTTTGTGCCGTCAGATTTTAATGCAGAGCCAAAAAAGCAGGGGAAAATCAGTCTGTCTGAAATTGCATTTTTGATACTGCTTTCGCTTAAAGCTCCGTTTTCTAAAAATTCTGTCATCAAGGCTTCGCTAGAAAGTGCAATGTTTTCATATAAATTCTGATCCAATTCAGAAAAATCGCAAAGTCCGTCAAATTCATTAGAAAGCTCGTCAAAGACTGCTTTTTTGTCAACTCCTGTAAGGTCGGTTTTGTTTATGAAAATAAATGTGGGAATTCTGTGCTTTTTAAGAAACTCCCAAAGCGTTTTTGTGTGACTTTTAATGCCGTCTGCGGCGCTGATTAACAAAACGGCACAGTCAAGCACCGAAAGCGAACATTCCGCTTCGGCTGAAAAGTCAACGTGCCCGGGGGTATCAATCAAAGTGAACAGAGTTTTGTTATATTCAAATACCGCCTGTTTTGAAAAAATTGTGATTCCGCGGTCGCGTTCTATTGAATTGTTGTCAAGATAAGCGTTTTTGTTGTCAACTCTGCCTTTTGTTCGGATTTTCCCCGAAAGAAAAAGAAATTCTTCCGACAAAGTGGTTTTTCCTGAGTCAACGTGCGCTAAAATCCCTATAACAAGTTTTTTCATAGTTGATCCTTTTGAAGTAATGTTCTTTAATTATTAATTGTTCATTAAACAAAAGCCCCGTATACAGGGGCTTTTGTTTACAGCATTATTTTGACAAAACAACGCCTTTTTTAATTATAATGTTGCCGTAAGGAGCTTCTTCGCCTGTGTAAACTGTAAGATAAGCTTTTTTTGCTCTTTCGTAAAAAGCGAATCTTTCAATATGTCCAAGCTCTGCTTCAGGCTCGTGTTTTTTCAAAATGGCATTAAAATCGTCCCAGATTGGAACAGGAGTTTCATCGCCGGGTACTTTTTCCATTAAGAAAACAGCGCCGTCTTTTCCTGAATATTTAACGTCAACAGGAATAACTTCCAAAATTGCGTCAAACATTTCAGCACTGCCGCAACCGTCAACACGAACTAAATTTTCCACACAGCAAGAACCCGGGAAATTTCCGTCAGAGATAACAAGCTCGTCTCCGTGACCCATTTCGGCTAAGTATTTGAGCAAATTAGGTGTAAGTCTTTTATTAATTCCTTTCAACATAAAAAATTGCCTCCTTGTTTAAAACTGATTATATTCTATCATAATATAATAAAAAATTCAACTTTTTTTACCAATATATTGGGATTTTTAAAGTGTGCGTTACAAAATGTTGTGTAGCCTGCAATTTTAGATAAATTTTGGACAAAATTACTTGACAAGACGCTTGATTTGTGGTATATTCTTATGTACTCTTGTTGCAAAAATGGGCAACAGGATTAGTAATGTTGTTCATATTTTTTAATAGGACAGAAAAGATTTTGCAAAAAATGCAGGGTCTTAGGTTATAAAAACGGAGGTTTATGATATGCGTACAAAAATTACATTGGCTTGCACAGAATGCAAACAGAGAAACTATGACACAATGAAAAACAAGAAGAATACACCTGACAGAATTGAAATGAATAAGTATTGCAGATTCTGCAAAAAGCACACAACTCACAAAGAAACAAAATAATTAAAGTCTGTGTAAAATCTGGCACTTATTGTGCACGGGAGGTAAACTTAAATGGCAGAGGAAGTAAAAAAGGTTAGCCGTGTAAAAGAGTTTTTTAAGGCTACCAAAGGCGAATTTAAAAAGATAATCTGGCCGAATTTTAAAACCGTGAGCAAAAATACAGGCATTGTTGTTGCTTATGTTATTTTAATCGGCGTAATTGTGTTTATACTTGACCTTATTTTCGGAGGAGTTTTTAACTGGGCAATCGGATTACTTACAAAATAATCCGCAAAGCTTAACACCTTTAAAGTAAGGAGGAGTATGTATGTCTGAGAATGCTAAATGGTATGTTGTTCATACCTATTCCGGATATGAAAATAAAGTAAAAGCAAATCTTGAAAAGACAATAGAGAATAATAATCTCCACCATATGTTTTTCGATATAAGTGTGCCCATGGAAGAGGTTGTTGAATTTAAAGACGACCAGAAGAAAACAAGCCTTAAAAAGCTTTTGCCGGGGTACATAATCGTTAAAATGATTATGACAGATTTCAGTTGGTATATTGTCCGCAACACCAGAGGCGTTACAGGGTTTGTAGGTCCCGGGTCAAAGCCGGTTCCGCTTACAGATGAAGAAATAGAAAGACTTGGCTTGGTACACAAAGAATTCAGCCTTAATTACGAGGTTGGCGATTCTGTTACTATCACAAGTGAGTCGTTCCGTGATTTTGTCGGACTTGTAGAAGAAATTGATCTTGAAAGACAAAAGGTAAGAGTTTCTGTTTCAATGTTCGGCAGAGAGACTCCGGTTGAGCTTGAGCTTAACCAAGTAGAGCCTCTTGAATAGTTTTGTTTATATGTGCCTTAAATGGTATATATAGATTAGTGGGAGGGTATAACCCCGCTAAGGGCGAAGAAATCGTCCACTACCACATTTATATTTTTAAGGAGGTGCTTTTTTCGTGGCACAGAAAGTAATTGGTTACATTAAGTTACAAATTCCCGCAGGTAAAGCAACACCGGCTCCACCGGTTGGTCCTGCACTCGGTCAGCACGGCGTAAATATCGTTCAGTTCACAAAAGAATTCAACGAAAAAACCGCAAAAGACATGGGTCTTATTATTCCTGTAGTTATTACAGTTTATGCTGACAGAACATTTAGTTTTATCACAAAAACTCCACCTGCAGCAGTTCTTCTTAAGAAGGCATGTAAAATTGAAAGCGGCAGCGGTGTTCCAAACAAAACTAAAGTTGCAAAGATTTCTAAAGATGCTTTAAAAGAAATCGCAGAGACAAAGATGCCAGACCTTAATGCAGCATCAATCGAAGCTGCTATGAGTATGATTGCAGGTACTGCAAGAAGTATGGGTATCACAGTAGAAGAATAAGACTAAAGTCACACGTGGGAGGAAGTACTTTCCGCACAACCACAAGGAGGTTTTTTAATTGAAAAGAGGTAAGAATTATTTAGAGGGCGCAAAGCTCATTGACAGAACTAAATTATATGCTCCTTTAGAAGCTTTAGACTTGGTTTGCAAAGCTTCAAAGGCTAAATTTGATGAAACAGTTGAATGTCATATTAAACTTGGCGTTGACTCAAGACACGCTGACCAGCAGGTTCGCGGTGCGGTTATTTTGCCAAACGGCACAGGTAAAAAAGTTCGCGTACTTGTATTTGCAAAAGGCGAGCAGGCAGATGCTGCAACAGCAGCAGGCGCTGAATACGTTGGTGCTGAAGAATTGGTTACAAAAATTCAGTCAGAAAACTGGTTTGATTTTGACGTTGTAGTTGCAACACCTAATATGATGGGCGTTGTAGGCCGTCTCGGTAAAGTTTTAGGACCGAGAGGTTTAATGCCTACACCAAAAGCAGGCACAGTTACAATGGATGTAGCAAAAGCTATTGAAGAAATTAAATCAGGTAAAATCGAGTATAAGCTTGATAAAACAAATATCATCCACTGCCCTATCGGTAAAGTTTCATTTGGTGCTGAAAAGCTTAATGAGAACTTTATGGCACTTGCAAATGCAGTTATCAAAGCAAAACCTGCAGCTGCAAAGGGACAGTATATCAGAAGTCTTGCTGTAGCATCAACAATGGGTCCTTCAGCAAAGGTTAACTCAGCTAAAATTGCTGACTAATTGAAAATTAGGGCTTAAGTCTTGGAAAATTTAAGATTTTTCTTGACAAGCGGCAGTTTTTATGATAAACTGTCTAAGTCTTAAGTGAAAACTTAATATTTTTCCGCAGACAGCAGGTGGAAACGTAAACATTTTGTAAAAAATGTGCCTGCCGAGGATAGCCTTTAATTTACATTGGATTTTTGGGGTTTTCCGTCTTGCGGAAAACCCCTTAATTATTTCTAAAGCGAGGTGAATTTTAAAATATGCCTAACAATAAAATTTTAGAAGAAAAGAAGCAGATAGTAAGCGGCTTGGTTGAAAGATTTAAGAATTCTGCAACAGGCGTTTTTGTTACTTACAGCGGTCTTACTGTTGAAAAGGACACAGAGCTTCGTACAAAGCTTCGTGAGGCAGGTGTTGAATACACTGTTGTTAAAAACACTCTCACAAGATTTGCCGTAAAAGAAGTTGGATTTGATGAAATTTCTGACGTTTTAAACGGCACAACAGCTTTAGCAACTCACGCTGATGACGTTGTTGCTCCTTCAAAGGTTTTATCAAAATTTATTGAAGACAACGGCGAAGATGCAGGAATTGCTATCAAAGCAGGTTTCGTTGACGGTAAAGTAGTATCATTAGATGAAATCAAAGCAATGGCAAAAGTACCTTCAAAGGATACTTTGTATGCAATGCTCGCAGGCGGCTTGAATGCAACTATTGCAGGTCTTGCAAGAGCGCTTAATGCTGTAGCTGAAAAAGATCAGCAGGAAACAGCGTAAAATTTAATTTATTAGAAAGAAAAAATATTTAAATTATTGGAGGAAAATAAAATGAGTGAAAAAATCACAGCTATGATTGAAGAAATTAAAGCTCTCACAGTTTTAGAATTATCAGAATTAGTAAAAGCTATTGAAGAAGAATTTGGTGTATCCGCTGCTGCTCCTGTAGCAGTTATGGCTGCTGGTGCTGCTGCAGGCGGTGCTGCTGCTGAAGAAAAATCAGAATTCGACGTTGTACTTGCAGATGCAGGTGCTGAAAAAATTAAGGTTGTTAAAGTTGTTAAAGACATCACAGGTCTTGGCCTCAAAGAAGCTAAAGAAATGGTTGATGGCGCTCCTAAAACAATCAAAGAAGGCGCTTCAAAAGAAGATGCTGAAGAAATCAAAGCTAAACTCGAAGAAGTTGGCGCTAAAGTTGAACTTAAGTAATTTAAGTTACTTAAAAAAGCTCTCTCTGTCAAAGGGAGAGCTTTTTATATTATAAAAATTTATGATGAACGTGGTTAAACAACAAAAAGCTTGCGAAATTTTAAATCCAGAAAGGAAGAAAAAAATGAAAAAGGTAGTAGCATTATTACTTATCGCAGTTATGGCTATCGGCTTTGTAAGCTGCGGTAAAACAGCGGGTGGAGACGTAAACACATTGGTTTGGTACCTGCCCGGAGAAAAA
>JAFQRW010000021.1 GCA_017409875.1 Clostridia bacterium
CTCTGGTATGGAATACACCTTCAGTTCCAATTGACTGTTGTCGTACTCTGCCATATTCCTCGAGTTCTTCTCCATTAATTCCTTCAGTTTGGAATCCATTTGTAAGTTGTTCTCTGATCTTAAACTCATTTTCAATTGCCTCCTTCAAAAATTTATCGTGGTGCAGTTTAATATCTCTGCACTTCATTCCGTTCGGACAAGTGAAAGTTATATTTTTTCTTTCATCTGTCCACCTCATTTCGTATCCTTGTTTTGCCATTTCTTTTGTAAATTGTTTACGGTTACCGCTTCGTTCCATCGCATATTTAATATCACTCATAAGCCTGAACTTCCAACTCTGACCTTTTTCGGCAGCTCGGTATTCTCTTGTAGACATACCCTTGCGGCCTTTTTGATAAGGTGGAAGTACAGAGAGCCCATGACTTTTGCAAACCTCGTCATTTAAATCTCGCAGAACTTTGAGAGAGTTTGGTGACAGATGAAGCTTTGTACCGTTTTCAAAATTTACAGAATTAACAACAATATTTGAATGCAAATGAGGCTCATCCATGTGTGTGCAAACCAAAATTTCATGTCCCGGCCATGCTTTCTTTACGAACTCAATCGCTACCTCATGAGCCTCAACAGGTGTGATTTTTTCTTTGGGAGAAAAGGAATGAGAAAAGTGATAAAAATTCACCCTGCCCTCGTTATGATATACTGCCTTGGTTGTCATAAATTCTGTGTAAGCTTTTTCACCAATACAGTTAACTCCAGTGATAAGTTTTCTGCCAGAATTTATATCAAAAGTTTTCTTTTCATCGAGACAATAATTGATAACACCTCGCATTGCACTCGGGCTTTGTTTTGTTTCAGGAATTATATTTAATGTCGCCATCAATTCCTCCTCCCAACGTCACCTATTCGTTCAGTTAATTTTTCAATTGCATCAATAAATTCACGGAAATTATACGACGAAAAAACCTTAGAATTTACCTTTGTTGTAAGCTGATTAATGTTGTTTCCGATGCGCTTGAGTTCCAATAAAAACGGTTGCATATTAACCGGAATAAATATAGGTGTTTCGAGAGAAAGCCTGACTATATAATCTGTAACTGAGAGGTCTGCTTTTTTAGCACGCTTCTTTATATATTGCTTTTCTTTCTCCGTAACTCTTATTGTCAATGTCATATCTCTTCTTCTGTTGTCTTTCATATAAATCTCTCCTAACTAAAAATATAGTACGTGGGTCCGGGCTTCCGCCCGAGAAAAAAGCGCCTTCAGGGAGGCGCTTCGCGGCAGGCAGACAGCCGGACGCTATGCTTGCCCCAGACCTAAGTCTGGGAAAAATCTCAAATTCTCGGCCCGAGAATTTGAAGGATATTGGAATAAGAATAATTATCCATCACCATATTCCATTCTTACAATTTCGTCTTTCGTATAACGCAACGCATTATAGAGGGTAGTTATGATATAGGGAACAGGACTTCTGACCTGAATTTCAACTTTTCCTTCAACCAGTTTTCTTGGCATATTATTATCGACATAAACGATATGCTCGTAGCTTATATTTTCTAATCGCTTACGAACAATTTCGCGGGGAATAATTTCACCGCAAACTGAAATTGATTCTGAATTAAACATAATCTCAATTGCCGTTTCATAATTCTTTTTTGTTAGTCCTTCGAGTTCGTATGTTTCTGCCTGTTCCATCACATCCTTTATTGATGATAGATGGTTATTAATAAAAGAATTATTATTTATATGTGAGTATTTATTGTAGCCGTCTGACACACAACCCTCATTCATTTCACAACCATATGGTAGGTCATCAGACACACAAGAGGTGGTACTTAAAACAACCTCATCAGGTTTTTCTGCGACCTGCATAGTGGTCTTTTCACACACCACATATAAATTGGAACCGGCACTGCCGTCTTCTTTTGTTCGGTTAGTCTTTTTAATAATTCCAAGTTCAATCAAACGCTTGATGGCATTCTTTGCTTTCGTTTCACCTATGCCGATTTTCTCGGCAATCGTATTGTATGAGGGAAAGCAAATACCATCGTCATCTGCCAGCATTAGAAGATAGCAAAGCACTCTAAATTCATAGGTGTCAATCTCTGTATTGGTAATATGCTTGTTTAGTATAATCGTAAAATTTTCAGTATATATTTTCATAAAAGTATGCCTCCTTTTTGCATTAAAAAAAGCCGCATCATTTCGCTACGACTTAATAACTTATTAACTTGAAGCCTTTTTGAGCAAAAGAAAAAGTACAGCTATTTTTCAATAACTGTACTTTTTTCTCTCTCAATCGGCTTTTTTCGGAAACATCCTTTTGAGAAACACACCTTGGGGTGTTTTTTTGTACAATAAAATAAAAGGGCTCGAACCTCGAGGAGGCAAAAAGCGTTAAAAAAAGTTGCCGGTGGCAAGTTTTTCGCTTTTTGGTGCGAAGCCGGGTACCGCAAGCAAAGCTCTGCGGTCGGCAAGCAGGATGGATGCGAAGCGACCATATGCCCTATTGTTCTCACCATGAAAAAAGACATCCACCGGATGTCTTTTTTCAGTTATTATGGTATTTGTTTTAAAGTACAATTTTGTCAATCTCGTCAAGCTCTTGTTTGTCAAATGTTGAGTTTTCTAACATTTTTATGTTTTCTAAAAGTTGCTCGGGTTTTGATGCGCCTATCAACACACTGGTTATGCCCTCTCGCTTATAAACCCAGGCAAGCGCCATTTGTGCAAGAGTCTGACCTCTGTCCTTCGCAATTTTGTCGAGCTTCTTTATTTTTTCCAATACGTCATCGGATATTGAGCTCTCGTTTAAAAAGCGTCCATCTGTTCTTACTCGGCTATCGTCCGGAATTCCATTCAAATATCTGTTTGTAAGCAATCCCTGGGCAAGCGGACTGAAAACAATTATTCCTTTTTTATCCTTTATCGCAGCATCAATAATTCCATTTTTTTCTATTGTTCTGTCTAAAATTGAATATCTGTTTTGATTAATTACAAAAGGACAGTGTAATTCGTTTAAAATTTTAGCAGCTTCTTTCATTGTTTTGCCATCATAATTGGAAAGACCGATATACAAAGCTTTACCTTGCTTAACAAGTTGATTAAGCGCCCACATTGTTTCATACAAAGGCGTATCAGGGTCCATTCTGTGATGATAAAATATGTCAACGTAATCAATGTTCATTCTTTTAAGGCTCTGGTCAAGGCTTGAAACAAGATACTTTTTGCTCCCCCAGTCACCATACGGTCCGGGCCACATATAATATCCTGCTTTTGTGCTTATTACCATTTCATCACGATAATTCTTTAAATGGTCATTAAGTATTTTGCCAAAATTCTTTTCTGCACTACCCGCCTGTGGACCATAATTATTTGCAAGGTCAAAGTGGGTTATGCCACAATCAAATGCAGTAAAACACATCTTGCACATATTCTCATAATCACCGCTGTCACCAAAATTATGCCATAACCCCATTGAAACGGCAGGAAGTTTAAGTCCGCTTTCGCCGCATTTGTTATATTCCATTAAGTCATATCTGTTTTCGTTTGCTACATAATTCATAAATTTCATCCCCTAATTTTTTATACGTATAGATAAATCAAATCATATAAACTTAAAACTGTCGTACAATACTTATGTATTGTCCCCATTTTTGACACATATTAAGCTTAGTTGGAGCTAAAAAACGTAATTAATTACTGAAATTATATCACAAAGCACCGATATAGTCAATTTTAAAAAGGCAATATCCGGTTTAGAATATTGCCTTTTAGTATTTAGTTTAACTGTCTTCTTTTGCTGATTATCTGAGTGATAACCATAATTGCCACAAGAGCGATGCCGATCGCATCGGTTACAGCTCCGGGGTAAATAAGAAGCAGTCCGCCTACGAGGCTTAGTATACGCTGATACCACGGCATACGTGCAAACAGGTATCCTTCAAGCGATGCCGATACCGCAAAGATACCAACAAGCGATGTAATAACAATCTGAATGATTTCTAAAACATTTGTATCTATCAAAAGCATAGCCGGGTTTAACGCAAACACATAAGGCACGATGAATGCGCCGATTGCAAGCTTGGTTGCTGTAAACGCTGTTTTCATAGGATTGCCTTGAGCAATTGCCGCACCTGCATATGCTGCCAGGGCTACCGGCGGAGTTAAGTCTGCCACAATACCAAAATAGAATACAAAGAAGTGTGCCGCAATTGCAGGAACTCCCATACGTATTAAAATCGGAGCGCATGTTGCTGCCATAATGCAATAGTTTGCAGTTGTAGGAACGCCCATTCCAAGCACAATACAGCAGAGCATTGTAAGGAAAAGTGCAATTATTGTCTGGTTTCCCGCCAAAGCAACGATACCGTTAATCATAATGTTTGCAAGTCCTGTCATTGTGATAGTTCCTGCAATTATGCCCGCAACGCCGCACGCCGCCGCAACCGTAATCATACCCTGACCGCCTGCCGCAAGTGCTTCCCATATACGCTTTGGAGTAATGCGGTTTTCTTTATTAAAAAGACTAACTACAATCGCAACAACTATTGCAATTGCCGCCGCATACTGAATTGAACGCTGACTTGTACCCACAAGATAAATTAAAATTATAAGCGGCAAAAGCAAATATGTCTTTTTAAGAAGAGGCACAAGTCTTGGAAGTTCTTCTTTTGTTAAACCTCTGAGGCCTTCTTTTTTTGCCTCTAAATGAACTGCAATAAAAATTCCTGCAAAATACAAAATAGCCGGTAAAATTGCACGAACAACAATATTGCTGTATGACACACCCACATAGTCTGCCATTAAAAAAGCCGCAGCACCCATAATAGGTGGCATAATCTGACCGCCTGTTGAAGCAGATGCTTCTGCCGCCGCAGCAAACTCAGGCTTATAACCTGTCCTTTTCATCAAAGGAATTGTTACAGAGCCAGACCCTACTGTGTTTGCAACGGATGAACCTGAAACCATACCCTCCAGTGCAGAAGCCACAACTGCAACCTTTGCAGGACCGCCCGAAAAACCGCCTACTATTGCGTTTGCAATTTTAATAAAAAAATCTGCAATTCCGGTACGCTCCAAAAACGCACCGAAAATAATAAACACTACAATGAACTTTGAGCATACGTTAACAGGTGTTGAGAGTATACCCTCTTTGCTATAGAACAAATAGTGAGTAATATAATTAAGCTTGCCCATTAGTGTGGGATTAGAAAGCCCCCAGAAAATTGCATATACAATAAAGCATGTTGCAACTATAACGATTGGCAGCCCCACGCTTCTTCTGCAAAGCTCAGCTAAAGACAAAATTCCTACAATCCCAATTATAATCTGATAAACTCCAAAGTTGCTTCCCTGCTGAATAATGTCATAAGCATTTGCTGCATAATACAAAAACGCACCTGTGCCGCAAAGCATAAGTAAAATATCATACCAGGGCATATAATTTACTTTTTGCTTGCCTTTTCTGGCAGGATACATTAAATATCCGATAAAAACAATAAATGCAACAAATGTTGTAAGTCTTAATTCTTCAAGCCAACTTGCAAACAAAGTTACATACAGACAAAAAATCGAAAACAAGGCAAGTACGCAGTTTACTGCGATTTTCGCCTTACCCTCCCAAATTCTGGTGTTGGACTCGCGGTCAAATTTTTGCATTACCGCTTCTAAATCCATAGGTTCAGTCTCAGGAGTTTTCTTATTTCCGAAAATCATGGTAATTCCTCCTATTTGGTGTCAAATACTAAAATGGCTGCGGCGAATTATCGTCGCAGCCACATTAACTGACCCGCTTATTCAGTTGCAACGGTTGCGCCTTTTTCAGCAAAGTATTTAGCAGCGCCTTTGTGGAAAGGAACTGTCATACCGCTTGTAGCGTTTTCGATGCTGAGTTCTGCACCCTTTGCATTTTCAGTAGTAATTGCGTCGATATTATCAAAGATAGCAGCAGTAAGCTTATACACATCATCTTCTGATGCGTTAGCATCAACAATCAAAGTAGCTTTAACCGTAACTGTTGTAACATCTTCTGCCTGACCCGCATATGTTCCTGCAGGAATGCTATAAGTTGTATAGAATGGGCATGATGCCATTAATTTATCCGCAATATCGCCATCAATAGGAACTAAGTATGCCTCATTTGTTGTGCAAAGCTCTGTGATTGCAGGAGTAGGAGCGCCTGCTACAATAAATGCAGCATCGATTTTTCCGTCCTTTAAAGCATCTGCTGAGTCTGCGAATGACTGATACTGAGCTTTAATGTCGCTTTCTGAAAGTCCTGCAGCTGTTAACACGTCAACTGCGTTGAAGTAAACACCTGAGCCTGGAGCGCCGATTGAAACCGCTTTGCCTTTTAAGTCTTTAACGCTCTTGATTGCAGGATCCATTGTAACAAGCTGAACTGATTCTGCATAAAGACCTGCTACAACTCTGAAAGAATCAACCTTGCCTTCTGTTTCAAAAGAACGTGTACCTTCCCATGCGTAAGCCATAACATCTGACTGAACTGTACCTAACTGGTAGTTACCTGCTGCAATACCCTGAATGTTAGCCTTTGAACCATCAGTTGAAACAACATTAACTGCAACACCTGCATTGTTGCTAATGTACTGTCCTAAAACTCCGCCATAACCATAATATGTACCCGAAGTTCCGCCTGTACCCATAGTCATCTTTGTTCCTGCTGTACCACCGCAAGCTGCAAGCATTACAACCAACATAAGGACTAACGCCATAGACATAATTCTTTTCATTTTAAATTACCCCCATTTTTTTATTATTTTTTTGATAATAAAGGTATTCTACCATAATTATTAAAATTTTTCAAGTATATTATTTATTGGTTTGTCATTTTTCTTGAAAAATTAAATGTGCAACTATAAATTATAATGTTTTAAGGCTGTATTTAATACCGCAACCAATAAAAAATCCAAACAAACAATAAAAAACAGAAAAAAACAGAAAAAAGTGGTTGCTTTTTTGTGTGTTTTTGTGTATAATATAAAATATAAAGATATCATGTGTTGATTTTATTCATCAAGGAGGAGTTTTTATGTTAGTTAATATGAACGAAGTTTTAAGACCTGCTAAAAAAAATCATTATGCAGTTGGTCTTTTTAACGCAGTTAACTTAGAGCTTGCACGCGGTATCATAAATGCTGCAGAATGCACCAGATCACCTGTTATAATGGGAACAGCAGAAGTATTGCTTCCATATGGCCCGTTGGACGAAGTTTCGTACTACTTGATTCCAATGGCTAAAAAGGCAAATGTTCCTGTTGTTGTTCACTTAGACCACGGTCTTACATATGATACATGTATCAAAGCCTTAAAGCTTGGCTTTAGCTCTATTATGTATGATTGTTCTACTGATTCTTATGAAGAAAATGTCCGCAAGGTAAAAGAAATGGCAGATATTGCTCATTCTTACGGTGCAACAATTGAGGGCGAACTCGGTCATGTTGGTGATAACGAGGGTTCTGCAGAGGGAAGCGACCATCTTGCTGATCCGTCTGCATTCTTCACAGATCCTAAGCTTGCAAAAGACTTTGTTGACAAAACAGGCGTTGATGCTCTTGCAATCGCTGTTGGTAATGCTCACGGTGCATACAAGCTTCCGCCAAAACTCGATTTTGAAAGAATTCGTACTATCGCAAGCACAGTTGACGTACCTTTGGTACTTCACGGTGGCTCTGGTCTTACTGATAACGATTTCCGTCAAGCAATCAAAGACGGTATCAGCAAAGTTAATATCTTTACAGACATCAACGTTGCAGCAGTAGAAGCAGAATTCAAAAAATTCCAGAGCATGGACAAAGGACTTATTGACCTTATCCCCGCTGCTGTTGAAGCTGTAAAACTTGCTACAATGGAAAAGATGAAACTCTTCTCAAGCGACGGCAAAGCTGATGTAAAAGCAGCCGGCGGTTTCAATACCGATGATATCGAAATGCTTACAAAATTAGTTGCCGCAGAAGTTGCAAAATATTTGAATAAGTAATATGTAAAAAGGATGCAAAAAATTTGCATCCTTTTTTATTAAGACTAAGCACAATTATAGTTATAATATCGGACAATACTATTTTCTTAATCTATTATTCTTAAAAATCCAATATGGCAACAGTAACAAATTCCATAAAAAATATATAACCTTGCCAACCAGTTTAAACAAAAGCCAAAAAAAGCTTAACATATAATAATGATAATAAAACTCCTTCTTCGCAACAATAACATGTTTCCACTGCCCACATCCCTCACACAAATCCAAATCTTTTGAAATGATGTATTCTTCCTCACTGTCACAAGTCCCATTCATTCTGTTCCAACAATCTAAGCAAAACTCCGCCATAAAATCACCTCAAAAAATTGTCAATATTTCGCGGTAGTATTTTATCTTACTTTATGCTATTTGTCAATACTATGTGCGATTTAAGTATATAATTATTCTAGAGGTGATTATATTGAAACCATTAAAAGAGAAAATAAGCATAACTATTGATAATGATATTCTGGAAAAATTAAGAGAGCTCGCAGAAAATGACGATCGTTCTTTATCTCAGTATATAAATATTATTCTAAAATCACATTTATCTAAAGATATCTCAAATTCTGATCATTAAAGGTATTATTAAATTAATAAAAAACCACCCGTTTGGGTGGTTTTGTTTATGGAAGAGCCGAATGGTTTAGATGCTGTTATTTTCACGCCCAAATATACATCCATAAATAATTTGAGATACTTCTTCGATTGTCTTTTCGCATCCGTCTTTAAGCCACTCTGTTACAATTGCGGTTATTCCGTTAAGATAAAACATCATAGCATATTTCCTGTCAGTGTCAGGATAATTGTATCTTTCTAAAATCGGATTAAATATATTGTCATAAAGCCTTTGAAATATTTCATTAAATCCAAATGAAACTAAATGTAATAAAACGGTTGAAAATGCAATTCTATTCTCCTTAATATATGACAAATATGGATGCAAATACTCATCCGATATAAAATTTAACTCATCAAGCGAGTTCTCCTTAAATTTATTAGTTATATTTTCTACATCAACATTAAAATATGCAGCAAAATCATCAAGTAAAAATCTCGCCGTCTCATTGAGTAAATCAACCGTATTTTCATAATGTAAATAGAAAGTAGAACGATTAACTTCTGCCCTTTTACATATTTCACTAACTGTTATATACTCAAAAGATTTTTCTTCAAGAAGGGATATAAGTGCCTTGTCCATCTTTTTGGCAGTATTAAAATATTTACTCTCTGATTTATTCAATGCTACCCCTCCTTTTCATTTTATTTTTCTTCGCTTATTTCACGAGCAAGTTCAACAATTTCATAAGCATATTTTGCTTTGTCTCTTTCAAGCATCCTTTTATAAATCGGATAGTTAACTC
>JAFQRW010000022.1 GCA_017409875.1 Clostridia bacterium
ACGAACCGCACACCTGACCATCTATGGTCGGCTCTCCGTCAGGAATAAACTTAAGTGCAGAAACAATTCCTAAATCCTCAAATGTGTCAACAGAGCCTTGATATGAGTAAACATTAATAATATCCGACTTATTTGCTTTTTCTCCTAACTTTGTGTCGACTTCTTTTTTTGTGTACGCCCCAACCTGTAATGCCGTAACGTTATGAGGATTAGTTTGGTCGCTTTTATGCTCATTTAACTCCTCGTTTGCTTCTGCAGCCTTTACAGAAAGTCTTTCTTCCGTCTGCTCCTTTGTATATGCCCCAACCTGTAATGCCGTAACATTATGTGGATTGTCTTTGTGGTTAATGTGGTAGTACAAATTTTCATCTATCCTACCACTCTCATCAGCAACCACATCAACAAAACTGTTAAATTTTTCAGCAATTTTTTTAGGTAGCTTATCAAACACCGCCTGATTTTCAGAAACATTCCCCTTTAAAGGATTTGTTTTCCCCTGCAGCTGATTATCTGCAATTTCGACCTGCGATATTTTCGCACTTGTTTTATTTATCGCCATACCTTACCTCCTTAATATTTTTTATAATTACCCACAGTATAACGTTTCTCAATTCCTATAACGCCAAACCCCTGTGAGCGTTCATTATTTTCCACCTTAAAGCAAAGAGAGGAATATTTTTTAACCTTTGTATTAAAAGGAATTATTCTTCCCACCTCACGGGACGAAAAATCAACCACATTAAACCAAAACTCATCAAAGTTAAAAATAGCTGTACCCGCTTCTTTAATCAACTTTTCGTGTTCTTTTTCGGTTAATGTGTAAACTCTTACACTCGACTGTGTGTAAGGCTTTATCATTATCCCGCATCCGCGCTTTATCATTGTTTTAAGTGACATAAAAGACCCATCATCATCAAGCTTTGTTACAAAATAACATTTAACTGGGCGCACCTCTTCACCAGGGCCTACAGGAGTTAAAATATCATTGTATTTTGAAAGGTCTCCTATATCATTGTTCCACTTAAACACCTTTCCGTTTTTTGTACCAAAGTACAATCCTCCGTTAAAAGCTGCAAAAACTGTGACTTCTGTTTCAGGTATGCTCCACCTTAAAGCCTCAAAACTTGCAGCTGT
This sequence comes from Clostridia bacterium, assembly GCA_017409875.1. GTDB lineage: Bacteria > Bacillota > Clostridia > RGIG6154 > RGIG6154 > RGIG2094. The sequence continues at coordinate 1,135 of JAFQRW010000022.1, forward strand.
AAGCACAGTGTCTTTCCCCATATAACTCTGCTTTCTTGGATACATTACATAAATGTTTCCGCCTGCCGAAACAAGCACCATATCATCATAGGTGGTCATTGCAGCATTTTTAAGGTCGTGCTTTAAAAGTTCAGGATTAACGTATCCGCTTCTGTTTACAACTGTCTTTTCGGATATAATGTTGGTGCTTTCCACGCTATATATACCCTTGTCAGATAAAAATAGCGGCATATCATCAAAATTAGTAAAACCTCTTTCAGATATTGCTCCAACACCGTTTATTCCCTGTGTAACAGTAAAAACAGCTTTACCCGAAGAGTCTAAAGAGCCTGCCACCATAAACACCGTTGTGTCCTGGTCATTACCCTCTTTATGTACCAAAAGATTTTGATTAACCTTTGTAAATCCCAAATTCTTAGTATTACCATCACCTGTTACAATATAGTTAATGTCAGGAATGTAAGAAAAGTTTTCAAACTCTGAATACCAGATGTAGTTCGGATATTTTTCATTTCCTGTAAGAAAAAGCCTGTCATCTTTTCCCACACCAAAAGCCGATGTAATATGGCACTTGTCCACCTTCTTTTCATAGTTTGCAGGTGTAGTTGCCGTAAAATATACCCTCAAATTCTCCGTAACCCCATCTAACCATCCGATGGATGGAACAGAAGTTTCAAACCATGTATTGTATGCATAATACCGGTCAAACCTTTTGAATCGTATTGACTTTCGGTCTCCCATAAGTTGATACCATCGCCTATCCAATTCCAAAAATGTACCATTGGTTGATAAATATAAAATCGTTTCGACTGAATTTGCCGTTTCATCTAAAACTATATCCGTGTATCCTACAAATCCGTCGTCAGTATATTTGTATCTTTCTAAAAACTCTGATAAACAAAATGTGTTAATCCTTTTTCTTGTCAACAGATTAACTGGTTCAACGCTATTCCCCGGAATGTCTTTATAATCATTCACTAGATTCTCAACATAAGTGTGACTTACATTCCTAAGCGCCGTAGTAGTTGGAACATAAGCAACTTTTTCTGCATCCAATACATCTATCCCATCATAAACAAAAATGCCATTATCTGTTGTTATCCACACCTTATCGTCATAAACGTTAATACTTGACTTTGAATTACCAATATTGGCATCAATGCCTGTTGTATCATATGCTTTAAGCTCTCCACCAGTTAAACTATTTTTCTCGCCGTCATAACTCATAATGTTCTCACAGCCCTCCGGCCAGCAATATGTTCTAATCGTGTCCGGGTTTGGCTGAGCCATACTCCATTTCGTATCCTCGAAAATATGAATATTGCCTGCCCACCCTTCACTAGCAAGAAAAGTAATATAAAAAACCGCTTTATCACCTAAGCAACTGTAACCACTTTCATTTATGTGCTTGCTTAATACTGGGATATGCTGATATATGCACCCGTTTCCATTCCAACTGTCAACCCTCATCGAGTTTGCATATATTTCATAATCACCATTCTCATATTTATAAAGACCTTGCCTGCCTTCTTCAAAATTGCCGTTTTTTATCAGGTTTTGATACTGTTCCGGAGATATATCAGAGTAACTGGCATCACAATCATTTTTTACCAACATATCCCTATAATATTGTTCTATTTGAGAATAGGATTTCCCATCCAAAATCTCCTTAATTTCCTCTGGCGTTTTCTGATAATGAGTTGTTCCACTTCCACTTTTATATAACCAATTTATATATGGCAATTCTGACACTTTAACCATAAACATTTCTTTTATCTTATAGCTGTTGGAGTTATATGCTATATCAAAACCCAGCTGTCTTGAAACAATCGTTCCGCATGTATCATGACTTCCTACAAGCCGAGGAAGCGTTATCAAATAAGAATACCTCTTATACCCCTCTTGTTTTATCGGTGTAACAGTTTTGCCATCACTCTTATAAAGCTTACTTCCTGCATGTATCAAAAGCTCACTTTTACCGTTTATATTCACGGCTTTCATTGAATGGATTTCCCCATCCAACTGATTTAAGCATCGGAACCCAAGCCTCTTTTCAATAAGTCCTGCTTTGTCAAACATTAAATTGTCGCAGTCCGAAAATCTTGACGGGTCAACACATTCATCAGTTGATTGGTAATCAACACCCTTAAAATCAGTATACCTTGTTGTATAAACCGCCTTGCCCTGTGGTATGCTAAGTGCCATCAAATCCACCCTTTCACAGAATTAAACTGTTTAAATCCGCCGCCTGAAGCTTTTCTTTCCTCATAGTATTCCTTAAGCTCAGTTTTTTTGCTTTCATAAATGTTGTAATACATTGTAGCAATCTGGCTGTCGTCTTCCAAATAAAGACGATGTGCCATAAAATAAACTGCAGCAGAAAGTATATCTTCAGGAAGGTCAATCTCATCCTCATTGTTTGTTTCCTCACTTACAAGTTCGGGCTCTTTTTCATAAAAAATCTTATATTTGCCCTTTTCGTGAGGAATAAATATATCCTCGCCTAAAATATCATAATTTCCGGTGTTTATAAGCCTGTCGCCATTGTAATAATAAACCTCATCCTCAGACACACAAATAAACCCATCAAACCCCTTTAAATCAATCTGCTCAAAAGCGTTTGTCACTTCAATTTCCACACTCGCTTTAACGGGATAAATATGACTAAGCTCTTTAATCGCACAGTTAAGAGCGTCAGGCATATTTATAACGTATTCGGAAACCGACTGGTCAGAAAGTGTTACCTTGCTTCCGCCTGTATTGTTGGAAAACATAAGTCCCAAAACCTCGTTCTGAACATCTCCCCATGTTCTCAATTTAATCACCCCTTTTATTTAATAAAAGACCCCCCTATATAAGGGGAGCCTTTTCTCGCCATCGGTAAGACTGCGGGGTTGCTACTCCAAAGCCCCACCCTGACATATCATTAAATCATAGGCAAGGAGGACATGTGCCTCCGCTGCCTATACCTCTATATTTGATTATCGCCTTAAAAGGCTCAAGCAAATATGCAAAGCCAATGCGAAATGCACTTTTCGCATTGAACAGGCTTGAAGACAAGCCCTTTTTTCTTCCCCAATCGGGAAATTCTTAATTATTCGCACAACAACAATTTAATTTTTAATTATTTAAGCAGAAATTAATGTATCTCCGCCCTTAATACCTGAAATAGCAAACGCTCTCCAGTTGTTAAAGCCTGCAGTAAATCTTGCACGGCCTTTAAATATGTTGTTATCGTTGTTTTCATCTATGTAAGACTTAACTTCAAGCTCAACTCTGTCAACCCAAACAGCACCGCCTGCACGTTCATTATATTTTGAATCAAGCAAAATAAACGGACTTGGATTGTCACTTGTCACCATCTTGTTAAGCTGATTCCATACAATAACATTCCATCTGCCGAACTGATAGTTAAAACCATTGTTTGCAGTGTTCGGGTCTTTGTCAGCACCGATTGCCGCAAACACATCTCTTTTCAGCTCATAAGTGTTAGGAATAATAATTGTATCAGGAGCAACAGAGAGTACATATCCATTGTCATCCTTAAAATCATTCATTTTGCACTCTAAAGCTGATAACGCATCAACAGAAAAACCATCAGCAAAAAGGTTAGACTGAAGCACCTTTTTATCCGTAACAGAAGGATGTGCTTTTGAGAAAAGCGAAACGCCGTCTGCAGAATTTACATCAAATGACTGTCCGCCAAAATTTGCTTTTGTGCCCGATACCGCACCCATCAAAAGTGCCGCACCAAACATTTCTTTTGTTCTGCCAAAGCTCTGTGTAAAGCCAAGTGCATTGTTTTTAATATCAAGGATTTTGTTATCCTCAACCATTTCGCGTGTAACAGTAAAACTCTGTTTCCAAGTAACAGGTTCAACAACCTTTGAAAAGCCTTCCTGCATATCAGTTTTAGGATAGCTTCCACCTTCAGCTACCGCTTCAAAGTTTTTAAGCGATGTCTTTGAAGTAAACTTTTCAGCAAAGTTTTTAGATTTGATTTCTTTAAAGATTTTAGGAAGCGCACTTTCATTTTCAAACGCTTCGATATCTTTTTCCATCATAAGTCTGATAGGCTCCTGACTTTTTCCGAAGAAAGAGTCATTAACGCCTGATGTTTTTGAAAATATCATAACTTAAAATTCCTCCTTAATTAAAATTTCACCAAGACGGTATCGTCCTTAGCAGCACCGCGAATTTCTACGATTTCTGCAACACCGTCAGTTGTAGTTGCAGTAACACCTACGCCACCGGTAGCAAGTGTAACCTTGTTGCCAACCTTAAGGCTTGTACCTGAAGCAGTTAAAACTGTTTCAAATGTGTACTGTGGCAAGATTCTGTAAGCACTAACCTTACCACCGGCAACGCCTTTTGCTTTTTCCAAACAAATATATTCAGGCTTAACAGTGCCTGTTGCAATAGCACCTAAAGCTGTAAGCGGAAGTCCCGCTTCATACTCCACATCTGCAGTCATAGGAATAGATACTGCAGAAGGAGTACCATAAACATCTGTATGATGTAGTTTAAACATTTTCTAATTCCTCCTATTTTCTCTCCATAGATTTTTTAAAATCTTTTGCAATTTCTTCATCCGTAATACCGGGAATAAACGCACGGTACTGTTCTTTTATATCTTCAGGAACAATAACAGTATCGCCTGCACCTGCACCCTTTGTAGTTGTAAGATGATTTTTACTTTCAATATCATTTCGTGCCATTTGTGCACCTTTTTTACTGCCCTGTTCCACGATAGAACTAAGGTTTGCTAATTTATAAGCATCAGAAATTGAATAATTTTTATTCAAAAGGTCCTCAATTTCAGAAAAGTTATCTAAGGCTAAAATATCCTCAAAACTTTTTATATCAGGATTAAACTCTTGAATCTTCTCAATTTCTGCTTTAACGTAACGCTCCGCTTCCTGCTGGCGTGAAAGCTCTAAAGCTTCTCTTGCTTTTATAACATCAGGATGAGCATTTACCATATCATTTATAAAAGGCTTAACCTCATCGGCATCAACACCGTATGTATCATACAGTTTCTTGCCCATTTCGTTAAGTTTTTCCTCTTTTAAATGTTTTTCAAATTCATCAAATGAATTAAAACCCTGACTTTTTGCCAAAGCATTCATTCTGTTTTCCATCTGCCTTGTTCTTGCTTCAGACTCACGTCTTGCAGCTGCAAAGCGTGCATTGTCTTCTTTAGACTGCACGTTTTCGGTACCTTTAGAAGAATCGGCGACATTCTCCAAGTTTCCGCCTGCAACATTTAAGGCACCGCTTCCCTGATTTTCAGTATCGTCAGCTGTACCGTTCTGAACTTCAGTATTATTTATTTCTGAGGACTGAGCGACTTCCCCTGCGTTTCCGCCCAAATCAAAATCTTCAAACATAATAAATTCCTTTCATTTTAGATTTTTACGCTATTCCGTGCGAAATTGTCAGTTGAATGGGTTATTTATTTCCCTTGCCCACTCTGAGGTCACCACCGGTCTTCACCTTAGGCTGCTTTCCGCTTGTTTTCGGGAAAAGCGCAGAAACACTTTCTGTACCTCTGCCATTAATCTTACCTGCATAACTCTTTTTCATATCCTCACCTCCTCGCCATAATTTTCTATATCTCACTAACTTAAATTTCCTGTCATAACTTCTTACGAAGCCCACTTCAAAACGCATTTAAACATGAGCAAGAAGGACATGTGCCTTTGCAGCTCATACCTCTATATTTGTTTGTGTCGTTTTTTGAGGCACAAATCAAATATGCAATACCAATGCGGAATGGTAATTTCGCATTGAGAGGCGTTAGCCGTTCATTCCAAACATCTGTCCTATCCCTTCAGACAGTTTTACATTATCCGCTTCCAATGCTTGAGCTTTTTGACTTAGCTGCGCATTTTCATTCTGCATCTGTGCCATAGCACCGCCTGAAATTTGAAGCTGTTGTTCCATCTGGTCAATCTGCTGTTGCATCTGTGCCATCTGCTGCTCAGTCTGAATTTTGTTCTGCATCTGCTTTTTCATCTTGCCTGCACCCGGATAGTGAAGAGACTCCATAATCTGCCAGAAGAATAAAAGTGTGTTAGGATCAGCAGGATCTCCAAAAGCACCCTGAGTTAAATTCATTCTCATTTCCTGCCACATTGCCTCACGGTTGTTTGCAAGTGTTGCAGAAACATCTGTTGAAAATAAATAATCCGTGTTAAAGTAATACTCACCCGCTTCGTCAAGCTCCAAAAAGTCATATTTTGAAAACTCTTCAAAAAGCGGATTCCCGTCATTATCCTCTGTTATAATGTCCCTTGGCTCATCACAAAAAGCAATCAAAAACTTTGCCATAACCTCGTAAAGCACACCGTAGCAGGCAGATTTCATAGTCCTTTTGCTTTCCAAGCGCCCTGCAGACTGTGCAGCTGAAAACTCTTTCGCTTTACCGCTTGTTGCTGTAGGGTCTTTTCTTCCCTGAAACGAATCAGTAATACCAAGCTCCTGACGAGCAATCTCATATTCCAAACTCATCATTGACATATCTTTTGATATATCGGGCTGAATTGTAAATACATCAATTAAAGACTTATCGGCTGGGTCATTAAGCTCCAAAACCTTTAAATTTTCATCATTAGTCCTTATCTTTGCACCTTTTGGCACAGTAAAGAACGAACCGCCTGTTAAAACCTTTTCCAAAATAGTCGAATTAAGCTTTTTAATGTTATCCTGCTGGTCTTTTATAACCTCAACATCACTTTTGCCTAAAAACGAGCCAAAAGCCGAAACATTCCGTCGAACAACAATCGGATAAACATTCGGTGTATAATGTTTTATTTTAGTGCCTCTTGGTATCGTTTTTCCGTTCGAAAGTGTTATATCAAACTGTAAAACCTCATAATCACGGCGTACCATTTCTGTTTTCTTGCTTCCGCAAGCATCACACTTATCTCCCGACACATCAGAGCCGCAAAGCTTACAAATCTTCTGCTTTCGTTCCTGATAATCTTCAAAATCTTCTAAAACAGTGTCATTCACCCAGGAAAATTTACCAATACCGCCTTTATCATTTCTGAAATAGCAAATAATCTGTGTAACCTTGTCATCAGACGTTACCTTGTCAAATGTGTTCGCATTATCCTCAGTCTCACTCTCTTTGTCTATATCAACATTAAATCTGTGCTTTATGTAACTTTTGGTCTGTGTAACAAGCACAAACATATAGTCCATTTCCTCAATTTCAAATATGCTCGGCTGAGGTATAAACTGCTTGGGATGTAAAAGTTTTACCGAAAGCTCACCAACAGTTGTATGCGTCCTTTTAAAATTGTCCCATTCAACCCAGAAAAGCGAACCTCCCTGCGTAGGACAAACACGTTCTTGAGTATCGTTCATATACTCAAATGGCAACCTGTCAAGCTCACATCTAAGCTTGTTTTCAATCTTCCTTGCCCCCTCAGTCCTGAACTCTTTTGTTGCAGTAACCTTAGGAAGTGGAATAGAATTGTCAACCTGAGCTTCTATCAGCTCATACACAATGTTTCTAACAGTAAACGCATCCTGCACTTTGGTCGCATTTCCCTTGCCAATCTTCGGCATCGCCTTCGTGCCGTTTAAATACTGGTCATACTCTTCCATTTTTGAAAGCCTCACATCATACTTGCTCTTTGCTTCCGAAAACTTATCCTGCCAGTATTTTAAATTCTTTGTTTTATTCAAACGGGTTTCCCCTCCTTGCAATAAGTAATTTTTTGCCCTCTTCATCTGCGTTTTCATAATCTTCCCAATAATCATCTGTCCACTTCACCGCCTTTTTCTTAACGGGACTTTCAGCAGGACTTATGTACTGTAAACAGAAATACCTTAGTGCATCAGGAAGATGCGTTATTTCATGCGGTTCCGTCATACAGTCCGTAGGTCTCTTTTCGTCCCTCTGAAGTGCAGGCAAACACTCTATAAGCCCTGTGCAGTTTGAAAATATCTTCAGCCTGCTCTCGCCGTTTTTTACTGTTAAAAGTTCTTTAATTGCAACCCAGCCAGCTTCTCGGTTTCTGCTGCCCTTTAATAAACCAAGACCGTTTTCCCTAAAAATGTCAGCCTTCGCCTTTGCAGTTTCTTGGCTTCTTGCCCACAAATCATCAGGAGCAACGGTATATATAACCTCTTCACCTTTTGGTGTAAGCTTTAATATATCTTCACTTCCAACGCTTATAACCTTGTCGCTTTCAGCATACTCTCTGTAAACGTAATAATCGCCACGCTCATCAATAGCAATCCAAAGGCACGCTAAGCAGTCGAGACCATAGTCAATCGTCCGATACTTCTTCCAATGTTTTGGAATTTCAAAAGGCTCTATAACGTGAATATTTCTGTCAAATTCAGAAAAATATTGCCCTGCCATCATATCCCAGTTGCCATCACGCCACGCCTGTCTTAGTCCTTCCGATAAGTTGTTAAGCATATTCACATATCCAGGGTCATTTTCAAGCAACGCCTTGTTATCAAACACAGTTGCCGGTATAAATTCATAATCATCCGGATTTTCCGAGCCTCTGTATTTACGGCTTATAAAAAGCCTTTTTACCCATTCATGTCCGACTCCGCCGGGATTGCAGGTCAAATACATTCTTTTAGGAAATTTGTTAGCACCACGAAGACATGCAGTCAGAGTTTCAAACTGATATTCCGTAAACTGCGTAGCCTCATCCATAAAAATAACATCATATTCTTGTCCTTGATACTGAAGCACATCCGCTTCTGATGCACAATATCCAAGCTCTAAAATACTGCCATTAGGGAAAAGGAAAAGCTTTTCCTGTCTTCTGTAATTTGCTATCCCTTTAAGCAACGGCTCTAACATTCTTACATGGTTACGTTCCAAATCTTTATAAGTTCTTCTCAAAAGCAATATTTTAATTCCCTGATAGAAAAGTGCCAACAAGGGAGCCTTTCTGTCAATAGCCCAGCTCTTTCCGCCACCACGCGCTCCACCATAAGCAACAAACCTTTTCCTTGCTTTAAAAAATACCGCCTGTTTAGAGTTCATGGTGCTTATGTCAAGAACTGCCTCACCCTGCATATTCTTCTATACCTTCAGGAAGTTTTACATTAACCGTTACATTATTGGTTGACTTACCTTCTGCCAAAGCCTTTTTATCATACATCGTTCCAATCATCATCACTAAATGATTAACCGCTATTTCCCTTTCACCGTCATCTAACATTTCAAAAAGTCTCTTAAACGCCTTATTTATTGCCTTTGAAGCATTTAAGCTGAAATCTTTTCTTTTTTCATCACAAAGTTTCACAAATTCCGGCTCGTCTCTATGCTCTTTTACAATTTTTTCAACAGTACTTTCAGCCACCCCTAAAACTCTTGCCGTTTCAGAATAATTATCCGTCTCCGCCCATGAGGTCATAACCTTGTAAATCACCTCAGGCGGTGTTTTTTTACCTCTTGGCATAACCTCACCGCTTCCGTTTTTTTATATTTCTTCTTCATTCTGCGCCTACTCTATCACATTTACCCCCTCAGTTACCGGACAATTTTTAAATTTTAAAAAAATTTTCGACATAAAAAAACAGAGGCTTAACCCCTCTGCTTTTAAACCACATTGTCCCATGTTTCATAAAACTTTTTTTGCATTACCCAAAGCCTTTTTTCACTAAGATTATATTCAAGTGATACACTAAGCATTGTTTTATGAGGTTTCGTTATCAACTCAAATAAAGCTTTGTAATCTTCTTTCCCCACTTCTGTACAAAGATTTAATATTTTTTTCTGTACATCTTCTGGTGCATCTTTAAAATTCATGCAGGTGAAATAAATAAGCCCCTGCTTATTGTACGGAAGCTTTATCCCCCGCTTCTTTTTAAACAATCCTACCCCTCCTCAAACAGCGGACAGTCTTTAACTATGTAACTGTCGGTATATTGTTCTCCTTGTTGCTTCAAGTATGTCTTTTTAGCCTCCCAACCTTCAACAGGAACTAAATGGCTCGCCCAAGGGCAGTGCCCGTCTTTACCGCAAGCCCACTTACAATGCCAGCAAAGTGTACCGTTTGCACTAAGGCTTGGCTTACTCTTCCTTTGGCTCTGTTCCTGCTTTGCTGTCCAGGAACATTTACTTGAGCAGCACTTTTTGTTTCTGCTTTTCTTAAACTTTTTACCGCACATAGCACACGCCGTAACTTCTGCTGTTTCCAAGCTCTCTTTTATCTCGCCATATACTTTTTTCATGTATAGTTTATGAGAAGCTTCAGACCTTCCAACCGCCCTGCACAATTCCGAGCAATATGCAGCCCTGTGATTGGTCGCAATAAACTCTTTACCGCAAACCTTGCAGACCTTGTTGTATTCAGCCAACTTTTTCACCTCTTAATGCCGCTTCCGTGGTTTTGTTTTCTATAACCGCCGCCCAGAGCAAAAGCAAATAATTAATGTGGTCCCCGATTTTCTCATCCCAAAGCTCAATCGAAACATCCTCGCCCCTGTTTTCCGCTTTGATTAAATCATAAACTGATACAGTGTGCTTTGCCATCATACCGCCAAGTGCCTTAATAGGACTTTCCTGTTGCAAAACCGCAGCAACCTTAAAATTATGTAATCGGTCAGATGTTGCATACTCTGATGCCTTAACCCCCAAAACCTCTTTGCACTTTCCAATTCTTTGTTCAAGTGCCGCTTCAAATTCTTTACTGTTCATTGTCTTTTACCTCGCTTTCAAGCCATTGTTTTATGCAATTAATGCACTTGTTGTTTTCTAAATCGCAATTATGCTCGGGGTTTGTAGCCGTACAGATTTTATCTAAAACACCACCCGAGCAGTCAAACTTGTCCATCATCTCTGCCATTTCATCAATGCTCATATTCCTTATTCGTTCATAGTTTGTAAGTGGAGCATCTGTTTGCTCAGGACATTTAACAGTGCTTACACAAATACCATTTTCATAAAATCCACACTCAACTTTTGCTTTGCTCTTACATTTCATCCTCGCTTACCTCTCTTTCTTTTGGTGTGCGGGTGTTCCATTTATCAATCATTTCTTGAAGTATAGATTGCATTTCACCAAAGCCAATAATATTCCCACAACCAAGTTGTGCATCTACAAAATACAAAATCATTTCGGCAGGACACTCATCACAATAAATTCTAAAATTTTTTTCTTCATACGATATTTCTGCACCTATACTTTTACTTCCACAAAACGGACATTCACGAAATTCAGCCATTATGTATCTCTCCTTGTTCCACTTCCTCAAAGGTAGCTTTTTGAATACCAAGATAATTGTTGTCCACCAATTTTAGTTTAGAAATTGCTTCACTTCTGTTCTTTGCATATACAACACCAGTTCTTGTTTTGTTTGGATTTAAAACGCCTGTATGGTATCGTTCATAATAATATTCAATAGTGAATTTATACATTATGTATCTCTCCTTTCTCCGTAACTGCAAAATTGTGTAGTCATAAGTCTGTCAGAAAAAAGTACAAATGGATGACCACATTGCATACGACCTCCTATATACCACTTGCATTTTTCACATCTAACCACTTCCACAAAGTCAGCTTTGTTTTTGAAATACCCACAAGGTGAGTTTTCCAAAACTCTATCATCACCATTGTTGCGAACGATTCTACACACTTCATAACTAACACAATCCTTACAAGTCATTTTTATCACCTCAATTCGAAATCAATTTCATATTGTAACCGCCTAATTTTTTCTTCGTGCTTCTTTATTTGTTGTTCAAGTTTGGCTTTGCGGTTTTCTTTTTCCCATTGTCTGTCAAATTCAATCTTATATGTGGTGTGCTTTCTTTTGATATATGTGCCTGTGCATCCATCACTCTTAACAAGGTCATTTCCTCTATTGCAAATCCACCAACCCAAACGAATCAAAGTAAAACCAAGCCAGCAAGCTACACGCTTAATCATTCCTTATCACCTCGCATCTTAGCACCGCAATGAGGGCAATATGTGTACCTCGATGGTGCAACAGCATTGCACAAACTACAATGTGGCGCACCTGTACTCATAACAGATGATTTCCACTCTCCGTGCTTCACTTTCTCAACATCTGCGGTGGGTTGTTTGTTTATAATTATTGTGGCTTCGGTTAAATCTCTTTCTTTTGTCCACATTCCTTTTTGTTTCAAATCGGCATACAATTTATCCGCATCAATATACCTTGCCATTATCCCACTCCTCATTTTTTAATCTTGTTCCTAAATAAAAATCCCAATACTTTCTCCCACAATGAGGGCATAGGTCATCATATCTTTCGTGTCCGTTAGCGTGCGTAACGCAAATTATACAACTATCCTCTGCTTTATCTTGATAAATCGCACCACATCTGTCACACTTCTTTACATCAGCCATCACTCCGCACCGCCCTTCTCGGTTGGGTGGGTGAATACTGTCTTTGCACAATCAACCCATACAGGTGGTTGTGTTTGTCCGCTTAATACCGATAACCATACTTTGCCGTATATCAATGCCAAAATTCTTTGTTTAAATGACATCTTCCAACAAGATATACATTGTTCCCCATCTGAATATACCCAAAGGCTCGAACATTCTTCGTCTGTCATATTCTTCGGTTTTAATAAATTCTTGTTGGCTTCATCAAACTTTATAGGTTTCATTCCCTCATTCCTTCCCTTAATTGTCTTAAATTCAAAATTAGTTGTTATAAATATTTTTAAGCCAACTAACTATTACCTTGCAGAGCCTTACGAGCTTCCGCTTCAGTTAAAAATACTGTTTTGCCAAAATCATCAGCGGTGCAGCATCCGTTAAATCCATTTTTATACAGGTGAATCTGCAGCAGATTATTAAACTCCGGCCGTATCATATACGAAGTAACTTCCAGAGGATGTACTTTGCCCTTGTAAATCATATAAACCGTCTGCCGATACTTAAAGTCCGGCAGAGCAATTACATTCTCCGCAGGAACATTAAAGAATTTGCACTCTTTCCCGCAGCACTGCCCAAAGGTCAGCATATTTGTTACCTTGCAATTTGCATATCCGTCAGGCAAGCTGTTCTCTTTATCAAAATTATAGCAGTTCTCACACCAATGCTTTTCAATTTCTAACATTTCCGCTTCTGTCATAAATCAATCACTCCTTTGCTACTTCCTCAAACCTCTTTAAAAATCTCAGTATAGTTCTTGGACTGTAGTGCAATACATCTGCTATCTCTTTAACAGTCCGCCCATTGTTATACCTCAGCCTTGCCGCTTCCTTGATTTTTTCATCAAGAGTAACAGGTGGTAAAATAACGCCGTTTGCAAGAAGATGGTCGGCAACCTTTTGTATTGTGCCTATAGAATATCTGTCTCCAAATGTAAACAGTTCCAAAGGCGCATTGCTTAATATATTAACTAATCTTTCCTGTGCCTTCATTGTACTTATACTTCCTTTATCCACAATATTTCCTCTCTTTTTAACCCTTTTTCAGCAGTATTAGATATGCTAATTTTTCGCCAATCACTTAAATGCTTTTCATAAATCTCATTCTGGTACCCACTCAAAATCACAGGTCCTTGATGTTGTAAAAGAGCTTCTATAAGCTCTATGTGTTGTTCATCTGTCATTTCAAAATTATAGCTTTTACCTCCGCTTCGTGTTGACAACACATAAGGCGGGTCAGCATATATTAAAACATTAGGATAATTAAACCGTTTAATAAGCTGAAGTGCGTCACAATGCTCAATTTGAACTTCTTTTAGTCTGTCCACGGCCAGCTCTATCCATTGCGGAAGTCTATACCAATTCCTAAGAGCATATGCAGCCTCTCGCCCTTGCACATCATTCTTCCATCCTGAACGATGGCCTTTAATATTTCTAAATCCATGACCTTGCCAACATTTGATTAAAAAAGCTCTTGCCTTTTCTATATCATCTGCAGGTACACTGTTATATGCGTTTTCGTACTCTTGTCTGGAATATGGCGTATATGTAAGTGAACGTATTAGCGGTTCTGCATCATTCCTTACAACTCTAAACAAATTTACAACATCTTCGTCCAAGTCATTTATAGTTTCTATTGCAGAAGGTTTTTTTTTAAATAACACTGCTCCACTTCCAAAAAAGGGTTCAACATAACTGTGATGCTTTGGCATATTTGAAATAATCCAATCAGCAATTCGCCATTTGGCTCCTGGATATTTTAATATCGCTTTCACACTCTTCCACCCTTTCAAGTTTTACTGTCAGCAAAGTATTGGTTTTATCGTCCTTAAGCTCAACACTATGTATGCAGTTTTCATATTTGTCATATCTGAGATTATACCCTGTCGCCACATACTCGTGCCCCTCAAACTTTACCTTGCCTCCAACTTTACATATACTTAAAAATTTTTTACGGTCCATTTATTTCTCCCTTTTGCCTGCTCATTAATTTCTGCAGGCTCTTTTGCTCAATATCACTATACTCGGTTTTGCCCTCTTCAAAATTTGAAAACGAAGTCTTTTTTAGAGTTGGTTTCTGTTGCTCACTGCCGTTTTTTAAAGGATAAACCGACTGCCAACAGTTCAACACACTCTTATTAAGAATAGCCGTTTGAATACGCCTGTCCTTTGTAATTTTATTAAGCTCTTTAATGAGCATCTGCTTTGCCCTATCCGTCATAGGCTTTTTTATTTTATTGCGCATATCCTCAAAAGCAATAAACGCAGCAAGCAGTTCCTTATCTTCTGAACAATAAATGCCAAATATATCTTCTTTACTTTCCTTTACTCTACTTTTCTTTACTTTACTTTTCTTTGTGTCATTTTCTCCACGAAAACCCTCGTTTTCGGGGAATTTACTACCGTTTTCTCCGCAAAAACTCTCATTTTGTGTGCACTTAATAAAACCCTTGGTCTCATCTGCATCCAAAAGCCAGTATTTGCTTTCAATTTCAATAACGGTTCTTTTTGCAACCGCTTCTTGAAATCTTCGCTGTATTCCCCGGGAAGTTAGAACCTTGTCCGACTTGAAAAGTGTATTATCAAACAGTGACCGTTCAAGCAAGAAGTTCATTATCTGCCCTATTTTATCGGGACTCATATTAAGTTCTTCTGATATAACATAGTTAAAGTCATCATCAACCTTTAAATAATAGCCCTCGTCTTTGTATATTTCAGCAAGAAGATAGATATAAACCACAATACCATCTGAACCATATCGTGCCCTTAATATTTTTATCTTCTTGTCAAAAGTGAAGAAATTAACATCAAAAGGAAAGTAGTCAATGCCTTTTTTCTGTGGCCTTGCCATAACTTTCTCCTCTCGTTAATGTTTTACTCTCCATATCCTGCACAAATCATCATCAAGCTTAATGCCGAACACGTGATATTTTTCTGCAAAGCTTTTTTGACCTATATCGTGTGATTCTCTATGAAGAGTCCAGTAAAGAGGTAATACCCTCATACCTTTGTGAATAATATCTTTTCTGTTTCTGCCCATACCCACCGCATCAACATGATGCAGCTCTGCTTTCTTTCCCGTAATGCAGCACTTTTTGTGCTTTAAACACATATATATGTATCTTGCAATATCAGGACTTCTTTCCAAGAGCTTATCAGATGTGGGAATATCATGTTCAAGACAGAAATCAATTAAAAACTCTAAAAACTCTCTTGCAGTAGTCATATCTACATCAGATAGCGAAAAATACTCTGTCCCTGTTCTTGCTATAAACTCATATTTCATAATAGCTTTAATCTCATCGGGAACATGACCTGTCCAAAGCGATATATCTTTAAATGTTGCATATATCTTTTTCCTTTGGTCAGCCGATATGCCTCGGCCGTCATTAAGTCTTATTTCGCAGTCTGTAATGCCTTGCTTCTGCAAAAGATATGAATTTGTAAATGGTGCAACAATGGTAAGTGTTTCACCATCATATTTTTGTAAATACCCCTCAATCGTCATTTACATTCACCTTTAAAACGGCAAGTCATCATCGTCATTGGTCTCTTTAAAATCAGGCGCATTTTTATTATCGTCACCTACATCAGGCTTGGGACCAAAGCCGCGCTTTGCAAAATACTCAAGCGAAATAGGCTCCGATTGCCCTGCATTCTCTGCCGCTTCAGATGAATTATTTATCTTACTACCGGCAAAATAAACTTCATCAGCGACAACTTCAGTTGCATAGTGCCGCTTCCCTTCGTTATCATCCCAGGACCTTGTTTGTATACTGCCGACAAGTGCCATAAGCTGACCTTTATCAAAATACTTACATATAAACTCTGCAGTTCCTCTCCATGCAACGCAGGAAATAAAGTCAGCATATCTCTCCTCTCCCTGCTTTACATAGTTTCGGTCTACCGCCAAAGTAAACTTTGTAACAGATACCCCCGAAGGCGTTGCTTCAATCAAAGGCTTTTTTGTTAGCCTGCCCATAAGAATTACCTTGTTAAGCATTTAATTCTCTCCTTCTGCTTTTGCACTTTGCAAAATATCATTTATTCTTCTGTCCATATCCTTGCCAAGCCTATAACAGTTTCCTTGTGATATATGATTTTTCCAAGCATTATACGAAGTATAAAACTTTTCTGCAGGAAGTTTCCCTTCGACTACAAGCTTTGCCATCTTTATATATTTCTTTTGTTTATTTCGCTTGTTTTGGTTTTTAAGTCTCCTTATCACTTTTCCGCTTCCGGTTAAATAAAAATGAAAACCCAAGTAGCTTATACCATTTTTCAGCGGAGATATTTGCGTTTTACCATTTAAAGTTAAATCCAGTGTCTTTAAAAACTCTGTTATTACCCCAAGGCAATATTTTAAATACTCCTTACTCTGATGAATAAGCCAGAAATCGTCCATAAACCTTCCGTAATACTCAATCCCAAGCTCACCCTTTATAAGCTTGTCCATGCCGTCTAAATAAAGAAGTGCAAAACCCTGGTTGATTTGATTTCCCAAAGGTATTCCTGCTCCTTCAGTACTGTCAATAAACAAATTGCAAAGATTACAAATATCCTCATCATAGGAAAAGTAATAATTGACAATATCCTTTAACTGTTCGTGAGAAATACTGTAGAAAAACTTGGTTACATCACATTTTAAAATATATCCGTTAATGCCGTGCTTTTGGTAAAACGCCTGCATCTGTTCTGATAACCTATCCCGACCAAAGGACGTACCCTTTCCAATCTGTCCGGCACAGTTATCATATATAAACACATCTTTCAGTTTTGGTAAAATCACATTATCACATAAGCTGTGTTGCACAACCTTATCTTTAAAAGAGGTTGTTTTAATGATGCGTTCTTTAGGCTCATATACTTTAAATTCGGTGTATTCAGACACCTTATATGTTTTGTTTTTCAACTGCTCTACAAGAGTATTAACACCATCTAAAGCCATGATGTTAAACTTTGCCGAGCTTTTCTTAAAGCCTTTACCGCACTTTGACCTTCTGTAAGCCTTATACATATTCCCAAAATCTGTTACTTTTTCAAAGTCGGTCATACAACACAGCTCCTTTTTGTTTATCCATACGGAAAGGTTGTGCATTCTTTTGGTGTGGTGTTCTGATTTCGGCTTATTGCCTACTCTGTCTGACTATCCACCAGTACGGGCGAACGCCGTTATTGTTGTTGTAGTTATTGTTATTGTTGATATTACCCGAGGGCGAAACGCAAAGAAAAATACAACGCACAACCTATAAATTTATTTTTTCTCTTTTGTTCTCCATGCAATAGACATATACTTCACATCAGAGACCATTTTTGACCAATACTCTGCAGACTTTGCATTAAGAATACCAAGCTCCATCGAAAGCTCAATGTATGTAAGAAGTTCATCACATAAGGTTATTGCTTTGGTTATTGTTTCACAACGCAGTTTCTTATCTGTTATATTGCTTATTCTGTTTGCTTCCATAAGATTTTCGTATATATCCATACTTTTAAGCTGCAGCCTGTCCACAAGAGAATGTCTGTACTTTTTAGGATACCTGTTCGGATTGCTTGTAAGAACATATGTATGTTTCATAAGCTCCTTGGCTTTTATAACAACCTTCAAATCAGTATCACTCATAATTTTTACTCCTCAGAAGATACAAAGATATCAGATACAAAGACCAAAACCGGGCGAACGCCGCAATAGTAGTCGTAGTAATCGTAATTGCTGATATCACCCGAGGGCGAAACGCAAACGCACCAGCGGTCATTTACATGTTCTGGAGTACTATCAGCTGTAGCGAGCCACCACCATGTATCAATCTTGTGTTTATCAAATATTTCTACATTATCCCTGTAAAAATCAAATGTAGGGATGCTTATCTTGCTTGTCATACTTCCATATGTCTTAAGTCCGTCAAGGCTTGTAAGGTCTGTCGCAAATTCAAGCACATTTTCCGCGCCTATTGCATCCTCAATTTTAGGTAATATTTCTTCTGTAAGTCTTTTTAAAATTTCACTTTGAGAAAAGTTGTTGTTTTTGCCGTATGTAGAACCAAAAACACATTCTTTAGCAACAACCACAGTTCCCTCTTCAGTTTCCTTTACCTTAATAAACTCAACTCCTGCAACGGGAAAAGTTTCACCAATTTTAACTTCTGATAATTTCATTTTTATTTCCTCCTGATTATTTAGATACAAAGATATTAGATTTTAAGATACAAAACGGGCGAACGCCGATATCGTCGTAGTAGCAATTGCCATCGTCGAAATTACCCGAGGGCGAAACGCACTTAACCCAATCGTCATCATCGTGAGTAGGTGTACTGTATGCAGTAGAAAGCCACCACCACTTGTCAAGTTTTTGCTTGTCAATAGCCTCAACCCATTTGCGATAGTCATTTGCAGTAATTAAAGACATCTTTCTTTTAATTGTTCCGTAGTCTTTTAAACCATCATCAGATGTAAGGTCAACTTCATGTTCCATAATGTTGTCTTTGCCGACTATTTCTTCAATCTCTTCACCGAACGCACAGCACAGCTCGTCCACATGCGAACCGTCATAATTGTTGTTTGAACCAAACTTCTCCGAATCATTCAACAAGCCTTTAAGCAGTACGGCTGTTGCATCTTCCAAATGCTCCAACACAAAAAATTCATACTGGCCCAGCTTAAATGTTTCTCCCGGCGCAATGTCAGATAGTTTAATTCCCGCTTCCGCGCCAAACGCCGCTTCGATTGCCTTGACCTGTTCTGCAGTCAATTCAATCCTTTGATTGTTAATACTTAAATAGTTCATTTTTCTACTCCTTTTTATGTAAATTTGACATTTCTAATATTTTATGTTAAACTAATTATGCAAATTGGAGTCTACGCTATGCGTAGCATCCTGCTCGTCTTCTTCCACAAGACGGGCTTTTTTCTTTTCTTTGATATTGTCGGCCATAAGTACAATCGCAAGCACAGTCGCAGCCGATACACAAACACTTGTTATAACACAACAAAACCAAAGCCTAAATACCATCTCTGTAAAATCCAAATCAATCACTCCTTCCTCACGCAAATCCTTTTAGTGTTCCAATATGTTCCCAAAACGCACACCCGTGACCGCCGAACTGGTAAACATTTCCCTTGTTCGCCTCTTCGTGCATTACAACAACATTGCTTATAGGCTTGTCACTTATAACCTTGCCAAGCTCTAGGCATTCTTTGAGGGTCCTGTACTCTCCATAAAGAGTCTTGGCACTGTTACCTGCAATAATCTTAATTATCCCGCCATTAAGCTTTAATTTTTCATCAACCTGCATAATTTTCACTCCTTCTTACAAGTTCTTCTCTTGCATCTTCCTCACTTTCAAAAACATCACCCACAGGAAAAACATAAACTGCAGTCCGGCAAACAAAATGCTCCGCGCATTCCTTAATAAGCTTCTCAGGTTCAACATTAGTGGTCATTACAACGCAATCTCTTCCCAAAGCAATAAACTTTCCGGAGCTTACTCTGCAATACTTTTCGTTACCGTCTTTTGTAATGTACCAAAGCTGTGTACCAGGCAATGGCAAAACTGCAACCCCTCGCATAAAATAATAATTTTCAAGTCTTTCATTAAGCGGTGTAACGTTGCCCTTCTGAACATCTCTCGCCAAAGTCCCTCGAAGTACTGCATCCCCTTCTTCTTTTAAGATTTTCAACAACTTGTCCACTGTTTTCATTTTTCATCATTTCCTTTCTATCACTTATTTTTTCTATAATGCAGCCAATTATTATAGGCACTAACAACGCCACATAATAAAACAGCACTATCGCAAAACTATCTAATAGCTTGTCCACTTTTTTTCACCTCGTCTTTCTTCTGCTGTTCTTCTTCATTTTTTCAAGCCACTCTTCAAAATCCTCAAGAGCAACAATAAACCTCGGTTTTAAATTGTCGTTTAAATCATCTAAGGTAAAGGATGGGAAATCCTTATAGTGCATAATCTTATGCGCCGTATAATATGTACACCCCAAATAATCCTTCACATCATTAACCGTCAAAAATCTCTTTTCTGTAACACTTATGCCTTGCATATTCTTCACCCCCTTATCTCATTTCCCAATAACTCATCAATAGTACAATTAAATAATGCCGATAGGGCAATAAGTGTATCAGCTCTCGGTTTTGCCTTACCTGATTCCCACTTTGCTACAGTGCTTCTGTCTATACCAATTTCTTTGGCCACATCTTCCTGTAGTAATTCTCTTGATTTTCTGATTTCTGCTATTCTTAACATTTACTCACCTCTCTTCAAAGTGAAGTTTCGTCACTTCTGGTTTTATTATAAGTGATTTTTTCGCACTTGTCAATAGTTTTTTAAAAAATAAGTGAAATTTTGTCACACCATATTGAAATGTGATTGTTTTTCACTTATAATTATGTTGAGGTGAAAATATGAAACTTTTAAAAAATCTGAGAATTTATAAAGATATGTTACAAAAAGATGTTGCGGATTATTTGGGGGTCGACAGAACAACTTATGTCAAATATGAAACTGGAGTAAGCGAACCAAGCTTTGAGATGTTGTTAAAACTTAGAGAACTATTTGGTGTTTCCATAGATTATATGCTTTTGTGTACAAATGTGTGGGAACCAGATATATATGAGGACTATAAAAATGCAAAAACCAACTATACGAAAATGATGTTAATTTATAGAAATGGACTGCCATGCAATTATCCAGAGGTTGCATTTTTTTACGATAATCAAAACAAGTTTGCATTTAGCACCGATGCTCATAAAGACGTTGATGCACCATTAGCCTTTGCAATAAGGACCTTATCAGAAGACCAGAAAGCACACCTCTATTCGTACATTTCCTCAATGAATGGTGTAGCACTTACTAACACGCCGCTTACAGATGCTGAAATGAATATTATTTCAACTTATCGTACACGTCCAGAAATGCAGCCGGCAATAAACACATTGTTGGGAGTAAACAATACACAAACTCCAAAAACCAATGAAGCAATCACACCATTTATTGGTGATGATATGCGTTATACTGGAAAAGAAGAAACCTCTATAAACATTGATAACCTTATAGCAAATGAAAAATATACCAAAGAAGACAAAAAGGATATTATCGACTTTAATGATAAGGTTAGAACAGTTGATTCTGATGATGAATTTAAAGCCGTTGCATACGGCGATGGTGACATATCTGACGACGATACTGTAAAACACACATAATACCCCATTGAAATTTACGAATAAAACCTTTAATATTGTAGTATAATCTATTTTTTGGAGGTTTTATAATGAAAAAAATCGATTTATCTGTAAAACAGTTAAAAGAGGAATTTAAGTTAAAAGGTGTTCCCGGTCTTCGTGATATTAAAAACATAATATCAAAAATGGGCTACACCCTTTTAACTTATGAAAGTAGTGAAGATTTATTAAAGGAATTAAAACTCACAGAGCAGGCCAAACACTACCCGTCAGTAAGTTGCACAAAAGGTAAAAAGAGCTATACATTTTATCGTGGTGCTGTTCATAGTGATGACCTACCTTTTATTCTTTGCCACGAGATAGGACATATCTATATGAACCATATAAACTATACAAGCGGATATCGTGATACATCAGATCACAAAGAGGAAGAAGCAAATGTTTTTGCAACAAGGCTCTTGTATCCGCAAACCCAAAAATCAAGTAAAGCTTCAGCTCTTCTCCCGCTTTTATTATTGTTTACTTTTACCATCGGGTATTTATTAAATACAAATGCTGTAAATACCGACTCTATCCCGCAAGAGCCTACAACTTATGCTGTAGAACCCTTGGCAGAAATAAAAACTAACGAAGATGCTGATTTTCTTAATGAATTGATAATAAAGGTTGAAACCGCTTCTGAAAAGCCATCCGCTTCACCTAAAGCAGAAATCCCTTCACAATCAACACAAATGCCTGAAGAACAACCTGCATCTCAACCAACAATTGTGCGAGAAGTTACAGCCGATATTCTTGATACCACAGAGCAAGTTGTTGTAACCCGCACGGGTAGAAAATATCATAAACCAACCTGCAGTTATTTAAAAAACAAAACAGGTACAACTACATACACCATAACCGAAGCAGAATCAAACTACTATGCCCCCTGCTCAAGGTGTTTTTAACAAGGAGATTAAAATGGATGATTATAAGGATTTATATTTCGAAGAATTAAAAGAAGGAAATGAATTGCGTCAAAAGCTAAAGGGTTCTGAAAAGGCTCTTTCCACATTGAAATCAACGTTCTGGATTACGCTTTACACAATACTGTGCATTTTCTTAACATATACACACAAAAACATCACAGACACTATTATAAAACTTTTCGGATGCCTACTGATGCTAATCCCCTTTTCTTTTATATACTTTATAAGCTCATTTGTTTTGGCAGACTTTAAAAAATTTTCAAAAAAAGGTAAATTTTTAACAACATCAGCAATCTTAATAGC
Organism: Clostridia bacterium; assembly: GCA_017409875.1. Lineage (GTDB taxonomy): Bacteria > Bacillota > Clostridia > RGIG6154 > RGIG6154 > RGIG2094. The sequence goes on from JAFQRW010000022.1 coordinate 23,988, forward strand.
AATCCCTGTTATTGTATATTTAGCAATAACAATTCATCAATAAAAAAACAACCGCCCTACTTTAGGGCGAAACTCAAATAAAGGTGGTGAAATTATGCCAAAAGAAAGATTAAAGGGCGAAGGAACAGTCAGAAAGCGTTCCGATGGGCGCTGGATGGCTGAAATAATGATTAACAAAAAACGCAAATCCTTTTATTCCACAAAATCTGCTCAGGATGCACTACGCAAAATGAAACTATATTTAAGAAATCTTGAAGATTGCGTCCCGCCACCGGAAAAATATTTTGGAGAATATATAGAAAATTGGTACAAACTAAAAAAAGAGCCTAATTTAAAAATCATTTCGGCTCAAACACTAAAAGGTATTATTGACAACCATATTGTTCCTCGTATCGGCCATTATAAGCTCAACGAACTAACCTCTGAAATTATTGAACGTGAGCTTTTAAACCCTTTAAAGAAAACCCACTCTTATTCCAGGGTAAAAAAAGTATATGACTATACTAACGCATGTTTAAAATATGCGGTTGCAGAACGCCACATCATTTATAATCCAATGCTCACAGTTGAAAAGCCTAAAACAGCAAACTTTAAATTTAAAGAAATCGAGATTTTAAGTGATGATGAAATAGGAAAATTTATGGCCGCGCTGGATGCAACATATTCTACCGGAAGACCGATGGTGAGAAATGCGTATGCGTTTGCCGTTATATTGTATTCGGGCTTAAGAGAAGGAGAACTCTTTGCCCTTCGTTGGAAAGATTATGACAAAAACAAAAAAACAATGCTCATAGACGGAAATCTGGTATGTGCCAAAGACGAATCAGGCAAATATAAAATGATTGAGCAATCCTCAACAAAAACAGTGGCAGGGCAAAGAAAAAGTCCTTTAGGCAAAAAGTGTATCGAAGCATTAGAAAAAATAAGAGAAATGTCAGAACACACTTCCCCTGATGATTTTATCGTTTGTACAAAAGACGGAAAGCCAATGCGACCAAGAAGTTTCCAAAAATCGCTTGATGCCCTTTCAAAAATCGCCGGCATAAAACACTTAACCCCACATATGCTGCGACACACTTTTGCCTCCATGTTAATCCAAAAAGGTGTGGATATAAAAGTAGTATCAGAACTTCTCGGCCACGCCTCAGTCAAAATAACTTATGATACATATGTTCACATAATTAAAGAGCAAAAAATAGAAGCTCTTAATAAATTGGATGAACTTTGATGTTCTACAATTCTCAAAATGATAAATCGTTTTACACAAAAAAAAGATGCTGCCCAATTAGGTAACATCTTTTTTGTTTGCCTTATTCCAAATAATCCTCAATATATTCCCGAAAGTGAACTGCATCAAGTTCGTATTCGTTAAGGTCAAACACGAGATTTTGAATTTCATCCTGGTTGGTTGAAATATCAAGGATGTAATCTAAGAGCCTATAATCTTTTATTACGCCGATGCCGTAGGTTTTTATAATGCTATCTTCAATTGTTATGTCAGAATCAATTAAGAAATAGGTGGTATCAGATGAGAACAGTTCTGCAACTGATATGTTCATCCGCACGGCCAGCAGGTCCATTGTGTCGAGCTGAACGTTTTCTTTTGCACGCTCGATAAGACTAACGAGCGCTTCACTCATCCCACTGCTTTCTGCAAATTCAAATTGTGTGAGATTGTTTGCCTCGCGGTAGGTCCTAATTTTCTGTGCAAGTCTTTCTTGCGTTTTCGTCATTTGTAACATCTCCCTTTTATATTCAAATTTACAGTAGCCTGTTAAATCAGAACATAAAACATATTACGGATTTCGACATACTATGACGAAAAGCAAATGTTTTTGATTAAATTTGTTTTAACAAGCGAAAGAAATTTGTTTAAATTTCTTCCACTTGGAGACTCGACATATTACGACATCAAAATTTAAAATTACGGTCAATATTACGGTCAAAAATTCCAATGTGTTAAATACACCTTGATACGCAAGGCATAAAAAACAGTAATTTTATCCCTGCAAAACCTTTATTCCCCGGTTCAAATCCGGGTGGCACCTCCAGAACAAACGGCAATTTTCTTTGTGAAGATTGTCGTTTATTTTTGTACTCTCATCTATTTCCTATTCCCTCTTCACTTTTATCTAAAAAATTGTCGCTTCCATATAAGTAATAAAAAATGGTTGCTTTTATGAACACGAAACCACCATTTAAGTTAAATAAAACAATCTATTTGACCGCATTTTATGTAGTTTAAAAAAGTCATTTAAATCTATTGCATTTTGCAAAAAAATATTATATAATGTATCTAACAATTAAACAGACGGGAGCTTGTGTTACAGGCTGAGAGGAAGGTAAGACCTTCGACCGATAACCTGATTTGGATAATGCCAACGTAGGGATGCCTGAATATAGCATATTTGCGAAAGTTATCAAAATCGATAATTTTCGCTTTTTTATTGTTCTTGACACAACAATGTTCTTATTTGTTAAATGGTTTCCTCTGCTTAATTGAATAAAAGCCGAAAACATTTCGGAGAAAGAGGTAAAAATGTTAGGAAACTGTCTTGAAAATGTGAAAAAAAAAACACCGCTCGTTCATAGCATTACAAACTATGTTACTGTTAACGATGTGGCAAATGTATTGCTCGCTTGCGGCGCTAGTCCGATTATGTCGGACGAGCCTGATGATGTAGCAGATATTACAACTATCTGCGGCGGACTCAACATCAACATAGGAACTCTAAACAAAAAAAGTATCGAGGGAATGCTTATAGCAGGTGCAAAAGCAAATGAGCTTGGTCATATTGTTTTGCTCGACCCTGTAGGTGCAGGTGCAAGTAAACTTCGATCTGACACTGCTATCAAACTTATAAATACAATAAAGTTTGATGTTATTCGCGGAAATGTTTCAGAAATTAAAACTTTGGCACTTGGATGTGGAACCACAAAAGGCGTGGATGCAGATGCAGCAGATACAGTAACAGAAGATAATCTTGAGGATATGGTAGCCTTCGCAAAGAGCTTTTCCCAAAAGACTAAAGCGATTATAGCAATTACCGGTGCTATAGACCTTGTGGCCGATAGTAAAAAATGCTATATTATTCGTAACGGAAGACCGGAAATGAGTAAAATTACAGGCACAGGCTGCCAACTTTCAGGTTTGGCAACCGCTTACGTTGTAGCAAATCCCGACGATAAAACGAAAGCAGTTGCTGCAGCGGTCTGTGTGATGGGACTTGCAGGCGAAATCGGTTATGCAAATCTAAAGTCCGGCGAAGGCAATGCTACTTTAAGAACCCGCATAATAGATGCTATTTTTAATATGGATGCAGATGTCTTAAACAAAGGAGCAAAATATGAAGTTCAATAAGAAAGATTTAATTTTATATGCTGTTACTGACCGCACATGGCTAAAGAACAATACACTTTATGAGCAAGTTGAAGAGGCACTTAAAGGAGGCGCAACCTTCGTCCAACTTCGTGAAAAGGAATTAGATGATGAAACATTCCTAAAGGAAGCCTTTGAAATTAAAAAACTTTGCAGACAATACAATGTACCATTTGTTATAAACGATAATGTTGATGTTGCCATAAAGGCAAATGCCGACGGAGTACATATAGGTCAATATGATATGGAGGCAGGATATGTGCGCTCTATTATCGGAAAAGATAAAATTCTTGGTATATCTGCACAAACTGTAGAGCAAGCCATTTTTGCTGAAAAAATGGGAGCTGATTATTTGGGAGTAGGTGCAGTATTTAACACAGACTCAAAGGCAGATGCAGACGATGTGAGCCATAAAACACTTAAAGCAATATGCGATGCTGTAAGTATTCCCGTTGTTGCTATTGGAGGTATTGGAATAAGCAACATTTTGGAGCTTACTGGAAGCGGAATACATGGTGTTGCTGTTATCAGTGCTATTTTTTCTGCAGAAAATATTAAAAAAACTACAGCAGAATTAAAAAAACTAACAAAGCAGGTAGTTTGTAATGATTAAAGGTGCGATATTTGATTTAGACGGAACCATTCTTGATTCGATGTTCATTTGGGGCACAATTGGAGAAGATTATCTGCGTTCTCTTGGGCAAGAACCAAAGGAAAGTTTAAAAGAAACCTTTAAAACCTTCACTTTAGAGCAGGCTGCTCATTATTACAGGGATAATTATGGAGTTGCTTTGTCTGTAAATGAAATTATAAGCAGTGTAAATAAAATGGTTGAAAACTACTATAAAAACAGTGTACCGCTAAAGCACGGCATAGAAATTTTCTTGGGAAAACTCAAAACAAAAGGTGTAAAAATGTGCATTGCCACAGTTACAGATAAACATTTGGCAGAAGCCGCACTTGACAGGCTCGGTATAAGAGATTATTTTTCTGAAATACTTACTTGTGCATCAGTAGGACACAACAAAGAAGAACCTCACATATACCGCGAGGCGCAAAAGCATCTTGGGACTGACAAGGGAGAAACCGTTGTGTTTGAGGATTCATTACATGCTTTGAAAACTGCAAAGTCAGATGGCTTTGTTACCGCAGGAGTTTTTGATGCTCACGAAGAAAATCAAGATGAACTTAAAAAAATAGCAGATAGTTATATTGAAAACTATTTAGATTTTGATAAGTTTTGGAGCAGTATAAAAATATGAAAGTGGCATTGACTATTGCAGGCAGTGATTCCTGTGGAGGTGCAGGTATTCAGGCAGACATTAAAACAATGACCATGAATGGTGTTTATGCTATGAGTGCAATTACTGCAATGACGGCACAAAATACAACTGGCGTAAGAGAAATTTTACAATCGACTCCCCTGTTTTTAAGGCAGCAAATTGATGCAATATTCGAGGATATTTACCCTGATAGCGTCAAAATTGGTATGGTATCGGGGAGCGAACTGATATGCATAATTGCAGACAGACTTAAATACTATAACGCAAAAAATGTAGTTGTGGATCCTGTTATGGTTGCAACAAGTGGTTCATCTCTTATAAAAACAGGTGCAGTGCAGACACTTACCGATAAACTTTTTCCTGTCGCAACACTTGTTACACCGAATATTCCTGAAGCTGAAGTTTTATCAGGACTCTCAATCAAAAGTAAGGATGATATGAAAGTGGCAGCAAAAAGGATTGGTGATACATACGGTCCAGCTGTTCTCTTAAAGGGAGGTCATAACATAAATGATGCAAATGACCTTTTATATACAAATGGGGCATATCGGTGGTTTAAAGGGAAACGAATTGACAATCCAAACACACACGGAACCGGATGTACGCTATCAAGTGCTATTTCATCAAATCTTGCAAAGGGATACACCCTTGAAACATCTATACAAAAAGCAAAAGATTATATTTCAGGAGCTCTTTCTGCTATGCTTGATTTAGGGAAAGGCTCAGGCCCGCTAAATCACGCTTTTTGGTTAACTGACAAATAAAAATTTGTCTGCGGCAAATAAAGTAGTTTTCGCAGTAAAACACCCCTCTGTATGAATCAGAGGGGTGTTTTATTATTGTTGTTTATTATTTATTGGTTTTACCATTACCATACTTATAGCAAGGGCTACTACAAAAAGCACAAGTGTTACTAACAAAACAGCTTGATATCCTATTGGATTTACCATATTACCTGCGATGTTTACTTTTTCTCCAAAGTGATTTACAATCCATGTCGCAAGTTGGTTTCCTGAAAGTCCTGCAAACGCCCACGCAGAAAGTGTAATTCCGTGAATAGCACTGATGTTACTCATTCCGTAGTGGTCTGACAAAAGAGTGGCAACGTTTGAAAAACCACCGCCGTAGCCTGCGTTTACCATCATAATAAGTACGATAACCAGCATAATTAACAGGGTATTCCCTGCACCATTTTCTATACCGCCAGTAATAACCACAAGGCCTGCTAAAACAATAGATATTATAAATATCATTTTGTAAATTGTATTTCTATCTTTAAGTTTATCTGCCCACGCAGAAAAGCCTACTCTGCCAGCAGCATTGAATATTGCTGATACTGTAGAAATAATTCCAACAAATCCTGCAAGTCCAAGACATTTAACAATATCTTTTTCCTGTGAAATAAAAGCTAATCCGCAGGTGATATTTATGTAAAACATAAGCCAAATTCCAATATAATTTGAAAGCGGTTTGGTTTTAAGAACAGACATAAGACTTTTCTTTTCAGCTTTTGTAGTCGGTTCATGCCAGTCATCAGGCTTTTTAAGAAGCAGATGACCTGCAAACATCATTACGAAATATACCACAGCCAAAACAAAGAACATTTTGTATATTCCACCATCTCCAAGTCCAACCAGCATCCATTCCATAATAGGACTTGCAATAGCTTTTGCTGCACCAAATCCTGCTACTGCAAGACCCGTAGCCAAGCCCTTTTTGTCTTTAAACCAGAGCATTAAGGTTTTAACAGGAGATAAATATCCTGTTCCAAGACCTATACCCATAATAAATCCATAACTAATGTAAATTCCTATTAACGAAATAATACTCCCTTTATTCATTCCGCCATAATAAATAAATGCGCCTGTACCAAGCATACCAAGTGTAAAGCATATAGCAGAAATGAGTGATGACTTATGGATATCTTTTTCTACCACGTTTCCTAAAAATGCTGCAGACATACCAAGAAAGAAGATTGCTAAGCTAAATGCCCATTCAGTTGCACTTTTTGAAAAGCCAATGTAGTTAGCAATTTCCTGACTGAAAAGTGACCAGCAGTATACTGTACCAATGCTGCAATGAATTAAAAGTGCAGGTATTGCACCTCTTATCCATTTTTTCATGCCGTAAGAGTCTGTTTTTGTGTTAGACATAATAAAAATCCTTTCTTTTTTTAATAAAAAAGAGCAAACCAGTTTTTCAACTGAGTTTGCCCAGACGGTCGGCTGACTATATTTTACACTCCACCGCGGTAATCCGCGAAATCCGTCAGTTGTGTAAAACTACAATTAAATTTTACACTATTTTGTACTTTTTGTCAATTATAATTTTATTTTAGCACAGTATTTCTTTAAAACAGTATACTGTGTTTTTTTATTACTCTTTCTTTTGGCGGAATCTTTAAAATGCCTTTTTTCTTTGTTATATCGCCGTCGGTATCAGCAAAATCCGGTATCCCGCACCATGGTTCAAAACAAATATATTCTGCGTCTTTAACTGTCCAAATTCCAAGATAATCAAAGCCCTGATATTCAATCTCAATACGTTCATCAGTTTCATTATTTTTTATCCACGCTTTTTTGGATTTTAAGTGTGAAAATACCAAAGTATCAATTTCAGGAACAAAATATTTGTAAGAAAGTTTTATTTCATTTGTATTCTTACCGACACTAAATGTTTCATTACTTAAAAGTGCATCTTTTAATTTAAGTGAATTTAAATCCTCTTGTTGCTCAAATTTAATACTATATTTTTCAATACCTCCGGGACAGCAATACGCCTCATGAGCGCCTATTGAACAATACATTGTCTTTTCAAGCAAATTTTTTATATTATACTCAATATTAAGTTTCGACTTTTCTAAAGTGTAAATTATTCTAAGTTCGTATTCAAACGGAAAAACTTTAATAGTTTGCTGATCGGACTTGTGCAAAAACACCGCTTTGTTCCTATCGTGGCTTTCCAATAAAAATTCAGTATCTCTTGCATATCCGTGTTTAGTTAAGTGATATTTCTTGCCATCATAAACAAACTCATCATTTTTAAGGCCCCCGCAAACAGGAAAAAGCACAGGTGCGTGCCTGCTCCAGAAACCGGGTTTTCCTTGCCAGATCATCTCTTTTCCATCTTTTTTTATGCTTTGAATTTCAGCACCTAATGTGGAAATTATAACACTTATATATTCATTTTCAAGTACTATATCCATATTAACTCCTTATTTTAAAATCAATTCTTCGTTATTTTTTGTTGCAAGCAGCATAGATATTATTTTTTCAGTAACCTCGGCCGTGCTTTCATTGCCGAGTGATTTTCTTATCTTCCACACAAATTCAAGTTCACTTTGTGTCAAAAGTAAATCTTCTCTTCTTGTGCCTGATTTAATTATGTCTATTGCAGGAAAAATGCGCCTTTCCTGCAGTTTCCTGTCCAAATGGATTTCCATATTACCTGTGCCTTTAAATTCTTCAAAAATAACATCATCCATGCGGCTGCCGGTTTCAATCAAAGCTGTTGCTAAAATAGTTACACTTCCTCCGCCTGCAAAGTTTCTTGCTGCGCCAAAAAACTTTTTGGGAAAATAAAGCGCACCTGGGTCAATACCTCCAGAAAGTGTTCTTCCTGTAGGTGGTATAACCAGATTATATGCACGTGTAAGCCTTGTAATGGAATCAAGGAGTATTACAACGTCTTTTCTGTGCTCAGCAAGGCGTTTTGCACGCTCCAAAACCATTTCCGCAACCTTGATATGATGTTCAGGCTGCTCATCAAACGTAGAGTATATTATATCACCGTTTATTGAATCCTGCATATCTGATACTTCTTCAGGTCGTTCATCTATTAAAAGTACTATTAACTCACTGTCCGGATGATTTTTAGTTATTGAATTTGCAATATTCTTTAAAAGCGTTGTCTTGCCGGCTTTGGGCGGAGCAACAATTAATCCTCTTTGTCCCTTTCCAAGTGGGGCAATTAAATCAATAAGCCTCATTGAAAAGCAGTTTTGAACAGTTTCCAAAACCATACGCTCATTGGGATAAACAGGTCGCATAGTCTCGAAGTTTTTGCGTTTTAATGACACATATGGCAAATCGTCATTAACAGTTTTAACAAATATTAAAGGTTTAAAACGTTCACCCTCTTTTGTAGGACGTGTATTTCCTATAACTTTGTCTCCTGTTTTTAAGTTAAATCTTTTAATCTGGCTTGGTGAAACATAGATATCTTTGCTTGTTGACAAATAATTTGAGCCTCTTAAAAAACCGTAACCATCCGGAAGCACTTCTAAAACTCCAGTGACCTGCTCATTAGTTGCATCTTCTTTTTCGTCCGGCTCGCTTTGAGGCAATTCAACTTCTTGTTTCAGCGTTTCTTTTAAAAGCTCTAAAAGTTCATTTTTTCTGTACTTTGAATACGATTTCACACCGTTTTCTTTTGCTATTTCCTGAAGCTCCATAAGTGTTTTTTCATTCAGTTGCTCAATATTCATTTTACTCTCCCTATTTTAAAATCAGCTTGATTAACAGATTGTTGTTATAAAAATATTTAACAAGCGAAGTTTCCTGTATTGCGTTATTAACAGGTTCAAAAACTGTTGTACCTGCAAACAAAACCACACATGCAAGAAAAACCCACAAAAACATAGCTGCAGAAATTACTCCGCACGCCGCGCCCCCTGCCCTGTTTAATAAATTCAAAACTGGAAGCTTCATTATTAAATCAAACACCCCTTCAAATATACGAAAAGCAAGTTTTACTATAAGATATATAGCAACAATACAAAAAACACTAACAATAATTTTTGTCACCGTGCTGCTTATGGCAACATTTGCATTATTGGACATTTCAAGTGCAATGTCTGAAAACCATTTTGGCAGGCCCGTTAAAGCATCCTGCTGTGAAACAATAAGTGAATCTGCTATTTTATTTTCAACCAAATCAGCCTTGTCCTTTACAAACGAAAGGCTCATTATGTACTCGCTCACAGGCTGGTAAACAACAGCTGTAACTATTCCTGAAAGAACAAACGACAAAATCCCGAACAATCCTTTTACAAGCCCTTTTTTATAGCCCTTTGCAGCAAGTATCCATATCAGTATTATGCACACCAAATCAAGTATTAAACTCAATATTTACACCGCCTTTAATTTCTGCCGTACTCTATTTTATAAATTCCAAGCGTACTTCCTGAAAGTGTGAAAATATGCTTATTGTCATCAGCAAGTTTGATGCTTTGCGCATCTTTGAACATATCACCTACAGCTTTTACATTACCTCTTTGACTTACAAGATACACTTTATTTGAGTTTGAAACAATTATTTTAGAATTGTTTTCATCAATCATTTCAGCTTGTCCGTCTATTACGGCAACACCTTTTTCTCTAAGTGAGGAATTTAAAACTACTACTTTACTTCCAGAGCCCTCTGAGTTGCTAATCGCAACTGTTGGCATTTTAGTGTTTTTGATATCAAAGCACAACAGGTTATGACCTGTAAAATCATACTTTTTCTTAATTTTGCCGTTTTGTGAAACAAGCCTTAAACCACTATCTGTAGCAATCAAAGCTTTGGAATTTTTATATTCTAATTGATATGCAAGCTCAGAATCTAATATTACCTCTGAAACAGGATTTTCCTCATTTAACTTGAAGAATTTAACAACAGATTTTAAATTGTCATCTGCTAAAACTCCTGCAATTGCAAACCTTTTATTATTATCAGAAATTTTAACGTCAACCACATACAAATCTCCTGAATACCATGTGTAAATCTTGCTTCCTAAGTTGTTGTATATAACAACTGTCGACTTGTATCCACTTTCACTTGTAAGCACTGCGGTATATCCGTTTTGATTAACACTTACGCTGTAAATAGGCTCTTTTTCACTGATTTTGTACGCCTGCTTACCGTTTTTAAGTACAATCGCATTTTCAGCGCCAACATCTGCAACAACCGCATATTTATCTGAAGTGTAAATATACGGCGTGTAAAGTTTAAATGCTATATCTGCATTGTATTCGCCTTTATTATTATAAAATTCAATTCCTTTTGAATTTACAACTGCTAAAGCACCATTATACTGTTCAAAATCATGTTCTGACACAACCGACGGAGTTATTGTTGTTCCTGTATCTGTTATTTTCATTCCAGCAATAACAGAAAACAAAAAACTTCCTATATTCACCAAAAGTGCAAGCAATAAAACTATAATTATCGTAAAAACCGCAAGTCTTTTTACATTAACTTTTTTCATTTACCTTCTCCTTAATACTCAACACTTTTAAGATAAAGCCCCTGTGGCGGTGCAGTAATACCTGCCAGACGCCTGTCTTTACTTTCGATAATATTTTTCACATCCTGCGGATTTAATTTTCCTCCGCCGACATACATAAGCGTTCCTGCAATAATTCTTACCATGTTATACAAAAAGCCGTTTGAGGTTATTGACATTTGTATATCATCGCCGTTTTGCTCAAATGTAAGTTCATAAACCGTTCTTACAGTGGTCTTAACCTGTGCGCCTGATGCCATAAAACACTTAAAATCATGAGTGCCAACAATATATTTTGCTGCCTCTTTCATTTTTTCTAAATCAAGCTTGTATTTATAATGGTACGCATAGTTTTGCACAAATGGGTTGGGAATTTCGCTATTATGGATTTTATAAATATAGGTCTTTTGTTTCACAGAAAATCTTCCGTCAAAATCATCAGACACTTCTTTTGCACTTTTAACTGAAATATCATTCGGCAAAATACTGTTTAAAGCCACGGGATACTTATCCACAGGCATTTGAGAATTTGTTTTAAAAGACAAGACATAATTTAAGGCATGAACACCCGAATCGGTCCTACCGCAGCCCGAAACGGTTATTTTTTCTTTAGTTATTTTGGAAATACACTCTTCTACTACCTGCTGGATAGTCAAAAAACCTGTTTGACGCTGATATCCGAAGTAATTAGAACCGTCATACATAAGAGTAAGAGCAATGTTTTTCATTTATCTCACCCCGCAAAAATATTCAAAAATATAATTAAAATTAATAAAATCACGATACTAAAAAGTGCTATATAATCACGTTTTTCACATTTTAGTACTTTAAGTTTAGTTCTGCCGTCGCCGCCTTTATAACAACGGCATTCCATTGCTGTAGCAAGTTCATCTGCTCTTTTAAACGAGCTTATAAAAAGAGGGATAAGTATTGGTATCATTGCTTTTGCTCGCTTTAAAATGCTACCCGTTGTAAAATCTGCACCCCTTGCACTCTGTGCTTTAATAATTTTGTCAGTTTCTTCTAAAAGTGTGGGTATAAATCTTAATGCTATTGTCATCATCATTGCGATTTCATGAGACGGCACCTTTATTGCATTAAACGGCTTTAAGAGACGTTCAATACCATCTGTAAGCATAATAGGTGATGTTGTAAGTGTTAAAAGCGTTGTTGCTGTTACAAGCAAAAACAGTCTAAGCACCATTACAAATGCGATTATAACCCCCTCATAAGTAGCTCTTAAAAACCAAACCTTAAAAAGTGTGCGTCCGTCTGTTAAAAACACATTAATTACCGCAGTAAATACCATAATGAACAAAAGCGGTTTTAAACCCTTAAAAATAAACCCTACCGGTACTTTGCTTAAAAAAACGGCAATCGCAATAAACAGTGTACATAAAAGATATGCATAAAAAGAGTCCGCAACAAACAAACCCACAATTATTAAAAGTGCAATCATAATTTTAACTCTGGGGTCTAATTTGTGTATTATTGAATTTGTTGGATAAAACTGTCCCAATGTAATGTCGCCTAACATTTTTCTCTCCTTAAAATTTCACAAAGCACCTGTGCAGTCTCTTCTACATCAAAAACACTTTCCGGAACATCAAAACCAAGCGCACGGACCTTTGCTAAAACTTTACACATATTAGGAACATCAAGTCCCATTTCAAAAAGCTGTTTTTGGTTTTTAAATACTTCTTTAGGGCTTCCGGTAAGTTCAAGTTTTCCTTTATTCATTACAACAAGTTTTGATGCGTATTTTGCCATATCCTCCATACTGTGAGAAACTAAAATTACGGTAATTCCTCTCGTTAAGTGAAGATTTTTAATACTTTCAAGTACAGAAATTCTTCCAGCAGGGTCAAGTCCTGCTGCAGGTTCATCTAAGATAAGAACCTTTGGCTCCATTGCGATAACTCCTGCTAAAGCTACTCGTCTTTTCTGTCCGCCGGAAAGCTCAAACGGCGATTTTTGCAGCAAATCATAATCAAGGTCGACCATTTTTGCAGCATTGTGAATTTTAATGTCCGCTTCGTCGCCTTTTATTCCATAATTATTAAGTCCGAATGCAATATCTTTATATACTGTTTCTTCAAAAAGCTGCGACTCAGGATACTGAAAAACCATACCTACCTCTTGACGTATTTTTCTCAAATCGGTATTTTTATCAAAAATATCAATGCCGTTATAAATAACAGTACCTTCAGTCGGCTTTAAAATTCCGTTTAAATGCTGAACCAAGGTCGATTTGCCTGACCCTGTATGCCCTATCATACCAATAAATTCACCATCTTCAAAAGTACAACTTACATTATCAACTGCTACTTTTTCATACGGTCCGTTTTTGCCATATATATGTGTTAAGTTTTTTACTTCAATGCTCATTTTCCAATCACAGCCTTAAATCTATCCATAAAATCATCAGTTGTAAGGATTCCGTCTCCAAGATCGACGCCTTTTTGCTTTAAAATATACGAAAGTTCTGTAACCTCGGGAACGCCAAGCCTTAACTCCTTCAATCTGTCGACTTGACAAAACACCTCATCAGGCTTTCCGTCCATAACAACTTTTCCTTCGTCTAAAACAATCACTCTGTCTGCCTGTGCCGCCTCTTCCATATAGTGAGTTATTAAAATAACTGTCATATTAAGCTCATGATTGAGCTTTTTAATTGTATCCATAACTTCTTTTCTTCCCGAAGGGTCAAGCATAGCAGTAGACTCATCTAAGATAATACACTCCGGCTTCATCGCAAGAATACCTGCTATTGCAACTCTTTGCTTTTGCCCGCCTGAAAGCATGTGCGGAGCATGGCTTATATATGCTCTCATTCCTACGGCATTTAATGCATCATCTACTCTTTTTCTTATTTCTTTTGACTCAACGCCAAGATTCTCAGGCCCAAATGCTATATCTTCTTCAACAATAGTTGCTACCAACTGATTGTCAGGATTTTGAAATACCATTCCCGCCTTTTTTCTGATCTCATACAATAAGTTTTCATCAGATGTATCCAATCCGTCAACATAAACCTTGCCGCCCTCAGGAATTAATATCGCATTAAAAGTCCTTGCCAAAGTTGATTTCCCTGAGCCGTTATGCCCTAAAAGTGCAACAAACTCCCCCTTTGGAATATCCAAAGAGATATCTTTTAAAACTTGCGTTTTATTATCTGATTCTTGTTCTTGATAAAAATAAAAAAGATTTTGTGTTTTAATCATACTGTCATTCTCCAAAAATACATCTTGCGGTAGACCCGCACGGCAAAACAATGCCACCTTCTGTAACCGGCAAGCCAAGTTCATCTGCGTGAATACTTTTTATTTTAAACTTTTTGCCCGCAGTTAAAGTTAAAATATTAGATAATACTGACGGTGCTAAGCCTGTAGTATATGAATTTATTATAAAAAACAACGGATTGTCATCTAAGACTTTAACACATTCTAAAACCAGATTATAAAGCTCGTTTTCAAGCTTCCATATTTCACCGCCGGGGCCTCTGCCATACGACGGGGGGTCCATTATAATTGCGTGATACTTGTTTCCTCTGCGTTGTTCTCTTAAAACAAACTTTAAAACATCATCAACTATATATCTGATAGGCTTATCCGAAAGACCAGATGCTTTTGCGTTATCCTTTGCCCATGCAACCATACCCTTTGATGCATCAACATGGCAGACGTTAGCTCCTGCAGCTGCAGCCGCTATAGTTGCACCACCTGTATATGCAAACAGGTTTAACACTTTTATATCCCTTTGGCTTTCGGATATCATTTTATCAATAAAATCCCAATTTGCTGCCTGTTCAGGAAACAATCCGGTATGTTTAAAACCAGTAGGTTTTACTATAAAGCTCAAATTCCTGTAAGAAACATTCCATTGCTCAGGAAGGTCTTTTTTAAAATCCCAGTGTCCTCCGCCTGAAGAGCTTCTTTTATATACACCGTGTGCAAGATTTTTCTTTGTTATATTTGTTTTCCATATAACCTGAGGGTCAGGCCTTAAAAGAACAAAATTTCCCCAACGTTCAAGCTTGTCCCCGTTACCGGTTTCTATAACTTCATAATCTTTCCACTTATCTGCTAAAATCATACTTTTCTCCGTTAAATTTTAAAAATAACATCTGCTATTGCATGCTCGTTATTATTCTTTGTAATTTTATCTGCTGCGTTTTTCAGGTTTTCTGTTGCGTTTAAAGTCGCATATCCAAGTCCTGATACTTGTATCATTTCAATATCGTTATCGTTATCTCCCACCGAAATAACATTTTTTAAATCTAACCTTAAGAGTGTGCAAAGTTCTTTGAGTGCTTTGCCCTTGCTTATATCTTTCCTTAAAATTTCATAATACCACGGATGAGATTTTAAAAGCTTATACTCATTCTGATAAGGTGAGTTTTTAAGTGCTTTGTCCAAAACGTCCGTT
Organism: Clostridia bacterium; assembly: GCA_017409875.1. Lineage (GTDB taxonomy): Bacteria > Bacillota > Clostridia > RGIG6154 > RGIG6154 > RGIG2094. The sequence goes on from JAFQRW010000022.1 coordinate 39,346, forward strand.
TGTGCTTCTTCCTGAGCAAATAAAATCTTGATAATGGGACCCTCAACTTCATCAATAGCACAATCCAAGTGAGATGCACAAGGAATTTTTTCCTCAATTTCATGTCTTTTTGTGGCGTTGTTTTCTTTTAAAAATACAATATCAAAAAGTCTGTAATACTCTATACCTACAAAATCAAAGTTATTTACAATATCCTTAACAATTTCTATCGCGCGCCTGTCAATTTCCTTGTAGCTCACATATTTTTTTGTATGAACATCAAAGATTGCGCTCCCATTTTGACAAATAACAGGCACTTTAATAAACTCATTTAAAACCTTTGGAATTGTAAACGGTATTCTTCCTGTTGCAACTGTAAATACACCGCCGTATTGCGTGAAGTACTTAATCGCTTCAAGATTTTCTCTTGATACTTCATTATTATCGTTTGTGAGAGTAGCATCTATATCGCTGCAAAGTAAAAGTCCGTCAAATTTTTTCATTTTTTCTCCTAAATTTTGTTTAAAACCCTGTAGTTATTAACTTTTATCAACAGCTTAAATGCAAGTGATAAAAGCACTGCAAGCCATACTGCACTTGAGCCATTTAAAACCATTATAAAAAGTATAATTTTTAAAATCAGTTCAAATATAAAGTTAATTACAATCAGTGCCTTTGTATTTACCAAAATACCTATATAACGGGCAGCTGCCGATAGCTCTTCAACACTAAAGTTTGCATCAAACCTCAAATCAGGCTCATAATCATAGGTGATAACAGGTGCTCCGCTTAGAAGCTCGGCATCTATACCATCTGCCAATACAAGCCACTTTTTTCCTAACCCGTCAATCTGGTCTTTAATTTCCTGTCTCGAAAGGTCGCCAAAGGCAGCCGACATACCACAGCTTATTGCTGCAGTATCTGCAGTTCTTTGACTTTCAACAGATAACACCGCTGTTTTTTTAATTCCTAATAACCTTAGTGCATCTATAGCTTGTTTTGCGTTGTCTTTTACTGCGTGTTCAAACTCAACATACCCAATGTATTCACCGTTTACGGCAACACAAATTTTATTAATGTCGTTTGGTATATCAGTACGTATACCCACTTTTAAGAGTGAATCAGCAGGACCTGACAATACCTCAATGCCATCCATTTTTATAATGGCTGTATTATCATCAAGCTTCATGTGGTTTTTAATTTGCCTTTTGTCAACGTTTTTTCCAAGCAATTTAACGCACGCACTAAGTATACCTTTATTTATCTTGTACTGAGAATATGCAGTAAATACCAAAAGCTCGTCTTTAGTTGTTTTTTTGCTGGGATATACTGCCTTTACAGATGGAAATCTGTTTGTAATTACTCCCCTTGTAAAGAATGCTATATTTTTTACAAAAAGAGTTTTTTCGATAAACTTATTTTTTGAAATTACAATTCCTTTTTGTGCAGACCTTAACACTGCAGTTTTATACCCATCGGGTATTATGCTTTGAAGACCTGAAAATGATGCAAATACAAACACAATCGGAACAGTATAAATAAAATATTCCCAATCGCTGATATTTTTAGCGAATTTTATACCGCAGAATATCCAAAGTGCTGCAATAAAAAGAATTGACAAAATATTAAAAACAATCAATCCATAGCTTTCAAGCTTAGTTTTGCCACTGGATGCTCCATTTGTTTTTTCAACTGATTTAGCAAGCTTGCTGGTAAGCACAGAAGTTGTAGCCTCAACAATGATATGCCCGTTTAAAAGAGTGTATCCTGCAAAAACCTCTACACCTTTTGTAGCAGTAATAGCCTTGCTGTCACCGCTTACATTAACGACACTGATTGTACCTGTCCCTGCTTTGATAACGCCATCTACAGGCATAACCTCTCCAGAAAAGAGTTCAACAAAGTCCCCGTGATATATATCAAGTGAATTAACGATTTCTGAGTTTCTGTCTACAACTGTGTGATACTTTTTTTCTTTAATTTCTTCAAAAAGCTCTGTAAGGTCAGATTCTAAATTAAATACTGTGTCCATAGCAGACGCTGAAAAAGAATATAAAAGCGCACACCAAAGAGCATTTGAATTCTTCCCGCAAATCAGAAGATAAACAAATGCTGCAAGACACATAAAATCAAGACCAAAATATTTTTTTGCTTTAAAGTCCGAAACCACAAACTTAAATCTCGGGAACATAACTAAAATTAAAGCAAAAATGTTAAACAGGGTATTTAAAAAATTATCAAAACTAAATGACAAAAAGAACAAAATAACCCCAAGTGACATTAAAAAGCTGTTGAAAACCTTAAAATCCACCTTTACTTTTTTAAATTTTATATTCATTAAACTTCACCCGTCAAATTAAAATAGATAAAAACAAGCCCCAAGAAAATGCTCTTGGGGCTTTACATGGAGCGGAAGACGAGATTCGAACTCGCGACGTTCACCTTGGCAAGGTGACGCTCTACCACTGAGCCACTCCCGCATGTTGTCTTGAACAAGAAATATAATACCATATTTTTAAGTATTTGTAAAGGGTTTTTTGAAAAAAAACACAATTTTTTCATTTTTAAAAAGCACGGTGCTATCTAGCACCGTGCTTTTATAGTTTTTATTATTCACCAGCGTAAAGATCTTTAAGCTTAAGTAAGTGGTTATACTTATCTTTTGCAATCTTTTCTGCTTCTGTGAAGAGATCTTCAGCACGTTCTGGGAACTTACGAGCAAGTGAGCTGTAACGAACTTCGTTCATGATGAAGTCTCTGTATGATTCTGTAGGATCCTTTGAGTCAAGTGAGAACTTAACTTCAGCTTCAGGATTGAATCTGAATGTATGCCAGTAACCGCACTTAACTGCATTGTCAATAATCTTTTGAGTATCTGTCATACCGCCCTTGATACCATGGTTGATACAAGGAGCATAACCGATAATGATTGAAGGACCGTTGTAATCAACAGCTTCTTTAATAGCTTTAACTGTCTGAGCATTGTCATAACCGAGTGCTACCTGAGCAACGTATACATAACCATAGCTCATAGCGATTTCAGCCAAGTTTTTCTTTCTGATTGGCTTACCGCCTGCAGCAAACTGTGCAACTGCACCTGTAGGTGTAGCTTTTGAAGCCTGACCGCCTGTATTTGAGTAAACTTCAGTATCAAATACCATGATGTTTACATCTTCGCCTGATGCGATTACATGGTCAAGGCCGCCAAATCCGATATCATAAGCCCAACCGTCACCGCCGAATATCCAAACTGCTTTTTTAGCAAGGTATTCTTTAAAGTCTAAAACTGCTTTAGCTTCATCACTTCCGCATTTTTCAAGAGCTGCGATTAAATCAAGTGTAGGCTGAACGTTAGCATCAATATCTTCATAAGTATCGAGCCATGTCTGTCTTGCTTCTTTAACAGCGTCACACTCTAAAGCTAAAATCTGTTCTTTAAGTCTTGTTCTGATTCTCTTCTGACCTACTGCCATACCAAGACCGTGTTCTGCGTTATCTTCAAACAATGAGTTTGCCCAAGCAGGGCCGTGACCTTTGTGGTTTACAGTATATGGTGTTGAAGGAGCACTACCACCCCAGATTGAAGAACAACCTGTTGCGTTTGAGATATAAGCTCTGTCACCACAAATCTGTGTGATGAGTTTTGCATAAGGTGTTTCACCGCAGCCTGCGCAAGCGCCTGAGAATTCCAAGAGTGGCTGACGGAACTGTGAATTTTTAACATTGAGTGGTGCTGATAAAAGTTCAGGTTTAACTGATACTTTAACACCGTAATCAAATGCTTCTTGTTTATCCATCTGAGTTGCGATTGGCTTCATTGTAAGAGCAGATTCTTTAGCAGGACAAACCTTAGCACAGTTTCCGCATCCTGAACAGTCAAGAGTTGATACAATAATACCAAACTCATAGCTTTCCATTCCTTTACCAATCATCTTCTTGTGTGCAAGTGATGCAGGAGCATTCTTAACTTCTGCTTCATTTAATACAACAGGACGAATTGCAGCATGAGGACAAACAAGTGCACACTTGTTACACTGGATACATTTTGTAACATCCCATTCAGGAACGTCTACTGCAATACCACGTTTTTCGTAAGCTGCCATACCCTGTTCTAAGTGACCATCTACCATATTCATAAAGGTAGAAACAGGGAGTTTGTCACCTGCCTGTGCATTACATGGGTCTAAGATATTCTTAACGTATGCAGGAACATCTTTTTCTGCTTTCTTTTCTTCTGTAGCTGTTTTCCAGTCAGCAGGGATTTCAATCTTGTTGATGTTTTCTGAACCCTTAGTAATAGCTTCGTGGTTCATATTAACAATCTTTTCACCTTTTTTGCTGAACTTCTTAACAACAGCAGCTTTCATATACTCAACAGCTTCTTCGAACGGAATAACGTTTGCAAGCTTGAAGAATGCAGACTGAAGTACGATAGAAGTTTTGTTGCCGAGGCCAATTTCTTTTGCAATACCGATAGCATCGATTGTATAAAGATTAATGTCGTTTTCAGCAATGTATTTCTTCATAGCACCAGGAAGGTTTGCTGACAATTCATCTGTGTTCCAAGCACAGTTTAATAAGAATGTGCCACCAGGAACCAAATCCTGAACCATATCGTATTTATCAACGTATGAAGGATTGTGGCAAGCAACAAAGTTTGCCTTATTGATAAGGTATGTTGATTTAATAGGCTTTTTACCAAATCTCAAGTGAGATACTGTAATACCGCCTGACTTTTTAGAATCGTATGAGAAATATGCCTGAGCAAAGAGGTCTGTGTGGTCACCAATGATTTTGATTGAATCTTTATTAGCACCAACAGTACCGTCTGAACCAAGACCCCAGAACTTACAAGCAGAGTTGCCTTCAGCTGATGTAACAGGGTTTTCTACTCTTGGGAGTGAAAGGTTTGTAACATCATCTGTGATTGAAAGTGTAAATCCTTTAACAGGTTCTTTTGCGTCAAGATTTTTGTATGTTGCGATAATATCTGCAGGGATAGTGTCTTTTGAACCAAGACCGTATCTTCCGCCAACAATCTCAGGAGCATTGCTGTTACCTGCATAGCAAGCGCAAACATCGAGGTATAAAGGTTCACCGATTGAACCAGGTTCTTTTGTTCTGTCTAAAACTGCAATCTTCTTACATGTAGCAGGTACTGCTTTTAAGAATGCTTCAACAGGGAAAGGTCTATAAAGACGAATCTTGATAAGACCAACTTTTTCGCCTTTAGCTGTCAAATAGTCGATTGTTTCTTCAATAGTTTCGCAAACTGAACCCATTGCAACAATAACTTTTTCAGCATCAGGTGCACCATAGTAGTTAACCAAGCCATAGTTTGTACCAATTTTAGCATTAACTTTGTTCATATATTCTTCAACTACTGCAGGTACGTTGTTGTAGTATTCATTACAAGCTTCTCTGTTCTGGAAGAAGATATCAGGGTTCTGAGCTGAACCGCGAAGTACCGGGCGCTCAGGATTTAATGCATTGTTTCTGAACGCTTTAACAGCATCCATATCTACCATTTCTTTTAAATCTTCATAATCCCAAACTTCGATTTTATCAATTTCGTGAGAAGTTCTGAAACCATCAAAGAAATGAAGGAAAGGAACTTTGCCTTTAATTGCAGCAAGGTGTGCAACAGCGCCAAGGTCCATAACTTCCTGAGGGCTGTTTGAGCAAAGCATTGCATAACCTGTCTGGCGGCATGCCATAACGTCTGAATGATCACCGAAAATGTTAAGAGCGTGTGAAGCTACACATCTTGCACTAACGTGAATAACAGAAGGTAAAAGCTCACCTGCCATTTTATACATATTCGGAATCATAAGTAACAAGCCCTGTGATGCGGTATATGTTGTTGTAAGTGCGCCTGCTGCAAGTGAACCGTGAACTGCACCGGCTGCACCAGCTTCTGACTGCATCTCAACAACCTGTACCGGTTGTCCGAAAATGTTATTTCTTTTTTCTACTGCCCATTCATCAGTTACTTCTGCCATAACAGATGATGGTGTGATTGGGTAAATAGCTGCAACATCAGTAAACGCATAAGACGCCCAAGCGGCAGCATTATTACCATCCATGGTTTTCATTTTTCTTGCCATGATAAAGACTCCTTTCAACATTATATGTGAATTAAATTTGTGTAATATTCAAAGTGTAGAACATAAGTAAATATCTTTTACACTCAAAGTATATTATAGCACAAATTGTCGTTGTTTGTAAACACATTTTTAAAATTTGTTTATATTTTTTTATTGCTGTACAACAACTTCAAAACCATCTTGTACCTCGAGGAGCTTTGAATACAGTCCTTTACTCATATAAATCTTATTTTGAGCAACTACCATATATTCAAAATCTTGTCCATTTTTATACAGTTCTTGTGCAAGTGAAAGTCCTGAAACTGCAACAGCAGTAGAAAAAGCATCACAAGCGGCAGCATTTTTTCCTACTATAGTTACTTGTGATACACCACTGTTTGCAGGATAACCCGTTTTGGGGTCTAAAATATGGTGATAAACTTTTTCGCCAACTTTAAAATTTCTCTCATAAAACCCTGATGACACAACTGCAGCATCACTGATACTTAACACGCACACAGTGTCTCCCCTTGTTGAGAATGGGTTTTGTATGCCTATTTTGAGTGGCTTGTTTTCACTGTAAGCATAGATATTTCCGCCAAGGTCAAGCAAAAACTTTTTAACTCCGCGCTCTTTTAATCCACCAGAAATAACGTCTGTAGCATAGCCTTTTGCAACAGCGCCCAAATCAAGCTGAATTCCTCCGCTTAAAACAGCCTTACCGTCATTTATTTCAAGATTGTTCATCCCTGTTTTAAAAAGTGCTTCTTTTATTTCATTTTCTGCAGGAATTTTAGGATTTTCGGCACCAATATCCCACAAATCTTTCAAATTCTTTAAAGTTATATCAAAGTTGCCGTCAGTCAGCTTTGAATATTCTATTGATTTATTTAGAATTTCTGCCATTTCCCTTGAAAGTTTTTTACCGCCAAATCTGTTTATTTCGTAAAGCTCGCTGTTTTTATCATAGGCATTAAAGATTTTATCAAGCCTTTCAATTTCCTGCTTAGCATATTCTAAATTCTTTTTATTTCCTGTAGTTTTTATGGTTATCATTGTATCCATAGAAAAAACAGTAGCAGACTTAAACTCTGACATATACCTTGCCAGAGCACCTATGAACAGAGCTAAAATTATAACAACTGCAAAAAGCTTTTTTTTCATAAAAAACCTCCGCAAAACGAATTACACATTAATTGTATCACATTTGCGGAGATTTTTAAATATTTTTTATTCAATTTGCATAATTTTCAGTTTATCTTTATCGCAAGGAATTTTAATCAGGTATTCAATAAAGTTTTTATTCTCCTTTTTGCTGGTTTCTACCATAACGCCTGCTTTTTGAACTACATCTACCGCCTTGTTAATTGTATTTATGAACATTCTAAGATGTACAACTCCCATCATTTTACCGCTTTCTTTTGTTCTTTCAAGCTCTACTTTTTCTATTGCCTTTTCAACCAACTCTTCGGTTTTTGCAACATTATACTCATTTTCGCACACCTGCTTTAAAATTTTAAGCTGAGTGTGCTCATCATGCACTTTTAAAAGTGCTCTTGCGTGGCGTTCAGTTAAATTCTTTTCTCTTAAAATTTCTCTTACACTTTCAGGAAGCTTTAAAATTCTTAGTCTGTTTGCAACTGCTGACTGACTTTTACCAAGCTTTTCTGCAACTTCTTCTTGTGTATACTTGTGGTCGCAAATAAGATGATGCATAGCCTCTGCTTCTTCCCAGTAACTAAGATCTGCACGTTGCAGATTTTCCAAAAGCGCAATCACAGCAGAATCATTTTCTGTAACGTCAATTACAATGCATGGCATATGCGTAAAGTTTACAAGTCTTGACGCTTTAAGACGCCGTTCTCCCGAAATAAGCTCATATCCGCCTATAAAGTTTTTTCTTACGGTTATGGGCTGAATAACCCCGTATTGCTTAATACTTTTTGCAAGCTCTGCTATTGCATCAGAATCGAAATTTTTTCTTGGTTGATATGGGTTTAAAGAAATTTTATCTATTGGTATTTCAACCACATTATTTACAACTTTTTCGCTTGCAGCCGATGAGTTTTTCATACGTTTTCCTCCTTGGTATTTATGGGTATATTTTATCATATTTACCAAAATTTGGAAACAAAAACATATTGCTAAAAACTCTTAAAAAATTACAAAAGAGCCTTTATTTCAAAGGCTCTTTTGACGGTTTGCCCGCTTTGCGGGGATATTTTGTCGGTGTTGGACGAACTTTTTTTATTTTTATAATTGTGTGATTTATATCAGAATCAGGAAGATTTTCAATTTCAACCTTTTCAACCTGTCCGCCAAGTGTTCCTATAGCGCTTCTTGCCAAATCTAATTCCTCTTTTACGTCAGGCCCTTTCATGGAAACAAACATTCCTCCCGCCTTTACAAAAGGCAGACAATACTCACAAAGGGTTGAAAGATTTGCAACCGCACGTGAAACACAAAAATCAAATTTTTCTCTGTAATCTTTGTTTTGCGCACCGTCTTCTGCTCTTGAATGAACGGTAACAACGTCTTTAAGTCCTAAACGGCTTATCACTTCATCCAAAAAGCCAATTCTCTTATTAAGTGAATCCAAAAGACAGATTTTTATTTCGGGTTTTAATATTTTAAGAACCAGCCCCGGAAATCCGGCACCTGTTCCAACATCAATGACAGTCCCTGTTAAATCAACATATTTAAGACAAGCTGCGCAATCAATAAAATGCTTTGTGGCTACATCCTGCTTTTCGGTGATGGCTGTCAAATTCATTTTTTCGTTCCATTCCACCAAAAGCTGGTAATAAACTTCAAATTGATTAAGCATTTCCTCTGTATAAGATATCCCAAGACCCAAAAAGCCTTTTCTTAAAAGCTCAACCATAAATTACTCCTTATTCTTTCTTGACCATTGCTCTAAATATATAACTAAAACTGCAATATCAGCAGGCGAAACACCGGTTATTCTTGATGCCTGTCCCAGTGATACAGGTCTTATAGCATTTAATTTCTGCCTTGCTTCTATTCTAAGACCCTGAATACTCATATAATCAACATCTTCAGGCAGTTTTTTATTTTCAAGCTTTTTAAAAGCCTCAACCTGCGCAAGCTGGCGTTTGATATAGCCTTCATATTTAGCAGTTATTTCCACCTGTTCTTTAACGCTTTCAGGCAAGTTCGGTCTTTGTTTATCAACTATTTCAAGCATTTCATAGGTAACTTCCGGGCGCTTTAAAAGCTCCATAAGTTTAAAACCTGTTGTGATCTTTGTTGTGTTTATTTGCTCAAGCATATCATTGAGCTCTTTTGAGGGCGCAACAGTTACACTTTCAAGTCTTTCAATTTCATTTTTTATCATTTCCTGTTTCTTTAGCATATTTTCATATCTTTCATCAGAAACAAGACCTATTTTATGACCGATAGGCATCATTCTCTGGTCTGCATTATCCTGTCTTAATAACAGTCTGTATTCAGAGCGTGATGTCATCATTCTGTATGGCTCTTTTGTGCCTTTTGTAACCAAATCGTCTATAAGTGTACCTATATATGAGGTATTTCTTCCTAAAATGAGTGGTTCTTCACCTTTAATTTTGAGCGCCGCATTAATTCCTGCAATAAGCCCCTGACATGCCGCTTCTTCATAACCTGAACTTCCGTTAAACTGACCTGCACCGTAAAGTCCTTCAATTTCTTTAAACTCTAACGTAGGATATAACTGAGTTGCATCAACGCAGTCGTATTCTATTGCATAAGCAGTTCTGGTAACCACTACGTTTTCCAAACCTTTTATTGTTTTAAGCATAGCAATCTGCACGTCTTCAGGAAGGCTTGATGACATTCCCTGAACGTACATTTCCTCAGTATTAAGTCCCATTGGCTCAATAAAAATCTGATGGCGCTCTTTATCCTTAAAACGCATAACTTTATCTTCAATAGACGGACAGTATCTTGGACCCACTCCTTCAATAACTCCGCTATACAAAGGCGAGCGATGGATATTATCCATAATTACCTTGTGTGTATTTTGATTTGTATATGTAACATAGCAATCAACCACGTTTTCACCCACATCGATTGTGTCAAATGAAAAGGGCTGAATTTTGTCATCACCCTTTTGCACTTCCATAGCATCAAAATCAAGAGATGACGCCAACACCCTTGACGGTGTGCCTGTTTTAAAACGCATTAGTTTTACACCTTGCTCTAAAAGGCATCCTGATAGCTCCCTTGCAGGGAAAAGACCGTCAGGTCCACTTTCATAGCCCACGTCACCTATTATTACTTTTCCTTTCAAAAAAGTACCTGATGCTATAATTGCCGCTTTAACATGATAAGTAGCTCCTATATGAGTTGTAACTGACTTTACTTTTTTGTCGTCAAAACCTATATTGATAATTTCAGCTTGTTTTACGTGAAGATTTTCTTGTTGTTCCAGAGTTTGCTTCATATATTCCTGATATTTTCTTCTGTCGCTTTGTACTCTGATTGAATAGACAGCAGGACCTTTACCACGGTTTAACATTTTTGATTGCAAAAAGGTTTTATCGGCAGCTTTTCCCATTTCGCCGCCGAGAGCATCAATTTCGCGCACCAAATGGCCCTTGCCGGTGCCGCCAATACTTGGATTGCATGGCATATTACCAACTGTATCAAGGTTTATTGCAAATATTATAGTTTTAAGTCCCATTCTTGCACAAGCCAGTGCCGCCTCAATTCCTGCATGCCCTGCGCCGATAACAGCAACATCGTACTGCCCTGCTATGTATGACATTTTTGCTCCTCCGTAGTTTATTTTCCCAAACAGAAATTGTGGAAAACTTTATCAACAATTTCTTCAGACACTGTAAGTCCCACTATCTCACCAAGCGCCTCAATTGAAAGTTCAATATCAATTCCAATCATATCCAGCATCATCCCGCCTTTTGCGGCACTAAATGCCTCATTTAAATGTTTCAAACATTTAACCAAGCATTCATAATGGCGCTCATTTGTAATTACTTCACCGTCTTTATTTTCACCTGATGAAATCATTTCCTTCATTTGCTCAATTAATTCATCAAAGCCCTCACCGCTTTTTGCAGACATTTTAATTCCGTTTATGTTATTAACACTTCCAAGGTCAGATTTATTTAAAACAATCAAGGCTTTTTTGTCTTTAATAAAATCTAAAATTTCCCTGTCTTCATTGTCAAACGGTTTTGAACCATCAAATACTGCAAGCACAAAGCTTGCCTTTTTTGCTGCCTCAACACTTTTCTTTACACCAATAGATTCAACCAGATCTTCAGTTTTTCTGATGCCTGCTGTATCCATAAGTTTTACTGCAAAGCCATCAATACTGATATATTCTTCAACAATATCACGTGTTGTTCCCGCAACGTTTGTAACTATTGCTTTTTCCTCTCCCGAAAGGCAGTTTAAAAGAGAAGATTTTCCTACATTTGGTTTTCCGATTACCGCAACAGGAATACCGTCTTTTAATATCTTTCCGTAGTCGGCACTTTTAATAAGCTTTTCGCACTCACTTATAATTTCACTTAAAAGCAAAGATATATTTTCTGTGCCCAGCTCCTCAATTTCTTCTTCAGGAAAATCAACATACGCCTGCAAATGTGCCGCTAAATTCAAAAGTTTATTTCGCATCACATTAATCTTTTCAGAAAGTCTTCCTTCAAGCTGAAAAACTGCTGCCTCGGCACCACGGTCTGAAACTGAGTTAATTAAATCTATTACTCCCTCTGCCTGTGACAAGTCCATTTTTCCGTTTAAAAATGCACGCTTTGTAAATTCTCCGCGTTGTGCCAGAACAGCACCGTGATCTATGGCGCTCTTAAGAACTTTTTTTGCAATTAAAATTCCGCCATGACACGAAATTTCAACTGTGTCCTCACCTGTAAAAGAATGAGGCGCCTTAAATACTGTTACTACTGCATTATCAATAATTTTTTTATCTTTATCATAAACTTTTCCGTAATGAACAGTGTTTGCATCTACTTCAAAAAGGCGTTTTGCCTTCTGACAAACAAAAAATTTGTCAGCAACACAAAACGCCTCATGTCCGCTTATTCTGATAACAGCAATACCACCGCTTCCAAACGGCGTAGAAATTGCAGCTATTGTACTCAAAGCAAAAACTCCTTACTTATTCTTCTTTTCAAGACTAACTACAACTTTACGCTGTGGTTCTTCACCAACACTTACTGTAACAACATCATGATTGTTTTGCAAGCTTGAATGAATAACACGTCTTTCAAATGAATTCATTGGTTCTAATGTAACACTTCTGCCATTTCTAACTACTTTATCTGCAACTTTATTTGCAAGCTTTTCAAGTGCAACAGTTCTCTTCTGACGATAGTTTTCAGTATCAAGTGATACTCTTACATAATCATTACTTTCGTTGTTAACTACGATGCTTGTGAGATACTGAAGGGCATCTAATGTTTCGCCACGTTTTCCAATTACAACACCCATATTTTCACCTGAAACTTCAACTTCAAGCATTTCTTCTTTAAGCTGTGCTTTCGCTGTTCCACGAACACTCATAAGAGGAAGGATTTTGTTTAAAAACCCTTCTGCCGCCTCTACAGCACCTTTGCCTTCTTTCCAGGCTGCAATTTTGCACTGTTTTGCGCCAATTCCAAATATACCGCTTGTGGCATTTTCAATAATTTCATACTGCAAATCATCAACTGATATATCAAGAGCTGAAGCCGCATTCATCTTAGCTTCTTCAAGTGTTTTTCCCTGAATTTCAATTCTTTCACTCATTGCTTCCTTTTTCATCCTTTCTTTTGTAGTACCAAGTAAGTATAGCCTGCTGAATTACCTGGACAACGTTACTTGCTATCCAGTAAACTCCAACACCTGCAGGCATAATAAAGCAGAAATATCCTGACATTAATGGCATAACTATATTCATGGTTTTCATTTGCTCATTAGCCGCAGTTGTATTGCCTGACAACTGTCTTGTAATAATTGAAGAAATATATGATGTAACTGCCGACAATATTGGAATAATCCAAAGCCATGAAATAAACTTAAGGTCAGGTGCCGCAGACAAATCAAGTCCGAAAAAGTCAAAATTGATTGCTTCTACTGCGTAACCTAATTTTTCCTGAATCAACGCAGACTTTTCACTTATTGCGTTTGCAATAACAATCTGAGAAGTTCTGGGATATTCAAAATTTAAAACCTTGGCAATTTGTTCAATAACATTTACATCTAAATGTAAAATGTACTGAAGCGGTTTTGTAATAACCTGATAAAGGCCAATGATAATCGGAAACTGTATTAAAAGAGGCAAACATCCGCCTGCAGGATTTACTTTATTATCCTGGTAAATCTTCATTGTTTCCTGCTGAAGTTTATTTTTATCATTTGCGTATTTTTTCTGAATTTTTTCAAGCTGAGGCTGCAATTTCTGCATCTGTTGCATTGACTTTTGTTGCTTTGCCAAAAGAGGCATTAAAATAAGCTTTACAACAACTGTAAATATTAAAATTGCTACGCCGTAATTTTGCACCAAAGAATATATTGTGCTTAAAATATATCCAAGCGGTGTTGTTATCAAAAGTGAAAAAACGTTCAACTTTTATCCTCCTTAAGGAAGAGGGTCATACCCTCCTTCGTGAAATGGATGGCATTTTAAAATGCGTTTTACCACAAGATAAGTTGCCTTAAAAAAGCCATATTTCACATAAGCTGAAAGTGCATATTCCGAACAGGTTGGACGAAATCTGCAGCAAGATGGCTTATGTGGTGATATAAATTTTCTATATAATTTTATTAAAAAAACACATATTCTTTTCATTGCAAAATCAACTCCGATTTGCAAAGTAAGTCAAAAAGGGCATCTTTAATAGCATAAAAATCACTTTTTGCTGCAGCAGTCCTTGCAACAATTATAACATCATAACCTTCTTTAACGCAAAAAGTGCGCCAGCTTTCACGCACCAAACGACGTATTCTGTTTCTTGTAACTGCGTTGCCGATTTTTTTGCTCACAGTAATGCCAATTTTAGTATCCCCATTATTTGGAATATAATAAAGTACCAAATTATGAGCAATCTCTTTTTTCCCTTTGTAATATGCTTTTTTAAAAATCTTGTTTTCTTTGATTGTTATCATTATTAACCTCGTATATTTTTCAGGCCCGCAACGGGAAAAATCCCGTGCGGTGCTTTAAAATCAGGTCAAATGAACTTCATTACAAAAAGAACGTGTAAAAACACGTCCTTATGCTGATAATTTGTTTCTACCTTTAGCTCTGCGTCTTGAAAGAACCTTTCTTCCATTTCTGGTACTCATTCTTTTTCTAAAGCCGTGTTCCTTAGCTCTATGTCTCTTTTTAGGCTGATATGTTCTAAGCATAAATACACCTCCCGCTTAAATGCAATATATAGATGATAACATAATTTATATAAAAAGTCAACACTTTTTAAAACATTTTAATTTTGTGCCTGCTTTAAAAAACTATTTCAAAAGCTGTGCTCTATCGGTCTTTTCCCAAGCAACATCAAGGTCAATTCTTCCCATATGACCATAAGCTGCAAGTTTTTTATAAATAGGCTTTCTTAAATCAAGCTGCTTAATAATTGCCGCAGGGCGCATATCAAACACTTTTTTCACTCTCTGAACAATTTCTTCCTCAGAAATTTTGCCTGTTCCAAAGGTATCTACCATTACAGACACAGGATTTGCAACGCCTATTGCATACGCAAGCTGAACCTCACATTTATCAGCAAGTCCTGCAGCTACAATGTTTTTTGCAATATATCTTGCATAATATGCACCGCTTCTGTCAACCTTTGTTGGGTCTTTTCCTGAAAAAGCACCGCCACCGTGACGTGAATATCCGCCGTATGTATCAACAATGATTTTTCTTCCTGTAAGACCTGTGTCGCCCTGAGGGCCTCCAATAACAAATCTTCCTGTCGGATTTATGAAGAACTTTGTATTTTCATCTAAAAGATTTTCAGGAATTGTAGTTTCAACAACCTCTTTTTTGATATCTGTATAGATTGTTTCGAGTGAAACATCAGGGTCATGCTGTGTTGATACAACAACAGTATCAACTCTTACAGGCTTGTCTCCTTCATATTCAACAGTAACCTGTGTTTTACCGTCCGGGCGAAGATATTTCAGCACTCCGTCTTTTCTTACTTTGGTAAGTTTTTTAGCCATTTCGTGAGAAAGAACAATAGGAAGCGGCATAAGCTCTTTTGTTTCATTGCAAGCATATCCGAACATCATTCCCTGATCACCTGCACCCACTTCTGCCTCAGCCTGACTGTCACCGTCTTTTGCTTCTTTTGCTTTATCTACACCAAGTGCGATATCAGCAGACTGCTTGTCCACAGCAACCATAACTCCGCAAGAAGAAGCATCAAATCCCATATCAGATGATGTGTATCCGATTTCTTTTACAGCTTCTCTTGCTACTTTTGCGTAATCAACAACAGCGTTTGTTGATATTTCACCCATTATAACTATCATACCAGTTGTTGTAAATGTTTCACAAGCAACTCTTGCAGTTGGGTCTTTTTCATAAATTGCATCCAAAACAGAATCAGAAATAATGTCACAAACCTTATCAGGATGTCCTTCTGTTACAGATTCTGAAGTAAAAAGTCTTTTTTCCATATTATAAACTCCTCTCAAACAGGAAACTTTAAATCAAATGATAACTTAAAAAAGTAACAACAATGCCCGCTACTGCAACTCCAAGAGTTATCCATGGGATTGAATATTTCATTCTCATTCCAAGGATTGCAGCAATCATTGCACCTGTCCACGCACCAGTTCCTGGGGCGGGAATTGCCACAAACACAAAAAGCGCAATGCCTGAGTATTTAAGCACTGTTTCAGCTTTTTTCATTGTTCTTCTTTCCATCCAGTCAATAAACTTAACAAAAAGCTTACTTCGTCTTATGAAACCAAAAACAGGCTTCATATAGGCAATTATAAACGGCACAGGAAAAATGTTTCCTGCCACACACAATACGTATGCAAGTTGCCATGGAATATCATAGGCTATAGCAACAGGAATTGCACCTCTTAATTCTATAACAGGTACCATTGAAATGCCAAATACAACTAACAACTCCTGCCAAAATTCCATTAAATAGTTTATCATATTAAATCTCCAAATTTAAACCTTTGTCCAAAAAAGTATTATACTATAAAACTAAAAATTTTGCAACATTTTTTATTAAAATTACAATTTACTTATTTAACATACAGTTTATAGGCAATTCAGATTACACTATTTTTCAGTTCTTGTATTTTCCTGATTTTTGTATATAACAAGTTTGCAAAACAAAAATTCCAAAACAAAATTTGAAATCATGGTTACAAATAGAATTATGTAGTCATTTATCCTGGCGGCTTCTGCCAGATGTCCAAGATAAGTTGAAAGCGGTGTAAATACTGCGTAAAATCCAAACAGTTTTAGCATTGCAATCGGAACATTTGCCGCAGACTTGAATGTGAAACGTCTGTTAAATGTAAAGTTCCAGATTATGGACAAAACAAGCGATGTAAGATACGCTGGCCAATACATCCAACGGAAAAGTTCATTGAATATAGCAAATGTGACAACTTGTATTATTCCTGCAGACACAGAAAACAACGTAAATTTTATCATTTGAAAGATTGATTCTTTTCTCATTTTTATCTCCTTTGTAATGGGGCAGTATATGTAAATATCAAAATCGGCAAACTAATCTTTTAAATTGTATAGACTTGACACGAGTAAAAATGCAATAGAAACATTCAATGTGTTTGATTTATCAAGAATCTGCTATTTTAAATGAATCCTTGGCTATATTCATAAATTCATGCATTGCATTTGAACAATACTTATTTGTTTTATGTGTAATATATAAAGTTCTTTCATCAAATTCTTCTGCAATTCTATACAACACAACATTTTCATGATGATGTGCATATTTGAAAAATGTATCAGTTATAAAACACAACCCTACACCGGAATCTGCAAGTGCATATGATATATTAAGCTGATCTACTTTAAAAATAACCTTTGGCTCTATACATCTTTTTTTGAAAATTTCAAAAGCACGCATATACATATCATTCCCATCTTTTAGGAGAATGTAATTTTCATTTTTGAAAACATCAATTGAAACAGGTTCAACACTATCCAAAACAAAGTCAGCACTGCGTATATTTTCTGGTTTGATATGGTGTTTTTCAAGACCTTCATTTATTTTATAATTTTTTGGAACGCAAATAAGAATTTTTTCTTTACAAAGCGGATGTTTAGTTAATTCACTATTTTCATCAACATTGTCAACAACTATATCTATCTCACCACTTAACAACATATTTCTCAAATTATGTGAATTAGCTTCCTCAATCTTAATCAATATGTTAGGATGCAAAGCACTAAAATTTATTATAATTTTAGGCAGTATATACGAGGATACATAGTTAGACCCACCAACGATAAGTTCCCCTCTCTCAAGATTGTAAATATCGTCAAGTTTTTCTTTAAATTCATTTTCAATAGCTAAAATTTGTTCTGCTGCAGTAACATATTCTCTTCCCACTTCAGTCAGTTCAATGCCATGTCCGCTTCTTTCAAACAACTGAGCCCCAACTTTGTTTTCAATATTCTTAATGGCTGCACTAAGAGAAGGTTGCGATATAAAAAGTTTTTTTGATGCGTTTGTAAAGCTCTGTTCCTTGTACAATTCATATACATATTGCCATTTGTTGAACATATCACACCTCGTTATAGTTAATTTCTATAATTTTTATTGTTTTAAAGTATTTGACTATATTATATCATTCTTGTATCATATAATCAAGAAATTTTATCCGAGGTGTTTTTATGTACAATAAATATATCAGGAAATTTATTGATTTAGTTAAAATATCTTTACTTGCCTTTATATCAGCGGCAAATTACTGCATTTTTGTATTCCCTAACAGGTTTGCTCCTGCTGGAATAGATGGCATTTGCACAATGATTCAAGATGTTTTAAACATAAATATGGGATACTTTTCATTGTTCGTGAATATTCCTCTTATAATTTCAGCTTTTATCATACTTGACCGCGATTACGCAATAAAAAGTTCAGTATATGTTATTATATTTTCGATATCTGTCATTCTCATTAAGGAAAACAACTTTTCCACAATATATTACTTTACGCAAACAGGAACCAGTACGATTCTCGCTCCAATAGCATCAGGCGTTATCAGAGGAATACTATATACGCTTACACTAAAATCAAATGGCTCCGCCGGTGGAGTTGATATAATTTCTTCTATAATCAAAATTAAAAAGCCACATTTGAATTTTATGGATAATATTTTTATAATAAACACATTGATTGCTCTTTCATCATTTTGGGTTTATGAGATGAATATAGAGCCTGTTATATGTAGTATAATTTATGCATATATAAGTAGTTATACATGCAACCATCTTCGAAATAAAGAGCAAGAAATTATAAAATATGAAATCATTACAAAAACACCATCAGAAATTACCTCATATATAAACTATGAGTTACATCAAAGAGCAACAGTTATTAACGCCAAAGGGGCTTTTTCAGGCGAAGATACAAATATAGTCTTGTGTATAATCAGAAAAAAAGATGCCCCATTTTTAGAAAAACTTCTTCTGAATTTTCCCAATTGTATAACATTTAAAAGTTATGCATCAAACTCAATATCAGGCATTACATATAAATAATTTTTGAGCAAACAGAAAAATTTCCCTTGTGCTTCTCCTGGGGAAGTTTTTGTTTTTATCAATTTTCAACAATATTCGACTTTTGTCAAGTTAGGAGAACAGTGAATAATAAGAACCATCACCCAACACGAAATCAAAGATTTCTGTCGGGTACCCGAGAACCTTGATACTCGCAAGCTCGTATTAGGACCTACTAACTTTTCCCTATTTTTTCAACTATTTTTCCTTTAGCACTTTTCCTTAGAACCCGCGAGAATACTGGATTTTCTCGCTCCCGATAGTATATGTAAATATTATAAATCGGCAAACAAATCTTTAAATTGATACATTCTCAAACACCGCAGAAACATTTCCTGTGTTGAACCATCAGGTGCTTCATCTGATTCGCTCATACCCATTTATCGGACAATTTCTTTAAGTTTTGGAACTATTGTACCCTCATTCACATCTGTTATTACATCATACAACTTATGTATTTCTTCCGTTACTGCACCTTGTCTTACCAAATCATTAATCAATGCAATTAACGTATCATAAAATCCATCAAGGTTTATCACTACAATCGGCACATCAATTCTTCTTAAGTATTTCAAGGTAAGAACCTGAAAGAATTCATCCATAGTTCCTATTCCACCGGGAGCGATAAAGAACACATCTGCATGTTTTTCCATAAGTATTTTTCTCTCAGCCATCGTGTCAACCATGATATTATTGTCGCAATCGAATATATCTTCAAACTCGCTGATAAAGTCAGGCGATATTCCCATTACAAATCCGCCGTTTTCTTTAACACCTCTTGCAACTGCTCCCATGCAGCCTGTTGCTCCTGCGCCGTAAACAAGCGAGAATCCGTTTGATGCGATTATTTTTCCTAATTCTTCTATCTTTTCTTTATGCTGGCTTGCAATTCTTTCATTCGCTCCGCCATATACACATGCAAAATATCTTTTTGACATATCTTTAACCTCCTTGCCTATGTCTTATTTTGATTTCCTTGCGTATTTATCACACAAGTCATTTATCTGATCTGTAAATTTAGCTAATTCCTTATTTGTCAGGTTACGACTAAGCTCTGCAACAGTTTTGAGTCTCTGGCAAGCTGCCATAAGCCTGTCAAATACAAGATTTGCTCTCCGCCTGCCTTCTGATACCTTAGTCAGTTTTACAATTCTACCTCTTGCGGTACATTCGCCTGTTGTAAGATCATATTCATCACCGCTGTATGGTGCTGTTGCTTTGAATTTAAGCTTGTTATATATCGTCTGTGAAAATGCATCACAAACCAAGTCATCGCCGTGATTTACAAACACCTTCTTTGGTGGCTTTTCCATACTTCCAAGCCATCCGAGAAGCATATCCTTATCTGCATGACCGCTTATACCGACTATGGATTCAATTCTTGCATTAACCTGAATGTCTTCTCCAAATAACGAAACGTGCTTTGCTCCGTTTATAAGCTTTCTTCCGAATGTACCTTCTGCCTGATAACCTACAAAAAGTATGGTACTGTTTTCTCTCCACAGGTTATGCTTCAAGTGATGTCTGATACGACCTGCTTCACACATACCGGATGCAGATATGATTACCTTTGGTATTAAATCGAAGTTTATAGCTTTTGATTCTTCAGGGGTAACACTCAATCTTAATCCGGGGAATGAAATAGGATTGATGCCCTGTTTTACAAGAGCAAGTGTTTCTTCGTCGTAATATCCCATCAGATTATCCTGATATATCTTTGTGGCTTCAACTGCAAGAGGTGAATCCACATACACTATAAAATTTTCATGACCTTTTATAAGTCCCTGCTCTTTAATTGTTCTAAATAGGTATAATAGCTCCTGTGTTCTTCCAATTGCAAAGGATGGTATAACAAGATTTCCTTCTTTTGAAAAGGTTTCTTGCATTATTTTTGTAAGCTGCGCAATGTAGTCCGGTCTTTCTCCATGAACCCTGTCACCATAGGTCGATTCAATTACTACATAATCAGCATACGGTGGATTTTGAGGATTTCTGATAAGAGGTCTGTCTATGTTTCCTAAGTCTCCTGAAAAAAGAACAGTTCTTTCCTCGCCATTTTCCTTTACTGTAATGTGGATGCTTGATGATCCAAGTAAATGCCCTGCATCGCAGAAATTTATCGTTATACCTTCAAATATTTCAATCGGTTTGTTGTATCCGTGTCCTTCAAATAATTTCAGGGACTCCAACGCATCTTCAACAGTATACACAGGCACATACTGCTGATAGCCTGAACGCTCTGCTTTTCTATTCTGCCATTCCGCTTCCTGTTCCTGAATGTGAGCAGAATCCTGTAACATTATATTACAAAGTCTATGTGTTGCTTCCGTGCAGTATACGGGACCTGAGTAACCTTTTGCAACCATTGCCGGAATCATTCCTGAATGGTCTATATGTGCATGAGTAAGGCATATCGCATCTATTTTTGACGGAGCAATAGGTAACTCACAGTTTTCATATGTATCTCCGCCTTGCTCCATACCACAGTCAATAAGTATATGCTTTCCGCAAGCTTCAAGCAATGTGCAAGAGCCTGTAACCTCATGAGCTGCTCCTATAAATACTAATTTCATATTCACTTACTCCTTTCTTAATATACTTATTAATTTTATCTCCTTGAATCCGTTTTGAAAATACTTGAAACACTCTCTTTATTACTCGTGTCAAGTCATGAGAAAAATTTTTTGTTTATACCAAAGGCTTCACCTTGAGGATAGTCTCGCCGTAGGCGGTGGTGAGGTGCAGATTGCGTAGCAATCGTTATGTTTCCACCTCATCTGAGTTGCTTCTAAACCCACCAGGCTTAAGGAGTTTTATTTTATAAACCTCAGTATGTGTAAATTATATACTAATCTGGAAAAATATACAAGTCCAATTAATTTTTTTGTAACACGGCATCTGTTTTAACATATTATGATATTGAAAAGGAGGGAGCTAAATGTCATTATTCGGTGGTTTTGACCAGGATACAATTTTATGGTTTATCATTCTTTTCTTATTGCTTTTCTGGTGTGGAAAAGGATGCGACAACGACTGCTCACGCGGTTGCTAATTAAATTTGGGAGGTAAAAAATGTCTGATTTATCATGCTGCAACGGTTACAACAATAACGGAGTTGACTCTTGGGTTTGGATTATCATTGCGATAATTGTGATTATCTGGCTCTGCGGAGGCAATAATAACAACTCAAACATATTTGGCAACAGCTGTTGCTAATAACATCTTTTTTCTCGGGGCAAAGAAATCTTTGCCCCGTTTTTATTGTTATAATTGTACAAAATAAAACATTTTTTTGTGCAAAATGACGAAAAAAATATAAAATATATTAAAGGAATGTTATAAAGGTATATAGAAATTAAAAGTTATATTGCACAAGAGTGTAATTATAAAAAAACAAAGGAGATGATTTTTTTGAAAGCGTACGACAAGCAAGATATCAGAAACGTATGCGTCTTAGGACATGGAGGTGTGGGTAAGACTTCTTTAACAGAGGCAATGCTCTATTTAGGTCAGGGAAGCGACCGTTTAGGCAAAGTAGCAGATGGGAACACTTCATCTGACTATGATGTTGAGGAAGTCAAGAGAAAAATATCAATTTATACCACAGTTCAGCCTTTGGAGTGGAAAAACAAAAAAATCAATATTTTAGACACCCCGGGATTCTTTGATTTTGAAGGTGAAGTTTTAGAGGCAGCAAGAGTATCAGATGCTGCAATTATCGTTGCAACTGCAAAAACAGGTGTTCAAGTTGGTACAGAGCTTGCATGGAAAATTGCAAACAAGAGAGATATTCCCAAGATTATATTTATCAGTAAAATGGAAGAAGAACATGCTGATTACAATAAAGTTTTAGATGGACTTAAAAATTCCTTTGGAAGAACCATAGCACCTTTTTACGTTCCTATGTTTGACGGTGAAAAATTCTGCGGCTATGTTAACGTTATAAAAATGGAAGCAAGAAAATTTGAAGGCGACAAGATTATTGACATCCCTGTTCCTGAAAATCTTCTTGAAACTGTTGCTCCTGCAAGACAGATGATTATTGAAGCTGTTGCAGAAACAAGTGAAGAGCTTATGAATAAATATTTCGATGGTGAAGAATTTACCAACGAAGAAATCCAGAAGGCCATCAAACAAGGTCTTAAAGAAAACACAATAACTCCTGTACTTTGCGGCTCTGCATTTACTGCAGCAAGTATCAGAAAGCTTTTAGACGCAATTATTGAATATTTTCCATCCCCTGATGAGGCTGAGGTTGAATATGCCGCAACGGTTGACACAAGAGATGCTATTGAAGTTCCCTGCGATGAAAATGCCCCCCTTTCTGCAATTGTATTTAAAACAATTGCGGACCCGTTTGTTGGCAAGCTTTCGTTTGTTAAGGTTTGCTCAGGTGTGTTAAAAGCTGACTCAACAGTATTCAACCCCGACAGACAGATTGCTGAAAAAATTGGTAAGATTTATTATATGCGTGGTAAAAAGCAAATTGAAACAAGTGCCATTACTGCAGGTGATATCGGGGCTATTCCAAAGCTCACCCAAACAAAAACAGGTGATACTTTATGTTCACAGTCATATCAGGTTCTTTTAGATAAAATTGACTTCCCTGTTCCTCAGCTTACACTTGCAATTCTTCCTAAAGAAAAAGGCGACGAAGAAAAAATCAGCCAAGGCTTATCAAAGCTCAAAGAAGAAGATATGACCTTAAAAGTTACTACAAATAAAGAAACCAAACAGACTTTAATCAGCGGTATGGGTGACTCACATCTTGACATTATTGTGAATAAACTTAAAGATAAGTTCAAGGTTGCGGTTGACCTTAAAGAACCCAAAGTTGCATACCGTGAGGCTATTAAAAAGCGTGTCGAAGTAGAAGGCAAACACAAAAAACAATCAGGCGGACACGGTCAGTATGGTCACGTTAAAATTGCTTTTGAACCTTGCGAAAGTTCAGAACTCATTTTTGAAGAAAAAATCTTTGGCGGAAGCGTTCCTAAAAACTACTTCCCTGCTGTTGAAAAAGGTCTTATTGAATCCTGTGCACACGGTGTTATAGCAGGTTGCCCTGTTGTTAACTTAAAGGCAACACTGTTAGATGGTTCGTACCATCCGGTTGACTCATCTGAAATGGCATTTAAATTGGCTGCAAATCTTGCATTCAAAAACGGTCTTGCTCAGGCAAACCCGGTATTACTTGAGCCCGTGAACAAAATCGAGGTTTATATTCCATCTTCATATATGGGCGATGTTATCGGTGATATCAACAAACGTCGCGGCAGAGTCCTTGGTATGAATCCTCAGGGCGATGGAATCGAGCAGGTAGTTGCAGAAGTCCCTGCAGCAGAGCTTACGAATTATGCCATTGACCTCCGTTCAATGACACAGGCAAGAGGCAAATTCACTCAAGAATTTGTTCGCTATGAAGAAGCTCCTCCACAGGTTACTCAAAAAGTTACAGAAGAGTATAAAAAATCTTCTCAGGAATAATACATAAAAGCATTTGGCAAAACTCCCCGATTACATAATCGGGGAGTTTCAAATTTATGCAGTAAATATTTAAATTGAGTCAAGATTTTTAAATGTATATCCCATTTCTTCCCATTTTGTTAAAAGCTCATCTAAAATTTCGGCGTTTGTTTTGGAGGTTGAATGAAGTAGAACTATCGCACCAGGGTGAATCCTTGTTAGTAGCTTTGAAAATGCTTCTTCTTTGGTTGGCTGCTTATTTTCGTACCAGTCTACATAAGCAAGCGACCAGAAAAACGTTTTATACCCCATTGAATTTGCAAGCTTTAAATTTTCTTCATTAAATTTTCCCTGTGGAGGACGATACACTTTTAAAAGCTCTTTTCCCGTTACTGCCTTATAATCATTTTCAAGTGCAGCAATTTCTTTGGCAAACTCTTCTGCCGTAGCTATCTTTGACATGTCGGGATGGTTTTTTGTGTGGTTTCCTACAATATGACCTTCATCTACCATTCTTTTTACTAAATCGGGATTCTTTTCGATAAAATTTCCAACCAGAAAAAATGTTGATTTCACATTATGCTTCTTAAGTGCGTCTAAAATCGGAGTTGTATTTCCGTTGTCATATCCTGCATCAAAGGTTAAATATATAACCTTTTCATCTGTTGGCACGCAGTAATACGCATTATGTTCTTTTAAAAACTCAGCTGTTGCATTGCCTTCAGGCTGAGCCCCATTTTCGCGGTAAGAAAGTCCCCAATCATTTTTTGATGTTGTTAAAATATTAGAATTCAAATCAGGATTAAATGCGGTAAAGCACGCAACTAAGGCAAAGGAAAGTGCAAACGCCGTAATTTTTAATTGTTTTTTAGTAAATACAAATATCATAGTTCCACCCCTGACAGTAATATATAAAAATAATATGATATAATTGAAAATTTTATGAGTGTGTGGTATACTAAAGTATATTATTATGCTGAGGTGAAAAATGGTTCTTTTAAATACATCAAAAATTTCAAAAAGCTACGGTGAAACCGTTATCCTTAACGATATTTCGTTCAATGTTTCAGACAACGATAAAATCGGAATACTTGGTGTTAACGGTGCCGGCAAATCTACCCTTTTTAAAATTTTAACAGAAGAAATTTCACCTGACAGTGGCGAAATTTACAAAGCAAAGCAATTAAAGATTGCTTGTATGCAGCAGCATATGGAAGCGTTTTCAGAAAACACTGCATACAATGAAGTCTTATCTGTTTTTGATAATTTAGTACAGGCAGAAAAACAAATAGAGCTGCTTCAAAAAGAGCTTGAAACAAGTTCAAATGAACAACTCATTAACAGATTTCACACTATAAATCAAAAATTTATAGACGATGGCGGGCTTACTTACAAATCCAGAATAAATTCCACTCTGACAGGACTTGGAATTACAGACGAACAAAAGAGCATGCCTCTTTCAAAGCTGAGCGGTGGTCAGCGCACAAGAGTTATGCTTGCAAAAATACTTCTGGAAAATGCGGACATTTTACTTTTAGACGAGCCTACCAACCATCTGGACATAGAAGCTGTTACCTGGCTTGAAGATTTTTTAAGCTCATATAAAGGCTCAATAATGGTTGTAACTCACGACAGATATTTTTTAGACAAAGTTACAAACAAGATTTTTGAGATAGAAAATCACAAGTTAAAAGAGTATAACGGAAACTACAGCCATTACCTTACTAAAAAGCAGGCTGACAGAGAAGCAGAGGAAAAAGATTACTCTTTAAAAGAAAAGGAAATTAGAAGGTTAGAAGGCATTATAAAGCAACAAAAGCAGTGGAACAGAGAAAAAAGTATTAAAACTGCTGAAAGCAAACAAAAGGTAATAGAAAGAATAGAAAAAACAATGATAAAGCCTGACAAAACATTAGATTCTGTTTCATTCAGGCTCCCTGCCGCTGAAGAATGTGCTAAAGATGTTCTTTCTTGCATCAATCTTTCTAAATCCTTTGACAAACCGGTTTTTTCTGATATAAATATCGAAATAAAAAATGGTGAAAAAGTATTTTTAATGGGTGCTAACGGCAGCGGTAAAACCACATTGTTTAAGATAATCTTAGGTTTAATGCGCCAAAACAGTGGAAAAATAGTATTAGGTTCAAGGGTAAAACCTGCTTATTATGACCAGATGCAGTCAGACCTTGACCCAACAAAAACTATTTTTGACGATGTACACGATTTTTTACCCAAGCTTGATAACACAACAATTCGCTCAGCTTTGGCATTGTTTTTATTTAGAGGTGAAGATGTTTTTAAAGAAATTTCCACTTTAAGCGGCGGTGAACGTGCAAGAGTTTCTTTGGTTAAGCTTATGCTTTCAAAGGCAAACTTTTTGCTCCTGGATGAGCCGACCAATCACTTGGACATTGCCTCAAAAGAGGCTTTAGAAAGTGCACTAAAAGATTATAGCGGAACACTTCTTATAATATCTCATGACAGATATTTTATAAACAAGCTTGCGGATAAAATTTACGAGCTTACTCCAAACGGTGAAAAACTATACGACGGTGGTTATGATTACTATGTATTAAAGCACCAGAGTGCGCCTGTTCAATCAGCAATACAAAAACCAAAAACAAATGATTATAAGATTTTAAAAGAGTTAGAATCACAAAAAAGGAAGCTAAAAACCAAAATTTCAAAACTTGAAGATGCCATAGCAGAGTTAGAAAATGAAATAAGTATATTAAATGAAGAACTGCTAAGCCCTCAGCTTGCAAGCGACTATGAAACATTAACACAAAAAACCAACCTTTTAAATCAAAAGCAGCTTGAATTGCAAGACAAAATAGATGATTGGGAAATTTCACTGCAAAACCTTGAAGAATTTGAATAAAACTATTGCACAAATTATACTTTTATGGTAAAATTAACATATAATAGATTAAAAGAGGTGTAAAAATGACTTCGTTAAACGACCTTTTATATGTTATATTAAAAGATTCGGCAATCAAGATTTATATTCAGGACTTGTCCGGCATTTTTTCAAATCCCCTTTGCGAGGTGGACTTGAAAAACAAATCATATTCGTCTCCTATGTATGATTTTTTTGGAAAGAACAACAAATGTCTCTCTTGCAGAGAACAATCTTTAAACAGTGCTTTAAATTCTTCTGCTCCTTTTATCAGAAAGTGTCCGTGCGGTATGAGCGAAGCAGTTTGTCCTGTAATCCTTGACGGAAAAATTAAATGCATTTTGTATGCTGAAAATATTTCAGACCAGTCACAAGAAAGCACTGATGCTCTTAATAGTTTTTGCGAAGAAGCTTATGACTTTTCTTCTGCAAAAGTTATTCTTGATAATTGCTCGCCTCAAAGCGATGTTTTAAAGATTTTAGAAGTTATTTCAAGCTATATCATTCTTTTGTTGAACAATTTCAGCTTTGCTGAAACTAAATCTGAAGAATATGGCACTCATTGGGTTGTTGAAAATCTTAAAAAACATATCGAAAACGAGTATTTTAAAGATATCAACCTAAAGCAGATGGCAAGCCTTTATGATTTCAATGAAAAGTATCTTGGAAGAATTTTCAAAGCAGAAACAGGTGTGACTTTTCACGAATACTTAAATTCTGTTCGGCTCGAAGCCGCATCTTTACTCCTTACAGATTCTGAAGAATCCGTTGTTAAAATTTCAAAAAAATGCGGTTTTAATAATGTTACATATTTTAACAGAATTTTTTTTAAGCGTTTTGAAAAAACTCCGCTGGAATACAGAAATTCCAAGTCAAACCGCTTCTGGGATAAGCATTCATATTTATTGTAATTTTCACCGAGGCAGTCGCCTCGGTTTTTACTTGCAAAAAAAACTTTTACATGCTATAATCTTAAAGACGTTATTTATAAGGATTTGATTTTTTGGCTTGGGTTTATTTAGTCACTTTATACAGTGTTATTAAAGGAATACGTGAAATTTTAAAGAAAAAATCTTTGCAAATCAGTTCACTTGCCGAGGTTTTGTTTTTTCATACACTAATAGGATTAATTTTAGTTATTCCAACCTGTACTACCGACGTTTTTAACATTACAATTAGTCAGTTTTTTGTAATGTTAATTAAGTCATCTGTTATATTTTTAGCATGGATACTGTCTTTCACCTCTATCAAACACACGCCAATAAGCTTTTGCGGAATTATTGATATGAGCAGGATTGTCTTTTCCACCCTACTTGCAATTATTGTTTTGGGTGAAAAAATGACAGTTTTCAACACAATAGGTTTTTTACTTGTAATACTAGGCGTATTTTTAGTCAACTTTAAAAAAGCATCAAAAACCGAAAGCATAAAGCCGGTATTTATTGTTTTGATGCTCTTGTCATGTTTTTTGAACGCTGTTTCAGGACTTATTGACAAAATTGTTATGAAAGATATGACAAGCGCACAGGTGCAATTTTGGTATATGCTATTTTTAAGCATTATGTATTTTGTATTTCTGCTTGTAAAGCAAGGCAAGAATATTAACTATAAGGCGCTTGCCAAAAACCACTATGTTTGGATTTTAAGCGTTATATTCGTCATTGCCGACCGTGCGCTTTTTATAGCAAATTCTTACCCTGAAAGCAAGGTTACCATTATGACTTTAATCAAGCAATCTTCTGTTTTTATAGTGGTTTTACTAGGCAAGTTTGTTTTTAAAGAAAAAAACATAGCATATAAAATGCTATGTGCAAGCATTATTATACTGGGTGTTTTAATTTCCCTGTTTTAAGGAGGAAATATTTTGAACAAAGTTATGATAGCTATGAGCGGTGGCGTTGACAGTTCTGCTGCTGCATATCTTGTAAAAAAGTCCTACGGCTGTGCATCAGGCGTTACTTTAAAGCTTACTGACCGTGAAACTTCCGATATTTCCGATGCAAAAAAAACAGCAGACAAAGCCGGCATTGATCATTATGTGTTAGATTTAAGGCAAGAGTTTAAAAAATATGTCATTGATGAATTTGTTAACGCTTATCAAAATGGTTTAACTCCAAACCCCTGCATTTTTTGCAACAAACATATTAAATTTGGTCTTTTACACGAAAGCGCAGTAAACCTTGGGTTTGATTTAATTGCTACAGGTCATTATTCTATAATTGAAAAACAAAATAACAGATTTTTATTAAAAAAAGCAACTGACATTACAAAAGACCAAAGCTATGTTTTGTATTCTCTTTCACAAGACCAGCTTTCACGCACACTGTTTCCTCTGGGGAATCTTACAAAAGCAGAAGTCAGGGAAATAGCACTTTCTTCGGGGTTTGTAAATGCCTCAAAAAAAGACAGTCAGGATATTTGCTTTGTGCCTGATGGCGACTATGCAAAATTTATTGAAGAATATACAAAAAAAAGTTTTGACCACGGAAACTTTGTTGACAAGGACGGAAATATTTTAGGTGAGCACAAAGGCATTATAAATTACACTATTGGGCAAAGAAAAGGACTTGGGCTTTCGTTTGACAGTCCAAGATATGTTTGCTCAAAATGTGCAAAAACCAACACAGTAGTTTTAGGAAAAGAGCCTGACCTTTTATCAACATCTTTAGATTGCACCGACCTTAATTTAATAGCATGTGATAAATTAGACTCAACCATTAGAGTAAAAGCAAAAACAAGGTATAAACAACAAGAACAATGGGCACTTATTTCACAGACTTCTGAAACTACTGCGCATATTGAATTTGAAGAGCCACAAAGGGCAGTAACTGCCGGACAGTCGGTTGTATTTTATGACGGTGACTATGTTGTAGGTGGCGGAATAATTAAATAAACAAAAATCGGTTATTTCCCGGGAAATAACCGATTTTTCTTATCTTTTTAAACCTCATACGCCTGCGTATTTGCATGGTTTCCAAACTCATCTGTAACGTCAATTCTAAAAAATCTATCTGAATTTTTTATTTCAAATTCTGCTTCATTCAAATAGTTTCCAACTTCGGCAAACTTACATTTTGCACGTCTGCCAAAAGTTGAATATGAAATACTTTTTGCATTTGAGCACTTAATTTTAACTCTGTTCTTTTTCATTGAAAGCTCATAAATTAAAGGACCGTTTGAAACGTAAAAATCTCCTTTCAAGAGAGCATCTATTATTGAGTTATACTCCAATTTTTCTGCATTAATCATGGCAAATGTCCCGAAAGAATCATCAAAATGATTATGATTGTCATCTCCTGAAGATGCAAAAATCTTTTTGCCGTCACGTAAAAAGTCATCCAACACATTTATATCATATTCATAAATACCCGTGCGGTTTGAAGCGGTATTGTAAATCTCAACACCCCATAAACCCTCATATCCCGAATAATCTCCATAATTTTCAAGCGACCAGCGAGGATGGTTATAGCACACAAAAAAACCGTTGTCGTTTGCATCTTTTATAATCTTGTTAATTCCGTATGCTCCGTATACTCTCTCATACTCACAATCCGGTTTTTGAAGCCTCTTTCTGACTTCAGGCTTTGAAAAATGGTCTGCTACCGAATTATAGAAAAAATTATAAGTATTACTCTGCTTTTTTGCATAAAGATTAAGATGGCACACTTTCATATCAAGATTTTTCAATGTAGAATCGTTAGGAAACTGCTTTATTGCAATTTCGCAAGAAGTTATAGTAAGAAAATCTTTATCATCTAAGTAAGAATTGTCGTTAAGATGCTCATGATCTGTAATAGCAAGCACGCTGTAACCTTTTTGCTTATAATACTTTTTTAACTGCTCAGGTGTAAGTCTGCCATCTGACAGTGTGCTATGGCAATGCAGATTTGCCTTGAAAAACTTCTTAGAACTGTCTAACAAAACGACGCTCATAGTTTGTTTTTCGCCTCTTCAAGTTTAATTTCACGTCTGTTTTTAACATGGTCAGGCATTGGCTTGATATCCCCTGCCAATGTAAGTGCCTGCCTTGTAAGAAGTGGTCCTACAAGCTCATAAATCAAAACTGCAAACAATGTGATATTTCTGATCAGGTTACCTTCAGCTCCAAGCTGCATTGCAGTTGCACACATTCCAAGTGCGACACCCGCCTGCGGGAACAGAGTTATTCCCAAATATTTACAAATTTCAGGAGAGCAATTTGTTGCCTTTGCACTTATAAATGTACCTGTATACTTACCCAAGCAACGTGAAAGAATATATACAACGCCAATTACAACTATTGCCCAATCTAAAAATACGCTAAGTTGAAGTTCTGCTCCACTTATAACAAAAAACAATGCAAAAAGCGGTGACGTCCACTTGTCAGCGCCTTCCATTAGGTCATGAGAAAGCGAACAGATATTGCAAAATACAGTACCTAACATCATACATACCAAAAGTGATGAAAAACTGATGTGAACAGGTCCAATATGAAAATCAAGCATTGAAATTGAAACTGTCAAAAATACAAAAGCTATTGTAAGATTAAGTCTGTTTGTATTTGAATTAAACAGTTTTTCAAGCTGTGTCAGTATATAACCCATAACTGCACCAAGCGATAGTGAACATATAATTTCAACCAATGGATTTATAATAATTGAAATCATATCTACACTGCCCATAATCAAAGTTTTTGAAATTCCAAACGACACTGCAAAAACAATCAGTCCTACTGCATCATCAAGAGCAACTATTGGCAGAAGAAGGCTTGTCAATGGACCTTTTGCCTTATATTGCCTTACAACCATAAGGGTTGCAGCAGGTGCAGTTGCAGTAGCTATTGCACCAAGCGTAATAAGCTGTGGAACTGTTAGCTTGTCAGGCATAATTATATGTACTGCCAAAAGTGCAAGGTCAACTAAAACCGTAGCAGCAAGTGCCTGAAACACGCCTATAACAAGCGCTTGCCTTCCTGTCTTTTTTAAATCTGACATACGAAACTCATTACCAATAGAAAAAGCAATAAATCCAAGCGCAACTTCTGAAATAAGCGAAAGCTTTTCAACAGCTTCTGCTGTCGAAAAACCAATTCCCTCTATTCCCAAAGCACCTATACAGTAAGGACCGATTAAAACGCCGGCAATTAAATACGCCGTAACTGACGGCAGCTTAAAAGGCTTGAATGCTCTGGTCATTAAAAGCCCTGCCAAAAGAGCGATTGAAACTGATAATAATGTACTCATTTAAAGTCATCTCCTCAATAATAAAAACACAAAGAAATCACCGCAAACCAATGCGGCGATTAATTCTTACGTTATTCTATCACATTTATTATTTAAATTCAATGTTATTTTACATTTTTTTCTTTAAATATTCTAACAATATAAACTGGGGGAAATGTTATCACACATCATAATCAAGCTTAAATTTTTCACCGCAGCCGTAATTTTCGTAAACATAGTCGATATCTTTATCGCCTCTGCCTGAAAGACAAGCAAGTACTGAGCCTGATTTATGCTCTTTTGCATATCGGATTGCATACGCAACAGCATGAGCACTTTCAATAGCAGGAATAATACCCTCATATCTTGAAAGAAGGAAAAATGCTTCCATAGCTTCTTCATCAGAAACTGTTTCGTATTTCACACGTCCTAAATCTCTTAAATGAGCGTGCTCCGGACCAACACCCGGATAATCAAGTCCGCTTGCTATTGAATAAACAGGAAGTGGCTCACCATTTTCGTCCTGAAGAACATAACTTGAATAGCCGTGAATTTTTCCTTTTGTACCAAACGCCATTGTTGCCGCATGGTCTCCTACACCTTTACCTCTTCCCAAAGGCTCAATTCCATATATTTCAACAGGGTCTGCCAAAAACGGAACAAACATACCCAGTGAGTTTGAACCACCGCCAACGCAAGCGCAAACCGCATCAGGCATAATTCCTGTCATTTCTAAAAACTGCTCTCTTGCTTCTATGCCGATTACAGACTGAAAATCTCTTACCATTTTAGGGAAAGGATGTGGACCTGCAGCTGTTCCGATACAATAAATTGCAGTTTCATATTCTTTAAGATATGCTTCAAATGCTGCATCGCATGCTTCTTTTAAAGTTTTAAGTCCCTTTGTTACAGGGATAACTCTTGCACCAAGCATTTTCATACGGATTACATTTGGATGCTGCTTTTTAATATCAACCTCACCCATATAAACATCGCATTCCATACCAAAATATGCCGCAGCTGTTGCTATTGCAACACCGTGCTGACCTGCGCCGGTTTCTGCAATAATCTTTTTCTTGCCCATGTACTTAGCAAGCAAACCCTCACCCATACAATGATTTAACTTATGAGCGCCTGTATGATTTAAATCTTCTCTTTTAAGATAAATCTGGCAATTACCAAATATTTTAGACAGTCTTTCGCAGTGATATACCGGCGTAGGTCTGCCCTGAAACTCTTTTCTGATTCTGCGAAGCTCGTTTATAAACTGTGCAGAATGACAAATAGCTTCATACGCATCATCAGCCTGTTTAAAAGCCTCCTGAAGCTCTTCGGTAATATAAGACCCACCGTAGGAACCAAAGTATCCGTCCGCTGTGGGGTTTTCTTTAAGATAATTGTCAAAATCTCTGTAATTATTCATTATAAAATCTCCTTTTTTAAAATATTTTTAAATCAAATTATGCAGCAGAACAACTGCCAAAAAGCACTGTGGGCTTACGCCCAAGTGTTACCTCCTGATTGATTTAAAATATATTTTTTTAAAAAAGTCATTTTTCCACTCCTTATTAAACTGTTAAATATAATTTTACCACAAATAAATATGATTGTCTATATTTATTTTTGTATTTCCTGCGCTGTTAATTTTGAAAAAACTATTTCCTGACTTTTATAGAGGCTGTAATTTCCTGATATTGCATAACTGACTGCACAAGCAAGCGCAAAGAGCAGTATTCCTGCTCCTCCAAACACCTCATAAGATAAAACAACAGACGCAACAGGACAGTTTACCACTCCGCAAAACAGCGAAACAAAACCAATTGCCGCTGCAAATCCCGCATCTAATCCAAGAAGCGGTGCAACCACGCATCCAAATGTTGAACCAACAAAAAATGCCGGGACTATTTCTCCGCCTTTAAAGCCTGCCGAAAGTGTTATTGCTGTGAAAACCAGTTTTACAAAAAATGCCTCAGGTTTTGCATTTCCCATAATCGCTCTTTGTATTACTTCAGTACCTGCGCCGTTATAGTCACCCGAATTAAATATTAATGTCAATCCCAAAACTAAAATTGCTCCTAAAAATGACCTTAAATACCTATTTTTGAAAAATTTTTTCATATATTTTTCGGTTTTTCTTATACCGAAGCAAAAAACAATGCATAAAAGCGCGCACATTGTTGCCAGCACTAAAACTTTAAACAAATTGCCAAAAGATGTATGAGCAGCATTTTCAAGGACAAAGCGTGTAGGTTCAATGCCAAACCAATCAGATATTTTAAACGCCACAATAGCTGATATTATGCAAGGCAAAAGTCCCGAATAATTAAGTTTTCCTACACGTATAACTTCAAGCGAAAAAATTGCCGCTGTAATTGGCGTACCAAAAAGTGCTGCAAAAACACCTGCCATACCCGCCATTACAATTATATGTTTGTCATTTTCATTAAGTTTAAAAATTCTGCCTAAACTATATCCCAATCCGCCGCCTATCTGAAGTGCCGCTCCCTCTCTTCCTGCAGAGCCTCCAAGCAAGTGCGTGATAACAGTACTTACAAAAATTAGCGGAACTGTTACGAATGGAATACTTTGATTATCTTTTACTGCATCAATAATCCTGTTGGTATCAAGCTTTCCCTGTTTCTTAAAAAGTTGATACATAAATATAATAAAA
Organism: Clostridia bacterium; assembly: GCA_017409875.1. Taxonomy (GTDB): domain Bacteria; phylum Bacillota; class Clostridia; order RGIG6154; family RGIG6154; genus RGIG2094. Next base: position 74,393 of record JAFQRW010000022.1, read on the forward strand.
ATTCCGCCGACAGGCAAAAGATATATTATCCAGTTAAAGTTGTGTCTAAAAGATGTTGCCAAATCAATACAAATATGAAATAAGCTTCCCAAAAGTCCGCATATTAAACCAACTATAAAAGAAACCGCTATCCATTTAATAAAATTTTTCAAATAATCTAACACGTTTGTAATCATATAAAGTTATACACCATTCTTATTATCTATTTTGTATATGTCAGCTCAAAATGTTCTCCGTTATTAAATTTTGTGCTGTCAACGCCTGTCATTATATACTGACCATCTTTTGTAAACGACCAATAGCTTTGATTTTTACTGTAATCAGCAGTAATTCCATTTACCTGCTCTATATAAAGTCCATAAGCTCCTTGCGTACCAGATACAAGGTCATGTGTTATAAGTGACTCTCCTACGGTTTCTTTGTCTGTATGGATTGTAAATGTTACAGATTTATCGCCTGCTTTAACTTCTATGAGCAAAGTCTTTTCACCGCTTCCAAACTCCGTATCTTTTGTGTATACAGCACTTTCCCACAAGTCTGTTTCTTTTGTTTCATTTCCGCAAGATACAATACTAAAGCACAATGCCACTAACATAAGAATGCAAACAAATTTTGCTATTCTTTTCATTAAACTCCTCCTTAACAAAACGCCTCACCTATTCTTTAACAACCTTTACTTTATTTATCCCATAATACTCAAAGCACTTAACATCGCTTTCATCAACTCTTTCTCCGCACAAAACTACAGATACTGCAGGCGGACAACCAATCATACTGTCTGCAAGTATTTTCCCGATACTGTTTTTTACATCACATTCTTCCTGTAAAGAAAAATATGCCTGTCTTACCGACATTACTTTTTCTTTAACTTTAATTTCAGGTGGCGTTTTTAAAACAGCATCTTTCTTTTTAATTTCCCCAAATGCTTTTAAAGTCTTTTTAATTCCCTCTGCGCCAATTTCCGGTGTAAACATAAGAACAACATAATCAGGATCGCAAAACTCACATTCTATATTATGTTTTCTAAGCTCGTCTGCAAACTCATGTCCTGTGTAGCCGTATGATTTTGGCATAACAGTAAGTTTTAAAGGTTCTGTTCCTGCCAACTCAAATCCTCTGCCGATAAGATTTGCTTTAAGTGTCTTAATATCTGGCAAAAAATCTTCTAACCTTTTTGTGTAGCTTTGTAAATATACATTTGCCTTATCCAGAGACTGCAAAATTAAATATGACGGACTTGTAGAACCAAATAAAAGCATTGCATCTTTAGCTTTTCTGACTAAATACATATCTGAATTTTCAGATATGTGTAAATATGCTCCCCCTGTTAAAACAGGCAGTGTCTTATGAGCAGAATCGCAGCACATATCAGCTCCCAAGTCAATAGGATGCATTGACTTTTTTAAGAACTTTAAATATGCCCCGTGTGCATTATCAACAATCAAAAGTACATTATGTTTTCTGCAAACAGAAGAAATACTTTTTATGTCACAAATATTACCCAAATAATCTGGCGAGGTTACATAAACTGCAAAAGGCTTATCTTTTGCAGCTAAAAGCATTTCGTCAAGCTTTCGGGGACAAATTTCACACGAGAGATAGGAATCTTTCCCACAAATCCACTCAATATCAAAATCAAGAAGTGCCGTTGCCGACAAAAATGCTTTATGTGCATTTCTGCCCGCAATCACATAAGGTTTGCCGCTTTTGTTTTTATTTAAAAGCATAGCAAGATAAAGCATTGCCCGTATACAAAGTGATGAGCCTGAAGCCGAATAAAAAGTATGTGCGCCAAAAATTTCTGATGCTATTTCTTCACTTTTTTTAATAATTCCGCTTGCCTGATAAAGGCTGTCAGCACCAGAAATTTCTGTTATATCAAATTTTTCAATACCTAAAAAACTTTCTCCTTTATGACCGGGCATATGAAGTCTTAAGCAGTCTTGTTCTATGTAATTTTCAACAAAATCACAAATAGGTGTGTCCATTTTATTCTTCCTCATCAAGTTCATTTGCAGCTGCAAGCATTATTGCACATTCCATCCTTTTTTTGAAAAGCTCACAGCCATATTTATAAACTCCTTTAATGTTTCCTGTAGAATGATAAGCGTTTGCTGCACACCCTCCCGAGCAATAAAGTCTTGCCCAACAATCTTTGCACTCTTGTCTTTCATAAACATTGCAGCTTAAAAATTCGTTTTGAACATCTTTATTTGTAACACCAGAAAAGATATCACCCAGTTTATATTTTTCATCTCCCACAAACTGATGGCACGGATAAAGGTCACCCCAAGGTGTTACTGCCATATATTCTGTTCCGGAGCCGCAACCTGAGATGCGTTTATAAATACACGGTCCTCCTTTTAAATCTATCATATAATGATAAAAAGTAAATGGTCTACCCTCTTTTTTTCTTTCAAGCATAAGGCTTGCTAATTTTTCATACTGCTCAAAAACTATTGGCATATCATCTTTAGTAAGCTCTTGCTTTTCACCCGGAGCACATACAACCGGTTCCATGCTGAGTTCTGTAAATCCAAGGTCTAACATAACCTTGATATCTTCTAAGAAGTCGGGATTTGCATGAGTAAAAGTACCCCTTATATAATAATCCTTGTTTCCTCTTTTTTTGACAAACTCCTTAAATTTGGGAACAATTTTATCCCAGCTTCCTTTCCCGTTATAGTCAACTCTGTACGCATCGTGAATTTCTTTTCTCCCGTCAAGGCTTAAAACAACGTTACTCATCTCTTTATTTGAAAACTCAATTACTTCGTCATCAATTAACATACCATTGGTAGTAAGTGTAAATCTGAAATTCTTGTTATGCTTTTTTTCAATGCTTCTTGCATATTCAACAAGCTTTTTTACAACATCCCAGTTCATTAAAGGCTCTCCGCCAAAAAAGTCCACCTCAAGATTTTTTCTTGTTCCCGAATTTTCAATTAAAAAATCAAGTGCACGCTTTCCTGTTTCAAAGCTCATAACTGCACGCTCACCGTTGTATTTGCCCTGACTTGCAAAGCAGTATTCACAGTTTAAATTGCAAGTATGCGCAACATGAAGGCAAAGTGCTTTTACAACCCCTGCAGTTTTTTCTTTTAAAACTCCCGCCATAGGCTCAAATGTATCCGGGGCAAAAAGGTTGCCTCCATTTTTAAGCTCATTTATCTGATCATAACATTCTATTATCTCATCTTGTGAGGTTTTGAAATATTTTGCACATATCTTATTGATTATGCTTTCTTTTGTTTCTTTTTCAAAAAGCTCAATGATGTCGTACGCAATATCATCCACCAAATGCACAGCACCTGAGCAAACATCCAAAACAATATTAAATCCGCCTAATTTATACTGATGTATCATCTTTTATCCCCTTTTATGTCTAAAAAAAGGCTGCCCTTTTATGCGGCAGCCCAATCCGTTTTAAATTATTTGCTCTGTGCTTTATTTTCGCACTTCTGGTTAGCGATACCACAGCTTGTTTTGCAAGCTGACTGGCATGATGTCTGGCATTCGCCGCAACCACCTTTTTTAACGCTTGAGCACAAATTACGGGTTTTAATAGTTTTAATATGTGTCATAAAAATAAACCTCCGTTTGTTTTTTTATAGTATACCACTTTTTTACTTTAAAGTCAATCAATATTTACTTAGATTTTGAAAATACCAAAAGCATCAAGCACTGACGAAACAAGAATCAGAATAATGCAAACAGGTGCCAGATACTTAATTACAACTTCAAAAAGTGCTTTCCTTTTGAATTTCCCTGAAATTTCAACTTCATCAGCGATTGTTTTAGGTTTGATTACATATCCAACAAAAATACTTGTAAAGAATGCTACAACAGGCATAAGCACGCTGTTGCTGATAAAATCAAAGAAGTCTAAGAACTGAAGCCCTATAATTTTAACTTCGCTCCAAATACCATAGCCTAATGTTGATAAAAGTCCAAGTGCAACCGAGAATATGAAAACTATCAGGCAAGAAACTCCTCTTTTTACTTTACACTTATCACATACTATTGAAACAACTGTCTCCATGAGTGAAATTGATGAAGTAAGTGCCGCAAAAAACACAAGGATAAAAAACAATGCACCAACTACTGTGCCTCCTGTCATACTCTCAAAAACTTTAGGCAAAGTTACAAACATAAGACTCGGTCCTTTACCCAACGCCTCAGGTGTTCCACCCGAAAAAACAAACACTGCAGGAATAATCATCATTCCAGCTAAAAATGCAATACCTGTATCAAAAATTTCAATCTGTGTAACAGATGCTTCTAAGCTTACTTCCTTTTTCATATAAGAGCCGTATGTAATCATAATACCCATCGCAAGGGACATTGAGTAAAACAGCTGACCTAATGCTGCAAGAACAGTAGTTGCAGAAAATCTTGAAAAGTCAGGTAAAAGATAATACTTAACACCCTCTGATGCTCCAGGAAGACAAACCGAATAAATCGCAATAAACAGCGATAACACAACCAAAACCGGCATCATAATCTTACTTACTTTTTCAATGCCTTTTTCAACTCCGCACAAAACAATTAAAGCTGTTATTCCAATAAAAAGTATAAACCAGGATATAGGTTCACCTGTCTGTGAAATAAAGTTACCAAAATATGTATCGTTGGCTGTCTGAAAGGCGCCTCCGCTGATAAAACTCCACAAATATTTTGCAACCCATCCGCCGATAACAGAATAATATGGCAGAATAATAGCAGGAATAATTGCAGCAAGCCATCCTAAAAATGAGAATTTTTTATTAAGCAACTTAAATGCTCCAATAGCACTCAGGCCTGTTTTCCTCCCAATAGCTATTTCAGCTATCATTAAAGCGAACCCAAAGGTAACTGCAAGCAAAATATAAACAAGCAAAAATATACCGCCGCCGTATTTTGCAGCAAGGTAAGGAAATCTCCATATATTTCCAAGACCTACCGCTGAACCTGCAGCTGCGAGCACAAAACCAATTTTACCTGTAAAACTACTGCGTTTTTCTTGTGACATAACACCAAACCCTTTTAACATTTTGTAAATATATACATTTATTTTAACATATAATTTTAAACCTTGCAATAACAATTTTAAAGTAAAATATATTTTACAAAAAAAACACCGCAAGGCTGTTATGCCCTGCGGTGAAATTTATTAAAGTAAAACAATTTTTATAAAACGCTACGCAATTTTAAATTTTAACTGTTATCCTTCGTAAACCAAGTTCTTTTCAATCATTTCGTCAACATTTGTTGCATCCCACCATGCGCCTGAAATATCAACTTTTTCTGAAATTTCATTGCCTTCTAAAGCAAATACAGCCTGTTCAACTGCCTGATATCCAATCTGGAATGAATCCTGAGCAACTGCACCAACAAGTTTTGGACCTGTTGTCTTCTTCATCCATTCAATCTGTTTTGTGCCTGCATCGTAACCTGCAAATTTAATTGCATCATACTTTGTTCCTGCAGCACCGATCGCATCATAAACCTGTTTAACAACGCCTTCGTTTGTCATAAAGATAGCAGATGCACCTTTTTCTGTTAATGCTTCTAAAGCCGCTTTGTAAGCATTGTCAGCATCGCCTGGTTTAACTTCTTTTTCAATTTTGTATTTGCCTTTTGTTGTTTCGTCAGCATCAGCAAGTTCAGCAAATTTATCAATAAAGCCCTGAGCTCTATCAATACCTGTCTGAGTTTCGTCGTGCTGGATAACACCAACAATATAATTATCTGCTGCTGCAATGTCAGCTTTTAAAGCTTCAAAAAACTTTTCAGCTACTGTACCTGCTGCCAAGTAGTTACTTGTAGCAACATGAGCTACCAACGGATTCTTATCTGCTGCATCAAGAGCTGCAACGTCATTTGCCCAAATACCACTGTCAAACTGAACTACAGGAATATTGCTGTCTTTAGCCTGTGTTAAAAGGTCAACAAATCCTTCACCGATTGTTGCTAAAACAATAGCGGATGCGTTGTTTGAAAGAGCTGTTTGCACCATTTCCATCTGTGATGGAAGGTCTTTTGCTGATTCACTTGCAGGACCTCTGAATGTGATTTTATAACCATACTTTTCACCTGCTGCTTCAGCACCTGCTTTAACTGACTGCCAGAAAGCATGAGATTCACCTTTTGCAACTACTGCGATTGTCTTCTGGCCAGAAGTTCCGCCGCAAGCTGCAAGAACACCAATTAACATTGTTGCTACCAATAAAACTGCTAATAACTTTTTCATAATAATTCCTCCTTTTTTTAATTTCCCTTTTTTTTACAAGCTGAAAATGCGTGCGTTTTTATATTTTTAACCTTGAGTCTTTTCTTTTTTTGGTTTCTTTTCTACTTTAATTTTATTTGCATTTTTATTTTTTATAACATCCATTAAAACTGCAACTACAACGATGATGCCTGTTAAAACATAAGTAACATATGTTGAGTTAACATTAAGATTGAATTTTGCAAGTACAAAGTTAAGTCCGCTTCTGATAACAACAAGCATAATCGCACCGATTACTGAGCCTGCAATTGACGCTGTACCGCCGGCCGCAGATGTTCCGCCGATATACACGCCGGCGATTGCATCAAGCTCCATACCGTTACCAGTAGCCGCTGCAACTGTTGTAAATGATGCTGCCCAGAATATTGCTGCAATACCTGTTGCAACCCCTGCAATAGTGTATGCGATGATTTTATATTTATCTGTATCTATACCAGAAAGTCTTGTCGCTTCTTCGTTACTACCTATAGAAAGTATGTATCTTCCAATCTTACATTTATACATAAGATACATACAAATCAAGGCAAAAAGCAACACCCATAAAAGTCCTACAGGAACACCATTGAAGTTTGAAAACACTTTGTTAAACCATGTTCCGCCCGGGAAGAATATGTTTGGAATTGAAACTATAATAGCACTTAAGCCCCTTCCAAACATCATTGTGCCAAGCGTAGCAATAAATGCAGGAATTTTAAGCTTTGCAACCAAAAGACCATTAACAAATCCAACAAGTGTACCTATTGCAATCATAACAGGAATTGTATATCCCAAAGGCATACCGTTCATATATAACTTACCCGCAATAACCGCTGATGCGATACATGTTGTACCGATTGAAAGGTCAATACCGCCTGTTGCAATTACAAATGTAACACCAAGTCCCATAATAGCATACGGTGCTAATGACTGTGCCATACTTACTATATTATATTTTCCTAAAAAGTTTGGATTTAGCGCCCAGAATATTAGCACCAAAACTGCAAGTGCAGCAATTATAATCATATTCTGCATGCTTTTTTTAAACATTGCAGTTAGTGTATTTGAATTTTTCATGTATTAAATTTCTCCCTTCACCTTAGCAATTACTTATTCTTCTCTCATTGTAGCGTAAGTCATTATTTTTTCCTGAGTTGCATCTTTAATGTCAAGCACTCCGGTTATACGGCCTTCACACATTACAACGACTCTATCGCTGAGCCTTTGGATTTCTGCAAGTTCGGATGAAATCATAATAACCGACTTTCCGATAGATGCAAGTTCTTCCATAAGGGTATACATTTCACTCTTTGCTCCGATATCAATACCTCTTGTAGGTTCATCAAAAATAAATATATCCGAGTTTTTAAGTAGCCATCTTGCAATAATAACTTTCTGCTGATTTCCGCCTGAAAGATTTTTGAGCATCTGCTTCATTGAAGGTGTTTTTGTTTTAAGTTTTGCATTTGCTTTTTCTGCCTCAGTTTCAATCAGGCTGTCGTTAATAAAACCAAGCTTAATATAGCTGTCAAGTGATGCGAGTACCGAATTTTCTGCAACAGACTTATCAAGCATAAGACCATATCTTTTTCTGTCCTCTGAAAGATAACAAATGCCCTTTTTTACTGCATCTTTCGGCGTTTTAATCTTTACCTTTTCGCCGTTTATAAAAATTTCTCCGCTATCTAATGGGTCTGCGCCATATATTGCACGGGCAACTTCAGTTCTTCCGGCGCCCATAAGTCCTGAAAATCCGAGAATTTCTCCTTTTTTAAGTTGAAAACTTACGTCTTTGATTTCTTTGCCTCGGTTTAAGTTTTTAACCTCCAAAACCACCTCTGCATTTTCAGGAACATTACTTTGTTCTTTCTTGTCGCCATAAATAACTCTGCCAACCATCATTTTAACAATTTCATCTTTGGTAGTGTCTTTAGTTATCAAAGTTCCTACATATTCGCCGTCACGCATGACAGTAATACGGTCTGATATTCTGTTAATTTCGTCCATACGGTGAGAGATATAAATCATGCCTATGCCCTTGGCTTTAAGGTCGTTCATAATCTTAAACAGTTCTTCAACCTCAACCTGTGTAAGCGCCGCTGTAGGTTCATCAAGAATAAGAATCTTTGAATCCCTTGAAACTGCTTTTGCGATTTCTACCATCTGCTGTTTACCAACCGTTAAAGTACCTAAAACTGCTGCCGGGTCGATTTTGACACCAATTCTGTCAAAAAGCGCCTTGGCATCACGTTCCATTTTTTTATCGTCTATGTACACACCGTTAATCATTGGCTCGCGCCCGATATATATGTTTTGGGCAACGGTTAAATGATTCATCATGTTAAGTTCCTGATGAATAATACTTATGCCTGCATTCTGGGAATCCTTAATGCCCGCAAAATCTACTTTTTCACCAAAAAGTACAACTTCACCGCCATCGCGTTTGTGAATTCCGCACAACACTTTCATAAGTGTCGATTTTCCGGCTCCGTTTTCACCCATAAGCGCATGAACTTCACCTTTTTCAAGTTCTAAACTTACTGATTTTAACGCATGAACGCCGGCAAATCTTTTGTCAATATCTTTCATTTGAAGAATAATTTCACCCATATCTAAACCCTTAAACTTTTTAAGATATTTCTTAAAGTTCTCCTTTCTTTTATATTACTCTCTATACTTCGATTTTAGCATACGAAAAATCTTTCGTCAATACCATTATTTTGACAATTTAAACCGTTTATTTTATTCCAAAACCTGTAAATTTTAAACAAAAAAAGCAAGGAAAATCGTAATTTTTAAAATTATTTTATTCACTTTATCTTTAAAATTTATCCCCTGAATGTCAAAAAAAGACACCTTTTTAAGGTGTCTTTTTTACCGTCTACCTCCTTTTTTTATTGTTTCCCCGCAATACAATTATACAAAAACAGCAGTCCCATAAAAAGGACTGCTGTTTTTTAAATCTTAGAAAGTTGCTTTTCTTCTTCCTCTTTTTCAAGCTCACGGTATGCAACCTTGCCAACTAATGTTTTTGGCAGACTGTCACGATACTCATATTCTTTAGGAAGAGCATATTTTGCAATGCTCTTTTCGCAGTGAGCCTTTATTGACTCTTTGATTTCATCGGTAGGTGTAAATCCAGGTTTTAAAACAATAAACGCTTTAACCTTTTGCATTCTGTAGTCGTCTTTTACTCCGATTACAGTTGAAAATAACACCGCTTCGTGCGAATCAATTACATTTTCAATCTGTGACGGATATACGTTATATCCACTTGTTACAATCATACGTTTGAGCCTCTGTACAAAATAAACAAACCCGTCTTCATCCATATATCCAAGGTCCCCTGTGTGAAGATAAACCTTACCATCCTGGTGCTGTTGAAGTGTTTGCATGGTTTCCTTAGGGTTATTAATATATTCCTTCATCAATGTAGGCCCTGTAAGACAAATCTCTCCCATCTGACCAATTTCTGCTTCATCCTGAGTATTTGGAACTACTATTTTATAGAAAGTATCAGGGAATGGAATACCTATGCTTCCCTCTCTGTAATAATCTATAGGCGTAAGACAGCTTGCTGTAACACACTCTGTTGTTCCGTACCCTTCACGTACCTGAATTTCTGCGCCGCGCTCTCTTATGAAAGCATCAATTTTTTTCTTAAGGCTGATTGAAAGCGAATCACCGCCGCTAAACAACCCTTTAAGGCACGAAAGGTCTGAATTTTTCATATCTTCATTTCGCATCATAGCTTCAAAAAGTGTGGGAACTCCCGCCATGAAATTAGGACGGTATTTTTTGAAAAGTCCGGCAAATTCTGCAACGTTGAGTTGCGGAATCAACACACATTTTCCTGCATGTGCTAAAAACGTATGGATTCCTACTCCAAGCCCAAAACCGTGAAAAACCGGCATGATAGAAAGTATGGTATCGCCTGTTTTATAGCATTCTGCTGCAGCAATTGTCTGCATTGCAAGGGCATTAAAATTAAGATTTGTTAAAAGTATACCTTTTGAAGTTCCTGTTGTACCTCCACTGAACAAAATTACTGCATCGTCATCGCCTTTGCCCACATGGGTTATTTGACCGTTAAAATTCGTTGCATAATTCAAAAAACCCGGCCACGAGATAACATTTTTGTCCTTTTTAACTTTAGGTTCGCCACCTATAAACTTATACGCAAAGCTTTTAACCACAGGAAGTGCTTCCCCGATTTTAGCAACAATAATTTTTTCAACCTGTGTTTTTCCTTTAATAGCCTCAAACTTGTCATAAAAACAGCTTAAAGTTATTGCAACTTTACTTTTTGCCTCATTAAGATAAAACATTATCTCGTTTTCAGCAGAAAGCGGATGTACCATACTTGCAACAGCGCCAATTCTGTTAATTGCATAAAACATAATAACCGCCTGAGGTATATTGGGAAGGCACACTGTTACTGTTTCACCTTTTTTTACACCTAACGCTAAAAGTGCTTTTGCACAAGTTTCTATTTCTTCAATAAATAAATTGTATGTTACCGACCTGCCCATAAAATCATAAGCAATATTTGATGGGTGCTGGTTTCCCGCATTTTTTATCATCTGATACATAGATATATCAGGATAATCAAGCGTGTGAGGAACATTTCCATAATATTTATACCATCTTGCCTCAGAATTCAAAATCGATTTCCTCCCCTAAAGTTTTATCCAAAAGATACGGATTTTTAAACAAGTGCTTAATAAGTTTTAAAGAACGTGCGAAATAAAATCCGTCTGCAATCCTTTCGTCAAGTGTTGCACCAATATTAACAACGTCACGTATTACAGGATTGTTATTTTCATCAAGCATAACTTCTTTGTGAATTTCGCCTATTGTAATAACGATACCGTTTGTGCCAAAATTGTTGAGATGATGATAAACTGCATCGCACTTTATACTACCTAAATTTGACAAAAGCACCGTGCAATAGTTTGTATCAACACTGCTGAACGACTTTGGCATAAGACCGTTGTTATCCATAAATCTCATAACAGCCATAAAAATATGCATTATAGGCTTAGGGAGTTTTTTAACAATATTTAAAATATCATCAACGTTCTGCCCGTTATCGCTTTCTTTTTTTGCTTCTTTTACCTTTGGAGTAAGTCTGTCCGTAATAGCAACTAGGTTTTCTTCATTCTTTGGTTTGTAAATCATTAAAGTTTCTTCAGCGTGGTCAGTAAACTTTTTCTTTATTGTAAAGCCCATTGAAATTTCATTGCGGTCATAATAGTGTTTGCCTGAAATATATCTGTTTAAAAGCGGACGCATTTTAATTGTCCTTGCAACTGCCGCAATCATGCAGTGAAACATAGTAACTTTACGTATTCCGCTTGCATTTTTTTCTTCAATGTATTTTAAAAGCTCGGTTATATCAAGTTTTTCGTTAATATAAACCTCGGCATCAGTTCTTTTAGGCATTAAATATGCCATATAGAAATGAAGTCCGTCAATATCACGCACACGTTTTGCGTCGTATCTGTCTCCCCATTTTTTCATATAATCACTCCTAAACTATCAGGATTGATTATACCATAGTTTTTAAGCAAATGCAATTTTTTTGTAAATTTATAGGTTATTATGTAAAAAAGACGCTTTTAAAAAGCGTCTTTTTTATCATTTTTTTCTTTCAATTTTTTTCTTATTACCGTCTTTATCCATGATGTAAACATTTTCCAATGTATTTGTAACTCCTTGACGGAATTCTTTTATATACTGCATTCTAAGAGATGCCTGCTCACTTTTTTCCTGCTCAGTAAGCCCTGTTGTTTTTGCTTTGTTTGCAAGAAAATTAATCCTTGATAACAATTCTTCTGTCATAAATATCCTCCATACTCTTATCTATTATATTTCAAATAATCCTCTCTCCCGGTTTCATAAAGATTGTTTCCGGAGCTGTCAATTATCACAATAACAGGAAAATCTTCTACTTCAAGGCGTCTTATAGCCTCCGCCCCTAAGTCATCATAAGCAACAACCTCTGATTTTTTGATACATTTACTCAAAAGTGCTCCGCAACCACCTATTGCACCAAAATACACAGCTTTGTGTTTTTTCATAGCATCAACAACTTCAGTTCCTCTTTTGCCTTTTCCTATCATACCTGTTTGCCCCAGTTCAATCAGAATCGGGCTGTAAGCATCCATACGATATGAAGTAGTAGGTCCGGCAGAGCCTATTACCTGCCCGGGTTTTGCAGGTGTTGGTCCTACAAAATATATAATGCTGTCTTTTAAGTCAATCGGCAACGGTTTTGACTGTTCAACAAGCTGACAAAGTCTTTGATGCGCCGCATCTCTTGCTGTATAAATTACGCCTGATATAAGGCAACTATCTCCCGCTTTAAGGTCTTTTACCATTTCACGTGTAAGAGGAGTTTTAATAGATATTGCCACTTATATCACCTCCGTCTTATGTCTTGTAACATGGCAGTTAATATTAACAGCCACAGGCAACCCTGCAATATGCGTAGGACACCACTCGATGTTAACAGCTAAGGCAGTTGTTTTTCCTCCAAAGCCTTGCGGACCAATACCAAGAGCATTAACCTCTTCAAGCAGTTGCTGTTCCAAATCGGCATAAAATGCAGTTTCATTTTTCTTATCTACAGGTCTTAGCAACGCTTTTTTTGCCATATATGCAGCTTTATCAAAGGTTCCACCTATGCCAACACCTATCACAATAGGAGGACACGGATTAGGTCCTGCTTCTTCCGCCGTCTTTAATACAAAATCCTTAACGCCTTTTAGCCCGTCTGACGGACGAAGCATTGCAATACGGCTCATATTTTCACTGCCAAAACCTTTTGGTGCTACCGTAATCTCAATTTTATCTCCAGGAACAATGTCAAAATATATCATAGCAGGGGTATTGTCGCCGGTATTAACTCTGTCAAGCGGGTCACGCACTACACTTTTTCTTAAATATCCCTCTTCATAACCTTGTCTTACGCCTTCGTTTACAGTCTCTTTTACATCTCCGATTATATGTACGTCCTGACCAATTTTCAAAAACACACACGCCATACCCGTGTCCTGACAAATAGGTTGATTGCTTTCATCAGCAATTTTGTAGTTTTGTATTATTCTCTCTAACACTTCTTTTGCCTGAGGCCATTTTTCATTTTCATAGAATTGTTCAATGCGCTTTTTTATATCATTTCCCAAATGACAATTTGCCTCTATACACAGTTTTTTTACTGTTTGCGTAATAATCAAAGCACTAATTTCTCTCATAAGTTATTCTCCTGTAAACTATTTAGGTACCGTTAAAATAGTTGTAAACATTATTATTAAAATATTAGTTTATATTATATGATTTTGTCAAGTCGGGGTCAAAAATTATATAAATCTTTTTTGAACTCTCCTTTGCGGGATTCATATACGCAATCAAACCTAGCATCATGCAGGATATATTCCGTTTCTGTAAAGTAAAAATTAAATGTATCAACACTATGGCTGTCAGAAGAAAGTATCACGAAAAGAATTATTTATTATAAAAGTTCGATTCGGTTACTGATCATAACATTTGCCAGTGCTTTTGCCATCAATAAAGTATACGTTTTCATCGCCTGTTGAAATTGCATTTTTGTATGTAGTTTCTATGACATTACGTCTGTCTTTTTCCTTGTCTGTAAGTTTAAATTTTGATCTGGACATAATTATAATATGAATGTCCGGATTTTCATCTCGGACTGCTTTGAACATTTTTTTCGTGAGTCATTTCAAGATGTTCTACTTGCTTGCGTAGCGCAAATTCTTTCGTTAGTTTGTTCCGGATCATCAGAACATATAGATATTTTTGAATGGATGTGTAAATTATGATGCATCTTTGCCTTTCCATCAAAAATCATCAGTTATTACATTTTTATTATCATTATGTAAGCTTTAGTTTATTTAACAAATCAGGTATGCACTGTTCAAAATTGACACCGTAAAACACACCGAGTTCTTTGGTTTTTTCAATGCACACAGGAATGAATTTTGCAGCAATTTCTCCAGCCTCTTTTAAAGAAAATCCATTTAAAAGCCCTGCCAAGAGCGTACTTGCAAAAACATCCCCTGTCCCATGATACATACCTTCGCTCTCTTTTTCGGTAATATACTCAGTATTTCCATCATGACAAATTACAACGCCTGTCTGACCTTTTTTTAGTACTGCACCTGTTATAACAATATCTCCGGCGCAGATTTTTTTAAGTCTTTCAATGATTGTATCAAAATAGTCTGTTGTAAACGGAGGATTTATGTACTTAACGCCTGTCATAAACGCGGCCTCAGTAACGTTTGGAACAATAATATCTGCCATTTTGCAAAGTGAAGCCATTTCTTTTGCAAAACTCATATCAAATCCCGCATACAACTTTCCGTTATCTCCCATTACGGGGTCAACCATAACAAGGGTATCTTGTTGTTTAAACATTGAAATTATTGTCTTCATGTATTCAATTTGCTTAAACGAACCAAGATATCCGGAATATATAGAGTTAAATTTTATATCAAGCTCTTTAAAATGCTTTACAACAGGCAGCATATTATGTGTAAGGTCCTCAAATGTGTACCCTTCAAATCCGCCGGTATGCGTAGACAAAATTGCTGTTGGTACAGGGCAAACCTCAATACCTGCTGCCGAAAGAATCGGCAATGCTGCAGTAAGCGAGCATTTACCAAAGCATGATATATCATGAACTGCCATTACTCTTTTTTGCATAAACTCCTCCACTAATTTACAAGGTCATGAATCCATTTTTTAGATTTATACCTTTTAAAACCAACAATACCCTTTAAAACCTCTTCACTGTTTAATGCGATAATAACAAATATCACCGGCAGACCAAGCCAAAGTCCGGTTAAATACACGGCAGGAACACCGATAAACCACACCGCACACATATCAAGCACAAAGCAGTATAAAGTATCTCCGCCGCCTCGTAAAACCCCTACTATATTTACATAGTTAAACATTTTAAACGGCATTGCAATTGAAATCACAAGTAAAAACTGCCAGGCATAAGTCATTGCAAGAGGTGAAATTTTGTATGGCATTAAAACTACGTTTGACAGCAAAATCAAAACTACCCCTACCACTGCACCAAGACCTGTTGAAATCAAGACCAAGCGCTTTGAGTAAATCCAAGTGCCTGTTTTGTCCCCCTCGCCGATTTTTTTACCTACCATAACAGCAGCGGCACTTCCTACGCCAATGCAAAGCGAAGTTAAAATCTGTTCAATATTTTTTACAATCTGATTTGCAGCAACAACCTCTCTGCCAATTCTTCCAAATACTGCGTTATAAACACTTATTCCAAGTCCCCACATTGTTTCGTTTCCGATTACAGGTAAAACTTTTAGTATATACTTGCGTAAAAAATGCTTGTCAAGCTTAAAATCTTTTGGTTTTAATGCTACAATGTTCTTTTTAGCATAAATATAAACAATAAACACAATAACCTCAGTAAATCTTGCAACAAGTGTCGCAATTGCTGCACCTTTTACGCCAAGTGGCGCAAATCCCAGTTTCCCAAAAATAAGGCAATAATTCAAAACAGTATTTACCACCAAAGCTGCTGCCGTGATAATAAGCGGCACATGCGCTTTTTCTGTTGATCGAAGTGCAACTGCAAAACAAAAACTGATTCCAAACATTGGATAGCAAAATGCTGCTATTTTTAAATAGTCTGCACCAAGTGCAATTACTTCAGGGTCATTAGTAAAAAGTGCAAGGCAGTTTTCGGGAAATAATAAAGCTAAAACGTTAAAAACAACCGAAACTACAACGCACATAACCACTGAATAGGCAATTGGTTTTTTTAAAGAATCATAATCTCGCTTGCCGAAAAACTGAGCAACAAAAACTGAGGTTCCGCTTGCAATCCCAAAAACCACAAGTGAAAGTATAAAAAACACCTGATTTCCAAGTCCTACTGCCGCAACTGAAAGATCTCCCAGTGAGCCAATCATAACAGTGTCTACCATATTCAAAAACGACATCAAAAGGTTTTGAAGTGCAATAGGTGTAGCTACTTTTATAAGCAATGAAAAAAACTCTCTGTCTTTAAGCATCTGATAATCCTTTCTGCATAACTCTACAGTATATAATTTTATCATTTTTAGGGGTATTTGTCAATGTAAGTGTACCCTTAAAACAAAATAAATAATCACCACCTGTTAGCCTGGTGGTGATTGTTATTCTACGATCAAATGAGTGTTTTTATGAGCCTGAATACCTGGGATGCTGTGTCTTTTAAGTTTTTATACGCATTGTCACAATCCATTGCTTCTTGTAAGGTGCAAGGTTTTCTTACGATTGGGAAAAACGCGTCAATTCCATGTTTATTACATTCAATAGCATCATCTGTTACGCAACCTGAAAAAGCAATTACGGGTTTGTTGTATTTTTTAGCAAGCATAGCGACACCAACAGGTGCTTTGCCCATATATGACTGTCCGTCAAGTCTGCCTTCACCTGTAATAACAACATCTGTATCTTTGATATAGTTTTCCAGTTCAGTTTCTTTTATTACCAGCTCAATTCCCGATTCAAGGGTCGCTTTTAAATAAGACAGCAAAGCAAAACCCAGCCCTCCTGCTGCTCCTGTTCCGGGCATGTCTGCATCAGAATCAGGGATGACCTGTTTTGTTAATTCAGCATATTTTTTAAGCCACAAATCCATATCCCTTATCATTTCAGGTGTCGCGCCCTTTTGAGGTGCGTAAATTTTGCTGCATCCATTTTCTCCGCACAAAACATTTTTTACATCACACGCAACACGGAAAGAGCATTCTTTTAGTTCTTTTGCTACATTATCTGTCTTAATTCTTACAATATCTTTAAGTCCTTTTGCGCCGAGCGCAACCTGATTTCCGTTTTTATCCAAAAATTCAAATCCAAGTGCCTGAAGCATACCAATTCCGCCATCGTTGGTTGCACTTCCACCTATTCCAATAACAAATTTTCGGCATCCTCTTGAAATTGCATCCATTATCATTTCGCCAACACCATATGTAGTTGTGTTCATTGGATTTCTTTCTTTTTCATCTATAAGGGTGATACCTGCCGCTGCTGACATTTCAATAATAGCCGTTTTTGTTTTTGTTATAATTCCGTAGCTTGCCTCAATCTTGCTGCCAATTGGATCGGAAACAACAGTCTTTATCATTTCGCCATTTGTTGCAGAAACAATAGCGTCAACTGTACCTTCTCCACCATCTGCAATGGGAGATATAATTACTTTTGCATCATTATACACCTGCAAAACGCCATCTTTAATAGCTTTTCCAGCCTGAAATGTGCTAAGACTCCCTTTAAAAGAATCTATTGCAACAACAACGTTCTTCATTACATTTCACCTCAAACTTATTTTATCACTTTTTGCCTGCACAGTAAACTTTTTTGGCTACATATTTTCATACAGATTTATTTCTTTTAAACATTTTCTCCATTTTTTCCAGTCAGGGCAAATTTTTTCTAATTCTTCATAAAATTTGCTTGAATGATTTGGTTGTAAAAAATGCGTAAATTCATGAAGTACTACATATTCTATGCAACCGGCCGGAGCATACATCAGATTAATATTAAATGTTAAAACTTTTTTTGTTATATTACAGCTACCCCACCGTGAAACCATCTTCCGGAACTTAATTTTAGGGTGTTCGATTCCGCGACTTTCAAAATATGGGTAAATATTTTTACAAAGCTTTAAAATTACATCCTTTATCTCATCTTCGTTAAAATACTTTTTATTTACTTGTTCTGATTTGTCCTTATAATTTTTTAAAGCTTTTGTTATAAAATCTGCTCTTGAAAGTACAAACTCATCAATAATTTTTAAGGGTATACCTCTGTTTGCAGACACAAAAACCGTAGCGTTTGGTTTTATGCGAAGATTTATATTTTTAACATTTTTTAAAGTAAGCTCATAGCTTAATTCATTACCGTTATATGTAACTGTTCTTATCATACAAGCACCTACCCAATAACTGCAAAAAGTCTGTGCTTTTAACACAGACTTTTAATTAATCAACAAACCCATAGCTTTGCAAAATACTGATATATTTTGATAATCTCTCATACAGTGGATTTGCCTTTTCTCCAAATTTTTCTTCAACAAGTTTTCCAATGTCAACCAAAGACGTCTCGCCGTCTAAATGTTTCCATATAAAACTGCCCATTTCATCAAGATGGATATAACTTGTTTTAGGTTTTTTAAAGAATTTCTGAGCAATTCTGTTGAAAAAGCCTTTATTTTCAATTTCAAGTGTTACTACATCATTTTCAATATGCCACTTAATGTGAACAGCCCTCTTTGGCTTTTTCTCCAAAAAATCCTGCGGGATAACATTCTTTTTCATAGTTTAGCTTCTCTTTTTCCAAACAGAAAACTTAAGAACAGTTAATATTATAATTGCAAATAAAGCCAGACCGCCAATATTCATTAAAGGAGCAGACAGTCCAAGCTTGCTTGATAAATCAATCATTTCACCGAAACCAAACACAGCCAAAAGTGCCAGCAGTATTCCAACTAAGCCTTCACCTGCAATCATTCCCGAGCAGAATAAAACACCGTCGTTTATAATAGCTTTCTTTTCATCTTCATTTTTCTTGATTTTTTCAAGTGCCAGACGTACAAGACCGCCAACCATAATACAAGCATTAAGCTGAACAGGAAGATAAACACCTATTGCAAAAGGAAGTACCGGAATTCCAACAACCTCAACAACTATAGCAATAAACACACCGATAAATACAAGTGCCCAGGGAAGATTTCCTTCCATAACACCTTCTATAATGAGTTTCATAAGTGTTGCCTGAGGAGCTGCTAACTCGTCTGTTCCAAATCCCCATGCCATATCTAAAAGATAAAGTGTTCCGCCGATTGCAAACGCTGAGGCAATTACTCCAACAATTTCACCTATCTGTTGTTTTTTAGGTGTTGCACCTAAAAGATATCCTGTTTTTAAGTCTTGTGAAGTGTCGCCTGCTATTGCAGAAACTATACAAATAATTGAGCCGATAGCAATAGCACTGCACATTCCTGCAATACCCTGGTAACCAGTAAGCTTTAAGATTAGTGTTGCTATTAAAAGTGTCGCAATAGCCATTCCTGAAACTGGGTTGTTACTGCTTCCAACCAAACCAACCATTCTTGAAGAAACAGTTGCAAAAAAGAAACCGAACACAACAACAATTATCGCACCGATTAAAGTAACCGGAATAGCAGGAACAAGCCAAACCAAAAGTGTAAGAACTGCTATTACAAGCAAAACCACCTTGATATTTATATCACGTTCTGTTCGTTCATTTGAGTTAGCGCCTCCGGCAGAAGATATACTTTTCATCGCACCGCTGAAAGTTTTTACAATTAAAGGAAGCGACTTAATAAGACTGATTATACCACCTGCTGCCAAAGCACCTGCACCAATATATCTTATATAAGAGCTCCAGATTGCACCTGCACCGCCTGCTGCGTGCATTTCACCAATCGGAACAGTGCCGGGATAGAGAGTAATATCTGCGCCAAAAAGCACAATTAAAGGAATGATAACAAGCCAGCTTAATACACCGCCTGCGAACATATATGATGAAATTCTTGCTCCGCAAATGTAACCCACGCTCATAACTGCAGGATAAATCTGTGTACCAATTTCACCCGCAAAGCCTTTAACACTTGCAGAAATTTCACCTGAAACAACCCTAAGACCGTCAATAATGAATTTGAAAAGCGCTGCAAAGCCCATACCTGCAAATACTGTAGATGCCTTTGCGCCACCTTCTTCACCTGCAAGCAAAACCTCTGCACAAGCAGTACCTTCAGGATATGGTAAAACGCCATGTTCTTTAACAATCAGCGCATTACGAAGAGGAACCATAAAGAACACACCCAAAAGTCCGCCTAAAAGTGCGATTAATGTAATTTCTATAATGCTTGGATTTTCTGTTTTTCCCTCTGCTGCCCACAAAAATAAGGCAGGAAGAGTAAATATAGCACCTGCAGCTAAAGACTCTCCGGCAGAACCGATTGTCTGCACGATATTACTTTCTAATATTGAATTCTTTCGCATAATCACTCTGATAACGCCCATTGCAATAACTGCAGCAGGAATTGAAGCAGACACTGTCATGCCGACTCTTAAGCCTAAATATGCGTTAGCTGCACCAAATACAACAGCTAAAATAACACCGATAATAATTGAAGTAACAGTTATTTCAGGTGTTACTTTTTCTGCCGGTATATACGGCTTAAAATCATTTTTGTTATTCATAAAAAACTCCGTTCCGCCAATTTAATGGGCTTAGTAAATATTGATGACATTTTATCATATATAACAACAAAAAGCAACATTTTTCGGTTATTTGCACTTTTTTAGTATTTCTAATACGCACTCAAAAATATCCTTCACAGAAGAAATCCTTAATTTTTCGCCTGTTGTATGGACATCAATAATTTCCGGACCGATTGCAACACAGTCAAGGTCGTTTATTTTATCTGCAAACATACCGCACTCAAGTCCTGCGTGTATCGCTACAATTTCAGGGGTAAACCCGAGCTTTTCTTTATAAGCCTGTTTACATATTTCCTGTAGTTTTGAATCTGATTTAAACTCCCAAGGATAGTATGCACCGTACGATTTCGTGTTACAACCAAATAATGAGAAAAACGTTTTTAACTTCTCTTCCAAAGCACAAAGTGCTGTTCTTTTATTGCTCCTTAACAAGAAATGAAACCCTATATTATCGTCATTAGTACTTACAATCCCAAGGTTTAATGATGTTTCTACCAAGCCTTCGATTGACGCGCTCATCTTGATAACGCCATCAGGAACCTGACTTAGCATATATACTATTTTTTCAGTCTCTGGCAAGGCAATAACATCAAACTCACCGCCTGACATTTCAATTTCCCAATCAAAACCTTCCTCACGATCTGAAATTTCACACTTGATTTGTTCAAGATATTCCTTAAGCGGCTGTGTAATTTTTTCATCAGCAAAAATTTCAATTTCGCATCTGTTTGTAATAGCATTACCCTTATCTCCGCCATTTACCGAAATAATTTCAAAATTTTCTTCAAAGCTTAAATGGTTTAAAATTCTGCCTGCCAAAACATTTGCATTTGCTCTTCCTTTATCTATTTCAACGCCTGAATGTCCGCCTTTTAACCCTTTTACTACGAGCTTGATGCATTTGCCAGGCTTTCTTTCTTTTTTTATTGGAATTAAAGCCTCAACATCACAACCGCCTGCACAAGAAACTGTAACTGTTTTAGGATCTTCTGCATCAATATTTATCATTTTTTTTGATTTTAAACCGGAACAATCTATCTTTGATGCGCCAATTAGCCCTATTTCTTCATCAACTGTAAATACAGCTTCAATATCAGGATGGCAGATGGTTTTATCCTCTAAAATTGCCATAATCATAGCCATAGCTATTCCGTTGTCGGCACCAAGGGTTGTCCCGCTTGCCTTAATAAAATCGCCTTCAATACGAGGTGTAATTCCGTCTTTTTTAAAATCAAATTCCAAACCGGATTCTTTTTGACACACTATATCCATATGCCCTTGAAGCATTACTGTATCTGAATTTTCATATCCTTTTGAAGCGGGTTTGAAAATAACTATATTTCCTGCTTCGTCTTTATATGCATTAAGTCCGTTTTTATCTGCAAATTCAAGACAGTAATCTCCTATTTTTTGCATATCTCCCGAACCTCTGGGCACACTGCAAATCTCTTCAAAAATTTCAAACACTCTTTTTGGGTCTAAATTACTTAAATTTCCCACTTTTTAATGCTCCCTTAACTGTTTTTTCTTATTGTTTGCGAAATTTCAAATAAATATTAAAAAACCGGCAATATCCTTTTTGCAGAACATCGCCGGTTTAATAGCTAAATTATCTGTTTAAAATCAACTTAGTAAGTTCAACAGGGTCAACGATTTTTCCATCTTTATAAACTCTCATATTTCCTGATGCTATTTCGTCAATCAAAATAACTTCACCGTTGTTATAACCAAATTCAAACTTAATATCCCACAAATCAAGACCGATTGATTTGAGATCGTCAGCAACAATCTTTGTGATTTTAAGCGTTTGCTGTTTCATGCTTTCAAACATTTCAGCAGTCATAATACCAAGTGCTGCAAGACCTTCAGCTGTAACAAGCGGATCGCCCTTTGCGTCATCTTTTAATGTGCATTCAACATAACCACCATCTAATATGGTACCGTCTTTAATATACTCACCATATCTTCTGATAAAGCTTCCTGTAGCGACAAGACGGCAAATAACTTCAAGTCCGTGTCCGAATACTGTTGCAGGAAGAACTTCCATTGTTGCATCATCAACATTTGCATTTACATAATGAGTTTTGATTCCTGCATCCTTTAACATATCGAAATAATAAACAGAAGTTCTAAGATTAGCTTTTCCTATTCCTTCGATTGTTAAACCAACTGAATTTTCACCCGGATCGAAAACACCGTCTTTACCTGTGCAGTCGTCTTTGAATTTGAGCATTACGTTACCGTTTTCAAGTTCAAAAACATCTTTAGTTTTACCTTCATAAATTTTTTTCATAAATCAAAACTCCTTTTGTTATATAGTAATGTAACATTACATATGTTGTAAATTTAACACAGTGTATTTTACCACATCATCTTTAAAAAATCAATATTTATCCATAGTTTTTTTACAAAAAAACACAAAACTATACTTTAAGAACAGGCTTAACAAGTTTTAGAGCTTTTATCAGCTTAATACCGTATTCTTGTGCAAGTATTTTGCCCTGTGTTTCTGCCTGATCATCTAAAAACGCATCAGGAGTGTGTGCATCACATCCGAGTATAACATCGTTTCCGGTCTTTGATGCTATTTCCCAAAACTCTTTATTAGGATAATTCCTGTTATCTTTGAGACCGAGCATGTTTATTTCAAGTGGGATATTAAGCATTTTTGCTGCCTGACAAAGTCTTGACATTTCAAATTTATAAAGAGATAAATCATTATCGTAGTTTATGAGGTCAGGGTGTGCTAAGCAAGAAAATACTCCTGTTTTCATACCTTCAATGGTTTGATTGACATAATCGACTAACATTCCCTTATCTTTAGTATTAATTACAACATAAGGCTCATTAATTTCATCATTTAAAAAATGTTGACCTAAAATCAGATAATCACATTCAAACTGCAATATAAACTTAAGAGTTTTTTCAAAATACTTGGGATAATATTCCATTTCATACCCTATATATATTTTTATATCGTCTTTGTACTCTCGCTTAAGCTTCAAAATTTCATTTACGTAGCTTTCAGTTTCATTTGGATGCATTCTGTATGTTGAATAATAATCCCCGTCAAATATGTAAGGACTATGATCAGAAAATCCCAAAATTTTAATACCTGCTTTTATTGCATTTTCCACATATTGTTTAACATCACCGTCTGCATGCCTGCAAAGCGATGTATGTGTATGATAGTTTGCATACATTAAAATCCCCCCCAAGCAAAGATTTGTCCCAATAACTAAAAGAAAAGTATATCGCAGAAACTACGATATACTATGTTTTACATAAGTCCCGGTATGTTAAGTCCACCTGTAATTTTGCTCATTTGTTCTGCGGAAATCTTTTCAGCTTTAGAAAGTGCCTCTCTTACAGCACTTAAAACCAAATCTTCAAGCATTTCAACATCATCAGGGTCAACCGCCTCGGGATTAATTTTGATTGAGATAATTTCTTTTTTTGCATTTGCAGTAACTGATACCATTCCACCGCCTGCAGATGCTTCACAGGTTAAAGTATCTAATTCTTCCTGCATTTTTATCATATCCTGCTGCATTTTCTGAGCCTGTTTCATCATCTGGTTGAAATTTGCTCCTCCCATGCCGCCGCCCATTGGGAATCTGTTTTTAGCCATTTTTGTCATCCTTTCACTCTTCTTCAATAGTTACAATATCGGGGAATTTCTGAGCAAGCTCTTCCAAAGAATGTGTGTTTACTTTCTTTGGTGCTTTGTCGCCAAGACTTGATTCACTTCTTAAAACAAACCTTGCTGTGTAATCATTTCCCGTAATCTGTTTAAGCTGTTTTTCAATATATTTCGCATTATCATAATTGTCAACCATACTTTTTAAGAATTTCTTGTCATCGTCAAATATAATCACGAACACCCCGTCATTTGCAACAGGTGCTGCAGACTTTAAAGCACTGCTAAGCTGCATTTTTTTATCTTTTAAAGCGCTGTCTATTAATTCAAGCCATACATCAGTAATTTTAGAAGAATCAACTTTAGAAGATTCTTGTTTTTCTTCAATTTTCTCCTCTTTATCTTCCTTTTTCTCTTCCTGCTTGGCTGGTGTTTCATAAACAGGTTGGTCATACTCAGGAGGCAAAGCATAGCTTAAAGTCTCTTTTTTAGCAGGTGTTTCTTTAACACTCAGTGTAACTATCCCAGCTTCAAGCATAACCTTAGGATTGGGACTTTCCTTTTGTGTTTTATACAAACTGCTTAAGTTTTTTATAATATTTGTGATTTCCTCAGTTTTAAATTTCTTCGCCTGAGATACAAATCTGTGCGCTCTTTCTTTTGCCATCTGCAATACACTTTCAGGTTTTTTTACTAAAAGGGCAATTAACAGGCATCTGAAATGCTCTATTAGATATGTTGTAAGCAAGATAGGGTCTCTTCCCTCTCTTATCGTTTCTTCAATTTTCTCTAAGCACACACCCATATCGTTGCTGCAAATTGCATCTGCAATTTCAAACAATGTATTATCATCTGCAATACCTAAAATTTTAGTAACAATTTCACCTGAAATATCCCCATTTGCAAACGATACACATTTATCTAAAATAGCCAGACTGTCTCTCATGGAACCGTCTGCTGCATAAGAGATTACATTTAATGCTTCGTCATCTATTTTTACATTCTTTTCGTCACATACAAATCTGATTCGCTTTTTTATGTCCTCAGATGATATTCTTTTAAAATCAAATCTCTGGCATCTTGATAAAATAGTTGCCGGCACTTTGTGATATTCAGTAGTCGCCAAAATAAATATTACGTGTTCAGGAGGTTCTTCCAATGTTTTCAAAAGAGCATTAAATGCACCGGTTGACAACATATGCACTTCATCAATAATGTACACTTTATACTTAAGCATTGTAGGCGGATACATAACCTCATCACGAATATCACGTATATTTTCAACACTTGTATTAGATGCTGCATCAATCTCAACAACATCAATAGCTGTTCCTGCCATAATACTTTTACACGATTCACATTCATTGCAAGGATTCGCGTTTTGAGGGTTCTCACAGTTAACAGCTCGTGACAAAATACGGGCAGTACTTGTCTTACCCGTGCCTCTTGTTCCGCAGAAAAGATAAGCATGCGAAACCTGACCTGATTCAATTTGATTTTTCAGTGCCTGAACAATATGCTCCTGACCAATCATATCATCGAATATTTCAGGTCTGAACTGTCTGTATAAAGCCTGATATTCCATTCGCTTCACCTACAAAAAAAATAATACGCTATACAGCCCGACTTTGAAAAAGAAATATGTGCGTTTATTAAGGCCTTTGCTCAAACAGAGCTACCTTACATCACATCACAGGTTTTACTTATTGCTGCTCGGTTCCCCGCCTGACAAGGTTCGTAAATTGCGATTGTGCAAGACTCTGCTCTCAACACAAAAAACAAAACAACAGCCACACATTTCAGTCCCGAGGCCGGGCGTTCACCCTTGCTACAGCGGATTGCAAGTACAGGGCACCGCTACCTCCCCGGTTAGTATAGCTTTGGTTATTTAAGCCATTTGGCATAAATACTGTTTCAAAAACATTACCACACTAAAAAGCGGTAATAAAAGTAGTTTTTGTGTTTTATAGAATTTAATTCAAATGCCACAAAAACATTTTGAACACTTGAATAAAATTGTATCACAAAATATTAAGATAGTCAAGAAAACAAAGAAAAATGTTGAGCATATAAACGACAAATTACGTTTCTTTTTGCCCTCTTATGGTTCAAGTCCCTCTTAATTTACAAAACAAAAAAGACACCTCAGGGTGTCTTTTTCGTTTTGGTGCGGGCGAAGGGTACGCAGCTTGCTTTGCAATCTGCCCTGCTTGCCGACCGCAAACTATTGTTTGCAGTACCCGCCTGCGCATCAAAAAGCTGAAAACTTGCCTTTTGGCAACTTTTCTTGTCGCTTTTTGCCCTCTTATGGTTCAAGTCCCTCTTAATTTACAAAACAAAAAAGACACCTCAGGGTGTCTTTTTCGTTTTGGTGCGGGCGAAGGGACTTGAACCCCCACGGTTGCCCACTAGATCCTAATGGTTATATAGCATATGTGAAAGAATTATATTTCTTTTGCATATGCTATTTTTTATCCAATTACAAAAATGTTATTGGATAAATGATGAAATTTAGTCAAAATCATTGATAATATTGGAAAACTATGCTATAATATTTTACGCTAGACTATACTCACTATAATGGGTGAAGTATATTTCCTGTTACAAAGTGTACGCTAATAAGGTAAAAGCGTACACTCTGACTAATCATACTTTGTAATGGGAAGTAGTGAGTAAGCGTCTAGCAACCTTATCGTCAGAGCTTGTATGTTTTTCGTGCGTAGCTCTGAAATATGGGCTACGCATTTTTTATGGGAGTACATATTATGAAAAAAGCAATTGATCAATATAAATTACCAAAAACAATCACAGATATTTTTATATACATAATGTTAACTGTATTCATCCTCTGCTGTGGTACAAGTGGATATTCTGGGATGTTTGAATCTAAATTTAATATATTTTGTTTTACTTGCGGCGGCTATGTGTTTATTACATTATTAATACTATTTGAGTTAATATTAATTGGGCATATTAAATTTGAACCGACTAAATTAATAAAAAATATGGGTATTCCTCAAAAATTAGCTATCGTTTATTTGATTTTTACATGGTTATCAGCACTTATATCCCCTTATTTTCCCGACACTTTAATTGGGGTCAGTAGATACGAGGGGGCAATAACGATATCAATATATTGTCTTGTTTTTGTTTTGGTTTCATATTTTGGGAAAATAACCAAGCATATGATATATGTTTTTTCGGGAACTGTGACTATATTCTCTGTTATATGTATTTTGCAAATACACGGACTAAATCCATTTATGTTTTACCCAGAGGGGTATAATTACAATGATGCATACATTGCGTATAATGGTCAATTCCTTGGCACAATTGGAAATACTGATACTGTAGCAGCTTTTTTATGTATTGCAATTCCAATATTATGGATGTCTTTAATTCATTTAACTGATAAAAAAAGATTTTTTATTATTTTACCATTGATATTATCTATCTATGTGTTAGTTAAGATGTGGGTGCTTGCCGGAATTGTCGGCGTAGCTATTGGAACATTACTCTCAATTCCATTCTCTATTAAAATGACTAAAGCACAACGAAAAATTGTTTTGTTGACAACAAGCATTATATTTATAGTTGGAATTGTAAGTATATATTTTTCCAAGACAGAAAGTGGTTTGTTTTTTGAAATAAGAGCGTTATTGCATGGAAATTTCGATGATGCATTTGGTTCTGGTAGAATGTATATTTGGAAAAGTGTATTAAAAGAAATACCCAAAAATCTTTTATTGGGGACAGGTCCGGATACGATGTTAAACACAAATATACAGCCGTTCATCAGATTTGATACACGACTCGATGCTTCCATTGTTGGGCAAATTGACATTGCTCATAATGAATACATAAATATACTTTTTCATCAGGGAATTTTTGCTTTTTTGTCATACTGTGCATTAATTGTTTCAGTTGGGTATGGTTGGCTAAAACATGGAAATCGATTTAAATATATAGGAATACTTGGGAGTTCATTTATGTGTTATCTCATTCAAGCATTTTTTGGATTTAGTTCCTGTGTGGTAAGCCCACTTTTTTGGATGATAATGGCATTAATAATAAGCAAACGAAATACTAAGGAGAATACATATGAATAAAAAACTAATAGCAATTAACATAGTATTAATACTACTAATTTCAATTTTTTCAAACGCAGTATTTGCAGCATCGGGTGTCGATGGCTCACAAGCAGCTCCTGGAGGTGTGAGTAGGCCAAATGGTGATGGCTCACAAAGTGTGAGTAATAACAGTTGTGGAGATAATGCTACTTGGCAGCTTGATGACAATGGAACTTTAACTATAAGTGGAACAGGAGACATGTATTCTTATACGCATGTGACACAACCTTGGAAAAACGAGAGAGAAAATATTAAAACTGTTGTCATTGCTGATGGCATAACATCAATAAGTGATTGTGCGTTTTATGGTTGCTCAAATTTGATTGCTATAACCATTCCTAACAGTGTTGCTATTGTTGGCGAGCACGCTTTTCTTGCGTGTACTGGTTTAACAAATATTACATTTCCTGATAGTATAAATGAAATTGGTAAAGGTGCATTTTATCAGTGCAGCAACTTAACGGATATTACGCTTTGTAACGGCGTTACAAGTATCGGCGGGCATGCATTTTATGATTGCAATAAATTAGAAAACCTTATTTTGCCTGACACTATTTGTAGTATAGGAGAATATGCATTTTATAACTGTACCAGTTTAACAAGCATAGATATACCAAATAGCATTACATATCTATCTAATAATATTTTTAACAATTGTGAAAATTTAGCAGATGTTTCATTGCCTACTAATTTAACAACTATAGGCTATATGGCATTTTGCGATTGTTCAAGTTTAAACAGTATAACTATACCTGAAGGTGTAACAACCATCGGATTTAGCGCATTTTCTGGTTGTAATAACATAAAGAATATCACAGTCCCAAAGAATGTATCAAGTATTGGCAGATGGGCATTGATATGTGGCGAAAACTTAGAATTAATTAATGCTGATGAAAGTAGTCAATATTTTAAATCTATAGATGGTGTTTTATTTAGTAAAGATGGTACAAGAATTGTACAATATCCAAGTGGCAGGAGCGGTGATTATACTATACCTACAGGCGTGACAAGAATAGGCATAGGAGCATTCAATGATTGTACCAAGTTGACAAATGTAACTATCCCGGATGGTATAACTGACATAGAAATGGCGGCATTTCAGGAATGTACATCTCTAGAAAAAGTAACGCTCCCCGAATCTGCCGTAAATCTGAGTGAGCAGTTGTTTATGATGTGCACTAATTTGAAAGAAGTAAACATACCAAATGGTGTGACAGCTATCAAGGAAAGAACTTTTAATTCCTGCAAAAGCTTAACAGAAGTAAACATCCCCGGCAGCGTAACCAGTATAGGTAGCCGTGCATTTATGGGATGTGATAATTTAATTGATATAACAATACCTGATAGTGTAACAAGCATAGGAATGGAAGCATTTAAATCCTGTTGTAATTTAACAAATATTATCATTCCTGATGGTGTAACAAGTATTAGTGATAGCACTTTTAGCGGATGTAGTGGTTTAACAAATATAAGCATCTCGGATAATGTTCATACCATCGGAAGCAATGCTTTTAAAGATACTTATGTATATGATGATGAGAACTGGGAAGGAAATTTTTTATACTTTGAAAACTTCTTGATTCAAGCAAAAACCGACATTAGCGGAGAGTGTCATGTTAAGGAAAATACAAAAGGCATTGCAGGTTCTGCTTTTTCAGAGTGTCGTGCACTGACACACATATATATTCCTGAGAGTGTAACTTCTATCGGCAATAATGCATTTTATAATTGTAACAATCTTACAAGTATAATAATTCCAGAAGGATTAACTTCCATTGGCGGCGGTGCGTTTTATCAGTGCAGTAGTCTTGAAAATATAACAATACCTGAAGGAATAGCTTCGATTGATAAATCCACATTTTTGGGTTGTGATAATCTAAAAAGCATTACATTACCATCAACGATTAAAACAATAAATGATTATGCGTTCTCAAATTGTGATGCATTAATCGATGTGTACTATTCTGGCACACAATCACAGTGGAATAAAATTATAATTGCAGAAAATAATGAATATCTTTTAAATTCCAATATACATTTTTTAGGCACTGAGGAAGTTGAAAAGCATTTGGTCGTTGATGGTGCCGAATTAGATGCAGAAATTAGTCATTCCGGCAGCGGATGGGCATATCAACCCAATCAAAATGGAGGACAGATAACTTTAAATGGTTATAACGGTGGTTCGATATATGCAAATTTCAATTTGTATATAGATGTTGCAATAGAAAATGAATCTATTATAAAAGCAGACAGAGAATACGGGATATATGTTGAAGGCAATCTCGGTTTTGCAGTATCATCAAACAGAAAAAAGCATTCCAAACTTACAGTTTATGGCAGCAAAAATCACGAGGCAATATATGTCACAAAAACATTAGCACCATCGTATGGGATAACTGCAATCGGCAATAATTGCCGTGCAATATACGGAAATCCGATTGACATTTCCAATAACCTTACCGCTTTTGTCGGAAACAATGCAAATGATGCAGTTATTGGAGAATATGATGAACATCAATATATTAGTATTACTGATAAACACTATCAGTTCTCACTTACACTTGATGCAAATGGCGGCAAAGATTCAAACGGAGAATCAACACATAATGTTATATTTAGCTCGGCTACTCCTGCAACATTAAAGTTATTTGATTATAATAATTTGTTTGAGAATGGTACTAAAAAACTAATCGGTTGGCAAGATAATAATAAAGATTTCTGCAAATACAATATTTATACATTTGATGCATACGATTTTGATGAAACTTTATATGCACTCTGGGAAGATGAAGAGCAGAAAGCTGTTTATTTAAATAATTATTATATGCCATATAGTTATGACGATAACATTGAATTAAATGGTGGAACTGTTATTGAACCTGTAAAAATCAACGAAGATTTTGTTCTTCCTAACATAACAAGACTTGGGTACATTCTTGATGGTTGGTTATCTTCTGATGGCACGCTTTACAAGCAAGGAGATACCATAAAAATAACAGAAACAATTTCATTGACAGCAAAATGGTCAATAAATAAAGATGTTTTAGTCATAGATGGCAAAGAATATAATGCTAATGAGATATGTCGTGGTATAGGTTGGGATTATCACCCGAATCTAAACTATACATCACAGCGACCACATATCGAGGCACAGTTGACCATACACGAAAACTATTCTGGATTGCCTATTGTAATTCCTAAAAATGTTTATATAGGTATAAATGGAAATGTTAAGGCTGACGAATTAAATCCTGCCATAACTGTATATGGCGATGTGGATATATCCTTATTTAATCATGCATATGAAACCTTAAATGATATATTGTTGAGGGGATGTGGAGAACAACCAGCAATTAAAGCCGATGGAGCTGTATATTTAGGAGGAATACACGATAGCAATGATTCGTTTGCAATACATGGAGGCAACGCCGATACTCCTGCAATTATTGCTTCAAAAGTAGGTTTTTATGATAAGTTTTTCTATATCGGTACAAGCCCTGACAATCTTACAGTCGCGTCAAGTTATACAAATGAACATATACTTAAGTTAGTTCCAAATGGAAACATATATTCTATAATGGTATCAAAAGGAGATATAGTTACGACGCCTCCGCAACATAATGACTATATGTTTATTGGTTGGAGAGTAACAAGTGGATTAGATTTCGTTCATCCAAATAATACTTTAAAATGGTATATGCCGGGAGATGTTGTAGACATTGACTCGAATAACATAATATTGCAAGCAGCATACTTAGATAATAACCGTTCCTCGGTTGCCATAGCTCTTCATGGTAATGGTGGTGCGACGGCCGAAGGTTCTAAATATTATATCACTCTAGCTTCTACTGCAAGATTATCTCTTTATGATATCCCGGAAAAGTCATTTACAAAAGATGGCTACAGTTTTACTGGGTTCAACACTGCATCTACAGGAAATGGAACTTCTTATACATATGGCGATAATCTAAACGATGACGGGGAAACTTTTGTTTATAATTTATATGCACAGTGGAAGAAAAATGAAACCCCATCAAATCCTCCATCAGGTGGTGGCGGAGGTGGCGGAGCACCATCACCAAGCAAAGAAATAATAAAAAATGATGATGGCTCAACCACAACAATACAAACGGACAAAAAGACCGGAACTGTTATAGAAGTAACAAAGTATACTGATGGTTCTACAGAAGAAATTGTTACTCAAAAAGATGGTTATACAAAAGTCACCAGAACTGATAATGATGGTAATAAGAATGTGATAACCAAAAATACAGATGGTTCACAAACTGTTACTACTGTGAAAAAGTCTGGCGTTAAAATGGATGCAACTATTTCTACTAATGGAGAAACAACTGCAAAAATCTCTATTCCCAAAGGAACAAAGAATGAAGATGTTGTAATCCCTGCCCGGAATCTCACAAGCGGAACTGTTGCTGTGTTGATAAAGGAAAATGGCGAAGAAGAAATAATTACAAATAGTATTGTTGTTGAAGAAGGTGTTTTAGCCACATTCGAAGGAGATGCAACTGTAAAAATCATAGATAACTCGAAAGAGTTCCTTGATGTTGAAAACCATTGGGCAAATGATTCTGTTGATTTTGTAACGGCAAGAGGTTTGTTTAATGGAACAAGCGAAAGCGTATTTTCTCCAGACAAAACTATGACAAGAGGTATGTTAGCGGTTGTTCTTCACAATTATGAAAGAAACCCAGAATATAGCTATGATGGAAAATTCACAGATGTAATGACGGATAGTTGGTATGGTGAAGCGGTTGGATGGCTTTCTGACAAAGGTATAGCAGCAGGTTACGAAAATGGTAATTTTGGTGCTGAAGATAGCATAACCCGCGAACAACTTGCCGTGTTCTTGTATCGATATGCCGGATTGCCCGAACATAGTAGTACAACATCATTTGATGATAATGATAAGATAAGCAACTATGCAATTGATGCAATCTCATGGGCTACCGAAAATGGTATATTGAACGGCAAGGAAAATAATATGCTCGATCCACAAGGATTTGCAACAAGGGCAGAAGTTGCTACCATGATTTCTCGATTCGTAAAGAATATTAGGTAGACAATACAAAATTATAAGCACTTTGCTATGTGGCAGAGTGCTTATTTTATGCGTTAAAATTTGATATACATTAACCAAAGATAAATGCTTTGAAAAAACTTCGTAGACTTTCCCTCTCTTCTGTGGTATGTTTGTGTTGCAAAGGAGGTGAAATAAGATGAAAGTGCTTGAAGAATTCTGGTATGGGAATATTAATCCTATGGAAAGACCATTCCAAAGCCAAAGGAAGTTCGACAAGGTATTTAGGTTACTTACCAAAAATGAAGAAGAATTGCTCAAGAATCTAAATGAGCAAGAAAAAGAATTGTTTGACAAAGTCAAAGCCTGTTATGACGAAATGATACAAATAACAGAATGTCAAACCTTTATAAAAGGATTCAAATTAGGAGCAAGGTTCTTTATAGAATGCTTTGAAAATGATACCGACATATTCGATGAATGAAATTCGAGTATGTCGGTATTTTTATGCCCAAAATGAAAGGATGAGACTATGAAAAATAAAATAATATGTATGGCACTTGCTACAACGATGCTATTATCGACATCAGCATCAGCGGCACCCTGGCAGATGAGACGGAATCAGCTTATATTCGATAGCGAAATTAAATTCATAGGAAATGTAACCTTGCAATTCGCATCGGATGGTGGTAGTTTTATTAGGCCAATAACCAAAAGTTATGGCGAAAGCATCAGTCTTGAAAGTTATGTCCCAACAAAATATGGATACACATTCAAAGGGTGGTTTACTGATCCCCGAACAAAGCAGAATCAGGTGACAACATTCAAATTCACAATGCCTGATGTTCTCTATGCGAAATGGGAAAAGAATTTGGAAGAACCCATAAATCCAAATAATGAAATCATGGCAAAGGACACCTGCTACCTCACGGATGAAGAAACTAAAATACGAAATGAAATTATAGAAGAGAAAAATAAATCCAACATAGACGGATTTGGCTATGTGGCTCCAAGCAAAATCAAAACCATCGTCGTAGACTCGGATGGTGACATAAATAAAATTGTCGGCTCAATGGAATAGGATATTGGAACAGAAAAATCCCTGCCAATATGAAATTGGCGGGGATTCTGCTTTTTAGCCGTTTGTTTACTTCCAATCGACCCGTACATCGTATGACGGATTTCTGTTCGATTGTACGGACTATGGGTGTAATATGCACAAAGATTATGGGAATTTGGATGGTTTGAAATCACTTTTTAAGGTCTTTTCCTGCCAATAACCCCTCTTTTTCTGTTGCTTTTGACGAAGATTTTTAGAGCTGATTTTATATCAAAAAAATTACTCCATAATAATGCCCTTAGATTTGCGTTTGCCCGGTTTGTCGGGATACGGAATCGCCTTTATATCGGCAATGAATTTTTCGCCAAGCTTTTGCTTTTTGCTATATTTTTGTTTCGAGGAAAGATTGGGATTTTTACTGATAGCATCACGGGTATCAACATATTCTTTACGCAAATCCTGTGCCTCTTGGCTCCATTCGTAATATTCGTCAAATGTCATATCCTTTCCGCTTAACTCTTGGTCAGACCATACATCGTTTACACGGTAATATCGCTGATACATTTTTTCGGTTATTTTGGAATACTCTTTCAAAAACGGGTCATTAAGCGACTCCTTATATTTTTCAATGGATGCAAGTTTTGCACAGGAATATCCGCTTTCGTTTATATTTTTACAGTATTCCACATCACGAGCCGTAATGACAAGAAAATACTTTTCGCACATTTTACAACGATTTATTCTGTATCCGTTTTTTATAAGCTCTGAAAATTCATAGAATAGAGCCTCATTAAGAGAATGAATTTGAATTGCATACAAGGGTTTAAACTCTGAAGAATCATCATATACCATATCAGATTTCTCCATGATATCTATGTCCAAATCATTTATTCCCTGTATATAATCCAAATCGAACTTACCGTCCTTGATGGGTGCTGATGTCAGAGTACGAGAAAGATTTGTTCTGCTTATGTCAGGGAAGTCGTTATATGCTTTCAAAATTGCCTTGTTTAAATCCTCAAATCGGTTTCGCTTTAAATTAAATATATAGTCAATAAATTTTCTGTATCGTTTATAAAGCCTGAGATATTCTTTGAGCCAATTATACCACTCCCTGTATACCTTCTTTGGAAGATATATAGGGATATTTTTTTGAGCATACACCGCCAGCTCATCAAAGGCACACTTTATTGGGAAGTATGCATATGCGGCAAAAAGAAATCCGCACTTATGAGCATGGAAATCGATAAAATCCATAAACGGAATAAACAAATCAAGCATACTCGTTATCTCTGTCTTATAAACAACATCATATATCTTTTTCAAACCTTCTTCATATCCGCTTAGGTCTGCATTTAGAAACTCAACAAGGAATTCTCCTATAGGTTTTATGTACTCATACTCATGAGAATCTGTTAAATTTGATACGAAATAATACTCTCTTTTCGGACATTCCATATAAATATAATTTATTTCTACATTTCTAAAATTTGAAACAGACATTATA
>JAFQRW010000023.1 GCA_017409875.1 Clostridia bacterium
TAAATCATCTGTTACAGTAGAAACTGCCAGCTATACTAATGGTGGTGCTTATGATTCTGCTTCTAAGCAAACAGTATACACAGTTGATAAACTTGTTAAACTTGTTGACGATAGTGGCAATGTAGTTGCAGGCGGTATTGCTAATGCGACAGTTAAAGCAGATGACAACAATGTTTTGGTTGTTGAACTTGCAGATACTCTTACAAGTGGCAAAGAATACACCATTGTTGCTGATGCTCGCTTCAGCGATGTTAACGGACAGGGTATTGGTTTAACAGGTAGTATTGAGGATACAATAGATATTTATACCTTTACAGTAGGTAAGTTCCCAGGCGTATACGCTGTAGCAACACCTGTTGCATTTTTAGGCAACACTGTTTCAACAACTGTTACATTTACAAACTCTAATGTAACTTCTATGAATGTTTGGGCTGTTGTTGCAGCTTATGGTGAATACAACGAAATGCTTGGTTGCACACATATAACTGAGACACTTGAAGCAAACAAATCAACAGATGCTATTCCTTTTGAAGTTAGTGTAAAAAATAGCGATGATGTTAAATATGTTAAGCTCTTTGTATGGAACACTTATAGTGATATGAAACCATACCAGCCGGCTGTAACACTTTAGATAATCGTGAATAATTTGTTGCAATTTAAGAATTATTCTTAAACAAAAACCCCCCGCAAGTTTCTTGCGGGGGTTTTTAATTAATAATTAATAATTTAAAAAACCTACGAAGTGTTTTTTACTCCGCAGGTTTTTGTTTATAACAAATTCTTTCTCAATTCTTCAGGTGCTTTTGGTGACAAATAGCTTGGTGGAACGTCAAAAACTGTTTTGCACCCGCACATTCCTTCTTTGTTCATCTTATAAGCTGCCCTTGCAAAAGCAACCAAAACCGATGCTGTAAACTCAGGATTTGAATCAAGCTTTAAGCTGTACTCAATAATATGGTTATTCTCACCGTTTATGCCCGTTTTTCCGCTTCTTATAACAAATCCGCCGTGCGGGATTCCGCTGTGGTTTTTGGTAAGCTCATCTTGTGAGATAAAATGTACTATTGTGTCATAATCTGCAAAGTAGTTGGGCATAGTTTTGATTTCCTGCTCGATTTTATTTAAGTCTGCACCCTCACAAGCCACCACAAAGCATTCTCTTATATGCTTTTGTCTTGTTGTAAGCTCGGGGTTTGTACCGCTTCTTACTGCATCTAAGGCATCATCTACAGGGATTGTGTACTGTTTAGCATCTAAAACGCCGTCTATTCTTCTTATTGCATCAGAGTGTCCCTGACTTACGCCTTTACCCCAAAATGTGTAGTCGTTGCCCAAGGGAAGTATTGCTCCTGCATACAGTCTGCTAAGCGAGAACATACCAGGGTCCCAACCCACTGAAATCATTGCGATTTTGCCGCTTTGTTTTGCTGCAGCATCAACATTTTCAAAATGCTGGGGTATTTTTGCGTGTGTGTCAAAGCTGTCTACCACATTAAAGCTTTTTGCAAACTCAGGCGTTTGAACGGGCAAATCTGTTGCACTGCCTCCGCAAATAATTAAAACGTCAATTTTATCTTTAAAATCCAAAAGGTCATTTATATTATAAACTTTTGCGTTTGTAACAGTTTTTACACTCTCTGGCGGTCTTCTTGTGAAAATTCCTACAAGCTCGGTATCAGCATTTTGCATTATAGAACATTCTACGCCTTTTCCTAAATTGCCGTAGCCTGCAATTCCTATTCTAATTTTCATTTAAAAATCCTCCTTTTTGATGTATATTATTGAGGGATTGGAAAAATATATAATATTGTAGCACAAATACTAACAAAAATCAAGGAGGAGAACTAAAATGGTTAAAGAAGATACTGTAAAACTTTTAAGAGAATGCAATCTTGGGATTAAAATGGGTATAGGCTCTTTAAACGATGTTTTAGACAAGGTTGAAAACAAAGACTTAGAGGACAAGCTTAAAAAAAGCAGAAACGAGCACGAGGACTTGGAAACTGAAACTCAAATGCTTTTAAATCGCTACGGCGACGAGGAAAAACAGCCAAACATTATGGCAAAAGGTATGAGCTGGATTAAAACCAACGTTATGCTTGGTATTGATGAAAGCGATAAAACAGTAGCAGGTCTTATTACTGACGGATGCAATATGGGTATCAAAACCATAAACGGATACCTTAACGAATACAGCGAGGCTGATGAAAAAATCAAAGATATTGCATACAAAATCATTGACCTTGAAAACACTCTTTTGGAAAATGTAAAGGAGTATTTATGATTGCAGAAGGAAAAAACCTTCTGCTTTTAATTTTTTTATAAAAAACACTTGCTTTTTTGTAAATGTTGTGATATAATGCAATGGTTATTAAAGGTGGTCCTCTTAAGGCTGGGGCTTTAACGAACATCTGAATCAGAGAGGAGAAAGTCAAATGAATATTGTTGACACAGTTGCACAGAGCCAGATCAGAACTGATTTACCTAAGCTCGTTATCGGCGATACAGTAAGAGTTCACATCAAGGTTAAAGAAGGAACAAGAGAAAGAATTCAGGTTTACGAAGGTACTATCATTGCTAAAAAACATTCAGGTATCGCACAGACTATGACAGTTAGACGTTTATCTTACGGTGTTGGGGTTGAAAAAATCTTCCCTGTTAACTCACCTAATATCGATAAAATCGAAGTTGTCAGAAAAGGTAAGGTTCGTCGTGCTAAGCTGTACTACTTAAGAGACAGAGTAGGTAAGGCAGCTAAGGTTAAAGAAAGAATCTAACTTACAAATGTCAAACCAAAGGCCGAACATCTTTTTTGAAGGTGTTCGGCATATATTTTATTGTAAGCTTTTAAG
Organism: Clostridia bacterium; assembly: GCA_017409875.1. Taxonomy (GTDB): domain Bacteria; phylum Bacillota; class Clostridia; order RGIG6154; family RGIG6154; genus RGIG2094. The sequence goes on from JAFQRW010000023.1 coordinate 2,853, forward strand.
GAGGCTAACTAATATGAATGAGTTTAACAACCAATTAGAAGTTAATGATAAAAAAACTGTTAAACGAGAAATTTTAGAATGGGTTGTTTCTATTTTAGTTGCAGTGGTACTTGCGCTTGTTATAAGACAGTTTGTATTTACTGTTGTGCGTGTTGACGGTGAGTCTATGGTGCCTACTCTTCATCACAACGACAGGCTGATTGTATGGAGATTAGGATATACTCCTCAAAACGGGGACATAATAGTACTGCATCAGGCGGGACATCAGCCTTACATCAAAAGAATTATTGCAAATGAAGGTCAGACTGTTGATATTGATTTTGAAACATCTACTGTTTATGTTGACGGAGTTGCTCTAAAAGAAGATTATATTGCGGATTTAACCAAAGTACGCGGGAATGTGAATTTTCCTGTTACAGTAGGAGAAGATGAGGTGTTTGTTCTTGGCGACAACAGAAACAACAGTAGAGATTCAAGATTTTCAGATGTAGCATGTGTTGATTATGACGATATTTTAGGAAAGGCTGTTTTAAGATTTTTGCCATTTTCTGATATAAGGGTGTTTTAATGAATATTCAGTGGTTTCCGGGTCATATGACCAAAACAAGAAAGCAAATAACCGAGGATTTAAAGCTTGTAGACATTGTCTACGAGCTTGTTGATGCACGCCTTCCGCTTTCAAGCCGAAATCCTGAGATTGATAAAATTTTAAATCAAAAACCAAGAATTGTTATCTTAAACAAATCAGATCTTGCCGACAGTAAAGCAAATGCTTTATGGATTGACTATTTTAAATCGCAAGGGATTAAAGCGGTTTTAGTTTCATGTCCTAAAAATATTGGGTTTGATGTTTTGGAAAAGGAAACAAAACTAACACTAAATGATAAGCTCGAGGCAAGAAAGGCAAAGGGTATTACAGGCGGCGGCATTAAAGTTATGATTGTTGGAATTCCTAATGTGGGGAAGTCTACTCTCATAAACAAGCTTTCAGGCAGAGCAAGCACTAAAACGGGTGACCGTCCCGGTGTTACAAAATCAAAGCAGTGGATTTCAGCCCAAAACGGTTTTCAGCTTTTAGACACTCCCGGAATTTTATGGCCCAAGTTTGAAGATGAAAACGTGGGGCTAAAGCTTGCGTTTTCAGGCGCTATCAGAGATGAAATTATGGACGTGGAAGAGCTTGCCGTTCATTTAATCAGCTTTTTGAGTAACAAGTATCAGTCTGCGTTACAAGATCGCTATGGCCTTGTTGATTTTTATAAGCATCCTTATGAAGTTTTAGGGGACTTAGGCAGAAAAAGAGGTTGTGTGATAAGCGGCGGAGAGGTTGATACAGTAAGGGCGTCTAACATCCTTTTAGATGAGTTCAGGGCGTCAAAGCTTGGCAATATAACTTTGGAGTTTCCGGGTGAGAAATAATGTTTGAAATTGAAAACCAATTATATAAAAATGGAATAAACTATCTTGCAGGTGTTGACGAGGCGGGAAGAGGGCCTTTGGCAGGGCCTGTTTTTGCTGCTGCGGTAGTTTTAAGGAACGGACAGTTCATTGAAGAAGTAACAGATTCAAAAAAAATCAGCGAGAAAAAAAGGGACTATCTTTTTGATAAAATAAGAGAAGAAGCGGTTTGCTTTTCTGTTGCTGCAATAGATGAAAAAATTATTGACGATATTAATATCAGAAATGCAACTTTTAAAGCTATGAACAATGCAGTTGCAGGACTTTATCAAAAGCCTGATTACGTTTTAATCGACGGAAATGCGATTTCGGGTATGACTTATCCGCACGAGTGCGTGATAAAAGGCGATTTTAAATGCAACTGTATCGGCGCTGCATCAATCTTGGCTAAAGTTTCAAGGGATAGATATATGTTAGAATTGGCAAAAGAATTTCCTGAGTATCTGTTTGAACAACATAAAGGATATGGCACAAAGCTTCACTATGAAATGATTGAAAAGTATGGAATTTCGCCTATTCACAGACGAACATTTTTAAAAAAGATTTTGGAAAAATGAAGATTTTTAATAAAGTAAAAGGTGATGCGGGCGAACGCAAAGCCTGTGAATACTTAATAAAACAAAATTATAAAATTCTGATCACAAATCACAGAAATTCGGGCGGAGAAATTGATATAATTGCAAAACAAGGCGCACTTACAGTTTTTGTTGAGGTAAAAACAAGAACTGACAAAACCTTCGGATTTGCCGCAGAGGCGGTAGATTTTAAAAAACAGCAAAAAATTAAAACTGCTGCAACACTTTACGCACAAAAGTATAATATAGAACAAATGAGGTTTGATGTTGTAGAGGTATATATCAAATCGGGAGAAATAAATCATATTGTTAACGCTTTTTAGTGGAGGAATTTATGCTTATTTGTGATTTGCACTGCGATTTGCCCGATAAAGTAATTGGCGATGTTGAAATTGATTCCAATAATGCTCATTGGTCGGAAGACAGACTAAAAAAAGAAAACACTTATGTTCAGGTATTTGCAAGCTATGTAGATAAGTATGCGCATGATGACCCGTTTGACAGAGTTAATTCGCTTATTTTAAATTTCAAAGAAAAGCTTAAAAAAACAGATATAGGTATTGTGACTGATTATGAAACTTTAAAAAGGAATATAGCTGGCGGAAAAAATTCAGCAATACTTGCGGTTGAGGGCGGAGAAGCTTTAGGTGGCAAGCTTGAAAGGGTTAAATATTTTTATGACCTTGGTGTAAGATTTTTCACAATAACGTGGAATCATAAAAATCAGTTAGGGCAAAGTTCGTCTGAAAGCTGCGAAAATGCTCATCTTACAGAGCTTGGAATACAAGTTATTAAACAGTTGAATAAATATACTATAACGCCGGATGTTTCACATTTGTCAGAAGCAGGTTTTTGGGATGTTATTGAAACTTCTACAAAGCCTGTTGCAGCAACTCATTCTAATTCCAAAAAGCTTTGTAATGTGAGAAGAAATATAACCGATGAGCAGTTTCTGGCAATTAAAGAGTCAGGCGGGTTAGTAGGTATAAGTTTTGTTCCTGCGTTTCTTGAAAAAGATGAAACTAAAGCAAATGTTGTAAGCATAATCAGGCATATAGAGCATTTTATGTCACTTGACGGTGAGCAAACTGTGGCGCTTGGCGGAGATTTTGACGGTATATCAACACTGCCTTTTGGAATATCAGGGGTAAATGATGTGGATAAAATTGCAGATGAACTTGCGAAAATAAATTATCAGGATGAAATAATTGCAAAAATTATGGGTAAAAACATAGAAAACTACATAAAAAATGCTTTTTTATGAAATTTTTAACAAAAAGAACTTGCATTTTTTACATATTTGTAATACAATATAACACATAAGCGAAAAATTATAGGTGCAAATATGAAAAGGAGAATTTTTCTTATGGATTTATCAGCAAAAAATAAGGCGATTTCACCTTCTCCAACACTTTCGATTGATGCTAAGTTTAAAGCAATGAAAGCAGCCGGGGAAGATGTTGTTGGATTTGGAACAGGCGAGCCGGATTTTGATACGCCACAGTATATTAAAGATGCTGCTATTAAGGCTATTTCAGATGGTTTTACAAAGTATACTCCAGCATCAGGCACATTAGAGCTTAGAAATGCTATTGCTGAAAAACTTAAAAAAGATAACGGACTTGAATACGAAGCTAAAAATATTGTTGTTTCAAATGGTGCTAAACACTCGTTGGTTAATGCTTTTTCTGCGATTTTAAATCCAGGAGATGAAGTTATAATTCCTGCACCGTTTTGGGTTAGTTATCCTGAAATGGTTAAAATGGCTGACGGCACACCTAAATATCTTTATACAAAAGAAGAAAATGGTTTTAAATTCAGTGCTTCAGAGCTTGAAAATGCGATAAATGACAAAACAAAAGCACTTGTGTTAAACAGCCCTTCAAATCCGACAGGTATGGTTTATAATAAAAAAGAACTTGAGGAAATTGCTGACGTGTGTGTCAGACACAATATTTTTGTTATTTCTGATGAAGTTTACGAGAAACTTATTTATGAGGGCAAGCATATAAGTATTGCATCATTTAACGACAAAATCAAAGATTTAACAATAACAATAAACGGCGTTTCAAAAAGCTATGCAATGACTGGCTGGAGAATAGGTTATGCTGCGGCAAACGATGAAGTTGCTAAAATAATGTCAAATATTCAGTCGCATGCAGCATCAAATCCTAATTCAATAGCGCAAGCAGCAACTGTTGCAGCTTTAAAAGGTCCTCAGGATGAAGTAGAGGAAATGAGAAAAGTGTTTAAAGAGCGCCGTGACTATATGGTTGAAAGAATTAACTCTATTGAGGGTGTTTCATGCATCAAACCAAGTGGTGCGTTTTATGTTATGATGAACATTGAAAAGCTTATCGGTAAAACTATAGCAGGTGTTGAGATTACCGGGTCGGATGCTTTTGCAGAAGCATTTTTAGCTAAGCAAAAGGTGGCCCTCGTTCCCGGAAAAGGCTTTGGTGATGATAAGTATTTAAGATGGTCTTATGCAACTTCAATGGATAATATCAAAGAGGGACTTTCAAGACTTGAAAAATTCTTAAATGAGTAAAATATATTTTTAAAGCAAGGTGGATGTGTATGAAAAATATAGGATTTATCGGCACCGGAAATATGGGTGGTGCGATGATTAATGGCATTTTAAAGTCATCAGATAAAAATGTTTTCGTGTATGATTTAAATGCTGAAAGTGCAAAAAAATTTGAAGCCTTAGGTGCAAAAGTCTGCCTTGATTTACAGGCGCTTGCAAAAAACTGCGACGCTATTATGCTCACTGTGAAGCCTAATATTTATAAAAATGTGTGTGCACAGCTTCAAAAAACAGGCTACAATAAAACAGTTATTACAGTAGCACCGGGAATTACTGTTGAAAAAATGAAGCAAATGCTTGGAGATATCAGAATTGTAAGAACAATGCCAAATACTCCGGCGCTTATTGGAAAAGGCGTGTTTTTGGTAGCAGGGGACCCCGATCAAAACCAAGATGTCAAGGAGTTGCTTTCGTCTTGCGGCAATGTGTATTTCCTGGATGAAAAACAAATGGATGCAGGCGTTGCACTTTCCGGAAGCAGTCCGGCATTTGTGTATGAACTTATTAACGATATTGCAGACGGTGCAGTAACTTATGGGATACCCAAAGATAAGGCATTAGAAATTGCAGCTCAGACAGTAATTGGAAGCGCAATGATGGTTTTAGAAACCAAATTGCCCCCCGTAAAATTGATAGATAATGTTTGCTCACCGGGCGGAACAACTGTTGAGGCAATGAACAAACTTTCTGAGCTTGGGTTTAAAACTGCGATAATAGAGGCAATGAAAGCTTGTACGGATAAAGCAAGCTCAATGAGTAAGAATATGTAATTTAAACTACCTTTTTCACATATACTTTCAAAAAGAAGTGTTGTGAAAGAGGTGGTTTTAATTTTAAAAAGAAAAATTTTTGCATACCTTAGCAACAACAAGTATATGCTTTTAATTATTTTTACTGCTTTGTCGGCAGGTGCTATCTCAGGCTCTTTTGGGGCGATGAGAGCAGAAACTTTAGGAACTGCTCAGCCACTAATACTTGATAATAATGAAATAGTAATGATGTCATTTTTAGAAAACCTTAAATTTTTAGGGTGGATTGCACTTTGGGGATTAAATGCAATCGGATTTCCTGTTATTATATATCTTTTATACTCAAAAGGCGCATATCTTTCTGCTGCAATTTATTCAATTCTGATTTTAGAAAATGAAAACCAATTTATTGCTGTAATCAGTATAATTCCATATTTTATATGCACTGTGATATCGGCGGTTATACTCTCACAAGGAAGTTTAAGCTGTTCGTTTGCTATTGGCAAAAATGTAATATTTGGCAAAAACAGGAGAAAAATGTCTTCAAATATTATAAAACTTTCAGTAAGCTTCATAATAGCGGCAATTTTTGCCCTGCTTGGAGGGTTTGGCGAGGCGCTATTTAAGGTAAACATTACATAATTTAAACTATTTACAAAAGTCGATATTTGTTGTAAAATACTTATAAGAAGGTAAAAAGAAAGGTATAAAAATGGAGCTTATTGATACATATATAGGATATCTTGAAAAAAAGCGAGGGCTTTCTGATAACACACTTTTGTCGTACAAGCATGATTTGTGCGGATATTTAAGATACCTTGAAAATAACAGTTTAACAATTATGAAGGCAAAGAAAGCGACTGTTGCGTCATACCTTTCACTTTTGCAGAGAGAGGGCAAAAGCGCACATACTATCGCCAGGAGTCTTGCATCAATAAGAGGAATGTATAAGTATTTAAACGTAACAGAAAGGATGAAGAGAAATCCTGCAAACGGTATTGCTTCGCCAAAGGCAGAAAGGCAGCTGCCTGAAATCCTTACCGTTAAAGAAGTTGACAGGCTTTTATCTCAGCCTGAAGGCGACGACTTTAAAAATGTGCGTGATAAAGCAATGCTGGAACTTCTATATGCAACAGGAATAAGGGCTTCAGAGCTTATTGAAATAAAAGTAGACGATATCGAAGTCGAAAAAGAAATTTTAAGGTGCGAAGGTGCGGATAGACGAGTACTGCCGTTTGGCGTACTGGCAAAAACTGCGATAAAAAAATATCTTGAGACTTCGCCGTTTCATAACGGAGTAAAGGAGCAAAGTACATATCTTTTTGTAAATATCTACGGAAAGCCACTTACCAGACAGGGATTCTGGAAAATAGTAAGACAGTATAAAAAAAGCGCAGGAATTGAAAAAGAGATTAGCCCTAAAATTTTAAGACATTCATTTGCAACACATTTGCTGGAAAATGGTGCAGATGTAAAGTCTTTGCAGGAGCTTATGGGTCATTCTGCAATATCATCAACTCAGTTTTATGAAAACTTAAAGAGCAGCAAACTTAAGGAAGTTTATTCAAAATATCACCCAAGAGGCTGATATTTGGTTAAAATATGAAAAAAAATAAAAAAAATTCAAATAAACTATTGATTTTTATATAAAAAAATGGTACAATATAATTCGCTTGATGAAAATGGAGGTGAAAATATGCCGAATATTAAATCTGCAAAGAAAAGAGTTAAGGTTGCTGCTACAAAGACACTTCGCAACCAGATAATCAAAACAAATATCAAAACTTTTATCAAGAAGTTTGACGCAGCTGTTACAAAAGGTGACAAGGAATTGAGCCAGGAATTGTACAGAGCAACTGTTAAGAAGATTGACCAGGCTGTTGCAAAAGGCATCTACAAGAAGAATACAGCGTCAAGAAAAAAATCTCAGCTTACTTTGAAATTCAACACTTTAGGTGCATAATTGATAAAATGTTCATAAAAGCTACCTTTTTTTAAAAAGGTAGCTTTGAAGATGTTTTAATTTGTTTTTAAGACTTAATATAGGGGTATAGCTCAGTTGGTAGAGCAGCGGTCTCCAAAACCGCGTGCCGAGGGTTCGAATCCTTCTGCCCCTGCCACAATAAAAGACCGCTTAAAGCGGTCTTTTTGTTGTATAACGAAAACCACGCGATAGTCGCGTGGTTCAATAAAGGTTAACCGGTGAACAAAAATCCTCCAATGTGTTATAATAAAGATGACCTGCCAGTCGAAATA
>JAFQRW010000001.1 GCA_017409875.1 Clostridia bacterium
AAAAGAGCCAACAGATACTATATCTATTGGCTCACTGGCGGAGATGAGACGATTTGAACGCCCGCGCCGGCATGACCGACCTTTCGGATTTCGAATCCGACCCCTTCAACCACTTGGGTACATCTCCAAATTTATATAAACTTTTTTCAAAGTTTAAAGCAAATATTTAATTTTATTAGAAATCTCATTAGAAAAGATTTTTTGTTCTGTCAGCACTGATTGCTGAAAACCGCACCGTTACAGCGTTTGCGGAAGTTTTAGTTCCATTAAGTTCAAACAATTTCGAATGATTTCGAGTGCGCCCCGTTATGACCACTTCGATACTTCTCCAGATATGAAATTGTTTTATATGTCAGCCCTGTCAAATTTGACAAATTAATATTTAAGGCAAATATCAGGGCAAAACAAGCAAAAGATAGTTAAAAATAAAATCACAGAAACCGCATAAAATCAAGGGTTTCGGGCTACGGGAGTTCCGTTAGACGTAGAAGCTTTCGAGTGCGGATCTTTCAAGCACTTGCTGTCAAACATTAAACACTTGTATATTATATATTTTCCAATTCAAATTGTCAAGGTGTGGAATGTAAAAAATGTGTTATTAAGAAAATATTTTGATATAGTGACTGAATATAAATATTAACAAAATCCTAAAAAAATAATCTAAATTTGTTGCAGTTTTTTTTAAAGTATGATATCATATATTATGTAATACGATTATACGATGGAGGGGTAGGCATGTTAAAAGAGTTAAAGACAGATATTGCGGCGATTTTAGACCGTGATCCGGCTGCAAGAAATGCTTTTGAAGTCTTTTTTATGTATCCTGGATTTAAGGCTATTATGCGCCATCGTATAGCACATAAACTGTATAATAGCGGTCATAAGTTTATAGCAACTATGATTTCCAATAAAACCAGACGCAAGTATGGGATTGAAATTCATCCCGCAGCGCAGATTGGTTCTGGTGTGTTCATTGACCATGGTACGGGCGTTGTGATTGGTGAAACTGCTGTGGTTGGAGATAACTGTACGATATATCAAGGGGTAACACTTGGTGGCACAGGTAAAGATAAAGGTAAGCGCCATCCTACACTTGGCAAAAATGTGTTAGTTGGTGCCGGTGCTAAGGTATTAGGTCCGTTTACAGTTGGCGACAATTCAAAAATTGCGGCAAATGCTGTTGTTTTAACTGAAGTTCCGCCTGATTGCACTTGTGTTGGCATCCCGGCAAGAATTGTGAAGAAAAACAATCAAAGAGTTGGCGCTAACTTTGACCATGTTCATATGCCAGACCCTGTTTCGCAGGAATTCTGCCGCATAAATGTAAAACTCGAGCAACTTGAAAAAAAGATCAACAACGAAAGTGAGGGTACAGCAGAGTGAAAATCTACAATACAATGACCAGAAGTAAAGAAGAATTTGTTCCTGTTAATGAAGGCGTTGTTAATATGTATTCATGCGGTCCTACTGTATACAATTATTTTCACCTTGGAAATGCGAGACCGTTTATAATTTTTGATACGCTAAGAAGATATTTTGAATATTTAGGTTATCAAGTTAATTTTGTTCAGAATTTCACAGATATTGATGACAAAATGATTAACAAAGCAAACGAACTTGGAATTACCGTAAAAGAGCTTGGTGAACAGTATATTGCTGAATATTTTAAAGATGCAGAGGGGCTTGGAATTAAAAAAGCAACCGTTCATCCTAAAGCAACTGAGAATATTGATGAAATAATTAAAATAGTCAGCGATCTTATTGATAAAGGTTATGCTTATAATGTAGACGGAGATGTTTATTTTTCTACACTTAAATTTAAAGAATATGGCAAGCTGTCAAAGCAACCTATTGAAGATTTGGTGACCGGTGCGAGGGTTAACCCTAACGAAGATAAAAAGCATCCTCTTGATTTTGCAGTTTGGAAAAAACAAAAAGAGGGTGAGCCTGCGTGGGAAAGTCCTTGGGGAATGGGAAGACCAGGCTGGCATATTGAATGTTCAGCTATGGCAAACAAATATCTTGGACAAACAATAGATATTCACAGCGGCGGTAAAGATTTGATGTTTCCGCATCATGAAAATGAAATTGCACAAAGTGAGTGCGCAAATGGATGCACTTTTGCAAAGTATTGGATGCATAACGGGTTTATAAATGTTGACAACGAGAAAATGTCAAAATCTAAAGGTAACTTTTTCACCATCAGAGATATTGCACAAAAGTATCCGTACAGAGTTATAAGATTTTTCATGTTATCCGCTCACTATAGAAGTCCTATTAATTTTTCTGACGATCTTCTTTCTCAATCGGAAAATGGTTTGACAAGGATTGATACCTGTGCGGATAACCTTAAGTTTTACATTGAAAATGCAAAGGGTAGTTGTGATGTAGATTTTTCGTCCTATAAGCAGAAGTTTACAGATGCGATGGATGATGATTTGAACACAGCAGATGCTATTTCTGTTCTTTTTGAATTGGTTAAGGAAATAAACACAGCTTTGGTAGAAAAGGACTTATCCAAAGAGAGTATGGTGCGTGCATACGATTTGCTTAAAGAACTTTGTGATGTTATAGGTATTTTCAAAGAAGAAAATAATGGTTCATTAGAAGAAGAAATAGAAAGGTTGATTGAAGAAAGACAGCAGGCAAGAAAAGATAAGAATTTTGCCCGTGCTGACGAGATACGAGATCAACTTAAATCAGAGGGAATTATTTTGGAAGATACTCCTCAGGGGGTAAAATGGAAAAGAGTTTAGATATTAAGCAGTATTCGCCGTTAGCACTTGCTTTTTTAGGTGATGCAGTTTATGAATTGTATGTCAGAAGCAAAATACTTGCTAAAACCAATGCTCCTGCTGATGTTTTGCATAAAATGGCTGTAAAGTATGTGAAAGCCAGCGCTCAGTGTGAGGCTTTTGACAGAATTGAAAGCTTATTAACAGATGAAGAGATGACAGTGTTTAAACGTGGCAGAAATGCAAAAACAAATACCAAGGCTAAAAATGCAGGACTTGCTGAATACAAAAAAGCAACAGGATTTGAAGCACTTTTGGGATATTTACATGTCAAAGGCGAAGATGACAGACTTAATGAACTTTTAACTGCATGCGGAGAATTTGAATAAATTTTTGAGTCTTCCTTAAAATATTTTAAGGAGATGATTTAAGTGAAAAAATATTCTGATTATCTGGTAGTGTCATGCGGATTTGCGCTAATTGCGATTGCATTAAACAAATTTATTATACCAAACAGAATTACACTCGGAGGAGTAAGTGGTATTGCAACGGTTTTGGAGTATACTTTACGTATTAAGCCGTCTTATGTTATTTTGCTTATTAATCTTCCGCTTATTGTAGCAGCATGGGTAATCTTAGGACGAAGGTTTGTAAAAAAATCGCTTTTAGGTGTTTTGATATTGTCGCTGTTTTTAGAAATAACAAGACTTGAAGCGGTTACTTCCGATTTGCTTTTAGCATCTGTTGCAGGTGGAGTAATTATGGGGTTTGGAACAGGACTTGTGATACTTAAAGGCTCTTCAAGCGGTGGTACTGAAGTTTTGGTTAGAATTATTAACCATTATCGTCCAGACATTTCTGTTGGCAGACTTATGCTGATAGTTGATTCTATTATTGTTTTGGGTTCATGGGTGTTTTTTAAAGATATAAATTTAATTATTTACGCTGTTATTGCACTGTATGTGTCCACCAATGTTATTGATAAAGCTTTAGCAGGTGTAGATTATGCCAAAGGTATATATATTATCACAACTAAACCTGAGCAAATCTCTCGTAAAATTATGCAGGGATTAAACAGAGGTGTTACCGGAATAAGTATCAGCGGGATGTATACAGGCAAAAATACATTGATGCTTTTGTGTATTATCCGCAATAATCAAATTTCGAAACTAAAAAATATTGTTAAGGCTGAGGATGAAAACGCATTTGTTATTATTACTGATGTAAGAGAAGTTCTTGGACTTGGATTTAAAAATAACTACAACACAAAAGGAGAGTTAAAATGAATACGCAAGAGATTAACAAGCTTAAACTTGTAGCGTACAAAATCAGAAAAGACATTATTGTTGAAGTGTTTAACGCGGCATCCGGACATCCGGGCGGTTCACTTTCAATAGCAGATATTCTGTCTGTTTTGTACTTTAAGGAAATGAATATTGATCCTAAAAATCCCCAAAATCCTGACAGAGACCGCCTTGTGCTTTCAAAAGGTCACTGTGCGCCTGCATTGTATGGTGCGCTTGCAGAACGCGGATATTTTCCTGTTGAGGATTTAGTTACACTCAGAAAGACGGATAGCTATTTAGAAGGCCATCCTGATATGAAAGGCATTCCCGGTGTTGATATGTCTTCGGGTTCTTTAGGTCAGGGTATCAGCGCTGCTAATGGTATGGCACTTGCCGGAAAAATTGACAAAAAAGACTATATGGTATATACAATCTTAGGTGATGGTGAAATTGAAGAAGGTCAGGTGTGGGAAGCTGCCATGTACGCTGCTCACTATAAACTGGACAACCTTGTGGCATTTGTTGATGTTAACGGTTTGCAGATTGACGGACCTACAAAAGAAGTAATGTCTGCAGAACCTATTGATAAGAAATTTGAAGCGTTTGGATTTAATGTATACATAATTGATGCTCACGATATCGAGCAAATTTCAGAGGCTGTGCAAAAAGCTAAAAATAAAAACGGAAAGCCAACTGCAATTATTTGCAAATCAACAAAAGGTAAGGGTGTTTCGTTTATGGAAAATGTGGGTTCGTGGCATGGTAAAGGGCCTAACAAAGAAGAAGCAGATGCTGCAATAGCTGAACTTGATGCTAAAATCAAAGAACTGGAGGAAAAAGTAAATGGCTGATAAAATTGCAACCCGTGAAGGCTTTGGTAAAGCATTGGTTGAATTTGGTGAAACAAACAAAGATTTTGTGGTTTTAGATGCCGACCTTGCTGATGCTACAAAAACAGTATATTTTAAAAAGGCTTTTACTGAAAGATTTTTTGATACAGGAATTGCAGAGGGTAATATGATGTCTGTTGCAGCAGGTCTTGCAGCATGCGGAAAAACTGTTTTTGCAAGTTCATTTGCAATGTTTGCGGCAGGAAGAGCGTTTGAACAGATAAGAAACTCGATAGCATATCCAAAGCTTAATGTTAAAATTGCAGCAACTCATGCCGGACTTTCTGTAGGTGAAGACGGTGCGACACATCAGTGCTTAGAAGATGTGGGACTTATGAGAACATTGCCTGGTATGGTAGTTATGACACCAAGTGACGCAGTTCAGGCAAGATGGATGATAAAAGCTGCACTTGAATACCAGGGACCGATGTATTTCAGATTTGCACGTCTTGCTACTCCTGTTATGTACGATGATAATACAAGCTTTGAAATCGGCAAGGGTGTTGTACTTAAAGAGGGAACAGATGTTTCAATTATCGCTTGCGGACTTATGGTTGAAAAAGCATTAGAGGCTGCTGAAATATTAAACCAAAAGGGTATTTATGCAAGAGTAATTGATATGCATACAATCAAACCTATTGATAGAGAATTAGTACTTAAATGCGCTAAAGAAACCGGTGCTATTGTAACTGTTGAAGAACATAATATTTATGGCGGACTTGGTTCAGCTGTTTCAGAAGTTGTGTGTGATGAGTATCCCGTACCTGTAAAAATCATTGGTACAGAGGATAAGTTTGGAACATCAGGAAAACCGGCAGAATTGTTTGAGCTTTACGGCTTAAGCGCAGAAAATATTGCAACTAAAGCATTAGATGCTATTAAATTGAAATAAAAAAGTATAGGAGGATTAAATTATGGCAAAAAGCAGACTTATCGGTGATTATCCTGTAATTGGTATTCGCCCGACTATTGACGGAAGAAGAGGCGTTCTTAAGGTTAGAGAATCTCTTGAGGACCAGACAATGAATATGGCAAAAGCTGCCGCAAAATTGTTCACAGAAAATCTTAAGTATTCAAATGGAGAACCTGTAAAGGTTGTAATTGCAGACACAACAATCGGTCGTGTTGCAGAAGCTGCAGCATGCGCTGACAAATTCAAAAAAGAAGGCGTAGATATTACACTTACTGTTACACCATGCTGGTGCTACGGTTCAGAAACAATGGATATGGATCCGAACACAATTAAAGCAGTATGGGGATTTAACGGTACTGAAAGACCGGGTGCTGTTTATTTGGCAGCAGTTTTAGCTTCTCACGCACAAAAAGGTCTTCCTGCATTTGGTATTTATGGTCATGACGTTCAGAATATGGACGAATCAGACAAAATTCCTGCAGACGTAGAAGAAAAACTTTTAAGATTTGGTCGAGCAGCTATTGCTACTGCCACAATGAGAGGTAAATCATATCTCCAGATCGGTTCAATCTGCATGGGTATCGGCGGTTCAATTATCGATGTAGACTTCATTGAAGACTACCTTGGAATGAGAGTTGAATCTGTTGACGAAGTTGAAGTTATCAGAAGAATGACAGAAGGCATTTATGACGAAGCTGAATATAAGAAAGCACTTAAATGGGCTAAAGAAAAATGCGTAATGGGCTTTGATAAAAACCCAGAAGAATTGCAGCTTACACCTGAACAGAAAGAAGAACAGTTTGAATTTGTTGTTAAAATGGCTGTTATCATCAAAGATCTTATGAATGGTAATCCTAACCTCCCTGAAGGCTGCGAAGAAGAAATGGTTGGTCATAATGCTATCGCAGCAGGTTTCCAGGGCCAGAGACAGTGGACAGACTTTTATCCAAACTGTGACTTCCCTGAAGCTATGCTCAATACTTCATTTGACTGGAATGGCGCAAGAGAACCATATATCTTAGCAACTGAAAATGACACATTAAATGGTCTTGGTATGCTCTTTATGAAACTTCTTACAAACAGAGCACAGATGTTTGCTGACGTTCGTACATACTGGAGCGGTGATGCTGTTAAGAGAGCTGCCGGCTATGAAATCGAAGGAAAAGCTAAAGAAGCAGATGGTTTTATTCACCTTATCAACTCAGGTGCTTGTTGTCTTGATGCCTGTGGTGAAGTTAAAGACGAAAACGGCAACGGCGTTATGAAACAGTGGTTTGATATGACAGAAGCTGATTGTGATACAGTTATGAAATCAACAACCTGGAATATGGCTGACCTTGGTTACTTCAGAGGCGGCGGATTCTCATCAAGATTCTTAACAACTGCTGAAATGCCTGCTACAATGATCAGACTTAACCTTGTTAAAGGTTTAGGACCTGTTCTTCAGATCGCTGAAGGTTGGACTGTTGGTCTTCCTGATGAAGTTTCAGATAAACTCTGGAAGAGAACAGACTATACATGGCCTTGCACATGGTTTGCTCCAAGATGCGATGGTAAAGAAGGAAGTGCGTTTAAGACTGCTTATGATGTTATGAACAACTGGGGTGCTAACCACGGCGCAATTTCATACGGTCATATTGGTGCAGATCTTATAACAATGTGCTCAATGCTCAGAATTCCTGTGTGTATGCACAACGTTCCTGAAGATAAAATTTTCAGACCTGCTGCATGGAATGCATTTGGTATGGATAAAGAAGGTCAGGACTACAGAGCTTGCGCTAACTACGGTCCACTTTACAAAAAATAATATTGCTTATACTGCCGACTGCCGTGAGTGGCAGTCGGTATTAAGTATATAGGAGGAACCTTATATGAAAAAAATGTTGTCATTTGACTTTGGTGCTTCAAGCGGCAGAGCAATTTTAGGAACTTTGGAAAATGGCGTTTTAAAAACCGAAGAAATGCACAGATTCAGCAATGACCCTGTTGAAGTTTGCGGCGTCTTTCACTGGGACGTTTTAAGACTGTTTTATGAAATTAAACAGGGGATTTTAAAATGTGTTAATGCAGGCCATACAGATATAGATTCTATCGGTATTGATACATGGGGAGTTGATGTAGGATTTTTGGATGACAAAGGCAGACTTATCGGAAACCCTGTTCACTATCGAGATTCAATGACAGACGGTATTATTGAAAAAGCGTTTGAAGTTGTACCAGCCAAACAGCTTTATGGTAAAACAGGCATACAGTTTATGAAGTTTAACACACTTTTCCAACTTCATGCTATGAATATCAACGATTATAAGCCATATAAGACAGCATCAAAAATGCTTTTTATGCCTGACCTTTTAAATTATCTTTTAACAGGGGAAATGAAGTCAGAATATTCTATTGCAAGCACATCTCAGATGCTTGATCCTGAAAAACGTGACTGGCAGTATGATATTTTAGAAAGCTTTGAAATCAATAAAGACATTTTATGTGAAATAGTAGAACCTGGAACAATTATCGGCAGAATTTCTAAAGATTTAGCTGATAAACTTGGTTGCGGACAGATTCCTGTTGTTGCAGTAACAGGACATGATACAGCATCAGCTGTTGTTGCGGTTCCTGCTGAAGAAAAAAACAATGTTTTTATCAGTTGCGGAACATGGTCACTTTTAGGTGTTGAACTTGATGATCCTATTTTAGACGAAGCTGCTTTTGATGCTGAATTCACAAATGAGGGCGGAGCTTTCGGAAAAATCAGATTTCTTAAAAATATTATCGGTCTTTGGCTAAATCAGGAATGTAAACGTCATTGGGAAAACAGAGGTATTGGCTTGTCATTTGGTGAAATGGCAGACCTTGCAAGTAAAGAAGCACCGTTTAGATGCTTTATCGACCCATCTGATGATTCGTTTATGGCACCAAAAGATATGCCTCAGGCGGTAAAGGACTACTGCGCTAAAACCGGACAGAACGTGCCTGAAACTCAAGGACAGATAGTAAGATGTATTGTTGAAAGCTTGGCACTTAAATACAGAAATGCTATCGAAAATCTTGAAAAGACTATTGGAAGACCAATTAATACTATAAATATGGTTGGCGGAGGAATTAAAGATACAATGCTTTGCCGCTTTACTGCTGAAGCAACCGGAAGAAAAGTTGTAGCAGGTCCTACAGAAGGAACTGCAATCGGAAATCTTTTAATTCAGGCGTATGCTCTTGGCGAAGTAAAAGACTTAAAAGAAATCAGAGATGTTGTAAGGAACTCTGTTCCTCTTGAAGTTTATGAACCTGCAAATAAAGATGCTTGGGATAAGGCATACGAAGAGTTTTTAAGGGTGACAAAATAATTGAGTAATTTAAATGAAAAACAACTTGAAGCTGTTAATACTATAGATGGGCCTGTTCTTATTTTAGCAGGTGCAGGCAGTGGTAAAACTACAGTTTTAATAAACAGAATAGGTAATATGATAGAAAGCAAGAATATTCCGCCTTGGAATATTCTTGCTATAACCTTTACCAATAAAGCAGCAAACGAAATTAAAGAAAGATTGCAGTTTTCGTTAGGTGAGCAGGCTTTAGATATTAATACAGGTACATTCCATTCACTTTGTGTAAGAATCTTAAGACGTGATTGTGAAAGACTTGGTTATAAATCAGGCTTTGCAATTTATGATTCGGCAGATCAGCTGACATTGATTAAGGACACAATTAAAGAACTTGGGTTTAGCGATAAAGATTTTCCTCCTAGACTTGTTTTAAGCATAATAAGCAGCGCTAAAGATAAAATGATAACTCCTGAATCTTTTGAAATTGAAGAAGGCAGCGACTTCAGGCTTTCTAAAATTGCAAAGATTTATAAATTATATCAATCAAAGCTTAAAAGATTCAATGCTTTTGACTTTGATGATTTAATAATGCAAACAGTTTGCCTTTTGGAAAAAAATCCTGATGTTTTAGAGTATTATCAGAGAAAATTCCGTTATATAATGGTTGATGAGTATCAGGATACTTCACACTGTCAGTTCAGATTGGTGCATAATTTAGCCAAAGCACATAATAATATTTGTGTTGTAGGGGATGATGACCAGTCAATATACAAATTCCGTGGGGCAGATATTTCAAACATACTTGATTTTGAAAAGCATTTTAAAAATGCGTATGTAATAAAGCTTGAGCAGAATTACAGGTCCACCAAGCAGATTTTAGATGCTGCAAACGAAGTTATTAAGAATAATAAGGGTAGAAAATCAAAGGCTTTATGGACAGATAAAACCGATGGAGAAAAAATTGTAGGGCATGAAGCTCAAAATGAACGTGAAGAAGCTTATTATATAGTAAATAAAATAGCTGACCTTTTGAATGACGGATATAAATATAAAGACATTGCAGTTTTGTTCAGAATGAATGCACAGTCCCGTGTTATAGAAGAAGTATTTATGAATAATTCTGTGCCGTACAGACTTTTGTCAGGCACTAAATTCTATGATAGAAAAGAGATTAAAGATATAGTTGCATACTTAAGGCTCATCTCAAACCCTGATGATGATATCAGCCTTACAAGAATTATAAATGAACCAAAACGTTCTATAGGTAAAACAACTGTTGATAAATTATCTGTTATTGCTTCTAAGTACGGACTAAGTATATATACCATAATTAAAAATTTGCAAAATTATGATGAACTATCAAAATCTGCGCAAAAGCTTGATGCGTTTGTGAAGATTGTTGACGAGTTAGTTGACTTGAAAAATAAGATTTCTTTAAATGAAATTGTCAATAAAATGCTTCAAAGTACAGGATATGTGTCTGCTTTAGAAATTGAAAATACTGTTGAATCAAAGACAAGACTTGAAAATATTAAAGAGTTTATGTCGCTTGTTTTGGAATTTGAAAAAAATTGTGAAACAGGCAGTTTAGAAGAGTTTTTGGAAGGAATAGCTTTGGTTTCAGACATAGACAGCTATGATGATGAAAACAATGCGGTTGTGGTAATGACTCTTCATAGTGCAAAAGGTCTTGAATTTCCTGCGGTATTCCTTACCGGTCTTGAAGAGGGGATTTTTCCCTCACAGCGGTCTTTGACAGAAGAAGGCGGAATAGAAGAAGAGCGCAGACTTTGCTATGTTGGAATTACAAGAGCTAAAAACAAACTCTATCTTTTAAACTCAAGAGCTAGGACGATATTCGGTTCAACAACATATCAGGTTCCTTCAAGATTTTTAGATGAAATTCCTGATTCGATGATAGAAAGACTTGCTAAAAAACAATCACAGGATGCAAATTATAACCAAAACAGATTTAATACTATTTTTGACAGAAATACCAAAATTAACACCGGAAGTACTGATTTTTCTGTAGGTGACAGAGTTAGTCATGCTAAATTTGGCGAGGGAATTGTTTTAAGTGTTGTTCCAATGGGCAGCGATGCAAAACTTCAAATTGCATTTGACAGTGTAGGAACAAAAAATCTTATGGCTACATTTGCAAAACTAAAGAAACTTTAGGGGATATTTATATGGATTGTTATAATGATTTTGCCTATGTATATGACAAACTTGTAGACGATGTTGATTATAATGAGTTTTTGTCATTTTTTGAAAAAATCTTTGAAATGAATAATTTAACCCCCGAGCTTATTTTAGAACTTGGATGCGGTACAGGTAACTTTACCGAAAAATTGGTTGGTAAAGGATATGATGTTATTGCGCTGGACAGTTCTGAACAAATGCTTGGCATCGCACAAGAAAAACTTGAAAACGTGCTGTTTTTAAATCAGGATATGACTGATTTTGAACTTTATGGAACAGTTGATGCAATAGTTTGTGTATTGGACGGCATAAATTACATTACCAATAAAAGAAAACTGCTTAAACTATTTAAACTATGTCATAATTATCTTAATTATGGTGGCATGTTGATTTTTGATATCAACAGTGAATACAAATTAAAAAACATAATAGGCAACAACACGTTTGTTGGTGATAATGATGATGTTTTTTATGTGTGGGAAAACCAACTTTTAAAAGACAGAGTAAACTTTTATCTTACTTTTTTTGCTAAGGATAAAGAGGGGTATAACAGATTTGACGAGGTGCATACCGAGCGGATATACTCTCAAAGTGAGCTTTTAAGTTTGCTGAAAAAAGCGAATTTTGAAGATATAAAAGTTTATGCTGATTTTGATGTAAAAAAACCGAATAAAAAGTCGCAAAGATTATTCGTTTGCGCCAAAAAGAATGCAAAATAAAGCTTGACAGTGTGAATTAATTGTGATAACATTGTACTTGCGTGATAACACGACGATGAAAGTGAGTTTTTCAAAAAAACTCAATGAAAGGAATGAATTAAAAATGGCAAAAGGAAAGGTAAAATGGTTTAATCCTGAAAAGGGATACGGTTTTATCGAAAGTGAAGACGGTACAGATGTATTTGCTCACTACTCAGCTATCCAGATGGATGGTTACAAGACTCTTGAAGAAGGAGCAGAAGTTACTTTTGAAGTAAGCGAAGGCGCGAAAGGTCCTCAGGCTACTAACATTCAAAAAGCATAATTTTACCCTTAAACTTACTTGGTTTTTGAGTGATATAGCTTTTGAGGCTTTTAAATATATGAATATTTTAGTCTCTTAGTAACAACTAAAGCAACTGCCGAAGGCAGTTGCTTTTTACATTTTTGCTATTTTAAAAATAAGAGGTAAAATTGCAAACACAACAATTACTAAAACAAAATACCTCAGAGTATTAAATATATAAGAGATTATTACAGAGTCAGTTACAAGAATAAGTTTTATGCTTACTTTTAAAATATAAGCGAGCAAAGCACCTATTATGACACGAAAAATTTTTTTAATTTTAGAGCAATCATAATTAAAATTAACAAATTTTTCTTCAAACTTTACTGCACATATAAAACCCCAAAACAATCCGTAAAATTTGTAAAAATCTAAAAATAACACGTTTGGGTTTATCATAAAAATAATTGCAAAAATTGTAGAAATTATTGCCACTTTTAAATAAAGGATATCTTTATTTTCAATTTTATCATGTAAATTATTTAAGATAAAGGCAATAAGCACTCCTAAAATGCTTGCAGATATAACATCTAAGGGGAAGTGCGCGCCAAGATACATTCTTGAAAAGCCAACCAAAGTAGTAGCGATAATTGCAAATACAACAGTCCAATTTTTCTTAAAAACTATTGCAATAGCACTTGTACAGGTTGCAGCGATTTGAGTGTGCCCGCTTGGAAAGGAATAACCTGTTGCAGTTTCGGGCCGTATGCATGTAATTTCACCGTTTGAAAAAGGTCTGGGAAGCTTAACAATATTTTTAATTACACAGTTAAGACCGATTGAAGCTGATGCGATAAAAAACAGCTTTTGAGCAAGTTTTTTGTCAAACATGAAATATATTATACAAATCAAAAATATGTAAACTGTTTCTTCGCCAAGGATGGTTATAAATTCAAAAAAATTATTTAAAAAAGGAGTTCTTATACTTTCTAAAAACTTTAAAAATATAAATTCTGGTTGAAACATATAACGCCTCCTTTAAATTAAACTGTCTAAATAATTCTGCAGGATATACATAGCTGCAACGGTATCTACAACGTCTTTTCTTTTTTTGCCACGGGTGTTAGTTTCATTTAAAGATTTTATGGCAGATACTGTCGATAGCCTTTCATCCCAGGTAATTATGGGCAAATCGGTTTCTTTTTTTAATTCTTCAATAAAACTATAGGTAGCTTCACCTCTAAAACCAATGGTTCCATCCATATTTTTTGGAAGTCCGACTACTATTTTTTCTGCATCAAGCTCTTTGGCGATATTGGAAACTTCTTTTGCAACCTTTACTAAGTAACTTTCAAAAATGGTTTTTACGCCTTGTGCAGTCATTCCAAGTGCGTCTGAAATTGCAATTCCTGTTCTTTTTTCACCATAATCAACGCCAAGTATTCTCATAGTTTGTCCTCCAGAAGTTTTATAGCAAATTCAGCGTTTTTCTGCTGTATATCTTTGAGCTCGGATACTTTAGCTGAAAGCTTATCTTTAATATCATTATAATTATTCATAATTGTGTCTACAATGCTTTTTAGTTCATCAAAAGAACAGTTTTCTGAGTCAACAGTATAGTCTTGATTAAGATATTTTAAGTAAGCTGAAATCTTTGGGTCATAAGAAAGACCGATAACAGGAACTCCTGCATTAGCTCCGTACATAAGCATATGAAGTCGCATGCCGACAACAAGGCTGCTATGTGATGCTATAGACATAATATCCTTAAAACTGTACGGGTTTTTCAAAACATATCCGTTTTGTGAGCACGCAAAACAAACAGATAAATCTTTTTTAAACTGCATAGGTACAAAAATACAGTTTAAAGAGTATGTTTTATTAATATACTCTGAAAGCTTGATAATGCTCTTTTTATATGCATTTGTTTTCCAGTTTCTTAAGGATATTACCGCATAATTGCCATCAGGTATGCCTTCAGATTCAAATATTTCTTTAACACGTGATAAAGGTGAAGGAGTTATTGAAATGGCAGGGTCGCACGTAACATAAATATCAGGGATGCTAACGCCAATTTCGTTTAAAACTTCTTTTGAATGATTTTCACGAAGTGTAATTAAATTAACCTTGTTTAAAATCTTACGGGTTGCAGATTTGTTTTTTGGTTTATTAATAGGGCCTATGCCGTTGGCATATACATAGGTCTTGATTTTGTTATCAAGTGCAATTTTTATTATATTAAGATAATAGGCAAGTGAGCGGCTGCTTGTTGCATCCTGAATAAGGCTACCTCCACCGCTTATTAATAGCTTGGAGTTTTTAATAGCCTTGGTTATCTTGAAAATGTTAAATCTGTATATTGCATCCACACCGTAAATTTCCATAGTCTCTTTCGGGTTGTTTGAAAGGACAGTAAATCTTATAGAATTATTAAGCTTTTTAATATTATCTATAATTGCAGACAGTAATGCGTCATCGCCGCTGTTTTTATGCCCATAGTAACCGGATACAACAATATCAGTAAATCCGACAGGAACTCTTAAAATGCTTTCATAAATTTTTTCATAAACTTTTGTCATAGCGTCAACTGAATAATGATTTTTAATTGTCTGCCGTGAATAATTACTTAAATGGCTGAGCTTGGTTTTATCTGCATTTAAAAGAGTTATTAAATCTTCTTTTAAAAGCTCAGGTGTGGAATCTTTAGTTCCTCTGCAACAAAAGTTTGTTTGAAAACACACATCTAAAACATTTTCGTCGAAAATGCCGATATAACCCTCATTGCCCGCAATAATTGACGGAACTGCGGCACTCATTGCCTCTAATGCCGAGCGTGACACACCTACAAAAAAATCAGCAACAGAAATAAATTTATAAATATCTGTTCTGGCATTTGTGAGGTAAATATATTTTTTGCCGGCTTTTTGGTTTTGGATATCAGCTTTGTTTAAAACATTGTAAAAGTCATTGCCGCCACCGACAATTATTATTTCAAGGTCTTCTTTTTCTAAAAGAGAAGGTGCAATTTCTATGAGGTGATGCGCAACCAAACTTCTGTCTTCGTCCATACGGCTGATATATACGATTTTTCTTTTGTCTTTTGAAAGACCAAATTCATCTATTATATCATTTGCATAGTTTTCGGGTGAAAACTTTTGCATATTAATTCCGTTAATTGTAACGTAAATATCCTGATCAACTAAATGATAGTTGTCCTTAAGATATTCTTTAATATCTTCACTAACAGCAACACAGCGTTTTCCCCAGTTGGTAATATGTTTAAGTATTCCCGATGTGTCAAACACCCAGTGCGCAGTAGTGACAAAGTTAAATTTAATAAACTTGTTTAAAATGCCAAGGATAAAGGAGGGAATTCTTGCATGAGAATGAACGATATCTGGTTTTTCGGTTTTTATAAGCTTTAAAAGACCAAAAAAAGATTTGGTCATTTTAAATATATTTCTTGTGTGAAGGGGTAAGGTGATATGCTTTATACCATATTCTGAAAGTTCTTTCGTATACACACCGCCGTTTGAAGTAACCAAAACGTCATAACCTTTATTTTTAAGGTCAGCAGATAATTCCAGAACATGGGTTTCAGCACCGCCGATTTCCATTCCCATAAGTACCATTAAAATTTTCATATCTGTTCCTCCGTATATCAATACCAATATTTTAACATAATTTTTATAATTTAACAATATTTTTTATTTACTATGTACTGAAAAAGTAGTATAATTATTAAGTAAAGCACAAATGGAGGTACATAAATGTTTAAAAAAGTTTTAGCAATGCTTACATCTTTTGCAATAATATTGCCGATAGGAGTAAATGCAAAAGCAGTATATAATTTAGCTGATACTAAGAATATTGCAAGTGGAGTTGTTTTAACAAATTTAAAACGTCTTGATAGTGCAGGGTGGCAGAATATTAATATTATCGAAGCGGATTTAACTAACGAGTATGTAAAAACAAAAGTTTTATCATCATCTTCTGGACTTAACACGTTGGAGACAGTAAAAAACCTTGCAGAAGAAAATAACACTGTTGCTGCAGTAAACGGGGATTTTTTTGCATGGAACAGTTCTGATAAATCAAAAGGAACAGCTGTAGGAACAATTATGAACGATGGCAAGTTGCTCTCTTCTTCAAGTGAAACTGAAGGGATGTTTACTTTTGCTATTGATGAGTTTAATAAAATTATTTGCGAAAATATAATAACAAATATCACGCTTAAAGCTCCTAACGGCAACGAACTTACAATAAAACATTTAAATAAATATGATTCGTTGGCAGAACCTGTAATTTATACATCTGCTTTTGGAGGGCAAACCGGAGGCTCGTATAATAATGTTTTAGAGGTAATAATTGAAGATGATGTTGTTACCGAAATGCGCACAGAGCAAGATGGGGTTATTGTTCCTGAAAACGGTTATGTCATCAGACATTTACCTGAGTTTAATCCGTTTTTAAATGAGAATTTGGTAGTTGGTGATAAAGTAGAAATCAAGTTTGAGGCAAATTTTGATTTGTCTGAATTTGTAACTATGACAGGTGGGGGAACAATGCTTGTAACGCAAGGTATGCCTGCAAAAATCACTCATAACGTTTCAGGGGCAAATCCGAGAACAGTTATTGCTTGCGACCAAACGCGTACAAAGCTCTATCTTATTACAGTAGATGGCAGACAGAGCAATGCAAAAGGATATACTTTAAGCCAGTTAACTGAATTTTTGGTTGAAATCGGAATGTATGATGCCATGAATCTCGATGGAGGAGGTTCAACTACAATGGTCGCAAAGCAAAAAGACTATCAGAACGTAATTAATGTTCCATCAGATGGCGGACAAAGAAAAGTCGCAACTGCAATAGGAATTCTGTCTAATGCTCCAAAAGGCAGTGCTATGACAAAATTTGAAATTGAAGTTAGTGATGACAATGTGTTTTCTGGCACAACAAGAACATTTAGCATCAAAAATCCTGTAGACGAGTATGGAAATCAATTTGACGGCGAAATTCCTGAAGTGAACTTTAAAATACAAAACGGCTTTGGCTTTTTTGACGGAAATGTATTGCACGCCACAAAAAGCGGCGAAAACGTAAAGGTTTATGCTTCATATAATGGCTATACTGCAGAAACGGAAATAGATATCTTAGATAGCATCTTTAGTTTGACAGTTGCTCCATCTCATTTTTCAATTAAAGACTTTAATAATCCGCAATTTAAAGTTATAGCACAAGATAAAAAGGGAGTCTGTGCAACTGTTGAGCCATCAGATGTTAATATAAGTAAAATAAACGATTATGAAAAAACAGTCAGTGTTTTGGATAAAAAAACAAACATTTATTTCTCTGATATAGTTTTTGAATTTGAAAATGATGAGTTTGCAGCAGATAAATATCCTGAGCAATCGGTTGCAAGTGTTTCTACTGATTACAATAATTTTAAAAGTAAATTCGGAAGCGGAAAACTTAAGTATGATTTTTCAAATGTTCCTGCTGATAAAAGCGCAGCGGCATATTTAAAACTAAAATCTCCGGTAGCGGTTTCAGGAAAAAGAAAATTAGGACTTTGGGTATATTCACCAACTGTTTTAAATCAATGGTTAAGAGCAGAATTTAAAGACAAAAACGGAAACATATTCAGGCAAACACTGCTTGAAAATATTGATTTTTCTGGTTGGAAGTATGTTACATTTGATGTTCCTGAAGGAGCTTTTGAACTTACACAGTTTTATATCGTTCAAAATGATTTAAGTGAGAAATCACAAGGATATGTGCTTTTCGACTCACTCTCGGAGGCGAAGCATACATTTGAAAGTGAAGTAATAAATTTAAACAAATCAAATCCTACTGGTGGCGATTTTTCTTTCAATGTTACAGCGAATATGCCGCAAGCCAATACGTTTCTTTCAAAAGTGTTAGCCGCAAATGTTGCTACCGGGCTTAAAAACAGCGATTATGTTTTTTCACTAAAAAATTACGATTTTTACGGGATAGATGAAATTAAAACAAATGGATACAGCAGCTTCGAAAAAGAAAATTCACTTTTCATAACTTTAAACAACTCTAATGGTTTTACATCTGCTGCACAATGGCTTAAGTTTGATAATGATACGTCAAAAGATTTTAAAAATTTGTTTATTTTCTTAAACGAAAGTCATAATCTGATTAAAAATCGTTACGAATTTATTATGTTCAAGAAAAAAATAGAAGATATTTCAAAAAAAGCAAATGTCTATGTCTTTTATCCTGATATGCATACCAATATGTATTATGAGTCGGGTGCCAAGTTTATAAGCGTAGGAAATTTAGAAACTCAAAGTCCTTGGAGTGCAATCAAGCTTTTAGATACTCTTTTAATTCCAAAAGTTACCGTTACAGATAATAATGTAGATATTTCATTCGTAAGTCTAAGATAAAAAAGTGCCCCTTACTTTAAAGGGGCACTTTTTATCAGTCTTTACATTCAAAAGAATTGCAGTCAGTACATTCAGATTTTGTAGGATTTGCTTCGTGTGTACCAACATTAATGTTGTTTAATGTGCAGTAGTTTTCAGAATCTGAATGGTACTTGCATGATGTTACGGTGCAGGCAATAGACTTATTGATGTTATCCATTTTTACATCTCCTTTTAAAATGTTTTTTTGGTACAAACATATTTTTGCCATTTTGCTTTTGTTTATTCGTAATAACCAAAAGTTTTTTTTCATAATCTGTTTATTAGGTGATGTTATGGTAATAGGTTTAAGAAAATTTTTACTATTTTTTATAACTATAATAATATGTGTAATGTCAGTTTTTATAGTAGTAAAGCATGAGGTGCAAAAAACATCTGCAACTCCTCCGCTTGCAGGCAAAAAAATTGTTGTCGATGCAGGTCACGGTGGTTTAGACGGCGGAGCTATGTCAAAAAGTGGAGTTTTAGAAAAAGATGTAAATTTAAAAATTGCAAATTATTTAAAAAATTATTTAGAAAAAAATGGCGCAAAGGTTATTATGACCAGAACAAAAGACCAATCACTTCATTCTGATGATAAGGGGAGTGTAAAAAGTAAAAAACGTTCAGATTTGCTGAATCGAAGAAAAACTGCAAATAATTCTGAAGCAGATATTCTCATCAGCGTTCATTTAAATTTCTTTGAACAATCAAAGTATAAAGGTGCTCAGGTGTTTTATGAATCCGCACACCCCAAAAGCCAAACACTTGCACAGTGCCTGCAACAAGAACTAAAGAACAGTCTTGATAGTGAAAATAACAGGCAGATTGCTAAAATTGACAGCAGTAAGATATTGTATCAAAATTTAAATTTGCCGTCAGTGCTTGTAGAATGTGGATTTTTGTCTAATCCTGATGAGGCGGAAAAATTAAATACAAAACAATATCAGGAAAAAACTGCGCTTGCAATATGTATTGGCATAATAAAATTTTTTGCATTAAAAAGTGCCTGAGTATTCAGGCACTAATTTTTTATTCTTCGTCTTCGCTTTCGTCATCGGTTGTTGGGGCTTCTGCGTATATTGAAGGTGTAATCCAACCGGATGTAAAGCTTTCTTGAGTGTCAATCTGGTTAACTTCTTCAATAGCTTCATTGATATCGTCATAGTGGTCGGTAACTGTAATAGTAACCTTGCCACTTGAAATATCAAAAGAGGACAGGGTTTTGTTGTAATACGGGCCCCTGTAAGTTAAGAAATTTTCACCCATAAAAATAATAGCACCTTTTTCGGATGCAGGACCGTTTCCTGATACTTTAATAATGTCGCCAACATTATAACTTGTTTTAGAATATACCAAAAGAATTACCTCCTAATTTGTTTATATTAAAATATGAAATAAGTATAGCACATTTTTGTTTATTTATCAAGTGCTAATTAAAAATTAAAAAAATTTCAAAAAAGTATTGACAAAAACAAAAAGTAGTGTTATTATTTAATTGTAATAATTACAAAAATGAAATTAATACAAAAGGGTGGTGAGCATGAAAGTTATAGAAGTATTGCAAAAAAAAGGAATAAGGCCATCTATTACGAGAGTGAAAATTTTAGAATATTTAAGGAGTGTTTGTTCACATCCTACAGTTTCTGAGGTTTATGCAGCATTGATTGATGAAATTCCTACGTTATCACTCACAACAGTGTATAACACTTTAAAACTTTTTGCTGAAAATGGAATAGTCAAAGCCCTGACTATTGACGGTACTAACATAAGATATGATGGTTGTACTGATTTTCATGGTCATTTTATGTGCTCTCAGTGCGGGACAGTATATGATTTCGAAATTTCGAGTGCAGGTGAAAAAGGACTTGAGAATTTTAAAGTTTCGACTAAAGAAGTATTTTACAGTGGCGTGTGTAGCCAGTGTTTATAAAATTTATTAAAAAGGGGAAATTAATATGAAAAAATTTGTATGTTCAGTTTGTGGTTATGTTCATGAGGGAGAGTCTGCTCCTGAAAAATGTCCGGTATGCAAAGTTCCGGCTGAAAAGTTTAATGTTATGAAAGAAGGAACAGCACTTGCTGCAGAACACGTATACGGCGTGTATGGTCAGACAGTTAAGAATAATCCTGATATAAGCGAGGAAGATAAAAAGTACATTTTTGAACAGCTTATGGCTAATTTTAACGGCGAATGTGCAGAAGTTGGTATGTATCTTTGCATGGCACGCATTGCACATAGAGAAGGTTATCCTGAAATTGGTCTTTACTGGGAAAAGGCAGCTTATGAAGAGGCAGAACATGCTGCGAAATTTGCTGAGCTTTTAGGTGAGGATTTGGAACCAAATATGAAAGCTACTACAAAAGATAACCTCAGATGGAGAGTTGACTGTGAGTATGGTGCAACTCAGGGTAAATTTGATTTAGCATCATGTGCAAAGAAAAACGGCCTTGATGCCATCCACGATACAGTTCATGAAATGGCTCGCGACGAGGCTCGACACGGCAAGGCATTTGAAGGTTTCCTCAATAGGTTCTTCAAGTAAGATAAATAAAGGGTTTGGAACACTCCAAACCCTTTTGTTATGCCATTTTTCTTTGATTTTTATAGTTTAGTTCACGAAACCACAGTCATCAGGTGTTATCCAGAATTCCACTGTGTTTTTTACTGTTTTTTTGTGAAAAGGTGGGCAGTTGGTGGGCAAAGCCCACCTAAAAACTGCTCTGCCCACCACGAAAAATGCCATTTGCCCACCAAAAAATTATCAAATATTACTGTTAATAAACCCTTTAACTTCTCCTTTTGCTCTGGTGTTTTCCTTATCAACCTTTAATTCTTTTAATATAGATATTCTGCCAACCACTTCTTGAATATCAATTCTTTTTCTTTCCTCAAAACAATATTCTACTGCATACATAAAGTTTAAATCATAAAACTTTGCATAATATTTTGGGTTAATAACAACATACTTGTTTCTTCCTACTTTATAAAATGCTATCAAGTTTAATTTTTCAAGCATATTTAATGTGTTGTATGTATGAACAACAGAATACCCCATTTTGTCTGCTATCTCTTTAACAGACAATTTCAAAAGGTTTGTATCTGCCTCAATATGCTTGGCATTGATATTTACAAGCAGAATAAAAAAGTTAATATATTTTTTATCTACACCAGATTTATTTGCAAGAAAGTCTAATGCAGTTGTATGTATTTTCATAAACTTTCTTTTATCTTTTTTCTTTTTCTCTGGAAGAACAAAAGTAGAATAACCTTTACTTGCTATGCTTGAAAGTTCTGCCCAGATTTCTATGTGTTCATTATTTTTGTTTTGTTTCATATACACCCCCTAACAAGAGATAAATCATAAACTGAACTTTATAATAATATAAAATGCAGTTTATATTAAAAAACCTTTGAAATGCCCACTATAACTTAAATTGTGAGCATTTTTTTATTTTTCTTATTCTTACTCTTATTAGTATTATTCTATATCTGCTATATCTATTAAATCATTTTTGAAAACAAAACAAATCTCTTTCAAATCTCTACACTCTGTTATTACATACTCAATATTTAATATTCTAAAATATGTTTGAAAGAAAGCAAAAACTTCTGGAAACCAATTCCTAATCTTTAAAATGCCATTAGAAAAATAAATCTCTGCATTGTCATACATACTACTTGCATACTCTGTTATGTATTCAACCAATCTGTATTGATTTACTGCAATAAAACCCTTTATATTTTCCACTACTCCTTTTTGCAAAAGAGAAGAAACAACATAAGAAATATTTGGTTGAGTGCAACCTATGGCAGATGCCATCTCCTCTTGGTTAAAATGAAATTGTTTGTTGTTTAATAGTGATAATGTTAAAATCTCACTGCTGTTAATGAAAAATGCTCCCATTTTCCACCTCCTTAAAAATAATATAGTTTTGAGTTTATATAAATATAAACCCATTTATATTTGTTTTAACACCATTTTATATTACTGTCAAATTATAAACATATTTATATTTTGGTAAAGGGTTCAAAGGTCTTTTAAGTAGGTACTTTGAAATAAAACTGGTCAAAAAAGTCAAAAACTAAATCTGGACCAGATTTTCTCTAGATTTAATTTCTGCAAAAAATAACCAGTTTTTAAAAATAGGCATTTCAAGGACTACTAAACAGATATTTTGAAATAAAAAAACTACCAACTAAAACAGTTGATAGTTTGCTTTTAATCTTCTATTGGTCTTGGAGA
Organism: Clostridia bacterium; assembly: GCA_017409875.1. Lineage (GTDB taxonomy): Bacteria > Bacillota > Clostridia > RGIG6154 > RGIG6154 > RGIG2094. The sequence continues at coordinate 23,018 of JAFQRW010000001.1, forward strand.
AATATTAAAAATCTCTTTCTTTTTTCTTCTGGCATAGGTAAAGGTTCTGTATGCTCCCCCATAATGTCTTTCTATGTAGCAAATAACATACTCACAGTTATCTACAACATATTCATTTCCTTTTATGATTTGGAACTTCTGGGGAGTGTTTAAGGGTATATCTGCCATAAGAATATTATCATAATCTTTATAGTATAGTTCCCTATACTCATTTATGCCTTTGGTTATATATGGAATAACCAACTCTAATTTTATGTCTTTATAAGTTTTCTGCAACTCTCTTATAACAGAAGAACAACACCCATCAAATCTGCCATAATGCCCAACCCAAAACTCACTGACATTATGGTTTAAAACCAAATCTTCTGCTATTGCTTTTATTTTTTCTCTTGTATCTGTGTCATAAGATATATCACTATGCCCACAGAAACAACACCTTAAAATATTATTCTTCATATTTTTACTCATTATAATAGTAAAATAGCAACTCCTTATGAGTTGCCATTTTGCTTATGTAGTTATGGTTTAATTGGAATATCACATTGTAAAAATGCTTTTCTTAACTCATCTTTAATGTTTTGAGAAACATTAGGACTTTCTTTAACAATTTCCCATGCTTGTATTTGTTTCAATTTTCTCTCAACAACAAGACTGCCACTATTTTCGCCTGGTCTAATATTTCTTAAAATAAAAGAATTTGCATTTTTAAATGCAGGAATATATTCAGTAACAGTTTCATCAGTTGGGTTAATTATCATTGCTTTTCTCTTTTTCCCTTCAATAGAATTCATAGAAACCCAATATATTCCATAAACAAATATTACTACAAGCAGAATAGGAACAATAACACTCATAAATCTCACCTACTTTCTTTTGTAATATATAGCATTTGCTCTGCCATATTTACTGAAATCACCAGAATACATACCATATTGAATTAAAGTGTCACCATTTAATTCATATTCTTGTCTCTCTGTTTTTCCATCACTCACTGAAATTATTTCTAATTCAGTATCACTAATAATTTTAAAAGGTGTAGATAGTGTTTTATCTTCACAACATACAATCTTATTATCTTTTGTGAATTCCCACTCTGCTCCTTGATAATAATATTTTTCAAATGTTTCCAACATAAAAACTCTCATTGGACCATCATACACTTCATATTTATCAACTACCCAAGTCCCATAAATACTGCTTTCTGTTTTGCTCTCCACTGTTTCTGTTTCTTGCGATACAACTTCATTATTTGGTTGCTCTGTCTTTGTATCTTCCTTATTGCCACAACCTGCAAGAGAACAGATTGCCACTACTGACAGAACAAGAGCAATAATTCTTTTATTTGCTATCAACAAAATCACCCCTTAATATAATTACTGACTTTTATTATACCACAAATACAGATAATAGTCAATAAACATTAACTAAAATCTTTATTTTGTCAAAATGCAACAAAAAAACAATGCTATCATTTAGCATTGTTCTTAAAGTCCTTAAATATCTCTATATTTTTAAGTAGCAAATCTTTTTCCTTTGGTGTAAAGGTTTCAGTTAGTTCAATAACCTTATTTGCAAAATGTGTGCTCCCAGATTTACTGTTCAAATCTCCAAACACCAGACTGTCTATTGAAACTTCCAAGACATTTGCAATCTTTACTATTGTTTCAAGTGATGGTATTCCTTTTGCTCTTTCAATTTGACCAATAAAGGTGGTGGAACAGTCCAGTTTTTCTGCCAGTTGTTCAAGAGTATATTTTTTTAGTTTCCTTTGTTTTCTTATTTGCTTTCCCATTAACTCATAATTCAAAACATTAACACCTACCTTTATTTTAATTATACTGCCTTGTAGGTATTATTAACAGAACTTGAAATCTCAAAACATTAACCACAATCTGTATTTAACTGTATAAATAAATCTGTTTCAAGTCCTTTCTTTCCCCAGAGTGAGAAAGATGCCTTTGTATCACAAAACTTTCTGCTTTCTCTCTGCTCCAACCTTTATCAAGATAATATTGTAGTGCAATCTGGCAGTGATATTTTCTAAACTCGTGATTTTTTCCACTGACTGTCAAACCCAACTCTTTTGTGATTTTCCTTATTTCATTACTCATAGTCAGTCTTGCTAATTTTGTGTCCTTTGGTAAATCAAAAAGTCTGTCAGTTGGGTTCTTTCCTTTTATAAGTTCTGCAAAAAAATCTCTATACTGTGGCAGTATTGGTCTATAACTGTCTTTGCCACCTTTCCCTATGATATGTACTGTTGAATATGTGTCTATTCTTCCATCTTTTGCAGTGGTAGTGTAAGTATGGGTATCAAGATTTATGTCTTTTACTTTTATATTGACTTCAAAAATTCTACAACCTATAAAGCAGAGAGTTTTTATAATGTTCTGTTTATCACTGGGATAATTATAGATTTTTTCAATCTCTGCATTAGTGTATATTCTGGCAGAATTAGTTTTATATGTATCTTCCACCTTATGTGCCTTGACTTCTGGTGTGTAAAACTGCTCACACCCAAACTTCTTGCTACAAGCAATAGAAATCTTTTCCAACATATTCTTGTATGCTGCAACAGTCTTTTTACTGCAACCTTGCTTGGTGTTTAGGTAGTCCAGACACATTTGTGGTGTTATCTGCTTAACCATTTTTATGTTGTAGTTCTCCTTTAAGAACTTAACAAAGTTTTTGCTTTTCTCTGCCAGATTCTGTGCAGACCTTTGAGAGAAAATATAGTTAATGCTTGTCCCATTTCTCTTAAACTCCCTTTTGCCCACTGACTGAAACTGTGTCCCATTTTCTCTGTTGTAAATCTCTGTTCTTTTCTCTTGGTTTTGCATATTTATTTCTGCAAGTGCAGTGTGTATTTGATAACCCAGTGATTTATTTTTGCCCATTTTCAAAATACCCCCTTTTAAATAAGTATTCACTAAAAATATTGTCATTTTCAGTGATTTTTTCATAAAAAATGATTTTACACATTTTTTATGATTTTTTTCTTATTAAATACATTTTATTCCTTTTTATTTCTTTTTTCTGGTGCAGTGCAAAATTGTTTAGGTTTAAATCAACCTAACCAATTTTGCAACATTTTTTGGTATAATAAAAAACCGGTTTTTATTGTACCAAATATGTGCAAAAAAAATCTGCCCTTGTGGTAGGCAGATTTTATCTGTCTTTTGAAAAATCACTCTTTGCCTTTTAAAGTTTAGTATGGCAGTTGCCACAAAGAACTTTAAAAGTCCCAAAAAATAATTTATATGAACACCATAAATGGTGGAAAGAAAAATTATTCCCTTTGTTCCCTTGTCAAGAGTAGTTGTCTTTTGTAGGCAGACAAAGAGTGTAAAAGTGATTTTTTCAAAAACTGTGTATAAGTAAAAGTTTTAAATATTATATAGTCTATCTGTAAGTTAAAACTTTATTGTTGCGAGTGCAAGAGTTCTGCTCTTGCTTTTTCTTTTTGAAAGGTCTGTTGGGAGTGTATATAAATGAAACCATTTATATTATTATAGGAAGAAGTGAAATACCCTTTTTTACATAAACAAAGGAGCAGATTTTTTTGTCTGCTCCTTTTGTCATTTTTACTTAAATATATTATCTATAATTTCTGCCAGTCTAATTTTAAACACACTAATATCATAAGCAGATGCAGTGTATAAAGGTGTCAAGTCTATATCAAAGGCATTAAGGAAATTATCTCCACCCTTTATGCAATGCTCCAACAAGTGCTTGACATTAGATGGATATTCTTGCAAATCTAAACCCCTTAACATTTCCACAAATAGATTATCAGTGCTTTCTGCTTGTGTAGGTTCTGCCTTTGGTGGTGTTGGTTTTCTGGAACTAATGATGTTTTCCAGTCTGTCAAAAATATTTATGCAACCACACATTTTTAAGTTGTAATACACAGTAGCAAAAATATCATTATAATCTTTCTTCCTTCTGCTCTTCAATTCCTTGTTAATCAAAAGGGCAAAGAGTAAAGAATATTTGACATTACCACTGTAAAGACTGCCCAATATTTCTTCTACTTCTTTATCAGTAAAATCACTGTATCTTATACACCAGAAGGGGTAATCTGCATAGTCTGGGTATTTGTCCTTATTTTTAAGATTGATATATACCTCATTTTCTTCTGTAATATCAGTTTTTAATTTTATGTGTCTGTTCTTGCTCAGGTCCTTAACCAGTTCCCTTAATTCTTCTTCTGGGCAGTAGTTAAATAAATTGTCAATGGTGCTTTCACTTAAATTAACAGTTTGATATTTCAAATAATATGCCTTTAACCAATCTTGTTGTAGCAGTGTGTCATAGTCAGTATCTGCATTATACAAAAACTTTTCCAAATTACCTATAATATACTGCTCTTTGGTTAGTCCCTTATCATTAGAAGATAATTTTTGAAAAATATCGAAAAGTTTATCTAATATATCTGTTGTGATTGTAGTGGTGCTTGATTTTTTTCTTTCTATATTATTATATGTTTCTTTATTCATACCAAGCATTTTTGATAATTCTTCAGTTGAAAGGTCAAGACTTGTTCTTGTTTTCTGTATGTGTTCCCTTAATTCTGGGGTAAGAGCATACTTAACACCTTGACTTCTGGTTCTTGTTTCTCCCATTAGATTTGCTCCTTTCAAATTATTACATTATATATAGTAGCATAAATGTTTTATTTTGTCAAGAAAATTGCAGTAAATTATCTAATTAGAAAATAAATGTTGTATTTTATAAAAATATTTTCAAAAAAGTATTGACATTAAACAAAGTCTGTGTTAAAATATTACTACAATACAACATTGATGTTGAAAAAACAAAACATTTCTGCGTTATGTTGTAAATAAATAATTTTTAAAAAGGAGTGATAGAAATGACTGACAACATTAAGATTTACACAGTTCCAGAAGTTGCAAAAATCTTGGGTGTCAATAAAGGTTCTGTTTACTCCCTAATACATAAGGGGGTATTAACTGCTATCAAGTTTGGTAGATACAAAGTTCCAGAGTTTGCAATAGCAAACTTTTTGCAAGCATACAATGGGTATGACTTAACAGACCTTGATAATATACAACTTATAAGTTAAGAAAGGAGAAAGTAAAAATGGCAGAAAAGATTTATGAAGGAACAAGACCAAAGGGGGCAGGTTGGTCTTACAGAATTAAAATGACATTGCCCAATGGTAAGAAGATTAACAAGGAAAAGTGTGGTTTCAAAAGTTCCTATGAGGCATATCAAGCAAGAATTGAAGAGATTGGAAGAATAAAACTTACAAACTTTGTTGATAAGAATATAACACTCAATCAAATGTATGACCTTTATTTAAGGGAAAGTGCAACCAAGCAGAAGAGTTATAACACCATCAAAAGATATAACTCTATATACAACAACCATATTAGAAGTGTTCTTGGGGAGATGTATGTTGGAAGAATACAACCACTTGACCTAACTCACTTTTTAAATGAGAAGGCAGAGCAGTATCACAGTGATTACCCATTAAGTATGTATAACTTCTTTTTGGTTCTCTTTGATTTTGCAAGAAAGCATAAATACATAAATGAAGATATTATGGAGTTGGTGGAGAGACCAAGACCTTATGCAAGACCAGAAAAGGTATTGCTAACACCAGAGCAGTTTAGTTCTCTGGAACAAAGATTGATATCAACAAATGTGCAAGTTGCCTTTACCATTGGCAAAAACTCTGGTTTAAGAGCAAGTGAAGTTTATGCTTTAAGATGGAGTGATTTTGACTTTGAAAATAAGACCTTTGAAGTTAGAAAGCAACTTCAAAAGAGAGATGGCATCTGGCATTTAGTTCCAACAAAAACTCCAAAAAGCGAAAGAACAGTATATTTTGGAGAAGAGTTTTCACAGTATATGCAGTTTGTGAAGAAAATGCAAGATGGGAACAAAAAAAGACTTGGGCAGTTCTACAAGAGCAACATTGTTAAGGTTGCAATGGACAGAAATCACCCAGAAATTGTGGAGATTGGTGACATTGATGATTTTGTCTGTGTAAAGGAAGATGGTTCAATGCTTTCCCCAGATAGCAACAAGGTTATTTCCAGAATTGCAAAGGAAATGGGTTTAAAGTTTAACTTTCATTTGTTAAGACACTACTTTGCTTCTTCATTACAACAAAATGGTGTTGATATTACAGTCATTAGAGATTGTATGGGACACTCCAATTTAAGAACTCTGCTTGAAGTTTATTCTCACTGTAATGAAGACCAAAGAAGAAGTGCAGGAGCATTGATTGACTCCCTTATGGGAGTTAAGAACCTTATGCCAGAAATAGTGGCAGAGTAAAGGGTGGGTTTCCACCCTTTACCTCATCAAGAGTTGATAATGAAGATGCTGCAAATAGTGTTTTCTTTATTATATATAGAACACAAAAATTAAAAAAATAATTAAAAAAGGAGGAGTAGCAGTCAATAGTGGTGTTCCTTTTGCAACTGCTACAAAAGAAAATATGGTTAGAGAACTAACAAAAATTGAAGAAAATGCAATTATTAAGCATTGCAAAGGCAATAAAGAATACTGTGATTGTCTAAATAAAATAATCAAACAGTATTTGAGCATTGAACCAGACACAAAGTATGTTGCAGATGAAATATTAGATACTATGGTTATGCAAATAACAGACCTTACAAATTATTTCAATATTGAATTATGCAACTACATATATGACAGAGACCTTGTTGAAGATTTGGCAAAAATGCAGTTGAGAGAAAGTATAGAGCAAGATGAATTGAACCTTTATTTAATAAAAAGTCTTGCAGATTTTGAAACCTTTGGTGGAGTTTTTATGGACAACTGGTTTGTTGAGTGTATAGCAACTCCCAGATTTGAAGTTCTTACTTATGATATACTTGGTATGTTGATACAAGATTTAATTTATAAAATTATAGATAAAATTGAAGAGGAAGGAGAGTGGGAGTAAATCTCCCACAACAAGATTATTATGTATGTTTATTTAAGTGCAGAAGAGTTTTTATGGAAAATGCAAGAGTGGACAGATTGGACTTTAACAGAAAGTGCAACAAATGCCATTTATGAAAAGTATGAAGATGAAAAGTGTGATAGAAATGACATTGCAACAGAATATTTTTCTGCTATTGAAATGTCAGTGTATGATATCTTTGAAAAATGCAAAGATAGGTTTGCAACAGAAGAAGAAACCTATGAATATTTGCAAAGCAATTTTGAAATTGAAATTGAAGAAGAAATGTATGAGATTGACCTTGAGTTTGAAGATAATAATGAAAAATGCTTTATTCTTAAAAAATAATAACCTACATACCACCAACTATGGCAGTTGGTGGTTTTCTTTTACTCTGGAAAAGGTTTTTAGGGGTTGTTTAAAAGATACTTTGAAACAAAACTGGTAAAAAAATCTAAAAATTAAATCTGGACCAGATTTCTCCAGATTTAATTTCTGCAAAAAATAACCAGTTTTTAAAAGTAGGCATTCAAAGGACTATTTAACAGATATTTTGAACTGAAAAAAGGTGATTTTAAAGTTCTCTATAAATAAACAATTACAAAAAAATAACATAATAAAGGGAGTGCTTACAAATGACACCAACATTAGAAGAACAGAAGAAAGAGTGCTTAACCAGATTGAAACTTTCTGGGTTATGCAATGAAGTTATTACAGACTTCAAAAATGGGCAGTTATACAAGACTGAACAACTGGGTATATTGTATTATATCAATGACAATGAAAAGGCAGTGGTTAAAGACTTTGAAGAAAAAAATAATGCTATGGTATATCATATATTACATAGTAATACAGAGTTTGGAGAATTACTTGCTTTACTCTATGTCAGTAAATACAAGGAAGAGTGGCAAACTGACAGAGAAGATTTAAAAGATAATATTGCTTTATCTTATGTCTATAATGTTGATTGCCCAGATTTCAGTGAGTTTGGCAGTATAGGTTTTGCCCAGAGATTTGGGGGACTTGTGAGAACTGCATAACCCCAACCACCAACCAACATTTATTATGGTTGGTGGTTTTTTTATTGCTTTTATGTGTTTATTCAGTGAAATCATTGATTTTATAACAGTTATATGGTATAATAAAGAGCAATTATACTTGTATATGTGAGAAGAAAATCAAGTAAATAAGGAAGTTGAAACAGTATGATAAACTATAATTTAGACATTTGTGCAAACAGTGAAGTAAATAGTAAAGGTTATAAGGAACTAATGAAAGTTGTTGATTTCATTGCAGAAAAATGCCACTTTGAAAAAGAAGTTATTATTGAAGATAATATGGCAAAAGAAATCAATTTGAAGTATATAAAAAATAATGAAGTTATTAAGAAACTTACATTAGGTCTTGAAGAATTAAATAAAGAACAAAATGTTATTGGTTTAGATATAGATAATAAAACAGAAATGGTATTAAACCCAGACATAAGCAACATAGTAGTTTATGTTTGTGAATATGCAGAAAAAATAGTTGAGTTTGATTTTTTATCAAAAGTATATGAGTTAGTTTGTGAAAGAACAAAAGATATGCCAGTTAAGTTTAAAGGAGAAATTGTTGGAGATGAGTGTAAAACACTTAAAATAAGGGTTTATAGTTCTAACCCAACAGAAAAAGATTATTTGTTAGATGTGCTTTTTAGACTTGATTATGATGAAGATATTTATGGGCATTATGAAAGTAGCAGATGTGAAAGTGAAGATATGATAAATATTGAGATTGCCAATGAAGATATTGATTTTTTGGTTAATGCTTGTATATACCATATAGAAGATTTGGCAGAAGTAGAAGAATAAAAACTATTGCAATATCAAGCAGTATGTGGTATAATAAAAACACATTATCACAGAATATAAATAAACTGTGATAAACAGAAACAGACCTAAAAACTACTGTTTTTATGCCCTTATTCTTTAAGTGGTGGGCACAAAGAAAAGGTGGGCAGTTGGTGGGCAAAATGAGAGAAAAATCTCAAAAACCCAGTAAAATAAGGGGTTTCACAAGCAAGTCCCATTGTGAGGCTCGTCATGGTCGTGGTTTAGAAGGACTTTTAAAGAGATACTTTAAATAAGATTTTTGCCGGATTCTTTTGACACAACCGGCATTGTAAAGGAGGAAGTAAAGTGTTAAATATAAAAGTTGCAGAATTATTAAATGACCAAATAAACAAAGAGTTATATTCAGCATATTTATACCTTGATTTTTCGATTTTTTATGAACAACAAGGTCTTGATGGATTCGCCAACTGGTATATGATACAGGCTCAGGAAGAAAGAGATCATGCAATGTTATTTTTAAAATATCTACAGCAAAATGGCGAAAAAGTAGAACTGGGTGCTGTAGAAAAACCCGACAAAAAACTTTCTACACTTATGGATCCGCTTAAAGCAGGTTTTGAGCATGAACAGTATGTAACGGGATTAATAAATAATATTTATGCTGAGGCTTATGCTGAAAAAGACTTCAGAACAATGCAGTTCCTTGACTGGTTCGTAAAAGAACAGCTTGAGGAAGAAAAGAATGCTGATGATATGATTAAAAAGATGGAACTTTTCGGAAACGATTCAAAGGGACTTTATTCACTGGATTCAGAATATGCCGCAAGAGTATATTCCGCTCCATCATTGGTATTATAAAATAAACCCCTGCTGCAAAAACAGTAGGGGCTTTTTTCTGTAAATTTTAGTATATAATAAATATGATAAAGTATTGTTCTTAAAGAGAATTTTATAATATATATTATCATTTTCTGCAAGTCATACTAAAATAAAATATAAAAAAATATAAATTTCCATTGACTTTAATGGTTTTTTGTGATAGAATCAATTAGCTATTGTGAAAAAATATATAAAAAGGCATGTTTTTTATATAAATGGCTATATTTGCCTGTAAAACTTGTTTGTTTTTTTGTGCGATGATAAAATATGCCTTGGTTTTTAAAAATAACGAATGGTGAGGTGTAGAAAAATGGCTATTGATTTAAATGATATTTTAAATGAGTTTAATCTTGAATCCGAAATTGATAGATACGGTAATGGGCACATTAATGATACATATCTTACTAACTCAAGAAAGTATATCTTACAGAGAATAAATACCAATGTTTTCAAAAATCCTGAAAAATTGATGGATAACATTGAAAAAGTTACAGATTTTCTTCGTGAAAAGATAATCGCAGAAGGCGGAAATCCAAAACGCGAAACAATGAAGGTTATCAGAACAAGGTATAATAAAAATCATTATAGAATTGATGATAATAATGTTTTTAGAGTGTATGAGTATGTAAATAACACTATTTCTATAGAAACAAGCAAATCATATACTGATTTATATAATGCGGGTAAAGGTTTTGGTCATTTTCAGAAGTTACTTTCTGATTTTCCTGCTGAACAGCTTTATGAAACAATTCCGAATTTTCATAATACACCATCAAGAGTTGACAACTTAGTAAAAGCCATTAATGAAGATAAGATGGGCAGAGCAAAAGACATTCAGCAAGAAATTGATTTTGCACTTGAGTTTTCAAAAGAAGCAAGTGTTGTAACAGATGCTATTGCTAAAGGGGATATTTTGCTTAGAGTTACACACAACGACACCAAAATTAACAACATTTTATTCGATGAAAAAACAAGAGAAGCAGTATGTGTTATCGATTTAGATACCGTTATGCCTGGAAGTATTCTCTATGATTTTGGTGATGCTCTCAGAATGGGTGGCTCAACAGGAGCAGAAGATGAAACTGACTTAAGCAAAGTTAATTTTGATGCTAAAGCGTTTGAAGCTTTTGCAAAGGGCTTTTGTTCAGAAACAATGCACTCAATGACAGAAATGGAAAAAGAATTGTTGCCATTTTCTGTTAAACTTATGACTTATGAATGCGGAATCAGATTTTTGACCGACTATTTAGAAGGCGACACATATTTTAAAATTCACAGACCGGGTCATAATTTAGATAGAGCAAGAAATCAGTTTAAGATTGTAGCAGATATTCATAAACAACAGGATGATTTGTTAAAAATAATAAAGCAGCTTTAAAAGCTGCTTTTTTTTATTTTTTGAATGTAAAAATCATGTTTAAATTGCTGGTATTACTGTAACTAACACTAAATTTGTCAAAACTTTTCGAAGTTGATTTGTTTTTTAAAACATCTTTAGTAAAATTATCAATATCTAATTTGGCATCAATACTTAAAGCGATATGTACTGCCAATTTTTCAAAATTTGTAAGGTCTTCAGATTTATCTGCGCTAAGAGTAACATGTACTGTGTTTTTCGAAGTTTTGTCTTTTTCAATACAGATATAATAGTAATGATTGTTTTTGTTTAGTGATAAATTGCTTGTAGATGTTGTGTCGTTTGAAGTAATTGTCCAGTCTTCCCAGTTAAAATCAAAGCCATCATTAATTAACGCTGAAGTAATACGTCTTTCAAAGGTGTCGCTGTCAGAAATGTTGTCAGATGCGACTTTCTCTGGCGTAGGTGTATCACTGATGGTGTTAGAATTAACGTTAGTGTACATGCTTATTATTAGCGGGTTAAATGTGAGAGAAAGGTTGAATGCAATTATTGTAGCGATCAGTGAAAAAATTGCCTTTAGAAATATTTTTTTATGTGGTTGATTGTTTGCAAATTTAAAACTCCACACAATACAAAGTATTGATGTTGTAATAAATAGAATTAATGCAAGTTCAGGCAATATGAGAAGAAGGGGCATTTGCTGGAAATCTTTGTCATATGGAAATGAAATGGCAAGTAGTGCCGCAATAAAACTGAAAAAACTGCCAATTATCAATATAATATACTTTAATGCTTCTTTCATTAATAAAACCTCCATTGTCAATTAATTATATCATATTTTACAATTTGTGCAAAATATTTTTTTGCAATAACGGACAAATAATGGACAAATTTGCGTTCTGGAATGAAAACAAAAAAAACCGCTTTGTAGAAATAGCTCTACAAAGCGGTTTTTGATGGAGCTATTGACGGGAATCGAACCCGTGACCTCCACACTACCAATGTGGTGCTCTACCGACTGAGCTACAATAGCAAAAAATGGCGACCTGGAAGAGACTCGAACTCTCGACCTCCTGCGTGACAGGCAGGCGTTCTAACCAACTGAACTACCAGGCCACTTGCAACTATTAAATTATAG